>NZ_JBWKDV010000004.1:0-756495 GCF_056435825.1 Streptomyces sp. NPDC043876 | reverse complement strand
CTGTTCGAGGGCACCGGTGCCCGCATCATCGACCTGCCCACCTACCCCTTCCAACGCCGGCGTTACTGGCTTGAGTCGCGTCCTTCTGCGGCGGTGACCGAGTCCGCCGGAGCATCAGGAATCGAGAGATGGCGTTACCACGTGGCGTGGAAGAGTCTGTCGCTGTCGGAGTCGGCCCGTCTGGACGGCCGGTGGCTGCTCGTCGTGCCCGAGGACCTGGACGCGGACGGCATACGGATCGCACACGACGTCCAGCAAGCCCTCACCACCCACGGCGCCACCGTCTCCTGTCTCACGGTCGACGTGACGGCGACGGACCGCGCCGACCTGGCGGCGCGGCTCACCACCACCGCGGCCGAAGAGCAGGAACCCCTCGTGGGAATCCTTTCCCTCCTGGGCACCGATGAGCGGCAGCACCCGGATCATCCGGGCGTCGACCGCGCCACGGCAGGCACGATGCTGCTCGCGCAGGCGTGCGCGGATCTGGACGTGGCCCGGGGCGTGGATCCGAGGCTGTGGGTCGTGACCCGTGGGGCGGTCGCGGTGTCTCCCGCCGAGCGCCCGTCCTCAGTCGGCGCCCAGGTCTGGGGCCTGGGCCGCTGTGCGGCGCTCGAACTCCCCAGTCGGTGGGGCGGGATGGTGGACCTTCCCCGGGCGGCGCGGGATGCCGGACGACAAGAGCGGCAGCTCGTGCGTGTGCTGTCGGAGACCTGTGCCGAGGACCAGGTGGCGCTGCGCGCGTCGGGCGCGTACGGCCGCAGGCTGCTGCCAGCCTCCAGCCCTTCCGCATCCGTTCGCCGGGCCGCGAAGGGCGGCTACCAGCCGCGTGGCACGGTTCTGGTGACCGGTGGAACCGGATCTCTCGGAGGCCATCTGGCGCGGTGGCTGGCCCGCAACGGCGCCGAGCACATCATTCTGGCCGGGCGGCGGGGCGAGGGCGCACCGGGAGCCGCGGAACTGTCAGCGGAGCTCAAGGAGCTGGGCGCAGAGGTGACCGTCGCAGCCTGCGACGTGGTGGACCGGGACGCGTTGCGGGACTTGCTGGACGCCCTGCCGGCCGGGCAGCCGCTGTCGGCGGTGTTCCACGCTGCCGGTGTCCCGCACTCGGCGCCGCTGGCCGAGACGGATGTGGCGGGGCTCGCCGCCGTACTCTCGGGCAAGGTCGTCGGGGCGCGGCATCTGCACGACCTGACCAGGGAGAAGGAGCTGGACGCGTTCGTGCTCTACGCGTCGGGCGCCGGCGTGTGGGGGAGTGGCGGGCAGAGCGCATACGGAGCCGCCAACGCCGCACTGGACGCGCTGGCAGAACAGCGCCGGGCGGAGGGACTGACCGCCACATCGGTCTCCTGGGGCCTGTGGGGCGGCGGAGGCATGGCGGGCGAACAGGGCGAGGAATTCCTCACCGCCCTCGGTCTCCGGGCGATGGAGCCCGAGTCGGCAGTCGCCGCCCTGGGCGAGGCCCTGGACCGAGGAGACACCTGCGTGAGCGTGGCCGACGTCGAATGGTCCCGGTTCGCACAGTCGTTCACCGCTTTCCGGCCCAGCCCGCTGATCGGAGAGCTGCCCGGCGTGCGTACCGCGCCGACCGGACCGGCAGGCGGCCCGTCGGAGGACATCTCGGGCGGCGCACGGCCCGGCGGGGCAGCCGACCAGGGCGTGCTGGCACGGCTCGCCCGGGCCACGGGCGACGACCGGCGGGAGATCCTGCTCGATCTCGTGCGCCGACACGCCGCCGCCGTACTCGGTCACCCGGGGCCGCAGCACATCGAGTCCGACGCCGGGTTCCGGACGCTGGGGTTCAGCTCGGTCACCGCCGTGGAACTGGCGAACAAGCTCGGTGTGGCCGTGGGCACCAAGATCCCCGCCACCTTCGCGTTCGACCACCCCAACGCCCGTGCCGCGGCAGCCCGCCTCGACGTCCTGCTGGCGGTGCCGAGCGACGAGGCTGCGCAGGAGGCGGAGATCCGGCAGGCATTGCAGAACGTGCCGCTGGCCCGGCTGCGGGCCGCGGGCCTCCTCGACGGTCTGCTCGAACTCGCCGGACTGGAAGCGGAGTCCGGCGGCTGGGCCGGCCTGCCGGGCGACGAACCGCACCGCCGCGCGGCCACGCCGGACGAGGAGTCCGCCCTGGCGGAAGTCGACGGTCTGGACGCCGAAGCGCTGGTCGACCTCGTCCTCAACCAGTCCGACTCCTGACCGCTGCGGGCGGCGCCGGGGCGCGCCGTGCCGTCGCCGGTTTCGGTCGCACGAACCACACAGACCTGACCGGGTCACGGCCCGGAGCTCAGTAAGGAGACCACTCATGGCTCTGTCCCAAGAGAAGGTGCTAGAGGCACTGCGCACCTCCGTCAAGGACGCCGAACGGCTGCGCAAGCGCAACCGCGAACTCCTCGCGGCCCGTCACGAGCCCATCGCGATCGTCGGCATGGCCTGCCGCTATCCCGGCGGGGTCCGTTCGCCCGAGGACCTCTGGGAACTCGTCGTGTCGGGGACGGACGCGGTGGGTCCCTTCCCCGGGGACCGGGGTTGGGACGTGGAGCGGATCTACGACCTGGACCCGTCGGTCCCGGGCACGACCTACTGCCGCGAGGGCGGATTCCTCTATGACGCGGGAGACTTCGACGCGGCGTTCTTCGGGATAGGACCGCGCGAGGCCACCGTGATGGACCCGCAGCAGCGCCAGCTGATGGAGGCGTCCTGGGAAGCCCTGGAGCAGGCCCGGCTGGACCCGCGCGCGCTGCGCGGCAGCCAGGGCGGTGTGTTCGTCGGCGCGGCGAACCAGGGCTACGTGCCGGGCGACGCGGCCGCGTCGGGACGTCTGCCGGAGGGGTCCGAAGGCTACCTGCTCACCGGCAATGCGGACGCGGTCCTGTCGGGCCGGATCAGCTACTTCCTGGGCCTGGAAGGCCCGTCCATGACCGTCGAGACGGCCTGCTCCTCCTCACTGGTGGCACTGCACCTGGCGGTGCAGGCGCTGCGCCGCGAGGAGTGCGAGTTCGCCCTGGCCGGCGGAGTCGCCGTGCTGGCCAACCCGGCCGCGTACGTGGAGTTCGCCCGGCAGCGTGGGCTCGCTCCGGACGGGCGCTGCAAGGCGTTCGACGACGCGGCGGACGGCACGGGCTGGGCCGAGGGCGTCGGCGTCCTGGTGGTGGAGAGGCTGTCGGACGCGGTACGCAAGGGGCATCGGGTCCTCGCCGTCGTGCGGGGTACGGCGGTGAACCAGGACGGTGCCAGCAGCGGCCTGTCCGTGCCCAATGGGCCCTCGCAGCAGCGAGTCATTCGCCGTGCGCTGGCCGACGCACAGCTCGGCGCCGGACAGATCGACGCGGTGGAGGCGCACGGCACCGGTACCCGGCTCGGCGACCCCATCGAGGCGCAGGCGCTGCTGGACACCTACGGTGAGGACAGGAGCCCCGAACGTCCCCTGTGGGTCGGTTCGTTGAAGTCGAACTTCGGTCACGCACAGGCGGCAGCCGGAGTGGGCGGCGTCATCAAGACGGTGATGGCGCTGCGGCACGGTGTGCTTCCCCGCACCCTCCATGTGGCCAGCCCGACGCGCCACGTCGACTGGGGCGACGGGCAAGTGCGGCTGCTGACAGAGACCGTGCCCTGGCAGCGGACCGGTGCTCCCCGGCGGGCCGGAGTCTCGGCCTTCGGCGTGAGCGGCACCAACGGTCACGTCATCCTCGAAGAGGCGCCGCCCGCGCAGCTCGAAGAGGGGTCACCGGCCGTGGCGGGACGGCTGGCCCTGGTCCCGTGGACGCTGTCCGGCCGGACGGGGCCGGCGCTGCGGCAGCAGGCCGCGCGCCTGGCGGCACACCTGGAACAGCACCCGGACCTCGATCCGCTGGACGTCGGGTTCTCGCTCGCCACGACCCGCACCCACTTCGAGCACCGGACCGTGCTGCTCGCGGACGCCTCCGTCGAGGGCGGATCCCGTGCCGACGTGCTCGGGGCGTTGAAGGCGATGGCGGAAGACCGCGACCCGGGCGGGGTGGTGCGGGACACCGCGCAGGGCGAAGGGCGTACCGCCTTCCTGTTCAGCGGGCAGGGCAGCCAGCGCCCCGGCATGGCGCGGCAGTTGTACACCCAGTACCCGGCGTTCGCACAGGAACTGGACGCGGTCGCGAAGCATCTGGACGCTCATCTGGACCGGCCGTTGTCGACGGTGATGTTCGCGCAGGCCGGTTCGCCGGAGGCCGCGCTGCTCGACGGCACGCAATACGCCCAGGCGGCCCTGTTCGCCGTACAGGTCGCGTTGTTCCGGCTCTTCGAAGGCTGGGGCCTGCGCCCCGACGTGTTGCTGGGTCACTCCGTGGGCGAGCTGGCCGCTGCCCACGTGGCCGGGGTGTTCGGGCTGGCGGACGCCTGCGCACTGGTCGCCGCCCGCGGTCGGCTCATGCAGGAGCTGCCGACCGGCGGCGCGATGCTCTCGGTCCGTGCCGCCGAGCACGAGGTGCGGGACCTGATCGCCGGGCAGGAGGACCGCATCGCGGTGGCGGCCGTCAACGGGCCCCGCTCCATCATCGTCTCCGGGGACGAGGACGCCGTCTCGGCGCTCGCCGAGGAGCTGACCGAATACGGCGTGCGGGTCAAGCGCCTGAACGTCAGCCACGCCTTCCACTCCCCACGCCTGGACTCCATGCTGGAAGCGTTCCGCCGGGTCGCGGACGCGGTGGAGTACCGCGAGCCGACGCTCGACGTGATCAGCGGCCTGACCGGCCGCGCGGCCGAGGCCGGGGAACTCACCGCCGCCGACTACTGGCTCCGGCAGGCGAGGGAGACCGTCCGGTTCCACGAGGGGGTGCGCGCCGCTCGCGCGCGTGGCGTGAGCACCTTCGTGGAGCTGGGGCCGGACGGCGTGCTCTGCGGCCTGGCCCTGGAGATCCTGGAGGAGGAGACGGCCGGGGACACAGCCACCGAGGCGCCCGGCCGGGCGCGGGCCGCGCTGGTGTCCGCGATGCGTCGGGACCGACCGGAGGGCAGTACCCTCCTGACGGCGCTCGCCACGGCCTACGCGCGCGGCGCGGAGGTGGACTGGTCCCGGTTCTACGCCGGCACCGGTGCCCGCCACGCCACACTGCCCACCTACGCCTTCCAGCGTCAGCGGTTCTGGCTGGAGGCGGCGGCCCCCATGCCCGCGGGGCCCGCCGGGCCGGTCGCGTCCGCGGTGGGCGGGACGGCCGGACTGGCCGACGCGGAGGGGGCCACCGATCCGGCGACCCGGCCCGCGCTGAGTGCTCAGGACCTGCTCGTGCTGGTGCGGACACAAGCGGCGGCCGCACTCGGCCACGCCGAATTGGAGGACGTACCGGCCGACACCCCCTTCGGCGACATCGGTTTCGACTCGCTCGCCGCCATCGAACTGGGCGTCGCCCTGACCGGCGCCACCGGGCTGGAAGTGCCGTCCTCCCTCGTCCTCGAACACCCCACCCCCAGAGAGCTGGCCGGGCACCTGGCAGCCGCCCTGAAGGCCGCCGACAGCGACGGCACGCCTGCCAAAGGCCCGGACACGGCCGGTGAGAGCAGCCTGGTGGCGATGTACCGGCGGGCCGTGCGGCTCGGCCGGGCCGAGCCGTTCATCGGCACACTCGCCGAACTGGCCGCTTTCCGGCCCGTCTTCCCCGCCGATCACGTCCTCGCGGACGGAGAAATCCTCGGGCAGGCGGCCGCCGCATGGCAGTCGGCTCCGGTGCGCCTGGCCACCGCGGACGGTGCGGGACCGGAGCTGATCTGCTGCGCGGGCACGGCGGTGGCGTCGGGTCCGGAGGAGTTCGCCGCACTGGCCGCGGCCCTGGAGAACCGGCTGACCGTGTCGGCGCTGCGCCAGCCCGGCTTCCGCGCGGACGAGTTGCTGCCCGGCTCCCTGGACGGGCTGCTCGACGCGCAGGCGGACGCGGTGCTGCGGCACACCGGTGATAGGCCCTACGCCCTCCTCGGCCACTCGGCGGGCGGGGCGCTGGCACACGCGCTGACCTGCCGACTGGAGGAGCGCGGCGCGGGTCCCACGGCGCTGATCCTGGCGGACGTCTATCTCCCCAGCTCGCCGGGGGCGATGGGGGTGTGGCGCAACGAGATGCTCGACTGGGTCATGCAGCGTTCCGTGGTGTCCATCGACGACTCCCGGCTGACGGCGATGGGCGCCTACAACCAGATGCTCCTAGAGTGGGCACCGAGGCCCACGAAGGCGCCGGTACTGTTCCTGCGTGCGACGGAGCCGGTGGGGCAGTGGTCCGGGGAACCGGAGAGCTGGCGGGCACACTGGGACGGCGGCGACCACACCGCCGTCGACGTGCCGGGCACCCATCTGACGCTGATGACCGAGCACGCCCGCCGCCTCGCGGCGACCGTCCACAGCTGGCTCGACACCCTGTGAACGACCCGGGGGGAACTTCGCCGGGCGCCGGACGGCTGCTTCCCCCGTCTTCCCCACACCGCGACACCTTGGAGGACTCCCGTGACAACGCAATGGACCACCCCGTCCGCACTCGGCCGCAGACTTCAACGAACCTACGTAGGGCACTGGTTCGCAGGAACGCAGGGAGACCCCTACGCGCTGATCCTGCGCGCACAGCGGGACGACACCACCCCCTACGAGGAGGAGGTCCGCGCACGCGGACCGGTGTTCCACAGCAAGGTGCTTGACACCTGGGTGATCGCGGATGGCGCTCTCGCCCGGTCCGTCCTGACCGACGCCCGCTTCGGAGCGCTGACCCGCGTGGGAGGACGGCACCGCGCGGAACTTCTCCCGCCGGCAGGCCCCGAGATCGGTCCGGCCCGCGCACGGGAGCACGGCGGCGTGCCGGCCGACGCCGAGCCGGCGATGTCGACGCAGGACGAGGTGGCCGTGGAGGCCCTCGCCGAGCAGGTGTCACGCACCCTCCTGGGCGGGCTCGGCGCCGACTTCGACCTCGTTGCCGACTTCGCGCGACGCCTGCCGGCACAGGTCCTGGCGGAATTCCTCGGGCTGCCCGCAGCGGGGCGCAGCCGGTTCGAGGAGCTGCTGGCCGGCTGTACCCGCAGCCTCGACAGCCGGCTCTGCCCGCAGACTCTCGACATCACACGGACCGGCCTGGGAGCAGCGGCCGACCTCCGAGAACTGCTCGCGCGCCACCTCGGCGAGGGCGGACCACGGTCCGCTCAGGCGGCTCTCGCTCTGGCAGTCGATGTGGCCGCACCCGCCGGTGCGCTCATCTGCAACGCGTTCGAGGCGCTGGGCAGCTCTCCCGGGCAGTGGGACGCCCTCTGCCAGAACCCGGAGAAGGCCGACGCCGTCATAGCGGAGACCTGGTGGCGACAGCCGCCGGTGCGGGTGGAGAGCAGGATCGCGCAGGAGGACGTCGAACTGGCCGGAGTGCCAATCCCCACGGACGGGCATGTGGCGATCCTCGTCGTCGCCGCCCAGCGCGACCCGGCGGTCACCCCAGCCCCGACGGAGAACGGCACCGGCGCCCCCGAACAGGGCGACGGCGTCGGCGTCCCCCTGGGGCTCCTCGGCGATGCGCACTCCACCTCTGCCGCCCGGGCGGTCCGCGCCCTCTCCCGCGGTGCGCTGCGGGTGCTCGCGCAGGAGGCACCGGGCCTGCGACCGAGCGGGACCGCGGTGCGCCTCAGGCGGGCACCCGTCACGCTCGGCCACGCCCGCTTCCCCGTCGCCCGGACGGGCTTTGGGGCACTGACCGACGCGGGTGCGGCATGAGCACCCGCGACGAACACCGACTGCCGAACGGGGAGACGAGCCGATGCGAGTCTTGATGACGTCGATTGCCCACAACACGCACTACTATCACCTGGTGCCGCTGGCCTGGGCCCTGAAAGCCGCAGGCCACGAGGTGCGAGTGGCCAGCCAGCCCCGCATCACCGACATCATCACCGGGTCCGGGCTCACCGCCGTGCCGGTCGGTGACGACAAAGACATGATGGAGCTGTTCGCCGAGATCGGCGGAGACATCACCCCGTATCAGGAGGGACTGGACTTCGCCGAAGAGCAGCCCGAGGCGCGGTCCTGGGAACATCTGCTCGGTCAACAGACCGTTCTGACCTCGCTGTGCTTCGCGCCGCTCAACGGCGACTCCACGATGGACGACATCGTCGCGCTGGCCCGCTCCTGGCAGCCGGACCTGGTGATCTGGGAAACCTTCACCTATGCGGGAGCGGTCGCCGCCCATGCCGTGGGCGCGGCGCACGCCCGCATCCTGTGGGGTCCCGATGTCATTGGTCAGGCCCGGGAAGCATTCTTGGATGCCAAGGCACAGCAGGCTCCCGAACACCGGGAGGACCCGATGGCCGAGTGGCTCGGCTGGACCCTGGAGAGGCTGGGCCTCCCGGCCGTCGGAGACGGGCTGGAGGAGTTGCTGAACGGCCAGTGGGTCATCGACCCGGGACCGGAGAGCGTCCGGCTCGACCTTCGCGAGCCGATCCTGCCCATGCGCTTCGTTCCCTACAACGGCCCTGCCGTCGTACCCGGCTGGCTGTCCGAGAAGCCGAAGCGACCGCGCATCTGCCTTACCCAGGGAGTGTCGGGGCGCGAAACCCACGGCAAGGACAGCGTCCGCTTCCAGGACCTGCTCACGGCGCTGGGCGACCTCGACATCGAGATCATCGCCACGCTGGACAGCACCCAGCGGGAGAACCTGACGCAGGTCCCCGACAACGTCCGGATCGTCGACTTCGTCTCGATGGACGTGCTGCTGCCGAGTTGCGCCGCGATCATCCACCACGGTGGCGCCGGCACCGCGGCGACAGCCCTCCTGCACGGCGTTCCGCAGATCGTCATCGGAGCGCACTGGGACGTTCCGGTCAGGGCCCGGCAGATCGACGACCTGGGCGCCGGTATCTTCATCCGGCCCGAGGACCTGGACGCGCTCACACTGCGCGCGGCGATTCAGCGAGTGCTTACCGAGCCTTCCCTCCAGCAGGTCGCAGACCGGCTGCGGGCCGAGATGCGGTCCAACCCCACCCCTGCGGAGACCGTCCCCGTGCTGGAGCGGCTCGCCGAGAGCCACCGGCAGTCCCCCTGACCACCCGGCCGGTACACGGTGCGGGCCCGCATGCCGGGGCACGCACGCCGTCGCCGGCGGTCGTCGGATCGCCGTCCGGTCGTCTCCCGTAATCAACGGATGGAGCAGAACAGCACATGGAGTTCGAAGGTCAGGTAGCGCTCGTGACGGGGGCCGGCAGGGGGATCGGCCGTGCGACGGTCGTCCGGCTGGCGGAAGCCGGATGCGACATCGCGCTCAACTACCACAGCTCGAAGTCACAAGCTGAGGAAGCCGCCGAGCACATCGCCGCACTCGGCCGCAAGGTCGAACTGTTCCCCGGCGACATCTCCCGCCCCGAGACCGCACGGCAGCTGGTGGCCGCGGTGCACCAGAAGTTCGACCGGATCGACATTCTGGTGAACAACGCGGGTATAGCGCGGGACAAGCTTCTGCTGACCATGGAGGCGGACGACATCCACCAGGTCATCGCCACCAACCTCGTCGGCCCGATGTTCCTTACCCAGGCCGTCGCACTCACCATGCTGCGTCAGCGTTCCGGACGCATCGTCAACATCACCTCCGCGGCCGCGAGCAAGCCGGGAAAGGGCCAGGCCAACTACGCCGCGTCCAAGGGCGGTCTGGAGGCGTTCACCAAGGCCATGGCGGTGGAACTCGGATCCCGTGGAATCCTCGTCAACGCGGTCGCCCCCGGCATCGTCAAGACCGATCTGACCGAGGTGCTTCGCGACGGGGCGCAGCCGGAACTCCTGGCCCGGCAGGTGATCGGGTCCTTCGCCGAGCCTGAGGCGGTGGCGGAGGCAGTGGCCTACCTGGCGAGCCCCCGCAACACGCACACGACGGGCACGGTCCTCACCGTCGACGGCGGCCTCAAGATGGTGTGAGCGCCACCGGACATCGGACTGCCGCCCTGGCGACGGCCCGGACGGCGGATGGGGAGAGCACGCTGCGCAGGCGCGAGATGGTGGTGAACATCGACTCCCGTTCTGCCGGGCGCATGAGCATGCGGGCCGGGGCCTGGCCTTGTCGAGGCCCTGTGTAAGGGCGTTACACCGGACGGGACGGTGACGTCAGGTCCCGTCCGGCGGCGACGCGGACCGTGGGAGGCCGGGCAGGGAGTACGTGAGGCCGATGACGGTCCGGGGCTGTTCGGTTCGGCCACTACGGCACCGGCGACCTGGAGCTGACGCTCCAGACCGATCGGGACCTGGAACGCGCCGCCGACTACTTCCGGCAGAGCTACGCGCTGGCGTGACAGCCCGGTGCCCGGGGCCGGGCCGGGGGTGGTCCCGGAGGGGATCGGAGCGGGATGGCCGACTTGGTTCGTGCCGGTGCCTCTCGACGGTTCGGGCAGGGATGGCGGTGGATTTCCAATGATCCGGCGATTCCCCGGTTCGGCTGACCGGGGATCCGCTGCAATCTTCCGCCGGGCCCAGCGGCCGGAATGGGCTGGGGAGTCCGCCTCGTGGTGCTTCGGGCGCGCTATGGTCTCATCGGAGGCCCTGCGTCATCCCCCGTACGCGGGGCCTCCCCTCAGCGTCACCCAACCGCGGGCCGCGACGCCGAGGCGGAGCGCGGAAAGTCAGCGCTCGTGGTGGGGAAGGTCGTCTTCGCGGACGGCGAGGTACGTCTCCGCCGTCGCGGCTTCGAGGAGCCCGGGGTCATCGTCGAGGTCGAGGCGCGGGTCGTTCTGGGTGTGCAGCAGTTCTCGCCAGGGGCGGTTTCTGCCGTCC
Source organism: Streptomyces sp. NPDC043876 (assembly GCF_056435825.1). NCBI lineage: Bacteria > Bacillati > Actinomycetota > Actinomycetes > Kitasatosporales > Streptomycetaceae > Streptomyces > Streptomyces sp. NPDC043876. The sequence goes on along the minus strand of NZ_JBWKDV010000004.1, from coordinate 745,763 downwards.
TCGAAGGCCTCACGGACCCGGGGCTCGATCCGGGCCCGCTGCTCGTCTTGCTGCTCCCGGAAGACCCGCCGCTGGGTGTGACGCCGACGCTCTTCCGCTTCCTCGCTGACGGGCTCATCGGCCCGCACGTCCTCGGCGCGCATGCCGGGGGTTCGCTCCGCGATCAGCTGGTCCTCGCGGTAAAGTTGAGCGCAGGCGGCGAAGAGCTGCCGGGACATGCCCAGGCGCAGTTCGGTTCCGGGAACGCGGTAGGTCAGGAAGTCGTCGAGGCCGAGAGCCCGGGCGTACTCCCGGCGGCCGGGCTGGGCCTCGTCGGCGAATTCGGCACGGACATCGCCGCGCATAGCGTGGGCATCCACGTCGCGCTCCAGGGGCGTGGTGACGACGCAGGGATTTCGGCGGCGGCTTGTGCGGTCGGCGGGCAAGGCCACAGTCTTCAGTCGGGAGGGTTGGGCGCCACTGAGCGCGAGGTACACCAGCATCTGGGCGCGTGCTGTGCCCATGAGGGCGTCGTCGCTGTCGCCGAGGTGGTCTTCAGGGCGGGGAGCGTGGGTGTCGACGTGCGGGTCATGCGCGGGCTCCTGTTCACGGGTGATCCGGTTGAGAGCAGCGCCGAGGGGAGTGCCTTGCGGCTGTCTCTTCGGGCTTGGCGGCCATTCAACTCGCGGTGATCGGGCGGGGGTACCGTGTGATCGAGGGCAACCGGTATATCGGGTATACGGGCAGGTGCTTCATGGCCACACGCACACCGAACGACCGGCTCCGGGACATGGTCGCCGAATCCGCCTTGACATACGAGGCGGTCGCCAAGGCCGTAAGAGCTCATGACAGGATCTTGCTGAGATGCCCTGGCCAGCCGTGACTGGTGTGACGATTCGGCCGTTCGTGGTGGTGTGGGTACTCGGCCGTGGATCGTGGATGACCACTTGTGGGCGCTGATCGAGCCGCTGCTGCCGCCCTGGCCGGCGAGGTCGCCAGGGCCGCGGCCGGTAGCTGACCGGCTGTGCCTGCAAGGCATCTTGTACGTGCTCTGCAACGACATCGCGTGGCAACTTCTGCCGCCTGAGCTGGGGTTCGGTTCGGGGCAGACCTGCTGGCGGCGCCTGGAGCGGTGGCAGCAGGCCGGGGTCTTCGACCAGCTGCACCGCGTCCTGCTCGCCGAGCTGAACACGGCCGGCCGCCTCGACTGGTCCAGGGCATGCGTGGACGGCTCCCACATCCGGGCGAAAAAGGGGGTGCCGACACCGGTCCGTCGCCGGTCGACCGGCGGAAGACGGACAGCAAGCACCATCTGATCTGCGACGGACGCGGTACCCCGCTCAAAGTCATCACGACCGCGGCGAACGTCAACGACGTCACGCAGACCCTCGCCCTGGTCGACGGCATCCCACCCGTGGCAGGTCGTCCCGGCCGGCCCCGCCGACGTCCGGAGGCTTTGCTCGGGGACAAGGGCTACGACTCCAACCCCAACCGCGATGAACTGCGTAAACGCCGGATCCTGCCCGTCATCTCCCGCAAAGGAGCCCCGAACATCAAGGGCATGGGCAAGCTCCGCTACGTGGTGGAGCAGACCTTCGCCCTGCTCCACCAGTTCAAACGACTCGCCGTCCGATGGGAACGCCGCACCGAGCTTCACGACGCGTTCGTCTCCCTCGCCTGCAGCCTCATCCCCACGTACGGACGGCACGGGTTGGTAGAGAAGCCGCCGGAACGTTCGAACAGCAGGGACAGTCATGCTTTTCCAATCCAGGCTCGTACGCCTTCCTATGGAGCGGCGGCGGCCCTGATCTAGTGGTGGCAGCCTGGCGGGTTCCGAGAGGACGCCTACCTGCAGCCAGGTCGCTGAGACCTCATATGAGATCGCGCGCGCTCGGCGCCTCCCTGGCCGCCACCACGTTGTGGACGTTGATGTTCGTCGGTGCTGGACGTACGCCTGCCCCACTCAAGGCATGAATGCCTCCATGGAGATCGGCGCCGTCCAGGACCGTCGAACGTCAACACCCGCCCCTTGATCACTCGTTGGTGTTGGTGGTGCGAGCCCGCACCACGGTGACCTCTCGACAGGCCCGAGCCGATTCGAGCTCCCGCTAAAGACCGAGGCCCGTGGGGTGAGCTGGTTCCATGAACGGCTACTGAGGTGGCGGACCGGCCTTTGCGCCGAGTCCTGGGATTAGGTCGCCGCGTGGTTCCGCATGAGCTCGTGACCAGCACAAATAGCACTGTGGGGAGGAACATCTTGATCTACTGCGGCATCGACTGGGCCGAGCGGACACACGACGTCGCCCTGGTCGACACCCACCGGCCTCTGCCCAACGACAGCGACCTCGGCCGGGCCGTGGCCGTCCTCGCCCGCGCTCAGCAGGACTCACTCTGGAACCGCCAGCAGCTGTCCAACCAGCTCCGGTCACTACTGCGGGAGTACTATCCGGCCGCCTTGACGGCCTTCGAGCCTTGGCGCAACGGTCTGTGCCGGCCCGAGGACCGAGAACTCCTGAAGACAGCCCCGACACCAGCCCGCGCCGCGCGGCTGACTCGCACTCAGTTGGGGGCCGCGCTCAAGCGGGCCGGCCGCAAACGGAACATCACGGCCGAGGCCGAGCGGCTCCAAGACACCTTCCGCGACGACTGCGCCCACCAGCCGCCGCTGGTCGAGGACGCGCTGGGCAAGCAGATGCTGGCCCTTCTGGTCCAGTTGGAGGCCGCCTGCACCGCCACCGACAACCTCGCCGAGGCGGTCGAACAGGCCCTCCCCCAGCACCCGGACGCTGAGATCATCCTTGGTTTCCCCGGCCTCGGCGTTCAGCTCGGCGCCCGGGTGCTCGCCGAGATTGGAGACGACAAGACCCGCTTCGCCGACGCCCGCGGCCTGAAGGCATACGCCGGCGCTTCACCCATCACCAGGGCCTCCGGCAAGGCCTTTCCAACAGTCCTCGCCGCGGCTGCTCAACGCGTTGAGCGCCTGAGGTGTCTCATCTGCTGGCGACGCCTCAACAAGCCCGACGCATGATCGTGTTACGAGCTCTAAGATCCACACTGGTGGGGGGCCTGCGGCCCAAGAATTGCTGGGCACACCAGAACGAAGCGGTGACGCGCCTCAGATGATTCCGGTACTCCGACCACCTCCGCCCCGAATCCGCACACCTGCTGCTGTCCTTGTCGAACTGCTCCCGCTGACCCGGCCCAGGCCCTCGGACACGTGAGATCGCACAGCCGAGCAGTGGGCACCGCTCTGCGTGTCGAGAAACAGCAGGCGGTAGCCCTGACCGGATGAGTTCTCATACCACGCGATGGTGGTCCCGATGAGACTGGCGGCGACGATCCGTCTGATGCCTGACGGGGCCTTCGGGGCGGTTCGGGGGGAGACCATGTGCATCACTTCCAGGGGTCTGCGGGGACGTCTGGTGTGGGCACAACGTAGAAGTCCACAGGTCACGGCATATGTGGCAGGCCATCACAATCAACCACATGAGTGCCCGCATCCCCGGCCTCGGACGCGTCGGGATCTGGGCGGAGGGGCTCCCCCGGACGGTTTCTGGTCGGCCTGCGGGACAGCCGCCCCAGCCTGGCCGAGGACATCCGCGGCCACCACTTCGCCCCGCCCCTGGCCACCAATGCGCTCCTGTCTCGACACGCTGGACACCGCCCCGTGCGGGCCACCCGGAACGGCTGCCTCGCGGCGGCTTGGCCGCGGCCTCGCGGTCGCACGCGTCGGCTAGGCCGTCGACGGCGGCGGGACATGGCCGGACGCAACTGACGGATCACCCTGCCGGTGACCGACACTTTCCAGTACGAGCCGTCACGGACGTCAGTTGAACCGATGGAAGAAGAGGATCGCACCATGGTCGAGCAGGACGATCGATTCGATGTCGTCGTACTCGGAGCCGGGCCCGGGGGCTATGTCGCCGCCGTCCGTGCCGCCCAACTGGGCAAGCGTGTCGCCGTCGTGGAGGAGAGGTACTGGGGAGGTGTCTGCCTGAACGTGGGCTGCATCCCGACCAAGGCCCTGCTGCGCAACGCGGAACTGGCCCACATCTTCACCCATGAGGCGAAGACCTTCGGCATCAAGGTCGAGGGAGAGGTCACCTTCGACTACGGCGAGGCCTTCCGGCGCAGCCGCACGGTCGCCGACGGCCGGGTCAAGGGGGTCCACTACCTGATGAAGAAGAACAAGATCACCGAGGTGGACGGCCGCGGCACCTTCCTCGACCCGCACACCCTCCAGGTCACCGGTTACGACGGCAACACCCGCACCATCGGGTTCGACCAGTGCATCATCGCCACCGGCGCGACCCCCAAACTGCTGCCCGGTACCAAGCGCAGCGCGCGCGTGGTGACCTTCGAGGAGCAGATCCTCGCTGATGACCTCCCGCAGTCCATCGTCATCGCCGGGGCGGGTGCCATCGGCATCGAGTTCGCCTACGTACTGCACAACTATGGTGTGAAGGTTACGATCGTCGAGTTCCTGGACCGTGTCGCCCCGCTGGAAGACGCCGAGGTCTCCGCCGAACTCGCCCGCCAGTACCGAAAGCTGGGCATCGAGGTCCTCACCTCCACTCGGGTCGACGCCATCGACGAGTCCGGGCACCAGGTCCGCGTCTCTGTCACCGGGAAGGACGGCACGCCGAAGGTCCTGGAGGCCGACAAGGTCCTCCAGGCGATCGGCTTCGCGCCGAACGTCACCGGGTACGGCCTGGAGCAGACGGGCGTGCGCGTAACCGACCGCGGCGCGATCGAGGTCGACGGCCGCTGCCGCACCTCCGTCCCGCACATCTACGCCATCGGTGACGTGACCGCGAAGCTCATGCTCGCCCACACCGCCGAGGCCATGGGTGTGATCGCGGCCGAGACGATCGCCGATGCCGAGACCATGGAACTCGACTACGCGATGATCCCTCGCGCCACCTACTGCCAGCCGCAGATCGCGAGCTTCGGCTACACCGAGGCCCAGGCCCGTGAGCTCGGCTACGACGTCAAGGTCGCCAAGTTCCCCTTCAGCGCCAACGGCAAGTCCCATGGCCTCGGCGACACGACCGGATTCGTGAAGCTGATCAGCGATGCCAAGTACGGCGAGCTGATCGGCGGCCACCTCATCGGCCCCGATGTCACCGAACTGCTTCCCGAACTGACTCTGGCCCAGCAATGGGATCTCACCGTCCACGAGGTGGCCCGCAACGTCCACGCCCACCCGACCCTGGGCGAGGCCGTCAAGGAGGCCGTGCACGGCCTGGCCGGCCACATGATCAACATGTGAGCCTCCCGCGGCGTGCCGGCACCGCAGACGACCGCACCGGCACGCTGCGGCCATGGCTGTTGCTCACTGGGAAGAGGATCGGACGGGATGACGTAAGTGTCCGTGGACTCCAATTCTTTGCCCAGCGCGGTGATCCTGCGGTTCGTCTCCTCCGTGCGCTCGTAGGTGCTCATGGCCAGCGCGTCCACGCTGTGGCGCGGTTCGGCGAGAGCCCGGTACCCTTCCTCGGTCTTCTCCTCCAGGGCGCGTGTCCCGGCCTCGGCCCGGTTCAGCCTGGTCTGGAGCTCTACTGGTCGGCAGGACCGCCGTAGCGGCCGCCCCGCGACCTTCCACCGCGACTTCGCCATGATGCCCATTCCGTGTGTCCCGCGTAGGGCCCTAACGATCACCAAGGCCTCGCTACGAACAGCCGGAACTCGGGCGGCATGCGCCGAGAGCACGGTATGAGCCTGGCCCTGCCTGCGGCCGGGCACCTCCAACGGCAAGCGGGACACGGGTCCGTCGTCCGTAGACGGTCACGCAGCGTGGACGGGCCCTGACGGCGGCGCGCGGTCGGGACTCCTCGTCGAGGCGTAGCCGTCCGGGGCCTATCGCCCCGCGCTGGGGTGGCGCCAACTCGGCAGCTCTCGGGTGCTTGGTGTACAGAGCGTGATGAAACCGTGTTGGAGATGCACTTGGCGGAGACGCCGTTGTGGTGTCGGGAGGGATGACGCGCGGCCCACTTCGGATCCCGTGCTGGTTCGGTGCTGGTTCAGGCGTCCCCTGTGATGGAACCCCGCAGATGGTAGCTCTGATCCGATGAGTTGTCGTACCACTCGATGGTGGTCCCGACGAGGCTGGCGGCGACGATCCGCCGGATGCCGGATGGGGTCTGCGGGACGGTTCCGGGGGAGGCCATGTGCACCACTTCCAGGGTGTCTGCGAGGACGTCGGGAGTGGCCACAACGGAGAAGTCCCCAGCTCACCGGCATGTGTGGCGCGTCATCACAATCGGGCCCCGCAGGGTGTGTCCTACCACCACACCACCGGAACGGGTACAGGCCCATGGGCGCCGGCTCGCCGCCGGCGTGCTGCTCCTCGCCCTCGCGTCCGCCCTGGGGTACCACCCCACGGTGCTCGCCGTCCTGCCTGCGTGGCGATCATCGGAGAGGGCCAGGAGAATGAAGGGACTGCCGACGACCGCGCAGGCAACGAGGCTGAGCGGGGACCCCGAGCCGGACATACCGTCCGTGGCAACGGGTGGCAGTGGGAACTCAGGTGATCGCAGATGTGCCGATGGCTCGCGTACTCGGGGACCCCCATGCTGCTCGACACCATCCTGTACAAACCGGCCCACTCGCTGATCGATCAGAGCCTGCACTCCAAGCTCGGTGTGGAAACGACGAACGGCGACGGCTTCGGCATCGGCTGGTACACGCAGGACAACGATTCTCCGGCGCTCCTCCGGGACGTCGGCCCCGCCTGGAACAACCGCAACCTGCGGGAGATGGCCGACCATGTCCGCTCCCCGCTGTTCTTCGCCCACATCCGTGCGTCGACCGGCACGGCAGTGCAGCAGTCGAACTGCCACCCGTTCCGTCACGGCCGGTGGATGTTCATGCACAACGGCGCCATCGCCGGCTTCCACCTCCTGCGCCGGGACCTCACCCTGCTCGTCGACCCCGCCCTGTACGCCGACATCGAGGGGACCACGGACTCCGAGGTGATGTTCTTCCTGGCCCTCACCTTCGGTCTGGAACAGGACCCGCCGACCGCCGTGGCCAGGATGGCGGGAGTGGTGGAGCGCGCGGCCGGCGATCACGGGGTCGAGGCCCCGCTCCAGATGACGCTCGCCATCACCGACGGCGAGCGCCTGTGGGCCTTCCGTTACTCCAGCGGGCACACGTCCCGGTCGCTGTTCTACAGCAGCCGGGTGGACGCGCTGCGCAGACTGCACCCCGATGTCGCGTTCCTGCGGGACGTCTCGGAGGAGACCCGCCTCGTCGTCTCCGAACCCCTGGGCGACCTGCCCGGCGCGTGGAACGAAGTACCGGAGAGCAGCTACGGCGTGGTGCAGCCCGGGGCGGACGAGCTGTATCCCTTCGCTCCGCAACCGGCGTGACCCGGCGACCGGTGCGCACGGGCCGGTGATGGCCCGGGTCCGTCGAAATTCTTCAGACCAGGCACGACCCCCACCGACAGGAGACCGGCGATGAACGGCGCGATGCTCGATCTGGCAGTGGACTACCCGCTCCTGAACATGTTCTGGACCATGATGCTGTGCTTCCTCTGGGTGCTGTGGTTCATGCTCCTCTTCCGCGTCGTCGGCGACATCTTCCGGGACGACGAAATGAACGGCTGGGGAAAGGCGGGATGGACCGCCTTCGTCATCCTGCTGCCCTACCTGGGCGTGTTCGTCTACCTGATCGCGCGGGGCCGGGGCATGGGCGAACGCGAGCTGAAGAGGGCCCGGCAGCACGAGCAGGCGTTCCGCTCCTACGTGCAGGAGAGTGCCGGCGTCAGGAGCGCCGCCGACGAGCTGTCCCGGCTGGCGGAGCTCAAGGACCGCGGGGACCTCACGGCAGCCGAGTACGAGCACGCCAAGACCAAGGTCCTCGTCTCGTGAGCAGTAGGAGCGCAACGTCACAGCGTCGAGGGATCCGCAGGCGTGCGGAGCCAGCGCGCGGGGAGCGGTTCGTGGGCCACCACGTACCCCACGGCGATGGCGAGGGTGACGACGACGAAGAACATGATGAGCCAGGACAGCAGGACGAACACCGAACCCAGGCTGCCGAACTGCTGCATGCTGCGGTCGACGGCATGGGGCATGTACACCCTCGACGCGATCGTCAGCAGTTGCTCCCCGACGCCGGCCATCGCCGCACCGGGCAGCAGCGGCAGCCAGGGGACGCGGGCGCCGAGCAGCAGGTGCTGCGTCCACCACCACAGCAGTGTTCCGCTGACCGCGGCGAGGGTGAACCCGGTGGCGCGGCCGGTGCCGAAGGCCGTCTGCACCAGCCCCTGGAACAGCAGGGCGACCAGCCAGACGGCGAGCCAGGCCAGCCACCGCCAGGCGGCGACCCGGGCCTTGGACTTGGGCAGGTGCCAGGAGCGCTCGCACGTCTTCTGCAGGGCGCGGCTGCATGCGGTCGCCGACAGCAGCGTCACCACGACTCCCACCCCGCCCGTGCTCGCGGCAGCGGTGAGATCGTCGGCTGCGTACACCGAACGCACCTGGTCCAGCGCGGCGTCATGGAGCCCCAACGTCGTCCGGATGGACGAGACGAGATGTTCCTGGAGCCAGTCGGGAGCGAGGGCCGCGATGACGAAGACGGCCGGAACCGCGCCGAGAAAGGCCTGGGCCGCCAGCCTGGTCGCGCAATCCAGGACCCTCACGGCTCCGAACTGCTCAAGGAGCCGGCTCAGGAGCGGGGTGTGCTTGCGCATCCAGCGGGGGACGGTGCGCAGGCGGTGTCCCGCCTCCGGTCCAGGCACGGTGAGACTCCTCGGGGCGCGGTGTCCGGCCGCCACGACGGCCCTTCCCCGAGAACAATGACGGAATTGCCCGTATCCGGCATTTCGCCACCCGGTCTCACCGCTCCCGTGATTGCATCGTGAACCGGCGTTGCATCCGCAGGGACCGTTGAGGAGGCTGGATGACCGGCTCGACCGGTGTTCCCGCACGCTCCGGAGCCGCCGCACGGCGTCAGCGGGGTGCGCTGTTCCCCCGGCCCGCGCGCGCCGTGCGCAGGGACCTGTCCCAGCTCCTCTGCGCGGTCGTCGGACTGGCGCTGGGACTGCTGGTCCCGATGCTGTCGGTGGGTCCGCAGGTGGAAGCCGGACGCGTGACGACCCTCCTGTTCAGCATCGGGTTCGGTGTCATCGGCCTGGTGAGCATCATCTACTCGATGCTCTTCCTGGTCGTGCAGTTCTCCGCCGGCACCTTCACCCCCCGCCTCGGCCTCTTCCGGGACGAGCCCATCGTCTGGCGCGCGTTCGCCTTCACCGTCGGGGTGTTCGTCTTCAGCATCACCGCGGGGCTGGCGATCGGCACGAGGAAGAACGCCTCGGCCCTCGTCCCCTTCCTTGCCATGCTGCTCACACTGGTCGCGCTCGCCTTCATGCGGACGCTCCAGATGAGGGCGTTCAGCTCCATCCAGCTCGCCCATTCGCTGACCGCGATCGCCACCCGCGCGCACCAGCTGTTCGATGCGCTGTACGTACGGCCGTACGATCCGGGCAGGTCCCCCGCGGTACCTCCGGCGACGATCGGCGGCACCACCGTCCGCTGGTCGGGACCGGCGGCGGTGGTCCAGCAGATGGACGTGGGCGCACTGGCCGACATGGCGAAGGCACGCCACTGCTCCATCGCCTTCCGCGTCGCCCCGGGACTCACCGTGTCGCCGGGCACGGTGCTCGCCGAAGTGACGGGTGGTGCCCTCTCCGAACAGATGCTGCGGGATTCCATGGTGACGGGCGTGGAGCGCACCTTCGACCAGGACCCGCAGCTGCCGTTCCGGCTGCTGGTCGACATCGCGCTACGGGCCCTCTCCCCGGCCGTCAACGATCCGGCCACGGCGGTGGACTGCATGGACCGCCTGGAAGACCTGCTGGCACGCCTCGCCGGCCGGGACCTGGACATCGGGTACTTCCCGGACGAGGAAGGCGAGTTGCGGGTGTCGGTCCCGGTGCCCGACTGGGATCAATACGTCCGAACGGCCGTCGACGACCTCGTCTTCGCCGCGGTCTCCTCCCCGATGGCACTGCGCGGCATGCGCACGCTGCTGACCAGGCTGGTGGAACGGAGTCCGGGCGAGCGTCACGGAGTCCTGCGGGACCGGCTGGAGTGGGTCGAACGCACGGGGTGCGACACCTATCCGTTGATCTGGGCAGCCCCTGACGCCGTATAGGCGCCCGGTACGGAACGGGCCCCGCCCGGGAGCCCGTCACGAGTCGCTCGCGGCTCCGGTGCGGGCCGGCCGCATGCGAGGGCGAAACCCCACGTTTTGCGTCGGCCACAGGGGCGCGCAACGATGGACCGACGAGCCTCGCCGCCGCTATGCCCGCCGCGAGGTCCTTGCGATTCGGGGTGCGTGGCCATGGTGCTCGACCTGTTCGTCATCGGCCTGGTCATCACGCTCTACCCGCTGCCCATCACGGCGTTCGTACTGGTGCTCGCCGCGCCCGGGGGCGTGCGCAAGGGACTGGCCTTCATCACCGCCTGGCTCGCCTGCCTCGTCGTCGTGATCGCCATCGTGCTCCTGCTCACGGGCGGGGAGCCGCCCGAGCCCCGTTCGCCGCCTTCCACCGCCGCACTGGCGGCCAAGCTGGCCATCGGCACCGGGCTGGTCCTGTACGGCGAGCACCGGCGCCGCCGACGGCGCATCGCAGCTGCCACCCCGTCATCTGCGGGGTCGGATTCCGCCGGGACGTCGCTGACATCCCGGATGGACCAGGTCTCCGGCTGGTCGGCGGCCACGCTCGCCGTGCTCCTTCAGCCCTGGGGCATGGTCGGTGCCGGAGCCGCCACGGTCATCGAGGCGGACCTCTCCCATCGTGGTGCGTACCTGGCTCTGCCGGCCTTCTGCGTACTCGCGACGTCCAGCCTCCTGGCCATGGAGCTGTACATGGTGTTCGCGCCCGAGAAGGCCGCGCTCGCGCTGATGGACCTCCGTGCGTGGCTGTCAAGACGCAAGGACCAGGCCATTGTGATCACCTGCCTCCTCCTCGGACTGTGGCTCGTGAGCCGGAGCCTCTACGACCTCACGCGCTGAGCCGGAGGCCCGCAGCGCCCAGGAGTCCAGAAGTGCGGGTCGATCGCACGGGTGCTGCAATGGCGGGAGGACCCTGCCCGCCAAGGGAGGCGCGGGAGTCGCCCAGTGGTGTGCGAGGAGTAGTCATGAGTGACGAGTTCGAGGACACGGGGCAGGCCGATACCGGGCCGATCGGCGATCCGGGAGGCCGGTGAGGGTGGCAGGCCGCCCGCGGCTGCTGCCCGAGCCGCGCCGTTGGTCCCTCCGCCTGCTGGCCGGGCACCTGCTCCGCGCAGCCGCCTCGGTGGTCCTCCTCACGGCGCTGTACTACCTGGCCCCGCTGGACCGCGGGTTCGGCGTCCTGACCGTCGTACTGCTCGTGTGCGGCCTGGCCCTCTTCGGCGGCCTGATCGCCTGGCAGATCGCTGCCATCACCCATGCGGAGCATCCGCGGCTGCGCGCCATCGAAGCCCTGGCCACCGCGGTACCGCTCTTCCTCGTGCTGTTCTCCGCGTCGTACTTCCTGCTCTCGCAGGAGCTGCCGCGATCGTTCGCGGAACCGTTGAACCGGACCGACGCGCTGTACTTCACGGTCACCGTGTTCGCGACCGTGGGCTTCGGGGACATCGCACCCGTCAGCCAGACCGCCCGTGCGCTGACCACCGTACAGATGGCCATCGATCTGATCGTGGTGGGAGTGATCGCCAAGGTCCTCTTCGGCGCCGTCAGGATCGGCGTGGGCAGGCGAGGGGAGGTACCGCGGGCTCCGCAGGACGAGTCATGACCGGCCCGGCCCGACAGCCGCCCCGCCCCGGCCCTCCCGCCGCGGCCCAGGAAGGAGGAAGTCCATGACGGAGGCGCGTGCACGATCCGACGCACCGGTCAGTGGGACGCAACCGCAGGAGGCTGACGTCCTCCGGCACATGCTCCGCAATCCCGGCTACCTCAAGACGCTCGCCTTCTGCGCCCTCATCGGCATTCCGGTGTCGCTCGCGGCCTACTGGTTCCTCGTCATGCTGCACGAACTGGAACACGTGCTGTGGGCAGACCTTCCCCACGCCATGGGCCTGGACGCTCCACCTTGGTGGTGGCCGTTCCCCTTGCTGCTCGTCGCCGGAACCGTGGTCGGCCTGGTCGCCACGCACCTGCCCGGCGGGGGCGGCCACGTCCCCGCCTCCGGACTGCACACCGGGGGCTCGTCGTCGGCCGCCCTGCCCGGCGTACTCCTCGCGGCGGTGGCCAGTCTGCCGTTCGGCGCCGTGCTGGGACCGGAGGCCCCGCTGATCGCCCTGGGCGGCGGCCTGGCCCTCGTGTTCCGGGACCTCGCGAAGGTGCCGGCGACCCCCCAGAGCGTCGCCCTCCTGGGCGCGGCCGGAGCGGCGGCCGCCATATCGGCGATCTTCGGCAACCCGCTCATCGCCGCGGTGCTCCTCATCGAGGTCGCGGGGGTGGGCGGGCCGCAGCTGTTCGCGGTCATGCTCCCCGCCCTGCTCTCCAGCGGGGTCGGATCCCTGGTGTTCACCGGACTCGGCCGCTGGGTGGGGCTGGAGACGGGCGAACTCTCCCTGAAGCTGTCGACCCCGCTGCCCCGCCTGGACGTGGCGGACGTGCTCTGGGCGCTGGCGCTGGCCGTGGCTCTCGCCGTGGTCCTGCACCCGCTGCTGGCCGGAGCCCGGCTGATCGCCTCGTACGTCACGGCGAGGCCGCTGGTACGGACCGTCCTGTGTGCGCTGGGCGCCGCGGCCTGCGCCGCCCTCTACTCGCTGATCACCGGCCGCTCACCCGTGCAGGTCGTTTCGTCCGGTCAGTCCACCCTCGCCGCACTGGCTTCCGACCCGCACGCGTGGGGAGTTGGCGCACTGCTCGCCGTCCTGCTGTTCAAAGGCGCCGCCTACGCACTGTGCCTGGGCAGCCTGCGAGGCGGCCCCGTGTTTCCGGCGCTCTTCCTCGGTGCTGCGGTCGGCGTCCTGCTCTCGCCCCTGCCGGGCCTGGGCGTCGTACCGGCGATGGCGGCGGGCATGGCGGCAGCTTCCGCCGTCACCCTGCGGCTGCCGGTGAGCAGCGTGGTGCTCGTGGTCCTCCTCCTCGGCAGCGCCGCCATGATGCCCGTCGTGATCCTGGCGGCCGTGGTCGCCTTCGTCATCGCCGAGCTGCTACCACCTGCCGGACCCGCGGCGTCCTGACCCGTCTTCCGCCCCCGGGGCACGGCCCACCGGTCGCGTCGGACGATCCGGGCGCGGGCGCGAGCCGTCCCGACTGGAAGACCGTCGCCGAGTCCACCGCGCAGTTCAACGCCGCTCAGAAGGACGCGATCAAGTCCGCGGCCGACAAGGTGAACCGACCCCGTGATCAAGTTCGCAGGGCCACGTCCAGGTATCGCTGGACCGGCTCGAAGAGTCCGTACGGGACGTATTGCGGGAGCTCAGACAGGGACGGCCTGCGAGATGGTCGCCGGCACCGGGGAACTGCCAGGAGAGTCGGCCCTCTGCGATTCGTCGCCGTACGAGCAGTACTCGATCCTCATGAACCACGACGGCCCCGGCGATCCGGAACTCGGTTTGCGCATCGCCGTTCAGGGACGCCCCGTTCATCCCTCGAAGAGCATTTCTTCCACCGCGGCCGGCGCCGCTGCCTCCGGCTGTGCACGCTCGAACTCGAGCTGCCACGCTCGCGCTTCGGCGTAGGCGACGTGGACCATGCTGCCCGGGCACAGCACCAGTGCCCGGGGTTCGGTCTTATGGTCCTTGACCGACCCGTACCCGATGCGTTTAGTGGGCAGTAGGGCGTGCGGAACGGAGCAGGACGGGCATGGAGCCTTCGGGAGGGTCGCCATGTCCACCAGGATGGCCCAAAGAGCCCCGGCACGGGAGGGAGCGCATGGAGCGCTCGCAGGTCGCCGGCCGCGGACGCTCTCAGTCGAGGGGGACGGCTGCCAGGCGGTCGGTGGTCTGGGGGTAGAGGCGGGTGCCGCGCTGGACGATCATGGTGGGGCCGTCGGGCATGTTCACGGCGCCCGCGGAGAGGGTCCACGCGACGCGGCGGGTGGCGACGTCCACCGCGACGACCGCCCGGCCCGCGCCGCCGACCGCCGCGTAGAGCTCGCCGCGGAACGGGGCGGGAGCCGCCAGCATGGAGACGTACGCACCCGGGTCGTGGGTCCATACCTTCTTGCCGGTCGACTCGTCGAAGGCCTGGAGCGCCCCGTCCGCGACGTACACCGTGCCGTTCACGCAGACGGGCGCGCTCAGCAGCTTGGTCCCCTCCGGCTCCAGCTTCCAGGCGACCGCGCCCGTCACCAGGTCCACCGCGGTGATCCGCTCCTCGAAGTCGAAGACGTGGCGCTCCGAGGCGACCGGGGGGTTGATGCCACCCGACTGGTGGGGTGACGTCGCCTCCTGGTCGCTGCGGACCCGGCAGGCCCACAGCACGCGGCCGTCGCGCAGGTCGACGGCGAAGACGCGCGCGGGGTCCGAGCAGATCAGCCGGCCGCCGGAGAGGACGGCCGACATCATGAGCGAACCGTCCCCGTTCAGGACGGCGCCCTCGACCCGGGTGCGCCAGCGCAGTCTCCGGGCGCCCGGATCGTAGGAGAGCAGCCAGGCCTCCTCCTGCTGCCGCTGGTCGTCGGAGCGGAAGTACGCCTTCAGGTAAAGGCATTGGGCGTCCGCGGCGAGCAGCTGGGTGGTGTGGGCGAGGCCGCCCAGCACGGCCGGGTCGGCCGCGTCGGCGGGGAGGCGGCCGGTGCGCGGGTCCAGGTACCCCGCGCTCGCGATGCCCTCGTCGTCGAAGACGAGGCCCGCGAGGCGGTCTCCCGCCACGACGACACCGACCGTGGCGGTCCGGGTCTCCCACAGGATCCGGCCGTCGGCCGTCGAGATGCCGCGCAGGACGTCGCTCGTGTGGATCAGCACCTCGTCGGACGCGACGGCCGGAGCGGCGGAGAACGGGGACGGGACCGACCACAGCGGCGCCGGTGGGGTGCCGGGCGGGCGGGACCTGCGGCCGGGGCCGGGCGACGCCGTACGGTTCCCCGAGCCCGAGCCCGAGCCCGAGCCCGAGCCCGAACCGGAACCCGAGCCCGGGAGGTTCCCGGTGGCCCAGAGCGCCGAGGCGCCCCCCACGGCGGTGAGCGCGGCGGCCGCCGTGCCCGCGATCAGGGTGCGCCGGGAGAGGGCTCGGCGCGGGGCCGGAGCGCGCAGCGGGGCGGTGGCGACGGTGGCGACCTCCCCGATCCGGCGGGACAGGTCGGAGAGCAGCGCCTGCGGCAGCAGCTCGGCGAACTCCCCGGGGTCGAACGGCCCCCACTCGTCCCGCAGCCGGCCGGGGGCGGGCCGGTCACCCGGCTCCGGTGCCAGGCAGGCGGTGAGCGTCTCGCGCAGCCCGTCCGGCAGACCCGTCAGGTCGGGGTCGGCGCCGTCCCGCAGCAGTTCGAGGGTGCTCTGCCTGCCGCGGGCGTCGTAGGGGCCGTGACCGGTCGAGGCGAACACCAGGACCGCCGCCAGGGCGAAGACGTCGCCCTCCGGGCCGGGCGGCCCGCCGCGCGCCTGCTCCGGTGACATGTACGCCGGGGTGCCCGCGAGCCCCGCGGCCTCCGTGAGGCGGGGGCTGCCCGGGGCCTGGGCGAGCCCGAAGTCGATGAGGCGCGGGCCCTGCGCGGTGACCAGTACGTTCGACGGTTTGACGTCGCGGTGGACGAGACCGGCACGGTGCAGGGCGGCGAGGGCGGCGGCGAGCGCCGAGCCGAGTCCGCGGACGACCGGTTCGGGCAGTGGCCCCGCGGCTGCCACCGCCTCGGTCAGCGAGGGTCCGATGAGGTACCCCGTGGCCAGCCAGGGCCGCGCGGTGTCGGGGTCGGCGCCGAGGAAGGGCGCGGTGTGCTCCCCTCCGAGGGCGCGGGAGGCTTCGGCCTCCAGGGCCAGCCGCTGACGGTAGCCGGGCTGGTCGCGCAGGTCGGACCGGACGGTCTTGACCGCGGCGAGCCGGCCACCGGCGGTACGGGCCAGGAAGACGGTCCCCATGCCGCCGCCGCCCAGCCGGCCCAGGAGGGTGTACTCCCCGAGCCGTTCGGGATCGTCGGGCAGCAGGGGCAGGAGCGTGGACATGACCGGTGGACTCCTTCGGGGCGGTCGAACCTGGGCGTGCTGTGTGCTGTGTGCTGTGTGCTGTGTGCCGCGTGCCGGCATGTGCAGCTGCGGGGGAGAGGGCGCGGGGTCAGTCCGCCGGGAGGGCGACGACGGCGGACGGCCGGGCGACGAGCAGGGTCCCGGGGACCGCGGCGAGCTGGAACGGTTCCCGGGCTTCCACGCCCGCGAGCCCGGTCTGCCACATCCGTTTGCCCGAGGGGAGCCCGGTCGCGGTGACCTGGTGCAGGGTGGCGAGGTAGAGGGTGCGCCCGGAGGTGCTCGCGGTCATGCTCCCGAGCATGTTCCACTCCAGGTTCTCGTCGAGCGACTGCTCCCACCGCGTGCGGCCGGTGTCCGGGTCGACGGCGACGACGGGGCCCGTGCCGTCGTCGCACAGGTACAGGGCGCCGCCGCTGAAGAGGGGCGGGGCGTTGGTCCCGGCGACCACGGCCTGCGACTCCCACAGCCGGGTGCCGGTCCTCAGGTCGTAGGCGTGGGCGCGACCGCGGGAGAGCAGGAACAGGCGTCCGCCGCCGGCCGGGTCCACCACGGACGCGGGGCCGGCGTGCACGTCGGAATAGGAGCGGTTCCAGAGCATGCGTCCGCCGCTCCGCTCGAAGCCCGCGATCGAGTGGGTCCGGACGGCCGTGACGTCCCGGAACGCCTGCCGGGGGACCTGCACCTCCACGACGACCGTCTCGGGGCCGACGGTGGCGGTGAGTTGCGCGTCGGCGAAGCCGCCCGGCAGCGGGGTGCGCCACGCCTCCTTGCGCTGGTCCAGGTCGAAGGCCGCCAGCAGGTATCCGCCCGTCGGATTCCCGTCCCCCACGAGCAGCCACGCGGTGGCGCCGTCCGCGGCGAGCACCCTCGCGAGCTGATCGTTGCGCTGGAGCCACTGGGTACGGCCGTCACGCATCGAGCAGAGCGACAGCCCCTTGCGCGTGGCCGTCAGGAAGCGGTCGCCGGACACGGCGACGGGCGGGGTGCTGCCGCTCGTGGGCAGCTGCCACACCTCCTTGCCGGTGCGCAGATCGTGCCCGTACAGGGCGTCGCCACGCGTCATCAGGCAACGGTCGGCGCTGCTCACCGGCAGGAGCCGGGTCCGGGCCGTCGGGTCGTCCAGGCGCCACAGGGCGGCGGGCGGCATGCCGGGCACGCGGGAGCCCGTACCGGAGGTGCCGGCCGCCGCGGACGGCCCGGTGCGGTCGTCCGCGCGCGTCAGCGCGGACCAGGCGAGGGTCCCGGAGACGCCCAGGGCCGCGCCCGCCGCACCGGTCAGCAGGCCGGACAGCACCCGGCGGCGGGTGGGCGGGGTCTGCCCACCCGGGGTGGTCGGGCCCGGGGCCGGTACGGGGGCCAGGGGCGTACCCGCCCGGGTGGCGGGGTGCGGGGGCTCGTGCGCATCGGCGTCCGCCGGGGACCGGTCGTCCACATGACCGCCCCCGGCACTCGCCCCTTCTCCGTCCGCGTCCGCGATCTCCAGGTCGGCGATCGCCTGCGTGCGCACGGCCAGGGCGGCGACGACCCGGCCGGGCAGCGGGTCCCGCGTCCGCTGCGTGTCGTGCCCTTCGGGGGCCAGCGTCCGGGACAGTTCCGTCGCGGTGGGGCGGTCCGCCGGGGAGGGTGACAGCGCCGCGGTCACCACCTCGCGCAACTCTCCCGGTAAGTCGCTGAGTTCGGGCCGGTCGTGGAGGGCGCGGTAGGCCAGCACGGGCGGCGGGCCGTCCCCGAAGGGGAGCCGGCCGGTGGCCGTGTGGAGCAGCAGCACCCCCAGGGAGTACACGTCGGCGGCGGGGGAGGAGGGCCGGCCCGCGGCCACTTCCGGGGCCATGAAGGCGGCGGGCACGGTCGACACCCGGCTGAACGGTTCGGGCCGCCCAGGGCCTGCCTCGGGCCGTGCTCCCTGGCCCTGTTCGTGCCTCTGCCCCTGTCCCCGGTCCGGTTCGTGAGGCGAGCGCGCGGACGGCGTGCGGCAGGCGTGCAGCGCCATCAGCAGCGGGCGGCCCGTGGTGAGCCAGACGCCGTCGGGCGCCACCGCGGCGTAGCTGACGCCCCGGGCGTGCAGGGCGGCCAGGGTGTCGGCGATCTCCGCCGCGAGCAGCACCGACTGCTCCAGGGGCAGGATCCCGGACTCCGCTCCGGCCCGCTGCCCCACGTCGGAGAGCGACACGGCCGGGGTGTGGGCGAGGGCCACCCATGCGGGTTCGGTCCCGGTGTCCAGGTCCAGTACGGCCGGCACTCCCGCCACGGGCCCGCGGCTCAGCGCCTCGGCCGCCCGGTACGCGGACGGGGGCAGCAGGCACACCACGGCGTGCCCGTGGCTCCGGTCGCGGCCGACGTACATGCCGCCCCGGGGCGGCGCCGGCCGGGGGCCGGGCCAACGGGCCAGCAGCCGGTACCGCCCGGCCCACTGCGGATCCCCGGGACCGGGGCCCTCCCCCAGACGTCCGCCCCCCATGCGTTACCCCCCCCACCTCGTGGCCCCGCCCGGGGCCGTTCACATGCCCGGCAGGGCGCGGACCGCGCCGCCGCGCTGCCAGATGACACTGCCTCCGGCGACCGCTCCCCGCCAGGAAACGTCGGCCCGGCCCTCCCCGGCAAGGGCCGGTGCGAACACGTACTGTTCGGCCGCCCGCTCGCGGTGCGCCACGAGGATGCCCAGCTCGGGCCTCCGCAGCGGCGCGAAGACCCCGGACCCCGCCATCAACGGTGCCTGGTCCTGGGCCAGTTCCTCGGCGGCCAGTACGGTCCAGGCGGAGCCTCCGGTCTTCGCGTCGATGCTCCGGAGCTGGCGGCCGTCGGCGACGTACACGCTGTCGCCGGCCGGCGTGGGCACGCCGAAGCCCGCGCTGTCGTCCGCGGGCACGGTCCACAACTGTTCGCCGCGCCCCCGGTCCAGGCAGGCCAGCGTCCGGTCCCCGGCCCCGCCCAGCAGCACGCCGCCCGCGAACAGGGCCGTCCGCGAGCCGCCGGCGGCCCGCCGCCACACGAGGCCGCCGTCGGAAGCGGACAGGGCCACCACCCCGCCGGCGGCGGACGCCAGGAGCAGCCGCCCGTACCCGGCGGCCGCCGAGAGCGCCGTGCCCGGCACGGGGAGCGGCACGCGCCAGCGCACGCCGCCGTCGGCCCGTCCGAGCGCGGCCACGCGGCCGTCGGCGTCGAGCGCGTACACCTGGTCCTCGTCGGCGCCCAGCAGCCCGGTCACCCGGTCGCGCGTGCGGTGGCGGACCGTACCGCTGCCGGGGTCCAGGAACAGCAGGGCGCCGTCCGGATCCAGGGCCACGGGCCGACGGCCGCCGACGAGGCCGCGCACCACCGGGCCGCGCCAGCGCCGTTCGCCGGTGACCGGATCGTGGAGGAGGAGCTCGCCGCCGCCGTCCGCGAAGCACACCCGGCCGTCGACGTCGACCGGCCCGAAGGCCGGCTGCGCCGCTGCGCCGTCGTACGACCAGAGGGGCTCCGGCACCGTGCCGGGCGGCCCGGTCCAGCGGGGGGCGGGGGTGCGGGCGGGGCCGCCGTCCTCCTGGAGGGCGTGCAGGGCGGTGGCGCCGGTCGCCGCGAGGAGCACGGCCGCGCCGACGCCCTTGAGCACCCCGCGCCGGGTCGGCCGCCGCGGGCCGGCGCCCAGGGCGGCCGCCGCCCGGGCCATCCCGGCGGCGTCGGCGAGCACCGCGGGCGGCAGCCAGCGGGTGGCGGGGCGCGGGGCGGCGCTCTGCGGGTCCAGCTCCGCGGCCACCTCCGGGGCGGCGGGCCGGTCCTGCGGGCGCTTTTCGAGGCAGCCGCGGATCACGGGCAGCAACTCGTCCGGTACGCCGGTGAGGTCGGGTTCCTCGTAGGCGATGCGGAAGTCCGAGCGGACCGGGTCGCCGTCGTAGAAGGCGTGCCGGCCGGTCACCGCGAAGGCGAGTAGCGCGCCGAGGCAGAAGACGTCGCTGGGTGGCCCCAGGGGCCCCTTCACCACCTGCTCGGGCGACATGTAGCCGGGCGTTCCGGGGCGCTGGCCGGTCGCGGTCAGGGTGGCGTCGCCGGTCACCCGGGCGATGCCGAAGTCGACGACACGGGGGCGGTCGGCGCCGAGGATGACGTTCGACGGTTTCAGATCGCGGTGGACGACCCCGGCCGCGCCCAGGGCCGTCAGGGCGCGGCCGAGCGCCCCGGCGAGGACCCGCACGGCGGCCGCGGGCAGGGGCCCGTGCCGCAGCACGGCGGCGGCGAGGGTCGCGCCCGGGACGAACTCGGCCGCGATCCAGGGCACGTGCCCGGCGGTCGAGGAGCCGAGAACGTTGGCGACGAAGGGGCTGCGGACAGCTGCCGCGGCGGCGGCCTCGCGGGTGAACCGCTCGCGCAGGTCCGCGTCGCGGAAGAGTTCGGGCCGGATGGTCTTGAGGGCGACCGGACGCCCCCGGCGGCGGGCGAGGTAGACCGTGCCCATGCCGCCGGCGCCGAGCACCCCCAGGATCCGGTGACCTCCGAGCTGCGCGGGCGTACCGCCCGGCAGCGGGGCGATCACTGGTGTCATGCCGTTGATCGTATGCGTGCGGTCCGACAACGGCCCCTCGGATCGGGAAAGTTGACGGCCACCGACCGGGCGGCAGGCCTGTCCGACCGTGACCTATGCGCCCGCGACCTATTCGACCGTGGCCCAGTCGAGCGTGCGTTCCACGGCCTTCTTCCAGCCCGCGTACCCCTCCTCGCGCTGTTCTTCGGACCATGCGGGCTGCCAGCGCTTGGACTCCTGCCAGTGCGTGCGCAGTTCGTCCGTGTCGCGCCAGAAGCCGGTGGCCAGCCCGGCGGCGTACGCGGCGCCGAGCGCGGTCGTCTCGGCGACCACCGGGCGGCTGACCGGTACGCCGAGGACGTCGGCCTGGATCTGCATGCACAGGTCGTTGGCGGTCACGCCGCCGTCCACCTTGAGGACGTCTAGGTGGACGCCCGAGTCCTTCTCCATGGCGTCCACCACGTCGCGGCTCTGGTAGCAGATCGCTTCCAGGGCGGCCCGTGCCAGGTGGCCGTTGTCGTGGTAGCGGGCGAGTCCGACGATCGCGCCGCGGGCGTCGGAGCGCCAGTAGGGGGCGAAGAGGCCGGAGAAGGCGGGGACGAAGTAGATGCCTCCGCTGTCCTCCACGGTGCGGGCGAGGCGTTCGCTCTCGGCCGCGTCCTTGATGATCTTGAGCTGGTCGCGCAGCCACTGGATCGCCGAGCCGGTGACGGCGATGGATCCCTCCAGCGCGTAAATGGCCGGGCTGTCCCCGAACTGGTAGGCGACCGTCGTCAGGAGGCCGTGCTGGGAGCGGACCAGTTCGGTGCCGGTGTTGAGCACCAGGAAGTTGCCGGTGCCGTAGGTGTTCTTGGCCTCGCCGGGCGCGTAGCAGACCTGCCCGACCGTGGCCGCCTGCTGGTCGCCGAGGACTCCGGTGATGGGGATGGCCTCCCGCAGCGGGCGGGAGGTGCGGCTCTGCCCGAACGCCGTCGGATGGGAGGACGGGTTGATGGTGGGCAGCATGGACCGGGGGACACCGAAGAAGCCCAGGAGCTCCTCGTCCCAGTCGAGGGTCTCCAGGTCCATGAGCATGGTGCGGCTGGCGTTGGTCACGTCGGTGGCGTGGACCCCGCCGTCCGGTCCGCCGGTGAGGTTCCAGAGCACCCAGCAGTCGGTGTTCCCGAAGAGGGCGTGGCCCTGTTCGGCCGCCTCGCGGACTCCGTCGACGTTCTCCAGGATCCACTGGATCTTGCCGCCGGAGAAGTAGGTGGCCGGGGGCAGGCCGGCCTTCCGGCGGATGACGTCGCCCTGTCCGGAGCGCTCCAGGGCCGCGGCGATGGAGTCGGTACGGGTGTCCTGCCAGACGATGGCGTTGTAGTAGGGGCGACCGGTGCGCGGGTCCCATACGACGGTGGTCTCGCGCTGGTTGGTGATGCCGATGGCGGTCAGGTCGGCGGCGGACAGGTTGCCGTGCCGGAGCGCGTTCTGCATCACCGAGTTGGTGCGTTCCCAGATCTCCACGGGGTCGTGCTCGACCCACCCCGAGCGGGGCATGATCTGGGAGTGCTCCAGCTGGTGCCGTGCCACCTCGTTGCCCGCGTGGTCGAAGATCATGAATCGGGTGCTGGTGGTCCCCTGGTCCACCGCGCCGACGAAGTCAGCCATGGCGTGCGCCTCTCTTGGGGATTGCGCCCGGGCGGGTGCGGTCAGCTCTCGTCCGGGGTGGGGACGCGTCCCGGGGGTTCCGGTTCGGCGGTGGGCAGGAACCTGCCGATGAAGAACTTGTAGACGGCCGCGCCGAGCAGGCCGCCGACGACCGGGCCGATGAGGGGCACCCAGAAGTAGAAGTGCCCGTACTGATCTCGCCACGCCCCGCCGTACCCGGTGAGGAAGCTCGCCAGGCGCGGTCCGAAGTCACGGGCGGGGTTGATCGCGTACCCGGCGTTGGTGCCGAAGGCCATGCCGATGGCCACGACGATCAGACCGACGATGAAGGGGCCGAGGTTGGCGCCGGGGGGCGTGTTCAGGAGGTCGGTGACCGCGAGGATCAGCAGGAGCAGGAGCGCCGTGCCGATGACCTGGTCCCGCAGGGCGCCCCACTCGGTGACCGGCAGGTTCGTGTTGCCGTTGGCCGGGAGCGTGGAGAACACGCCCTGGGTCTTGATGGTGTGCCCGGGGTCCGCCTTGCTCAGTGCCTCGCTGTAGTTCCACCGGATGATCAGGGCGGCGACGAACGCGCCGGCCGTCTGGGCCAGCGCGTACGGGGCCACCTTGCTCCACGGGAAGCCCTTGAAGGCCGCCAGTGCGAGGGTGACCGCCGGGTTGAGGTGGGCGCCGCTGAGCCGGGCCGCGACGTAGACGCCCAGGGTCACGCCGAGGCCCCAGGCCCAGGCGATGCTGTCGTGGTTTCCGAGGCCGCCCGGGGGATTGGTCAGGGCGCCGCCGGCGACCACTTGGGCCACCACACCACAACCGAAGAGGATGAGGACCATGGTGCCGGCGAATTCGGCGGAGAGTTCGCCGACCAGCCCCGATGTCTTGAGTCGCGCAGTCATGGGAACCGCTTCCCGTCGGCCCGCGGGCCGGCTTCGACTCCCCCGAGTCCACTGGTGCGACGTTGGACGGGGCGGGGCGCACCGGGCGCGACGCCCGTCCAGCAATGGGTCTCCTTCCCATTGCACCGCTTCTCTACGCCACCGGCCATTTAGCGGGTGGACGGAGATCCGGGCGGACCACCGTGACGTCTGGGTGACCGGCGGGCGCGCGAGCGCGGAAGGGCGGCACACTGGGGGTACAGGACGTGCCGGGTGCCGGGGGCGTGCACTCCGTGGAAGGCCCGCCCGCCGCCGCGCCGGGGCAGCGCCGTCCGGGCGCTCGGTCGCTGGTCCGCTATTCCGCCTGTCGCCACCGGGAGGCACCCGATGAACATGCTGATCAACAGTCCGCAGACGGTCGTCGCCGATGCCTTGCGCGGGCTGGCCGCCGCCCATCCCGACCTCGACGTGGACGTCGAGGCGCGGGTCGTCGTACGGCGGGACGCGCGCGAGGGCGGCCGGGTCGGCCTGGTGTCCGGCGGAGGCTCCGGGCACGAACCGCTGCACGCCGGATTCGTGGGGTACGGGATGCTGTCGGCCGCCTGCCCCGGCGAGGTGTTCACCTCTCCCGTCCCCGACCAGATGCTGCGGGCGGCGCAAGCCGTCGCCTCCGAGCAGGGTGTGCTGTTCGTGGTCAAGAACTACACCGGGGACGTCCTCAACTTCGACATGGCCGCCGAGCTCGCCGAGGAGGACGGGATCCGGATCGAGCGCGTCCTGGTCAACGACGACGTCGCGGTCACCGACAGCCTCTACACGGCCGGGCGGCGCGGTACGGGAGCCACCCTCTTCGTCGAGAAGATCGCCGGGGCGGCGGCCGAGGAGGGCGCCCCTCTGGAGCGGGTCGCCGCGCTCGCGCGGCAGGTCAACGAGGCGTCGCGCAGCTTCGGCGTGGCCCTGGCCGCCTGCACGACGCCCGCCAAGGGCAGTCCGACCTTCGACCTCCCGGACGGAGAGCTGGAGCTGGGGGTCGGCATCCACGGCGAGCCCGGCCGGGAGCGCCGCGCCATGATGACGGCGCGGGAGATCGCGGAATTCGCGGTCGGGGCCGTACTGGACGACATGGCGGCGGGGGCCCCGGGCGACGGTCCGGTGCTGGCCCTGGTCAACGGGATGGGCGCGACGCCGCTGCTGGAGCTGTACGGGTTCCACGCGGAGGTGGCACGGGTGCTGGCGGCCAGGGGAGTGCCGGTGGCCCGGACGCTGGTGGGCAACTACGTCACCTCGCTGGACATGGCCGGCTGCTCGGTGACGCTCTGCCGGGCCGACGAGGAACTGCTGCGGCTGTGGGACGCACCCGTACAGACGGCGGCGCTGCGCTGGGGGCGCTGACCGCAGCGCGGGGGCCCGCGGGGTTCCGGACGTCGGCGCACCCCTAGGCTGTGCGCCGGGCGGCCCCGGGCGCGGGGCCCGGGGGGCGGGGAACAGGATGCGCGCGGAACGTCACATAGCGGGGATGCTCCGGCAGATCGCCCGTCGTCAGGATGTCGTCGACATCGCCCCCCAGGGCACCCCGCGGAAGGCGGCCGCGCTGGCGCACGTGGCGGAGCGGTACGGCTACACGTACGGCATGGCGTACCGCACCGGGTACAAGAACTCGCTCGTCCAAGTCCGGATGTACCGGGACCCACGACCCGGCGCGCGTGCCCGCGAGGCGGCCGCCGTCAGCGCCCATCCGCAGGCGGGCAACGGCGGGACGGTGCCCGGGCTGAAGCAGGGCTCGCTGAAGCCGCTTCCCGAGGCCGTCGGCGCCGTGGCCGTGATGAAGGACCTCGTCACCTACGACGTCATGGCCCAGTACGTCGCCTCCCGCGGCCAGCAGGTGCTGGTGTACCTCACCTGCGCGGTCCTGACCCTGCTCATGCTCATCGACAAGTCACCGGTCGAAGCAGTCGCCTCCGGCGCCGCGGTCGCCCTGCTCGTCGCCGTGGCGTTCAGGGTGGGCGCGATCCGCCGCGAGAGGATCACGCGGCGGCTGACGGCCGCCGGCTTCCTCGTGATCCACGACCCCCAGGGCGCCCAGCGCTTCCACCGCCCGGAACACCAGCCGCCCGGCCACCACGGCCCGTTCACCCGCTGAGCCCCTGCTCGCTGCCGATGCTTCGAGCGCACGGCGGATCAGGTGCTGCCTCGGCGTGTCGGCCTCGGTGGGAGCCTCCTGCAAGGGGAGAGGCGTGGCGCCGGGGGCCACCCGGGGGCCGGGGGAGGGGCGGACGGAGATCAGGTACGACTCGGTGGATTCGAGGTTGCACCCGTCTCGCTCCGGATGGCGACCGCGCGCCGTGACCTCGACCCGGTACCACCCGGGGCCGTCCGTGCTCAGGAGGGGGAGGTCTTCGTGAGCGCCGAGGACGAGCGATTCCACCCGGAGGCTGCCGGCCGGCGCCCAGAGGAGGGTGCCGGCCGTTTCTTCCCCGTTTCCGGTTTCGCGCTCCCCGGCCGCCGCCACCTCGACGGTCACGTTGCCGGTATTGATCCCGGTCAGCACGATGGCTCCTTGAGCCAGGGGGACGAGCAGGGTCTGCGACCAGTCGGCGGTTTCGATGGGCACTGCGCCCGCGTCGAGGATGCCGAAGCTGCCCTCGTTGACGAAGATCCTGGCTGAGGTGGTCACGTTCCGCCCTCCCTTGGCAGCACGCCGCCACGGTACGGCTCGGGTCGCCTGCACGTGTCCGAAATATGTCGTTCGGGATGGACCGCATGGCCCGGGGCCGTCCCGGGCAGGCGGGACCTGTTCGATCGTCGATGTGATGGGTGCAGGCATGCGAAGTGTGGGCGTGGAAGAGGAACTGCTCCTGGTGGATCCTGCCAGTGGCGTGCCGGTGGCCCTGTCGGGGCACGTGCTGGAGGCCGCGGACCGGTCCGACGGGCCGGGTTCGGGTGACGGCTGGGAGCAGGGCCACAACTTCGAGCGCGAACTCGCCAAGGAGCAGGTCGAGTTCGCGACGAAGCCGGTCACGGACCTGGGCGAGCTGGCGCGCGAGATCGGCCGCTGGCGGACCGAGGCCGCGCGCCACGCGGAGGGCGTAGGCGCGGTCGTGGCCGCCCTCGGCACCTCCCCGCTGCCCGTGGAGCCCTCGCTGAACACCGGGCGCCGCTACCAGTGGGTGGCCGAGCAGTTCGGGCTGACCGCGCAGGAGCAGTTGACGTGCGGCTGCCACATCCACGTGTCGGTGGAGTCGGACGAGGAGGGGGTCGCGGTCCTGGACCGGATCCGGCCCTGGCTGGCGGTCCTGACCGCCCTCAGCGCGAATTCGCCCTTCTGGCAGGGGCAGGACACGGGATACGGGAGCTACCGGAGCCGGGTCTGGAACCGGCTGCCGTCGGCAGGACCCGTGGACCTCTTCGGATCTCCGAAGGGCTACCACGACCAGGTCCGGGCCATGGTCGACAGCGGTGTGCTCCGTGACGAGGGGATGATCTGGTTCGACGCCCGGCTGTCCGCCGCCTATCCCACGGTGGAGATCAGGGTCGCGGACGTGTGTCTGGACGCCTCGACGCCGGTCCTGCTCGCCGCGCTCGTTCGCGGCCTGGTCGAAACGGCCGCGCGCGCCTGGCGTGCGGGGGAACCGCCCGCGCCGGTCAGTACGAGCCTGCTGCGGCTGGCGTCGTGGCAGGCCGGCCGGTCGGGGCTGGAGGGCTCCCTGCTCCACCCCGAGACCATGCGGGAGGCCTCGCCGGAGGAAGTGGTGGACGCCCTCCACCGCCATGTGCGCGACGCGGTACGCGACCACGGCGACGACGACCTGGTCCGGGACGGCCTCGCGGCCCTCCTGCGGGACGGGAACGGCGCGCGCGTCCAGCGCGAACTCATGCGCACCCGGGGCGACCTGGCCGCGGTCGTCACCCGCTGCACGGAGATCACCACCGCGTCCGCCGTGACCGCCTGAACCGCGGCCGCGTCCCCCGGGCAGGCCGCGGCCCGCGGCCGCCCCGGGCGCCGTGGTGGCGGGGACCGCGCTCAGCCCCCGCAGGCGTCCCCAGCCCCCGCACCCGCCGCACGGAGCGAACGGCCCCGGCTCCCGCTCCCAGCGGGACGCGCACCGACAGCGGCCGGGGGAACGGCCTCCGCGTTCGCATACCGTCGCATAACGTACCGGGCGGCCGGGGGTCCGCCGGGGCGTTCTGCGGAACCTGCGCCGCGCCCGACACGGGCCGGGTGCCGTCGTACGCGCTGCGGGCGCGCTTTGGTCCAGGTGTGAGGCCCCGCGTCATCCCCCCCGACGCGGGGCCTCACGCCTTTTCCGTCAGGGCGACCCGCTCGTTCCCTGTCAGCGGTGGCCCAGTACGTTCACGACCCGGCCGGCGGGGTCGCGGACGAAGAAGCGCCGCACGCCCCAGTCCTCGTCCTGGAGCGGGTGGACGACCTCCGCGCCGGCCTTGAGGACGGCCGCGTAGGCCGCGTCCACGTCGTCCACCTCGATGCTCAGGTCGGGGTTGACCGGCGCCGTTGCGTCGGCGGTCATGAAGCTGATCTGCGCGGCCGGAGCGGCCGGGTCGGCGAGCGTGAAGATCCAGCCGTGGTCCATCACCTCCTCGAAGCCCAGCAGGCCGTAGAAGTCCCGGTTCTCCTCCCGGGCTGCGGACGAGAGGTTGGGCACGACACGACGCACGGCCATCGACGACTCCGAGTCACTTCCAGCGGACCAGTGGTGCGGGTGCTCCGGGAGCACGCCGGTACGCGCACCCTTCCACATGCCCCGGCCCGGTGCACGGCATCTCCCGGGGACAGCGCCCGAGGCCCCGGCGGAGGTGCTGCGTCCGCTTTCGTCTGGGAGGGTTGTCACGGGGTAGGCGAGCCGTGGCGTCATCAGAGGCCGGAGGGATTGCCATGCCGGACAGGTACAGCGACATGCTCACCGGGCTGCTGCGGGCCAGTCACCTGACGACCTTCGAGCAGCTGCCCGCGCTGGTCGCGGAACATGCCGCCGGCGCCGGATTCGCGCCGGTCCACCTCTACGTCTGCGACCTGCGGGAGGACATGCTGCGGGAGGTCACCGGCAAGGGACTGGACGCCGGGGAGGGCGGCGAAGAGCTGCGGATCGACGCCACCCTGGCCGGGCGGGCCTTCCAGGGCATGCGGCCGCAGGCCGGCACCACCGGGGCCCCGCAGTACTGGCTGCCCCTGCTCGACGGCACGGAGCGCCTCGGCGTCATCGCCGTCACCACGGCGGGGGAGCCGGACGCGGAGGCCCGGCAGGCCATGGGGGACCTGGCCTCCGTGGTCGGCATGATGCTGGTCGCGGCGCGGGCGCACAGCGACTCCTACGCCCGCCTGATCCGCCTGGAAGCCATGTCGGTGTCCGCCGAGATGCAGTGGACGCTGATGCCGCCGCGCACCTTCACCGGACCCCGGGTGACGGTCGCCGCCGCGATGGAACCGGCGTACACCACGGCCGGGGACGCCTTCGACTACGCCCTGGCCGCCGACATCGCCCACCTCGCGATCTTCGACGCCATGGGGCACGACACCGCCGCCGGCCTGACCGCCAACCTCGCCATGGCCACCTGCCGCAACCAGCGGCGGCAGGGCGCGAGCCTGAACCAGGCGCGCGACACCATCGAAGCGACGCTCATCGAGCAGTTCACCCGCGACCGGTACGCCACCGCCGTCCTCGCCGACCTCGATCTGAACACCGGACTGCTGTCCTGGATCAACTGCGGCCATCCGCCGCCGCTCCTCATCCGCGACGGCCGCTGGATCACCACGCTCACCCGTACTCCCACCCACCCGCTGGGCACCGACCTCGGCTTGCCCGCCCACGTCCACCGGGAGCAGCTCGAACCGGGGGACCGTCTGGTCCTCTACACCGACGGCATCACCGAAGCCCGCGACCGTGCGGGCCGTGAATTCGGCCTGGAGCGCTTCGTCGACTTCGTCATCCGCCAGCAGGCCGACGCCCTTCCCGTGCCGGAAACCCTGCGCCGCCTGGTCCACGCCGTACTGCGCCACCACGACGGACAGCTCGGCGACGACGCCACGGTCCTGCTCTGCCAGTGGCACGGCCACCGGGCCTCCGCCGAGGGCGGCCCGGACGGCGCACGTCTGACCATTCCGGTCCCCGGCACGTGAGCCGCCGCGAGCCGCCCGCAGCGCCGTGAGCCGCCCGCAGCCCCGGGTCACCCCGCGGGCGCACCGCGTCACCCCCTCGGGTGCATTCCCCGGCCGTGCCGCCGAAGAGGTGTTTACCGGCGAAAAGTCGGGTATGGGGCAGATCGGTCGGCGTTGGCCGACTATCACTTCTCCTTGTGATCGGATGGTCGACTATGGGCTGGGCTTCTTGGACGACGGTCGCAGTGTTCGCCGGACGCGGAGGCGTCCTCACCCAGGAGGGTGTGACGCTGGGCGGTGAACTGGACATCCACACCACCTGGGCCGACGGGCACGCCGACGTGGCGGTCCAGTACCGCGGTGGTTCCGAATGGCTGGTGATGGCCGGGAGCCCGGCGCCCTGCCCGTCCGAAGAGGCCAGTCGCGGTCTTCACGACGCCGTCGTCGAAGCCGTGCGCCGCGGCAACGCCGCGACCGTCCCCGCCCCCGCGCCCGTGTCGGGCTGAGGGGTCGCTCCAGGGGGTTCAGGACCCGGCCCGGGAGGTCTCCAGCTCGCGTGCGGCGGGGGTGGACCGCTCGGCTGCGGCCAGAGAGGCCTCGATCTCGTCGAGCGCGCGGCGGGCCGTGGCGAGCCGCGCCCTGACGTCGCCGCCGTCCGCGCCGGGACCCCCGGGCGTGGGCGCGGGAGCCCGACGGGCCTCGGCCTCGATCTCGCGCGCCTCGTCCAGGGAGTTCAGCACGACTCCGATCAGCACGTTGACCAGCACGAACGAAGCGAGCAGGGCGTAGGAGGCGTAGTAGAAGATGCTCAGGCGGGAGATCGCCAGCCCCGCGCGCACGGCGTCGGTCAGACCGTCGAGCGTGGTGAGCAGGAACAGCGTCAGCGCCGCCCGGCCCACCGAACCGTAGTGCTGGGGGTCGGAGCCGGCGAAGCAGACCCAGCCGACCATGGCGTACACGTAGATCACCAGCGCCCCGACGAACATGAAGCTCACCGTCCCCGGCAGGCTCCGGCCGACGGCGATCAGCAGGATCCGCAGGTGGGGCAGGAAGCGCGCCGTCCGCAGCACCCGGGCGAGCCGCAGCAGCCGCAGCACGGTGGTGTTCTCGCGGACGAACGGCGCGAAGGCGGAGAGCACGATCGCCAGGTCGAAGAGGTTCCACGGATCCCGGAAGAATGCTTTCGGCTGGTCGGCGTGGGCCCCCATGCGGAGCAGCATCTCCAGGGTGAACACCACCAGGCAGGCGTCCTCCGCGCCCTGGAGCAGCCGCTGGTAGTCATGGGCGAGCCCGCTGTAGGTCTCCGCGCCCATCAGTGCCGCGTTGAGCAGGATCACGCAGAAGACCGTCATCCCGAAGGCGGGGGCTTCCGCGACCACCCGGCATCGTGCTGCCAGTTTCATGCGGCCGCGTCCGGACGGCTTCGGGATGGTCATCTCGCTCCTCGTGTTCGGTGTCGTCGCCAGGACGGCGCGCCCGGCGGGGGCGCGACGAGTCCGCCCTTCTAACGCCGCACGCGGGATCGGGTTTCACCCCTGGCGTCGGCCGGACGAGCCGGTGGGGCGACGGGCCGCCGGCTCAGCGGGCGAGGGAGACGGCGAAGGGCTCGAAGCCGCGCCGGCGCAGGACGTGGGGCACGACCAGGATCATGGCCTCGGTGGCGCGGGCCGTGGTGATGTCGCCGAGGTCCTCGATCTGCGGCGGCTGCCAGCCGAGGTCGCCGAGCAGGCCGGTGACGACGGCCTTCGCGGCGTCGTCATCGCCCGAGAGATAAGCGGTCGGTGGGGTGGACAGGGTTTCGGGCGCGGTCATGACCATGAAGAGCATGGTGTTGAGGGTTTTGACCACGCGGGTGTCGGGGAGCGCGGCCTGGAGCTTCTCGGCGAGGCTGCTGCCGGGGTAGCACAGATCGCCGGGCAGGCCGTCGGCGGCGTCGCGGGTGGCGTTGGAGACGTCGATGAGGATCTTTCCGGCGAGTTCGGCGCGCAGGTCGGTCAGCCGCTCCAGGGAACTGTCGCCCGGGGTCGCGTTGATCACGATGTCCGCGGTACGGGCGGTGGTGCGCTGGTCGGCGAAGGCGACCGGCGCCGTGGCCCCGGCGGTGCGGGCGGCGCTGCCCTCGGGGCTGCGGCCGCCCAGGGTGACCTGGTGTCCGGCCGAGGCGAGTTTGGCGGCGAGAGAGGTGCCGACGCGGCCGGCGCCCAGGATTCCGATGCGGGTCATGGTGGTGCTCCTTCGGTGGGGTGGCGCGGGGGTGGAAACGAGCGGAGGGGCCCGGTCAGGCGATCGAGGAGAGGACCCCGAGGGCGGCGCCGTGGATCCCGGGGGCGGAAGCCAGGAAGTCGCCGCCGGCGGTGCTCCAGGGCGTGCCGGCCAGGTCGGTGACGGTGCCGCCGGCCTCGGCGACCAGCAGGGCGCCGGCGACCAGGCCCGAACGGACGTCGGAGAACTGCCAGAACGCGTCCGTGCGTCCGGCGGCGACGTGGATGAGCTGCAGGGTGGCGGGCACGGACACGCGCACGACCAGGCCGTTGACGAGCATCGCGGTGACCGAGTCGCCGATCCGCCGGAAGGTGCGCTCGTCCTCGCCCGGCTTGGCCTGTCCGGTACCGATGAGCGCCGCGCCCAGGTCCGTCTTGGCGGACACCTTCAGGGGCCGGCCGTTGAGGTGGGCGCCGCCCCCGGCGACCGCGGTGTAGGTGTCGCCGGTCAGCGGGAGGTGGACGACGGTGAGGACCGGCCGGTTGTCGCGGACCAGGGTGGCGGTGACGGCCCACTCGTCCAGGCCGTGGACGTGGTTGATGTTCCCCTCAGCGGGGTCGACGATCCACCATTCCCCGGCCGGGAGCGCGCCGCCCGCCAGCTCGTCCTCGGCCCACAGCGATCCCGGCCGGGCCGCCAGCAGCGGTGCGCGCAGCACCTCCAGCACCGCGTCGTCGTTGGCGTGGATCTCGGCGACGATCTCGTCCGAACTCACGCCCCGGGCGTGGACGGTGTAGCGGTCGCGCAGGGTGACACCGGCGGTCCGCACCGCCTCCGTCACCTCGGACAGGAGGGTCGTACCGACGGCGAAAGGCATGGTGGTGCTCATGGTGGACTCCTTGGGGATTCGGTGGAGCGGGGCGGTCGTTCTCGCCCCGCACTTCGAAAGTAGGCCGCCCGATCATTAACAACAAGTGCATGCTTGTCACTTGTAGAGTTACTGCCATGCAACTGGATCTGAACCTGCTCACGGCTCTGGACGCCCTGCTGGAAGAGGGCAGCGTGGCGGGGGCGGCGGCCCGCCTCCACGTCACCGCGCCGGCGATGAGCCGCTCCCTGGGCCGCATCCGCAAGGCCACCGGCGACCCGATCCTGGTCCGCACCGGCCGCAGCATGGTCCCCACCACCCGCGCCCTCACCATGCGCGCTCAGGTCCACACCCTCGTGCAGCAGGCCCACCACCTCCTGTCCGCGGAGCAGGAGCTCGACCTGGCGGCCCTGGACCGGGTGTTCACCGTGCGCTGGCACGACGCGCTGACCGCCGCGTGCGGTACGGACCTGATCGCGGCCGTCCGTCAACGGGCCCCCGGCGTCCGGCTGCGGCTGTCCGCCGAACCCGGCTCGGACGACGCCGAGTTGCGCCGCGGCGAGGTCGACCTCGAATCGAGCTCCAGCGCTCCGGCCCTCCCCGACATCCGCCACCGCCTCCTCGGCAGGGACCGGCTGGTCGTCGCGGTCCGCCCCGGACACCCGCTCACCGAAGGCCCGTTGACCGTCGAGCGGTACGCCGCCGCCGAACACCTCACCGTTTCCCGGCGCGGCAACCTGCGCGACCCGATCGACGACCTCCTGACCGCCCGCGGCCTCGCGCGACGCGTCGTCGCCGCGGGCCCCACCGCCGCCTTCGCGCTGGGCCTCGCCCGCGACACCGACCTGGTGGTCACCCTCCCCGAAGCGGTCACCCGGGCTGCGCGCGAGCACCTGGGCCTCGCCGCACTGCCCCCGCCGCTCGCACTGCCCGACGTACCCCTGTACCTGCTCTGGCACCAGCGCTACGAGAACGACCGCGCCCACGCCTGGCTGAGGGAACGGGCCACCGAAATCGTCCGGACCCTGTTCGCCGCACCCGCCGCGCCCACCGCCTCCGCGTAGGCTCCCGGCCCGCCGGTCCTCCCGAGCGTGGGTGCGTAGGTGTGTTCACACTCGGTCAAATGTGGTGGGATCCCGGTCATCACAGGGCGCGGTTTCCGGCCGCGTGGTCGGATGTTCCCCTCTGCGGGATCCGGCGAGTGCGAGGCACGGCATGGCAACGACGACCGAAGAACCCTTCCGGGCCCTGCTGGAAGCGGCACCGGACGCGATGGTGATCGTGGACGACGCCGGAGTGATCCGCCTGGTGAACGCCCAGACCGAGGCGCTCTTCGGCTACCCCCGCGAGGAACTCCTGGGGCGTTCCATCGACGTACTGGTGCCCGAGCGGTTCCGGGGCCAGCACCCCGGTCACCGCCGCGGCTACGCGGCCAGCCGGCAGGTGCGCCCGATGGGCGCCGGCCTGGAGCTCCACGGCCTGCGCCGGGACGGGCGCGAGTTCCCCGTGGAGATCAGCCTGAGCCCGCTGGAGACCCCCGAAGGGCTGCTGATCTCGGCCGCCGTACGGGACGTCAGCGAGCGCAGGGCCGCCGACGCGCGCTTCCGCGCCCTGCTGGAGGCGGCGCCCGACGCGATGGTGATCGTCGACGAGCGGGGCACCATCCAGCTGGTCAACGCGCAGACGGAGACGCTCTTCGGATACGCCCGCGAGGACCTGCTGGGGCGCCCGGTCGAGGTCCTCGTACCGGACCGGTTCCGCGGCCACCACTCCGCCTTCCGCGAGGGCTACTTCGTCAACCGGCAGGTCCGGCCGATGGGCGCGGGCCTGGAGCTCTACGGACTGCGCCGCGACGGCGCCGAGTTCCCCGTCGAGATCAGCCTCAGCCCCCTGGAGACTCCCGACGGCACGCTCGTCTCCGCCGCGATCCGCGACGTCACCGAACGCAAGGCCGCCGAGGAGATGCTCGCCCGGCTCTACGAACAGCAGCGCCACGTCGCCCTCACCCTCCAGCGCAGCCTCATGGGTTCGCCGCCCGACGTCCCGGGCATGCCGACGGCCAGCCGCTACTTCCCGGCGCGCCAGGGCGCCGGGGTGGGCGGGGACTGGTTCGACCTGATCCCGCTGGGCGGCGGCCGGGTCGGCGTGATGATCGGCGACGTGATGGGACGCGGACTGGACGCCGCCGCCGTCATGGGGCAGCTGCGGTCGGCCTCCCACGCCCTGGCCAAGACCGGGATGCCGCCCTGGCAGTTGATGCGCGCCCTGGACGCGGTGGTGAGCGAACTCCCGGACCAGTTCGTCACCTGCTGCTACCTCGTGGTCGACGCCGACGCGGCCGAGGTCACCGTCTGCTCGGCCGGACACCTGCCCGTCCTGCTGGCCGGTCCCGGTGGGGAGGTGACCCGGCTCCCGGCGGACGTGAGCGTCCCGCTCGGCGTCGGCGAGGTCCCCCACCACGAGAGCCGGCACCGGGTACCGCCCGGATCCGTGCTGGCGCTCTACACGGACGGACTGGTGGAGACCCCGGGCAGCGACATCGAATCCCAAGTGGACGGGCTGGCAGTGGCCTTGGAGAAGGGCCTCGCGACGACCGAGTGCCTGGAGACCGCGGCGGACCGGCTGCTGGCGGAGCTGCTGCCGGACGCCGACGACAACGCGGACGACGTCACCCTGCTGCTCGTGCGCATCCCCGAGGCCCCGGCCACCTCGCGGACCGTGGTCCTGCCGGCCGAACCGGGCAGCGTGGGCGAGGGCCGCCGGTTCCTGCGCGCCACCCTGGCCGCGTGGGGCAGGGAGGACGACCACCTGCGGGAGACGGCGTGCCTGCTGGCGTCCGAGCTCCTGTCCAACGCGGTGCGCCACGGAGTCGGCCCGCTCAAGCTCAGACTGCGCCAGGCGGGGCGCGAGCTGGGGGTCGAGGTCTGCGACGGGAGCCCCGTCCTGCCGCAGGCCCGGTTCGCCGCCCCGGACGCGGAGTCGGGCCGCGGGCTGCTCCTCGTCGACTCCCTCGCCAGCTCCTGGGGCACCCTCCCGACGGCGGAGGGCAAGGCCGTCTGGTTCTCCCTGCCGCTGCCCGGCCCACGCGGCTGACGGCGGGCGTTCACGGCCTCGCGCCGCACCCGGGCCCGTGCACGCCGACCCCCTCAGCCGGGTGGGCGGCCGAACCGCACCGCGGTGACCCGGTCGCGCTGGCCGCGGTCCAGCAGGACCACGGAGTCGATGCCCGGCGCCGCGGCCGCGCCGTCGCGTGCGAGGCGCGACAGGAACCGGGCCAGCCCGCGCCGGTGGACGCCGAAGACCCGGCGCGAGGCCACCCGTCGACGGGCGAGCTGGCCGGAGAGGGCCTCGCGCGGGCCGACGTCCAGGACGACCAGGTGCAGGGGGCGTCCGGCCCGGCGCGCGGTGCGGACGAGCCAGCGGCGCATCCAGGGCCTGCTGCCGCAGTCGTGGACGAGGAGCGGGCCGCCCCGGCGCATCGCGGACCGCGTGCCCGCCATGTGCCACAGCCGGGCCCACGGACGGTACGCCGCGTACGGGAGCCAGCCGGGCATCCGGGACGCGAAGGCGGTGCGGGTGGCGCGCGGGTCGATCACGGCGGCGGCCCCCGACCAGGCGCGCAGCAGGGTGCTCTTTCCGCTGCCCGGAAGTCCGGCGACGACGACCGCCGCGCCGCGGGGGTAGGCCAGCAGGACGTCCCGGCCGGCGTCCCCCCGGAGGTCGACCATTCCCCGCGGGGATATGCGGTGGCCGGGGCATCGGGTGCCGGGGCCGGTGACCGGGCCCCGGCCCCGGCCCCGCGCCGTTGCGCGCTCGGCGCTGATGGGTGCACTCACTGGTGGTAGGCCGTCCGTTACGAGGTCTGGAAGGGCCCGAGACTACGCGAGGCCCCGCGCCGGCGGCCGGGACCGGACGCCCGCCGTCACCCCGGGACCGTCCACGGACGGGCCGTCCCTTTGGCGGTATGGCATGTACGCGGTACGGTCGCAGCGATATCGACGACGGCAGGACGGAAGCCCGGTGCAACTCCGGCACGGTCGCGCCACTGTGTAGCCGGGATCCGCCACCTCACGAGGGAGCGGATGCCGGTCAGTCAGACCCGAGAGCCGTCGTTCCTGCTCCACCGAATGGGACGCGCTGTTCCCAAGGAGGTTCTGCTGCCATGGCTCAGTCCACCGTCGCCCCCGCCGTTTCCCCCGTCATCGGGGCCGGTGCGCCGCTCCCGCTGCGCGCCGTCCTGCCCTGGGCCCTCTTCGTGGGGACGCTCATGCTCGTCGCCCTCTACTTCGTCGGCGCCGAGCAGGGCGCCACGTCGGTCTTCGCGGGCAAGGAGGTGCACGAGTGGGTGCACGACGGCCGGCACCTGCTCGGTTTCCCCTGCCACTGATACGCGGGGGACACGCACTCATGCACGCAGCAACCGTCAGACGGCTCCTCGTCCGCGGCATGGTCGCGGGCCTGCTCGCCGGCCTGATCGCCTTCGCCTTCGCCTACGTGGTCGGCGAGCCGTCGATCAACGACTCCATCGCCCTGGAGCAGACGCAGTCCGCTCCGGCGGGCCACGCCCACCACGGCGCCGGGGCGGCGCCCGCCGCGGACGAGGAGGAGGAACTCGTCAGCCGCTCGGTCCAGTCGACCTTCGGCCTGGCCACGGGGCTGCTCGTCTACGGGGTCGCGCTGGGCGGGATCGCCTCCCTGGCGTTCTGCTTCGCCTTCGGGCGCATCGGGCGCTTCGGTCCGCAGGCGACGGCGGCGCTCGTCGCCGCCGGCACCTTCACCACCGTCTACCTGGTGCCGTTCCTCAAGTACCCGGCGACCCCGCCGGCGGTGGGCAATCCGGACACCATCGGTCAGCGCACCACGCTGTTCTTCCTGATGATCCTGCTCAGCGTGCTGCTCGCGGTGGGGGCCGTCGTCATCGGACGGCGGCTGGCGCCGCGCCTGGGCAACTGGAACGCCACCGTGGCCGCCGGGGTCGGCTTCGCCGTCGTCATGGCGGTCCTCTTCCTCGTGCTGCCGGACAACGGTGACGCGGTGAAGGAGACCTTCCCGGCCGCCCTGCTGTGGGACTTCCGCATGGCCTCCCTGGGCATGCAGGCCGTCCTGTGGGCCGGATTCGGCCTGATCTTCGGCGCGCTGACGGAGCGTCTCCTCGCGCCCCGGCCCGCACACCGGGACGGTGACGCCGTGGCGGAGCCGGTAGGGCCCGCCACCGGCTGATCCCCGGGTGGTGCGGGGGGCCGTCGTGCGGGTGGGCGGCCCCCCGCGCTTTTCATGATTCCTGGTGGCCCACGGCTTTCGCGGGTACAGGTTCCAGCAGCAACGGCCGGCGGCGAGCAGCCGCGACGGGCCACCGATGACGGGAGAACGCAGTGCGGATGGGCAGAACAGCGGGATGGGTCACGGCACTTGTGCTGGCCGGGCTCTTGGCGGGGCCGCAGGCGAGCGCGCAGGCGGCCCCCGTACGGACCCACGCGGTCAGCGCCGTGGCCGGCGGCGTCGGGGGCCAGGTGCCCGTCGCGCCGACCGCGGGCGAGCGGCAGCTCGCGGCCGGGAGCACCGTCGCGGACAAGAAGGCGGACAAGAAGAAGAGCAGCAAGAAGAAGAAAAAGAGCGGGTTCTTCAAGAAGCTCGGCGCCGCCGCGGTCGTGGTCGTCCTGCTGATCGTGATCGCGGTCGTCGTGCTGATCGTCTTCGCCGTCCGCCGCTCCCGGCGCCGCGGCCAGGGATAGGGCCACCGGCCCCCGCCCGTCCGGGGTCAGTCGTGGGGGGCCTCGCCGCTCACCCGGTGGTCGGCGTGGCTGAGGGCCTCCACGACGAGGCGGCGCAGGTGCCCGTCGCCGAGCCGGTAGACGACGTGCCGCCCCTCCCGGCGGGTCTCGACGAGCCCCGCCAGCCGGAGCTTCGCCAGGTGCTGGCTCACCGCGGTGCGTGAGGCCGAGCACCGCTCGGCGAGCGAGCCGACGTCCGCTTCGTGCTGGGCGAGGAGCCACAGCAGGTGCAGCCGGGTGGCGTCGGAGAGCAGCGCGAAGACCGCCGCGGCCTCGCTCAGGCGGGCGTCGTCGGGGGCGCGCAGGTGTGACGCGGTGGCAACGGGGGCTGGCTCGCTGACGGGCATGCGACCAGGGTATGTCGGCCGTTCCCGCGGCCTCCGCCGCCTCCACCCGCACCCCCGCCCGCGCGCCGCGTGCACGGGCAGCGTCGGGAGTACATGTGCGCAGTTGCGCACATGACGCTAGGGTGGGGGCGTCCGGCAGCGCCGCACCCCCGTGAAGGACGCCCGCATGCTCTCCGTGCTCCGCAACCGCGCCTACCGCCGCCTGTTCACCGCCCAGGTGATCGCCCTGGTCGGTACGGGCCTGGCCACGGTCGCCCTGGGCCTGCTCGCCTACGACATCGCGGGCCCCCGGGCCGGATCGGTGCTCGGCACGGCCCTCGCGATCAAGATGGTCGCCTACGTCGCCATCGCGCCGGCGATCGGCGTCGTCGCGCACCGGATCCCGCGCCGCGCCCTGATGGCCGGGTCCGACCTCGTCCGCGCCGGGGTGGCCCTGGCACTGCCCTTCGTCGACCAGGTGTGGCAGGTCTACGTCCTGATCTTCGCCCTCCAGGCGGCCTCCGCGGCCTTCACGCCGACCTTCCAGGCGGTCATCCCCGACGTACTGCCCGAGGAGCGCGACTACACCCGGGCGCTGTCCCTCTCCCGCCTCGCCTACGACCTGGAGAGCCTGTTCAGTCCGGCGCTCGCGGCCGCCCTCATGACCTTCATGAGCTACGGCCTGCTCTTCCTCGGCACGGTCGCCGGGTTTCTCGCCTCCGCCGCGCTCGTCGTCTCCGCGGTCCTGCCCGCGCGGGCGCCCCAGCCGGAGCGGGCGGGCGGGGCCTACACCGCGGCCACCGCGGGGAGCCGGCTGTTCTTCCGGGTGCCGCGCCTGCGGGCCCTGCTGTGCCTCGACCTCGCGGCCGCGGCCGCGAGCGCCCTGGTCACCGTCAACACCGTCGTCTACGTCCGCGACCGCCTCGGCCGCTCCGGCGGCGACGTCGCCTTCGCCCTGGGCGCCTACGGTGCGGGCTCCATGCTGGTCGCCCTGCTGCTGCCGCGGCTCCTCGACCGGGTCGCCGACCGCGCCGTCATGCTGCGCGGCGCCGCGCTGCTGACCGCGGTGTTCGCCGCGGTCGGTGTGGTCACCGCGGCTCCCGGCGGCGCCTGGCGCTGGCCCGCGCTCCTCGGCGCCTGGGCGGCCTTCGGAGCAGGGTGCGCCCTGGTCCTCACCCCGACGGGTCGGGTCATCCGCCGCTCGGCCCCGCCGGGGGAGCGCACGGCCGCCTTCGCCGCCCACTTCTCC
The DNA here is from genome assembly GCF_056435825.1 of Streptomyces sp. NPDC043876. NCBI lineage: Bacteria > Bacillati > Actinomycetota > Actinomycetes > Kitasatosporales > Streptomycetaceae > Streptomyces > Streptomyces sp. NPDC043876. Next base: position 706,115 of record NZ_JBWKDV010000004.1, on the reverse strand, counting down.
CTCTCCCACGGCGCCTGGCTGCTCACCTACCCGCTGGCGGGCTGGGTCGGAGCCACGGCCGGACTGCTCGCCGCCGTCGTCGTCCTCGGCGTCATCGGTCTGGCCGCGGCCGTGGCGGCGATGCGGCTCTGGCCCGCCCGCGACGCCGCGGACGCGCCCCCCCGTCCCCGGCGGCGGGCGCGCCGTCACCGCTCGTACAGGCCGGCCAGCCGCTGCGCGAAGGGCGTGACGTCCTCGAACGCGTCGGCCGTCGTCCCTGCGCGGCCGCGGCCCTCGGAGAGCTGGTCGGCCAGCTCCCCGGCGGCGCGCTCGATCCGGGACGCGAGGCCGTCCGTGGTCCCCCAGTCCTCGGAGGCGGCGTAGACGCCGGTCGGCAGGACCAGGGCGCGCAGGTACGCGAACAGGGGGCGCAGTCCGTGTTCCAGGGCGAGGGAGTGCCGGGCCGTGCCGCCGGTCGCGGCGATGAGGACCGGCGTCCCCGTCAGGGCGTCCTTGTCGAGGACGTCGAAGAACGATTTGAACAGCCCGCTGTAGGACGCGGTGAAGACCGGGGTCACGGCGATCAGGGCGTCGGCCCGGGCGACCGCGTCCAGCGCCTCCCGCAGTCTTCCGACCGGGAAGCCGGTGGTCATGGCCGTGGCGATGTCGACGGCGAGGTCGCGCAGTTCGACCGTCTCCACCTCCACCGTCACCCCGCGCTCCGCGAGGAGCCGGTGGGTCGCGCCGGTGAGGCGGTCGGTCAGCAGGCGGGTCGAGGAGGGCCGGCTCAGGCCGGCGGTGACCGCGACCAGTCGCAGGGTGCTCATGGTGGTCCGCTTTCTGGGTGGGGAGTGGTTTCCGGGGGCCGGGGGCCGGGGGCCCGGAGGTCAGGTGGTCGCGGGCGCCTCGGCGTCGCGCGCCGCGACGAGGGCGGCGTGCGTGGGCGCGTCCGGCACTCCGGCGGGCCGGCCGATCGCGAACTCCTTGCGCAGGACCGGTACGACGTGCTCGCCGAGGAGGTCGATCTGCTCCAGGACGGTCTTCAGCGGCAGGCCCGCGTGGTCCACGAGGAACAGCTGGCGCTGGTAGTCGCCCGCGTAGTCGCGGAAGGACAGCGTCCGCTCGATGACCTGCTGCGGCGACCCGACGGTGAGCGGCGTCTCGCGGGCGAAGTCCTCCAGCGACGGGCCGTTTCCGTAGACCGGCGCACGGTCGAAGTACGGGCGGAACTCCCGGACCGCGTCCTGGCTGTTGGCGCGCATGAACACGTGACCGCCCAGGCCCACGATCGCCTGCTCCTCGGTGCCGTGGCCGTAGTGGGCGTAGCGGCGCCGGTAGAGCCGGACCATCCTCTCGGTGTGCTCCTTGGGCCAGAAGATGTTGTTGTGGAAGAACCCGTCACCGTAGAAGGCGGCCTGTTCCGCGATCTCGGGGGAGCGGATCGAGCCGTGCCAGACGAAGGGCGCGACGCCGTCCAGCGGCCGGGGAGTGGACGTGAACGACTGGAGCGGCGTACGGAACCGGCCTTCCCAGTCCACCGATTTCCGGCGCCACAGCTGGTGCAGCAGCTCGTAGTTCTCCAGCGCCAGGTCGATGCCGTCGCGGATGTCCTTGCCGAACCACGGGTAGACCGGGCCGGTGTTGCCGCGCCCCATCATCAGGTCCACCCGGCCCTCGGCCAGGTGCTGGAGCATGGCGTAGTCCTCGGCGATCTTCACCGGGTCGTTGGTGGTGATCAGCGTCGTGGACGTCGACAGCAGCAGCGTGCTGGTCCTGGCGGCGATCCACCCGAGCATCGTGGTGGGGGAGGAGGGGACGAACGGCGGGTTGTGGTGCTCACCGGTGGCGAAGACGTCGAGGCCCGCCTGCTCCGCGTGGAGGGCGATGGTGGTCATGGCCTTGATGCGCTCGTGCTCGGTGACCGTCGTGCCGGTGGTGGGGTCCTCGGTCAGGTCGCCCACGGTGAAGATGCCGAACTGCATCCCGCTCATTCTTCCCACTCCCATGTTGTTGATTATTTAACTATATGGCCTGTAACCGAGGACCCCGCGGCCGAATTCCCGTGATCGGGAAGAGACGAATGACGGCCGTGGTGACCGAAGCGCCGACAGCCGTCGTGGTGGCCGGGGTCGTCGTCGCGTTCATGGGGTCTCGTTCTGTCGGGGGGGTGGTGGAGGCGCCGGGGCTGAGCCAGGGGCGCAGGACGCGGGTGACGGCGGGCATCGCGGCGTACGTCATCGGCACGCTGAACAGCACCGCGAAGACGGCCGTCCGCGCCGGGGCGGGCCATGCCGCCAGGTGCGGGGTCAGGACCGCGCCGCCGAGCAGGGGGACGGGGAAGATACCGAGGGCGGAACCGACCGCCCTCTTCCAGCGCGGCGGGGTGGCGGCCGCGCTGCCCGGCTCGGCGAACCAGCCTTCGATCCCGGTCAGTTCACGCCGCGCGACCTCGGTGTTGGCCTGGCGGGCGATGGCCGCCGCCCTTGCGGTCGGGCAGCGCGCGGCCCCGCTGGAGCGGGCCGTGCGCCTGCTGGAACAGGGCGAGGCCAGGGTCGAACTGGCTGCGGCGCCGGCCGACCTGGCCGAGGTCTGCCGTGCGGCCGGCGACCCCGGCCGGGCCCGGACCCTCCTGCGGCGGGCGCGCGGGCCGGCCGAGGACTCGGAGGCCGTCCTGCTCGTCCGGCGCATCGACGACGAGGTGCGCCGTGCGTCCGCCACCCACGCCCCGGGGGAGGCGCAGGCGTCGGCTCCGGAGCGCGAGCGGGAAGGCGCGGCGGGAGCGGGGCGTTGAGGGCCTTCGGGGAGGCCGCGGCCCCGTCAGGGCGCCGGGGTGAAGCCGCCCCACACCGCGAGGGCGCCGTGGGCGCCGACGGCGTCGACGCGGTAGCCGTCCCGGGCCAGCTCGCGCGCGCCCGCGGCGTGGTTGTACTGTCCCGCGAAGACGTGCTGCCCGGTCGGGACCGTGCGGCCGGGCTTCAGCACCCAGCGGTAGACCACGGCCCCGGCCTCGGACCGCACGGTGACGCTGAAGTCGTCGGCGGGCATCGTCCGCCAGTGCCCGGTGCTGCGCACGTCACCGGTCTGCGCGACGCGCAGCTCCACGGTGAGCGCGGTGAGCGGCTGCGTGGTCCTGAGGGTGATGTTGCTCTGCGTCCAGTAGGCGTTCCCGTTCGCGGCCAGGGAACCGGCCGACCACAGGGGCCCGTCCTGGACGTGCGCGCCGGGCCGGGCGGAATCCGCGCCGCCCGACGCCCCGGGGGCCGGGCCCGTCGGGGACGGGTGCGCCGACGCGGTCGGGCCGCCGGTGGCGGGCGCCGAGGGCGTCGTACGGGCACCTTCCGACGAGGGGTGCGCGGACGGCCCCGGGGATGCGTCCGGACCGGACGGCGCCGCGTGGGTGGCCGAGATCCGCGGCCGCTCCGGTGGCGTCTGCACGAGGGAGGCCACGGCGACTCCGCCGACGGCCAGGACCCCGGCCGCGGCGACGGAGGCGAGCGCGATCCCCTGCCAGCGCCATGCGCCCGCCGCCCGGTGGGGGCGTGCGGGTGCGCCGGACATGCCGCGTTCCACGCGTGCCAGGATCCGGGCGCGGTCGGGCTCGTGGGCCTCGGCGGCTGCGCGCAGCCGCCGGGCGAGTTCCTCGTTCAACGGCTCCTCCTCCCCGCCAGCAGATCCCTGGCCGCTCGTGTGCCGCCCAGCATCCGTTCCAGTTCGGCCATTCCCTTCGAGGTCTGGCTCTTCACCGTACCGACCGATATCCCGAGCGCCTCGGCGGTGTCCCTCTCCGACAGGTCGAAGGCGTGCCGCAGCACCACGCAGGCGCGCTTGCGGAACGGCAACCGGGCCAGAGCGCTCCGCACGTCGACCACCGAGGCCACGTCCGGACCGTCCGCCGGCTCCACGCCGCGGGACCAGAACAGGGCCACCCGGCGGCGCTCGCGCACCGCGCTGCGGATGCGCGAGCGGGCCAGGTTGGCGACCACACCGCGGGCGTAGGCCACGGGGTGCTCGGCCCGGCGCAGCCGGTCCCAGCGCTGCCACAGGGCGACCAGGGCGTCCGCGGCCAGATCGTCGGCGCCGTCCGCTTCACCCGTCAACAGGTGGGCGAACCGGGCGAGTCCGGCGTAGTGGCGTTCGAAGAAGTCGTGGAACTCCGCCGACGCGTCATCGGGGACCATGTGCGTCGGTCGCCCCCTCCGAAAATGTGTGCGTTAACAAAGGACGGCAGCGTACCAGTGCGCGGCGGGCCGGACTCCCCGCCCCCGGCTCCGGCCCGCTCCCGGCCCACGGTCTCAGTGCGGGGCGAACTGGAGGCGGGTGGGCTGGGCGACGTCCGGCAGTATCGCGGCCCCCTCGACGGTCAGTTGCTCGCCGTAGATGTCGGTGATCCGCACCGCGCCGCCGCACCCGCCGCCGTCGGCGGAGAGGAAGTGGTTGTAGCCGGTGCGCGGCAGTCTCCGCCAGTCCGCGGCGGTGCGCACCTCCAACCGGGCCACCGGATTGCGGTGGTTGAGAACCTGGAGTGCGCACCAGTACACGCTGGACCCGGTTTTGTAGCGCAGCGCGATCGTGCCGGAGTCCGCGGGGCTCAGCAGGGTCCAGGTGATCGGTATGCGGCCGACCTTGAGCTCGGCCAGTTTCGCGAAGGCCTGCTGGCTGAGGTCCAGTTGGCCGGGGGCGCAGGGCAGCGGGCACTCGTTGGTGATGCGCACCGTGATCGAGGCGCCGCTCGCGGCGCGGACGCGCACGTAGGCACCGCACGCCCTGGAGGTCTCGTAGTCGGTGGTGTTCATCGCCGCCGTCATGACGTCGTCGGTCGGGCCGAACAGGCAGGCGCCGTTGCCGTCGCCCGCGGCGTAGGCGGTGGCGACGCCCTGGTAGGTGGCGCCGGGCTTGATGCGTCCCGCCGACGGCGCGGGCGGGGGCGCGGCCTGCGGGGTGGCACGGGCCGACGGCTCCGCAGCGGCGCTGGTCGCGGGGGCGGTCGGGGTCGCCGTCGCCGCGGTGGGCGAGGGTGTGGCCGGGGGCGCGGAGCCGGTCGGGGCCGGGAGCGTGGCGCCCGGCCGGGTGGCGGCGGCCGCCTCCGTCCCGGCCCCGGCCGCGCGGCCCGCTGCGGCCCGGGTCCCGTGGTTGGGGAGCAGGGTCGTCACCAGGCAGACGAGGCCGGCGACGGCGGTCACCGTCACCGCCGTCGCCCATATCCGTCTCTGTCGCTGCCTGCGCTGCCGCGCGGCCTGCCGTGCCGTGTGCATGTCTGTCCGTTCGACGATCCGGGTCGAGGTGCACTACCCGGTCGCCGCCGGAGGCGGAAAGGTTGCCGAGGAAAGGAGGAAAGAGCAAAGAGGAACGAGGGAAGAGGACCCCGCCCGGCTCAGCCTCCGGCCTTGCGCTTGTTGTAGACGTCGAAGCCGACGGCAGCGAGCAGCACCAGGCCCTTGATGACCTGCTGGTAGTCGGTGCCCACACCGACCAGCGACATGCCGTTGTTCAGTACGCCGAGCACCAGGCCACCGGTGAGGGCGCCGATGACCGTTCCCACGCCGCCGCTCGCGGAGGCGCCGCCGATGAAGGCCGCGGCGATCGCCTCCAGCTCGAAGTTGATGCCGGCCTGCGGCGTACCGGCGTTGAGCCGCGCGGCGAAGACCAGTCCGGCCAGCGCCGCGAGGACGCCCATGTTCACGAAGGCGAGGAAGACGACCCGCTTGCTCTTCACGCCGGACAGCCGCGCCGCCGCCTCGTTGCCGCCGATGGCGTAGGTGTGGCGGCCGAGGATCGAATTGCGCATCACGTACCCGAAGCCCACCAGCAGCACGCCGAGGATCAGCAGGACGATCGGCACGCCGTGGTAGCTGGCCAGCAGCAGCGTGAAGGCCACCACGGCCGCGGCGATCGCGCCGAGCTTCACCAGGAACAGGCTCATCGGGAGCGGTTCCAGCCCGTAGGAGACGGCCCGCCGCCGTCCGCGCACCTCTTGCAGGACCGCGACGGCGAGCACCGCGAAGCCCAGCAGCAGCGTCAGGTTGTGGTAGTCGGTGCGGGGTCCGACCGCGGGGAGGAAGCCGCTGCTGATGTTCTGGAAGCCCTTGGGGAACGGTGCCACCGACTGGCCCTGCAGCAGGATCTGGGTCCCGCCGCGGAACAGCAGCATGCCGGCCAGGGTGACGATGAACGAGGGGATCCCGAGGTAGGCGATCCAGAACCCCTGCCAGGCGCCGGCGAGGGCCCCGATCAGCAGCGCGGCCGCCACCGCGGCGGGCCACGGCACGTCGTGCTTGACCATCAGCACCGCCGCGGCCGCCCCGACGAAGGCCGCGAGGGACCCGACCGACAGGTCGATGTGACCGGCGATGATGACGATCATCATGCCGATCGCCAGGATGAGGATGTAGCCGTTCTGCTGGATCAGGTTGGTGATGTTGAGCGGCTGGAGGAGGATGCCGTCCGTCCAGATCTGGAACAGCAGCACGATCAGCGCGAGCGCGAACAGCATGCCGTACTGGCGCAGGTTGCCGCGCAGGGCCCGGGCCAGTACGGCGCCGGCCGACGGTCGTCGGCCGGTGTCCGGTGCGCCGGGCTCTGTCTTGGGGGTGGTCTGGATCTGGGCCATGCCTCACACCTGCTTGTCGGGGTATGCCGCGCTCATGGTCATGAGCCGCATGAGGGATTCCTGGGTGGCGTCGGCACGGGCCACCTCACCGGTGATCCGGCCTTCGGCCATGGTGTAGATCCGGTCGCACAGGCCCAGGAGTTCGGGGAGTTCGGAGGAAATGACGAGGACCGTCCTGCCCTCGGCGGCGAGGTCGGCGATGACGGTGTAGATCTCCGCCTTGGCGCCGATGTCGATGCCGCGGGTGGGCTCGTCGAGGATCAGCACCTCCGGACCGGCGAAGATCCACTTGCTGAGGACGACCTTCTGCTGGTTGCCGCCGCTGAGCTTGCCGGTCTGCGCGAACACCGAAGGGGCCTTGATGTTCATGGACCGCCGAAACGATTCCGCGACCCGCGTCTCCTCGTGCCGGTCGACCCAGCCGCGCCGGGAGACCTTGCCGAGGGCGCTCAGCGAGATGTTCCGGCTGATGTCGTCGCCCAGGTCGAGGCCGAGCTGCTTGCGGTCCTCGGTCACGTACGCGATGCCGTGCCCGATCGCCTCTGGCACGGTCCGGGTACGGATCTCCTTGCCGTGCATCCGCACCCGGCCGCCGGTCCAGCGTCCGTACGAGCGGCCGAAGACGCTCATCGCCAGCTCGGTGCGGCCGGCGCCCATGAGGCCGGCGACGCCGACGATCTCGCCCCGGCGGACGTTCAGCGAGACGCCGTCCACCACGTTGCGCCGGTGGTCGATCGGGTGCTGGACGCTCCAGTCCTCGATCTCGAAGGCGATCTCGCCGATCTGCGGGGTGCGCTCGGGATAGCGGTGTTCCAGGTCGCGGCCGACCATGCCCCGGATGATCCGGTCCTCGGAGATGCCCTCGGAACCGATGGCCAGGGTCTCGATGGTCCGCCCGTCGCGCAGGATGGTGACGGCGTCGGCGACCCGGGCGATCTCGTTCAGCTTGTGCGAGATGAGGATGCAGGAGATGCCCTGCGTCTTGAGGTCGAGGATCAGGTCGAGCAGCTTGCGGCTGTCCTCGTCGTTCAGGGCGGCCGTCGGCTCGTCCAGGATGAGCAGTTTGACCTCTTTGGCGAGCGCCTTGGCGATCTCGACCAGCTGCTGCTTGCCCACGCCGAGATCGGCGATCCGGGTGTGCGGACTCTCGTCGAGCCCGACCTGGCGCATCAGCGCGGCGGCGTGGGTCAGGGTCCGGTGCCAGCTGATCACGCCCCGGGTGGCGTGCTCGTTGCCGAGGAAGATGTTCTCGGCGATGGAGAGGTACGGCACCAGGGCGAGTTCCTGGTGGATGATCACGATGCCGCGCTGCTCGCTGGCCCGGATGTCCCGGAACCGGCAGGGCTCGCCCTCGAAGCGGATCTCGCCCTCGTAGCCGCCGTGCGGGTACACGCCGCTGAGCACCTTCATCAGGGTGGACTTGCCGGCGCCGTTCTCCCCGCAGATGGCGTGCACCTCACCTGCGGCGACGGTGAGGTTGACCTCGGAAAGGGCCTTGACGCCGGGGAACGTCTTGGTGATCGACCGCATTTCGAGCACGGGTCGGGCCATGGTTGTGCATCCGTATCGTCGGGGCGGTGGGACGCCGGGCGCTCTCGCGGGCGTCGCACCGCCGGTTCGGCGTCGCCGGACCCGTCGGTCGGGCGCCGGGGGCTACTTGAGCTGGTCCGCGGTGTACTGGCCGCTCTCCACCAGGATCTTCTGGTAGTTCTCCTTGTCGACGCTGACCGGCTGCAGCAGCTGCGCCGGCACGGTCTTGACGCCGTTGTTGTACTGGTTCGTGTCGTTGACCTCGGGCTTGCCGCCGGTCAGCAGCGCGTTGCCCATCTGGACCGTGGCCTTGGCGAGCTGGCGGGTGTCCTTGTAGACGGTCTGGGTCTGCTCGCCCGCGATGATCGACTTCACCGAGGCCAGCTCGGCGTCCTGACCCGTGACGACGGGCAGTGCCTGACCGGAGCCGTAGCCGACGCCCTTGAGCGAGGAGATGATGCCGATCGAGATGCCGTCGTAGGGGGAGAGCACGGCGTCGACGCGGGCGCCCGTGTACGACTTGCTCAGCAGGTTGTCCATCCGGGACTGGGCGAGACCGCCGTCCCAGCGCAGCGTGGCGACCTGGTTGAAGGAGGTCTGGCCGCTGCGCACGACCAGCTTCTTCTCGTCGACGTACGGCTTGAGGACGCTCATCGCACCGTTGAAGAAGAAGGTGGCGTTGTTGTCGTCCGGCGAACCGGCGAAGAGCTCGACGTTGAACGGACCCTTGCCGTCCTTGAGGCCGAGCTTGTCGACGATGTAGCTGCCCTGGAGGACGCCGACCTTGTAGTTGTCGAAGGTCGCGTAGTAGTCGACGTTCCCGGTGCCGCGGATCAGGCGGTCGTAGGAGATCACGGGGACGTGCGCGTCGGCGGCCTTCTGGAGCACGTTGGTGAGCGAGGAACCGTCGATCGCGGCGATCACCAGCAGCTTGGCACCCTTGGTGATCATGTTCTCGACCTGGGAGACCTGGTTCTCCACCACGTTGTTGCCGTACTGGAGGTCGGTCTTGTAGCCCTTGGCCTGGAACTCCTTGACCATGTTGGCGCCGTCGTTGATCCAGCGCTCCGACGACTTGGTGGGCATCGCTATGCCGACGAGGGCGCCCTTGTTGTCCCCGCCCGTCGCGCCGGCCCCACCGGCCCCGCCGTCGCCCGCGCCGTTGGCGCTCTGGCCGCAGGCCGCGAGAGACAGGGTCAGACCCACCGCGACAAGGCCCGCTGAAAGCTTCCGCACAGTTCCTCCAGTGATGTTCCGCGACCGGCACAGTGCGACCCGGTTGGGCGACCGGAAGCGGTCGAGCGGGGCGGCCGAGAGCCGGTTTCCCGCGCTGCGCCGGGCTGGAGTTACAGCCGCTCCAGCCTGGCGTTACATGAGTGTTAACGCTCACAAGTGAGTCGTCAAGGGTCTGCTCGATCACTGTTGGGCCAACAATCGGGCGAGCGATCGGCCGCTGCGGGCAGCCGCGTGCCGAGGCGGCCGCCCCCGTCGTCCCTGCTCACGGCCGGGCCCGTACCCCGCCGCGCGCCGCACGGGCCGCCGGTGCTCGCATAGCCTTCGGCGGGGGCCGGTAGCGTACCGTGGCCCGGAATCGAGGAGGGACGTGCGAGTGGGAACCGACAGTGCCGGGACCGAGCAGCGCCACCCTGTGATGGCGGACGTGGCGAAACTGGCCGGCGTCTCCCACCAGACGGTGTCCCGGGTGCTCAACGGGGCCCCGCACGTGCGGCCCGGCACCCGCGAGCGGGTGCTCGCCGCCATCCGGGAGCTGGACTACCGGCCCAACTCGGCCGCCCGCGCCCTGGTCACCCGCCGCTCCCGCAACCTCGGGGTGGTCAGCTTCGAATCCACGCTCTACGGTCCCGCCTCGATGCTGGACGGCATCGAGCACGCCGCCCGCAGCGCGGGGTACTTCGTCAGCGTGGCGAGCCTGCGCTCGCTGGACGGCCGCTCCGTCCAGGAGGCCGTCGACCGGCTGCGCGACCAGGGCGTGGAAGGCGTGGTCGTGATCGCGCCGCAGATCTCCGCCGTCAGCGCGGTGGCCCGGCTCTCCAGCTCCGTGCCGGTCGTCGCGGTCGGATCGGGCAGCCAGTCACCGGTTCCCATGGTCTCGGTGGACAACCGGTCCGGCGCGGAAGGGGCCACCCGGCACCTGCTCGACCTGGGCCACCGCACCGTGCACCACCTGGCCGGACCGGCGGGCTGGCTGGAGAGCCAGGACCGCGAGGAGGGCTGGCGCGGCGCGCTGGAGGCGGCCGGGGCGCCCGTACCGCCCGTGGAACGCGGCGACTGGAGTGCGCGCGCCGGCTACCAGGCGGGCTTGCGCATCGCCGAACTGGACGACGTCTCCGCGGTCTTCTGCGCCAACGACCACATGGCGCTCGGCCTGCTGCGCGCCCTGCACGAGGCCGGGCGCTCGATCCCGGGCGACATCAGCGTGGTCGGCTTCGACGACATTCCCGAGGCCGCATACTTCACTCCGCCCCTGGCCACGGTGCGGCAGGACTTCGGCGAGCTGGGCCGCCGGGCCCTGGAGCTGCTCGTGGAGGAGCTGGCGGGCGGCGCGCACGCGCGCACCCATGTGCGGATCACGCCGGAAATGGTGCTGCGCCGCAGCGTGGGGCCCGCCGGGCGCCGTTGAGGCGGCGCGGGGGTATGACTCCCGGCTGCGGTGGGGCCCTGGCGGCGACGCGGGTTCCGTGACGACGCGGGTTCCGTGACGAATCCGCTCCCCGCGCGCAGCGCCCTTTGTTAACGTTCACAACACGATGGTCGATCGCCCTCGGTGCCTGTTCGCCACACCGTCGAAGCGCTTGGACTGGCATGCCGTGCACCTCGCGCCCCCGGTGCCTGCCCACGGCGTCGCGTGAATACAACGCCTGATGAGCGCAGAGTAGTTGACACCGGCACTGCTTCGTGTCAGCGTCGAAGCGCTTCGACATACGGCCGCCACGCTCAGCCTGCCGAGGGGTTGTCCACGTGAGTTCCCTGTCCCCGCCCGTCGTCGGTCTCCTTCCCTTCCGGGATCCGGCGCTGCCGCTGCGCGAGCGCGTCGACGACCTGGCCGCCCGTCTCACGACGGAGGAGGGGCTCGCGATGCTGCACCAGCTGGTGCCGGCCGTTCCGCGTCTGGGCCTCCCCGCCTTCCGGACCGGCAGCGAGGCTCTGCACGGGGTCTCCTGGCTGGGCGAGGCGACCGTCTTCCCGCAGGCCGTCGGCCTCGGCGCCACCTGGGACGAGGGGCTGGTGCACCGGGTCGCGGAGGCGGTCGCGACCGAACTGCGCGCCTTCCACCACCACCGCCCGCCCGCAGGCGGGGGCGCACCCCACAGCCTCCAGGCCTGGGCGCCCGTACTGAACCTGCTGCGCGACCCGCGCTGGGGTCGCAACGAGGAGGGGTACTCCGAGGACCCCGCCCACACCGCGCGTCTCGGGGAGGCGTTCTGCCGGGGCCTGTCCGGAGACCACCCCGTCTACCTGCGGGTGGCCCCGGTGCTCAAGCACTTCCTCGCCTACAACAACGAGGACGAGCGGTGCACCACGTCCTCCGGCGTGCGCCCCCGGGTACTGAGGGAGTACGACCTGGCGGCCTTCCGTCCCGTGGTCGCCTCCGGCGCCGCGACCGGCGCCATGGCCGCCTACAACCTCGTCAACGGCCGTCCCTGTCACGTCAGTCCGCTCATCGAGAGCGAACTGCGCCGCTGGGCGGAGCCGACCGGCCACGAACTCTTCGTGGTCAGCGACGCCGAAGCCCCGTCCAACCTTGTCGACCCGGAGCGGTACTTCGACGACCACGCCGCATCCCACGCGGCCGCGCTCAAGGCCGGCATCGACAGTTTCACCGACCACGGCGAGGACAGCGCCACGCCGGTCGGCCGCCTGCGCGAGGCCCTGGAGCGCGGCCTGATCGACCGGGCCGACGTGCACCGAGCCGTCCGGCGGCAGCTGGAACTGCGCTTTCGTCTGGGGGAGTTCGACCCCGAACTGGACCCCTACGCCGGCATCGGCCCCGATGTCGTCGGCTGCGCCGAACACCGCGAGCTGGCGCGGCACGCCGCGACCGAGTCGGTGGTGCTGCTCAAGAACGACGGCCTGCTGCCGCTCGACCCGGCGCGCACCGCGCGGGTCGCCGTCATCGGCCCGCTCGCCGACAGGCTGTGCGAGGACTGGTACAGCGGCACCATGTCCTACCAGGTCGGCGTCGCCGCCGGACTCGCCGCGGCGCTCGGCGTCCACGGCGGCGACGTGGTCCACGAGGAGGGCGCCGACCAGATCGCGCTGCGCTCCGCCACCACCGGCGACCTGCTGGGCAGGACCGCCTTCGACGTGACCGACTGGGGCCGCGGCGTCCTGACGCTGCGCGCCGCCGACTCCGGCCGCTACCTGAGCCTGACGCAGGACGAGTCGCTGGCCGCCGAGCGGGACGTGATCAAGAGCTGGGACGTCCGGGAGACCTTCCGGCTCGAACCGGCCGGGGACGGCACCGTACTGCTGCGTTCCGTGCTCACCCGCCGTTACGCCGCCGTCGACCCCGCGGACGGCCGGGTGACCGTCACCGCCCTCACCCCCGACACCGCCGAGCGCTGGCACCGGGAACTGCTGCGCGACGGCGCGGCCGCGGCGCGGGCCGCCGCCGGGGCGGCCGACGCGGCGGTCGTCGTCCTCGGCAACCACCCGATGATCAATGGCCGCGAGACCGAGGACCGCAGGGGCCTCGACCTTCCCGAGACGCAGCAGGCACTGCTGCGGGAGGTCGCGGCCGTCCGCCCCGAGACGGCGCTGGTGGTGATGAGCAGCTACCCGTACGCCGTCGACTGGGCCGAGGCACACCTGCCGGCCGTGGTGTGGACCTCGCACGGCGGCCAGGAGACGGGCCACGCGCTGGCCGCGGTGCTGCTCGGGGAGGCCGAGCCCGCCGGACGTCTGCCGCAGACGTGGTACCGGGGCGCGGACCCACTGCCGGAGCCGCTCGACTACGACATCATCAAGGCCGGCTGGACCTACCAGTACCACCGGGCCGCGCCCCTCTATCCCTTCGGACACGGGCTGTCCTACACCGACTTCGCCCACCGCGACCTGCGCCTGTCGCGGGCGTCGATCGGCCAGGACGCCTCGGTCGACGTCAGGGTGACCCTGGTCAACACGGGGCGGCGGACCGGCAGCGAGGTGGTGCAGCTCTACGTCCGGGCGCTCGACGCCCGCTACGAGGCCCCCCGGCGGCGCCTGGCCGACTTCCGGAAGGTCCGCCTGGCGCCGGGCGAGAGCCGGGAGGTGGCGTTCTCCCTGCCCGCCGACCAGCTCGCCCACTGGGACGTCGCGACCGGCGCCTTCACCGTCGACCCCGGCGCGTACGAGATCGCCGTCGCCCGCTCCGCCGAGCACCCCGTCCTGACCGCGCGGCTCACCGTGACCGGGCAGGCCCCCGCGCCCCGCGTGGTCGTCGGTCGCCGCACGCCGGCCGCCGACTTCGACGACCACGCGGACACCGTCCTCGTCGACGCCACCCGCGCCGACGGGGACGCCGTGACTCCGGCCGACCCCGCGCGGCCCGCGACGCTCCTCTTCCGCGACGTCGACCTGTCCGGGGCCGTCCGGGTGGAGGCGGAGACGGCCCTGGAGAGCGCCGTCGGCGGGGCGGCCCGCCTGGAGGTCCGGGCCGGTGACCGGCTGCTGGCCGAGATCGCGGTCCCGGTCACCGGTGACCGTTACGCGTGGACGACCACGGCGGCCGCGCTCGCCCCGCCGCCGGACGGGGTCCACGACCTGCGGCTCACGCTGCACGGCGGCTTCCGGCTGGCTGCCTTCGGCTTCGCCGCGTCCGGCGGTACCGACTGAGGCCCACGCCCACGGGACCGGCGGCCCGCCACAGGGGGGGGCGGGCCGCCGGTCCCCCCGTACGGGGCCCGCACTCCGGTGCACGGGCCGAGGGGCAGGACCGCGCGCCCGCCGCCGCGCTCCGGCACCCGGTGTCCCCTCGCAACCTCTCCCCGTCGCCGACTCGCCACGTCAGGTCCTCACACGCTCCGACCGGAGGAACACCCCATGCCGCTGACCGACCTGGGCGAGGACGAACTCGTCTACTACCGGCCCGAGTTGCCCGAGCCGCCGGAATTCGACGCCTTCTGGCGGCGGACCCTCGCCGCGGCCCGCTCGCACGAGGGGGTGGTGAAGGCCGAGCCGGTCACCGAGCGGCACGGACTGCGCACGGTCGAGGTCGACGACGTGCGCTTCCCCGGCTGGAACGGCGAGCCGGTGGCCGCCTGGCTGCTGCGCCCGCGCGACGCGACCGGACCGCTGCCCGTCGTCGTCACCTACATCGGCTACAGCGGCGGCCGGGGCCTGCCCACCGACCACCTGTTCTGGTCCGCCGCGGGCTACGCCCAACTCGTCGTCGACAGCCGCGGTCAGGGCCACGACACCCCCGACCGGGGCGAGGGCGACGGTACGCAGTGGGTCGAGGGCTTCATGACCCGCGGCATCGACTCTCCCGACACCCACTACTACCGGCGGCTGATCACCGACTGCGTGCGGGCCGTGGACGCGGTCGCACAGCTGCCCGGACTCGACCCCCGCCGGGTGGCGGTGGCCGGGGGCAGCCAGGGCGGTGGCCTGGCGCTCGCCGTGGCCGGTCTCGCCGGGGACGCGGTGGCGGCCGCGCTCGTGGACGTCCCGTTCCTGTGCCACTTCCGCCGTGCCGCCGGGATCTGCGGCGAGGGCCCGTACCAGGAGATCGCCCACTACCTGCGGTGGCACAGCCGGCACCGCGTGGAGCCCGCCTTCGCCACCCTCGCCCACTTCGACGGCGTCCACTTCGCGCGGCGGGCCACCGCGCCGACGCTCTTCAGCGTGGGCCTGATGGACCCGGTCTGCCCGCCCTCCACGGTCTACGCCGCCTTCAACCATTACGCCGCCGAGGACCGCACCATGACCGTCTGGCCCTTCGGCGACCACGCCGGCGGCGGCGGCTCCCACCCGCCCGTCCAGCTGGCCTGGCTGCGCGAGCGCGGCCTGGCGCCGCAGCCGCACCGCGCGCGGACGGGGGGACCCGCACGATGAAGTTCACCGACGGCTACTGGCTCATGCGTCCCGGCGTCACCGCGCAGTACGCCGCGGAGGTGGCGGACGTCCGGGCGGACGAGCACCGGATGACCCTCTACGCGCCGGTGAAACACGTGCGCGGGCGCGGTGGCACGCTCAACAGCGCCCTGCTGACCGTCGACTGCTGGTCGCCGGCCGAGGGCGTGATCGGGGTCCGCGTCACGCACCACGCCGGGGCGGTGCGGCGCGGACCGGAGTTCGCCCTGCCCGGTGCGCGGCAGGACGCGGGAAAGGTGCGCCGCGACGGGCCGGTGGTCGAGCTCGGCGCGGGCGAACTGACCCTGCGGGTCGACACCTCCCGGCCGTGGCGGCTGGAGTTCACCGCGGCCGGAGAGGTACTGACCTCCGTGGGCGAGCGCGGCACCGGCTTCGCCACCGACGCCGCCGGCCGGCACTTCATGCTGGGCCAACTCGCCCTGGGGGTGGGGGAGGCGGTGTACGGCCTGGGGGAGCGGTTCACGCCGTTCGTCAAGAACGGCCAGAGCGTGGACATCTGGCAGGCCGACGGCGGCACCAGCAGCGAACAGGCCTACAAGAACGTGCCTTTCCACCTGACGAACCGGGGGTACGGGGTCTTCGTCAACCACCCCGGCAAGGTCGGCTACGAGGTCGGGTCCGAGGCGGTCGGCCAGGTCCAGTTCAGCGTCGAGGACCAGTCGCTGGAGTACTTCGTCGTCCACGGCCCCACCCCGAAGGACGTCCTGCGGCGCTATACCGACCTCACCGGCCGCCCCGCCCTGCCCCCGGCCTGGGCGCTGGGCCTGTGGCTGAGCACCTCGTTCACCACCGACTACGACGAGGCCACCGTCAACCGTTTCGTCGACGGCATGGCCGAGCGCGGCATCCCGCTGAGCGTCTTCCACCTCGACTGCTTCTGGATGCGCGCCTACCAGTGGTGCGACTTCGAGTGGCACGCGGACACCTTCCCGGACCCGGCGGGCATGCTCGACCGGCTACGGCGGCGGGGACTGCGGATCAGCGCCTGGATCAACCCCTACATCGCGCAGAAGTCGGCGATGTTCGAGGAGGGCGTGCGCGAGGGCCACCTGGTGCGGCGCCCCGACGGCAGCGTGTGGCAGTGGGACCTGTGGCAGCCCGGGATGGCCCTGGTGGACTTCACCCGTCCCGCCTCCCGCGCCTGGTACACCGGCAAGCTCCGGGCGCTGCTGGAGATGGGTGTGGACTGCTTCAAGACCGACTTCGGCGAACGCGTCCCCACCGACGTGGTGTGGCACGACGGCTCGGACCCCGAGCGGATGCACAACTACTACACCCACCTCTACAACCAGGCCGTCTTCGAGCTGCTGCGCGAGGTGCGCGGGGAGGGCGAGGCGCTGCTCTTCGCCCGCTCCGCGACGGCGGGCGGTCAGCAGTACCCCGTGCACTGGGGCGGCGACTGCGAGTCCCACTTCAACGCCATGGCCGAGTCGCTGCGCGGCGGACTCTCCCTCGGCCTGTCGGGCTTCGGCTTCTGGAGCCACGACATCGGCGGCTTCGAGGGCACCCCGACGCCGGCCGTCTTCAAGCGGTGGGTGCAGTTCGGCCTGCTCTCCTCGCACAGCCGGCTGCACGGCAGCACGTCCTACCGCGTGCCGTGGGACTACGGGGAGGAGGCCGTCGAGGTCACCCGGGAGTTCACCCTGCTCAAGCACCGCCTCGCCCCGTACCTCCAGCGCGCCGCGCAGCAGGCGCACACCACCGGTGTCCCGGTGATGCGCGCCATGGTGCTGGAGTTCCCCGACGACCCGGCCGCCGCCACCCTGGACCGGCAGTACATGCTGGGCGACGACCTGCTGGTCGCCCCGGTCTTCACGGACGACGGCACGGTCGAGTACTACGTGCCCGAAGGGACCTGGACGAACGTGCTGACCGGGGACCGGATCACCGGTCCCCGCTGGGTCCGGGAGCGGCACGGGTTCCACACCCTGCCGCTGCTGGCCCGCCCCGACTCCGTCGTCCCGCTCGCCGCGGACGACCAGCGGCCCGTCTCGGCCTGGGCCGATGACGTCGAGCTGCGGGTGCACGACTTCGCGGACGGCGCCGAACGCACGGTCGTGATCCCGCGTCCCGAGGGCACCGGTGGGGCGGCCCGCTTCACCCTGCGCCGCCGGGGCGGGCGCCTCCACGTCACCACCGACAGCACGCGCCCCTGGCGGCTCCGCTTCGGCGGGCCGCAGGGCGCCCTGCACGCCCGGCCCGCAGGCACCCCGGAAGCGGCCTTCGCCTACCCGTCCTGAACCGGGCGGCCGGGCGGCCGGGCGAAGGCGCCCCCGGGCCCCGCGCGTGACGCGGGGCCCGAGCGGCCGGCTCAGCGGGCGCCGAGGAGGTGTTCCAGGGCGAGCTGGTCCAGCTGCTCGAAGGCCATGCCGCGACGGGCGGCGCCCTCGACGTCGAACGTTTCGAAGGCGGACGGGTCGGCCAGCAGCCCGGCCAGGCCGTCCTCGGCGGTGGGGAGCGCGAGGTCCGGCAGCCGGGAGGCGGCGAGCGCGTCGCGGACCTCCGGATCGGCCCGGAAGGCCCGGGAACGTTCCGCCAGCAGCAGGTAGTTGCGCATGCAGCCGGCCGCCGAGGCCCAGACGCCCTCGGCGTCCTCGGTGCGCGGCGGCTTGAAGTCGAAGTGCCGGGGGCCGTCGTAGCCCGCCGACTCCAGCAGGTCGACCAGCCAGAAGGCCTGGCGCAGGTCGCCCGCGCCGAAGCGCAGGTCCTGGTCGTACTTGATGCCGGTCTGGCCGTTGAGGTCGATGTGGAAGAGCTTGTCGTGCCACAGGGCCTGGGCGATGCCGTGCGGGAAGTTCAACCCGGCCATCTGCTCGTGGCCCACCTCCGGGTTGAGGCCGACCCGCTCGGGGCGCTCCAGCTCGTTGATGAAGGCCAGGGCGTGGCCGATGGTGGGCAGCAGGATGTCGCCGCGCGGCTCGTTGGGCTTGGGCTCGATCGCGAAGCGCAGGTCGTAGCCCTGCTCCTCGACGTACTCGCCCAGCAGGTCGAAGGCCTCCTTGAGCCGGTCGAGGGCGGCGCGCACGTCCTTGGCGGCGCCCGATTCCGCGCCCTCCCGGCCGCCCCAGGCGACGTAGACCGAGGCGCCGAGTTCCACGGCCAGGTCGATGTTGCGGATCGTCTTGCGCAGCGCGTACCGGCGCACGTCCCGGTCGTTGGCGGTGAAGGCGCCGTCCTTGAACACCGGGTGGGTGAACAGGTTGGTGGTGGCCATGGGCACCTTCAGCCCGGCCGTGTCGAGCGCGCTGCGGAACCGCTTGACCGCCCGCTCGCGCGCGGCCTCGTCGGAGCCGAAGGGGATCAGGTCGTCGTCGTGGAACGTGACGCCGTAGGCGCCGAGCTCGGCCAGCCGCTGCACGCTCTCGACCGGGTCGAGAGCGGGCCGGGTGGCGTCGCCGAAGGGGTCCCGGCCCTGCCAGCCGACGGTCCACAGGCCGAAGGTGAACCTGTGCGCGGGAGTGGGGACGAGCGGGTCGCTGGTCATGGGGCGCTCCGGAGTCAGGTGCCGAGGGGCTATTTGTAATGACAGAAAACAAACTAATATGCGGGGACCTGAAGAGGAAGCCCACCGGAGGAACGCATGTCCGCACAGCGTGTCGTGATCGGTGTCGACAGCTCGACGCAGTCCACCAAGGCCCTCGCCGTCGACCTGGACAGCGGCGCGGTGGTGGGCGAGGGACGGGCCGAGCACGCGGTCAGCGGGGGCGCCGCCCGCGAGAGCGACCCCGAGCAGTGGTGGCGGGCCCTCGGTGCGGCCGTGGCCGCCACCGGCTGGGCGGACCGCGCCGCGGCCTGCTCGATCGCCGGCCAGCAGCACGGCCTGGTCACCCTCGACGCGGCGGGCCGCGCGGTGCGCCCGGCGCTCCTGTGGAACGACGTGCGCTCCGCCCCCCAGGCCGGCGCGCTCACCGCCGCCTTCGGCCCGGCGGAGCTGGCCCGCCGCACCGGAAGCGTCCCGACGGCCGCCTTCACCGCCGCCAAGTGGGCCTGGCTGCGGGCGAACGAGCCCGCCGCCGCCGAGCGCGTCGCGGCCGTCCGGCTTCCCCACGACTTCCTGACCGAGCGGCTGACCGGCGAGGCGGTGACGGACCGCGGTGACGCCTCCGGAACCGGCTGGTGGGGCCCCGAGGGCTACGACCGGGACGTCCTCGACCGGATCGGCCTCGACCCTGCGCTGCTCCCGCGGGTCCTCGCGCCGGGTGCCCGGGCAGGCGTCGTACGGGCCGGAACGCCCCTGCGCGAGGGCACGCCGGTGGCCACCGGCACGGGGGACAACATGGCCGCCGCCCTCGGGCTGGGCCTGACGCCCGGCCGCCCGGTGCTGAGCCTCGGCACCTCCGGCACCGTCTACGCCGTCGGCCGGACCCGCCCCGCCGACCCCGGCGGCACCGTCGCCGGCTTCGCCGACGCCCTCGGCGGCTGGCTGCCGCTGGCCTGCACGCTCAACTGCACCCTCGCCGTCGACCGCCTCGCCGCCCTCGTCGGCCGCGACCGCGAGGACGTCGAAGCGGGCGGCACGGTGGTGGTGCTGCCCCATCTGGACGGCGAACGCACCCCGGACCTCCCGCACGCCTCCGGCCTGATCCACGGCCTGCGCCACGACACCACCCCCGGACAGGTGCTCCAGGCCGCCTACGACGGCGCCGCCCACGCCCTGCTGGCGGCGCTGGACGGCGTACTGCGCGCCGGCGGCGAGAACCCGGACTCCGGCGAGCCCCTGCTGCTGATCGGCGGCGGAGCCCGCGGCGCGGCCTGGCAGCGGACCGTCCTGCGGCTCTCCGGCCGCGCCGTCCAGGTGCCCGAAGCGCGGGAACTGGTCGCCCTCGGCGCCGCCGCCCAGGCCGCCGCACTGCTCACCGGGGAGCCGGCCGACGCCGTGGCCCGCCGCTGGCGGACCGCCGAGGGCCCGGTACGGGAGCCCGTCGCCCGTGACGACGACACGCTCGAACGGATCACCAGTACGCTGCGGCGGGCGCGGGCGTTGCAGGAGGCCGCGCCGACCAGGTGAGAGCCGACCAGGCGATACAGGAGGACCGGCGCGATGGCGGGGATCGGCAGGGCGGGCGAGGGCGGCACGGAGGCCGCGCCCGCCTCGCAGCGGGACATGCGCCGCCAGAACCTCGCGGTGGTGCTCGGCGCGGTCGCCGCGCACGGCCCGCTCTCCCGGGCGGACGTCGCCGGACAGACCGGCCTGACCCGGCCGGCGGTCTCCTCCCTGGTCGACGAACTCATCGGCCGCGGAGCGCTGACCGAGACGGAGACCGCGCCCAGCGGACGGGTCGGCCGCCCCGGCCGGGCCCTCGCGCTCAACGACCGGGGCCCCGCGGGCCTCGGCCTGGAGATCGGCGTCACCCACCTCGCCGCCTGCGTCGTGGACCTGCGCGGAGAGCCCCGCGTGTGGCGCCGCGCGGAGCGGGCCAACGCGGGCCGGCCGCCCGCGCGGGTCCTGGCGGAGGCCGCCGCCCTCGGAGCCGAGGCCGAGGCGGAGGCCACCGCCCTCGGGCTGCGCGTCGAGGGCCGCGTCCTCGCCGTGCCGGGCGTGGTGCCGAACGCGCCGGGCGGGCTCGTCGCGAACGCGCCCAACCTCGGCTGGCAGGCGGTCCGCCTCGCCGACCACTGGCCCGACCCCGCCACCGTGCCCGAGCCGGAGAACGAGGCCAACCTCGGGGCGCTGGCCGAGCAGTGGCACCGGGGACAGCCCGCCGACACCTTCGTCCACGTCTCCGCCGAAGCCGGAATCGGGGCCGCGCTGGTCATCGGCGGCCGGTTGTTCCGGGGCGCCCGCGGCTTCGCGGGAGAACTGGGCCACGTGCCCGTCCACCCGGAGGGGGCCGGGTGCCCCTGCGGGTCGCGCGGCTGCCTGGAGCAGTACGCGGGCGAGGCGGCCGTCCTGCGCGAAGCCGGGCTGCGCGGGGCCGGCGATCCGGTGGCGCTGCTGGCCGAACGGGCGGGCGCCGGGGACGCGGCGACCCTGCGCGCCCTGGACCGCGCCGGACGGGCCCTCGGCCTCGCCCTCGCGTCGGCGGTGAACCTGATCGACCCGGACGCCGTCGTCCTGGGCGGCGCCTACGCCGAACTCGCCGAGTGGCTGCTGCCGCCGGTACGGGCCGAACTCGCCGCCCGGGTCACCGTGCGGCCTTGGTCCCCGGAGGCGGTGCGCCCCTCCGCGCTGGGGCGCCGGGGACCGGTGCTGGGCGCGGCCTGGTCGACCGTCCGGCAGCTCCTCGCCGACCCCACCCGGCTGCCGGCCCCGTAGCCGGGCGCGCGGGGCCGGTCGGCCGTCGACGGTCCGCAGCAGGCTGTCGCTGAGGCCGGCGCCCGGGTCCGTACCCGATGAGGTGGCGGACCGCGTGCCGCAGGCCCCCGGTGGCCGCCCTCCGGACATGTGCCCCTGCACGAGGCCCTCTTGTGCGCCTGGGCGGAGCTCCGGCAGCCTGGAGGGGCAGCGGCGGAAGATGCTCGCGGGACACATGTTCAGTCGCGGTCTCCGCCCTTGTGGCCGCTGCGCCCGGCATGCATCCGATGACCGGCTCGGCCCTGCGCGGGCCGGAGCCTGCCGGACGGCCCGTACCGGCGTACGCAGTCCGCCCGGGACCGCCGTACGCACCCCGCGCCGGGCCGGCGTACGCACCCCGCGCCGGGCCGGCGACGCACCCCGCGCCGGGCCGGCGACGCACCCCGCGCCGGGCCGGCGACGCACCCCGCGCCGGGCCGGCGTACGCACCCCGCGCCGGGCCGGCGTACGCACCCCGCGCCGGGCCGGCGTACGCACCCCGCGCCGGGCCGGCGACGCACCCCGCCCCGGACCGGCGTACGCCACCCCGTCCCGCTCTTCCCCGGCCCGTCACGCCGCCGCCTCCGGACGGAGAACCCGGCGCCGCATCCCGTCACCCACCGGAACCCCCGCCATCCGTCGCCCCCCCCAGGAGCCGAACGATGTCCTCCTCCCTCAGCCCGCGTTCCCTGACGAAGGCCACGGCCCCCGCCGACGGCGCCGCGCCCTCCGGCCTGCCGCAGGGCCCGTCGCCCACCGATGGCCGGGCCTACGCCGTCCCCCCGAAGCTGGACTGGTGGTACCGGGCCAGGTTCGGCATGTTCATCCACTTCGGGTCCTACTCCCACCGCGGCCACGGCGAGTGGGCGTTCTGCACCGAGGACTGGGACAAGGCCGACTACCAGACCCGGGTGACCGCCCCGTTCGCCCCGACGTCCTTCAACGCCGCGACCATCGCGGAGCTGGCGAAGAACGCCGGCATGAAGTACCTCGTGATCACGGCCAAGCACCACGAGGGCTACGCGATGTGGGACTCCGACGTGACGGGCTTCACCGACACCACCGGCGCCAAGCTGTACAACCTGCCCGACTACAACGGCTTCCGGCCCGACCTGCTCGCCCAGCTGAAGACCGAGTGCGAGAAGCGGGGCGTGACGTTCGGTCTCTACTACTCGATCGTGGACTGGAGCCACCGCTCCCAGACCGTCAACCGGACCACCCTCTTCTCCGACATGTCCTCGCAGGACGCGCGTTCCGCCTACGTCACCGACATGAAGGCCCAGCTGCAGGAACTGCTGGACCGCTACGACCCGGCGGTCCTGTGGTTCGACGGCGACTGGTGCGGCAACCCGGCCGCGCCCACGCTCACCGACTGGTGGACCGGGGCCGACGGCGAGGACCTCTACGACTGGCTGACGGCCCGCAGGCCCGGCCTCGTCGTCAACGAGCGCGTCAAGCGGGACCTCGGCCTCGGCGACTTCGCCTGCCCCGAGCAGACGGTGCCGGCGCGGCCGCTGGACCGGCCGTGGGAGACCTGCGCCACCATGAACGGCCAGTGGGGCCACACCGACTGGGCCGAGAACGACTACCGGTCCGTGCAGGACATCGTCCAGGAGATGGTCACGGTCGTCTCCCGGGACGGCAACTACCTGCTCAACATCGGCCCCGAGGGCGACGGCGCCGTGCCCGCGGGAGCGGCCGCCGTCCTGGGCGGGCTCGCCTCCTGGATGGGCACCCACGCGGACAGCATCCACGGCACCAGCGGCAGCCCCTTCGCCGTCGAGCCGTCCTGGGGCCGGATCACGAAGAAGAGCGGCACACTCTTCGCCCACGTCTTCAGCCTGCCGACGGACGGCACCCTGCGGATACCCGCCGTCCACAACACGATCGGCCGCGTCCACCTGATGAACGACCCCTCCGTGCCGCTCGACCACACCGTCGCAGGCGGCCAGATCACCGTCACCGTGCCGACCGTGCCGTCCACCGCGTCGAACGCGTACGGCTGCGTGGTCTGCGTGGAGGTCGACGGCATGCCGGCGGTCCTCGCGGGCGGCGTCTACCGGCTGGTCAGCGCGCAGAGCGGCAAGGCCCTGGACAACGACGACACCGTCACCGAGGGCGGTCAGGTCGTCCAGCGGACCCCCGACGGAGGCCCGCCGCAGCAGTGGAGGGTCACCGACGCGGGCCACGGGTACTACACCCTGGTCTGCGTCCGCAGCGGCAAGGCCCTCGACGGCAACGGCGCCGGCGCCGACGGTCCGGGCCTGGTGCAGCGCGCCGACGGCGGAGGCCGGAGCCAACAGTGGGCGGTCACCGCGGTGGGCGAGGGCGCCTTCCGGCTCACCAACCGGCACAGCGGCAAGGCGCTGGACAACGGCTGCGCGAGCGGGGACGGCAGCCCGGTCATCCAGCGGGCCGCGAACGGCGGACCCGCGCAGAACTGGAACATGACCAGGCTCGGCTGAGGGCCTCCGGGGGCTGCGCGCGTCGGCGCCGTCGCGCAGCGGCCCGACCTCCAGACGTTGAAGCGCTTCGATAGGCGGGAATCTTGGCAGCGACCCTTGTGCGCCTATGGGTGTTCACTTAACCTCACTGCAACATCGAAGCGCTTCGACTGTGGACCGCGTCGCAGGGTCCGGTGTCCGCTTCACGCTCCGTCAGTTCCGGTCACGACGCCGCAGCCGACGCCCCCTCACCGGGCGTCCGGGCGAGCCATGAAGGGTTGACGCAATGATGCCGAACGCCGCCTCCCCCGGACCGAGCCGGAGAAGCTTCCTCGCCTCCACGGCGGTCGCCACCGCAGCGGTGGCCGGAGGAGTGCCGCTCCTCACCGCCTGCGGCGGTTCGGACGGCGGCCCGCGCGAGGGCACCACATCGGGCAGGGCCGCCGACGAGCTGATCCCGACGTACGTGGCCGGCACGATCGCCGCCCCGGACCTCCCGTCGAAGAACGGCTCGGCCGCCGGTTACACCGCCAGAACCGACCTCTCGGCCCTGGCCACCTCGGTCCCCAGCCCGCTCGGCACCGGCGCCCCCTTCAAGGTCATGTCGCCCTTCTGGGGCACCCCGCCGAAGGGGGACTGCGCGTACTACAAGGCGCTCGACGCGGCGGCGGGCACCAGGATCACCTGGCAGAACCAGGACGGCAACACCTACGGGCAGAAGCTCGGCGCCGTCCTCGCTTCCAGCTCCCTGCCCGACATGGTGGTCGTGCCCGGCTGGGAGCTCGTCGGAAAGACGGCGAACGCCCTCACCGCGAAGTTCATGGACCTCGGCCCCCACCTGGCGGGCGACAGGGTCAAGAAGTACCCGAACCTGGCCGCGATCCCGTCCGACGGCTGGCGCATGGGCGTCTTCGGCGGCGCGCTGCGTGGCATTCCGCTGTCGGCCGCCCCGGCGGACATCATCGTGCCCTACTACCGCAAGGACCTCTTCGACCAGCGGGGCTACTCCGTCCCCACCTCCGCCGACGAGTTCCTCGCCTGGGCCAAGGACGCCACCAGCGCGAAGGCCAAGGTGTACGCCTGCGGCGACCTGAGCTGGGTCTCCTCCAGCATCTTCGGCGCCTGTCCCGGCTGGAACCTCGACGCCGACGGCAAGCTCAGGTACGGCGTCGAGCGGCCCGAGTACCTCGAAGCCCTGGAGTGGACCCGCAAGCTGTTCGACGCCGGCGTGGTCCATCCCGACGACAGCGCGCGCTCCGGCGACGCGGGCCAGCGTTTCACCGCCGGGCAGATCCTGGTCCTCAACGCCGACATCGCCACCTGGTACCAGAAGGCCGCCGAACAGGCCCGGGCCAACCCCGGGTTCCGGATCGAGGCCATGGACATCTTCGGCGCGGGCGGCGGCAGCCCGACGCTCTACGCGTCCGCGCCCGCCACCCTCTGGTCGCTGATCCGCAAGGGCGCCCCGAAGGAGACCGTGGAGAACGCGCTGGCCGCCGCCGACTTCGCGGCCGCGCCCTACGGCACCAAGGAGCGGATGCTCGTCGACTACGGCGTCGAGGGCACCCACTACACGGTCGAGGACGGCGTCCCGGTCAAGAACGACCTGGGCACGACGGAAGTGGTCAACGCCTGGGCGATGCTGGCCACGCCGGCCCCCTACTACGCCCACCCCGACCTCCCCGACATCGCCCGCAAGCAGGTCGAGTGGCAGCAGCGGATGGGGGCCTTCATGAAGAAGACGTCCACCTACGGCATGACCATCGTCGAGCCCACCCGCTACGCCAACCTCGCCAGCCAGTTCGAGCAACTGCAGATCGACTACGTTCGCGGCCACAAGAAGCTGTCGGACGTGCAGGCCGCCATCTCCACCTGGAGGTCCTCCGGCGGGGACGAGCTGCGCGACTGGTACAAGGAGCTCCTCGACAAGAACGGCAGCGGCAACTGATGACGCTCACGGCCGGGAGCAGGCCCGACGGGACCCGTCCCCCCGCGGCCGTCGAAGAGCCCACGGCCGCCGTCGCCACCGCGGCGGTCCCGCGCCGGGCACCTCGCGGGACGGGCGGGGGAGCCAAGGTTGCCTTCCGGATCCGGCTGCGCCGCGACCGCACGCTCATCCTGATGACGGTGCCCGTCATCCTCCTGCTGCTGCTCTTCAACTACGTCCCGCTGCTGGGCAACGTCGTCGCCTTCCAGGACTACGACCCGTACGCCGCCGGCAACGGCGTCACGGCGATCTTCCACAGTCCCTGGGTGGGTCTCCAACAGTTCTCGCGCATGGCCGCAGACCCCCTGTTCCGGAGCGCCACGCAGAACACCCTCGTCCTGTTCGCCCTCCAACTGGTGCTGTTCTTCCCGGTCCCCATCGCCCTCGCCCTGCTCATCAACAGCGTGGTCCGGCCGCGGGTGCGGGCCGTCGCGCAGGCGATCATGTACCTCCCGCACTTCTTCTCGTGGGTCCTCGTCGTCACCGTGTTCCAGCAGATCTTCGGCGGCGCGGGCATCATCGCCCAGGTCCTGGAGGAGCACGGACGGAGCGGTTTCGACCTGATGACCGACGCCGACCTCTTCGCCTACCTGGTCACCGCGCAGGCCGTCTGGAAGGACGCCGGCTGGGGCGTCATCGTCTTCCTCGCGGCGCTGTCCGCCGTCAGCACCGACCTGTACGAGGCGGCCGCCATGGACGGCGCGGGGCGCTGGCGGCGCATGTGGCACGTGACGCTGCCCGCGCTGCGCCCGGTGATCGCGCTCCTGCTGGTCCTGCGCGTGGGGGACGCGCTGAGCGTCGGTTTCGAGCAGTTCCTGCTCCAGCGGGACGCGGTCGGCGCGGGAGCGAGCGAGGTCCTCGACACGTACGTGTGGAACATGGGCATCCAGAACGGCGACTTCAGCTACGCGGCCGCGGTCGGCCTGGCCAAGGGAGCCATCGGCATCTGCCTCGTCCTGGGCGCGAACAAGTTCGCCCACCTGCTGGGCGAGCAGGGGGTGTACAAGAAATGAGCCCGAACACACAGCTCGTCCGTAGTCTCAGGGGGCCTGCCCGCCCCGTGTGGGAGGAACGGCCGAGCGGAGCGGGACTGACCGCCAAGGGCGGCTTCCTGGCGCTCTGCTGCCTGGGGGTGCTCGGTCCGCTGTGGATCGTGGTCGTCACCAGCCTCTCGCCCAAATCCGTGATCGACCGGGTCGGCGGCCTCGTCGTGGTCCCCCGGGGCGTCACCTTCGTCAACTACACCGAACTCCTCGGCGGGGGGCAGGTCAGCCGGGCGATCATGGTGTCGGCCGGGGTCACGCTCTGCGGCACTCTGTTCTCGATGACGGTCTCGGTGCTGGCGGCCTACGGGCTGTCGCGCCCCGGCAGCCTGGGCCACCGGTTCTTCCTCATGACCATGATGGCGACCATGTTCTTCGGGGCCGGCCTCATCCCGACGTACCTGCTCGTACAGTCACTCGGCCTCACCGACACCTACCTGTCGCTGGTCCTGCCGAGCGCCGTCAGCGTCTTCAACATCCTGGTCCTGCGGTCCTTCTTCATGGGGATCTCGCCCGAACTCACCGAGTCGGCCCGCATCGACGGGGCCGGTGACCTGCGCATCCTGCTGACCATCGTCCTGCCGCTGTCGCGTGCGGTGCTGGCCGTCATCTCCTTGTTCTACGCGGTCGGTTACTGGAGCGCCTGGTTCAACGCCTCCCTCTACCTCACCGACCAGGACATGATGCCGCTGCAGAACGTGCTCATCCAGCTCGTCCAGAAGAACACCGAGGCGCCGACCGGACTTCAGCAGGCGGTCCGCACGGGACAACTCTCCTCGCTCGGGCTGCAGATGGCCGTCATGGTCCTCGCGCTCGTCCCCGTCGCGATCGCCTCCCCCTTCGTCCAGCGGCACTTCAAGAAGGGCATGCTCACCGGCGCGGTCAAGGGCTGAAGCCCCGCTCCGGTCCGCCTCGCCCCGCCCACCGGCGCCGTCCGCACTCCGAGGAGCCCGTCCGATGCCCGACCTGAGCGATGCGACACGCGGCCGTCTGCTCTTCGGCGGCGACTACAACCCGGAGCAGTGGCCCGAGGAGACCTGGCACGAGGACGTACGGCTGATGAAGGCGGCCGGGGTCAATTCCGTCACCCTCGGAGTCTTCTCCTGGTCGACGCTGGAACCGAGCCCGGGGGCACGGGAGTTCGGCTGGCTGGACACGCTGATGGACCTGATGCACGAGAAGGGCATCGGCGTCGTCCTGGCCACTCCGACCTCCTCGCCGCCGCCCTGGATGGGCCGGCTGCACCCCGACACCCTGCCCGTCACCGAGGACGGCCGCACCGAGTGGTGGGGCGGCCGACAGCACTTCTCCCACTCCAGCGCCACCTACCGGCGCCACGCGGCCGCCATCACCGAGGATCTCGCCGCCCGCTACGGCGGCCACCCGGCACTGACGATGTGGCACATCAACAACGAGTACTGCACCGTCGACCACGGCGACGAGGCCGCGGCCGCCTTCCGCCACTGGCTGCGCGCCAGGTACGCCACCCTCGGCGCCCTCAACGAGGCCTGGGGCACCGCGTTCTGGAGCCAGGGGTACGACACCTGGGAGGGCATCCTGCCGCCCCGCCTGCCCCACTACCTGCGCAACCCCGCGCAGGTTCTGGACTTCCGGCGCTTCACCTCCGACATGCTCCTGGAGTGCTTCGCCGCCGAGCGGGACATCGTCCGCCGCCACACCCCGCACCTGCCGGTCACCAGCAACTTCATGCCGCTGTGGATCGGCCAGGACGCCTGGCGCTGGGCCGCGGAGGAGGACGTCGTCTCCGTCGACATCTACCCGGACCCGCGGGACCCGCTGGGCGCCCAGAGCGGCGCGCTCGTCCAGGACATGACCCGCTCCCAGGCGCGCGGGCCGTGGATGCTCATGGAGCAGGCCGCGGGGCCCGTCAACTGGCGGGGTGTGAACCACCCCAAGCCCCGGGGCCTGGGCCGGCTCTGGTCCCTGCAAGCCGTGGCCCGGGGCGCCGACGCCGTCTGCTACTTCCAGTGGAGGCAGTCCCGGCAGGGCGCGGAGAAGTTCCACTCCGGCATGGTCAGCCACGCGGGGGAGGACGGCCGGACCCACCAGGAGATCAAAGCGCTCGGCGCGGAGCTGGCGCGGATCGCCCCCGAGGTGTCCGGCCGGACCCTCACCGCCGACATCGCGGTCCTGCACGACTGGAACTCCTGGTGGGCCGGTGACCAGGACGGACGCCCGTCCGCCCTCGTCGACTACCCGGACATCCTGCGCGCCTGGCACCGCGCCCTCTGGCAGGCGCACCTCACCACCGACTTCGCCCACCCGGAGCACGACCTGACGCCGTACGCGGTGGTCGTCGTGCCGCAGCTGTACGCGCTCACCGACGCGGCGGTCGACAACCTCCTCGCCCACGTCCGCCGGGGCGGCACCCTCGTCTGCGGCTTCCAGACGGGCGTCGCCGACGGCGACGACCGGGTCCGCCCCGGCGGCATGGACGTCCGGCTGCGCGCGCTGTTCGGGATCCGGACCCTGCACGAGTGGTGGCCGTTGGAGGCGGGGGAGAGCGTCGCCTGCGAAGGCTTCGGGGCGTCCCTGTGGTCCGAGGAACTGGAGGCCGACGGCACCGCCGAGGAGAGCGTGCCGTACCAGGGCGGCGAACTCGACGGGCTGCCCGCCGTCCTGCGCAAGGGCCGGGCCTGGTACGTCTCCACGCTCCCGGAGCCGGACGCGCTGCGCGCCCTGCTGGCCCGGATCGCCTGCGGCGCCGGCGTCCGGCCCGTGCTCGACGGCCTCCCCGAGCAGGTCGAGGCCGTCCGCCGCGGTGACGTGCTGTTCGTGCTGAACCACGGCCGCGAGCCGGTGACCGTCGACGTGCCGGGCCGCCACCGCGACCTTCTCACGGGGGAGCCCGTCACCGACCGGGTCACCCTCGGCCGCTACGGCGTGGCGGCACTCCGGCCGTGACCGCGCCGGGCGCCCGGCGCGGTCCGCATTCCCCATTCCCCCCACTCATGGAAGGGACACCATGGTCCACAGCACGATGCGCAAGATCACCATGGCGGTGCTGGCACCGGCGCTGGCGCTCGGCGCCACCGTCGGCCTGGCCTCCGCCCCCGCTTCGGCGGCGGTCTGGAACTCCTGCGACCGGTGGAGCAGCACCACCCTGAACGGCTACACGCTCTACAACAACATCTGGGGCTCCGGCGCCGGCAGCCAGTGCGTCTGGGCCAACTCCGGTACGAACTGGGGCGTCCGCGCCGATCACCCCGACACCGGCGGCATCAAGTCCTACCCGAACTCGACGAAGAGGATCAACAAGACGATCGACGGTCTCGGCCGGCTCACCAGCAGCTACAACGTGAGCGTCCCGTCCTCCGGCGCGTACAACACGTCGTACGACATCTGGGACACCCGCCACCAGTACGAGATCATGCTCTGGGTCAACTACAACGGCGCCGTCGGCCCGATCGGCACCTGGCAGACCAACGTCACGCTCGGCGGCCACAACTGGAACGTCTACAAGGGCACCAACGGGTCGAACCAGGTGTTCTCGTTCCTGCGCACCTCCGACTCCTCCTCCGGCACCGTGGACGTCAAGCCGGTCCTCGGCTGGATCGCGCACACCAAGGGCTGGATGCCCGGCAGCGAGACCATCGGCGACGTCCAGTTCGGCTACGAGATCACCTCGTCGTCCGGCAACCTGGCCTTCACCACGAACAATGTGACCATCAGCGCCGGCTGACCGCACGCCCGAGGGCGGGGCCGGTCCGCGTCCTCCCCGGCGCGGACCGGCCCCGTTCCCGCCGGGGCGGTTCAGGAGCCGGCCCGGGGCGCCGGGACCGGCGCCGGTCCGGTGCTTTCCCGTACGGTCAGTTCGGGTGCGATCAGGAACACCTCATCGGCGCCGCGGCCGTCGAGCTTGGCGACCAGGCGTTCCACGGCCTGCCGGCCCATCTCCTGCGCGGGGATGGAGACCGAGGTCAGCCGCACCGATGCCTGGACGGCCACCTGGTCCGGACAGATCGCGATCACCGACACGTCCTCCGGCACGGCGCGGCCCTGTCGGCGCAGCAGGGCGAGCAGCGGCTCGACCGCCTGCTCGTTCTGCACGACGAACCCGGAGGTGCCCGGTCGCTCGTCGAGGATGCGGGAGAGGGTGACGGCCATCGCGTCGTAGCCGCCCCCGCACGGCCGGTGCAGCATGCGCAGGCCCGATCCGGCGGCCTGCGCGCGGAGTCCGTCGAGCGTGCGCTCGGCGAATCCGGTGTGCCGTTCGTAGACCGAGGGGGCCTCGCCGATGACGGCGATGTCGCGGTGGCCGAGTCCCGCCAGGTGCTCGACGCACAGGGCGCCGGTCGCCTTGAAGTCGAGGTCCACGCAGGTCAGTCCCGAGGTGTCCGCGGGCATCCCGATCAGCACGGACGGCTGGTCGGTGCCGCGCAGCAAGGGCAGTCGCCCGTCGTCGAGTTCCACGTCCATCAGGATCATCGCGTCGGCGAGCCCGCTGCCGGTGACGCGGCGCACGGCGTCGGGGCCCTCCTCGCCGGTCAGCAGCAGCACGTCGTACCCGTGCGTCCGGGCCGTGGTGGCGACCGCGATGGCGATCTCCATCATCACCGGCACGTACATGTCGGTGCGCAGGGGGACCATCAGCGCGATGATGTTCGACCTGCTGCTGGCCAGGGCCCGGGCGCCCGCGTTCGGGTGGTACCCCAGCTCGCGGATGCTCTGCTCCACCCGCATCCGCGTGGTCGTGGCGATGGACCGCTTGCCGCTGAGGACGTAGCTCACCGTGCTCGCCGATACTCCGGCGTGCCGGGCCACCTCGGCGAGGGTTGCCATCCGGTTCTCCCAGCTCTGCGAAACGCTTCGACAGTGCGCAGGTCTCGATGGAGGCATCGATTGCGCGTGAAATGTACGCTGACCCTAACGTCATGACGGGCGCGTGTCCATCTCACTGTCGAAGCGCTTCGACAGCAGGGCTGCGGGCCCTCAGGAGGCCGTGCCGGTGACCGCGCTACCGGACCTCGTCACGCGGTAGGTGGCCGTGGCGCCGCTGTAGAAGTGGAAGACCAGCGTCGCCGGTTCCCCGTCGCGCAGGGACGTCAGGAACTCGGGGGTCAGGGTGATCGCGCCGTTCGGGTAGTCGGGCGAGAAGGCCTTGTTGAACTCCTGGAAGGGGGTCCAGTCGGTCGGTCCCGCGGTGCCGCCGTCGGCGTAGGTGGCGTGCATGGTCGCCAGGTCGTTGCCCCGGTACCGGGTGGGAACCGCGAACGCGCCGGTGGTGCCGGTGGCGTCCGAGACCGTCGGGACGTCGTTGGTGACGATGTCGATGTTCCAGGGCAGGCCGCTGGTGAACCGGGCCTGGAGCGTCGCGTTGACGCCGTAGGCGCGGTCGCCTGCCAGCCGGGTCAGCGCCTTGGCGGTGAGCGTCAGCCGGTCGCCGGAGACCGTGTAGTCCCGCCCGGCCATCAGCCTGGTGCCGCCCTGCCACAGTCCGCGGAAGAAGGTGCCGTTGAGGTGCAGGGTGAGCGACGCGGCCGTGACCGGGGCGGACTTCGGGACGAAGACCTTGTCGAAGGAGGCCGTGCCCGAGCGCGTGGTCCAGCTCGACTTGATCACGGCGAACAGCGCCGGGTCGCGCCACTGGAGGGTGTCGCGGTCCAGATAGGCGAACGGGTCCCACAGGGCGGTGGTGATGCCGTACGTGCGCGCCCGGTGGCCCACGTGCTCGAAGTACTTCAGCGCCTCGCCCCGCTCGACGCGGGCGGGGTGGAAGTGGTCGGGATAGGCGAGCAGGCCGTACTCGCCGAGGTACAGCGGGATGCCCCGGGCGACGAAGGTGCGGTGCAGGGTGGCGAAGTGGTCGTCCAGGTGCTTCTGCGCGACGGCGTCGTACAGGATGCCGCCCGCGACGTTCACGCTGAAGGGGTACCAGCTGTAGAAGTGCACCTGTGCGATGAGCTGACGGTCCTTCAGGCCGGTGATCGAGGCGTACAGGTTGGCCAGGTGGACCGGATCACCGCCGCCGTCCGGCGTGGTCAGGGACAGCATGCGGCGCGCGTTGCCGCCGCCCGAGGAGCGGACCACGGAGTGGAACGCGGTCTGCAGCTCGTTGAGGTAGGAGATCTTCTGGGCGTCCGTCGCGTCGGCGAACCGCGGCTCGTTGATGCCCTCGAAGACCAGCGTGCGCGGGGCGTCGCGGAAGGCCGCGGAGATCTGGGACCAGGTGGATTCGAAGCGGGCCAGCACCCGGTCGTGGTCGCTCGTGATCTTCTCGACCCACCTCCACGAGTCGTGGTGGACGTTGAGCACCACGTAGAGGCCGTCGGCCAGCGCCCAGTCGACGAGCTGCTCGACCCGGGCCATGAAGGCGGGATCGACGGTGTACGGCGCCGTGGCGGACTGGTGGTCCGCCCAGGTCACCGGTATGCGGACGCTGCGGAAGCCCTGTGCGGCGATCTTGTCGAAAGTCGCCTTGGTGGTCTGCCCGTTGCCCCAGGACGACTCGTCCGGGAAGGCGTCCAGGGTGTTGCCCAGGTTCCAGCCGGGCTGCATCCGCGCGACGGCGTCCATGGGGTCGTCGGGCACCCGGACCACCGGTCGCGACGGCTCGCGGTGCGTGGGGGGCGCGGCCGGTGCGGCGCCACCGGTGAGCCCCACCACGGCGACCAGGGCCAACAGGAGGGCGGCCAGGCGGCCCGGGCCCCCGCCGCGCCGCAGCGCGCCGTGCCGTACGTCCTTCATCTGTCGTTCCTTCCGGTCGGTGGGTCGTGAGGAGGCAGGGATGCCCGGTTCAGCCGTCGAGGGGCTCGTAGTCGAACCAGTCGAAGTGGACGGCGCCGTGCGCGGCGTACATGCCGATGACACGGCCGGTGAAACCACCGGCGACCTCGGTCGACAGGTAGCGGCCGTCCAGTGCGGCCAGTGCGGTGAACGCACCCCCGGGGTCCTCGACACCGAGGGACACCACGTCGGGGCCGGCGCACGGACCCTGGGCGTCGGGCGGCGCCGGGGTGATCGTGACGGTGAGGACCAACGGCCCAGCGGGCACGGGCCGCGTGGCCACCACCGTGGACAGGGGGCCGACGCGTGCCAGGACCCGGACCTCCGTGCCGGACGCCTCGATCGCGTAGTGGTGCCGCTCGTCGAGCCGGACGGCGAGGCCGCCGCGCCCCTGCGACGGGTCGGCCAGGACCCGCGCCCGGCAGGCGAGGTGCTGCTGGCGGCGGCCGGTGAACACCACGTCGGGCGCGTCCAGGGAACCGCCCCGCGCGCGCAGGGTGAGCCAGCCGGGGCGCTCCCCGGTCGTGCAGTGGGCGGCGGGCCGGTCGCGCAGGGAGATCCAGGACGGCCGCAGCTCGGCGCACTCGAAGTCGTCCCGCCGCGCTTCGACCGGGCCCGGGCTGAGCGGCCACGGGAGCTCGGGCAGGTCGGGGGAGACGTCGCCGACGACCGGCCAGTCGTCCACCCACGTGACGGGCGTGAGGAAGGTCTCCCGGCCGAGCACGTGCCAGCCCGGCGTGCCGCCGCCCGGCCGGACGCCGAGCAGCACCATCCACCAGGAGCCGTCGGGGCCCTGGACCAGATCGGCGTGCCCGGTGTTCTGTACGGGGTGATCGGTGCCGCGGTGGGTGAGGACCGGGTTCGCCGGGCACGGCTCGAACGGGCCGGCGGGCGTACGGCCGCGGGCGACCGACACCGCGTGGCCGCGCTCGGTGCCGCCCTCGGCGATCAGCAGGTACCAGTACGCGCCGATCCGGTACAGGTGCGGTGCCTCCGGGGCCTTGGCGCCGGGCCGGCCGGACCAGAGCGGCCGCGGTGCACCGTACGTCTGCCCGGTGCCCGCGTCGATGCGGACCTGCGCGACGCCGGCGACGGTGCACCAGCAGGTGCCGTCCTCCTCCCAGACCAGGTCGGGATCGATGCCCGGAACCCCGGGCGCCCGGACCGGGTCCGACCACGGTCCGGCGGGGTCGGTGGCCGTGACGATCAGGTTCCCGCCGCCCTCGCCGCAGTGGGTGACGATCAGGTGGAAACGTCCGTCGTGGTGGCGCAGGGTGGGGGCGTAGATCCCGGCGGAGGAGGGCGTGGCGGCGGGCAGGCGCAGTTGCTCCGGCCGGTCCAGGACGTTGCCGATCTGGGTCCAGTGCACCAGGTCGCGGCTGTGGAAGAGGGGCACACCGGGGAAGTACTCGAAGCTGGAGCAGGCCAGGTAGTAGTCGTCGCCCACCCGGCAGACGCTGGGGTCGGGGTGGAAGCCGGGGATCACGGGGTTGGCGGGGCGGCCGGCGGGCCGGGGCGGAGGGGGCACCCGGTGGGTCCTCTCGTCGATGCGTGGCTGCGTGTGCAAGGGCCTTGCTCTCGGGTCATCGGGGTCATCGGGCCCGTGACGGCCGGGTGGGGTCAGTGCCCGCGCAGCACCGCGCAGCCGCCCGGCGCCAGTTCGTGTGCGAGGGCGCCGGTGAGCAGGTCGTGGGCCGGGCTCGGCAGGGGGACGGTCCCGGGGGTGTGATGGAGCAGGATCCGCCAGTGGCGGCCGTCGGGTGCGTGCCGGGTGACGACCTCGACACCGGCGGGCAGGTCCGGCACCTCCGGCTCGGCGCCCGCCTGCGCCGGCAGGCGCCCGATCAGGGCGGCGTGGTCACCGTCGTCCAGCCGGGTGGAGAGGTACCAGCCCTGGCCGGTGCCGCAGCGGTGCCGGGTGAGGGCGGGGCCGCCCGCGGGCATGCCGTGGGTGCAGGTGGCGACGGTCTGCGCGCCCCCGGTGCGCAGCGGGGGCGCCGGATAGCCGCCGAGCCGGGCGTGCACCCGCTCGTCGACGTATCCGCTCGCGTGCTGGACGAGGAGGGTGCCGCCGCCCTCGACGTAACGGCGCAGGTTCTCGGCGCCCCGGTCGGACAGCAGAAACGAGGACGGCGCGACGACCAGCCGGTAGCCGCCCAACTCGTGCTCGAGACGGGCGAAGTCGGCCGTGACGCCCGCGTCCCACAGCGCCCGGTGCGCGGCCGTGAGCGGCGCGTGGTAGTCGAGCCGGACGGAGGGCAGGCCGTCCGCCTCCAGCGCCCACATGGCGTCCGGATCGTCGAGTAAGGCGACCGGCTCGCTGACCGTAGATCCCGCCAACTCGCCCAGCCAGCCGACCACTTGACCGGTCAGGGTCAGGGCCCCCTCCGAACCGCGCGCGATGTGACCGAGGGTGTGGCGCAGGATCTCGCCGGGCTCCTTGCCGAGCACCTGGTCGCCGTCGTAGACGGGGCTGGTGCCCTGCTCCATCAGCAGCCACGGCCGGCCGCCGGCCAGGGAGCGGGACCGGTCGGCGTAGAACGCGACGTGGGCGCAGGAGCCCGGGCCCGGCAGGGACGGGTACTGGTCGGAGCTGACGACGTCGAGTTCCCGCGCGAAGGCCGCCCCAGAAGCGGTGGAAGTCCACGCTCTGGCCGGGGTTGTGGTGGTACCGCGTCGCGCGCGGCGGCAGCACCTGCTCTCAGGAGGTGTGGCGCTGGCTCCAGAAGGCGGTGCCCCAGGCCTCGTTGAGGGCATCGAGGAGGCCGTGGCGGGCGCGCAGCCATACCCGGAAGGCGGCGGCCGCGTGGTCGCACCAGCCCGGACCGCCAGTGCGTCGGGGTGGGCGAGGTTGAACCCGGCCCGGCGCATGAGCTCGTCGTCCTCCTTCCGGACGGGCTCGTCCCACTGCTCGGGGTTGTGGTCGCCGCCGAAGGCCAGACCGCCGAGGCGGTCGGTGATGCTGCGAGTCGTCATGACGTTCCTCGGGTAGGAGGCTCAGTCGTGCCGTGGCGTGTCGAAGCGCTTCGCTTGCGGTCGCCAAGGTAACGGGGCGGTTTCCTGGGAGGCAAGGGCGCATGCGCCATGAAGGCCTCCTGGGACGGCCTGTGCGCGGTACGTCAGGAGACCCGGATCCGTCGATGCGCTTCAACTTCAGGGGGTGGCGAGGCCGGACCGAGCGGATTGACGCGGAGAGGATGCCGACGCCCGCCCCCAAGGGGCTTCCTGTGAAAACTTCTCATTACATCTTGACGCGGCAGATGTGAGCGCTCACAGTACACGTGGCGTGTTCGCCCGCATCGTCGGCTGGCTACTCAGCACCTACACCTCACCCATTCCTGCACCGCTTATCTGCAGAATTGTTAGCGCTAACACGCCCGCTTTTCCGGGCCATTGTCCGTATGCGGGTGTCCTCGGCGTCCGAATGGAAGGAAGTCGCTATGTCGGTTGGGTTAGCGCACGCCACGAGGTGGCGTCGGCGATGGCGGTCGGGGGTGGCCGCCGCGGCCGCCATGGCGATCGCGGGGTGGCTGCTCACGGTGGCCACGACGCCGGCCGCGGCCGCCGCGGTGGACACCACCGGCTGGTACGTCCTGGTGAACCACAACAGCGGCAAGGCCCTCGACGTCTACAACTCCTCCACCGCCGACGGCGCCGACGTCGTCCAGTGGACCCGTACCAACGCCCCCAACCAGCAGTTCCAGTTCGTGGATTCCGGCGACGGCTACTACCGCCTCAAGGCGCGGCACTCGGGCAAGATGATCGACGTGTCCGGCTGGTCGGCGGCCGACGGTGCCGCCATCCACCAATGGAGCGACCACGGCGGCACCAACCAGCAGTTCCGGCTGGCCGACTCCGACAGCGGCTACGTCCGGCTGATCAACCGCAACAGCAGCAAGGCGGTCGAGGTCCAGAACGCGGCGACCGGCGACGGCGGCAAGGTCGTGCAGTACAGCGACTGGGGCGGCGCCAACCAGCAGTGGCAACTCGTCCGGGTGGACGGGAGCACCGGCTCCGGCCCGTGCGACATCTACGGCGCGGGGGGTACGCCCTGCGTGGCGGCGCACAGCACGACGCGCGCCCTCTACAGCGCCTACAACGGAGACCTGTACCAGGTCAGGCGCTCGGACAACGCGACCCGCAACATCGGCGTACTGACCCCTGGTGGCGTCGCCAACGCGGCGGCCCAGGACTCCTTCTGCGCGAACACCACGTGCGTCATCACGGCCGTGTTCGACCAGTCCGGGCGTGGCAACGACCTGTGGTACCAGGGCTCCAGCGTGGTCCCCGGCTCACCGCAGACCCGCCCGGCCGTGGCGACCACCGAATCGCTGACGGTCGGCGGCAGCAAGGCCTACTCGCTCTACATCAACCCCGGGACCAGCTACTGGCGTGACGGCCACCTGACGGGTGTCCCGACGGGCAGCGCGCCCGAGGGGATGTACATGGTCACCAGCGGTACGCACGTCAACAACGGCTGCTGCTTCGACTACGGCAACAGCGAAACCACCCGCAAGGCCGACGGACCGGGCGCCATGGACGCCATCTACTTCGGGACGAACTGCTGGTTCGGCCGCTGCACCGGAACCGGACCCTGGGTGCAGGCCGACCTCGAATGGGGCCTGTTCCCCGGTGGCGGCAGCACGTGGAACCCCAACCAGCAGGCATTCCCGAGCAAGTTCGTCACGGCGACACTGAAGAACAACGGGACGTCGAGATTCGCGCTCAAGGGCAGCGATGCCCAGGCCCGAAGCCTGACCACCCTCTGGGACGGCGCGCTTCCCAACGAGCCCAACGTATACAGCCCGATGCGGAAGCAGGGCGCCATCGTCCTGGGGAGCGGCGGCGATTGCTGCTCACCCGAGGTCGGCAACATCAACGACAGCGCGGGCACCTTCTACGAGGGCGCCATGGTCGCGGGCTACCCCTCGGACGCGACCGAAAACGCGGTCCAGGCGAATATCGCCGCCGCCGGCTACCGATGAGAATGAGGGCCCCCACCGTGACATTCGCACGTCAGCGGTCGTCGAAACGCGTCCTCGTCCTGGCGATGAGCCTTCTGTGCATGCTGGCGTTCCTTCCGGCCGCCGCCCGGGCGGACAACCCGGTCGTGCAGCACGTCTACACCGCCGACCCGGCGCCGCTGGTCTACAACGGCCGGGTCTACCTGTACACCGGACACGATGAGGACAATGCCGCGCCGACGTCCTTCACCATGCGCGATTGGCGGGTGTCGTCCTCGTCGGACATGGTGAACTGGACCGATCACGGCTCGCCGATGAGCCTGGCGACCTTCAGCTGGGCCGGCTCGGACGCCTGGGCGGGACAGGTCGTCCAGCGCAACGGAAAGTTCTACTGGTACGTGCCGGTGCGCATGTCCAACGGATCGCAGGCCATCGGAGTCGGGGTCTCGGACAGCCCGATCGGGCCGTTCCACGACGCGATCGGCGGTCCACTGATCCAGAACTCCGAAATCGATCCCACCGTCTTCATCGACGACGACGGCCAGGCCTACCTCTATTACGGCAATCCGAATCTGTGGTACGTGCGGCTCAACGCCGACATGGTCTCGTACTCCGGCAGCCCGGCACAGATCCCGCTGACGACCGCGGGGTTCGGCACCCGCACGGGAGACGCGAACCGGCCCACCCTGTACGAGGAAGGCCCGTGGTTCCACAAGCGCAACGGCCTGTACTACATGGTGTTCGCGGCGAAATGCTGCTCCGAGTTCATTGCCTACTCCACCTCGCCCGGCCCGACCGGGCCGTGGACGTATCGCGGCGCCATCATGCCCTCACAGGGCAGCAGCTTCACCAACCACGTCGGCATCATCGACTTCAACGGCGGCTCGTACTTCTTCTACCACAACGGCGCGCTGCCGGGCGGCGGCGGATTCACCCGGTCGGTCGCGGTGGAGAAGTTCAGCTACAACGCCGACGGCACCCTTCCCACGATCAACATGACGACGGCCGGGGCGCCGCAGACCGGCACGCTCGATCCCTATGTCCGCCAGGAAGCCGAGACCATCGCCTGGGGCAGCGGCATCGAAACCGAACCCTCCAGCGAGGGCGGGATGAACGTCAGCTGGATCGAGAACGGCGACTACATCAAGGTCAAGGGCGCGGCGTTCGGCGCCGGAGCCGGCTCGTTCACGGCCAGGACGGCCTCGAACACCAGCGGCGGCCGCATCGAGCTGCACCTGGACAGTCCCACCGGGCCGACGGTCGGGACGTGCGCCGCGGCGGGCACCGGAGGCTGGCAGAACTGGAGCACGGTCTCGTGCCCCGTCACCGGCGCCACCGGGACGCACGATCTGTACCTGCGCTTCGCCGGTGGCAGCGGGTTCCTGTTCAACGTCAACTGGTGGCAGTTCTCCGGCAGTCAGGCCGCCTTCTCGTCGACCGCCGTCGCACAGCACAGCGGGTACTGCCTGGACGACCCGGACCAGAGCACCGCCGACGGCGCCCAGTACCGGCAGTACGCCTGCGGCGCCGGTGAGGAACAGCGGTTCGACTTCCGCCCGGTGACAGGGGCGGCGGACACCTACTCCCTGGTGAACCGCCACAGCGGCAAGTGCCTCGACGTCCGCGGCGTCTCCACCGCCGACGGCGCGGCGGTCCACCAGTGGACCTGCCACGGCGGCACGAGCCAGCAGTTCACGCTGCGGCAGGCCGCCGCCAACGACTACCAGCTCGTCGCGGTGCACAGCGGCAAGTGCGTGGACGTCAGCGGTATCTCCACCGCCGCCGGAGCACTGGTCCACCAGTGGACCTGTGACCCCGCCAGTGCCCTGGCCACCAAGAAGAACCAGGTCTGGCGCCTGTCCGGCAAGAGCTGAACCACCCCGGGGGCGGCCTGGGCAGGCAACCAGTCGCCCGCCCAGCCCGCCCCGGGCCACCGCCTCCTTCCCCCGCACCCGTCCTCCCTCACGGACCATGGAGCCCGCCATGCCGACCCACCCCTTCAGCCGCCGCGCCGTGATCAAGGCGACCGGCGCCGCGGCCGTGGCCGCTGCCGCCGGACCCGCCCTCGGTTCCCCGCCGGCCTCCGCCGCCGCGGCGCAGACGCCCCCGCTCAGGTCCGACGTCGGAGTGTCGACGCTCCCGTTCGACCTGGGCCAGGTCCGGCTCACCGGCAGCCGGTG
The DNA here is from genome assembly GCF_056435825.1 of Streptomyces sp. NPDC043876. Lineage (NCBI taxonomy): Bacteria > Bacillati > Actinomycetota > Actinomycetes > Kitasatosporales > Streptomycetaceae > Streptomyces > Streptomyces sp. NPDC043876. Next base: position 665,265 of record NZ_JBWKDV010000004.1, on the reverse strand, counting down.
GCTCGACAATCAGAACCGCACCCTGGCCTACCTCCGCTTCGTCGACGTCGACCGCCTCCTGTACAACTTCCGCTCCAACCACCGCCTTTCCACCAACGCCGCGGCTCCGAGCGGAGGCTGGGACGACCCGGCGTTCCCCTTCCGCACCCACGTGCAGGGCCACTTCCTCACGGCGTGGGCGCAGGCCTACGCCGCGGTCGGGGACACCAGCTGCCGGGACAAGGCCGAACGCATGGTGGCCGAGCTCGCCAAGTGCCAGGCCAACAACGCCACCGCGGGGTTCTCGGCCGGCTACCTGTCGGGCTTTCCCGAGAAGGACTTCACCGGTCTCGAAGCGGGGACGCTGAACAACGGCAACGTTCCCTACTACTGCGTCCACAAGACCATGGCCGGTCTGCTCGACGTGTGGCGCCTCATCGGCAGCACCCAGGCGCGCGACGTGCTCCTCGCGCTCGCCGGCTGGGTCGACCGGCGCACCGCACCGCTCAGCCGCGCCACCATGCAGGCCTGCCTGGGCGTCGAGTTCGGCGGCATGAACGAGGTGCTCGCGGACCTCTACCAGCAGACCGGCGACGCCCGCTGGCTGACCACCGCCCAGCGGTTCGACCACGCCGCGGTCTTCGATCCGCTCGCCGCGAACCAGGACCGGCTGGACGGCCTGCACGCCAACACCCAGGTGCCCAAGTGGATCGGCGCCGTCCGCACGTACAAGGCCACCGGGACGACCCGCTACCGCGACATCGCCGCCAACGCCTGGACGATCACCACCACGGCCCACACCTACGCCATCGGCGGCAACAGCCAGGCGGAGCACTTCCGGGCCCCGAACGCCCTCGCCGGCCACCTCGTCCAGGACACCTGCGAGCTCTGCAACTCCTACAACATGCTGAAGCTGACCCGCGAGTTGTGGCAGCTGGCCCCCGACCGGGCGGCCTACTTCGACTTCTACGAGAAGACGCTGATCAACCATGTCGTCGGCGCCCAGAACCCGGCCGACCCGCACGGCCACGTCACCTACTTCACCCCCCTCAACCCGGGCGGCCGCCGGGGCGTGGGACCGGCGTGGGGCGGCGGCACCTGGAGCACCGACTACGGCACGTTCTGGTGCTGCCAGGGGACGGGCATCGAGTCACACACCAAGCTGATGGACTCCGTCTACTTCCACGACGGCACCACGCTCACCGTGAACCTCTTCCTCCCCTCCGTCCTGGACTGGACCCAGCGGGGCATCACGGTGACCCAGACCACCGCGTACCCGGCCGACGACACCACGACGCTCAAGGTCACCGGCAGCGTCGGCGGGACCTGGTCCCTGCGCATCCGCATCCCCGGATGGACCTCGCGCGCCGTCGTCAGCGTCAACGGCGTCGCCCAGAGCGTCACGGCCGACCCGGGCACCTACGCCACCCTCACCCGCTCCTGGGCCTCGGGCGACACCGTCACCGTGAAGCTCCCCATGCGCGTGGCCCTCCAGCCCGCCAACGACAACCCCGGCGTCGCGGCGGTCACCTACGGCCCCGCCGTCCTCGCCGGCAACTACGGCAGCGCCGCACTGTCCGCCCTGCCGGCCCTGGACCCGTCCTCGGTCACCCGGACCAGTGGCACCGCCCTCGCCTTCACGGCCACCGCCAACGGCACGAAGGTCGATCTGGGCCCGTTCCACGACGCCCAGGGCTTCAACTACACCGTGTACTGGCGGACCGACAGCGCCGGCTTCCGGCTCGTCAACGCGGCCAGCGGACTCGTCCTCGGCATCCGGGACATGTCCACCGCCGACGGGGCCCTCGCCCTCCAGTGGAGCGACTCCGGCACCGCCGACCACAACTGGGTCCTGGTCGCCGACGGCGGCGCGCTGCGGCTGCGCAACCTCAACAGCGGCAAGGTCCTCGGCGTGCGGGACATGTCGACCGCCGACAACGCGCCGGTCCTCCAGTGGTCCGACACCGGCACCGCCGACCACCGGTGGACCGTCGTCGACGCGGGCAACGGCTACCACGCGCTGCGCAACGTCCACACCGGCAAGCTGCTCGGCATCGCGGGCGGCTCCACCGCGAACGGCGCCGCCGCCGTACAGGTCCCCGACACCGGCGCCGCCTCCGGCCAGTGGCAGTTCGTCCCCGACGGCGCCCGGCGCATCCAGAACGTCGCCAGCGGCAAGGTCCTCGGCGTGCGGGACATGTCCACGGCCGACGGAGGCCTCGCCGTCCAGTGGGACGACAACGGCACCGCCGACCACCTCTGGACGGCGGTGGTCGACACCGGCGGGTGGCTGCGCCTGCGCAACTCCCACAGCGGCAAGGTCCTCGCCGTGGAGAACGGCGCCACCACCAACGGCGCCCGCGTCGTGCAGTGGGCGGACAACGGCGCCGCCGACCACCGGTGGCGCCTGCGTCACGGCGGCGGCGACACCTTCAGGATCCAGTGCGCCGACGGCGGCCGCGTCCTCGGTGTCGCCGGTGCCTCCACCGCCGCGGGAGCCCAGGGCGTCCTGTGGGACGACAACGGCACCGGCGACCACCTCTGGCGCTTCATCTGACCGGGCGCCGTGCCCCCTGAGGGGCACGGACCGACCGCGGCCACCGGATCACAGGCCCTGTGCCAGCCGGTGGTACGCCTGGTTCCACCGCAGGTCGCGCCGGAACTGCTTCGGGGTGGTGCTCCCGTCGATGAGGAGCAGTTCCAGGCGCAGCATCTCCGCCAGGTCGTCGAGGTGGTCGGAGGTGAGGGCCGTGCTGAGGACGGTGTGGTGCGGCCCGCCCGCCGTCAGCCAGGACTCCGTGGACGTCCGCAGGTCGGGGTGCGGCCGCCAGACCGCGCGGGCGACGGGCAGGGCCGGCAGCGGGTGCGGGGGCGCCACCACGTCGATGTCGTTGGCGACCAGCCGGAACCGGTCGCCGAGGTCGGCGAGGCCGACCACCACGGCCGGGCCGGGGGCGGCGTCGAACACCAGGCGCACCGGGTCCTCGCGGCCGCCGATGCCGAGGGGGTGGATCTCGCAGCTGGGCCGGGCGGACGCGAGGGTGGGGCAGACCTCCAGCATGTGCGCGCCGAGGATCAGTTCGCTGCCGGGCGTCAGGTCGTAGGTGTAGTCCTCCATGAAGGAGGTGCCGCCGGGCAGGCCGGCCGCGGCGACCTTGAGGGCGCGCAGCAGCACGGCGGTCTTCCAGTCGCCCTCACCGCCGAAACCGTACCCCTGGGACATGAGCCGCTGGACCGCGAGGCCCGGGAGCTGGCGCAGGCCGCCCAGGTCCTCGAAGTTGGTGGTGAAGGCCCGGAAGCCGCCCGCCTCCAGGAAGGTGCGCAGACCGGCCTCGATGCGGGCCGCGTAGCGCAGCGCGTCGTGCCGCTCGCCTCCGGCGCGCAGCTCCGGCGCCAGCTGGTAGGAGTCCTCGTACTCCTTGACGAGGGCCGTCACCTCGGTCTCGTCCGCGCCGTCGACGACCTCCACCAGGTCGTTGACGCCGTAGGTGTTGACGGAGACGCCGAACCGCAGCTGGGCCTCGACCTTGTCGCCCTCGGTGACGGCGACGTCGCGCATGTTGTCGCCGAAGCGGGCGACCTTGAGGGCGGCCAGTTCGGACCGTGCGGCGGCCGCCCGCGCCCAGACCGCGACGCGCGCGGTCGTCACCGGATCGGTGACGTGGCCCGCCACGGTCTTGCGGGGCACGCCGAGCCGGGCCTGGATGTGCCCGAACTCCCGGTCACCGTGGGCGGCTTGGTTGAGGTTCATGAAGTCCATGTCGATGGTGTCCCAGGGCAGGGCCACGTTCGACTGGGTGTGGAGGTGGAGCAACGGCTTGCGCAGCGCGTCGAGTCCGGCGATCCACATCTTGGCGGGGGAGAAGGTGTGCATCCAGGCGATGACGCCGACGCACCGGTCGTCGGCGTTCGCGTCGAGGCAGATCCGGCGGATCGCGTCGGCCTCGGTCAGTACGGGCTTCCACACCACGCGTGCGGGCAGCCCGGGGGCTTCGGCCAGCGTGCCGGCGATCCGCCGCGACTGGTCGGCGACCTGCTGCAGCGTCTCCTCCCCGTAGAGGCCTTGGCTGCCGGTGAGGAACCAGATCTCCCGGGTGGGCAGGGTGGGGCTGGACACATGGACTCCTGAAGGTCGGATCCCGCGACGGCCGTGAGGCGGCGGGCGGTTGGGGCGGCGGGGACGAATGGCGGGGCGCGTTCAGCCCGCGGTGCGGGCCGCGTCGCGCACGGCGCGCAGGCGGTGCAGCAGACCGCCGTCGGCGAAGTGGTCGTGCAGGAGCCGGTATTCGGCGAAGAGGGCGTCGTACGCATCGGCCCGCGAGGCGTCGGGCCGGTACACGGCGGCGCCCCGGCGGCCCATGGCCGCGGTGGCCGTGCGGACGTCGGCGTGGGCTCCGGCGGCTACGGCGGCGTGGATGGCCGACCCGAGCGCGGGGCCCTGTTCGGACGCGGCGAGGAAGACGGGGCGGCGCAGCACGTCGGCGTAGATCTGCATCAGCAGCTCGTTCTTGGCGAGTCCGCCGGCCACGATGAACTCGTGGACCGGCACCCCGCCGCTCTCCAGGGTCTCCACGATGACGCGGGTGCCGAACGCGGTGGCTTCGATCAGCGCGCGGTAGAGGTCCTCGGGGCGGGTCGCGAGGGTGAGGCCGACGACGACCCCGGAGAGGTGGTGGTCGACGAGGACCGAACGGTTGCCGTTCAGCCAGTCGAGTGCGACCAGCCCGTGTCCGCCGACGGGCCGGCCGGCGGCCTTGCGGGTCAGCAGGGCGTGCAGGTCCTCGCCGTGCTCGGCGGCCTCGGCAAGGTAGTCCGCCGGAACGCCCTGGTCCAGTACCCAGGCGAAGATGTCGCCGACGGCGCTCTGGCCGGCCTCGTAGCCGTAGGTTCCCTCGACGATGCCGCCGGCCACGACGCCGCAGATGCCGGGAACGTCGGCGAGGACCGGGGCGTTCACGACGTGGCAGGTGGAGGTGCCCATGATGGCGAGCAGCTGCCCGTCCTCGACGGCCTGGGCCGCCGCCGCGGTGACGTGGGCGTCGACGTTGCCCGCGGCCACGGCGATGCCCGGGCGCAGCCCCGTCCAGGCGGCCGCCTCGGCGGTGAGCGAACCCACGCGCGAGCCCAGGGCGGAGAGCGGGAACGCGAGGCGCGTGTGCGCGAAGTCGGCGAACGCCGGGTTCAGCGCGGCCAGGTACTCCTCGCTCGGGTAGGCGCCGTCCTGGTGGATGCCCTTGTATCCGGCGGTGCAGGCGTTGCGGGACTCGGTGCCGGTGAGCTGCCACACGATCCAGTCGGCGGCCTCGATCCACCGCGCGCAGGTGTCGTAGACGAGCGGGTCCTCCTCCAGTACCTGGAGGGCCTTCGCGAACTGCCACTCGGCGGAGATCCGGCCGCCGTAGCGGGCGATCCACTTCTCGCCGCGCGCGTGGGCGAGTTCGTTGATGCGGTCGGCGTGCGACTGGGCCGCGTGGTGCTTCCACAGCTTGGGCCAGGCGTGCGGCCGTCCGGCGAGCTCCGTCTCGGCGAGGGGAGTCCCGTCGGCCAGCGCGGGCAGGACGGTGCACGCGGTGAAGTCGGTGGCGATGCCGATCACGTCGGCCGGATCGATCCCGGCCGCCGACACGGCGTCCGGGACGGCGTGACGCAGGACGTCCCGCCAGTCCTCGGGGTGCTGCAGGGCCCAGTCCGGGGGCAGCTGCGCACCGCTGCCGGGCAGCTGCCGGTCGATGACGCCGTGCCGGTAGGGGTGGACCGCCGCGGCCAGTTCCTCACCGTCGCGCACCCGCACCACCACGGCGCGGCCCGACAGCGTGCCGAAGTCGACGCCGACCGTGTACTGCTCCGAGGGCTCGGAGGGCGGGGTGGGCGCGAGGGGGCGGGGTGACGTCAACGGAGTGCCTTTCGAAGGAGCCGCGGGGTGCCGGACGGGCCGACGGGCGGAGGCGGTCGCCGCCCCGTGATCCTGGGGCCGACCGGGGGTCCACCGTATTGTGAGCGCTAACAATGGCGTGAGGCAAGGGGTGCGGGCCGGTCGCCTCCCGCCGCCTCTCCCGCGGCGGCTTTCGTATACGTCGCACAACCGGGGTCGGGTGCCGGTCGGCGCGACGCAGGGGGAGGTCCGGCGGGGCGCGCGGGTGGGCGAACGGCGAGGGGCCGGGCCCGGTCCCGGCCACGCTCGACGCGGTAACAGACAGGTAACGCGCGCAAGGGGGTTGAGAACCAGGCTTGTTAGCGCTCACAATGCGACGGCGCCCCCTCCACAGGGGACCGAAACCCACCTCCCGTGGATCCCCACCCGAACTCCGGCGGCTCCGCGGCGACGCGACACGGCACGGCACGGCACGACACGGCACCGCACGGCACGACATGGCTCAGCGCGGCACGGCACACCACGGCGACACGACGGGATGCGATACGTCCCGTCACGCCGTGGAACGCCACGCCGCGCCGCCCCGCACCCCCCCCGGCACGCCACGCCGGGGCGTGACACCGCCCGGCACCCGGGCCCCGCGCCACCACCCCTTCCGCACACCCCGAAAGGACACCCGACATGGCTCGCAGAGCAGTTCTCGTCCTCACCGCCACCCTCCTCGCCTCCTCCGCGCTGACCGCGTGCTCGACCGAGGGCCCCGCCTCCGGCTCCTCCCCGTCGGCCAAGGCGGGCGGCCACGGCCCGATCACGCTGGGCTTCGCCCAGGTCGGCGCGGAGAGCGGCTGGCGCACCGCCAACACCAAGTCCGTCCAGGACGCGGCGAAGAAGGCCGGGATCACCCTCAAGTTCTCCGACGCGCAGCAGAAGCAGGAGAACCAGATCAAGGCGATCCGCACCTTCATCCAGCAGAAGGTGGACGTCATCGCCTTCTCGCCGGTCGTGGAGTCCGGCTGGGACACCGTGCTGAAGGAGGCGAAGGACGCGGGCATCCCGGTCATCCTCACCGACCGCGCCGTCGACACCAAGGACACCTCCCTCTACAAGTCCTTCCTGGGCTCCGACTTCGTCAAGGAGGGCAAGTCCGCGGGCGAATGGCTGACCGGCGCCTACGCCAACCAGCAGGGCCCGGTCAACATCGTCGAGCTCCAGGGCACCACGGGCTCCGCCCCCGCGAACGACCGCAAGGCCGGCTTCGCCGACGCCATCCGCGCCGACGGCAAGTTCAAGATCGTCGCTTCGCAGACGGGCGACTTCACCCGCGCCAAGGGCAAGGAGGTCATGCAGGCCTTCCTGAAGTCCCAGAAGGACATCGACGTCCTCTACGCCCACAACGACGACATGGCCCTCGGCGCCATCCAGGCCATCGAGGAGTCCGGCAAGAAGCCCGGGACGGACATCAAGGTGATCTCGGTGGACGGGGTCAAGGACGCCTTCGTCGCGATGACCGAGGGCAAGATCAACGTCGTCGTGGAGTGCAACCCGCTGCTCGGCGACCAGCTCATGGAGCTGGCCAAGAAGGTCGCGGCGGGGGAGAGCGTGCCGGCCCGCGTCGAGACCCAGGAAGGCGTCTTCACCCAGGACAAGGCCGCCGCCGCGCTGCCGACCCGGAACTACTGACACGGCAGGTTCCGGCGCCGGAGGAGGCCCGCCCAGGTGCCTCCCTCCGCCCTCCGGAGCCCGCACCACCACCCCACCCACGAGAGGAGGGCGGATGGCATCCCCGTCCACCCCGCGGCCCGCGGACGCCGACGGCCCGCGGCCGGTCCTGGAAGCCCAGGGCATCCGCAAGCAGTTCCCGGGCGTGCTCGCCCTCGACGGAGTCGCGCTGCGGCTCTTCCCCGGCGAGGTGCACGCCCTGATGGGCGAGAACGGCGCCGGGAAGTCCACCTTGATCAAGGTGCTCACCGGCGTCCACCCCGCCGACGGCGGCACCCTCCTCGTCGACGGCCGGCCCCAGGCCTTCGCCGACCCGCTCCAGGCGCAGCAGGCCGGCATCAGCACCGTCTACCAGGAGGTCAACCTCTGCGCGAACATCTCGGTCGCGGAGAACATCCTCATCGGACGCGAACCGCGCCGGTTCGGCCTCGTCCACTGGTCCGCCGCGCGCCGCCGGGCGGCGGAGCTGCTGACGGAACTCGACCTCGACCTGGACGTCACCAGCCTGCTCGGCTCGCACTCCCTCGCGGTGCAGCAACTGGTCGCCATCATCCGGGCGGTGGACGTCTCGGCGAAGGTGCTCGTACTGGACGAACCCACCTCCAGCCTGGACCGCGAGGAGGTCGCCCAGCTCTTCACCCTGGTGAGGCGCCTGCGCGACCGCGGGGTGGCCATCCTCTTCGTCACGCACTTCCTGGACCAGGTGTTCGACCTCTGCGACCGGGTCACCGTCCTGCGCAACGGCCGCCTGGAAGGCGAGTACCCCATCGGCGAACTCACGCCGGTGACGCTCGTACAGCGCATGATCGGCGGCGAACTGGCCACCCTCGACCAGCTGTCGGACCGCGCCCGCGCCACCGCGGTCGAACGGGCGGACGGCGAGCCGTTCCTGCGGGCCCGCCAACTGACCCGCACCGGCTCGATCGAACCGTACGACCTCGACATCCACGCCGGCGAGGTCATCGGACTGGCCGGCCTGCTGGGATCGGGGCGCACCGAAGTCGCGCGCCTCCTGTTCGGCGCGGACAGCGCCGACGCCGGAGACGTCAGCATCGAGGGCAGGAAGGTCCTCCTGCGCACCCCCCGGCACGCCATCGCCCGGGGCATCGCCTTCTGCTCCGAGAACCGCAAGTCCGAGGGACTGGTGGGCGAGCTCACGGTCCGCGAGAACATCGTCCTCGCCCTCCAGGCCGCCCGCGGCTGGACCCGGCCGCTGGCCCGCGCCACCCAGGACGAACTGGCGCGGCACTGGATCGAGGCCCTGGACATCCGCCCCACCGACCCGGAGGCGCAGGTGCGCCACCTCAGCGGCGGCAACCAGCAGAAGGTCCTCCTCGCGCGGTGGCTGCTGACCGAGCCCCGGCTCCTGATCCTCGACGAACCCACCCGCGGCATCGACATCGGGGCCAAGGCGGAGATCCAGAAGCTCGTGGCCCGGCTGGCCGCCGAAGGCACCGCCGTGCTGTTCATCTCGGCGGAACTCGAAGAGGTCCTGCGGCTGAGCCACCGCATCGCCGTGCTCCGCGACCACCGCATGGTGGCCACCCTCACCAATGACGACGGCGTCACCCCCGAACGCCTCCTCACGACCATCGCCACGGGAGCGGACTCATGACCACCCAGCCCGCCAGGACCACGGCGCGCGGCGGAATCGGGAGGCGACTGGCCGGCCACCGCCTGCTGTGGCCCGCGCTCATCCTGCTCGCCCTGCTCCTCGGCAACCTCGCGTTCCACCACGACTTCTTCGCCGTCCGCGTACGCGACGGGCACCTCTACGGCAGCCTCGTCGACATCCTCCAGTTCGGCGCGCCCCTGACCCTGGTGGCGCTCGGCATGACCCTCGTCATCGCCACCCGGGGCATCGACCTCTCGGTGGGCTCCACCGTCGCCATCGCCGGCGCCCTCGCCTGCGGCCACCTCTCCACCGCCGCGCACCCCGGCAGCGTCACCACCGTCATGACGGCCGTCGCCCTCGCGCTCGGCGTCGCCCTCGTCCTGGGGCTGGCCAACGGCTTCCTGGTGTCGGGGCTCGGCGTGCAGCCCATCGTGGCCACCCTGATCCTCATGGTGGCGGGCCGCGGCGTGGCCCAGCTGATCACCGACGGCCAGATCGTCACGGTGACCAGCGCCCCCTACAAGATGATCGGCGGCGGCTACTGGCTGACCTTCCCCTTCGCCGTCCTGCTGGCCGCCGTCCTCGTCGCGCTCACCGCCTTCGTCACCCGCCGCAGCGCGCTGGGCATGCTGATCGAGTCCGTGGGCGGCAACCCGGCCGCCAGCCGCCTCGTCGGCATCCGCGCCGGCGGCCTGCTCGCCCTGGTCTACGTCTTCAGCGCGCTGTGCGCAGCCGTCGCCGGGCTGATGATCAGCTCCAACGTCTCCAGCGCCGACGGCAACAACGCGGGACTGTGGATCGAACTCGACGCCATCCTCGCCGTCGTCGTCGGAGGCACCGCCCTGACCGGCGGCCGCTTCTCCCTCGGGGGCACCGTCCTCGGGGCCCTGATCATCCAGACCCTGTCCACCACGGTCTACACCCTCGGCGTCCCGCCCGAGACCACCCTCGTCTTCAAGGCCTTCGTCGTCATCGTCGTCTGCCTCGTACAGTCCCCGGTCTTCCGGGCCAAGGCCCTGCGCCGCCGCCGGACGACCACCGACCGGTCCCACACCACGGCGGGCGCCGCCCCGCAGCAGCAGGAGGTACGCGCATGAGCACCGGCATCGCGAGCGCCGCCGCGCATCTCACGCGCCCCTTCGCGGCCGTGTCCCCGCGTACCCGCACCCGGATCCCCCTGATCGTCACCGCCGTCCTGCTGGTCGTCATGTTCGGCGTCGGATCGGTGCGCTACGAGGGCTTCCTCTCCACGCAGGTCGTCCTCAACCTGCTGATCGACAACGGCTTCCTGCTGGTCGTCGCGGTCGGCGCGACCTTCGTCATCCTCACCGGCGGCATCGACCTGTCCGTCGGCTCCATGGTGGCCCTGTCGACCATGATCACGGCCTGGCTGGTCGAGTCGCACGGCTGGCCCCTGGTCACGGTCGTCCCCCTGGTCCTGCTGGTCGGCGCCACCAGCGGGGCGCTCATGGGCTGGATCATCCACACCTTCGAGATCCAGCCGTTCATCGTCACCCTGGCCGGCATGTTCCTGGCCCGCGGGCTCTGCTACACCATCAGCACCGAATCCATCACCATCAACGACCCCACCACGACCGCCATCGCGCAGACCCGGTTGTACGGCCCCGGGGGACTGTTCGTCTCCATCCCGGTGGTCATCGCCCTGGCCGTGCTGCTGGCCGCCTTCGTCGTCCTGCACCACACGCGCTTCGGCCGCACCGTGTACGCGCTGGGCGGCAACGAGTCCTCGGCGCGCCTGATGGGCCTCCCGGCGGGCTCCACCAAGATCGCGGTGTACGCCGTCAGCGGTCTGTGCTCCGCACTCGGCGGCCTGCTGCTGACCTTCTACATGCTCTCCGGCTACGCCCTCCACGCGATGGGCATGGAACTCGACGCGATCGCCGCCACCGTGATCGGCGGCACCCTGCTGACCGGCGGATCCGGCTTCGTCCTGGGCACCGCTCTCGGCGTGCTCGTCCTCGGCACGATCCAGACCGTCGTCAACTTCCAGGGCACGCTCAGCTCCTGGTGGACCCGGATCGTCATCGGCGCCCTGCTGCTCGTGTTCATCGTCCTCCAGCGCCTGATGAGCGGACGCCGCCCCGCCGCCGACTGAACTCCGGGCCCTCCCGCGCCCGTCAGCCCGTACCACCGCGTCCGCGTGCCGCCGCGCCCCAGCCCGCCCCGGGCACGCCCTCCGGTGGACCTACCCCCAGGAAAAACCGCCATGGACCACGTACACGAACCCGCCGCCCGGGCCGCCGAACCGGAGCCCGCGGAACCCGCCGAACCGGAGCCCGCCGAACCGGAGCCCGCCGAGCCCGCGGAGACCGCCACCCGTCCGCGGCCGGGCCGCGCCCCGCGCGCGGTCGCGGACGGGACGGGGGACACCTGGCGGTTCGGCTTCCCCGGCCGGGCCTGCGCGCAGGTGCACACGCGCGGCGCCCGGCTCCTCTCCCTGACCGTGCCGGACCGCTGGGGGCACACCGCCGACGTGGTGCTCGCACCCCGCGATCCCGCCGCCTTCGAGGGCCCCGCCCGCTACTTCGGCGCGACGGTGGGCCGGTACGCCAACCGCATCGCGCACGGCCGGCTCGTCATCGACGGCGTCACCCACCGGCTCGCCACCCAGCGCAGCGGGCACACCCTGCACGGCGGCCCCGACGGCTTCGACCAGCGCCTCTGGCGGTGCGAGCCCTTCCACTCCGCGCACCGCACCGGCGTCCGCCTGTTCCTCCACAGCCCCGACGGCGACCAGGGGTTCCCCGGCGCCCTGAACGTCCGCGTCACCTACACGCTGGACCGGCAGGACAACCTGACGCTGTCGTACCAGGCGGTCGCCGACGCGCCGACGATCGTCAACCTCACCCACCACAGCTACTGGAACCTCGAAGGGGAGGGGCGCGGCAACGTCCTGTCCCACCAGCTCCAGGTGGAGGCGCCTCTCTACACCCCCGTGGACGCGGAGTTGATCCCCGACGGAGCCCACCGCCCGGTCAGCGGGACCCCGTTCGACCTCCGCCGGCCCCGGCGGCTCAGCGACGTCCTGACCGAGACGGACACGCAACTGGCGCTGGCCGGAGGCGGGTTCGACCACAACTGGGTCCTCGACGCAGCCCGGCGGATCCGCCCCCGCAAGGCCGCCGTACTGTACGCCCCCGCCTCCGGCCGCCGCATGGAGGTGCACACCACGGAACCGGGCATCCAGGTCTACACCGCCCAGGGCCTGACCGGTGACATCACGGGCAAGGGGGGCGGGGCGTACCGCGCCTACGCGGGAGTCGCGCTGGAGACCCAGCACTTCCCCGACTCCCCCAACCGCCCCGACTACCCGGCGGTCCTCCTGCGCCCGGGCGAGGTGTACCGCTCCACCACGATCCACGGCTTCAGCACGGTGGCCGCGTAGGGCATCCACCAGGGCCGGGACGCAGGGGCGCCGACCGCACGCGCGGTCGGCGCCCCGCCCGTTTGCCGGGCGGGGCCGGCGCTTGCCGGACGGGGCAGGGTCATTCGCCCCGGGGGAGGCTCCTGCGGGCCGTGCTGGCGCGCACGATCAGCTCGGGCGCCACCACCAGGTGCGTCGCCTCGTCGGTGCGACCCTCGATGTGGTCCAGGAGCAGCCCGATGCTGTCGCGGCCGAGCGAGGCGAAGTCCTGACGGATGGTCGTCAGCGGGGGCGGGAAGAACTCCGCCTCGGGAATGTCGTCGAAACCGGCGACCGCCACGTCCTCCGGAGTGCGCAGGCCCGCTTCCCGCAGGGCCCGCAGGACACCGAGGGCCATCTGGTCGTTGGCGACGAACACCGCCGTGAGGCCCGCGGCCGCCCCGCGCGACGCCAGGAACCGCCCCGCGAGCTGCTGACCGGCCTGGTAGCCCGACAGCGGACTCCAGTCGCCGCGCAGCAGCGGCGGCACCTCGGCGCCGGCCTCCCGCAGGGCGTTCTCCCACCCGCGGGTGCGGCCCTCGCTCTCCAGCCAGTCGGCAGGGCCCGCGACGTGCCACACGGTGGCGTGGCCCGAGGCGAGGAGGTGGTCCGTGATCATGCGGGCGCCGAGCTCCTGGTCCAGTGACACCCCCGGCAGGTCCAGGGTGTGGCCGCCCTCCACGGTGACCACCGGGCACGGCGCTTCGAGCGCCGCCAGGGCCCGTACCGCCTCGCGCTGGGGGGTGACGGCGACGATGCCCTCCACGCCCCACGCGGCGAGGTGCTGCATGGCTTCGGCGAGGGCCGTCCGGGTGGCGGTCCGCAGGGTGACGGCGGAGGTCAGGTAGCCGCGGTTCCGGGCCGCCTCCTGTACCCCGGTCAGGGTGCTGGCGGGCCCGTGGAGGGTGGTGTTCACCGCGATGACGCCGAGCGTGTGGGTGCGCCGCGTGGCCAGGGCCCGGGCCGCCGAGTTGCGCCGGTAGCCCAGTTGCTCGATGACCTGCGTCACGGCGGCCCGGGTCTTGGCGCTGACGTTCGGGTGGTCGCTGAGCACCCGTGAAACGGTCTGGTGGGACACGCCGGCGACGCGCGCGACATCCGTCATCGTGGGCGCGCGCGTGACGTCCGGGAGCTGGGTCAACTCTCTGCCTTTCCTCGTCGGGCGGCCTTCCCTCACGGTACCGAACCGGCCGCCGCCCGGACACGCCCGGGACCGGCCCGGGGAACAGCTGCGGGCGGAGACGGGACGGATGATGTGGGCGCTCACATTATGCAGCGGCTCACGGCTTTCGTGGGCGAAAAATTTCTTCTGGCTCTTGAGATCTGTGCTTGTTAACGCTCACAATTCCCTGGGGGTCAGCCTGCGGTCGTCCCACCCCGGGCCCGCACGGCTCCACCCGATCGGTCCAGCCCACTCGTGCGCGGGTGCGGGCCCTGCGGCACGCAGGGCCCGTGAAGTTGCCGCGCACGTCGTAGAGACGGTGAGAGCGCAGTGAGCGAGTACAACCTCAAGGACCTCCGGCGCGAGGTCCTCGCGGCCAACCTGCGCATCCCGGAGGCCGGCCTGGCCACCCTCACCTGGGGAAACGTCAGCGGAGTCGACCGGGACGCGGGCGTCTTCGTCATCAAGCCCTCGGGGGTCTCCTACGCCGACCTCACCGAGGAGGACCTGGTGGTCGTGGCGCTGGAGGACGGGCGGGTGGTCGACGGGCACCTGCGGCCCTCCACCGACACCGAGACCCACCGGTGCCTCTACCGGGCCTTCCCCGCCATCGGCGGCGTCACCCACACGCACTCGACGCACGCCGTCGCCTTCGCCCAGGCGCGTCGGCCCATCCCGGTGCTCGGCACGACGCACGCCGACACCTTCAACGGACCCGTCCCCGTCACCGCGGACCTCACCGCCGAACAGTGCGCGCGGGACTACGAGTACAACACCGGTCAGGTGATCGTCGCCCGGCTCGACGGCGACCCCCGGCGGGCCGACGAGGTCCCCGGCGCGCTGGTCTCCCGGCACGGCCCCTTCACCTGGGGCGCCACCGCGAAGGCGGCGCTGGAGAACGCCATCGTCTGCGAGGCCGTGGCGGAGATGGCGCTGCACACGCTGGCGCTGGGGTCCCGCCTCGGGGAGACCTCCGAACCGCCGAAGCACCTGCTGGAGCGCCACTTCACCCGCAAGCACGGACCGGACGCCTACTACGGCAACACCCCCCGTACCGCGGGCGCCTGAGCCCCGCCGCCCCCGGCGGCCGTCGCGCCGGGTGATCGCCGTCACCATCCGGGGCCACCCTCCGGACGTCCGTGGCATAGTCGCGGCGAGGCGGCGGTCCGGCCGCGCGACCAGACGGGGGCGGGCAGTGAACACAGAGGCGTACGAGGAGATCGGCACCGAAGCGGAGCTGCGCGAACTGCTCGGCGAACCCACCCCCACCGCCCTCGCCAAGGACCGCCAGACCCTCCACGACCACCACAGGCAGTGGCTCGCGAGGTCCCCGCTCTGCCTGATCTCCACCTCCGCCGCCGACGGAACCTGCGACGTCTCGCCCAAGGGCGACCCGGCCGGCTTCGCCAAGGTCCTCGACGACACCACCCTCGTGCTCCCCGACCGCCCCGGCAACCGCCGCGCGGACAGCTACCTCAACGTCCTCACCAACCCACACGTCGGTCTGCTCTTCCTGATCCCGGGCCGCGGCGACACCCTCCGGATCAACGGCCGGGCGCGGCTGCTGCGCGACGCGCCGTTCTTCGACGACCTGACCGTCAAGGGCCACCGCCCCTCGCTCGCCCTCCTCGTCGAGGTCGAGCAGGCCTACTTCCACTGCTCCCGGGCCTTCGTGCGCTCCGCCCTGTGGAAGCCGGAGACCTGGAACCCCGACGCCGCCCCCTCCCGGGCCTGCATCTCGAAGAGCCTGGAGCGGGCGGAAGAGCCGCTGGAAGAGCTGGAGCGCTACTACGGGCCCTCCTACGACGAGAAGAACATGTACATCTGACCGCGGGGAGTGCGGGGGAGCGCGGCGGCTCGGTGCGCCAGGGCCGACCGCCAGGGCCGGCCGCCGGGGGCCGGACGGGCCACGGCCGGGCGGTGCGCGGACGTGTCGCCGCCGGCGACGGCGGGCCTGCTGCCATGGTGGGCCACCGCGCTCGTCTTCCCCGGGAGGTACCTCCGTGTCCCGACGCCCGTACGGCCCCGCACGCCGGATCCGCTCGTCGCTGCGCCTCGCCGCCGCCGTCGCCGTGTGCGGCGCCGTGCTCGCCACCCCGGTGCAGACCGCACAGGCCGGAGCGGACCGCAACCCGCCGCCGGGCACCTCCCTCCACCAGGAGCTGCGGGAGCTGGTGAACAGGCCCGACGGGCCCCCCGGGGTCATCGCGGTCCTGCGCGACGGCGACCGTACGCGGGTCTACCGGGCGGGCGTGGCCGACATCGACAGTGGCCGTCCGCCGAGGGCGACGGACCACATGCGCATCGCGAGCGTCGCCAAGGCCTTCACCGGAGCGGTGGCCCTGCGGCTCGTCGACCGCGGACGGCTGCGCCTGGAGACCACGATCGGTGAGGTACTGCCCGGACAGCCCGCTGCGTGGCACGAGGTGACGCTCCGTCAACTCCTGAACCACACCAGCGGGTTGCCCGATTACTCGGCGTCCCCGGAGTTCATCGGCATGATCTCCGCGGACCCGCGCCACCACTTCGATTCGCGGCACCTGCTGGACTTCGTCTCCGACCAGGACCTCGCGTTCCGGCCGGGCAGCCGCTACCAGTACTCCAACTCCGACAACATCGCCGTCGCCCTCATGGCCGAGGCCGCCACCGGCCGCCGGTACGAGGAGCTGCTGCGCGAACTCGTCTACGCGCCGCTGGGCATGGACTCCACGAGCCTGCCCCAGGGCTACCGGTTGCCCGAGCCCTTCCTCCACGGTTACCAGATCGACCCGCAGGAAGGCCCCGTCGACGTCAGCGAGGCCGTGAGCGCCTCGGGCGCCTGGGCGGCCGGGGGCATCGTCTCGACGCCGAAGGACCTGACCGCGTTCATCCGGGGCTACGCGGGCGGCGCGCTCGTCTCGGAGTCCACCCGGCGCCGGCAGTTCACGTTCCTCCCCGGCGCGGCGTCCCAGCCCCCCGGTCCCGGCCGAAACGACGCGGGCCTGGCGATCTACCGGTACACCACGCGCTGCGGAGCGGTGTACGGGCACACCGGCAACACGGCCGGGTACACGCAGCTGGTGGCGGCCACCGCGGACGGCCGGCGCTCGCTCACCTTCTCGATCACCACGCAGACCTCCCTCACCGTCAACCCCGGCCTGCTGGAGCGCGTCCGGCAGGTCCAGGAGGACTTCGTCTGCGCCCTGCTGCGCCCGTGACCCCGCCAGCGGGTGCGCGGCCCGCGCCCATGGGTGAAGCTGAGGTGAGCGGTGAGCAGGGCGCTGAGCAGAGCGGCGAGGAGGGCGTGGGCGTGAACGTTTCCGCAGTCGGTCGCGCGGCACGGGCCTCCCGGCACGGGATGTGGACGGCCACCCTGCTGTGCACGGCGGCGGCCGTGACGGCCGCGGTGATCCCGGCCGCCGCCCACCCCGGCGCACCACCGTCGGCCCGCCCCGGCGGCACGCTGTCGGCCCCGCGCCTGGATCCCCCGGACCCCGTCGTGGTCGTCGACTGCTTCTCGCAGGCCCGGATGCGCCCCCAGGAGTACCTCCTGGCCTGCGGGGACGGTAACAACCGCCTCGTCTCGCTCCGCTGGGACAGCTGGGGGTCCAAGACGGCGACGGCCACCGGCACCGACATGGTGAACGACTGCCGCCCGTACTGCGCCGCCGGCCGTTTCCGCGCCTACCCCGTCACCGTGACCCTGAGCGATCCGCAGGCCTGGCCGGACCACCCCGACATCCGGCGCTTCACCACGATCCGGCTCCTCTACACCGACACCTCACCGGGCCCCGTCCCGAAGGACGTGAGCTACAAGCTCGTGTACTGAGCCCGTGGCCGCGGTGCGGTCGGCCGGGCGGCCTCAGCCCGGGTCCAGTACGAGATCCGCGCGGTCGCGGCCCGGGGCGACGAGACGGGCGTTCGCCTCGTCCGAGCGGAGCACCCACGCACGCGCCTGCGCCGGATCCCTGCCGTGGCGCACGTGCCGGTCGACCAGGCGCCCCACGCGCAGCGCCTCGTCGGGCGCCAGGTACCAGGCCTCGTCCAGCAGGCGCCGTACGGACCCCCAGCCGCCCGCGTCGTGCAGCAGGTAGTTCCCCTCGGTGATCACCCAGCGGTACGGACGCCGCGACGGGCACGCTGCCCGCGATCGGCTGCTCCAGGCCGCGGTCGAAGGCGGGCGCGTACACGGTGGCTTCGCCGGGTGCGCGCAGTCGGCGCAGCAGGGCGACGTACCCGGCGACGTCGAAGGTGTCCGGAGCGCCCTTGCGGTCGGCGAGCCCGAGCCGCTCCAGTTCGCGCTGGGCGAGGTGGAAGCCGTCCATCGGGACGACCACGGCCGCGTCCGGCCCGAGCGCCTCGGCGAGCCGGGCGGCCAGGGTCGACTTCCCGGCCCCCGGCGGCCCGGCGATCCCGAGGATCCGCCGCCGGCCCGCGGCGACCAGCGGGTGCGCCCTCGTCACCAGGTCCGTCATCGTGTACATCCCGTCATCCTGCCCCACCTCCGGGCCGCGCGGCGGGCCCCGCCAGGACTCCCGCGAGGGCCGCGTCGACGGCCGCCTCGGCGTGCAGGCGGGCGGTGGGGAAGAGCGGCACGGAGCTGTCGCCGGAGCCGATGAGGAGTTCGATCTCGGTGCATCCGAGGACGACGCCCTCGGCGCCGCGGGCGACGAGGTCTTCGACGACCCGGCGGTAAGCGGCGCGCGAGGCCTCGCGCACGACGCCCCGGCACAGTTCCTCGTAGATCACCCGGTGCACGAGGGCGCGCCCCTCGGCGTCGGGGACGAGGACGTCGAGCCCGCGGGCGGCGAGGCGGCCCCGGTAGAAGTCCTCCTCCATGGTGAAGGCGGTGCCGAGCAGCCCCACCCGGCCGAGCCCGGCGGCGCGGACGGCGTCCGCGGTCGCGTCCGCGATGTGGAGCAGGGGGAGCGGGGTCGCGGCCTCGACGGAGTCCGCGACCTTGTGCATGGTGTTGGTGCAGATGAGGAGCAGATCGGCGCCGGCCGCCCGCAACGACCGGGCCGCGTCGGCCAGTAGATCACCGGCCTCGGCCCAGCGGCCCTGGGTCTGCAACCGTTCGATCTCGACGAAGTCCACGGAGTGGATCAGGCACGGGGCGGAGTGCAGCCCGCCGAGCCGCTCGCGCGTCCGCTCGTTGAGGATCCGGTAATACTCGGCGGTGGACTCCCAGCTCATCCCGCCGATCAGCCCGATCGTCTTCATGCCCGTGCGCGTTTCCATGTCCGGCCCCTCCCGCGTGCGGTGTGAACGCCGATCATAAGCCTGATGGGGTATACCTGCGAAAGCTATAAGGTTTCCTTTGGGATGTCATGTGTTCCTCGGCCGGGGCGCGGAGCTCTGCCAGACTGGCCGGATGGGCGAGCACGGCGCGGATCACGGCTATCTCCTCGACAACCGGCAGTCGGAGGCGGGGATCCGGTTCGGCGCACTCGGCGAGCTGTTCGATCCGGTGACCTTCCGGCACGTCGACCGGCTCGGGATCACCCGCGGCATGCGGTGTTGGGAGGTCGGGGCCGGTGGGGCGTCGGTGCCCCTCGGGCTGGCCGAGCGGGTCGGCCCCACCGGGTCGGTGGTGGCCACCGACATCGACGTGTCCTGGACGGGGCCGTCTGGGGACCGGGGCATCGCCGGGGGCGTGGTCGAGGTGCTGCGCCACGACGTCGCGGCCGATCCGCCGCCGCCCGGCGGCTTCGACCTCGTGCACGCCCGGCTGGTCCTGGTGCACGTGGCCGACCGTGCCGAGGCGCTGCGCAGGATGGTGGCGGCCCTGCGCCCCGGCGGCCGGCTGCTCCTGGAGGACGCCGACCCGGGGCTCCAGCCGCTGTTGTGCCCGGACGAGTCAGGCCCCGAACAGCGGCTCGCCAACCGGTTGCGCGCCGGATTCCGGGCCCTGATGGCGGCGCGCGGCGCGGATCTCGCGTACGGGCGCACGCTGCCGAGGCTGCTGCGGGAGGCGGGCCTGGCGGAGGTGGGGGCCGACGCGTACTTCCCGATCACCTCGCCCGCCTGCGCCGTCCTGGAGGCCGCGACCGTACGGCAGATCCGCGGCCGTGGTGGCGGAGGGCCTGGCCACGGACGAGGAGATCGACCGGCACCTGGCGAACGTCGCCGCCAGGCGCCTCGACCTGGCCACCGCCCCCATGATCTCCGCATGGGGCCGCCGCCCGTGATGCCGGGCGTCAACCGCCGCTGCCCCGCCAGATGTTGTCGAAGGCGGCGTCCTCGATGGACCGGCGCTGCCGGACGGCGGCCAGTTCCACCAGAGCGTCGTTGACGGTGGCCAGCACGGTCGCCACCGTGTCGTCGGGCACGTCCGGGGAGGCGGAGTCCGCCGACCCCGCGCGGCGGGGCCGGACGCCCAGGGCCTGCGCCAGGCCGGCCAGGACGGGCTCGTCCGCCGCCCAGCGGTCGGCGGCCTGCCGGCGTGCGGGCGAATCCACCAGCTCCGGCGGACCGGCCCGGAAGGAGATGCCGCGCCGGGGCGGCCGTACGAGCTGCCCCTCGCCCTCCAGCTCGGCCCGGTAAGCCGCGGCCAGGCCCCGGCCCCTGCGCCACAGCCAGTCGGTGACCGACTCGTAGGGGGACTCGCGCACCA
Organism: Streptomyces sp. NPDC043876; assembly: GCF_056435825.1. NCBI lineage: Bacteria > Bacillati > Actinomycetota > Actinomycetes > Kitasatosporales > Streptomycetaceae > Streptomyces > Streptomyces sp. NPDC043876. The sequence continues at coordinate 644,899 of NZ_JBWKDV010000004.1, read as the reverse complement.
GCGCCCCGGCCGCCTCGCCCAGCAGCCGGTCGGCCGCCGCGGGCGCGAGCCCCGGGACGAGCTGGTCGCCGTCCAGCCGTACGGCCTCGGCGGCGAGCAGGTCGATCAGCTCGGCCCCGGCGAGCGCGAGCGACAGATCGCCCTGTTCGACCGGGCGGCTCGTCTCGCTGTCGAGGGTGATGATCAGCAAGTCCCGCGGTGTGCTCACGAAGGGCCCCTTCCGGCCACGCAGGCGGTTTCCATGGTCGATTATGGATCGGCACACCCACGAAGCGAGCGCCCGCCGCCGACCGTTCGCATTTCGTCATGATTGGCCGACCGAGGGCGAACGGGGCGCCGGGCCCCGTGGACGCGGCGGGGCTTTCGCGGCGCGGCGTAGGATGCGCCGGGCGGGACCGTAGCGCAGAGGTCGTCGCGCGCGGTCTCCAAAACCGCGAGGACGCCGGTTCGAATCCGGTCGGTTCCGCCCCTCTCGCCGGATAGGGGAGAGGGGCGCGGTCGCTGGATCAGTGGGCGTGGCCGTGGTGGGCGTGGACGACGGCGTGGCCCTTGCCGCGGGCGATCATCCACTTGTTGACCGGGGTCGTGAGCAGGAACGCGACGACGAAGCCGCCCAGCAGCGAGGTCCAGAACAGGACCTCGTCCAGGTGCGCGTCCATCGCGCCGGGCACCAGGGCGATGATCCCGTTGTCGACGAGCTCCATCACGATGATGGAGACGGTGTCCGCGGCCAGCGCGACCTTGAGCGCGGACGTGAAGTCCAGCCCGGCCTTGCGGATCCCGAACAGGGTGAGGGAGTAGCCGAAGACGAAGGCCAGCACGATCGCCAGGATCATGGTGGACGCGTTGCCCCACCCGAGCGCGGTGCCGACGGCCATGCCGAGGATCTCGCCGATGGCGCACCCGGTGAGGCAGTGCAGCGTCGCCTGCGCGGCGGACGCCCAGGTCACCCGGGCCACCCCCTCATGAACCGGCCCGCCGTGACCCGCGTGGTGTGCGCTGTGGTCCGTCATCGTCATCCCCGTCCTCTCGTACCTGCCGTCCCGTGCCGCGTTCCCGCGGTCTCGTGCCTCATAACGATATACCCCCAGGGGGTATTCCGAGAGGCCGGATCAGCCCAGGAGCGACGCGAGCAGGGTGGCGGTTTCGGCGATCAGGCGGTCGTCGGCCGGGCCGTCGGGCGCCTGGCGCGTCGTCAGGACGGAGATGACGAGGGGTGCGCGGTCCGGGGGCCAGGTGATGCCCACGTCGTTGCCGGTGCCGTACTTCCCGCCGCCGGTCTTCTCCGCGACGGCCCAGTCGGCGGGCAGGCCGGCCCGCAGTTTCGCGCCGCCCGTGGTGTTGGCCAGCAGCCAGCCGGTGAGCCGCTCGCGGTCCCCGTGCGCGAGCGCGGTGCCGAGGGTGAGGCGCGCGTAACTCTGGCCGATGGCGTACGGGGTGGTCGTGTCGGTCGTGCGCCACGGTTCGGCCGAATTCAGTTCGGGTTCCCACCGGTCGAGGCGTGTGGCCCCGTCGCCGATCGACCGGCAGAAACGCGTGACCGCGCCCGGTCCTCCCAGCTCGCGCAGGAGGAGGTTCGCAGCCGCATTGTCGCTGTAACGCACGGCGACGGAGCACAGTTCCTCCACGGTCATGCCACCGGCGAGATTCTCCGGCTTGCCGGTGACCGGCGCGTAGCCCGCGCTCGTGACGTCCTGCTCCGTGTACCGGATGCGCCGGGCCAGGAAGGCGCCGTCGCGATCGAGGTCGCGCAGGACGGCGGCGACCGCGAGGGTCTTGAAGAGCGAGCAGAGGGGGAAGCGCTCGGTCGCGCGGTACCGCAGGCTCCGGCCGGTCGCGGTGTCGCACGCGTAGACCCCGAGGCGGGCGGAGTACCGCCGCTCCAGCGCCTCCAGCCGGTGGGAGAGCGCACCGGCGCCGTCGAGCGTGGAAGCGTACGCGCTGCCGCTCGCGGGCAGGCCCACGGCCAGCGCGGCTCCGGCTCCCCACGCGAGGGCCGTACGCCGGGACGGGGGCCTGCCCTCGCGGAGGTTCGGGGCGTTCGAAGGGTTGAAGGGGATCAAAGGGCTCAATGTGTCCACTCCTCATGAATGCGGCGTCATTCGGGAGGAGTGCATAAAGGGAGGAAACGGTTCCAATCGGAACTCGGAAGGGGGAGGGGCCCCTCAGGCGCGGCCGCGGCCGCCGCTCGCGGGTTCGCCGTTCGTGGGCGGGTACGCGGGCCGCGCCGGCGCCGTGGACCGTACGGGCAGCGGCGGGAGGGCCGGCTCGTACAGCCAGGCGGTGAGCAGCTCGTCCACCGGCTCCGCCGCGTAACGGGCCGCGTGGGCGGTGAAACCGGCGGTGTTGACCACGCCGTGGCGGTGGACGGTGGTCCAGTCGCGCAGCATGCGGAAGAACGCGGCGTCCCCCAGGGCGCAGCGCAGCGCGTGCACGGCGAGACCGCCGCGCTGGTAGAGCCGGTCGTCGAACATCAGCTTGCGGCCGGGGTCGGCCAGCGTGAGGTCCTGCGGCCGGGACGCCAGCAACCGGTGCGCGTCGGCGGCCAGTTCATGCGCGGCACGGCCGCCCGAACGCTCCGACCACAGCCATTCGGCGTACTTCGCGAAGCCCTCGTTGAGCCAGATGTGCCGCCAGTCGGCGATGGTCACGCTGTTGCCGAACCACTGGTGCGCCAGCTCGTGGGCGACGAGCCGCTCCGAACCCCGCGCGCCGTCCACGTGGTTGGCGCCGAACAGGGAGAGGCCCTGCGCCTCCACCGGCACGTCCAGTTCCTCGTCGGCGACGACCACCGCGTACGCGCCGAGGGGATACGGCCCGAACAATTCCTCGAACAGGCGCATCATCTCGGGCTGCCGCGCGAAGTCACGGGAGAACCGGGGCAGCAGGTGCGCCGGTACGTGCGCGCTCTGCGGCACCCCGTCGAGTCCCGGGTCGCCGAGCAGCACCGTCTGGTACATGCCGATGGACAGCCCGACCAGGTAGCTGGAGGTGGGCGCGGACTGCTCGTACACCCAGGTGGTCGTCGAAGCCCTGGTCGTCCGGGTGAGCAGCCTGCCGACGGTCACCACGGTGTAGGCGGAGGGGACGTTGACCGAGATCTGGTAGGAGGCCTTGTCGGCGGGCCGGTCGTTGCAGGGGTACCAGGACGGCGCGCCCACCGGCTGGCTGGCCACCATGGCGCCGTCGGTCAGCTCCTCCCAGCCGATGCCGCCCCACGGGCTGCGGACCGGCTTGGGGTTGCCCACCCAGTGCACCTCCACCGTGAAGGCCGTACCGGCGGGCAGCGGCTTGGCGGGCCGGACGAGGAGCTTGCCGCCCCGGTGCGTGGAGTGCGCGGCCCGGCCGTTCACCAGGACCCGCCCCGTCTTGTACTCGGCCAGGTTCAGGTGGAACTCGGCGAGCGGCGCCCGCCCGGCGATCGCACTGATCCGGGCCGTCCCGGCCAGCCGGTTGGGACGCGGCCGGTATTCCAGGGCGAGTTCGTACCGGTGCACGCGGTAGCGGGGGTCACCGTTGGCCGGAAAGTACGGGTCCGACGCCGTGGTCGTCTGGCCGTTCATTGACGCTTCCGTTCCCTGCGCTGTGCCCGGCCCCTCTCAGGACCGCCACGCCTCGATCGGATTGCCCAGCCAACGGGTGCCGGCGGGTACGGATTCCCCGGCCATCACGAGCGAGGCGGGACCCAGTGTGCTGTGGGCGCCGACGGTGCTCCCGGGCAGGACGATTCCGCCCGGGCCCAGGGTGGCGCCCTCGTGGAGGACCACAGTATCCGTCCTCAAGATCCGGTCGTGGAAGAGGTGCGTCTGGAGCACGCACCCCCGGTTCACGCTGACCCCGTCACCCAGCTCCACCAGGTCCGTCTCGGGCAGCCAGTAGCTCTCGCACCACACGCCCCGGCCGATCCGCGCCCCGAGCCCGCGCAGCCACAGGGACAGCAGCGCGGTACCGGGTACGGATCCGGCCAGCCAGGGCACGGCCAGCACCTCGACGAAGGTGTCGGCCAGTTCGTTGCGCCACACGAAGCCGCTCCACAGCGGGTGCTCCCCGGCCCGGTGGCGGCCCACCAGCAGCCACTTCGCGGCCACCGTGACCGCGCACCCGGCGGCGCCCGCCGCCAGCAGGACCGCCCCCGACAGCAGCGCCGTGCCCGCGGCGCCCACCGCCCCCGGGGCGCTCAGCGCGCAGAACGCCGCCGCGGTGAGCACGGCCAGCGCGGCCGAGCAGAACACCGGGACCAGCCGGCACAGCTCGACCAGGCCGCGTGCCCACAGCAGCCGCGCGGGCGGGTCGTACGTCCGGCTCTGGTCGGCGTCCGCCGTGGACCGCGGCAGCCGCACCGGCGGCAGCCCCAGGTACGAACTGCCCTTCTTGGCCTTCTTCGGCGTCGCCGACAGCACGCCCACCAGCCCGCCGTCCGGCACGGTGCGCCCGGGCGCCGTCATGCCCGAGTTGCCGAGGAACGCCCGGCGGCCGATCGCCGAGTGCCCGATCCGCATCCAGCCGCCGCCCAGTTCGTAGGGCGCGGTCAGGGTGTCGTCGGCGAGGAACGCGCCTTCGCCGACGGTGGTGAGGCTCGGCAGCGCGAGCACGGTGGACACCTCCGCGCCCCGGCCGATCTTCATGCCGAGCAACCGCAGCCACACCGGCGTGATCAGCCCGGCGTACAGCGGGAAGAGCGTCTCGCGGGACAGATCCATCAGCTGGGTGACCGTCCAGGCCTGCCAGCCGGTCCTGCTGTGCGTGGGATGGACGCCGCTGCGCAGACCCAGGCTGAGCAGCCGTACGGAGACGAGCAGCAGCAGCGCGTACGCGCACCCGAAGGCGAGCGCCCCCGGCACCACGGCGAGCAGGGCGCCGCGCAGCGCCGCGCCCGCCCCTGCGCCGGCGGGCACGAAGCGGCTCGCCACGAGCAGCGCGGGCAGCGCCGCGAGCACGGGCAGAGCGGTGAGGGCGAACCCGGCCGCCCCGTACGCGGCGCGCCAGCGGACCGGCCGCGGCGGCCGCTCCCCGGGCCAGTTGCGCTTGGCCCTGCCGAGTTTGACGGCGGGCGCCCCGGCCCACCGCTGCCCGGTGGGCACCTGTCCGACGACCGCGGACCCGGGGGCCACTTCGGCCCGCTTGCCGACGCGCGCCCCGGGGAAGAGCAGGCTGCGGGTGCCCACCACGGCGCCCGCCCCGACCTTGACCGTGCCGATCACGAGCTGGTCCCCGTCCAGCCAGTGCCCGCAGAGGTCCACCTCGGACTCGACGGCGCAGCCCCGGCCGAGCTTGAGCATGCCCGTCACCGGGGGCAGGGAGTGCAGGTCCACCTCGGGTCCGACCTTGGCGCCCAGCGCCCGGGCGTAGCGCTCCAGCCACGACCCGCTGAGCGAGGTCGCGCCCGCGCACTCGGCCAGCCGCTCGGCCGTCCACAGCCGCAGGTGCACGCGGCCGCCGCGCCGGTAGCGCCCGGCCTTCACGCCGCGCAGCAGCAGGCGCGCGCCGCCGGCCGCGACCGCGAGCCGCCCCGGCGGGCTGAACAGCAGCGCCGCCCCCGCCCCGACCAGCCACCACGATGCGGTGGGCGCCCACGGATAGGGCCCGAACCAGTGCAGTACATTGCCCAGAGCCAGCAGCGCCACCGTCCAGCGCAGCCCGACCAGGGTGAACAGCGGGAGCAGCAGCAGCGACTGCACGACCTGGGAGCGGAGCGGGACGGGCGAGACGACGCGGGCCGCGCCGTCCTCCCGTACGGACTTCTCCAGCCGCCGGGCCAGTTTGCGCAGCGTGGGCTGCTGATAGATGTCGAGGACGGCCGCCCGCGGGTAGCGGACGCGCAGCCGGGTGGTGAGCTGGGCGGCGGCGAGACTGTTGCCGCCGATCGCGAAGAAGTCGTCGGCGCCGCCGGTGACGCTCACCCCGAGGGTCTCGCTCCACTGCTCGGCGAGCCAGGCCTCGGTGCCGTACAGCTGCTCCACCGGCCCGGTGGTCTCCAGGTCGGGGAGCGGCCAGGGAAGCGCGTCGCGGTCGACCTTGCCGGAGGTCCGGGTCGGCAACTCCTCGACCGGCGCGAGCAGCGGTACGAGGGCGGCGGGCAGCTCGGCCCGCAGCCGCTCGACGGCCGCGGCGCGGTCCCAGCCCTCCTGGGGGACGAGGTAGCCGACGAGCAGCTGGTTGCCGCTGCGCGCGGTGCGCACGGCGGCGGCCGCGCCGGCCACCCCCGGCAGGGCCTGCAGCGCGGCGTCGACCTCGCCCAGTTCGATCCGGCGGCCGCCGAGCTTGATCTGCTCGTCACCGCGGCCGAGGAAGACCAGCCCTTCCGGTTCGGCGCGGACGAGGTCGCCGCTGCGGTAGGCGCGCTCCCAGCCCAGGGACGCCAGCGGGGCGTACTTCTCGGCGTCCTTCACCGGGTCGAGGTAGCGCGCCAGGCCGACGCCGCCGATGACGAGCTGGCCGCTGCCGCCCATCGGCACGGGCTCGCCGGACTCGTCGACCACGGCCAGCTCCCAGCCGTTCAGCGGGAGCCCGATCCTGATCGGCTCCGCTCCGCTCAGCAGGGAGGCGCAGGCGACCACGGTGGCCTCGGTGGGGCCGTAGGTGTTCCACACCTCGCGGCCCTCGGTGACCAGCCGCTGGGTCAGCTCGGGCGGGCAGGCCTCACCGCCGAAGATCAGCAGCCGGACCTCGTCGAGGGCCTCGGGCTCCCACAGCGCGGCCAGGGTCGGCACGGTGGAGACCACGCTGATCTCCTGCTCGATCAGCCAGGGGCCGAGGTCGGCGCCGCTGCGGACCTGCGCGCGGGGAACCGGCACGAGGCAGGCGCCGTGCCGCCAGGCCAGCCACATCTCCTCGCAGGAGGCGTCGAAGGCGACGGACAGCCCCGCCATGACGCGGTCGCCGGGGCCGATGGGGTCCTCGGCGAGGAAGAGAGCGGCCTCGGCGTCCACGAAGGCGGCGGCGCTGCGGTGGCTGACGGCCACGCCCTTCGGCTTGCCGGTGGAGCCGGAGGTGAAGATGATCCAGGCGTCCTGGTCGGGGCCGGGCCGCGCGGCGGCCTTCGGCGCCCCGACGGGGCCGGTGACGTCGATGCGCCGGCCGGCGCCGAGGACCGCCCGCACCCCGGCCTCGCCGAAGACCAGCTCGGCCCGCTCGTCCGGATCCTCGGCGTCGACCGGTACGTAGGCGGCGCCGACCGCGAGCACGGCGAGGATCGACACGTACAGCTCGTTGGTCCCCGACGGCACACGGACGCCGACCCGGTCGCCCGGGCCGACCCCGGCGGCGACCAGGGCGCGCCGCCGGCGTTCGACCTCGACGGCCAGGGCGCGGTAGGTCAGCCGGGCGCTGCCGTCGTCGAGGGCCGGCTCGTCGGGGTGGGCGCGGACGGAGGCCTCGAAGATGTCGAGGAGGGTGCGGGGCGGGGCGGCGGGTCCGGCGCGGAACAGGGCGGACTTACCGGGTTCCTCCCGCGCGCCGTCGCCGTCGGCGTTGACGTCCGCTGGTGCGTGGGTGGGGGCGTCGCCGGTGACTTCGGCGGGCGCGTTGCCGGCGGCATCCGCGGGCGCGTCCCCGTTCCCGTCCGCGAGCAGGGTCGGTTCACCGTGCTCAGGTGTGGCTGCCATCGGCCCTCGCGTCTCGGTCCCGGAAACACCCGGGTCGCCGGTGGAGCCCAGGTTTGCCAGGGTTGTTCCGGTCCAGCACCAATCGACCCGTCATTCTAGTGCGCCATCGGCGGATTTCCCGCTGGGGCCCGGCGGGCGGCGGAAAAGCGAGGCTACGGCCTAGGGGGCGCGAGGGCGCAGGAAAGCGCGCCCCTCGCGCTCCCGCACGCCGCCTCCGGGGGGTGTTCGCCCGCGGCGCGGCACGGCGACCATGACGGCCGGTGCGCAGGGCGAAGGGGGATGCGGTGGAGCGTCGTTGGCTGGTGACAGGGTGTTCCTCGGGGCTCGGCCGGGCCGTGGCAGCGGCCGCGGCGCGCGCCGGCGATCAGGTGGCCGCGACCGCGCGCACGACCGCGGCCCTGGAGGAGCTGGTCCGGGCCTGGCCCGGCCGGATCACGCCCCTCGCGCTGGAGCTGCGCGACGCGGACCAGTGCGAACGGGCCGTGCGCGGCGCCGGCGACCGCATGGGCGGCATCGACGTCCTGGTCAACAACGCGGGCAGCGGTCTCTTCGGCACGGTCGAGGAGGTCGCCGACGCCGAGCTGCGCGACCAGCTGGAGACCCTGCTCGTCGGTCCCTGGCGGCTCGCGCGGCTGGTCCTGCCGCTGATGCGGGCGCAGGGCCACGGCCACATCGTCAATGTGTCCTCGCTCGGCGGCCGGATGGCCTTCCCCGGCCTCGCGTCCTACGTCGCGGGGAAGTACGCGCTGGAGGGCATGAGTCAGGCGCTGGCGGCCGAGGTCGCGCCCTTCGGCGTACGGGTGACGGTCGCCGAGCCCGGGGTCTTCGCCACCCGCTACGGGTCCTCCCTCGCGGAGGCCGCGCACCGCCTCCCGGTCTACGCGGAGGCCACCGGCGAAATGCGCGACGGGTTCCGCGGGATGGAGGACAACGCGGAGTACGGCAGACCGGAGGACTTCGCCGAGACGCTGCTGGCGCTCGTCGCCTCCGACGTGCCGACCCCCCTGCGCGTGCCCGTCGGGGAGGACGCCTACGCCTACCTGGAAGCGGCCGAGGAGGCGGCCCGCGCGGAGTTCGCCGCGGCCCGCGCCCTCGTCATGCCGGCTCAGGCGGTCCGGCTGCCGACGACCGCCTGACCTGCCTGAGCTGCCTGACCCGCCCGGTCCGGCGTCACTTCTGCCAGCCGACCTTCGTGTAGTCGACGTCGGCGAGCCCGGTGGCGCCGAAATTGGCGAGGCCCTTGCGGTCCGCCAGGATGGCCGGGCGCTGGTACAGCTCGATCGAGTGGCCGAGCTTGAAGATCTCGGCATCGGCCTGGTTGTAGAGCCTCAGCGCCTCGCCGCGGTCGGTGGTCCGGCCCGCCTTCTTCAGGAGTTCGTCGATCCGGGGGCTGCCGACGGAACCGAAGTTCTGGAAGAGGTTGCCGCCCTGCGGCTGCTGGAAGACCGGGATCAGCTTGGAGGTGTAGGCCTCGTCGACGTTGCGGAAGCTGACGAGGTCGAAGTTCCCGGTGTTCACGAACTTGCCGAAGTAGTCGTTCGCCGGGACCTTCTTGATGTCGACCTTCACGCCCACCGCGCTCAACTGCTGCTGCACCAGCTGCGCCTGGTCCTCCTGCGCGGAGGAGCCGCCCGCGCTGAGCGTGTACTCCAGGGTCAGTTCCTTGCCGTCCTTGGTGCGCGGCTTGCCCTGGCCGGCGTCCTTCCAGCCCGCTTCGTCCAGGAGCTTGGCCGCCCGCGCGGGGTCGTAGGCGTCGAACTCGCTGGAGTTGTCCTGGTAGCCCTCCTGGTTCGGCATGAAGAAGTGGTTGTTGAGCGGCTTCAGTTCGAAGGAAAGGTCCTTGGCGAAGCTGGCGTTGATGCCCTTGCGGTCGATGGCCGACTGGAGGGCGTTGCGCACCTTGACGTCCTGGAGCGGGCCGCGCGCGGCGTTGAGGGTGATGTGCACCTCGTCCCAGCGGGCGCCGCGCCGGATGTCCGCGGTGGGGTCCTTGACCAGGCGCTTGTAGTCCTCGGGCTGCAGCGCCGTCGTCTCGTCCAGCTCCTTGTTGAGGAAGGCCTCGGTGCGCGCCGAGCGGTCCAGGACGCGGAAGACGACCGAGTCCAGCAGGGGCTTGTCACCCCACCACCGGGGGTCGGGGACCAGCGTGATGGTCTGGGCCGTCTTGTCGTAGGTGCCGATGGTGAAGGCACCCGCGGTGACCGGCGCCTTCTCCGTCCAGCCCTTGTTGAACTTCTCCGGGGTGTCGAGGTACGCGGCCGGGTACAGCGGGTCGAAGAGCCGTGGCCAGTCGGCGTACGGGGTCGAGAAGGTGATCTTCACGCCGTGCTCGTCGGCGCCCTGCTCGACCTTCGAGATCTGGTCGTAGCCGGTGGTGTCGGCCGCCTCGTACGCCTTGTCGGCGCCGTTCAGCGCCTTCCACTGGGCCTCGAAGTCCTTCCACCCCAGCGGCTTCCCGTCGGACCACGTCGCCTTCGGGTTCAGCTGGTACTCCACCACCTGCGGGTCGGCCGAGACGACCTTCGCCGAGGTCAGGAACGCCGGGTTCGGCTGGCCGACCCCCTTCGCGTCCGCGTAGAAGAGGTGCGGCAGCACGACCCGGTCGATCTCCGCGGCGTCGCCCTGCTGGCCGTCCACCTGGTTCATGTTGTACTGCGTGATCCACTGGTCGATGGCGATCTTCAGCGATCCGCCCCGCTTGAGGGCGCTCACGGGCTGGGCGTTGATGTTCTGCCCGTCGACGGCGGGCGCCGCCTCCTTCTTCGCCGACGCGTCCCCGTCCGTGCCGGAGGAGTCGCAGGCCGAGACCGCCAGGGTGGCCGACAGGGCTGCGGCTAGGGCGACGACCGTGGTTCTGCGCATCGGGACACTTCCTCCGGTTGTGGGGGTGGTGGGGCGGGACCACAGCCCCGGCCGACCGTAGGAGATCTTGCGCTCCGCAGGGAGGCCTGCTGGAATCCCGCTATGTTTTCTTAGCATGTCCGCAACAAACAGCGGTCAAGCTGTGTCAACGAGCCGACGAATTAGCCAGGTTGACCTGCCGCGGCCGTGATTCCCGGACGACCCCGGGCGTCGCGCACTTCCCACGATCCCCCGCGGATCACGAGCACTTGCGGAGGTCTCCACCCGTGGCCGCCTACCTGGCCAAGCGGCTCGGCTACTACGCCGTGCTGCTGCTGGCCGCCGTCTGCCTCTCCTACCTGCTCGCCTCGTACGCCCTGGATCCGCGGGCGTACTACGAAGGCCGCCAGCCCCCCTTGTCGCCCGGCTCCGTGGACCACCACCTGACCGCCCTCGGCGTCAACGACCACACCCCCCTGCTCGCCCGCTTCACCGCCTGGGCCGGACACGCGCTGCACGGCGACCTCGGGCAGACCATCGACGGGACCCCGGTGGGAGCCGAGTTCGGGCGGCGGATCGGGGTCAGCCTGCGCCTGCTGCTCTTCGGCACGGTCGCCGGCACCGTGCTGGGCGTACTGGCCGGGGCCTGGACGGCCGTGCGCCAGTACCGGTTCTCCGACCGGGCGATGACCCTGGCGTCCTTCGTGCTGCTCTCGACCCCCGTGTTCCTGCTGGCCGTTCTGCTGAAGATCGGCGCGATCTGGTTCAACACCAGGACCGGCACCGACGTCGTCCGGTTCACCGGCGAGAAGACCCCCGGCGTCGACTCCGGCTTCTGGGCGGTGTTCAAGGACCGCGGCGTCCACCTGCTGCTGCCCACGATCTCGATCGGGCTCGGCGCGATCGCGGGATACAGCCGCTACCAGCGCTCGACCATGCTGGACGTGCTCGGCTCGGACTACCTGCGCACCGCCGCGGCCAAGGGCCTCGGCCGCCGGGCGGTGCTGCTCCGACACGGCCTGCGGACCGCCCTGATCCCCATGTCGACCTATTTCAGCTACGGCTTCCTCGCCCTCTTCACCGGCGCCACCTTCACCGAGACGATCTTCGGATGGCACGGGATGGGCGAGTGGTTCATCGCCTCCATCGGCAAGAACGACGTCAACTCGGTCGTCGCCGTGAACGTGTTCGCCGCCGTGACCGTGCTCGTGTCCGGCTTCCTCGCGGACCTGCTGCACGCCGCGCTCGACCCGCGCATCCGCGCCGCCTGACCCCGGATCCAGGAGAACGCCGACCATGACCGCCGTCATCGAGAGCAGCGTCCGGGGCGCGGAGCCCGCCACCCGCCCGGCCGGACGCGCCACCGTCGTCCTGCGCCGGTTCCTGCGCAACCGCAGCGCGCTGGCCGGCGCCGCCGCCCTGCTGCTGCTCTTCCTGCTCGCTTTCGCCGGACCGCTCCTGAGCCCGTGGGACTACAGCCACATCGACTACGCCGCCCTGCGGTCCGCCCCGAGCGCCCGGCACTGGTGGGGCACCAACCGGATCGGCCAGGACGTCTTCGCCCAGACCGTGCGCGGACTCCAGAAGTCCCTGGTCATCGGGTTGCTGGTGGCCCTGTTCTCCACCGTGTTCGCCTCCCTGGTGGGCGCCTGCGCCGGGTACTTCGGCGGCTGGACGGACCGGCTGCTGATGTTCCTCGTGGACCTGCTGCTCGTCTTCCCGTCGTTCCTGATCATCGCGATCGTCTCGCCGAGGCTGCGCAGCGGCGGCTGGGTCGCCTTCGTCGGGCTGCTCGCCGTGTTCGGCTGGATGATCACCGCGCGGGTGGTCCGGTCGATGACGCTCTCGCTGAAGGAGCGGGAATTCGTCAAGGCGGCCGTGTACATGGGCGTCGGACCGCTCCGGATCATCTGGCGCCACGTCCTGCCCAACATCGCCTCGTTCCTCATCATCGACGCGACGATCGCCGTCGGCGGCGCCGTCATGAGCGAGACCGCCCTCTCTTACTTCGGCTTCGGCGTGCAGGCTCCGGACGTCTCGCTCGGCACGCTGATCGCGAGCACCACGGGAGCCGCCGTCACCTACCCCTGGATGTTCTTCTTCGCCGCCGGGCTGCTGATCGTCTTCGTCCTCGCGGTCAACCTGGTGGGGGACGGACTGCGGGACGCTCTCGACCCGACCTCCCGGCGCGCCGCGCGCCGGACCACCCGCGCCGGAGCCGGCCGGCCATCACCCGCCACCGCCAAGGGAGTCGGCCGATGAGCGCCCCCGCACCACCCGTCCTGACCGTCACGGACCTGGAGGTCGACTTCGACGGGGTGCCCGCCGTGCGCGGGGTCGGCTTCTCGCTGGCCCGCGGCGAAGTCCTGGGCCTGGTGGGGGAGTCGGGGTCCGGCAAGTCAGCGACCGCGCTCGCCGTCCTCGGCCTGCTGCCGGCCCATGCCGCCGTACGGGGGTCCGTCCGCCTGGGCCCGACCGAGCTGGTCGGCGCCCCGGACGCCGAGCTCAGCGCCGTGCGCGGGAAGCGCATCGGAATGGTGTTCCAGGACCCGCTGTCCGCCTTCACCCCGGTCTACCGGATCGGCGACCAGATCGCGGAAGCGGTGCGCGCCCACCAGGACGTCTCGCGCGCCCGCGCCCGCGCCCGGGCGGTGGAGCTGCTCGACCTGGTCGGCATCCCCGAACCGGCCCTGCGGGCCCAGGCGTTCCCCCACGAGTACTCGGGCGGCATGCGGCAGCGCGCCATGATCGCCATGGCCATGGCCAACGACCCGGACGTGCTGCTCGCGGACGAGCCGACCACGGCCCTGGACGTCACCATCCAGGCCCAGATCCTCGACGTGCTGCGCACGGCCCGGCGGGAGACGGGCGCGGCGCTGGTCCTCGTCAGCCATGACCTCGGGGTGATCGCGGGCATGGCGGACCGGGTCGCGGTGATGTACGCGGGGCGCATCGTCGAGACGGGGACGGCGGCCGAGGTCTTCGGGCGCCCCTCGATGCCCTACACGATGGGGCTGATCGGCGCGGTGCCCCGGCTGGACGGGGGCGGGGGCCCGCTCGTCCCCATCCCCGGCTCGCCGCCCGCGGCGGGGCGGGTGGGCGCCGGGTGCACCTTCGCCCCGCGCTGCCCGATGGCGCAGGAGCGCTGCACGGCGGACGTCCCGCCGCTGTCGGCGGTGGCGCCGGGGGCGGACGTGCGGGACCCGGGGGAGCGGGGCGGGGCGGGCGCCGGGGGAGGTCACCTCGCGGCCTGTGTCCGTTCCGGTGAGATCGCCGAGAAGGGGCTCGGGGTGCTCGACGTCTACCCCGTGCCCGCGATCCCGGAGGCTCGCGAACAGGTCACCGGGGAAATGGTGTTGAAGGTCACCGGGCTCGTCAAGACCTTCCCCGTGCTCAAGGGCGCCGCCTTCAAGCGGCAGATCGGCACGGTGCACGCCGTCGACGGGGTCGACCTCGCGATCCGCGGCGGCGAAACGCTCGCGCTGGTGGGGGAGTCCGGGTCCGGGAAGTCCACCACGCTCTTCGAACTGCTCCACCTGGCCCGTCCCGAGGGCGGCTCCGTCGAACTGTTCGGCAAGGACCCCGCCGACCTCGGCAAGGCCGACCGACGGGCCTTGCGCGGCCAGGTGCAGATCGTCTTCCAGGACCCGATGGCGAGCCTCGACCCCCGCATGCCCGTCGGCGACATCATCGCCGAGCCGCTGCGCGCGCAGGGCGCCGACCGGGCGAGCGCCGCCCGCCGGATCCCCGAGCTGCTCGACCAGGTCGGACTCGACCGGGCAGCCGCCGAACGCTTCCCGCACGAGTTCTCCGGCGGCCAGCGCCAGCGCATCGGGATCGCCCGGGCCCTGTCGGTCCGGCCGAAACTGCTGGTGCTCGACGAACCCGTCTCCGCGCTCGACGTGTCCGTCCAGGCCGGGATCCTCAACCTGCTGCTCAGGCTCAAGGCGGAGCTGGGCCTGGCCTACCTCTTCGTCTCGCACGACCTGTCCGTCGTGCGGTACATCGCCGACCGCGTCAGCGTCGTCTACCTCGGGCGCACCGTCGAGGCCGGGACGGTCCGGGACGTCTTCGAGAACCCGCGGCACCCGTACACCCAGGCCCTCCTGTCGGCGGTGCCGCTGCCGGACCCGGCGCGCGAGCGCGCCCGGCAGCGGGACCGGATCCTGCTGCCGGGCGACCCGCCGAGCCCCACCCGGCGCTACGCGGGCTGCCGGTTCAGGGGACGGTGCCCGGTGTACGCGGGCCTGGACCCCGAGCGGCGCGAGCGCTGCGCGACGCAGGTGCCCGAGCCGACCGCCCACGCCGCCGACCACGTGGCGTCGTGTCACTTCCCCGCGGTACGGGCGGTGCTCTGACGAACGGACCGACGCCGGCCGGGGCGGCCCCGAGCCGCCGAGCCGGCCGGCCGGGCCCCCGGGGTGGGGGTGGCTCTGGTTCGGGCGAACCGCACGGGCCACACTCTTCCCATGAGCAGTCACGAGCCCGGCGGCCCCACCCCACCGCCGTACGGACCTCCGCACGGATCCCCGTACGGACCTGGTCCCCAGAACCCGTACGCGCAGCCCGAGCCCCCGACGCAGCCCTCGCCGCAGGCGCAACAGCAGCCGGGCGCGGGGTGGTTGGGCGGATCCCCGCCCCCCGCTCCCGGCGGCGGAGGGCGGGGCCCCTTCGCCGGCAGGCGCGCCGTGCTGGTCACGGCGCTGGCGGTGGCCCTGCTGGTGGTGGGCGGCGTGGTGTACGCCGTCGCGGGCGGCGGCCACGACGCCTCGCCCGGCCCCCGCGCCGACGACGCGCACTCGGCGACCCCGTCCGGCACCCCCACGGTCGACAAGGGGGACGGCAAGGGCCCGGGGGGCGGACCGGAACCGTACGACCCCAACGCCGGCATCCAGCCGGGCGAGGGGCGGGTCTGGCTGCGCGAGAACCAGACCCAGCTGGCCGGTTCCGGAGCCGAGCAGTTCGGCCCCTGGCGGGTCGGTGACGTCGTGGTCAAGGCGATGCACAAGGAGATCACCGGCTACTCGGCGGCCGACGGCACGGACAAGTGGAAGGCCGACCTGGAGACTCCGATCTGCGGGGTTCCGCAGGGCCCCGCGGCCAACGGCAAGCTGGTCGTCGGCCTCTTCGAGAGCAACGCGGAGAAACCCCACTGCACCCAGCTCCAGCAGATCGACCTCACCACCGGAAAGCTCGGCTGGAAGGTGCAGGTGCCGAAGGAGAACGGATTCGACACCACCAACACCTTCGAGATGGCGATCACCGGTGACACCGTCGCGGTCTCCCGGTCGGCCGTGTGGAGCGGCTTCTCGGTCACCGACGGCAGGAAGCTCTTCGGCACGCCGAAGACCGGCTGCTCCCCGTCGGGGTTCGCCGGGGGCTCCCGGCTGATCGGCCTGCGCAACTGCTTCGACCCGAAGCCCGCCGAGGTGCTGGAGGAGGTGGACCCGGTGACCGGCGAACCCAAGTGGAGCTACACCTTCGAGAAGGGCTGGCGGGTCGGCCGCGTCCTGTCCGTGGACCCGCTGGTCGTCGCCGCGCTCAACTCCGACAAGAAGGTCTGGGGCATCACGGCCTTCACCGCCGACGGCGCGGTCCGCTCGCAGAGCGAGGCGCGGTTCGGGGTGAACGGCCGGTGCAACGGCTACGGGCGTGCCGACGGCCTCCAGGACTGCCCGGGCGCCGTGGTCGACGGCGATACGCTCTACCTCGCGGGCGGCAAGGCCGGTACCGCGCTCGGCATCGACGACACCGACGAGGTCATCGCCGTCGACCTGGCCAACGGGCAGGAGAAGTGGCACGCGGCGGCGCCCGACAAGGGCCGCTCCATGTGGCCGCTGGCGGTCGAGGACCACAAGGTCGTCGTGTACATCGGGGACGGCGCGGGACATTCGGGCGCGATGGCGACGCTCGCCCCGACGGGCGGTGCACCGCAGGTGTTCCTGCAGAGCCCGGCCGCCGCGCGGGGCCCCCAATCGGTCTTCTACCCGCACGGCGTGCACCCGGCGTGGCTCGGCGGACGGCTCTTCCTGCTCAACGGCCGGGTGCAGGGACCGGAGCCGGAGAAGGTCGACCACGCGCTCCTGTCGTTCGGTAAGTAGCGTCTTCCGTAAGCGCCTTGGCCGGATCGGGGGGTCCGGCCGGGCTGCGGCCGGACCCGGCCGTGGCGGGTGCCACACCGCACGCCTATCGTTACTCGCCATGTGGCCAGGACAGCAGACGCCCGGGGGCGAGCGGGACCCGCACGAACAGGGACCGCACGAGCAGCGACCGCACGCGCAGGACCCGCACGAGCAGGGCCCGCACGAGCAGGGCCCGCACGAGCAGCGACCGCACGAGCAGGGCCCGCAGGCGCCGGGACCCCACGAGCGGGGCCCGTACGCGCAGGGCCCGTATGCGCAGGGCCCCTACGCCCAGGAACCCCGCGAGGAGTTCCCCAACCCGTACCGGCAGCCGCCGCCTCCCCCGGGGATGCCGCCCGCGCACGCCGCGCCCGAGCCGGTCACCACCCCCATCGCCCCGTACCCGGTGGGCGGCCCCTACGGGATGCCGCCGGGGCAGCAGCCGCCGCCCCCCGCCAAGCGCGGGCGGACGACCGTCCTCGTCGCCGTCGTCGCGGCGGCCGCCGTGGTGGTCGCGGCCGCCGCGGTCGGCGGCGTGCTCCTGCTCGGGAACGACGACCGGACCGCCGATCGGGCGGACGACGACCCGTCGCCGTCCGCTTCCGCCCCGGCTACGCCGTCGGGCTCCGCCTCCGGGTCGGCCTCCGCCTCGCCGTCGACCACCGTGCCGCCGACGATCCCGGGCTGGAAGACGGTCGTGAACCCGCACCACGGCACGGCCTTCGACGTGCCGCCCGAATGGGAGGTGGCGGCGCCCTCCGTGTTCAGCGGCTACGAGGACGACACGGACCACGAGAAGATCCTTATCGGGCACACCGCGCCGGCCTTCTACAAGTCGAAGTGGTGCAGTCTCGACTCCGACGGCGACGGCCGGATCGACCACTTCCGGCTCGCCACGACGGGGACCAAGGGGGCCGACGGCGCCAAGGACACCCGGGACGTCGCCGAGAAGGAGGCCCCGACCTGGGTCTTCGCCGCGTACACCCAGCCGGACAAGTCCCTCGTCAAGTGGGACAAGCCGGTGGACTACACGACCGCCTCCGGGGTCAAGGGCACTTACGTCACCGCGCATTCCGAGGGTGCCAAGAAGCCCAACAAGTGCACGGGCGACGGCCGTTCGATCGTGTTCGGCTTCAAGAACGGCAAGGGCGATTTCGTCGCCTGGGACTTCTACGGGCGGACCGGCGTGCCGGGCGCGGTCGGGGACGAGCTGATCATGCGGATCATGAGCACGGTCCGCCTGACGGAGATCGCCCCGGCCGACTAGGCAGAGCGGCTCCCGCCCGTCGCTGACCCGCGGAAGGGGTGGAATTCGGCCGTATCCGGGAAGCGGTGCGGGGCGGACGGAGGTGAGCGGGCTGCACCGAGGCGTGCGGGAGCATCCGGGAGGCGGCCGTTTATGGCCACGCGCCCCCGCACGCCCCCTGCGGAGACGTTCCGGCAGGGCGGTCACGGGGCAGCCGCAAGGTGCTGCTCGATCCGCGCCGCTCCCTCCCGTCCCCTGGAGAGTTCCGCATGACGAAGGTCCTCGTACTGCACAGCGTCAGCCTCGTCGGGTCCGCCCTGGCCGCCCTGTTGAGATCCGAGGGGCAGTTCGACGTCACGTCGGCGGGGTGGAGGACGGCCGCGCGCCGGGCCGAGTCGTTACGACCAGACGTGGCGGTCGTCGACATCGACTGTCCGGGTGCCACGGCCGTCCTGGCGGGGGAGGGGTGCGTCAACCGCAGGCTCCTGAACCCCCCGACCCCCCTGCTCGTCCTGGCGACGGCGGGCACGCCCGGTACGCTCGGCCGCGCGTTCCAGGCGAAGGCCCTGGGCTACGTCGACAAGGACGGCTCGCCCGCACAGCTGGTCCGCGCCGTCCGCAAGGTCGCGGCGGGCGAACGGTTCATCGACGCCTCCCTCGCCTCCGCCTTCATGGAGGCCGACCCGGTGCCGCTCAGCCCGCGCGAACTGAGTGTCCTGGCCCGCGCGGCCGAAGGCGACTCGATAGCCGAGATCGCCCGCGCCCTGCACCTGGCCAGCGGCACCGTCCGCAACTACATGGCCGCCGTCACCCGCAAGACCGGCGCCCGCAACCGCATCGACGCGATACGCATATCGCGCAGCGCGGGCTGGGTGTAACCCCCCGCAGCCGGGCGGCTCAGCGTGAACCGACCGCGCCGTCCGCGCTCCACATCCCCACCAGGTCCCGGTACAGGGCCGACCGTGCCGGGAGTTCCGCGTGCGTCCCGCACACCGCCCGGGTCCCGTCCAGGACGAGCACGCGGTCGGCCCGGGCGGCCGAGGAGATCCGGTGGGCCACCACCACGAGGGTGCCGGGGCGGGCCGCGAGGGCCCGTTCGGCCCGCTCCTCCGTCTCCGCGTCGAGATGGCACGTCGCCTCGTCGAGCAGGAGCAGCGGGGCGGGGGAGAGGTGGGCCGCGGCGAGTGCCAACAACTGCCGTTCGCCTTGCGACAGTTCGGCAGGATCGAGGACCGCGTCGAGACCGCCGAGGCGCCCGAGGAGGGGCTCCAGGCCCAGGGCGGCCACGGTCGCCTCCAGCCGGGCCGTCGAAACACCACCCCGTCCCGGGCACAGGTGGGTCAGGTTCTCGCGCACGGTCCCGGTGAAGACGTACGCCTGCTGCGGCAGCAGCGTCCGCCGCAGGTCCGGGACGCTGCCCGCCGGGCTGGAGCCGGGCGGCCGGGCGGGCGCTCCGGCCACCAGGACCGTGCCCCGGTCGGGCGGCAGCAGGCCCGCCAGCAGGGCCGTGAGCGTGGACTTGCCGATGCCGCTGGGTCCCACGACGGCCAGGTGCTCGCCGGGCCGGAGGGTCAGGTCGAGCCCGTCGAGCACGGGGTGCGCGTGGGGCCCGTAGGCGAAGCGCACCCCGTGGAGTTCGGCGGCGGCGGCGTGCTCGCGTGCCGCGGGCGGCGCGCTCGTTCCGGCGGCCGGCAGGCTCCCGCCGGGCTCGGGCCCGCAGAAGCGGTCCAGGACCACCAGCAGCCGCGTCCCCGCCGAACCGAGCGCGGCCATCAGGGTGTCGAGGGCGGGCAGCAGCGACTGCGTCAGGTACGTCAGCGCGCCCGCCAGCGCGCCCGCCGTGATCCCGCGTCCCAGCAGCCAGGGCGTGGCGGCGAGCAGGGCGATCACGGGCGCGCGGCCCGCCACGCCGAGGGCGACGGTCCGTACGGACCCCCACCGGGCGAGTCGGCCCGTCAGCCGCTCCTGGGCCGCGATCAGGGGCTCTACCCGGGCTGCCGCGGCCCCGCCGCCCCCGCAGGCCACGATGTCGCGCAGCCCGGCGGCCACCTCGCCGACCCGCGCCGCCAGCGCCTCGTCCGTGTCCAGGGCCTCCCGTTGCACGGCCGCCATCGGGCGCAGCGTGGCCAGGAAGGCGGCCAGCCCCAGCAGCAGCGGGGGCACGGCGACGAGCAGCAGTACGGGCGCCAGGGCCGCCATGCCGAGCAGCGCTCCGGCGGCGGTGAAGACGAACGAGCGGGCGGTCAGGACCAGTCCGGCGAAGGAGTCGCGGGCCATCTCGGTCTGCTGGGTCAGCCGGGACACCGCGCTCGCGTCGACGGCGCGCGCGGGATCGGCGACCGCCGCGCCGAGGGCGCGGCGCACCGCCCGGCGGACGAGTCCGTCCCGCAGCGGCTCGACGAGCTCCGCGAGGGCGGCGAACACCCCCCGCAGCGCGACGCCGCCGAGCAGGGCCCCGGCCCCGGCCGCCGCGAGCCAGCCGACGCCGGCGGCGACCCGGCCGGCGAGGAAGCCGTCGTCGAGGGCGCGGGCCACGCCGTACCCCCCGAGGAAGGTGTGCGCGGACTCCAGCAGGGACCACAGCGCCAGCGCGCCCAGCGCCCGCCCCCGCCCGCGCAGGAACCGCCGCCCCTCCCCGCCCACGCGCCGCCACGCCCCGCGCGGCCCTCCGGCGCCCCGGGCCCCGGACGCGCCGTCCCCCCGCCGCTGCGCCCCGATGGCCTCGGCCGGGGCGGTACGGACCTCCGCGCCCGGCTTTCGCCCGCCCGGCCCGGCGGGGCCGGAGGGAGGGTCCGCGGGCGCCGCACCCGCCCCCGGCCCGGCATCGCAAGCGGCGGCCGGAAGGACCGGACGCGGCTCCGCTCCCGGCGCCGGGGAGGTCCCGGGAGCGGTAGCCCGCGCGGCCCCGGGACCGGTCGCCCGCAGGGCCGGGGCGGCGAAGACGGCGCGGTAGTCCGGGTCGTGCCAGAGGTCGCCGTGGGGGCCCGTGGCCCGGACGCGGCCGTGCTCCAGCCAGACCACCTGGTCGGCCCGGGCCGCCGAGGAGATGCGGTGGGCGACGACCAGACGGGTGCCCGGGCGGACCCGCTCGGCCAGCGACCGCTCCACCTCGCGCGCGGTGAGCGTGTCCAGGCTGGAGGTCGCGTCGTCGAGCACCAGCAGCCGTCCGGCGTGCAGGAACGCCCGGGCGAGGCCCAGGCGTTGGATCTCGCCCCCGGACATCGGCGCGTCCGCGAGCGGGGTGTCGTACCCCTGGGGCAGCCGCCGTACGAAGAGATCGGCGCCCGCCGCCCGCGCCGCCTCCCGGACCGCTTCCCGCCCGGGCGGCGGTCCCGCGCCGAAGGCGATCGCGTCGGCGACCGTCCGCCCGGCCGGCACGGGCCGGTCGAAGGCGTGCCCGACATCGCGCCGCAGGGCGTCGTGGGACAGCTGCGCCAGCGGGACCCCGTCGATCAGGACCCGCCCGGCGTCGGGGTCGGTGAGGCGCCCCGCCACCGCCGCGAGCAGGGTCTTCCCCGAGCCGGAGCGGCCCACCACGGCGACCGTCGTACCGCCCGGCACCAGCAGGTCGACGCGGTCCAGCACGGCCCGGCCCCCGCGCACGACGCGGACGCCGCGCAGTTCCAGGGTCCCCGGCCCGCCGGGGGGCAACTCCCGGGTCCCGTACGGCAGCTCGGGCAACACGAGGAGGGCGGCGGTGCGCCGGGCGGCGGCCCGGCCGCGGACCACCGCGGCCAGCCGTCCGGTCACGGCGCCCACTCCGGCGGCCAGCCCGGCGTAGCGGACGGCGGCGAGGAGGGCGCCCACGCCCAGCGCCCCGGCCGCGAGCCGCAGCCCGCCCACACCGAGGACCACGTACAGCAGCAGCGGCATCAGGGCCGAGGTGCGGGCGCTGGTCCCGCCGTAGACCCGCCACATCCGCCGCCCTTCGGCGCCGAGCGCGGGCAACCCGCGCAGGATCCGGGCCCGTTCGCGGAGCAGGGTGCCGGCGGCGGCGATGGTCCGGGCCCCGGCGAGCGCTTCGACGAGGAGCCCGGCCATCGTCAGCTGCACCTGCTGGTAACGGCTCACGCTGTCGGCCGAATCGCGGCTGAACGACCGCAACAGGACGGCCAGTAGCGGCAGTCCGGTCACGAAGGCGAGGGCGGTCCAGACATCGATGACGAAGAGGGCGATCAGCCCGCCGAGCGGTGGCAGCAGGGAGGCGAGGCCGCCCGCGGCGGCCGCCGGTGCGGTCCCGGCCTCGGTGGCGTGGGCCGTCAGCCGCGCGGCGACGTCACCGGGGGCGCGGCGACCGGCGTGGTGCGGGGCCGTCGACAGCAGCCGGGTCAGGCCGAGGCGGCGCAGCCAGGCGGTGGAGCGGCCGTTCACCCGACCCGTCAGGGCGCTCACGGCGGCGTCCAGCAGGACTTCCGCGGCGATGACCGCGGTGCACCACACGGTCCAGAGGGGGCCCGCCGGATCGCCGCGCAGCAGCAGGTCGAGGGTGTGGCCGAGGACGGCCGGTTCGGCGAGGGCCGCCAGGGCGGCGCCGGTCGAGCACGCGCCGACGGCGGCGGTGCGGCCGGTGCTGTGCCGGGCCGCCGCGAGCAGGGCGCGGTCGCCGGCGCGCGCGAGCGCCGCCTCGTCGGACACGTCGGGCGAGGTCATCCGCGCGGCTCCACGGGCACTGGGGGAGAAAAGGGGTGCGGGCCCGGGCGGTGGAACCGCCCGGGCCCGGAAGGGACCTTAGTTACAGGTCGTGATGCTCAGGCTGCTGTCCCCGCAGAGCAGCAGGCTGGCGCGGCTGCCGCCACCGCCACCGCCGAAGGTGGCCTCCGTGGACTCTTCCTTGGTGGTTTCCATCGACTGCAGGTCGAGAAGCGTCATGTCTGATTCCTCTTCTTCGCTGGATCATTCCGATGGGTCACGGCCCCGCGGTGCGGGACCGGCTCTGGGACCGCCGCGGCGTGCCGCAGCGGTGGGAGGAACGGCAGCTGCGCGCGCCCGCCGGGCGCGGCGCTGCCGAGGGCGAGCAGTGCTCCGGCGGTGCCCGTGGACAGGTCCATGGACAGCCGCATCAACTGCTCGCCGGGGAAGGCCAGATGGCCCTGGTAGGGAACGGCGTGCCGGGCCAGGGCGTCGATCTGGCGCGCGATGTCCTGCGCGCGGGTGCCCGGTCCGGGGGTGGTGGTCCGTGCCAGGTACAGCACCATCCCGGCAGCGCCGCGGAAGAGCCCGGGCTGCGCGTAGAAGGTGGCCTGGGCGGCCCGTACGATCTCCAGCCGGGCCTGCTCGAACCGCGGTTCGCTGGCGTGCCGCAGCCAGTCGTCCAGCACCATCCCGATGCCCACGCTGCCCTCGCCGAGGTAGGGCATCGTGCGCCACCCCTCGTCCACCTGGAGGGTGCCGAAGGCGCTGGTCACGCACCGGTCGAGGTCACGGTGCAGGAACTCGCCCGCCCGCAGGAGGTGTTCGCGCTCGCCGGTGCGCTCGTAGAGGCGCAGGAGCAGCAGGGCCGGTCCGGAGCCGCCGTACAGCAGCCCGGCGCGGCGCGGGGCGGCGCCGTCCCGGCAGGCCAGTTCGGCGCACCGCTCGGCCGCCGCGTGCAGCGCGCCCTCGCCGGTCGCCGTGCCCAGCGCGTCCAGGGCCAGGCCCACGCCCGCCAGACCACTGTGCAGGTCGGGGCCGATCTCCTGCCACGGCTGCTCCAGCAGCAGTTCGGCGAGGCCGAGGGCGCGGTCCCGGTGGCCGAGCCGGTCAAGGGTCCAGGCGGTGCCGGCGAGGCCGTCGTAGAAGCCGAGCGGGGTGCCGGAGCCCGGCTGCGCCGTCCTGGCCAGCAGCCATTCCTCGGCCTGCGGCCAGGGCTCGGCGCCGGTCTCGGCCAGCGCGTAGAGGACGCCTGCGGCGCCGTACCCGAAGCCGACTCCGCCGCCCTCGCTGCTGAACTGGGCGATGTCGCCGGGGAAGAGCCGGTCCTCGCGCTCCGGTGTGGAAGAGGCGCGCAGGGCCGCGGTCATCGAGTCCCGGGCGGCGGGCCAGTCCCCGGGCGCGACGGGCAGGTACGGCCCCGTCGGCGCCGGTATCCGGCCGCTCGGCGCCCGGCGGGAATCGGGTGCGGATTCCCGGCCCGGCCCGGAGCCCGGACCCGAATCCGACCCGGACAGGATCTCCTCGACGGCCTCGTCCAGGAACCGGCGCGGTACGGGGAACTGCTCCGCGGCGATGTCGGCCAGGTGCGCCGCCTTCGCCCGGTCCAGGGAGAACAGGCTCGTCAGCGGCAGGAACAGGGCCAGCCGGAGACAGGCGAGCGCGTAGCGGTCCACCGCGAAGCCGCGCCGCTCCGCCGGGGCGACGAACGCGGGGTTGGCCACCGTCTGCCGCAGCCCCTCGTCGACGTGGGCGGCGGCCTCGAAGTCCAGCAGCGCGACGGCCGGTTCGCCCGAGGCGTCCTCGCTGACCATGATGTTGAAGAGGTGCAGGTCGTTGAAGACCACCCCGCGGGCGTGCACGGCGGCCACCGCCGCGCTCACGCGCTCGTGGATCTTCAGCGCCCACTCCGTGTAGGCGGCGAGTTCCGCCGGCTCGGGATCGGCCTCGATCAGCGGGTGCCTGCGGGCGAAGTAGGTGTTGAGGGGCTTGCCCTCCAGGTACTCCAGCGCCAGGAAGTGGTGGTCGCCCACGGTGAAGGAGCCGAGGACGGAGGGGACGCAGTCCAGCCCCGCGAGCCGTTCCAGGGCCGTCCGCTCCCGGTGCAGCCGGGCCACCGCGTCCGCGCCGTCGGCGGCGAGTCCCGCGTACGGCCGGGCCTCCTTGAGCACGAGGGGCCGGCCGGTCCGGGCGTCCCGGGCCGCGTAGACCCCGCCGCCGTTGGAGAAGTGCAGGGCCCGCTCGACGGCGTAGGGGATGTCGGCCAGCGTGACGGAGGAGCGTGCGTCCAGGTGCGGCTTCAGGAACGGCGGCAGGTCCACCCACTCCGGGGGCTGGAACACCGGCCCGCGGGCGTCGGGCACCAGGCGCCCGGACGGGTCCTCGACGGCCGGGACCAGCTCGCCGTGCTCGTCGTAGCAGTGCCGCAGGGTGAAGCTGCCGTAGCGCAGGTGGACGGGGCCCGCGCCCCAGCGCAGATCGCTCAGGATGTACGGTCCGGGCTCGCCCGACAGCAGGCCGTCGAGGTCCTCGGCGATCCGGCGGCACTGCTCCTCGTCGGCGGGGTACACCGTGAGGAACTTGCCGCTGGCCGCGCGGTCGGCGTACTTGGCGTTGCGCAGGTGCAGCAGGTAGCGGCTCGGCACGAACTTGAAGGCGATGCGCCGGGCCAGGCAGTAGGCGTACACGCGCTCCAGGACCGATTCCGCGTTGTCCAGGCAGGCCGACACGTGGATCTTCCAGCCCTGGGCGGGCAGTTCGCAGCCGACGGGACGCAGGGCGTACCAGTCGCCGCTGCGGTGGGAGCGCCATCCTTCGGGTACGGGAGCGAGCGCGGCCGCGTAGTTCTCCTCGGCGCGCCGGTACGGCGCGTCGTAGAACCAGCGGTCTGCGTCGCAGAAGGCGGCGTACCCCTTGTTCACCCGTACTCCCTCGGTCGGTGCCCGGTCGGTGACCCGGCTGGAACACCGTGTCATCCGAGCCGGGTGCCGCGACAGTCACGGCTGTCACCGATGCGGTGTGCAGTACGCACGGGTCACTTGGCGCCCCGGACCGCCCGCCTCCCGACCGTGGGGGGAGACCGGAGACGGGCGGGATCGGGCGCCCCGGATCAGCCGATCCAGGGCCGCCAGAGGTCCTCGTGGCGCTCCACCCACTTCTGCGCCGCCTGCCGCGGCGTCAGCTTGTCCTCGGCGATCATCAGGGCGACCTCGTTCTGCGCCTCGACGGTCCAGTGGAACTTCTTCAGGAAGGCGGCGGCCCGCCCGCCCTCGTCGGCGAAGCGCGCGTTCAGGTACTTGCGCAGCGGCGTGTGCGGGTAGGCGCAGGCCACCTCGTCCGGGTCGGCGTCGCAGCCCTCGGTGTACTCGGGCAGCCTGACCTCGGTCATCGGCACCCGTTCGAAGAGCCACTGCGGCTGGTACCAGTACGTCAGGAAGGGCTTCTTCTCCTTCGCGAACTGCTTGATCTGGGTGATCTGCGCCGCCTCGGAGCCGGCGAAGACCACCTCCAGGTCCAGCTTCAGGTTCTTCACCAGCGCCTTGTCGTTCGTGACGTACGAGGGGGAGCCGTCCAGCAGCTGCCCCTTGCCGCGGCTCTCCGCGGTGCGGAGCCGGTCGGTGTACCTGCCGAGGTTCTTCCAGTCGGTGACGTCCGGGTGCTCCTCGGCGAAGTACGTCGGGACGAACCAGCCGATGTGGCCGGTGACCCCGAGTTCGCCGCCGTCGACGATGGTCTTCTTCTCCTCGACGTAGCGCTTCTGCTGCTCGGGATGGCCCCAGTCCTCCAGGATCGCGTCGACCCGGCCCTGGCTGAGGGCGTCCCAGGCGGGCACCTCGTCCACCTGGACGGTGTCCACCCGGTAGCCCAGTTCGTGTTCGAGCAGGTAGCCGGCCACGGCCGTGTCGGCCTGTGCGCCGACCCAGGACTGGACCGAGAGCGTGACGGTCTTCGCGCCGCGGGCGGCGGCGTACGGGGACGACTGCCGGGTCATGTCCGCGGCGCCGCATCCGGTGACCAGGGCGAGGGCGGTCGCGGCGGCGAGCGCGGCGACGGTCGTACGGCGGGACGGGCGCGGCTCAGGCATCCCGGGCCTCCTTCGCGGGCTGGGTGAGGCGGTCGAGCACGATGCCGAGGCAGACGATCGCCGCGCCCGCCACGAGGCCGGTGGCCAGGTCGCCCTGGGCGAGGCCGAGGACCACGTCGTACCCGAGGGCGCCCCCGCCGACCAGGCCGCCGATGATGACGACGGCGAGGACCAGGACGACGGCCTGGTTCACGGCCAGCAGCAGAGCGGGCCGCGCGAGCGGCAGTTGGACCTGGCGCAGCTGCTGGGACCCGGTGGCCCCCAGCGAGCGCGCGGACTCCAGGGCCGCGGGCTCGACGCCGCGCAGCCCCTGCGTGGTGATGCGGACGACGGCGGGCAGCGCGTAGACGACCGCGGCGGCGGCCGCCGGGGCGCGGCCCACCCCGAACAGGGCGACGACCGGGATGAGGTACACGAACTGCGGCATGGTCTGGCAGATGTCGAGCACGGGGCGCAGCAGCCGCTCGGCGCGCGCGCTGCGGGCCGCGCCGACGGAGACCGCGAAGCCCAGGACGAGCGTCACCGCGACCGCGGCGAGCACCTGCGAGAGGGTGTCCAGCGCGGGATCCCACACGCCGAGCACGCCGATGGCGGCCAGGGCGAGGACGGCGGTCAGGGCGCTGCGCCAGGTGCCGACCACCACGCCGACGGCGGCGACGACCAGCAGGAGCAGCCACCACGGAGCCGCCTGGAGGCCGCTGCGCAGCGGGTCCAGGAGCAGCCCGGTGAAGCCGGCGGCCCAGTCGGCGGTGCCGCCGACGAAGGGGACCCCCGAGTAGAAGTGGCCGGTCATCCAGGCGACGGCCCGGTTGACGGGATCCGCCAGGGACACCGTCCAGGAGGCCGGCCACTGCGCGGTGCCCAGCATCCGGCCCAGGACCGCCACGGCGACCGCGGCCAGGAGGCAGAGCAGCCGCCCGTACCAGCCCGCGAACACGCGGCGCAGGAAGTGCCGTTCGGCGGTCGGCGGCGGCGCCGCGCCGAGCCGGGTGCCCGCCGCGTCGGCCGTGCGGTCCAGGACGACGGCGAGCAGCACGATCGGGATGCCCGCGGCGAGGGCCGCGCCGACGTCGACGGAGGCCAGGGCCTGGTAGACCCGGTCGCCGAGGCCGCCCGCGCCGATCACCGAGGCGATGACGGCCATGGACAGGCCCGTCATGATGGCCTGGTTGACGCCGAGCAGGATCCGCGTGCGGGCGAGCGGCAGCCGGGCGGTCAGCAGCCGCTGACGCCCCGTCGCGCCGAGCGAGGCCGCCGCCTCCAGGACCCCGGCGTCGGCCTCGCGCAGTCCGAGGGCGGTGAGGCGGGCCATGGGCGGGGCGGCGTAGACCACGGTGGCCAGCACGGCGGCGGGCACCCCGATGCCGAAGACCAGCACCATCGGCAGCAGGTACGCGAAGGCGGGCAGGATCTGCATGGTGTCGAGCACGGGCCGCAGGACGCGCTCGGTGCGCGGTGACAGCCCGGCGGCGAGGCCGAGCAGGCCGCCCACGACGACGGAGGCGGCGACGGCCACGGCCATCAGGGCCAGGGTCTGCATCGTCGGCACCCACATGCCCAGCAGGCCGCACACGACGAAGGCGGCCATCGACGTCAGCGCGAGCCGCACCCCGGCCAGGCGCCAGGCGACGAGCCCGGCGAGCGCGGTGACGCCCGTCCATCCGGCGGCGAGCAGCACCGTGTACACGGCGCGCACGGACACCACGACGGCATTGCTGACGTGCCCGAAGAAGTAGAGGAACAGCGGGTGGCTGTCCCGGTGGTCGATGATCCAGTCACCGGCCCGGTCGAGCGGTCCCGACAGGTCGACGCCCAGAGCGCCGGGCCAGCCTCCCGCTCCCGGGTACAGCACGCCCAGCGTGCCGAGCACGGCCGCGGCCACGGCGAGGGGCAGGACCCTGCGGCCGACGCGGAGGAGTCCGGGCGAGGCGGAACGGCGGCCGTGCGCTCCGGCGCGAGCACCGGAAGCGGCGGCGGCCGAGGAGGGCGCGGCGGGCGGGCGCGGATCGCGGGCGGAGCCGGACCCCGGCGGCGCGGGATCGCGTACGGGCGTGGTCGCGGAGGTCATCGCCGCCACCCCCGCGCCCCGGCCGTGCAGGACACGGCCGGCGAAGGGGTCGGAGAGGCCGTGGACGGAACGGTACTGCTGCGCGGGCGCGCGGTGCGGTCCCTCACGCGGCCGCCTCCCCGGTCGCCGCACCGGGTATCCCGGCGACGACCGCGAGCAGCGCGGCGTCGTCGACCACGCCCAGGCAGCGGCCCGCGTCGACGACCCGGGCCGGGGCGCCGCTGCGCGCGACCGCCTCGATGGCGCGGGCGACGGTGGTCGCCGGGGCCAGGGACACGCCGTGTTCCGCCTCGGCCGACGTCGCCGGGCGCATGGCGCTGCGCACGGTGAGCACCTGCTCGCGCGGCACGTCGCGGACGAAGTCCCGTACGTAGTCGTCGGCGGGGGAGCCGACGATCTCCTCCGGGGTGCCGAGCTGCACGATGCGGCCGTCGCGCATCAGGGCGATCCGGTCGCCGAGGCGCAGCGCCTCGTTCAGGTCGTGCGTGATGAAGACCATGGTGCGGCCCTCCTCGTGGTGCAGCCGGGCCACCTCCTCCTGCATCTCCCGCCGGATCAGCGGATCGAGGGCGCTGAACGGCTCGTCGAACAGCAGGACTTCGGGATCGGCGGCGAGGGCGCGGGCGAGACCGACGCGCTGCTGCTGACCGCCGGAGAGCTGGCCGGGCCGGCGTTCCTCCAGGCCGTCGAGACCGACCTTGGCGGTCATCTCGGCCGCCCTGGCGCGCCGTTCGGTCCGGCCCATCCCCTGGATCTCCAGGCCGTAGGCGATGTTGTCGAGCACCGACCGGTGGGGCAGCAGGCCGAAGTGCTGGAAGACCATGGCGGCGCGGTGGCGGCGCAGTTCGCGCAGCCGGGCGCGGTCCATCGCGAGGACGTCCTCGCCGTCGATGGCGAGGGAACCGGCGGTGGGCTCGATCAGCCGGGTGAGGCAGCGCACGAGCGTGGACTTGCCCGAACCCGACAGGCCCATCACCACGAAGGACTCGCCCTTGCGGACGTCGAAGCTCACGCCCCGGACGGCGGCGGTGCAGCCGGTGCGCTCGCGCAGATCGGCCGCGGACAGCGCGGCGTCCGCCGAGCCGGGCACCTTGGCGGCCCGGGCCCGGGGGCCGAAGACCTTCCAGAGGTCCCGGACGGCGAAGACGGGCGGCGCGGTGGTGGCCGCAGTAGCGGTGGTGGTGTTCATCGTGCGTCGCCTCCCAGCAGATCGGCGGCTTTCTCCCCGACCATGAGCACTCCGATCATTGGGTTGACCGCGGGCATCGTCGGGAACACCGAGGCGTCCGCGATCCGGATGCCGTCCAGGCCCCGCACCTTCAGGTCCGGTCCCACCACGGCCCCGGCGTCGTCCGCCGAGCCCATCCGGCAGGTGCCCGCCGGGTGGTAGACCGTGTGCGCGACGGAGCGGGCGTACGCGCTCAGCTCCTCGTCGCCGGTGACCTCGGGACCGGGACACACCTCGCGCTTCAGCCAGCCGGCCAGTGGCTGCGCCGCGGCGATCTCGCGGGCGAGCCGGATCCCGTCGACCAGGGTGCGCGCGTCGTAGTCCTCGGCGTCGGTGAAGTACCGGAAGTCGAGGGCGGGCTTCACCCCGGGGTCGGCGCTGGTGAGGTAGAGGCGGCCGCGGCTGCGCGGCTTGGGGATGTTCGGGGTCAACGACACGCCGTGGGCGGGCCGTTCGTAGCCGATCCGCTCCGGATTGTCGGTGAAGGGGATCTGGTAGAAGTGGAACATCAGGTCCGGTCCCGCGGACCGGGGGTCGCGGCGCACGAACAGTCCGGCGTCGCTGTCCATCGCCGAGTTCTCCGGGATCGGGCCGTCCGTCTCCCACACGATCACCGACTCCGGGTGGTCGAGCAGGTTCTCGCCGACACCGGGCAGATCGTGCACGGCGGGTATGCCGAGCGCCGCGAGGTCCTCGCGCGGGCCGATCCCCGAATGCAGCAGCAGCCGCGGGGTGTCGACCGCGCCCGCGCACACGACCACCTCGCGGCGGGCGCGGACCAGCGCGTCCGCGCCGTCCGCCGTGCGCACGTGCACCCCGCGCGCACGCTTGCCGTCCAGCTCCAGCCGGTGCGCCCAGGTCTCCAGCAGCAGCGTCAGGTTGGGCCGGTCGTCCATGACCGGGTGGAGGTAGGCGACCGAGGCGGAGGAGCGCTGGTTGGTCTCCGGGTGGTAGGCCAGGTCGAAGAACCCGGCGCCCTCGTGGAACGGCTTGGCGTTGAAGCCCTCGACGCGGGGGACGCCCAGCGCCTGCTCCGCGGCGCTCACGAAGTCGCGCGCGATGGCGTTGCGGTCGGCCTCGGCGACCGGGACGATGTGGTTCAGGAGCCGGTCGAAGTACGGGTCCATGGCGGCGGCGTGCCAGCCGTCGGCCCCGGCGTCCGACCATTCGTCCCAGTCCGACGGCAGCGGCTTGAAGGCGATCAGCGTGTTGTGCGAGGAGCAGCCGCCGAGCACGCGGGCGCGGCTGTGCCGGATGTGCGAATTGCCGCGCGGCTGCTCGGTGGTGGGGTAGTCGTAGTCGAGTTCGCCGCCGAGGAGGCCCATCCAGCGGCGCAGCGTCAGCACTTCGGGGCGGTCGACGTCGCTCGGGCCGCCCTCGATGACGGCGACGGTGACGTCCGGGTCCTCGGTCAGGCGGGAGGCGATCACGGAGCCCGCGGTGCCGCCGCCGACGATGACGTAGTCGTACTCCCGTACGTCCCGGGGGAGTTCGGGGTCCAGGGGCTGCTTGCTCGGGTCGTGGGGGGTGGTCGTCATGGAGTGGGTTCCTCTCAGCCCGCGAACCAGCGGACGGGACGGGGTGCGAGGTTCTGGTAGACGTGCTTGGTCTCGCGGTATTCGGCCAGCCCCGACGGGCCGAGTTCACGGCCGATCCCGGACTTCCCGAAGCCGCCCCACTCGGCCTGCGGCAGGTAGGGGTGGAAGTCGTTGATCCAGACCGTGCCGTGGCGCAGCCGGCCCGCCACGCGACGGGCGCGCCCCTGGTCGGCCGTCCACACGGCGCCCGCGAGCCCGTACTCGGTGTCGTTGGCCAGGGCCACCGCCTCGTCCTCGGTGAGGAACGTCTCCACCGTCAGCACCGGCCCGAAGACCTCCTCGCGCACCACGCGCATCGTGCGGTCGCAGCGGTCCAGTACGGTCGGGCGGTAGAAGTAACCGGGTCCCTCGGGGCGTTCGCCGCCCGCGCGCAGCACGGCGCCCGCGGCGAGGGCGGAGGCGACGTACGACTCCGTGCGCTCGCGCTGCGCGGCGGAGACCAGCGGGCCGCACTCGACGCCCGGGTCGGTGCCGCGGCCGAGCCGGATCTTCTCGGCGCGGTGGGCCAGTTCGCTGACGAACCGGTCGCGCACGGAAGCCTCGATGATCAGCCGCGAGCCGGCCGAACAGACCTGGCCGCTGTGCATGAAGGCGGCGTTGAGCGCCTGGTCCACGGCGGTGTCGAAGCCCGCCGCGGTGGCGCAGGCGTCGGCGAAGACGACGTTGGGGTTCTTCCCGCCGAGTTCGAGGGCGACCTTCTTCACCGTGTCGGCCGCCGCGTGCGCGACCTTCGTACCGCTGCCGAGACCGCCCGTGAAGGAGACGAGGTCGACATCCGGGTGGGCGGCGAGCCGCGCACCGACAGGATCACCGGCGCCGGTCACCAGATTGGCGACGCCGGCCGGCAGCCCGGCTTCCACCAGCAGCTCGATCAGGGCCACGGTGCTCAGCGGGGTCAGTTCGCTCGGCTTGATGACGAAGGTGTTGCCCGCGGCCAGCGCCGGGGCCACCTTCCAGCTCGCCTGGAGCAGCGGATAGTTCCACGGGGTGATCAGGGCGCACACGCCCACCGGCTCGTGGACGACCACGCTGTGGATCTCGGGGGACCCGGCGTCCACGACCCGGCCGCCGCCCTCGCCGATGACGAGGTCCGCGAAGTACCGGAAGGCGTCGCTGACGCAGTCCACGTCCACCCGGCCCTCTTCGAGGGTCTTGCCCGCGTCCCGGCTCTCCAGGAGCGCGATCCGCTCGCGGTCGCGCTGGAGCAGGTCGGCCGCGCGCCGGAGCAGCGCGGCGCGCTCGGCCACCGGGGTGCCCGGCCACTCCCCGCCGTCGAAGGCGGCGCGCGCGGCGCCGACGGCCGCGTCCGCGTCGGCGGCCGTGCCCTCCGCGACCACCGCCAGGACGGTGGCGTCGGCCGGGTCGAGGATCTCGCGCGTGGCGCCCGTCGAGGACGGGCGCCACCTTCCGGCGGTATGGATGCTCTGCTGCTCGGACACGACGCGCTGTACCTCCGGAGTTCGCACCGCGGCCTGCCCGCGGTGATTGCGGTGGGGCCCGCCTGCCCCCGGTCCCGGAAGCCATGTCCCACACGTCACAGGAAGTGACTGGTGTCACGTCGGGTGTGAGGGTCCGGCGGACGGCCTTCCCCGCCGGGACCGCAGGACGAACCGGGCGTAACCTGGTCGGACCGCCGTACCCGTGCCCGTCAGGGAGGCGGAACCATGGAGGCGGCGCATGACCGACCCGTTCGGCTTCCTCAGGACGCCCCGGCGCTCCGTGCCCGCGCGCCCCGCCGACGAGCGGCTCGGCGACTGGCGCGAGGTCCACGCCGGTCAGGCCTGCCTCCCCCTGGTCTCCGAGCAGGCGAACCGCTGCATGGACTGCGGCATCCCCTTCTGCCACGCGGGCTGCCCGCTGGGGAACCTCATCCCGGACTGGAACGCGTACGCCGCCCACGGCGACTGGCGGGCCGCCTCCGACCGGCTGCACGCGACGAACAACTTCCCCGAGTTCACCGGCCGCCTCTGTCCGGCGCCCTGCGAGGAGGCCTGCGTCCTCGCGATCAACGCCGACCCGGTGACCATCAAGAACGTCGAGGAGACCATCGCCGACCAGGCCTGGGCGCACGGATACACCGCGCCCGCCCCGCCGGACAGGCTCAGCGGCAAGGCCGTCGCCGTCATCGGCTCGGGCCCCGCCGGGCTCGCCGCCGCCCAGCAGCTGACCCGCGCCGGGCACACCGTCGTCGTCTTCGAGCGGGCCGACCGGATCGGCGGACTGCTGCGCTACGGCATACCGGCGTTCAAGATGGAAAAGGCGCACCTGGACCGCCGCGTTCGGCAGATGCGCGACGAGGGGACCGTCTTCCGTACGGGCGCGGACATCGGCGGCGGGACCGACGCGGCCCGCATCCGGGAGACCCACGACGCGGTGATCGTCGCGGTCGGCGCGACGGAGCGCCGGGAACTGCCCGTGCCGGGCCGCGGACTACGGGGCGTCCACCAGGCCATGGACTACCTCACCGGTGCCAACCGCGTCGCCGAGGGCGACCTCGCGGCGCCCGAGGTGAGCGCCGAGGGGCGCCACGTGGTGATCGTCGGCGGCGGGGACACCGGCTCCGACTGCCTGGGCACCGCGCTGCGCCAGGGGGCCCGCTCGGTGGTCCAGCTCGACATCAACCCGGAGCCGGGCCCCACCCGGCCCGACGCCCACCCCTGGCCCCTGTACCCGAAGGTCTACCGGATCTCCCACGCCCACGAGGAGGCGCGCGGCCGCGACGGCGCCGACCCGCGGGCGTTCTCCAGCGCGACCCTGCACTTCGAGGGCGACCCGGCGGGAAGGGTACGGGCCCTGCGCCTGACCGCGGTGGAACCCGCCGGGCGCCGTCCGGTCCCCGGCACCGAGCGGGTGATCGACGCGGACCTGGTGCTGCTGGCCCTCGGGTTCTCGGGTCCCGACCGCGCCTGCCCGCTGGGCGCGCAACTGGGCCTGGTCCGCGACGAGCGGGGCGGCTTCGCCCGGACCGCGGACTTCGCGGCGCTCGGCGCCCCGGGCCGCTCCCCGGACGGGGTGTTCGTGGCCGGCGACGCCGGACGCGGCCAGTCCCTGGTCGTGTGGGCGATCGCCGAGGGCCGCTCCGCGGCGGCCGCCGCCGACCGCTACCTCACCGGCCGCACCACCCTGCACGCCCCGATCGGCCCCCGCGACCGGCCCCTGCTCCAGCCCCTGGACGACCGCACCTGGTGACCCGTCGCGCACTACGCGGCCCGCCCGGACCGGCCGCGGTCAGTCGCCCAGCGCCCGGTTCAGGCCGAGCCGGTCGGTGCCCAGTTTCGTGAACGCCGCGGAGAGCAGCTCCGAGACCGACTGCGCGTCCGTCTTCAGCTCCGCGGCGATCGCGGTGTTGTCGAGGCCCAGCGCGGCGTGCCGCGCGGCCTCGTGCTCCGCCAACGTCAGGCTGTCCCGCTCGAAGGTGTGCAGGCGGCGCGGCCGCAGTCCGGCCGAAGCGAGCTGGGCGCGGGCGCGGCCCGCGAGCCCCTCGGCCCCGCACGCGGCGGCGGTCTCCATGCCGCGGTAGAGCTGCTGGGCCGCGTGGTGGCGGCTGCCGATCGTGTGCAGGGCCGTGCCGTGCTCGATCAGCGCGTACGCGAGTTCGTAGGCGGCGGGGGACTGTTCGAGGTGGTCCACCGCTTCCTGGAGCAGGGTGGCCGCGCGGGCGGGATCCACCGTGACCGCCGCGGCGACCCGCAGCGCGTGGCCGAGGGCGCTGGACGTGCCGAACGCCCGGGCGCGCGCCAGCGCTTCGGAGGCGGTGGCCCGCGCCTGCTCCGGCTTGCGGCCCATCTGTCCCAGGGCCAGGTCGAGCTGCCAGGGACTCCACGACGGGTTGCGCGCGCCGCGCAGGTCGAGCCGCCTGCCCGCCGAGAGGAGGTGCTGCTCGCCTTCGTCGATCCGGCCCCGGGCCAGCAGGAGCTTGCCCCACACGGCCTGCGGGTCGGGGTAGACCACCGCCTGCGGGAAACCGTCCCCGAGCTTGTAGGAGTCGGCGACCCGCTGGGCTTCCTCGGTGTTCCCGCGGGCCAGCAGGGTTTCGATGAGGGTGCCGATCGCGTACCACTGCGCCGGGATGCCCTGGCCGACCCGGTCGGCGATCTGCAGGCCGTTGCGTACGAAGTCCTCGGCCTCGGCGAGCCGCCCGCGCCGGTAGCGGACGTAGCCGAGCAGGGTGTAGACGAACGACAGGTGCGCGCCGCGCCAGCCCTTCGCCTCGAACTCCACGATGCCGGTGTTGAAGAGTTCCTCGGCGCGGCCGGGCTGGTCGCAGTACATCAGGGTGAGCGCCACGACGGCGGGCACCTCGAAACCGAAGTCCTGGTCGGTCCAGCTCAGGCCGCCGTCGAGGGCCTGTTCGGCGTAGGACAGCGCCGTCGCGGCGGGTTCGCCGCGCAGCACCGCGTCCCAGGCGCGCAGGCCCAGGATGTGCCGTTCGGGCAGGCCGCGGCCGGTGAGCCGCTTGGCGAACTGGGCGAGGAGCCGGGAGCGGGCGGGCGAGTTCTCCTCGTCGACCCGGACCGAGTTCCACTTGAACTGCTCGGCCTGCATCCGCAGCCGGGTGCGCGAGCTGGTGGCCTGCCGGGCCTCATCCGCGAGGAGCGCGGAGGCCTCGGCCAGCTGACCGGTGTGGCCGAGCGCCTGCGCGAGCCGGTAGGTGATCGCCTCGCGCAGGGCCTGTTCGGTCCTGGGCTCCTCCAGCGCGGCGCGCAGCTGGTTGATCGTGGTCCCGGGGTCGTGCAGCAGGTTCGCGGAGCCGAGTTCGAAGAGCACCTCGGCCCGGTCCTCGACCTCCGGAGGTTCGCGCAGGGCGCGGGCCAGGTAGCGGCGAGCGGCGTCGGGGGCGCCCGCGGAGAAGCTGTCGCGCGCGGCCTGGCGCAGCTGCTGCACCACCCAGGGATCGCCGTCCGGGTGCATCTCCAGCAGGTGCCGGGCGGCGGCCGCGGCTCCGTGCCCGTCGTTGACCAGCGCCGTCGCGGCCATGCCGTGCATGGCGACGCGCACACCGGGCGGGATCGACCGGTAGACGGCGGTCGCGATGAGCGGGTGGAAGAACTCCACCACCTGTTTGCGCCGCACGCTGGTGAGCACGGTCAGGATGCGTGCGTCGCGCAGCTGGGCGATCGCCTCCGCGGCCTGGGCCTCGCCGAGCGCGGCGACACCGGCGACGATGTCGGTGGGGACCGCGGTGCCGAGGACGGCGGCGGCCCACGCGAGCCGGACGGTGGAGGGACCGAGCTGTTCGAGGCGGTCGATAAGGCCGCTGCCCTTGACGGCGGAGGCCAGGTCGCGCAGTTGCGGGATGCTGTCCTGGTGCGGCTTGAGCCCGCGGTCGCGGCCCTTCATCGCCAACTCGACGACCTCGAAGGGGTTTCCGCCGGTGATCGCCCAGCACTCGCGGCAGAAGACGTCGTCGGCGTCCTCGCCGAGGGAGTTGCGCACGATGCGTGCCACCGCGCTCGTGGTCAGCGGCGCCAGCTCGTGCGGACGGGAGCCCTGGCGGCCCATGAGGGCGCGTAAGGCCGGGGCGTCGGCGGGGATCTCGTCCGGTCGGCAGGCCACCATGATCAGCATGGCCAGCTCCTCCGCCCGGGCGGTGAAGGCGGTCAGCCACGCCAGTGACTCCGCGTCCGCCCAGTGTGCGTCGTCGACGACCAGCACGACGGGAGCGCTGCGGACCGCCAGGTGCGTGACCACCCAGTCCAGGCCGTCCCGCACGCCCTGCGGGTCCGGCGCGGCCGGGCCCTTCGGCGCCGCGGTGAGCCCGAGGGCCGGGGCGACGATGCCGTACCAACTGCCCAGCGCCTCGCGCCGTTCGTCCTCGCTCATGGCGGCGAACGTGGGCTGGATGAGCTGGCGCATCACGTGGAACGGCACCTGCCGCTCCTGCTCGCCGCCGCGCGCGAACAGCACGGTGCAGTTGCGCTCGGCGGCCAGGTGACGGGCCTCCGCCAGCAGGGTGGTCTTGCCTATGCCGGCCGATCCGGCGAAGGTCAGCACGCCTCCGCGACGGGCGGCCGGGCCCGGGCCGTGGCCCGGGGCACCGCACAGGTCGTCCACCGCGCGGTGGATCGCCAGGATTTCGGATTCACGTTCGAGCAGGGGCTGGGCCGCCCCTCCTCGTGGTTCCGTGACATGTGACACTCGTGCCCCCTCCAGCGCGTGCGCCCGAGTGTACGGCGCACGGGGTGAGTTCATCCTGCTTAAGCACATTCTTGCGGTATCTCGCCACCCGTACGAGAAGAACCGGGTATTCTCGGCCGCCCTCGCGCCCGGTGCGGCACGGCACCGGCCGTCAGCGCCGCGCCGCCGGGATCATGGGGAGTTCACTGGGCTGCGGGATCCCCGCCGGGACCTCGCGGACGGTGATCCCCGGAGCGGGGACCAGCCGCCACCGGGACGCCACGCTCGCCACCGCCGTCAGGATCTCCGCCACGGCGAACGAATCGCCGATGCACTTGTGCTGGCCCGCGCCGAACGGCAGGTAGCGGTGGGCGCGCGGCCGTTCACCGGCGTCCTCGTGCCAGCGGTCCGGATCGAAGCGCGCCGGCTCGCGGAACAGAGCCGGATCGCGGTGCAACGCGTGCGGACTGTAGGCGAGTTCGGCCCCCTTCGGGATGGCGACGCCGCCGAGCGTCAGAGGCTCCAGGGCGCGCCGGGTGAAGAGCAGGGGCGAATGCAGGCGCAGTGTCTCCTGGAAGACGCTGTGCGTGTAGGTGAGGCGCGGCAGGTCGTCGGGGCGCACCGGGCGGTTGCCCACCACCGCGTCGACCTCGGCGTGCAGGCGCTTCTCCACCTCGGGGTGGCGGCCGAGTTCGTGGAACATCCAGGAGAGGGTGGTCGCCGAGGTCTCGGTACCGGCGAACATGATCGCGATCACCTCGTCCCGCACCTGCTCGGGGCTCATCCCTTCGCCCGTCTCGGTGTCCACGCTGGACAGCAGGAGGCCCAGCAGGTCCTTGTGGTCCCCCTGTCCGCCGTCGTACTGCGCGATCACCTGGTCGATGATCCGGCGCAGGCGCGCGGCGGCCGCGTCGAAGCGCCGGTTGTACGCAATGGGCACTCCGTCAAGGAACTTGGGCATGACCGCGCGGACGAGCATGCCCTCCAGGACGATCGGCAGCGAGCGGTGCACCTCCGCGACGGCGGGCCGGCTCATCTCCCCCGAGAAGATCATCTCGGCGACCGAGGAGAGGGCGTAGCGCCGGGCCTCCGTCACCATGGAGACTTCCCGGCCCGCCGTCCAGGAGGTGACCATCTCCTCGGCCTGACGGCACATCACCTCGGAGTAGTCGGCGATGTGGTTGCGGTGGAAGGCCGGCTGCATCATCCGCCGCTGCTTGCGGTGGAATTCTCCGTCGGTGGTGACGATGCCGTTGCCGAACATCGGCCGCAGCCGGTCGAAGATCCGCCCGCGCCCGAACTGCTGGGCGCGCTGGACCAGTACGGCGTGCACGTGGTCGGGTTCGGTGAGCACGTGGACGGGCCAGGTGCCGATGTCTATCCGCACGATGGCGCCGTGCGCGCGCAAGGACTCCAGGAACGCGATCGGCTCCCGCCACAGCTGCAGCGCGTGGCCCAGGAGCGGTAACCGCCCCGGAACCACCGGTGCCCGGGCCCCGGAGCCGCGCTGCTCGACGTCTGGCATGGGCCCACTCCCTGTCATGCCGCGGAGACCAGGTCCGGGCGGGTGTACGCAGACTCCATCCCGGCCGCGAACCGTTCGTCGCTGTACCGCGTGCACTCGTAACGCTGCCACAGATCCGCGCCGATCATCCAGTCCTCGTAGCTGCGCACGCACCGGTCGACCGCGTCGAGCAGGGCCGGGTCACCGGCGTGGTCCGCCTGCATGGCCTCGGTGAGCCGCCGGCGCGCGACCAGGTACTCCTCGATGCGGACCTGGATGTGGCCCTCCACCACCTCGACGGCGTCCATGAGCGAGCAGCCCTCCCGGGCGGCGACGAGGGAGACCAGGTTGTTGTTGTCCCCGCAGGCGTGCTCCTTCGGCAGCGAGAAGACGTCGTTGCCCCAGGAGATGACGTCCAGGACGCTCGCGGTGAGGTCCAGGAACTCGGGCCTGTCGTGGACGTGTTGGGGCAGATCGAGGCCGAGTCCCGCCTCGACCATGTCCATCATCGGCAGGATCTGGGAACTGTGCCGCCGCATGAGGATGTAGTCCTGCACGGTCGGGTCGCCACTGGTACGGCGGTTTCCGGCCTCCTGGTCCAACGAGTGCAGCATGAGCGGGACATGGGCGCGGTAGCGGGCGGCGGTGCCCTCGGTCATCCCGGCGAGGATCCGGTCGCACAGATCGATGAAGCCGTTCACCAGAGGATTGCCCAGGGCCGAGGCCAGATCGCTGCGACCGGTCTCCAGATGTTCGGTGATCGCGTCGATGACGGGTTGCCACGCCCCGAGTTCACCCGTCCTGATGAGGTGGTCGTGCTGGTCGTCGAGGACGAACGACCACGCCATCCACTCGGCGAGCAGGACGACCCGCTCGTAGGGCACCTCGCCGCTGACCCGGCCTGCGAGGTGGCCGAAGCCGATGCCCGCGAACTGCTCCACGGCCTCGCTGACCAGCTCGTGGTGCACGGCCCAGGCGGTGGCCTCGCTATTCGCCAGGGCGGCCTGCGGATGCTTGGAGTTACCGAACGGAAGGTGGAAATCGGGCACGGAGAAAGAGTCGAGCTGGGTCATTGATCCCCCCACGGAAAGTCGGATTCGCCAATACCCGCTCAATGTACGATCACCAGGGCGGTCCCCACGCGGCACACCCCCCTACTCCTGCACCACCATGACGGCGGCTCGCTGCAAACAGCGGGGGTGGGACCGGTCACGGACTGACCCGATCCCGCCATGTGCGACCACATCAGGCCACCTGAGAAGTAATTAACTCTCAGGGCGGAGCGCACTGTCAATGTAGGACGAGGGGGGTAATGTCGAATTCATTTCGCCGTTGTCGAAAGCATATTCATCCCTGAATATGCGTGCGGCATGCCCCGATCGGTCGTGCGCTCGGCCGGCGGCGGCCCCGGCGGGCCGGGGAGGGCCCGCGCGTGGCCGAAGACCGACCCCGCGTCAGGACGCGGGCGCCGCAGTCGCCGACGGCGCCGCGGGCGTGGGCGCGGGGGAGTTACCGGGAGCGCCGGTGGGCGTCGGTGCCGGTGTGGCCGTGGGGCTCGCCGAGGGGTCCGGAACGCAGGTGACCTCGTCGCGCGGGGTGTAACGGGTGCGGTACGTCTCGCGCTTGACCTCGTGGCCGCCCTGGACGAAGACGCGGTCGACCGCCACGTCGAACCCCTCCAGAGGGCTCTGCGCCTCGCAGTCCGGGCCGGTGGCGGTGCGCTTGCCGGGCGGGGTGACGTGGGTGCGCGGGCCCTCGGTCGCGCGTATCTCGTCGTACGTCGGCGTGCCGTGCAGGGAGATGGTGACCGAGGTGCCGGTGGAGGCGGCCCGGATCCGCACCGGGTGGCCCGAGTCGTTGCGCCAGCGCAGGTCGAGGGTGCCCCAGGCGACGGTGGCCTCGCGGCCCGCGGGGTAGCGCTCGATGTAGAAGGAGTGGGCGCCGTGCTCGACCGGCGCCAGGCCGGCGAAGAACATGGCGTTGTACATCGTGGTCGCGACGGCCGAGACGCCGCCGCCGGGCGCCTTCACGTACCGTCCGTCGTTGATCATGACGCCGTCGACGAAGCCGTTCTGCTCGGTCCGCTCGCCGACCGCCCGGTTGAAGCTCCACGTCTCGCCGGGCCGCACGACGGCGCCGTCGATCAGCTCCACCGCGCGCGCGATGTTGTGCGTGCGGTAGGGCGCGGCGGGGAAGGAGACGGTGAAGGACGACAGCCGGCGCATGCCCTGCGCGTCGACCCGGCCCGACGGGTGCTCGGCCGCGGTCACGGCGGGGCGCTCCGCTGCGGGGACCGGCGGGCGCTCGGCCGCCGTGGCCGGGCCGGGGAGCAGGGCGGTGAGGGCGAGCGCGGCCGCCGCGCCTGCCGTGGTGAGGGTGATCCGCCTGGTGTCCGTCCGGCCGTGTGCGCGTCGCATCTCTCTCCCGGTGGTTCTGACGATGTCGGTACCGTCCTAGAGTGCTTTGATTTCCAGTAAATAGGGCAAAATGTGGCGATTTTCACCACGGAAAGCCAGGCCAGTGGGTCCGTTTTGGCCCTGTCCGCTGGCTGAGCGGGGGCCACATGATGGCGTGATCCGCCCTGTGGCCCCCCGAAAGGTTCCCGCGTGCCCTCCCCCTCGCCCCGCCCCCCGCGCCGCCTCACCCGTCGGCTCGTCCAGCTCTACGCCG
Organism: Streptomyces sp. NPDC043876; assembly: GCF_056435825.1. Taxonomy (NCBI): domain Bacteria; kingdom Bacillati; phylum Actinomycetota; class Actinomycetes; order Kitasatosporales; family Streptomycetaceae; genus Streptomyces; species Streptomyces sp. NPDC043876. Next base: position 603,188 of record NZ_JBWKDV010000004.1, on the reverse strand, counting down.
GGCTGGCCCTCTACGGCGCCAGCTCCGCCTTCCTGGTCCGGGCGGGCCTCGGGCTGGATCCGTGGGACGTCTTCCACCAGGGCATCGCGGAGCGCACGGGGTGGAGCATCGGCGCCGTGTCCGTGGCCGTGGGCGCCCTGGTCCTGCTGCTGTGGGTGCCGCTGCGGCAGCGCCCGGGGCTGGGCACGGTGTCCAACGTGTTCGCCGTCGGTCTGACCATGGACGCCACGCTGGCCCTGGTCCCGGACGTGCGCGGAGCCGTCGCCCAGGGGGCCCTGCTGGCGGCGGGCATCATCCTGAACGGCGCCGCCACCGGCCTCTACATCGCCGCCGCCTTCGGCCCGGGCCCCCGGGACGGCCTGATGACCGGCCTGCACCGGCGCACCGGCAGGTCGCTGCGGCTGGTGCGGACCTCCATCGAGGTCACCGTCCTGGCCGCGGGCTTCCTGCTCGGCGGCTCCGTCGGCGTCGGCACCGTGGCGTACGCGCTGGCCATCGGCCCGCTCTCGCAGTTCTTCCTGCGCGTGTTCGCCCTCCGGCCGCTCGATCCGGAGCCCGCCCCGGAGCCCGCCCCGGCGGCCGTCCCGGCGCCGGCGTAACGGCATCGGGACGACGCGGGGCGGATCCGGCTCAGGACATCGACCGGAGCCGGCTCAGGACACCGACCGGATCCGGCGGACGAGCACCGAGCCGACGACGGCCAGTGCGCCCGCCAGCGCGTACAGAGCGGTGTACCCGCCGAGGTGGGTCACCACCGGAGCCGCGATCACCGGCGCCAGGACCTGCGGCAGCGCATTGGCGATGTTGATGACGCCCAGGTCGCGGCCCCGGTCCTCGGCCGTCGGCAGCACGTCCGTGAGCAGCGCGAAATCCACCGACGTGTACACGCCGTAACCGATGCCCAGGACGAGCGAGGCGACGATCGCGCCCGTCCAGGTCTGCCACACCGCGAGCAGCAGGGTGGCCGCGGCGATGAGCAGCCCCGAGCGGATCACGTACGGCTTGCGGCGGCCGCTGCGGTCCGACCGCACGCCGCTGATCACCACGGTGCAGAGCAGGGTGAGCGCGTTCAGCGCGGTGAGGATCAGCACGCCCGTGTCCGCGTCGTCGGCGTAGTGCACGGCGTCGGTCAGGTAGTAGAGCAGGTACATCGTGCTGATGGAGTACGACAGGTTCATCAGGAACCGGGTCAGCCAGGCCCACCCGAAGTCCGGATGGCGCCGCGGGTCGATCCAGAATCCGCCGAGGAAGGCCCGCCAGCGGAAGGCGGGCCGCGCCGCGGGGGACAGGGAGGTGTCCCGGCGCATCAGGACGTACGGCACGACCGCGACCACCGAGAAGAGCGCGCAGGCCAGGTATCCCGCGCCGGTACCGCCCGCGACCGTGGCCAGCGCCGTGCCGACCAGGATGCCGACGACCTGCGAGACGCCGAGCCAGCCCCCGACGAGGCCGCGCCGGCGGACCGGCACCTGGTCGGGCACGGCCGCGGTCAGGGCCGCGAACGACGCGTTGAGGGCGAGCTGCACCAGGCACCAGCCCGCGATGACGGCCGGAACGCTGCGGGCCAGCGACAGGACGACGAGCCCGGCGGCGCCGCCCGCCGTCCCCGCGGCCACCCAGGGGACGCGCCGCCCCACGCGCGCCGTCGTACGGTCGGACAGCGCCCCGAAGACCGGATTGGCGACCATGGAGACCGCCGCGCCCAGGCCGGTCACCAGGGCGAGGGTGGCGGCCTTGTGGCCGGGGGCGAGCTGCTCCGCCTGGCGGGCCAGCAGCAGCTGGAGCGGCCCGAACCAGCCGACCCAGACGCCGAGGTTGGCGAGCGAGAGGGCCCCCACCCAGCGCCCGTCCGCCGCGGTGCCGCCCGCCGCCGCGCCGGTCGCCGCTGCGGGCGGCCCGAAGGTCACCGGCCGTCCTTGATCAGGTCGCGGTACCAGGCGTACGACTCCTTGGGCGTGCGCCGCAGCGTCTCGTAGTCGACGTGGACGAGGCCGAACCGCTGCCGGTACCCCTCCGCCCATTCGAAGTTGTCGAGGATCGACCAGATGAAGTAGCCCCGCACGTCGGCCCCTTCCTCCATCGCCCGGTGCAGCGCCCGCAGGTGGCCCTCGTGGTAGGCGATCCGGCGCGCGTCGTCGATCCGGCCCGTGACGGGGTCGGGTCCGTCGCCGTAGGAGCAGCCGTTCTCGGTGATGTACAGCGGCGGCAACCGGTCGCCGTAGCGCTCCCGCATGAGCCCGAGCAGTTCGCGCAGGCCGTCCGGGACCACCGGCCAGCCGAAGTCGGTCCGCTCGTGGCCCTCGATCGGCCGGATGGAGAAGGGCAGGTCCGCGGGGATCTCGATGCCCCCGAACTCGCCCGTTCCGGAAGCCGGTCGGGGGGCTCCGACGAGCATGGGGTTGTAGTAGTTGATGCCGTACCAGTCCAGCGGGGCCGCGATCGTCTCCAGGTCCTGCGCGACCGGCCCGGGGAGCAGCTCGGCGATGCCGTCCGGGTAGCGGCCGGTCAGCAGGGGGTCGGCGAAGAGCCGGTTCGTGAGCGTGTCGTACAGCTCGGCGGCGGCGCGGTCGGCCTCGCCGTCCCCGGCGGCCCAGACGGGGCTGTGGGAGGCCGCTATGCCGACCCCGCGGGCGCCCGCGGCGCGCAGGGCCCGTACGCCGAGGCCGTGGGCCAGGAGCTGGTGGTGGGCCGCGGGCAGCGCGTCGAAGACGAGTCGCCTGCCGGGGGCGTGCTCGCCGAGCCCGTACCCGAGCAGCGTGACCTCGGCGGGTTCGTTGAGGGTGATCCACTGGGGCACGCGGTCGGCGAGCCGCTCGGCGACCACCGAGGCGTACCGCGCGAAGTGCTCGGCGGTGTCGCGGTTGAGCCAGCCGCCCCCACGCTCCAGGGCGAGCGGGGTGTCCCAGTGGAAGAGGGTCGCCACCGGGGCGATCCCCGCGGCGCACAGCTCGTCGACGAGCCGGTCGTAGAAGTCCAGCCCCTCGGCGTTGACCCGGCCACCGCCCTCCGGCAGGACGCGCGACCAGGAGACGGAGAACCGGTAGGCCCCGACGCCGAGGCCGGCCATCAGGGCCACGTCCTCGCGGTAGCGGCGGTAGTGGTCGGTGGCCACTTCGGCGTGCGATCCGTCCTTGATGCGGCCCTCCTCCCGGGTGAAGGCGTCCCAGGTGGAGGGGCCCCGGCCGTCGGCCGCCGGCGAGCCCTCGATCTGGAAGGCGGAGGCGGAGACGCCCCAGAGGAAACCGGCCGGGAACCCGGGTACGGACGCAGTCATGCGGACTCGCTTCGGTCGGGGTGCGGAGGGCGCGCGCGGGGGGCGCACGGGGTGCGGAGATCGCTGACGGAACTCTCGGGTCCCGGGGCCCGCCGTGTCAATGGAAAGTGAACAATCCTCAGGTTCCTTTGCCCGGGGTGACACCTCCCCCGGGGCGGGCCCGGACCGGCGGCCGCACGGGCGTGTGCATCCGGGGAGGGGCGGGCAGACGGCAGGGGAGAGCGAGAGAGACGAGAGTCGGGTGCGATGGCTGTGAAAGAGCGGGCGGTGCGCAAGACCGGGCCACAGGCCCCGGCCGACGCGGCCGATGCCCGCGCCCTCGTGGCAGCGCTCCTCGACGCCGGGCCGGGCGCGTCCGTACCGGCCGTGAGCGGGGCCACCCTGGCGGACGCGCTGCTGGTCACCTCCGAGCTGGTCACCAACGCTTTCCGGCACGGCGGCGGCCTCGCCGGTTTCGAGGCCGAGATCGACCCGGACGCCGACGCCCTGGAACTCACCGTCACCGACCGCAGCAGCGAACTCCCGCACACCGTGCCCGGTCGCGCCCTCCTGGGGGGCGGCCCGCCGGCCGGCCCGGTCGAGGGCGGCTTCGGCTGGCCCCTGATCCGGCTCCTGGCCGACCGGGTGTCGGTGGCCCCGCTGCCCGCCGGGGGCAAGCGCATCCGGGTACGGCTGCGGCTGCACGGACGGGCGTAGCCGTCCGCGTCCCGCCGGGAGCCCGGATCAGTCCAGGGGCCGGGCCCGCACCGGCGACGTGGTGTCCTGGTGCGCGCCCGTCGCGAGGATCCGCACCTCGCCCTGGTCGCTGATCTCCGCACGCAGGATCCCGGTCTCGTCCGCGTACACCGGGTGCCCTCCGGGCCCCGTCTGCGCGGTGCGCGTGACCACGACGGCGTCCGTGCTCCAGGCCGTTCCCGTCCCCGCGGCGCTCTTGAACACCAGCTCGTACCGGTTCACCATTCCATTGTGGAATGCGTGCGCGGCCGCCGCGAGGCGGGCTTCGGCGGGGGAAGCGGCACATGGAGCGACGGGTCGGGGGCACACGGGCTTCGCAAGGTTCAGCCGCGAGGGAAGGGCCGCATGATGTCGCACGTCGAAGAGCACGTCGAGGTGAACGTCCCGCTGCGGACGGCGTACAACCAATGGACCCAGTTCGAGGAGTTCCCCGCCTTCATGGAGGGCGTCGAACGGGTGGAACAGCGCGGCGACACCCTCACGCACTGGGTGACGAACGTCAACGGCGTGGAGCGCGAGTTCGACGCGCGGATCACCGAGCAGCTCCCGGACCGCCGCGTCGCGTGGATGAGCGTGAGCGGCGAGGCCCGCCAGGCCGGGCTGGTCACCTTCCAGCCGGTCGACGCCACCACCACCCGCATCGAGCTGCACCTCAACTGGGCCCCCGACGGCATCGCCGAGAGCGCCGCGGACAAGCTGGGCTTCGTCAAACGCCAGGTCAGCGGTGACCTCAAGCGTTTCAAGACGTTCATCGAATCCCGCGGGGTCGAAACCGGCGCCTGGCGCGGCGAGGTCTGAGCCCGGTGAGCGCGGGAGTGGCGAGAGAAGGCATACGCACCGCGTCCCAGGGCGGGACGGGGCGGGCGGTGGTCGCGCGCTGCGGACTGGCGGCGCGCGGAGTGCTGTACGTACTGACCGGAGTGCTGGCCGCCCAGGTCGCCTTCGGTGAGCCCGTCGGCGAGGCGGACCGGAAGGGCGCCCTGCAGACGCTGGCCGGGCAGCCGTTCGGCGGTGCCATGGTGTGGGCCGTCGGGATCGGGCTCGTGTGCATGGTGCTGTGGCGCCTGGCGGAGGTGGCCTTCGGCGCGGCCGGGCCCAAGGGCGGCAAGGCGGGGAAGCGGCTGGCCTCCGCGGGCCGCGCGGTCTTCTACACGGCCGCCGCGTCCTCCGTCCTGTCCTTCGCGGCCGGCTCCGGTGGTGGCGGATCCGGCGACGACCAGTCCCGCGACGTGACGGCACGCGCACTGCAACTGCCCGCCGGGCAATGGCTGGTGGGCGCCGTCGGCGCCGGTATCGCCATCGCGGGCGTGACCATCGCCGTCCGGGCGGCCCAGCGGCGCTTCCGGAAGCACCTGCGCATGGGCGGAGCCTCCGCCCGGTGGCGCAAGGCGGTCGACTTCCTCGGGGTCACCGGCGGCGTCGCGCGCGGCGCGGTCTTCGCGGTGGCGGGCGGCTTCGTCTGCTACGCCGCCTGGCGCTACGACCCCGGCCAGGCCAAGGGCGTCGACGACACCCTGCGCTCCTTCACCGAGACCCCCGCCGGACCCTGGCTGCTCGTGGCGGTGGCCGTGGGCCTCGTGCTGTTCGGAGTCTTCTCCTGGGCGATGGCCCGCTGGCGCGAAGTGTGAGCCGCCGCCCCCGCGGGGCGGCCCGCGCCGGGGCCCGGGCGGCCGTCGCCGCCCGGGCCCCGGCGTTTCAGGTGACGTGGATGCCGATGAGGCAGGTGTCGTCGTCCGTGTCGGAGCGGCTGTCCTTGAGCAGCCGGTCGAGCAGCGCGTCGAGGTCCGGTGACCGGCCGGACGCGGTGCGCATCAGGCGTCCGAGCGAGTCGCTCACCGAGGAGTCCCGCCGCTCCACCAGACCGTCGGTGAACATCAGCAGGGTGTCCCGCGCTTCGAGCCGGACCTCCCGCTCCGCGTAGACGGCGTCCGGGAGCGCCCCGAGCAGCAGGCCCTCGATCAGCGGGAACGCGTGGGCCTCGCCGCCGCGCAGCAGGACCGGAGGCAGGTGCCCGGCCCGCGCCCAGCGCAGGACTCGGGTCCGCGGGTCGAAGAGGCCGCACACGGCCGTGGCCGTGACCTGGTTCGTCAGGTGGTGGGTGACGATGTTGAGCCAGGACAGCAGCTGCGCGGGTCCCGCGCCGGTGACGGCGAGGCCGCGCAGCGCGTTGCGCAGGACCACCATGCCGGTGGCCGCCTCGATGCCGTGGCCCGCGATGTCGCCGACGGACAGCAGCACCAGCCCCGACGGCAGGACCACCGAGTCGTACCAGTCGCCGCCGACCAGGGACTCGGTCTCGGCCGGCCGGTAGCGCACGGCCACCCGCAGGCCGGGAGCCTCGATGGCCGGCGGGGTCGCCGGCATGATCGCGTGCTGGAGCTGGAGGGCGAGCCGGCTGTGCTCGGCCGACTCGGCCTCGGTGTGCGCGAGCTGGTCGCGCGTCGCGGCCAGCGCGACCTCGGTCCAGTGCTGGGAGGAGATGTCCTGGTAGGCGCCGCGGACCGCGTGCAGCCGCTGGTCGGCGTCCAGCACGGGTTCGGCGATGACCCGGATGTGCCGGGTGATGCCGTCCGGCCGCTGGAGCCGGAAGTCCACGGACGAGGGCCGCCGGTAGCGCAGCACCGCCCGCAGGAAACGGCCGAGGGTCTCCGAGTCGTCCGGGTGGGCGTAGACCGGCAGCTCCCGCAGCGGGACGGGATCCGCCGTCGGCGGCAGCCCGTGCAGGGCGTACAGCTGGGCGTTCCAGGTGATCGCGCCGGAGGTGAGGTTCTCCTCGAAACCGCCGATCCGGCCGAGGCGCTGCGCGTGCTGCAGGAGGCTCGCCAGCCGGGCCGTCTCGTCCTCGATCCGCCAGATCAGCAGGACCGCCACGCCGTGGCGGCTGATGCTGATGTCGGCGACCGTGGTGAGCGGCACCTGGTCGACCAGGGCGGTGAGGTTCATCCGCTGCGCGCGGAAGGGCTCCCCGGTGGCGTGGACCCGCTCCACGGTGTCGAACAGCCCGCTGTCGCCCGCGGCCATCGGGTAGGCCTCCAGGAGCAGCGCGCCGTTGACGTCGCCGCGCGGGCGGCCCGCGGGGTCGACGAACTTGCTGCTGACGTGGCGGATGCGGAAGTCGCCGAGCCGCCCCGAGTGGTCGAGCACCGGGGTGAGGACCATCGCCGGGTCGTGCAGACCCTCGGCGAGGTCGATCAGCTCCGCGACGTCCGGCAGGACCACGTCCGGGCCCGCGTCGCCGTGCGGGGGCCACATCTCCATGGTGTGCGCGCACAGTTCGGCGAGGCTCTCCAACTGCCGCTCCACCTGCGGCGGCTGCGGGGGCAGCGGCTGCGGCCAGCACACTTCCAGGACGCCGTGGATGCGCCCGCCCGTCCCGGCGGGTACTGCCATCCGCCCGCCGTCCGGCCACTGCAGGCGGCCGACCGACGGCGGCCCGTCCCGGCCCGGACCGGGCAGGGACACCGGCCCGCGCTCCCGCAGCGCGAGCCGCGCGACCGTGGAGACGCCCGGCGGTACGTGTCGCCAGCGCACCGCCTCCTCGACCGGGAACCCGGCGTGTCCCGCGAGGGTGAGCGAACCGTCGGGCACCGCCGTCCACACCGCGACGGCCACGGCTCCGAGCGGGGCGAGCGCGTTGGTCAGCAGCGATTCGGCGACCGCCTGCGTGTCCCCGGCGGCCAGCGCGCCGCTCTCGGCCATCCGCAGCCGCACCTCCGCGCCGGGATCCTCCGGGGCCGAGCCCGGCGCGCCGATCCGTTCGACGAACGCGGCCGCGACGTCGCCGACGTGGTCGCGGGCCGCCTGGTTCACGATGTCGGCGGCCAGTTCGAGCGCCGAGAGACCGGACTGACGGCACAGCTCGTCGAGCTGGCGGGCCGCCGCCGCGGGCGTGCAGTGCAGGCGGCCGATGAGGATGCCCTTGGCCAGCTCGATCAGCGCCCGGCCGTCGGCCGCCGCCTGCGCCGCCCGCACCTCCTCGCGCAGCCGCCCGACGGTCGCGACGAGCCGCCCCAGGGCGGAGGGACCCTGCTGGGGGAGGGCAGGCGGCTCCGCGGCGCCGGAAGCCCCGCCCGGGGCCTGTCGCGGGGTTTCGGGCACGGTCACGGTGCGATCCAGTGGCGGACCCGGCCGATCAGGTCGTTGGCGTCGACCGGCTTGGTCACGTAGTCGCTCGCCCCGGAGGCGAGGCTCTTCTCCCGGTCGCCGGGCATCGCCTTGGCGGTCACCGCGATGATGGGCAGGTCGGCGTACCCGGACATGCGCCGGATCTCCGCGGTGGCGGCGTAACCGTCCAGCTCCGGCATCATCACGTCCATCAGGATGAGGTCGACCTCGGGATGGGCGGTCAGCATCTCGATGCCCTTGCGGCCGTCCTCGGCGTGCAGCACGCGGATGCCGTGCAGTTCGAGGATCCCGCTCAGCGCGTACAGGTTGCGCGCGTCGTCGTCCACCACGAGCACCGTGCGCCCCTCCAGCCCCTCCCCGGCCCAGGGTGCGGACTGCGGCCGCGGGTCGTCCGCCCGGACCAGGGGCAGGACGTCTCCCGGCTGCTCGGCCGACAGGTGCAGCGCGATGCGCTCGCGCAGCTCGTCCAGGCTGGACAGCAGCTCCATGTGCAGGGAGTCGGCCCGGCCGCGCAGTTCCCGCTCCCGGGCGGGATCGAGCCGGCGGTTGTCGTGGGCGAGGACCGGCAGCGAGGTCAGCGCCGCGTCCCCGTCGAGCGCGTCGAGGAAGCGCAGGGCTTCGCCCGCGGGCAGGTCCACTTCCAGGACGACGCAGTGGAAGGGCTCCGACGCCAGGGCCGCGGCCGCCTCCCGCGAGTTCGCGGCGTGGACCACCTGGATGCCTCCCCGGTCCCCGGCCAGCTCGCGGGACGGGGCCAGCTCACGGGCGGCGCTCTCCGCGACGAGGGAGAGCAGGCCGTTGGGCCGCTCCTCGATGACCAGGAGGCGGCGGGCCTGGCGCGGCGCCGCGGGGAGGGACGGCTCCGCACGACGTGGTTCGGGCAGCGCGGCCGGGGGGCCGTCCAAGGACCGGGGCGTGCCGTCCGCGTCCGGCTGCTCCTCGAAGTCCGGCCGGCTGACGGGCAGGTAGAGGGTGAAGGTGCTGCCCTGCCCGGGCGTGCTCTGCGCGGTGACGGCGCCGCCGAGCAGGTGGGCGATCTCGAGGCTGATCGACAGCCCGAGGCCGGTACCGCCGTACTTGCGGCTCGTGGTCCCGTCGGCCTGCTGGAAGGCCCCGAAGACCGACCCCAGCTGCTGCTGCGGGATGCCGATGCCGGTGTCCCGGACCTGGAAGGCGACCATCGCGACCTGGCGGGGCAGACCGGAGGGGAGCGAGGCGGCCGGGGCGCGCTCGATGTGCAGGGTGACGCTGCCGCGTTCGGTGAACTTGACCGCGTTGGAGAGCAGGTTGCGCAGGATCTGGCGCAGCCGGGAGTCGTCCGTCAGCAGGTCGGCGGGCGCGTCGGGGGCGGTGGTGATCGTGAAGTCGAGGCTCTTCTGCGTGGTCATGGGACGGAAGGTCGCCTCGACGTACTCCAGCAGCTGCGGCAGCTGGACGCGCTCGGGGTTGATGTCCATCTTCCCCGCCTCGACCTTGGACAGGTCGAGGATGTCGTTGATCAGCTGGAGCAGGTCGGAGCCGGCGGAGTGGATGATGCCCGCGTACTCGACCTGCTTCGGCGTGAGGTTGCGCGTCGGGTTCTGGGCGAGGAGCTGGGCGAGGATGAGCAGGCTGTTGAGCGGGGTGCGCAGCTCGTGGCTCATGTTGGCCAGGAACTCGGACTTGTACTTCGAGGCCAGCGACAACTGCTGCGCGCGGTCCTCCAGTTCCTGGCGGGCCTGCTCGATCTCCAGGTTCTTGGCCTCGATGTCCCGGTTCTGGCTGGCGAGCAGGGCCGCCTTCTCCTCCAGTTCCGCGTTCGAGCGCTGCAACTCGTCCTGCTGGAACTGGAGTTCCTCCGAGCGGGCCTGCAACTCGCCGGTCAGCCGCTGCGATTCGCCCAGCAGTTCGTCGGTGCGCGCGTTGGCGACGATGGTGTTGACGTTGACGCCGATGGTCTCCATCAACTGGCCGAGGAAGTCCCGGTGGACGGGGGTGAAGGCGCCGAAGGACGCCAGCTCGATCACTCCGAGGACCTGGTCGTCCACGACGATCGGCAGCACCACCAGGCTCCCGGGCGTGGTCTGCCCGAGCCCCGAGGAGATGATGTAGTTCCCCGGCACCTGGTCGGCCGCGATCGTCCGGCGGCTGCGGGCCGCCTGCCCCACGAGGGACTCGCCCAGCGCGAACCGGATGCCCTCCACCGCGGCGGCCGGGCGCCCGTAGGAGCCGACGAGGGTGAGCACGGTGGTGTCCGCCGTGTCCTCGGCGAGGTAGAAGGCGCCGTACTGCGCGTCGACGAGCGGGGTGAGTTCGTCCATCACGAGTTCGGCGACGACCGCGAGGTCGCGGTGGCCCTGCATCAGGCCGGAGATCCGCGCCAGGTTGGACTTGAGCCAGTCCTGTTCCTGGTTGGCGCGGGTGGTCTCGCGCAGCGAGCCGACCATCGAGTTGATGTTGTCCTTGAGTTCGGCGACCTCGCCGGAGGCGTCCACGGTGATCGACCTCGTCAGGTCGCCCTCCGCCACCGCGCTTGCGACCTCGGCGATCGCCCGGACCTGGCGCGTCAGGTTTCCGGCCAGCTCGTTGACGTTCTCCGTCAGCCGCTTCCAGGTGCCCTCGACGCCCTCGACCTCGGCCTGGCCGCCGAGCCGTCCCTCGCTGCCGACCTCGCGCGCCACGCGCGTCACCTCGGCCGCGAAAGAGGACAGCTGGTCGACCATCGTGTTGATCGTGGTCTTCAGCTCCAGGATCTCGCCCCGCGCGTCGACGTCGATCTTCTTCGACAGGTCGCCGTTGGCGACCGCCGTGGTGACCAGCGCGATGTTGCGGACCTGGCCCGTCAGGTTGTTCGCCATCGAGTTGACGTTGTCGGTCAGGTCCTTCCACGTCCCCGCCACGTGCGGCACGCGCGCCTGACCGCCGAGGATGCCCTCGGTGCCGACCTCGCGGGCGACGCGGGTGACCTCGTCGGCGAACGCGGACAGCGTGTCCACCATCGTGTTGATGACCCCGGCGAGCGCGGCCACCTCGCCCTTCGCCTCCACCGTGATCTTCTGTGACAGGTCGCCCCTTGCCACGGCCGTCGCCACCTGGGCGATGGACCGCACCTGCCCGGTCAGGTTCGACGCCATGACGTTGACGTTGTCGGTCAGGTCCTCCCACGTGCCGGAGACGCCCCGCACGGTCGCCTGACCGCCGAGGTTGCCCTCGGTGCCGACCTCGCGGGCGACGCGCGTCACCTCGTCCGCGAAGGCCGAGAGCTGGTCGACCATCGTGTTGATGGTCTCCTTCAGCTCCAGGATCTCGCCGCGGGCGTCCACCCGGATCTTCTGCGACAGGTCGCCCTGCGCCACCGCCGTGGTGACCTCGGCGATCGAACGCACCTGCGCCGTCAGGTTGTCGGCCATCACGTTGACCGATTCGGTGAGGTCCTTCCAGGTGCCGGAGACGCCCTTCACGTCGGCCTGGCCGCCGAGCCGGCCCTCGGTGCCGACCTCGCGGGCCACCCGGGTCACCTCACCGGCGAAGGCCGAGAGCTGGTCGACCATGGTGTTGATGGTCTCCTTCAGCTCCAGGATCTCCCCGCGCGCCGTCACGGTGATCTTCTGGGAGAGGTCGCCCTCGGCCACCGCGGTCGCCACCTGGGCGATGGAGCGCACCTGCGCCGTCAGGTTTCCGGCCATGAAGTTGACCGAATCCGTGAGGTCGCGCCAGGTGCCGGAGACGCCCTTGACGTCCGCCTGACCGCCCAGAATGCCCTCGGTGCCCACTTCCCGCGCCATGCGGGTGACTTCGCCGGAGAAGGAGGACAGTTGGTCGACCATCGTGTTGATGGTGTTCTTCAGCTCCAGGATCTCGCCCCGGGCGTCCACCGTGATCTTCTGCGACAGGTCGCCCTGGGCCACCGCCGTCGTCACCTGGGCGATGTTGCGGACCTGGTCGGTGAGGTTCCCCGCCATGAAGTTGACCGAATAGGTCAGATCGCGCCACGCGCCGCCGACGCCCGGCACGTCGGCCTGGCCGCCCAGCGTGCCCTCGGTGCCGACCTCCCGCGCGACCCGGGTCACCTCGGAGGTGAACAGCGACAGCTGGTCGACCATCCCGTTGAAGACCGTCGCGATCTCGCCGAGGAGCCCGTCGGCCTGCTGGGGCAGCCGGGTACGGAAATCGCCGTCGCGCACGGCCGTCAGTCCGGCGAGCAGCCGGCGCAGTTCGGCCTCGTCGATCCCGCCCCCACCCGGTGCCTCCTGGGCCGCACCGCGTGACCCCGGGCCAGACCGCTCAGCCATCCGTCAACCTCACTCTAGTGACGACCGTCGCGGCGCGGCACGCGCGCTCCCGGTCGCCGGATCCAATGCGGAAAGGCTAGCGCCCGGTGGGGGACGGCGGACATGAGCCCGGTACGCCGCGACCGCCCGGCGGCCGACCGCCCCGGCACGCATGCCCGCAGGGCCGCGGGGTACCCGATGTGTCACGAGGTATCCGATGTGCCGCCGCCGCGGGCCGCGCACGGAAGGAAGGCAGGGGCCGGCCCCGGGCGAGTCCAGCCGAGGCAAGGCACGCATGTCAAGGCGAAGCCGCGCGCGGACGACTCAAGGCGAAGTCGCGCGTGGACGACGCCGCGGGCGGCGCGGGGCTACGAGGCGGCGGCGAGCGCGTCCTGGACGTCGGGGTGGATGGCCAGGACCGTGTCCGCCCCGGTCAGCTGGAACAGCCGGGTCAGCTGGTCGCCGGGAGCGACGATGCGCAGCGCGGTGGTCCGGTGCAGACGCAGGAGCATGTTGAGGAAGGAGGAGTCCCCGAAGGTGATGCCCCCCACATCCAGGACCACCACCTGGTGGCGGCCGGCGGCCGAGGCCACGGCTTCCTCCAGCGGCGCGAGGGTGTCCTGGTCGAGTTCTCCGCGCGCCTCGATCACCCAGCCGGTGCCGGCCTGGTAGCTGTTGCCGACCACTCCCGCGTCGTGTGCTTCCGTGTCCCGCACCGTGTCCGCCTTCCCGTGGTCGTGTGCGTTGTTGCCCTGTGTGGTGTCCAAGAGTGCGAGTATGCCTGCTCCACCCGCCCCGGGCGAAGGCCGGGCCGCTCGGAACCCCCCTCCAAAACTTTTTTGGTGCCCATGTGTGTAAGGGTCGTATGACTGGGCACGAGCGGTTGCGCAGCCATTCGCCAAAGGGAGGAACGGCCACATGTCTCGGGAAACACTTGTCCGCCGCGATCTTGGGGTAGAAGCGACGACCCCGCACGGAGCCATGCCCGTGGCGGAGGAACCCGTCGTGGACCTGCCGCAGATCGACAACGCCCGCGAGGTGGCGCCGGCCGACGCACGGGAGATGTCCCGGGTGTTCCTCGTCCGGCTGCGCTCCCTGGAAGAGGGCACGCCCGAATACCAGTACGTGCGCAACACGCTCATTGAGATGAACGTCTCACTGGTGCACTTCGCCGCGCGGCGCTTCCGGTCCCGCGCGGTGAGCGCGGGCGGTGTGGACATGGAGGACATCCTCCAGGTGGGCACCATCGGTCTCATCAAGGCGATCGACCGCTACGACCCTGCGCGCGAGGTGGAGTTCTCCACCCTCGCCCTCCCGTACATCAGCGGTGAGATCAAGCGCTACTTCCGGGACACCACCTGGGCGGTGCACGTCCCGCGGCGGCTCCAGGAGCTGCGGACCGAACTGGCCCAGGCCCAGGAGGCGCTGAACGGCGTCCTCGGCCGGGCGCCCACGGTCAAGGAACTCGCCGAGCACCTCGAACTCTCCGAGGAGGAGATCATCGAGGGCCTCGTGGCGGCGAACGGCTACACCAGCGGCTCGCTCGACGGCTCCGCCGATTCCGACGAGCAGACCCCCGCGGGCCGCAGAACCCGTCCGCTGGCCGAGTCCGTCGGCGAGTGCGACGCGGCCATGGAGCTCTTCGAGGAGTTCCACACCCTCGCGCCGCTGCTGGAGCAGCTCGACGAGCGCGACCGCCTCATTCTGCAGATGCGCTTCGGCCAGGAGCTGACACAGGCCGAGATCGGGGCGGAGCTCGGCATCTCCCAGATGCAGGTGTCCCGTCTGCTGTCCCGTACCCTGGCACGGCTCCGCAGCGGCATGCTCGCCGCTTAAGGCAGGGCCCGGGGTCTCTCGTTGTGTCACCCGTCATACTCACTGCGACGAGTGAACGAGCAGCCGATCCGATGAGCGGCGCGGCTGCTCCCGGAACGCGCCGCAGTGGAGGGTGCAACATGACGTACGGCCCCACCCCTCCGATGGCCGACCCCGGAGCTTTCGTCCACCCGGCGCTGTTCTACCGGGACACGGAGGAGTACGTGGTGGGAGTGGGCGGATTCGTCCGCGCCGCCCTGCACGCCGGGGAGCCGGTCCTCGTGGCCGTCCCCGGACCCCACCTGGACGCGCTGCGGGGCAGCCTCGGCGCGACCCCGGGAGCGGACGGCATCGACTTCGTGGACATGACGGAATTCGGCCGCAACCCCGGCCGCATCCTCGCCGGGCTCCAGGAGTTCGCCGACCGGCACCCCGGTCGCGCGCCCCGGATCGTCGGCGAGCCGATCTGGCCGGCCCGGTCCGCGGCCGAGGTGCGCGAGGCGACCCGCCACGAGGCGCTGATCAACACCGCCTTCGCGGGCCGCCCCGCGACCATCCTGTGCCCGTACGACACGGAGGGGCTCCACCCCCGGATCGTCGCGGACGCCCGGCGCACCCACCCCACCCTGATCGAGGACGGGCGCGGGGCCCTGAGCCCCGCGTACACCGACGCCCCGGTCGTCTGCGCCGACTGCGACGAACCGCTGCCCGAACCCCGCGCCGCGGACGTCGTGCTGGAGTACAGCTCGGGGGACCTCGCCCGGGTACGGGAACACGCCCAGGCCTGGGCCCGCGGCACCGCCCTCGGCCCGGCCCGCCGGGGCGACCTGGTGCTGGCCGTCAGCGAAGCGGCCGCCAACTCACTCGCCCACGGCGGTGGCAGCGGCATCCTGCGGCTGTGGACCACCGACACGGGCGAGGTGGTGGCCGAGGTACACGACGGCGGGCGCCTCAAGGACCCGCTCGCCGGACGCCGCCGGCCACCCCTGGCCTCGGGCGACGGCGGCCGCGGCCTGTGGATGATCCACCAGCTCTGCGACCTCGTCGAGGTACGGGCACTGGACACGGGGCTCACCCTGCGCCTCCACATGACGGCCGAATGAGGCGACGGTGACGTACAACCAAGTCGTGGCTCGACCGGTCCAAGAGGACACGGGTTTGCAATCATTGAGGACCGAACATCGAGGATCAGTGTCAACGGGGGTAGGTGAGGCCACAGTGACGGCCATCGGATCGGACACCGGCGATCCACTGCGCGCGCGGCACCCGGTCGCCGGCCAGCGCCGCCGGCTCGCGCTGCGCGGTGTCCGCGGGCACGTGGCGAAGGGTCGCGCCTTCACCCGGGAGGCCCTGCGGGACTGGGGCTGGGACTCCAACCAGACCACGGAGGACGCCCTCCTGATCGTGTCGGAGCTGCTCACCAACGCGAGCCTGCACGCGGGCGGCTGCGACGAACTCGTCCTGACCGTCGGTACCGGCCTGCGCATCGAGGTCGTCGACGGCGCGACGCAGATGCCCGCTCCGCGGGCCACCCCGCGCGGTACCCCGGGCGGCCACGGGCTCTCGATAGTCCAGCGGCTCTCCGACCGCTGGGGCGCCGTCCCGCACGACGGCGGCAAGGTCGTCTGGGCGGAGATCGAGGGCTCCCGCCTGACCGCCGGCACCCCCGCACCCGTTCGGGGCGGACCGGGCCCGAACGGCGCAACCGTGCAGTAGCCGCGCTCCGTACGGGGAACCGAGTGGGTGCCGGCCGTCCGCCCGGACGACCGGCGCCACAGCGTCTTCCCGTACGGAGAGAGGTGCGCCCCCATGGCACACGCGCCAGACCCGGCCCACGTGAGCGGCCCGGAGGGACAGGGATGAGCCCCAACCCCACCCACCTGCCCAAGCCCGGCCCCAAGACGGCCCGCGACCTGATGACACCGGGCGCCCACTGCGTCGCCCACGACGAGCCGGTGCTGCGGGCCGCGCAGCAGATGGCCGAGCTGGGCGTGGGCGCCCTGCCCATCCGTGACGCGGAGGGCGCCCTCATCGGCATGATCACCGACCGCGACATCGTCATCAGGGTGCTCGTCGCGGGCAAGGACCCCGCCACGACCCCCGCGGGGGAACTGGCCCGGGGCGAAGCGGTCACCATCGGCGCCGACGACCACGCGGAGAAGATCCTGCGGACCATGGCCGCGCACAAGGTCCGCCGCCTCCCCGTCCTCGACGGCCACCGCCTCGTGGGCATGGTCGCCCAGGCCGACGTCGCCCGCGCCCTGCCCCACCCGGAGGTCGGCGCGCTGCTGGGCGCCCTCTCCAGTGACTGAACCCGACTGAACGCCCGGGTGGCCCGGGTCACCCGCCCCCTCTCCGGGGCGGGTACCGGCCCGACGGCGTCAGCGGCGCTCCTCGCCGTCGGTGAGGATGGCGTACACGCCGTCCCCCGTCGCGTCGACGTGGACCACGTGGCCGCCCACCCGGACCGTCATGGTCCCGCCGGCCGTCCAGCAGCCCTCGGGCCCCTCGGCGTCGGGCAGCGGGGTCCAGACCTCCAGGAAGGTCGAGCCGTCGGCGTTGGTGCCGGTCTCCACCATGTCGGCGCCGTCGGGCCGCAGGGCGCCGACGTCGAGGCCGGGGGAGCCGACCTCGTGGTGGAAGGTGACCCGTTCCCCGTCGTAGGAGGTGGTGCCGGCGAAGCCGCGGCTGTCGGCGTACAGGGCGCCGGTCTGGAGCCACACGACCCGCTCGGTCTCCCGCAGCGGGCCGCCGTCACGGCTGATTCCGGCGCGCAGCCAGGCGCCGCGGGTGGGTGCGTCCATGGCTCCAGGGTGTCAGAACCGCGCCCGCTCAGCTCGCGCCCCAGCCGCCGTCCAGGGGGAGGGAGGCGCCGGTGAGGTAGCCGGTGTGCGGGCCGCACAGCCACACCACGGCCGCCGCGACCTCCTCCGGTTCGATGAGGCGTTTGATCGCGGAGCGGGTCAGCAGCACCTCGGACACCACGTCGGCGGGGCCGATGCCGTGCGCGGCGGCCTGCGCCTCGATCTGGTCCTCGACCAGGGGGGTGCGGACGTACCCGGGACCGACGCAGTTGCTGGTCACGCCGTACGGAGCGCCCTCGATCGCGGTGACCTTGCTCAGCCCCTCCAGCCCGTGCTTGGCGGCGACGTAGGCGGACTTGTAGGCGCTGGCCCGCACGCCGTGGACGCTGGAGATGTTGACCACCCGGCCCCAGCCGCCCGCGTACATGTGGGGCAGGGTCCGGCGCAGCAGCAGGAACGGCGCGGTCACCATCACCTGCTGGATCAGGGCGAACCGCTCCGGCGGGAACTCCGTCAGCGGCGCCACGTGCTGCAGCCCGGCGCTGTTGACCAGGATGTCCACCGCGGCGGGCAGCGCCTCGATCGCCGCCGGGTCGGCCAGGTCGGCGGTGTGCGCCCGTCCGCCGACCGCCACGGCCGTGGCCCGGGCCGAGTCCCCGTCGATGTCCACCACGTGCACGGCGGCCCCGGCGGCCGCCAGGGCGAGCGCGCAGGCGCGGCCGATCCCGCTGCCCCCGCCCGTCACCAGGGCGACCCGCCCGGCCAGGGCGGCCCCGCACGGGCCGGGGTGCGCCGCGCCGGGCGCGGACGTCACGGCGGCGGGGGAGGCCGGGGGAGTCGGCGGTGGAGAAAAGCTCGTCATGGCGGGCAACAGTAGGCACCGGGGACGGCGGCTGACATGGTGTGCGCCGCCACACTCCTGCTCCTCCTCGTGGTGCGCGCGACCACCCGCCTTCCCGGAGTCAGCCCCGGCCGGGCACGGCCCGTCCGCCGACGAAGGCCTCCGGCGCGGTGGCGTACGGCAGCCCGGCCAGCGACTGCCCGGTCAGGAAGCGGGCCATCAGGTCGGCGAACTCCGCGCTGCGCTCCAGCGGCGCCAGGTGGTCGGTCTCCAGCACGGTCAGGAACTGCGCCGTGGGCAGCACGGACGCCACCCCGCGGCCCATGTCGGGGGTGGTGAGCGTGTCGTGCTCGCCGGTGACGACCAGCGCCGGCACCGGCGGACACGGCTCGGGCCGGTACCACTCGTGCCGGATCAGCCGCCGGTTGTGCTCGGCCGACTTGCGCAGCGAATCGGGGCTCTGCCCGGCGATCTGCTGGTAGACGAGCCGGCCCACCGCCGCGTGCTTGCGCACGGTGCCGGTGCCGGGGGGCGACATGAAGCGGTCGGTCAGCTCGCGGGCGATGTCCTCGGTCTCCCCGCGCGCGATCATGGCGTCCCAGCGTTCCATCGCCGCCGTGTACTCCTCGGTGACGGCCGTCGCCATCCCGCTCAGCATCAGCCGCTCGACCAGCGCCGGGTAGTGCTGGGCGAAGCGCAGCGCGATGGCGCCCCCGAAGCAGGTGCCGAAGAGGCTGATCCGGCCCAGCCCCAGTTCGTCCACGAGGTGGCGGGTGGCCGCGGCGAGGTAGTCGATGCCGTAGCGGGCCGGCAGGAAGTCGGCGGTTCCGTAGCCGGGCAGGTCGACGGTCACCACGGGGCCGTCCTGGACGAGCCGCTTCTCGTGCCGGGTCCAGGAGGTCCGGTTCTGCTCGGAGCCACCGAGGATGAGGAGCGGCGTACCCGCGCCGCCCGCGCGTGCGGTCCGGCAGACGTAGCCGAGACCGTCGAAGACCAGCTCGCGCTCCTCCACCGTCCCGGGCACGGACCCGGTGGAGGCGTCCGAGCCGCTGCCCTGCGCGGGGACGGGCAGGGGGACGGCCGGGTCCCGGTGCGTGAGCGATCCCCGGCCCTGGACCGTGACGGAACTCGGCATGACTGACATTGATCGCTCCAAGAGGCGCCGGAAGGACAAAGCGCGCTGTACAACCCTCCCCGGCGGCGAAAGGTGTCGGCGCGGGCCGCACGGGTGCGCCACCCGTCCGACGGCTCGGACGGGTGGCGCGGGGGAGGGCGGAGCGGGAGCGGGTCAGGAGGCGGGGGCCTCCTCGGTCTCCGGAATGGTGACCAGCCAGCGCGAGTCCTGGCGCGGGCGCAGGTACAGCGCCCAGTACAGGGTGGCGGCGCCGGTGATCCCGCCGGTCCAGAGCAGGTACTGCGTCTCCTGCTGCGTCAGGATGTAGGCGAGTACGAGGATCAGCGCGACCGGCACCGCCGGCCACAGCGGCATCCGCCAGGCGGCGACGGATCCGTGCGCGCCGCGGCGGCTGAACAGCGCGGCCACCGCCACCAGGAGGTACATGCCGGTGACCGAGACGCCGGTCACCCCGTAGAGCGTGTCCAGGTTGACGAAACAGAGGCCCGCGCCGGGGACGCCGACGAGCAGGGTGGCGACCCAGGGGGAACCGGTGCGGCCCAGCCGGGACAGCGCGTTGTTGACCGGCTCGGGCCAGGCCTTGTCCCGGGCGGAGGCGAAGAGCACCCGCGAGTTCTGGATGACCATGACGATGCCCGCGTTGACGATGGCGAGGGCGACGCAGAGGCTGATGAAGGTCCCGACGGCCGAGTTGGACCAGGCGGTGACCATGGCGCCGATGTCTCCGCTGGTCAGGGCCGCGAGGTCGGGGGCGCCGACGGTGATGGCGATGACCGGGACGAGGATCACGGCGGTGGAGATGGCCAGGGTCGCCAGGACGGTCCGGGCGACGTTGCGCCGCGGGTTCTCCAGCTCCTCCGACAGGTAGACGGCGGTCGAGAACCCCTGGGTGATGAACAGGGCGATGGCCAGACCGGAGACGACCATCATCGCGGTGACCGTGGAGGTCGAGGCGCCGGTCTCACCGGCCACCGAGCCGTGGATGAGGGCCGAGGCGCCGCGCTCGCCGTGAGCGAAGCCGAGGACGGCGACGAGGGCCGCGGCCACGACCTCCAGCACCAGGAAGATGCCGGTGATCCAGGCGTTGGCGCGCAGGTCGAGCAGGCCGGCGAGGGTGGCGAGCAGCATGACCGCGCCGCCGGCGACGGGGGCCGGTACGTGGACGATCGGCGCGAGGTAGTCGGCCGTGCCCATGGCGATCACGGGCGGCACGATCATCACGACCAGCAGGGACAGGACGAAGACCAGCCAGCCCGCGAGCCGTCCGGCGAGCGTGGACACGATGGCGTACTCGCCGCCCGCGCTCGGGATCAAGGTGCCCAGCTCGGAGTAGCAGAACGCGACGCCGATGCACAGCAGCGAGCCGATGGCGATGGTGAGGGCGGCATAGGTGCCGAGGCTCGAGAACAGGTCGGGCACCACCACGAACAGCGTGGAGGCGGGCGTCACGCACGAGAGGGTGAGCAAGGTCCCGCCCACCACGCCGATGGAGCGCTTGAGCTTCTGGGGGACGGGGCCGGTCGCGGGGGCGAGCGCCTGGGGAGCGCTGATCGTGTCGGACATCAGTGCGGGGTTCCGATCGGCAGGTGCGAAGTGGTGAGTCGGGAGCGGTATCGCCTCCGGGGCGGCTGGTGATCAGGTGGTTCTGTGTGGCTCCCGAGCCGTTATGCAATCTCCGCGGGATCCGCTGGTCAATAGCTGTTTACCTGCGGAATCCATCGTTCCGACACGCCGAAAGTGTCCGTTTCGGCGTTAAGGCCGCGTAAACACTGCCCTCTGCGGGGTGCGGTAACCGCAGCTCGCCCCGCAGATTATTTCCACCGGTTTTGCCGATCGGACGCCTGGGCCCCGCCCCGCGCCCTCAGCGGGACGCCTGCCGCAGCTCCCGGCGCTCGTCCTCGGTCAGGCCGCCCCACACGCCGAAGGGCTCATGGGTGCGCAGCGCGTGCTCCAGGCAGGCGCTGCGGACCGGGCACACGGCGCAGACCCGCTTGGCCGCCTCGTCCCGGCCCTCCCGCTCCTCGCCGCGTTCACCGGCGGGATGGAAGAACCGGTTCGGGCCGAGATCGCGGCAGGCGGCGTCGGCCTGCCACTCCCAGTGGTGGAGCGTCGGTCCGGGCAGCAGGGACACGTCGGGCATGGCATTCCCCTCTCGCTGGGCGTTCTTCGGATTACCTGCGCGTCTGACCGTTCCAAGGGGCTTGAAACACAAGGCGCTTGGGGGTGCTGCCCAAGATGCCCGCATCCGAGCCCGCATCCGGAGCCCGCGTCCCGCCCGCCGGGGCGGCGGGTCAGCGCCGCGCCGGGCCGCCCGCAGTGCGCGCCGCCAGCAGCAGCGCGATGTCGTCCGGACGGTCGGCCGCCTGCCCCGCCTCGCTGATCAGCCGGTCCGCCGTCTCGGTCAGCGGCCCCGGGCCGGCCGCCGCCAGCGAGGCCCGCAGCCGCTCCACCCCGACGTCGATGTCCGTACCCGGCTGCTCCACCAGCCCGTCCGTGTAGAGGGCGAGCACCGCCCCGGGCTCCAGGGTGAGCGCGGTGACCGGGTACGCCGCCCGCGGATCGATGCCGAGCACCACCCCGCCCGGCAGGTCCAGCACCTCCGTCCGGCCGTCGGCGTGCCGCAGCAGCGGCTGCGGGTGCCCCGCCCGCACGGCCAGCGCCCGGCCCGTCGCCGGGTCGAGCAGGACGTAGCAGCAGCTGGCGAACTGACCCGGATCCAGGCCGATCAGCAGCCGGTTAGTACCGCTCATCACCTCCTGCGGGCTGCTCCCGTTGAACGCGAAGGCCCTTACCGCGCTGCGCAGTTGGCCCATGGTCGCGGCCGCCGCCACCCCGTGCCCCTGCACGTCCCCGATGACCAGGGCCAGCAGGCCGGGCTCGGTCTCGATGACGTCGTACCAGTCCCCGCCCACGTCCATGCCCTGCGTGCCGGCCAGATAGCGGGCCACCGTGTCCACGTGCTCCAGCACCGGCAGCCGGGTCGGCAGCAGCGCCGCCTGCAGGCCGCGCGCGAGGGCGGCCTCGGTGTCGTAGCGCTGCGCCCGTTCCAGGGCCTGCGCGATCAGCCCAGCCAGCGCGGTCAGCACGGTGCGCTCCTCCGCACTGAAACTGCGGGGTGCGTCGAAGCCCAGGATGCAGGAGCCCACCGGACGGCCGGAGGCGATCAGCGGCAGGAAGGCGCGCGCCCCGACGTCGGTGTCCATCGGGATCCCCGGGTAGGCCGTGGCCAGGTGCTGCATCGACTCGAAGAAGATCGGCCGGCCCGAGGTCAGGGTCTCCACGCCGGGCAGCCGGACGTCCAGGCCCACCCCGTCGAACCGGTTCAGGAAGCCCTTGGGGAAACCGGTCTCCCAGGCCAGGTGGAGGTGGCGCTCGTTCAGCAGGTAGATCGCCAGCTGACGGCCGCCGAAGGCCGGCAGTAGTTCCTCGGTCACCACGGCCGAGACCTGGCGCGCGGTGACCGCCTCGGTCAGCGCGATCGCCATGGCCACCGGGCGGTAGACGACGGCGGCCCGCTCGGCGGGCGAACCGGGCCCGGCTCCGGCCGGGGCCGCGGACCCCTGTACGGAGGCGGGCGCCCGGGCCGCCGTCAGCAGCACGCTGATCCCGCCGTCCCCCGGATGGAGGTCCACCGAGATCCAGTCCCCGGACGGACGGACGGCCAGGAACCCGATGGGTTCCCCGGACATGTAGGCGGCCCGGAAGTGGTCCTCGTACACGGGCTGGCCCAGCCAGGGCAAGGCCTCCCACAGGACGCGCCCCCGCAGCGCCGCCGGGTCCGTCCCCAGCAGGGCGTTCGCCCCGGCGCTCACGAACCCCACCCGCCCGAGCCGGTCCAGGGAGAGCAGGGCCTGCGGCAGTCGGCCGAGCGCCGCCGAGGCGTCCGCCGGGGGGCCCGGCGGCTCGACCACCAGCGGATCCGCGTCCCACACCACCGGGGCGCCCGCCGCGGTCAGCCCGGCCAGGTCGCGCGACAGCGCCGCGGCCGCCCCGCGCATCCGCTGCCGGTCCTCCCGGCCGACCGGCGCGCCGGGGGTCGCGGTACGCAGCACCATCAGGACCCCGTACCGCTCGTCCCCGGCGGCCACCGGCTCGTACAGCGAACCGAAGGCGAACGGCAGTCCCGCCATGAGCTGCGGGAACAGCCGCATCGTCGACTCCGCGTCGGGCAGGTGCACGGCGTGCCCGGAGCGGTACGCCTCGGCCACCGGGTAGGGGCGGTTCACCTGCATCCGCCACCACGGGCGGAACAGCGGCGCCGGCAGGCCCACCAGCACCGCCAGGCGCAGCTGGCCGTCCGTCGTGGAGCGCAGGTAGACCCCGCCCCCGTAGCCGCCGACGGCCTCGACCACCTCCACCGCGGCCCGCACGAGCGCCCGGCCCGTCTCGTCCAGGGCAGGCCCGTGGATGTCCGGTCTCGCCGTCACACAGTCAGGATGCGCCCGAACCGGCGGCTGCTGCATCCCGGGGGCGCGCGTCGCGGCGCGCGCCTCCATGCGCGCCGGGACGCGTACCGCCCCGGTAGCCGACCACCACGGCCACCGTCGCGGCCAGCAGTGCCACGGCCACCGTACGCAGCGCCACGCCCATGGCGTCGGTGAAGGCCGCCACCTGCGCCGGATCCTGCGGGTTTCCGTGGAACCGCGAGGCCAGCACCGTCCCCACCACCGCGACCCCGAGCGCCGCGCCGATCTCGCGGGCCGCCGTGTTGAGCCCGGACCCCAGCCCGGCCTGGTGGACCGGCAGCTCGGCGACCACCGTCAGGGTCAGGGCGGGCGCGCACAGCCCGGTACCGGCCGACAGCACGAGCAGGTAGCAGGCGTACACCGGGTACGGGGTCCCCGCGTCCACCGTGGACACCATCAGCAGGCCCGCCCCGATCAGGGCCAGCCCCGCCCCGGCGAGCGGCCGCGGCCCGGTCCGCTGCTGGAGCCGGGCGCCCAGCCGGGGCACCAGCACCATGCCGACGGTGAGCGGCACGATCGCCAGACCCGTCAGCGCCGGTGAGAACCCCTTCGCGTACTGGAGGTACTGCGCGTTGACGAAGAACAGGCCGAAGAGGCCGAAGAAGGCCGCCCCGATCCCGAGCGCCCCGGCCCGCAGCCGCCGCGAGGCGAAGATCCGCGGGTCCAGCAGCGGCCGCGCGGCGCGCAGGGCGTAGCCGGTGAAGACCGCCAGCAGCGCCGCACCCGCGCCGAAGGCGCCCAGCACCCGCGCCGACGCCCAGCCGAGCGAAGGGCCCTCGATGATCCCGTACACCACGGCGAACAGCGCCCCCGCCAGCAGCAGCGCCCCCAGCGGGTCCACCGCCGCGTCCGGCCGGGCCGGGGTGCGCGGGACCGTACGCGCCACCACGAGCGCGAGCAGGACGCCGAGCGGCACCACCGCCCAGAACAGGGCGCGCCAGGTCAGGAACTCGCCCACCAGCCCACCGCCCACGTTGCCCGCCAGCCCGCCCAGGCCCGCCGACAGGGTCCAGGTGGCCAGGGCCTGACCGCGCCGTTCGGGCGGGCTCAGGTGGACCAGGACGGACATGGTGGCCGGCATGATCAGCGCGGCCCCCGCGCCGCACAGGCCGCGCCCCGCAATGAGGACGGCGGGGGAGACGGCCAGGGCGCTGAGCGCCCCGCCCGCCGCGAACAGGCCGAGCCCCGCCAGCAGGGCGCCCTTGCGCCCGTAGCGGTCGCCGAGGGCCCCGGCGGGGATCAGCAGCGCGGCGAAGACGATGACGTAGGCGTCGACCGCCCACAGCAGCTCACCGGGCGCGGGGCGCAGGGAGGACGCGGCGAGCTGCGGGATCAGCAGGTTGACGGCCGCCACCATCGCCTGGGCGACCAGCACGCAGGCGCACAGCACGAGCACGACGGCGCGGGCGGGACCCGGTGGTGCGGTGGGCCCGGGCGGTGCGCCGGGATCGGACGGCGCGGTGACCGCGGGCGCCGCGGTGACGGCGGACGCCGCGGTGCCAGCGGGCGCGGCGGCACCGGAGGGAACGGGACGGTTCTGGGCACGGCGGAGCACGGCTCCTCCTCGGAGCTCGGTAACGGGATGCCCCCACCGTAGAGTTGGCGTGACCTGCTTTCCAGTGCAACTTCTGCAAGGGATGTATGCGTGTGATGCAATCCGGGCTGGACCTGAACCTGCTCGTGGCCCTCGACGTCCTGCTGGAGGAGTCCAGCGTCTCCCGCGCGGCCGCCCGGCTGCACCTCTCAGAACCCGCCATGAGCCGCACCCTCGGACGGATCCGCAAGGCCCTCGGCGACCCCGTCCTGGTCCGCGCCGGCCGGTCCATGGTGGCCACGCCGCACGCCCTCGCGCTGCACGGCGAGGTGCGCGCCGTCGTCGAACGCGCCCGCTCCCTCTTCCTCTCCGGCGGCCGGATCGACCTCGCCACCCTCCAGCGCACCTTCAGCGTCATCGCCAACGACGCCTACGTGGCCGCCTGCGGAGCCACCCTCTTCGAGCGGGTGGCCCGCGAAGCCCCCGGCGTGCGGCTGCGCTTCCTGCCCGAGAGCCACGCCGACGTGGCCGCCCTGCGCGAAGGGGTCGCGGACCTGGAACTCGGCGTCGTCGACACCCGGTCGCCCGAGGTGCACGTGGAACACCTCGCGGACGACCACGTGCTGGCCGTCGTACGCCCCGGGCACCCGCTGCTGCGCGGCAAGGTCACCGCCCGCCGCTTCGCCGCCGCCGACCACCTGATCGCCTCCCGGCGCGGCCGCCTCGAAGGTCCCGTCGACGCCGCCCTCGCCGAACTCGGCCTGAGCCGCCGGGTGGTGGGCAGCGTCGGCACCTTTCCCGCCTCGCTGTTCGTGCTGCGCCAGGGCGACCTCGTCGGGCTGATCACCACCCAGGCCGTACCGCTCGCCGACGCCCTGGGCCTGAAGGTCTTCCCCATCCCGCTCGACCTGCCTGCCATGCCCTTCGGGATGGCCTGGCACCCGCGGCACGACGCCGACCCGGCCCACGCCTGGCTGCGCTCCTGCGCCCGCGAACTCGCCCCCGTCCCCGGCCGGTCCGCACCCGTCCCGTCCTGAGCTGCGAACTCGCGCGAGCCGACGCCGAACTGACACAGTGAAACCATGCGCGTACTGATGGTGACAGCTGGATCCTGGGGCGACGTCGCCCCCTACACCGGACTCGGCACGCGGCTGCGCGCCGCCGGACACGAGGTGGTCCTCGCCACCCACGGCCGCTACGAAGGCGCCGTCACCGCCCTCGGCCTCGGGTTCCGCCCGCTGCCCGTCGACCCCCGGGTCGAACTCGCCTCCCCCACGGGCCAGCGGCTGACCCGCGCGGTCAGCACCCCCGTCTCCATGGCCCGGGTGGTGCGCCTCGCCCGCGCGTTCATCCCGCCGCTGACCGACGGTGTCGCCACCGCGGTGCGCGCGGGGGCCGACGTCGTCCTCGCCTCCACCCTCACCGAACCGCTGTGCGCCACCCTCGCCGAGGGCTACCGGCTGCCCTGTGTCGGCGTCCACCTGCTGCCCGTCACCCCCAACCGGGCCTTCCCGCCACTGGTCGCGGGCGGCCGTTCCTTCGGCCCGTACGGCAACGAGCTGACCGGACGGGCCATCTGGGCGTGGGGAGACCGGGCCTTCGCCCCCGGCGTGCGCGCCCTGCGCCGCGAACTCGGCTTGCCCGCACGCCGGTTCAGCGGCCCCCTCGGCCTGGACCCGGACCGGCCGGTCCACCACGGCTTCAGCCCCCTCGTCCTGCCCCGCCCCGCGGACTGGCCCGCCGGACACCAGGTCGGCGGGTACTGGTGGCCCGAACGGCCCCCCGGCTGGCAGCCCGAGCAGCGGCTCCTGGACTTCCTCGCCGCGGGCCCCCCGCCCGTCTTCGCGGGCTTCGGCAGCCTCGTCGCCGCGGACGCGGAACGGCTCGGAGCCCTCCTGGCCGCCGCGCTGCGCAAGGCGAAGGTGCGCGGGATCGTCCAGGCGGGATGGAGCGGTCTGAGCGCCGAGGGCGACGACCTGATCGGGGTCGGCGAGGTCCCGCACGACTGGCTCTTCCCGCGCACCGCCGCGGTGATCCACCACGCCGGCGCGGGCACCACCGCGGCCGGGCTGCGCGCGGGGGTGCCGGCCGTCCCCGTCCCCGTCCACCTCGACCAGCCCTTCTGGGCCGCGCGTCTGCACGCGCTCGGCGTCGCCCCCCGCCCGGTCCGCTACCAGCGGCTCACGGTGGACGGCCTGGCCGCGGCGGTCCGCGAGGCCACCACCGACCCGGGCATGCTCGCCCGCGCCCGGGCCCTCTCCGCCGCCCTGGCGCGGGAGGACGGCGCCGCCCCGCTGCTGAAGACGCTCGCGGAACTGGGGTGACGGCGCGGGGCGGGCCCGCGGCTGAGGGCGCGCGCAGGGTCCGGCGCTGCCCAGGCCCCGTACGCCCGTACGCCCCTCCACCCCCACCCGCCCCACGAGGCCGGCCCGTCCCCGATAGGCCGACCGCTTCCCTCGTCCGGGGGACGGCGCACGGCCCGGGCCGCGCGGGCCCCGCGCGCGGGGCACGATACGGATCATGCGGAAGCAGTACGACACCATCGGCGCGCGCTACGCCGAGACCAAGACCACCGCGGCGTCCTCGGCGGCCGACACCTTCACCCTGCTCGGCGCGCTCGCCGCGCTCGGCGGGGTGCGCGGCCTCGACGTCCTGGACCTCGCCTGCGGATACGGCTACACCACGCGGCTCCTGGCCCGCGGCGGAGCACGCCGCACCGTCGGCATCGACGTCTCCGAACGCATGATCGCGCTCGCCAGGGAGGAGACCCACGACCCGGTGGACCCGGCCACCGGGGCCGGTGTCGAGTACGTCGTCGGCGATGTCGCCGCGATGCCCCCGCTCGGCCCTTTTGATCTGGCCACCGCCGTCCACCTCTTCAACTACGCGCCCGACCGGACCGCCCTGCACGCCATGTTCCGCTCGATCCGGGCCAACCTGCGCCCCGGCGGCCGGCTGCTGGCCATCGTGCCCAACCCGGGCGCGTTCCCGCACCAGGACTGGTCGCCGTACGGCGTCCGGATCATCGACCGCGACCCGACCGGGGACGCGCCGCTGCTGCGCGCCCAGTTCCTCACCGACCCGCCCGTGCCCTTCGAGTTCCGCGAATGGGCCCACGCGGACTTCGCCGAGGCGGCCGTAGAGGCCGGCTTCGCCACCGTCGGCTGGCAGCCCGCCCGCACCCCGCCGCCGGACGCGCACCGCGACGAGGAGTTCTGGGCGGCCTACCGGACCCGGCCCATCAGTTCCCTCATGACCTGCGCGGCCTGAGCGCTGCCCGCACCGCCCGCTCCGTCAGTCGGCGGCGGCCGCCGACCGGACCAGCCGGACGATGGCATCGCGCGCCGCCCGGCCCTCCGGAACCGGCAGCAGCGGGTACGCGTGGGGCAGCCCGGCCGCCTCGTGGTAGTCCACCTCGGCCCCGTCCGCCCGCGCCCGGCGCACCAGCTCCCTGCTGTCCGTGACCAGCACGTCCCGCGAGCCCGCGAACACCGTCAGCGGCGCCAGCCCGGCGAAGGAGCCGTGCAGCGGGCTCACCCGCGGATCGTCCGGGGCCAGCGTCCCGGCGTACAGCCGTCCCGCCTCCACCAGCCCGGCCCGCGCCAGCATCGGATCGGCGGCCTCCAGCGCCGCCTGGTCCGGATGGGTCATCGTCACGTCCAGCCAGGGCGAGATGAGCACGATCCGCGAGGGCTGGACACCGGTCCGCTCGCGCAGCCGCTGCGCCGCCGCGAGCGCCAGCCCCGCGCCCGCCGAGTCCCCGATCAGGACGGTTCCACCGGCGCCGCCGCTCTCGATCAGCCCGCTCAGCAGGTCCGCGGCCACCGGCACCGTCCGGTCGGCGGTCCCGCGCGGGGCCAGGATGTAGGCGGGTACCACGCAGCGCGCCCCCGCCCCGGTCACCAGGGTCCGGATCAGCGACCAGTGCTGCCGGACCAGTTCGTGGACGTACCCGCCGCCGTGGACGTACAGCACCCGGGCCGCCGGCTCCGCCCCGCGCGGCGAGGCGTCGTACACCGGCCACGCCCCGACGAAGGTGCGCGTCACCTCGGCGACCTTGCCCAGCGAGCGCGGCGGCAGGTGCGACGCCGGCCTGCGGGCCGCCTCCGCGACCCGGGCCCGTACCGCCTCGGCACTCGCGAACCGTCTTCGCCGGCCCACCGCGATCAGCGCGGCCGACAGCGCCCGACTGCGCAGACTCGGCACCCCCGCCACCTCCCCTTTTCCCGCCCCTGCCCCGGCCCCGTCAGGGAGGAGCATAGGCGTGAAGCTGCGCTGTCGACCCGCTTAAGAAATCCTCGATGGACTGATCACCACGGGGTGGGCAGATTGGTGCCTGTCGATGCACCGCACCTGCCCCAGGGGTCGCGGCGCCCCCTCCGCATGCCTGGAGCCACCCCATGAAGGCACTCGTCAAGCACAAGGCCGAGCCCGGACTGCGGCTCATGGACGTGCCCGAGCCCGAGCACGGCCCCGGCGAGGTCCTGATCAAGGTGCTGCGCACCGGCATCTGCGGCACGGACCTGCACATCCGTTCGTGGGACGGCTGGGCGCAGGGCGCCGTCAAGACCCCGCTGATCCTCGGCCACGAGTTCGTCGGCGAGGTCGCGGCGGTCGGCTCCGACGTCCGGGACATCGAGGTCGGCGCGCTGGTCAGCGGCGAGGGCCACCTGGTGTGCGGCAAGTGCCGCAACTGCCTGGCCGGGCGGCGCCACCTGTGCCGCAGCACGGTCGGGCTCGGCGTGGGCCGCGACGGCGCGTTCGCCGAGTACGTGGTCCTGCCCGCGCAGAACGTGTGGGTGCACCGCACCGAGGTCGACCTGGACGTGGCGGCGATCTTCGACCCGTTCGGGAACGCCGTGCACACGGCCCTGTCCTTCCCCCTCGTCGGGGAGGACGTCTTGATCACCGGCGCGGGCCCGATCGGCATCATGGCGGCGGCCGTCGCCCGGCACGCCGGCGCGCGCAGCGTGACGATCACCGATGTCAGCCCCGAGCGGCTGGAGATCGCCCGCAAGGCGGGCGCCACGCTCGCGCTCGACGTGCGCAGCGCCACGATCGCGGACGCGCAGGCGCAGCTCGGCCTGCGCGAGGGCTTCGACATCGGCCTCGAAATGTCGGGGCGCCCCGAGGCCATGCGCGACATGATCGACAACATGACGCACGGCGGCCGGATCGCGATGCTCGGCCTGCCCGCGCAGGAGTTCCCGGTCGACTGGGCGAAGGTCGTCACCTCGATGATCACCATCAAGGGCATCTACGGCCGCGAGATGTTCGAGACCTGGTACGCGATGACGGTGCTGCTGGAGGGCGGGCTCGACCTCAGCCCCGTCATCACCGGCCGCTACTCGCACCGGGACTTCGACGCCGCCTTCGACGAGGCCGCCACCGCGCGCAGTGGCAAGATCATCCTGGACTGGACGGCGTAACCCGCCGCTCCGGACCCCGCGAGGGGCCCGGGCCGGCCCCGGGACGCCTCCCACCGGCGCTCCACCGGCAGGCCCCCTCGCACCCCCGAACCACCTCCCTCCGGCCGGGCCCCGCACCACCCTCCCCCCTCCGCGGGGCCCGGCCCCCTCCGTCCGCCGCCGCTCCAGTGGAAAGAGAGCACCATGTTCGAGTCCGTACGCGAAGACCTGCGCGCCACCCTCGACGAGATCCGTTCCGCCGGGCTGCACAAGCCCGAGCGCGTCATCGGCACCCCGCAGAACGCGTCCGTCGGCGTCACCTCCGGCGGGGTCCCGGGCTCATCGGGCGAGGTGCTGAACTTCTGCGCGAACAACTACCTCGGCCTCGCCGACCACCCCGAGGTCGTCGCCGCCGCCAAGGACGCGCTGGACCGCTGGGGCTACGGCATGGCCTCCGTCCGCTTCATCTGCGGCACCCAGGAGGTGCACAAGGAACTGGAGGCCCGGCTCTCCGCGTTCCTCGGCCAGGAGGACACGATCCTCTACTCCTCCTGCTTCGACGCCAACGGCGGCGTCTTCGAGACCCTGCTCGGCGCCGAGGACGCGGTGATCTCCGACGCCCTCAACCACGCCTCGATCATCGACGGCATCCGCCTCTCCAAGGCCCGCCGCTTCCGCTACGCCAACCGCGACCTCGCCGAGCTGGAGACCCGGCTCAAGGAAGCCACCGAGGGCGGCGCC
This sequence comes from Streptomyces sp. NPDC043876, assembly GCF_056435825.1. Classification (NCBI taxonomy): domain Bacteria; kingdom Bacillati; phylum Actinomycetota; class Actinomycetes; order Kitasatosporales; family Streptomycetaceae; genus Streptomyces; species Streptomyces sp. NPDC043876. The sequence continues at coordinate 572,060 of NZ_JBWKDV010000004.1, read as the reverse complement.
CGCCGCAAGCTGATCGTCACCGACGGCGTGTTCTCCATGGACGGCTACGTCGCCCCGCTCGCCGAGATCTGCGACCTGGCCGACCGCTACGACGCCATGGTCATGGTCGACGACTCGCACGCCGTCGGCTTCGTCGGCCCCGGCGGCCGCGGTACGCCCGAACTGCACGGCGTCATGGACCGCGTCGACATCATCACCGGCACCCTCGGCAAGGCCCTCGGCGGCGCCTCCGGCGGTTACGTCGCCGCCCGCGCCGAGATCGTCGCCCTGCTGCGCCAGCGCTCGCGCCCGTACCTCTTCTCCAACTCCCTCGCCCCCGTCATCGCCGCGGCCTCGCTCAAGGTCCTCGACCTCCTCGAATCGGCCGGGGACCTGCGCGACCGGCTCGCCGCCAACACCTCGCTCTTCCGTACGAAGATGACCGAGGCCGGCTTCGAGATCCTGCCCGGCGACCACGCCATCGCCCCCGTCATGATCGGCGACGCGGCGGAAGCGGCCCGCATGGCGGAGCTGCTGCTGGAGCGGGGCGTGTACGTGATCGGCTTCTCCTACCCCGTGGTCCCCATGGGCGCCGCCCGGATCCGCGTCCAGCTCTCGGCCGCCCACTCGACCGCGGACGTGGAGCGCGCCGTGGCCGCCTTCATCGACGCGCGCGCGGCGCTCGGCTCCTCGGCGGGCTGACATCATGGAGGGGTGATCGACCCCCGCCGGCTGCGCATCCTTCGGGCCGTGGCGGACCACCGTACGGTGACCGCCGCGGCCGCAGCCCTGTACCTGACCCCCTCCGCGGTGTCCCAGCAGCTCGCGGCGCTGGAACAGGAGAGCGGGCACGTCCTGCTCACCCGCAGCGGGCGCGGCGTACGGCTCACCGCGGCCGGTGAGATCCTCGTCGGGCACGCCCACGAGGTACAGGCCCAGCTGGAGCGCGCCGAGGCCGAGCTCGCCGCCTACGCGGGTGGCGTGGCGGGCGAGGTCACCGTCGCCGCCTTCGCCACCGGCATCACCGAAGTGCTCGCCCCCGCCATCGCCCGGCTCGCCCGGGACCACCCCGGCATCCGGCTGCGGGTCCGGGACGCGGAGGGCGACCAGAGCCTGCCGATGCTGCTGGACGGGGAGGCCGACGTCGCGCTCGCCGTGGAGTACCGCGGCGGCCCCGGCGCCGACGACACCCGCCTCTCGGTCCTCCCGCTGTACGCCGAACCCTTCGACGCGGTGCTCCCCGCCGGGCATCCCCTCGCCGTACTGCCCGAGGTGTCCCTGGCCGGGCTCTCCGACGCCGAATGGGTGGGCCAGTACCCCGGCAACCCGTGCCACGACGTGACCCTGCTGGCCTGCGAACTGGCGGGCTTCCAGCCCCGGTTCCGGCACTCCTCCGACGACTTCCGGGCGGTGATCGCCCTCGTCGGCGCGGGTGCGGGCGTCGCCCTGGTGCCGCGCTCGGCGCTGCGCGGCACCGACCTCAAAGAGGTCCAGGTCCGCCCGGTCGAAGGCCCCGCGGCCACCCGCCGCGTCTTCGCGGCCACTCGCAGGGGCGCGGAGACCCATCCCCTGATCGCCCCGGTCCTGGCCGGGCTCGCCCGCGAGGCGGGCCGCCTGCCGGCGCACTGACGGCTGCGCGGCGTACACCGGCCGTTTCTCCTGCCCTGGCTGCCGACGGCCGCTTCGTCCGCCGTCAGGAGGCCGGGGGAGTCAGCCAGCGCGCGGCGGTGACGCGGTGCAGGTGGATGAGGACGTCGTGCGACTGCGAGAGCGCGATCCGTGCCTCGGGGCCGGCGGGGCCGGGGTAGGCGCCGCCGATGTGGCGGGTGGCGCGCGGTGTCGCCAGCCAGTCGCGCGCCGCGGGCGGGGCGTTGCGCAGGTCCAGGACGTAGTCGCGCTGGCGCACCTTGTCCAGGGTGTACTCGTTGGAGCCGGGCGCGGCGGGTCCCACCGTATGGGAGCCCAACCGTCCGTCGTCCCCGTGGGAGTTGAACGAGCCCTGCTCGAAGGTGGAGCCGATGCTCACGTAGTCCTTGCCCAAGGCGTCGCGCAGGAACGCTCCTTGGACCTTGGGGTAGTGCGCCGGGTCGTGGCTGCGCAGGGCGACATGGCCGTTGTGCGCCGCCAGCAGCACCTTGTCACCCGTCTGCTTGCGCCACCAGTCGACGTTGTCCGCCATGATCTGGTCCCGGTAGCGCATGGCCTCGGCGCCCTGCCGCGGGTCGTCGAAGTCGAAGGAATACCCCCTGGCCGTCTGGTCGATGGCGGTGGCGTGCTGCACCGCCCAGGCGTACGCCGCCCGAGCGCCGGCGTCGGTGGCGCCCGGGCCGGGCCCCTGCTGCTTGAGGAGGTCCAGGGCGCGCCCGGTCCGGGCGGCGTTCTGCTGCCGTTCGGCGAGGGGGCGCTCCGGATAAGCCTTCATGTGGGCCTCGGGCGCGGTCGTGGGCCGCAGCCCGTCGTACAGCTCGACGAAGCGCGGCAGCAGCTCCGGGTGCGCCTTGGCGACGTAGGCGGTCACGTTGTCGTAGAGCTGCGGACCGGCGTAGCCGAAGTCGTCGCCCATGAACTGCACCGGGTCGCCAGGGTGTTGAACGTTGTAGCTGCGCATCCAGCGCAGCAGGTCCAGATACTCGGTGTTGTTCCAGAAGACGTAACTGGCCTGGAACTCCTCGCGCATGATCCGCTCGGGATCACCCTGCCCGCGCACCACGTAGTCGTTCAGCCGCTGTCCGGTGCTCCAGCTCGCCTCCAGGGCGAAGCTGCGGAAGCCCTTTTCCTTCACGAGGTACTGGAACACCCGCTGCTTCATGGTGAAGAACTCGTGCGAACCGTGCGTGGCCTCCCCGAGCCCCACCACCCGCGCGTCCCCCACCATCCGCCCGACCGGCCGCAGATCGTCGAGGCTGCCCCGGGGCTCGGTGGTACGGAACGCGTGGGCGCGGCTCTCGAGGGCGGGGATGGGGGAGGGGGAGGCGAGCTGGGTTGGGGATGGGGACTGGGAGGGTGCGGGTGTGGAGGTGGCGAAGGCTGTGGGTGCGGCTGCGAGTACGGCGGTTACGGAGAGCAGTACTGCGGCCAGGGCGGGGGCGGAGGCGACGGAGCGGGTGGGCGGCTTGTGTCGTTTCATGATCCAATGGTCTGTGGGGCGGAAGCCCACCACCATGGGCTCAACCCCCGGGGCAAAGGTGACGTTATCCCCCGTATGGGGGCCCGGCTGCGCCGGGGCGCGGCTTCGCCGCTCGTGGGGTGCGCTTCGTGCGTCCGGGGTCGGGGTGGTTCCGGGGGCTGCCCGTCAGTTCAACTGTCTTCCCGTGCCGGGGCGTCCTGTCAAGAGCGCTCCTTCGTCGCGTCGCTTCGCGATGGCCTGCGGCCACCCTTGACATGCCACCCCGTCCCGGAAAGCCAAGAACTGTCGGGCCGCCCCCGGGGGAAGGCATGGGGGAGGCTGCCCATTGCCTGGGGCCCGGCGCCCGGCCGCAGGCCGAGTGAGGCCGATGCCCCGCCCTTCGGGCGACAAGAACGCATCAAATCGCTACGCGCTCCTCCAAGAGAAGCGTCAGCGGGCCGCATAGGGCTGAGACTTCGGTCAGATGGGTGTTGGTCCGGGTCTGGCAGCCGTCCGCCCCAAAAGTCGAGATCAAAAGCTCACAAAAGGGGCATTTTGTGCGGTTGTGCGGAGTCGACGGCTGCTTGACCCGAGTGGACGCTCGCCTGGCCGAGCTATGAGTCCTGCCGCGCCCCTCACCAGCCCAAAATAGGCCGCAGACGCCTCTCTCGGAGAAGCGCGTAGCGATTGAGTGCGTTCCTGTCGCCCGAAGGGCGTCACATGAGCCCCATTTGGCCTGTGGCCGGGCGCCGGGCCTCAGGCGATGGGCAGCCTCCCCCATGCCTCCCCCGGGGGCGGCCCGACAGTTCTTGGCTTTCCGGGACGGGGTGGCATGTCAAGAGTGGCCGCAGGCCATCGCGAAGCGACGCGACGAAGGAGCGCTCTTGACAGGACGCCCCGGCACGGGAAGACAGTGGAACTGACGGGCAGCCCCCGGAACCACCCCGACCCCGGACGCACGAAGCGCACCCCACGAGCGGCGCAGCCGCGCCCCGGCGCAGCCGGGGTCACCAGCACACCAGTACACCACCACCCCCTCACACCCGCACCACCTCCACCCCCGCCTCCTCGAAGGCTTTGGCTCCCGCGTCCGACAGGCCCGTGTCCGTGACCAGGATGTCCACCGACGAGGCGGGGCAGATGCGGGCGAAGGCGCGGACGCCCAGTTTGCTGGAGTCCGCGGCGATGACCACCCGGCGGGAGCGGTCGCACAGGAGGCGGTTCACCGCCGCCTCGTCCTCGTGGCGGGTGGCGGCGCCGTCCACGGGATCGAAGCCGTCCACGCCGAGGATCGCCGTGTCCACGGTGAGCTGCCCGAGGACGCCCTGGGCCAGGGGCCCGGTCAGTTCGTAGGACTGCGGGCGCGCCACGCCTCCGGTGAGCACGGTCTTGAACTGCGGCCGGATCACCAGTTCACCCGCGATGTTGAGGGCGTTCGTCACCACGGTCAGCGCGGGCAACCCGCTCGCGCCCGTGCTCAGGTCCGCCCGCCCCGCGAGCGCGCGGGCGACTTCGGTGGTCGTCGTCCCGCCCGTCAGGCCCACCACCTCGCCCGGCGCGATCAGCGCGGCCACCGCCTCGCTGATCCGGCGCTTCTCCGGCGCGCGGCGCGTACTGCGGTAGCGCAGCGGAAGCTCGTACGACACCCCGTGCAGCACCGCCCCGCCGCGCGTGCGCACCAGCATCTGCTGCTGCGCCAGTTCGTCGAAGTCGCGCCGGATGGTGGCGGCGGAGACGCCGAGCGTCTCGGCGGCCGGCTCGACCTCCAGGCGGCCGCGTTCCACCAGCAGATCCAGCAGCGTTTGCCAGCGCACCTCCCGGGACATGGACCCCACGGCGGCGTACCCCCTTGTGTGCGTTGCGTCTTCGTATTGCGTCTTCGTGTTGCGTCTGTGTGGGCGTCTGACCGTCGCGCCCGTCGACGAGCGCGACGAGCGTTCGGGCCGTGTTCGGGCCCTGCGTCGACATTAACTCAGGTCGCCACCCCGTCGATGCTTGAAGTTGCGCGAAACCACCGGCTATCTTGCAGAAAAGAGCAGGTGCACCTCTCCGGGCCCCTGCACCGCCCGCACCCACCGCACAGGGAGCCGACATGAGCCATGTCGCGTACGAGCTGACCACGCAACCCGACTGCTGGGAGCGGGCCGCCGACATGGCCCCCGCCCAGCGGGCCGTGCTCCCGCAGCCGGGGGAGCGCGCCGCGATCGTGGGGTGCGGGACCTCGTACTACATGGCGCAGGCCGCCGCCGCGCTGCGCGAGGAGTCGGGCGCGGGGGAGACCGACGCGTTCCCCGCCTCCGAATTCCCGCGCCACAGGCGCTACGACCGCGTGGTGGCCCTCACCCGGTCCGGCACCACCACCGAGGTGCTGGACCTGCTCGCACAGCTGCGCGACGCTGGGATCCGCACCACGGCCGTCATCGGTGACCCGGACACCCCGGTCATGACCCTGGCCGACGACCTCGTCGTCCTGGACTTCGCCGATGAGCGCTCGGTCGTGCAGACCCGCTTCGCCACCACGGCGCTCACCCTGCTGCGCGCCCACGTCGGCCTGCACAGCCCGGCGGTCGTCGCCGACGCGCGCGCCGCGCTCAGCGAGCCGCTGCCCGAACAGGTCGCGGAGCGCAGCGAGTTCACCTTCCTCGGTCGCGGCTGGAGCGTGGGCCTCGCGCACGAGGCCGCGCTCAAGATGCGCGAGGCGGCCCTCTCCTGGTCGGAGTCCTACCCGGCGATGGAGTACCGGCACGGCCCCATCAGCATCAGCGGTCCCGGCACCGTCACATGGGCGCTGGACGAGGCTCCCGACGGTCTGGCCGACCAGGTGCGCGACACGGGCGCCCAGTGGGTGGAGCCCCGGCACGACCCGCTGGCCGAGCTGGTACGGGTACACCGGCTCGCGATCGCCGTCGCCGCCCACCGGGACCTGGACCCCGACCGGCCGCGCAACCTCACCCGCTCGGTGATCCTCACCAGCGAAGAGGGGGCCGTCCGATGAGCCTCGTCCCCGCGGGCACCCTGGTCCAGGAGGCGGCCGCCGCAGGCCGGGCCGTCGCCGCCTTCAACATCATCACCCTCGAACACGCCGAGGCCGTCGTCGCCGGCGCCGAGCAGAGCGGCGCGCCGGTCATCATCCAGCTCAGCGAGAACGCGGTCCGCTTCCGGGACGGCCGACTGCTGCCCATCGCGCGCGCCGCGGCGGCCTGCGCCGAAGCCGCCGGGGTGCCCGTCGGCCTGCACCTGGACCACGTCAAGAGTGCCGACCTGCTGCGCCGGGCCGCCGACGCCGGATTCGGCTCCGTCATGTACGACGCCGCGCACCTGCCGTACGGAGAGAACCTGGAGGCCACCCGTTCGGCCGCCGACTGGGCGCACGCCAACGGCCTGTGGATCGAAGCCGAGTTGGGCGAGGTCGGCGGCAAGAACGGCGCCGCCCCGCTGGACCCGCACGCTCCCGGCGCCCGTACGGACCCGGACGAGGCGCGCCGCTTCGTCGCGGACTCCGGCGTGGACGCGCTGGCCGTCGCGATCGGCAGCAGCCACGCGATGACCTCGCGGACCGCCGCCCTGGACCACGCGCTGCTCGCCCGGCTGGCCAAGACCGTGGACGTACCGCTCGTCCTGCACGGCTCGTCCGGTCTGCCGGACGAGGAGCTGGCGGCGGCGGTCGCGGGCGGCATCCGCAAGGTCAACATCGGCACCGCCCTGAACGTGGCGATGACCGAGGCCATCCGCACCCACCTGACCGGGGCCGACCCTCGCCCGTACCTGACGGCGGCCCGCACGGCGATGACGGCGACCACGGTGTCCATGATCACGGCCCTGAACCCGTCCCGTCCGGTGGGAGCGGGCGCGCTCCGCCACTGACGGCGCGCGGCGATCCCGTCCGTCCCCGGCCCCTCCGCCACCCTTCCGGATTCTTGGAACACGTTCTACTCTACGGCCGCCAGTGACGGACGGACACGAGACTCCCGGAGGGGCCGTGCACCTCGAATACACGCCTGAGCAGCAGCAGTTGCGCACCGAGCTGCGCGCCTACTTCGCCGAGCTGGTCCCGGAGGACGTCTACGGGCGCTACCAGGACGCGGCCGCGCAGAAGCGCTTCTACCGCGAGACGATCCGGCGGCTCGGCGCCGACGGCTGGCTCGGCGTGGGCTGGCCCGAGGAGTACGGCGGGCGCGGGATGTCGCCCATGGACCAGTTCATCTTCTTCGACGAGGCGGCCCAGGCCGTCGTCCCGCTGCCGCTGATGGCCCTCAACACCGTCGGCCCGACCATCATGCAGTTCGGCACGGACGAGCAGAAGGCGTACTTCCTCCCCAGGATCCTGGCGGGCGAGATCGACTTCGCCATCGGCTACAGCGAACCCGACGCCGGCACCGACCTCGCCGCCCTGACCTGCAAGGCCGTCCGCGAGGGGGACGAGGAGAGCGGCACCTACGTCGTCAACGGGCAGAAGATCTGGACCACCAACGGCGACACCGCCGACTGGGTCTGGCTCGCCGTGCGCACCGACCCCGAGGCCCCGGCCCACAAGGGCATCACCATGCTCCTCGTCCCCACGGACGACCCGGGCTACTCCTGCACCCTCATCAACACCCTCGCCTCGCACGACACGACCGCGAGCTACTACGAGAACATCCGCGTCCCCGCCAGCCGCCGGGTCGGCCAGGAGAACAAGGGCTGGCGCCTGATCACCAACCAGCTCAACCACGAGCGCGTCACCCTCGCCGCGCACGGCACGATGGCGATCCGCGCCCTGCACGACGTACAGCGCTGGGCCGCCGACACGAAGCTCGCCGACGGCCGCCGGGTCATCGACCTGGGCTGGGTGCGCGGCCGCCTCGCCCGCACGCACGCCCGCCTGGACGCGATGAAACTGCTCAACTGGCAGATGGTCAACGCCGTCCAGAGCGGCACGCTCACCCCGCAGGACGCCTCCGCCGTCAAGGTCTACGGCTCCGAGGCCCGCCGCGACGCCTACGCCTGGCTGATGGAGGTCGTCGGCGCGGCGGGCATCCTGAAGGACGGCTCGACGGGCGCCGTCCTGCACGGCGAACTCGAACGCGGCTACCGCAGCGCGGTCATCTTCACCTTCGGCGGCGGCAACAACGAGATCCAGCGCGAGATCATCTCCTGGATAGGCCTGGGCATGCCCCGCGTCCGCCGCTGAACACCCGTCGACCGGTCCCGACCGCCCGGTGCCACCCTCGCCGGCCTCCGTGATGTGCGTCGGCGGCTCATTCTGCCCAAAGCCGGGACGGTCGGTCATCCGGGGTCTAGCGTTTCCCTCGCGGCGATCAAGGGGGAGCGAAGATGCAGACGGCGTCGTTGCGAAAAGGGGAGAACACCGGGCTGTCCACGGCGCCCGTGATACTGGCGGTGTCGGTTCACGGCGTGGCAGCGGACGTCTCGGCTCTGCTGCTCGGCCCGGGCGGCAGGGTTCGCGGGGATGAGGACCTGGTCTTCTACAACCACCCTGCCCACGACGGGGTGTCCGTCGCGGGACCGGTGGTCACGGCCGATCTCGCGCGCGTACCGGCCGGCGTGGACCGGCTGATCGTGGTGGCGAGTGCCGATCCGCTACGGCCGGGCACGGTCTTCAGCCGTGCACCGCTTCTGACGGTCACCCAGGCGGGATTGCCGGCCAGGTCGTTCACGCCGCCGGACTTCACGTCCGGAGAGACGGTCGTGGTTCTCGCCGAGCTCTACCGACGGGACGGCGGATGGAAGCTCCGCGCGGTGGGACAGGGCTACGCCTCCGGTCTGGCCGGCCTCGCGACCGACTACGGCGTCGACGTCGAACCCGAACCCGAGCCGGCTCCGGCTCCCGCGCCCCTTCCCTATAGAGGGCGCCGGAATGTGAGTTCCGCGGAGCCCGCGCCGGCCCTCTCGAAGGTCGAACGGGTGGCCCCCGGACTGCTGTCTCCGGCACGCCAGGCCAGCAAGGCCCTCGTGGAGCGGTCCATCGCGGACCAACGGGCAGCGGTGTACCTGATCCTGGACCACGACTCGCACATGGAAGAGCTGTACGAGTCGTTCGCCGTGCAAGCTTTCGCCGAGCGCGTCCTGGCGTTGTCGGCCACGCTCGATGACGACGGCACGGTCCCCGTGGTCTTCTCCAGCGGAGTGGAGCCCTTCCTGGAGGAGATCCGCCTCGACAACTACCGCGGTCGCATCGGGCAGTTGCACACCCAGGTCGACTGGGGGTGGGGCAACGTCGCCGACGCCATGCGCCGTGCGGTGGGGCACTACCAGGAATCCGGCGCCACCGACCCCGCCTTCATCGTGACCCAGGTCGGAGACGAACCGTGGGACAAGGCCGAAGTCCGCTCCTTGCTGCAGAACACCGCGCCGCTCGGCGTCTTCTGGCTGTTCGTCGGGTTCGGCCGCGGCAAGCTCGCGTTCTACAAGAACCTCAACGCATCCGCCTCCGCGACCTTCACCAACGTCGCCTTCTACGACGCGAGCAAGAACCCGGGATCGGTCCCCGACGAGCGCTTCTACGCCGGCCTCGTCGGCGCCTTCGCCACATGGCTGCACAGATGAGCCCCCCGGCGGTCGCCGACCGCCTGACCCGCCTCCTCGCGTCGGATCAGGCCGTATCCGCGCTCCGCTGCTATTTCGGTACCGGCCGCGATGGAGCGGTGCCGTTCACGGGCAGCCGTTTCGAGCATCTCGCCGGGGGAGGGGACCGCCGGGCCACTGCGAATGAAGTGACCGCCGACGACCTGATCGCTGTACAGACCCTTTCGGTCAGGATTCCCGCCCAGGTCGCCCTTGACCTCCTCGAAGGCGACCTCGGGGTCCGCTTGTCCCGGCTGCTGCGCAGTGTTCCCGTCCACGTCGACATGGTCGAGGCCGACGCTGCCGACCTGGCCGAGGGATCACCGGCGGACGCGGCCTGGCGTCTGCTTTGCGGTCAGCGAGGGATCGGTTGGGTGACGGCGGGAAAACTCCTCGCCCGGAAACGGCCGCGCCTGCTTCCTGTCTACGACCAGGTCGTTCGCTGTGTTCTTGGTCGGCCGAGGCTGTTCTGGCTCGCCCTGCACGGTGCGCTGCGCGCTGACGACCATGCCCTGCACCACAGCCTGATCGCCCTGTGGGACTCCGCCGGCCTCCCCGCGACCGTCAGTGCGTTGCGGGTCTGCGACGTGGTGCTCTGGATGCATCACCGTACGGACCACCAGCAGAGAAGGTGCTCGGGGACGTGAAGCCGCCGGCCGCACCCGACCAGGTGTCGCCCGGCGGGCGCCGGGTTCACGTCATGCGGGCGCTCAGGGTGCGGACCACTTCGGTCAGGACCTTGTCGCGCCAGTTCTCCTCGGAGTCCGGGTACTTGCCGACGCCGTCCGCGGTCGACATGCCGCTGACCTCGAACTCGTAGGGGCCCTGGTGGCAGATCAGGTTGTTGGTCGTGCCCTCGGTGTAGCAGCCGGCCGCTCCCAGGGAGCCTTGGAGGTCGCGGAACTTCTTGGTGTCCTGGCCTGCTTCCTTGGCCTCCTTGTCCCGGTCCTCGGCGTAGGCGTCCGCCACGAGGGCGGCGTCCGCGACCGTCTTGAAGACGATGCGGACCTTGCTGTTGTGCTTGGCCTTGTACTTGGCCGGCAGGGCGAACTCGGTCTCGCAGCCACCGGCCGGTACGTCGCCGGTGGTGCCCGGCTCCGACTTCTGGAGCGGGTTGAAGTTGATGATGGTCACCTTGACCGGCCGGCGTTCGAAGTCCTTCGCCTGCGGCAGGATCGCGCGGATCTCCTCGTCGCTCAGCACCTCGCAGGCGTTGGGCCACTGCGCGATGGGCAGCGAACGTCCCGCCGCGGGCCGTGCTTCGAGCCGTGCGCCGGACGGCTTCGCCGACCCGAACTGCAGCGCGGGCGGCGCGCTGTCGCAGCCCGCCAGCACCACCGACGCGCAGACGACGGCCGCGGCGGCCAGGACGGAACGCCCCGGGTTCCTACTCGACATGCCTACTCCCCCTCTCGCAGCACGGGGAATCCCCCGATGCCGGGCCCATTCTGGTCGGGTACTCCGCCGCGCCCTTCTCGATCCCGGTACGCACCCCCTGTGATCTTCCCGACAGCACCGCGGCGACCGGGAGGAAACTGCTGGTCCGCGTCGGTCCCTGCGCGACCCACCGCCCGGTCGGTACGCTCGACTCAGGCGACGGGAGGCCACCCATGAGCGCAGCGCCGTACGGGCACGACGGAGCGGACCGGGTCACGGACGGCCCGAAGGCCCCGCCCGCCGCGGACGCCGCCCCGGGCACCGGCCCCGGCACGGGCGCGGACAGCGCCCCCGACCCCGGCCTCTACGGCCCCCGGTCCGTCACCTGGCAGTGCCACGCCGACCCGGTCATGTGGATCGCCGGGATCCGGGCGCTCTACCTCCAGGCCCTGCACCCCCGCGCCGTCCGCGGCGTGATGGAGAACTCCGACTTCCGGCGCGACGCCTGGGGACGGCTGCTGCGCACCGCCGACTTCGTCGGCACCCTCACCTACGGCACCACCGAGGCCGCCGAACGGGCCGGGGCCCGCGTCCGCGCCATCCACCGCGGCCTGTCGGCGACCGACCCCGCCACCGGCGAGCGCTTCCCCGTCGACGATCCCGAACTGCTGCTGTGGGTCCACTGCGCGCAGATCGACTCCTTCCTGCACATACTGCGCCGCTCCGGCGTCCTCCTCACCGACGCCCAGGCCGACCGGTACGTCGACGAGAACCGCGTCAACGCCCGCCTCGTCGGCCTCGACCCCGTCGGCGTGCCCGCCACCACCGCCGGCCTGGCCGCCTACTTCGACGAGATCCGCCCCCGCCTCGCCGTCGGCGCGGACGCCCGCGCCGTCGACGACTTCCTGCGCAGCCCGCCGACCCACCCCGTCCTGGTGCCTGGCCGAAACCTGCTGTGGCGACCGCTCGCCGACCTGGCCTACGGAACCCTCCCGGCCTACGCGCACCGGCTCTACGGGCGGCCCGCGCCCGCCCCGCCCACCGTCACCCGGCGCCTGCGCCTCACCGGCCTCGCCCTGCGCAGCGTTCCCGCGGATCTGCGCTGGCAGCTCCCGCCAGGTCACATCTTGAGAGCGATGCGTCGCATGGGCCCCGGGAGTCGCCCCTCGCCGCACGCACTGCGCACTTCAGCGGCCATACTGGACCGGCCGGGGAGGGTGGAGCGCGACCACGAGCACGACGACGGGGGCGGCAGTAGGACATGGCTGAGTCCAGACTGATCCAGGGCCGGTACAGGTCGCTCGATCTGATCGGCCGCGGCGGCATGGGCGAGGTGTGGCGCGCCCGTGACGAGTCGCTCGGCCGGCATGTCGCAGTGAAGTGTCTCAAACCGCTCGGCGCCGAACAGGACGCCCATTTCACCCAGGTCCTGCGCGAGCGCTTCCGGCGCGAGGCCCGCGTCGCCGCCTCGCTCCAGCACCGGGGCGTCACCGTGGTCCACGACTTCGGCGACGACAGCGCCACCGGCGGCCCGCTCTACCTCGTCATGGAGCTGCTCGAAGGGAGTAATCTCAGCCAGCTCCTGGAGGAGAACGAGGCCCGCCCGCTGCCCGTCGACGATGTCGTCGACATCGCGGAACAACTCGCCGCGGCCCTCGGCTACACCCACGACCAGGGCGTCGTGCACCGCGACCTCAAGCCCGCCAACATCATGCGGCTCACCGACGGCACGGTGAAGATCTGCGACTTCGGCATCGCCCGGCTCGCCGCCGACATCGGCTTCACCGCCAAGCTCACCGGCGGCGGCATGGCCATGGGCACCCCGCACTACATGTCGCCCGAGCAGATCGCGGGCGGTGAGGTCGACCACCGCAGCGACCTCTACTCCCTCGGCTGCGTCCTGTACGAGATCGCCACCGGCGCCCCGCCCTTCGACCTCGGCGACTCCTGGTCCGTCCTGGTCGGCCACCGGGACACCGCTCCGGTGCCGCCGCGCGAACACCGCCCCGAACTTCCCGTCCACTTCGAACAGGTGGTCCTGGACCTGCTGGCCAAGCGGCCCGAGGACCGGCCCGCCGACGCCCGCGGACTGCACCGCCGCCTCGTCGACGCCCGCCGCGGCCCCGCCGCCGTGCCCCTCGCCACCGGCGCCCTGCCCGGGTGGGCGCTCGGAATGACCGCCGGACGCAAGGCGGGCCTGGAGGCTCGCCCGGCCAGCGGCGCCTGGACCGTCCTGACCGGCTCGTGGACCGCCGCCGGCCCCGCCGTGCCGGTCCGGGAGCCCTCCGAGGCGCAGTCCACCCGCGAATCGGCTCCCCAGCCGCTCCCGGTACCGGTCCCGCAGCCCGAACCGGCCCCGGCGGAGCACGCCGCGGAGCCGGACCCCGCCGCTTGCGCGTCGGGCTCGCCCGCCGGGGGCGTCGTACGGCCCCCCGCGTCCGAGGACCCGCGGCTGACCGCCGCCTACGGTCAGGCCCGGCCGTCCCGCCCGCTCGGGCCGGACCACCCCGAGACCCTCGCCGCCGTCTCCGCGCACGCCTTCGCCCTCAGCCGGGCCGGCCGCCCCGCCGACGCGCTGGCCGCACACACCCGGGTCGCCGAGGGCCGCGCACGTACGCTCGGCCCCGACCACCCCGACACCCTCGCCGCCCGCCAGGAGACGGCGTACGTCCTCGGCCGGCTCGGGCGCCACCAGCAGGCGCACGAGGTCTACCGCACCGTGCTCGCCGCCCGCGAGCGCACCATGGGCGCCGACCACCCGGACACCCTGCGCTGCCGTCACAACCTGGCCTTCAGCCTCAGCCGCCTCGGCCGGCTCGCCGACGCTCACCGCACCGCCGAGGAAGTGGCCGCCGCCCGGTCCCGGGTGCTCGGCCCGGACCATCCGGACACCCTGCTCACCCGCTACGAGGTCGGCTACGCCCTCGGTCAGCTCGGCCGCTGGCAGGAGGCCCTCGCCGCCTACCGCGAGGTCGCCGCCGCCCGCGAGCGGATCCTGGGCCGCGACCACCCCGACACCCTCGCCGCCCGCTACGAGGTCGGCATCGGTCTCGGCCGCCTCGGCCGCACCGCGGAGGCACTGGACCTCTTCCGCTCCCTCGCCCGCGACCGCACCCGCGCCTACGGCGCCGCCGACCCCGAGACCCTGCGCGCCCGCCACGTCGTCGGCGTCAACCTCGGCCGCCTCGGGCGCTGGGCGGACGCCGTCGCCGAGGCCCGGCAGGTCTTCGCGCTGCGGGCCCGCACGCTGGGCCCCGACCACCCGGACACGCTGGTCAGCCGCCGCGAAGTGGCCGTGGGCCTCGGGCGCCTGGGCCGCTGGGACGAGGCGCTCCCCGTGTACCAGGAGGTGGCGGGCGCCCGCGAGCGCGTCCTCGGCGCCGACCATCCGGACACCGTCGCGGCCCACGCGGACGAAGCACACTGTCTGGAGCGGCTCGGGCAGATGTGCTAACAAGAGCCATGACCAAGGAGCAGCGGTTCCAGGGCGTGTACGACGCGGTGATCGTGGGCGGAGGGCACAACGGCCTGGTGGCCGCCGCCTACCTGGCCCGGGCGGGACGCTCGGTCCTGCTCCTGGAACGCCTCGGCCACACCGGCGGCGCCGCCGTCTCCACCCGCCCCTTCGCGGGGGTCGACGCCCGCCTGTCGCGCTACTCGTACCTCGTCTCGCTGCTGCCCGACAAGATCGTGCGGGAGCTGGGGCTGGAGTTCGCCGTCCGCAAGCGCACGGTGTCCTCGTACACCCCCACCCGGCGCGCCGGCCGGGCGGACGGGCTCCTCGTCGGCGGTGGCGAGGACCGGACCCGCGCGTCCTTCGCCCGGCTCACCGGTTCCGACCGCGAGTACGAGAACTGGCGGGCCTTCTACGCGAGCATCGCCCGCCTCGCCCGCCGGGTCTTCCCCACACTCACGGAACCGCTGCCCACCCGGAGCGAGTTGCGGGCGCGCATCGACGACGAGAGCACCTGGCGGATGCTGTTCGAGGAGCCGCTGGGGCGCGCCGTCGAGCAGCGGTTTGCCGACGACCTGGTGCGCGGCGTGGTGCTCACGGACGGCCTGATCGGGACCTTCGCCGACGCCCACGATCCCTCGCTCGCGCAGAACCGCTGCTTCCTCTACCACGTGATCGGCGGCGGGACCGGCGACTGGGACGTGCCCGTCGGCGGCATGGGCGCCCTCACCGACGCGCTCGCCGCCGCCGCCCGGGCGGCCGGGGCGCGGATCGCCACCGGGCACGAGGCGGTGCGGATCGACGTCGACCCCGGCGCGGGGACGGAGCCGAGCGGGCCGGTGGAGGTCACGTACCGCACGGAGCACGGCGAAGGCCGCGTCGGCGCCCGGAAGGTGCTGGTCAACGCCTCGCCACAGGACCTGGCACGGCTCCTCGGCGAACCCGCGCCGGAGGCCGCCGAGGGCGCGCAGCTCAAGGTGAACATGCTGTTGCGCCGGCTGCCCCGACTGCGCGACTCCTCGGTGGACCCGCGCGAGGCCTTCGCCGGCACCTTCCACATCGGGGAGGGCTACGAGGAGCTCGCACGGGCCTACCGCGAGGCCGCCGCCGGCGAACCGCCGTCCGCGCCGCCCTCGGAGATCTACTGCCACTCGCTGACCGACCCCTCGATCCTGGGGCCGGACCTGGCGGAACGCGGCTACCAGACGCTCACCCTGTTCGGACTGCACGCCCCGGCCCGGCTGTTCGAGAAGGACAACGAGGGGGTCCGGGAGTCGCTGCTGGCGGCCACGCTGGCGCAGTTGGACGCGCATCTCGCCGAACCGCTGGCCGACTGCCTGGCCGTCGACGCGGAGGGCCGCCCCTGCATCGAGGCCAAGACCCCGCTCGACCTGGAACGCGAACTGCGCCTGCCCGGCGGCCACATCTTCCACCGGGACCTGTCCTGGCCCTTCGCGGACCGGGACGCGGCGCCGGGCGCGGAGACGGGGACGGCACAGGGGGCGGGGCGCTGGGGCGTGGAGACCCGGCACCCCGGCGTGCTCCTGTGCGGGGCGGGCGCGGTGCGCGGCGGCGGGGTCAGCGGTGTGCCGGGCCACAACGCGGCGATGGCGGCCCTGGGCCGCTGACCCCGCCGCCGCGCCGGTTGCGTTACGCGCCGAGGGGCTCGATGACGACGACCGGGATCTCGCGGTCGGTCTTGGTCTGGTACTCCTCGTAGGCGGGCCAGTGCCCGACCATCAGCGGCCAGGCCTCGGCGCGCTCGGCGGGGTCGGCGGTACGGGCCCTGCCCTGGATGATCTCGGGTCCGACCTGGATCCGGACCTCGGGGTGCTCCGTGAGGTTCAGGTACCACAGCGGGTGCTCCGGCGCGCCGCCCTTGGAGGCGACGATGAAGTACCGCCCGTCCTTCTCGCCGTAGATGAGCGGGGTCCGGACGGGGTTGCCGCTCTTGCGCCCGATGGTGGTGAGCAGCAGCGTCTGCGTGCCGTTCCAGGAGTGGCCTTCGGCGCCGTTGGACGCGACGTACTGCTTGACGTGGTCCAGCTGCCAGCCGGGCTTGGGGTCGGTGGGGTGGTCCCAGTCGATGTCGGTCATGCGGGTCTTCCTCCAGGTGTCGACGGATCGGCTGTCGGTGGGTCGGCTGTCGGTGTTGAACCCTCAACGATCAACAACGCCCGGGGGTACGGCGTTTATGCCCCACGCGTTCGGACCGGGTGGCGACCGGGCAGGGATGGGGGGCCGGGGTCGCGGGGATCGCGTGAACGCCTGCGGGGCCCCGCGGGCACCGGGCACAATTCCCGGGGGTCCGTCAGGCGCGGTCCGCACCACCACACTTCGGGAGCAGCTGGTGTCGTCGCAAGAGATCCCCATATCGCTCACCCCCCAGCAGGCCGCGCACGGGGTGATCCTCCCCGTGCCGCTGGCGAGCGGCACCGCCCGGCTCCGGATCCCGGTGTGCAAGGACGGTGACCTGGTGCGGGCCCGCCTCGGCGAGACCGAGGTGCTGCTGCGCGTCGCGGTGCGGGCCGAGGCGGCCGAGGGGCCGGTCCCGCCCGTGCCGCCCGCACCGCAGGGGCGGTCCGGCTCGCGCGGCGGCCTGGTGGCCGCCGGGATCGCCACCGCCGTGATCATCGGCCTGATCGTGGCCAACCTCGGTGACGACGGCGACACAAGCACCGCTTCTTCTTCCCCGACCGCCACGTCCACGCCCACCGACACCGCCACGTCCACGCCGTCGTACAGCGCGTGGACGCCTCCCGCGGCCCCGCCGCCCCCGGCTCCGGCGGACACCCCGGCCGGCACCGCCCCCTACCCCGTCCTCCCGACGCCGGAGGCGGCTCCGAGCCCCTTCGACCGGGGCACCTGCCTCAACGGCACTTTGCCGGACTCGACCACCGCCCAGCGCGTGGACGACGTGCGCGAGGTGCCGTGTTCCGCGTCGGACGCTCACTACAAGGTGATCGAGAGCATCCCCGGCACCTCGGACATGAACCGCTGCGACGCCAATCCGAAGACCGAGTACGGCTTCTCCTACCGCTACAGCCGGGGCGGCATCACGCTCAACGAGTACGTCTACTGCGTCGTCGGCATCGGCTCCTACGCGCGCTGACGGATGACACGCCCTGGGCGTGCGCCGTGTACTGCGCCGGGGTGATGACCGTTCGTCATGGGCGCGTCACGGAACCGCCACAGGGCCGTGCGGCGGGAACCTGTCCGGGTCAGGGGGTCGTGTTCCAGCACGCGAGTGCCGGTGCGGGACCGGTCGTGGACCTCGGGAGCACCCATGAAGAACACAGCGATCACCGGCCGGACGGCGGCGGTTCTGGCGACGGCCCTGGCGGCCGTTGCCCTGATGACGGGCTGTACGCCGACCGGCGACGCCGGCGCGGCCGGCGGACCGGCGACCCCGCCCGCCCCGCCCGCGGCCTCGGGGCCGACCGCGCCCACGCCCACCGGCGGCGCGACCGGAGGTGCCACGGGCGGCGCCTCCGCGTCCCCTTCCCCGTCCGCCTCCACGACCGGCGGCGCCACGGGCGGCGGGACGAAGAAGCCCTGTACGGCTGGGAACGTGAAGGTCTCCGAGGCGCACCAGGCCGCGAACCGCCCGCCGGGCACGGGGACCGGGGCCGTCGTCCTCTCCGTCACCAACACCTCCGCGTCCGCCTGCACGGTGGGCGGCTACCCGACGGTCGCGGCGGCGGGCAACGGCTCACCGGAGAAGAACCACCCGCTGGCCACCACCCACACCGGCTCCGCCGCGAAACTGGTCCTGGCCCCCGGTGCCCGGGCGTGGACCAAGCTCACGTTCGTGCAGGTCCAGGGCGAGGCGGACGGCTACTGCGCGTCCGGCGCGACCCCGGCCTCCTACCCGACGCTGGTCATCGGGGTGCTCGACGCCGGGAAGCACCAGATCGCCATGGACGACGGCGTCTTCGCCTTCTGCGACGACCGGGTGAGCGTCACCGCCTGGTCCTCCGTCAAGCCGGCCTAGCGGCAGGGAGCCGGGGCGCGGGGCACGGGGTCAGGGGGCGGGGCGTCAGTCCGCCGAGCGGGACCACCCCCTGGCCTCGATGCGGGCCGCGTCGGCGGGGCGGTCCTCGGCGAAGAGGGAGCGGGTGCGTTCCGAGACCCGGATGACGTCGACGTACACACCGCGCCCGACGTAGCGGCCCGTGGCCTCGTGGCGGAAGCGGAGGTGGACCTCGCGGCCGGCCCATGCGGTCAGGGGTGCCTCCAGGCGGTGCCAGATGCGGCCCGACCAGCCGGTGACGGTTCCGTGCGGCCACTCCTCGGGGCTGCCGCCGGTCGACCGCACCGTACTGAACGCCAGCGGCTGCCACGGGCCCTGCGGCCCCGGCGCGGCCTCGACGGAGAAGCCGCCGGCGCCCGGCACCGTGTCCCACCACACCGCGCACCGCAGCCGCGCCTCGGCCGTGGCGGGCGTGAGCGGCGGCAGGGTGAGGGTGCCGGACGCGGCGGGGGTGGTTCCGGAGAACCAGGCGGGGCCGCCGTGCCGGGTACGGACGGGCACCGCCCGGGCGAAGCTGTTGCCCACCGCCACCCGCGGAGCGCTGCCGGCCCGCCAGGTCCGTACGGGGTGGACGGAGTTGCCGAGCAGGATCAGGAACGAGTCCGTGGACGGATCCAGCACCAGCGAGGTTCCGGTGAACCCGGTGTGTCCGGCGGAGTGGGGCGTCGCCATCGCGCCCATGTACCAGTGCTGGTAGAGCTCGAAGCCGAGGCCGTGGTCGTCGCCGGGGAAGGCGGTGTTGAAGTCGGTGAAGAGGAGTTCGACGGAGGCCGGGCGCAGGATCCGCTTTCCGGCGTACGCGCCGCCGTCGAGCAGGGTGCGGGCGAGGACGGCCAGGTCCCAGGCGGTGCCGAAGACCCCCGCGTGGCCGGCCACCCCGCCCAGGGCGTAGGCGTTCTCGTCGTGCACCTCGCCCCACACGAGCCCGCGGTCCAGCCCTGACCAGGGTGGGCGCTGGACCTCGGTGGCGGCGGTGACGCGGCGCCAGGAGAGCGGGGGATTGAAACGAGTGCGCTGCATCCCGAGCGGAGCAGTGATCTCGTCGTGGAGCAGGACATCCAGAGTGCGACCGGTGATCCGCTCCAAGAGCAGTTGCAGCGTGATCAGATTCAGGTCCGAGTACCGGTACACGCTCCCGGGAGTGTCCTGCGGTCGCACAGACCACAGCAGCCCCAACTGCCCCGCGCGCGTCGACTCCTGGTAGAACGGCG
This sequence comes from Streptomyces sp. NPDC043876, assembly GCF_056435825.1. Classification (NCBI taxonomy): domain Bacteria; kingdom Bacillati; phylum Actinomycetota; class Actinomycetes; order Kitasatosporales; family Streptomycetaceae; genus Streptomyces; species Streptomyces sp. NPDC043876. The sequence continues at coordinate 552,336 of NZ_JBWKDV010000004.1, read as the reverse complement.
CCCACGACCGCAGTCCCGAGGTGTGCGTCAGCAGCTGGCGGACCGTGATCGTCTCCTTGCCGTCCCCGCTGAACTCCGGCAGGTAGCGCGCCGCCGGAGCCTCCAGTTCCAGGCGCCCCCGCTCCATCTGCTGCACCGCGAGCACCGCGGTGAACAGCTTGCTCAGGGAGGCCAGGTCGAAGACGGTGTCCTCGCTCATAGCGATCCGTTCCGTGGCCGGGAACTCCCGGACCCGGTCGGTGCGGCCGTCGTAGTCCGCGTACCGCACCGCGTCGCCCATCGCCCGGTGCAGGGCCACGGTCCGGCCGCGCCCGGCCAGCACCACGGCGCCGGCGTAGTAGGGGTGCTCGGGGGAGGGGCCGAGGAAGCGCCGGGCCTCGTCCGCCGTCGCTTCCAGGTGCCGTTCCAGCAGCCCCGCCTGGCGGGCCGAGCCGTACCGCAGGCGCAGCCCCTGCAGGGCGCGCCGCTCGACCGGGTTCCCGCCCGGACCGGAGGCCGCCCCGGCTCCCGTGCCCGCTCCCGGAAGACCCCGTCCGTACGCTCCGGCCGGGCCCCCGGGCAGCGCCGCGTGCACGAGCAGGACCCCGCCGAGCGCGAGCAGTCGCGCCCCGAGCCGCCTGCGCGTCAGCCCGCCGCCCGCAGCACCCCGCGCCCGGTCCCGCGTCCCACCGCCCGCGGTTCTCCCGTCGGCCCCGCCTCCGCCCCCGCCCCCGGCCCCGTCCGTCCCGCCCCTGACGGCCCCCGTGTCCTGGCTCATGACCGGCCCTCCTGTCCGCTGTCGAGCGCGCCACTCAGTATCTGCCCGCGCACCCGGCGGACCCCGTCACGACCGGCCCGCAAAGAATCTGACACAGCATCAGAAAATCTCTTCCCTCACGTGGCGCCCTGCGGCATCCTGCCGCCCATGGAGACGGAGCTGAGCAAGAAACTCGGAGTCGAACACGCCATCTTCGGCTTCACGCCCTTCCCGGCGGTCGCCGCGGCCATCACGCGCGCGGGCGGTTTCGGCGTCCTCGGCGCGGTGCGCTACACCGCTCCCGACGACCTCAAGCGCGACCTCGACTGGATGCAGGAGCACACCGACGGCAAGCCCTACGGCCTCGACGTCGTCATGCCCGCCAAGAAGGCCGTGGACGGGATCTCCGAGGCCGACATCGAGGCGATGATCCCGGCCGGGCACCGCGAGTTCGTCCGCGAGACCCTCGCCAAGCACCAGGTCCCCGAGCTCGCCGAGGGGGAGGCCTCCGGCTGGCGGATCACCGGCTGGATGGAACAGGTCGCCCGCAACCAGCTCGACGTGGCCTTCGACTACCCCATCAAACTCCTCGCCAACGCGCTGGGTTCCCCGCCCGCCGACGTCATCCGGCGCGCCCACGACCACGGCGTCCTCGTCGCCGCCCTCGCGGGCACCGCCACGCACGCCCGCCGGCACGCCGAGGCGGGCATCGACATCGTCGTCGCCCAGGGATACGAAGCGGGGGGCCACACCGGTGACATCGCCACGATGGTCCTGGTGCCCGAGATCGTCGAGGCCGTCGCCCCGCTCCCGGTCCTCGCCGCGGGCGGCATCGGCAGCGGCGAGCAGATCGCCGCCGGGCTCGCGCTCGGCGCGCAAGGCGCCTGGCTCGGCTCGCTCTGGCTCACCACCACCGAAGCCGACCTGCACTCCCGCGCCCTCACGGAGAAGCTGCTCGCCGCCGGTTCCGGCGACACCGTCCGCTCCCGCGCCCTGACCGGCAAACCCGCCCGCCAGCTGCGGACCGAGTGGACCGACGCCTGGGACGATCCGAGCGGCCCCGGCGCGCTCCCCATGCCCCTCCAGGGCCTGCTCGTCGCCGAGGCGGTCTCGCGGATCCAGAAGTACGAGGTCCAGCCGCTCCTCGGCACCCCGGTGGGCCAGATCGTCGGCCGCATGAACAGCGAGCGCAGCGTCCAGGCCGTCTTCGACGACCTCACCCGGGGCTTCGAGCGGGCCATCGACCGCATCACCCGCATCGCGGGCCGGTCCGGGCCGGTCCCGAAGGAGGAACTCCCGTCATGACCCCGCCCCCCGGCACCCCCGCCGCCCCCGCCACCTCCACCCCGGCCGGTCCCAACGGCTTCTGGGCCCAGGCCGCCGCCGACCCCGGCCGCACCGTCCTGATCACCCCCGAGGGCGAGGAGTGGACGGCCGCCCGCCTGCACGCCGACGTCAACCGCCTGGTCCACGGCCTGCGCGCGGCCGGCCTGGAACGCGGTGACGTCTTCGCCGTCGTCCTGCCGAACAGCGTCGAGTTCTTCACCGCCTACCTCGCCGCCGCCCAGGCGGGTTTCTACCTCGTCCCGGTCAACCACCACCTGGTCGGGCCCGAGATCGCCTGGATCGTCTCCGACTCCGGCGCCAAGGTGCTCATCGCCCACGAACGCTTCGCCGGGGCGGCCACCGACGCGGCGCAGCAGGCCGGCCTGCCCGCGAGCCACCGCTACGCCGTCGGAGCCGTCGACGGCTTCCGCCCGTACGCCGAACTCCTCGACGGCCAGAGCGAGCGGCCGCCCGCCGACCGGACCCTCGGCTGGGTCATGAACTACACCTCCGGCACCACCGGCCGCCCCCGCGGCATCCGCCGCCCGCTGCCCGGCAAGCCCCCGGAGGAGACGTACCTGGGCGGCTTCCTCGGCATCTTCGGCATCCGCCCCTTCGGCGGCAACGTCCACCTCGTCTGCTCACCGCTCTACCACACGGCCGTGCTCCAGTTCGCGGGAGCGTCCCTGCACATCGGCCACCCGCTCGTCCTGATGGACAAGTGGACGCCCGCCGAGATGCTGCGGCTGATCGACGCGCACCGCGTCACCCACACGCACATGGTGCCCACCCAGTTCCACCGCCTCCTCGCGCTCCCGCAGGAGGTCAAGGACGCGTACGACGTCACCTCGATGCGCCACGCCATCCACGGCGCCGCCCCCTGCCCCGACCACGTCAAGCGCGCGATGATCGAGTGGTGGGGCACCTGCGTGGAGGAGTACTACGCGGCCAGTGAGGGCGGGGGCGCCTTCGCGACCGCCGAGGACTGGCTGAAGAAGCCCGGTACGGTCGGAAAGGCCTGGCCGATCAGCGAGCTGGCCGTCTTCGACGACGACGGCAACCGGCTGCCCCAGGGCGAACTCGGCACCGTCTACATGAAGATGAGCACCGGCGGCTTCAGCTACCACAAGGACGAGGGCAAGACGAGGAAGAACCGGATCGGGGACTTCTTCACCGTCGGCGACCTCGGCCTGATGGACGAGGAGGGCTACCTCTTCCTCCGCGACCGCAAGATCGACATGATCATCTCCGGTGGGGTCAACATCTACCCGGCCGAGATCGAGTCCGCCCTGCTCACCCACCCGGCCGTCGCCGACGCCGCCGCCTTCGGGATCCCGAACGGGGACTGGGGCGAGGAGGTCAAGGCGGTCATCGAAGCGGCCGAGGGCCACGAGCCGGGCGAGGCGCTGGCCGCCGAGATCCTGGCCCACTGCGAGCGGCAGCTCGCGGGCTACAAGCGGCCCAGGACGGTGGACTTCATCGAGACCATGCCCCGCGACCCCAACGGCAAGCTGTACAAGCGGCGGCTGCGCGACCCGTACTGGGAGGGCCGGGAGCGCGCCGTGTGAGGTACGGGCCCCCGGGCGGCGAGGCATCCCACCGCCCGGTGGTTTGCCCGGATCGCCCCGGCATCCTGCGAGATGTTCCACCCGGGGGCCCCGGCGGCGCGCCTTGCGCCGCACCGCGGCGCCGGTTCTGGCAGCGTGGCCGCATGAGTACGGCAACCCGCAGCTCCCCCCTGACCGACTGGACCCTCCTGGTCCCCGTGGTGGCGCTCGTCGCCCTCGCCTTCAGCTGGGGGCGCGACCTGCCCTCGTTCGCGGTGGCGCTCGTGGCCCTGTGCCTCGGGGGCGCGGTACTGGCCGCCGTCCACCACGCCGAGGTGGTGGCGCACCGCGTCGGCGAACCCTTCGGCTCCCTCGTGCTGGCCGTCGCGGTCACCGTCATCGAGGTGGCCCTCATCGTCACCCTGATGGCCGACGGCGGGGACGGGACGGCCTCCCTGGCCCGCGACACCGTCTTCGCCGCCGTCATGATCACCTGCAACGGCATCGTCGGCCTGTCCCTGCTGGTCGGCGCCCTGCGCAACCGCGTCGCCGTCTTCAACGCGGAGGGATCCGGCGCCGCGCTCGCCACCGTCGCCACCCTCGCCGTCCTCAGCCTGGTCATCCCGACCTTCACCACCAGCAAGCCGGGCCCCGAGTTCTCCACCGCGCAGCTCACCTTCGCCGCCGTGTCCTCGCTGGCGCTCTACGGCCTGTTCATCGCGGTCCAGACGGTCCGTCACCGCGACTACTTCCTGCCCGTGGACACCGCCGCGAAGAAGCGCCGGGAGGCCGCCGGGGAGGGCGAGGAACACGCGGAGCCGCCGACCGCCCGGGCCGCGCTGACCAGCGTCGGCCTGCTGCTGGTCGCCCTCGTCGCCGTCGTCGGCAACGCCAAGGCGGTCTCGCCCACCATCGAGGCGGGCGTGGCCCGCGCGGGGCTGCCCCACGCCGTCGTCGGTGTGATCATCGCCCTGCTCGTGCTCGCCCCCGAGACCCTGGCCGCCGTCCGCGCGGCCCGCCGCGACCGCGTCCAGACCAGCCTCAACCTGGCCTACGGCTCCGCGATCGCCAGCATCGGCCTGACCATCCCCGCCATCGCCCTCGCCTCGGTCTGGCTCACCGGACCGCTGCTGCTGGGCCTCGGCCCGATCCACATGGTGCTGCTCGCCCTCACGGTCGTGGTCAGCGCCCTGACCATCGCCCCGGGCCGCGCGACGCTGCTCCAGGGCGGCGTCCACCTGGTGCTGCTGGCCTCCTACCTGTTCCTCGCAGTCAGCCCCTGACCGGCCCGCCCGGCCGTACGCCGACCCGCGCGCGCGGATCGGCGTACGGGGCCGCGCACCGTCAGCGCCGTTCGCGCGGCCAGACCACCCGCAGCGCGGGCGATGCCAGGATGTCCTTCTCGCAGTAGCGGGAGGTCACCCAGCGCTCGGCCGAGAACAGCCGGGTCTGGTCGGCGAAGTACGGCGAGCGGGGGTTCGAGGACTGGCTGTACGACAGCAGCGTGCGGGCCACCGGGCAGCGGCCGCCGTCCCAGCCGACCGCCTGGAGGTGACTGGAACCGTGCACGACCTCGGTGTAACCGCCCCCGGCCGGGTTCCACACCGCCTCCACCTTGTCCCAGACGCCGAGCGCCTCGGTACCGCCGCCGACCGGAATCCGCTTCCCGCCCCGCACCACGAACTGGTGCGCGCCGAGCGGTGCGTCCAGCGCGATGCCCGCCGCCCCCAGCTCCGCGACCGTGTCCGCCAGGGCCCGCCCGAGGCTGGGCGCCGCCCGGTTCAGGGTGCGGGGCGTACGGACCGGATCGGCCGCCGAGAACGGCACCAGCCACAGGTCCTTCGCCGCGGCCGCCCCGGTCAGCCTGCGCCAGAAGCGGTCGAAGAGCAGCGCGCCCCGGCTGTCCTCCTCGGCCGTGCGGTCCCAGCGCGCCAGCACCGGGCAGGCCGCCGAGACGTCCACCGCGGAACCGTCGCTCGCGGTCGCCGTACCGCCGGGCAGGGCCGCGCACGCCTGCGCGGCGTCGGCGGCCGCCAGGTCACCGGCCGGAACCCGGTTCGCGAACTGCTGCTCCTGAAGGTCCGCCACCGTCAGCCGGCCCCGCGCCGCCATGGCCGAGACGTCCTCCAGCGCGCCGCGCGTGCGCAGCGAGCGGGCGGTGCCGGTATTGCCCCAGACCCGCTCGTAGCCGGTCACCGGGTGCTCCGCGTTGGCCAGCCACGCGCTGTCGTTGGAGTTCTCGACGTACGCCGCGTCCCGCAGGACGGGAGCCTTCGCCGGGCCGAACACGCCCGGCTGCACCGCGTCCGGGTCCGAGCCCGGCGCGCAGTCGCCGCGCGAGCCGTCCAGCACCGCCAGACCCGCCGACGGGTACGTCGCCCGGCCCAGCGGCGTGGAGCAGCGGGCCGCCAGCTCGTCGGTGATCCGGGGCACGATCTGGGACTGCGTGAACAGGGTCGCGCCCGCCGAGTCGGCGGCCACCGTGTTGACCCAGGGCAGCCCCTGGGTGCGCCGCAGCGCGTCCTGGATGCCGGCCACCGAGCGGGCCCTGCCCATCGCGAGGGCGGTGTCGAAGGCCCGCAGGTTCAGCGCGTTGGGGTCGTTCAGCGCATAGGCCGTGGTCGCGGACCAGGGCAGCGGCAGGGACGCCCCGAGGGAGGTGACCACCGGGCCGAAGCGGGTCCACCACTGGGTGCGGGCGACCGGGGCGCCGCCCTTGACCGGGACGCTGACGCTCCGCGGGACCATCTTCTCGGGCACGCCGTCGACCAGGTACGCCGTCGGGTCCGCCGGGTCCAGGGAGAGCTGGTGCAGGTTGACCGGAGTGCCGGTGGCCACGGTGTGGCTCCAGGCGACCTTGTCGTTGAAGCCGATGTTGACGACGACCGTGCCGAGCAGGGAACCGCCGGAGACGTTCAGCTCACCGGGGATGGTCTGCTGCGACTGCCAGAACCGGCGCCCGCCCTGCCAGGGGTAGTGCGGATTTCCCAGCAGCAGACCGCCGCCGCTCGCCGTGGCCGACCCCGCGAAGGCCACCGCGTTGGACCCCATGTCGTAGCGCGAGGTGTCGAAGAGCTGCCGGGCCGCCTCGGCCGCGGCCGCCGGGTCGACGTCGCCGCCGGGCGCGGGGGCGCTCGTACGGGCCCCCGCACCGGTGACCGGGCCCGGTGGCCGGGCCGCGGTGATTCCGTCGATCCCGCGCCCCTGGCCGCCGAGCACCGCGACCGCGTACCCCCGCGCCGCCACGTCCACGGCGGTCACCGGACGCACCCAGCCCGCGCCCTTGCAGGCCGGGTCGGTGATCCTGTTCTGCGCCAGCCAGGCGTTGTACCCGGCGGCCCAGCCCCGCATCAGCTCCTTCACGTCCTTCCCGGGACCGGCGGGAGCGGGCGTGGCCAGCAGCTTCTCGACCGTGCCGGATTCCCGGACGCCCTTGAAGTACAGGTCGCTGGAGAGGTTCCCGGCGGCCGAGGAGAGCGAGCCGTCGGGGGCCGCGTCGGGCCCGAACCAGCGCGAGCGCTCGCCGGACACCGTGAGGAACCCGTCGGCCAGCACGCAGACCTGGTCGGCGGCCTGTGCCCACCCGGTGCCGAAGCCGAGGTCGGCGTAGTCCTTGGCGAGGATGTGCGGGACGCCGTTCTCCGTGTAGCGGACGAGGGCGGACAGACCGCCCCCCGAGGGCCCCCGGGCGGCCCCCGCGTCGGCGGTGGCCGAGGCCGAGGCCTGCGGGATCGCGGCGGCCGCGGCGAGCAGCGCGGCGCCGGTGAGGGCGATCCGGCGTAAGGCGGGACGGGTGCGGAAACGCAACGTGCCTCCCAAGTAGCCTGCGAATGACGGTGGTTGCGCATGACGCTGGTGGTGCGAGCGGGTTGTGCCCCCACACTCACGCAGGACGACTGATGACCTGTCAACAACCCCTGATGCACAACGAGATGAGGATCGCTCCATGACGCAGGTGCGGGACAACACGGTCGACGGGCTGCTGCGCGACACCGCGCTCCGGGTGCCGGAGCGGATCGCGGTCCGCTACCGCGCACGGACGTGGACCTACGGCGGCCTCGACGCGGCGGTCTCCGCCGGGGCCGCCCTGCTCGCGGGGGAGTGCGGCCTGCGGCCCGGCGACCGGGTGGCCACCTTCGGCCACAACAGCGACGCCTACCTGATCGCCTTCCTCGCCTGCGCCCGGGCCGGGCTCGTGCACGTCCCGGTCAACCAGAACCTGACAGGCGAGGACCTCGCGTACATCCTGGACGACTCGGCGAGCGCCCTGGTGCTCGCCGACCCGGACCTCGCGCCCCGGGTCCCGGACGGGCGTCCGGTACGGGCGCTGCGCGACGCTCCCGGGTCCTTCCTGGCGGCGGTGCAGGAGGGGGGAACGTACGAGGGCGGCGGCGCTGCGGACGACCTGGTGCAGCTGCTGTACACCTCCGGCACCACCGCGCTGCCGAAGGGCGCCATGATGACCCACGCGGCACTCTGCCACGCCTACGAAAGCGCGATCGGGGCGCTGGACCTCACCGAGGACGACCGGCCGCTGCACTCGCTGCCGCTCTACCACTCGGCGCAGATGCACGTCTTCCTGCTGCCCTACCTCGCCGTCGGCGCCGAGAACACGGTGCTGGACGGGCCGGACGCCGAGGAGATCTTCGAGCGGGTGGAGGCGGGCGGGGCGGACAGCCTCTTCGCGCCGCCCACCGTGTGGATCGCCCTGGCCAACCACCCCGGCTTCGCCACCCGCGAGCTGAGCGGGCTGCGCAAGGCGTACTACGGGGCTTCGATCATGCCGGTGCCCGTGCTGGAACGCCTGCTCGCCCGGCTGCCCGGGCTCGCCTTCTACAACTGCTTCGGGCAGAGCGAGATCGGCCCGCTCGCCACCGTCCTGGGCCCGGCCGAGCACGAGGGGCGGATGGACTCCTGCGGGCGGCCGGTGCGCCACGTCGAGGCGAAGGTGGTCGACGAGGACGGCGCGGACGCGCCCGACGGGACCGCGGGCGAGGTGGTCTACCGCTCCCCGCAGCTGTGCCGGGGCTACTGGAGGGATCCGCGGGCCACGGAGCAGGCCTTCCGCGGCGGCTGGTTCCGCTCGGGCGACCTGGCGGTGCGCGACGCGGAGGGCTACTTCACGGTGGTCGACCGGGTGAAGGACGTCATCAACTCCGGCGGGGTGCTCGTCGCCTCCCGCCAGGTCGAGGATGCCCTCTACACCCATCCGGGGGTGGCGGAGGCGGCGGTGGTCGGACTGCCCGACGCGCGCTGGATCGAGGCGGTCACGGCCGTGGTGGTGCCGCGCGGCGCGGTGACGGAGGAGGAGCTGCTGGCGTACGCGCGGGAGAAGCTCGCCCACTTCAAGGCTCCCAAGCGGGTCCTCTTCGTGGACGCGCTGCCCCGCAACGCGAGCGGCAAGATCCTCAAGCGGGAGCTGCGCGACCGCTTCGGCGCCGACGGGGCCGCGCGCTAGCGAGCCGTCCGCGGAGCCCGACGCTGCACCCACCGCCCCCGGCCGACGGCCGGGGGCGGTCTTTTACCCTGCCGCACGGTGGGCGTCAAGTCCCGAATGTCCGGAACGTGACCGTGGTGGTCGTGGCGGGGCTTACTGGTGACACGGAAAGAGACGGAAAACCTCCCCGGAGGAACTCCTCCTCACCGGAGAACCCTTCAGTTCGTTCACTTCATTCGCTTGATTCGCCTGAGGAGTAGGTCATGAACCGTAAGACGCGTACCAACAACGTTGTCCGTTCCAACCGTCGTGGTTTCCGTGTGGCGACGCTGGTCGCTTCGGCGGCGATGGTGTCGGGAGGGCTGCTGATTCCGGCGTCGATGGCTTCGGCGGCTCCGATGCCCGCTCATGTGGCGGCGGCTTTCCCCTCGGCCGGTGGTGCTGGTGGGGATGGCGGTGAGGGCGGGGGCGGCCTGATCGGTGGGGGTGGCGGTTCCGGTGGTTCCGGTGGCGCCAGTGTCACCGGTGTCGGCGGTAACGGTGGTAATGGTGGCAAGGGTGGGACGGGTGTCCTGTCCGGTGGCGGGGGCGGCGGTGGCGGTGGTGGCGGCGAGGGCGTCATCGGCGGCAACGGTGGTACCGGTGGTGACGGTGGTGGCGGTCTGTTCGGCGGCAGCGCCGGCAACGGTGGTGGCGGTGGTGACGGCAAGCTGCAGGGCGGTAACGGCGGCAAGGGCGGTCACGGCGGCAACGGTGTCTTCCAGGGCGGTAACGGAGGCAAGGGCGGCAAGGGCGGCAAGGGCATCTTCGGCGGCGTCGGCGGCGGGGGTGGCGCCGGAGGCAGCAGCATCTTCTAAGCCCGGCGCGCCCCAGCAGTGCCAGTAGTCCCCACGGGTGGAGGCCTCCGGGCCTCCACCCCCCAGCACCACCCCACCCCCCTCCTCCCGCGAATTCGGAGATTCCCATGTTCACCAGCTCCTGGCAGCGTCCGCTCGTCCTGGCGGCGGCTTCGCTGGCTTTCGTGACCGGCACGGCGTGCGCCGCGCAGGCGGCTCAGACCCACACCCCCGCTCTCACGCTCGGGGCGGGCGCCCACTGCACCCCAGGCGGCGCCGGCGGTGCGGGAGGCGAAGGCGGTGAGGGCGGCAAGGGCGGATCCGGCGGGAAGCCGGGTCAGCCCGGACAGCCCGGCAAGCCCGGCTCCGTCGGCTGCCTCTCCTTCAAGGACCTGCCCGACAAGCCCAAGGACGAACTGACCGTCGTGGACCGGGTCCGCATCGTGGTGACCCTGCTGGCCGACGACTCCAAGGACAACCAGGAGAAGATCGCCAAGAAGTACAAGATCACCACCGAACAGCTCGACACCTGGAAGAAGAACTACCTCGACGGCGACTGGCTCGCCCTCACGACAGGCACCTTCCCCTCCGTCTAGCGCAGGACGGGGAGGTCCGGCCGGTCACCGGCCGGACCTTTCCCCTTTCAGGTCCCTTTCAGGACACCGTTCGGAAGAAATCCACGAAGACCCGTTTCTCGGCCAGGGAGAATCCCATGCGTGTACGTTCTTGGAAGCTCAGCCTCGGTTTCGTCGTATCGACCACCGTGATCGGCGTCGGCGCCATGGTCCCCGCCGCGACTGCCGCCACCGTCACCGCCGCCCCGGCCCACGCCGTCGTGGCAGCGCCGGTCATGAGCGAGCGGCACACCCCCGCACCCGGCGGCGGAAACCACCCCGGGCTGGGCGGGCTCGGCGGCAAGGTCCAGGTGGGCAACGGCAGCGTCCGCGTCGGTGACAAGGTGTGCGCGGGCAACTGCAACGGCACGGTCAACGGTACGAACGGCGGCAACGGCGGAGTCTGCGTCGGGCTGTGCAACGGCAGCGCCAACGGAGGCGGCGGCACCCAGGGCGGTACGGGCGGCGACGGCACCAAGGGCGGCAACGGCGGCGTCTGCGTCGGGCAGTGCGCGGGCAGTGTCAACGGCGGCAACGGTGGCAACGGCGGCTCGGCGCCCCCCGGGGGCGACGGCGGTAACGGCGGCAAGGGCGGCAACGGCGGCATCTGCGTCGGCTCCGGCTGCGAGACCAGCGGCCAGGGCGGCCGGGGCGGCAACGGCGGCGAAGGCTGACGGAGAGCGCCGGGAGCGGGGGAGTGCGGGGCGAGCAGCGCTCGCCCCGCATCGGGCTCACTGGATAAACTGGCCGGGTGCGGGAGGAGCCTGATGGGCACGGCATCGCATCGAAGCCTCTACACGGGCCGCCCCTCCGGTCTGATCGGGCAGGAGATCGCGGGCTACCGGATCGAGCGCATGATCGGCCGCGGCGGGATGGCGGTCGTCTACTGCGCCAAGGACCTGCGCCTGGACCGGATGGTCGCGCTCAAGCTGATCGCCCCGGAACGCGTGCGCGACGAGGTCTTCCGTCAGCGCTTCACCTACGAGTCCAGGGTCGCCGCGCGGCTCGACCACCCGCACATCGTGCCCATCTTCGAAGCCGGCGAGACGGACGGCGTCCTGTACATCGCCATGCGGTACGTGGTGGGTCCGGACCTGCGGGGCCTGCTGGACCGGGAGGGACCGCTCTCCTTGCTCACCGCCGTCCGCGTCGCCGCCCAGGTGGCGTCCGCACTCGACGCGGCCCACGACCACGACCTGGTGCACCGGGACGTCAAGCCCGCGAACCTGCTGGTGGCGGCGGGCACCGACAGCGATCACCCCGAACACGTCTACCTCACGGACTTCGGGCTGATGAAGAAGTCCCTCGCGCTCAGCGGGTTCACCATGGCGGGCGAGTTCGTCGGCACCCTCGACTACATGGCCCCGGAGCAGATCGCCGGGCGGCCGGTCGACGGCAGGTGCGACCAGTACAGCCTGGGCTGTGTCGTCTACGAGACCCTCGCCGGCGCGCCGCCGTTCGTCCGCGACGACGCTCCCGCGCTGCTGTGGGCGCACCAGTACGAGCCCCCGCCACCCCTCGCGGAGCGGCGGCCGGACATCCCGCCTGCGGTCGGCGGCGTGCTGGAGAAGGCCCTGGCGAAGATTCCGGAGGACCGCTACGGCTCCTGCCTGGAGTTCGTGGCGGCCCTGCGCACCGCCGCCGCGAGCGCCCCCGTACAACGCGTTGACCGGGCATCCTGGTCGGATGCCCGGTCAGCCGGGGACGGCGGGGACAGCGGGGACAGCGGCGCGATCGGGGAAAGTACGGTGTCGGGCGCCCGGGTGTCGCCACCGCAACCGCCGGACTGGGCGCGGGCGGTCTTCGCGGGCCCGTCGGGCGGACGGTAGGGGGAAGGGGGGACCCCGGCCCCGGCCGCCGCTGCGGGCGGCCGGGGGGGGTCACAGCCCCAGGGAGACGGCGAGGCGGACCATTTCCGCCGTGGTGTTGATGTTCAGCTTGGCCCGGATCCGGCGCAGGTAGGCGTCGACCGTGTGCCTGGAGAGCCCCATGGAGCGCGCCGTCTGCACGTAGGTGCACCCTGCGGCGATGTAGCGCAGCGCCTCCTGCTCGCGGGGGGCGAGGACGGTGGCGGCGGGGGCTTCCTGGTGCGGCATGGTGAGGGTGAGGCTCATGGGACTTCCTCCGACACATCGGCTCGGTCGTCTCTGCTCACACCCTCGGAAGCAGGTAGGGGGACAAGCGACGGAATGTCGGTGTATGTCCCTGTTAAAGAGACTGCCGCCGGGACTTCACCGCCGTGTCCGGCGACTGTCACAGGCGTGTCACAGGGAAAGGGGCCGGGAACCGGACGGCGTGGCGGGGGCGGGGCCGGGAGCGCCGCACGGGCCCCGGCCGTCGCTCACAGTCCGGCCAGGGACTGCTCGGCCCAGATGGTCTTGCCGACGGGAGTGTGCCGGGTGCCCCAGCGCTGCGCGAGCTGGGCGACCAGCAGCAGGCCCCGGCCGCCCTCGTCGAAGATCCGGGCCCGCCGCATGTGCGGCGCCGTGCCGCTCGCGTCCGACACCTCGCAGATCAGCGAGGTGTCCTCGTGGATCAGCCGCAGCTGGATGGGCGGCTCGCCGTAGCGGATGGCGTTGGTGACCAGTTCGCTGACCACGAGTTCGGTGACGAAGGCCGCCTCGTCGAGCCCCCAGGCCGTCAGTTGCTCGGTGGCGTCACGGCGGGCCTGGCCGACGATGGAGGGGTCGGGCGGTACGTCCCACACGACGACCTTGTCGGCGTGCAGGGCCCGGGTCCGGGCGACGAGCAGGGCGACGTCGTCGTCGGGGGGATGGGTCAGCAGTGTGGTCAGGACGCGGTCGCAGACCGCGTCCAGGGTGGACGCGGGCCGCAGCAGGGCGGTGAACATGCTGTCCAGGGCCTCGTCGATGTCGTGGTCGCGGGCCCGGAGCAGACCGTCGGTGTACAGGGCGAGGATGCTCCACTCCGGCAGCTCCACCTCGATCGTCTCGAAGGGCAGGCCCCCCAGGCCCAGCGGCGGCCCGGCCGGGACGTCGAGCAGGTACGCCGAGCCCTCCGGCGAGACCACCACGGGCGGCGGGTGACCCGCCCGGGCGGCGGTACAGCGGCGGGTGATCGGGTCGTAGACCACGTACAGGCAGGTGGTGCCGATGCCCGCCGCGCTGTCCCCGCCCTCCGGGTCGCCCTCGTCCGCGGACAGGTGGATGACCAGGTCGTCGAGGTGGGTCAGCAGCTCGTCGGGCGGCAGGTCCACGTCGGCCAGGGTGCGCACCGCGGTGCGCAGCCGGCCCATGGTGGCGGAGGCCCGGATGCCGTGGCCGACGACATCGCCCACCACCAGGGCCACCCGGGCACCCGAGAGCGGGATCACGTCGAACCAGTCGCCGCCCATGCCCGCCTCGCCGCGGGCCGGCAGGTAGCGGGAGGCGGTTTCGAGCGCGGAATGCGCGGGGAGCGAATGCGGCAGCATGCTGCGCTGGAGCATCATCGTGGAGGTGTGCTCGCGGGGGTGCCGGGGCGCGCTGCGGATGCCCACCGCGGCCTTGCCCGTCAGCTCCTCGGCCAGCCACAGGTCCTTCGGCTGGAACGGCTCCCGCCGCTGGTGGCGGCTGAAGACGGCCACCCCGAGCGTGACGCCCGCCGCGCGCAGCGGTACCACCATCATCGAGCGGGACCCGTACTCGTTCACCCAGGCCGCCGCCGGGTCCTCGCTCACCCAGCGGGCCAGGGCCGGATCGTCCGCCCCGTACACCGAGCCCCGGCCGGCGGCCAGGCACTGGGCGAGCGGTGACCGGGCAGGATGGACGGCCAGCTCGCCGACCGGGATCCGTGACCCCGGACTGTCCCGCAGGACCGACCGGGCGGCCGCGCGGCGCAGGGTGACCGGGCCGGACGGCCCGCGGGAGGGCTCGTTGCCGCGGGGAACGGGCTCCAGCAGGTCGACGACGACGTAATCGGCGAGACCCGGGACGGCGACGTCCGCCAGCTCCTGCGCGGTACGGGCACTGTCCGGGGTGGTGCCGATGCGCGCCACGGCCGCCGCGGCGTCGAGCGGCGCCGGAGGCGGCCTGCGGTCACTCTCGGCCCCGCTCTCCCGGTGCGCCGCCAGGGACACCGCGCGCACCCGGCCGTCGGAGTCGCGCAGCGGGGCGAGCGAGGTCGACCAGCCCTGCTCCGCTTCCGCCCCCGAGGGGCGGACGAAGTCGTCGAGGTGCTGCGGCTCGCCGGTCTCGCGCACGCGGCGCATCTTGCGCTGGGTCTCCTCGCTCACCGGCCCCGGGGCGATGTCCGGCAGCCGCAGCCCGCGCATCTGGGCCTCGGTCAGGGACAGCGCGCGCTTCATGCCCGCGTTCGCCCGCACCAGCCGCAGGTCCTCACCGAAGATCGCCAGGACGAAGGGGGACTGGGCGAAGGCCCATTCGCTCAGCGGTTCGGCCCACGGCGGACCCGGCTCGCCCGGCACCGCGGTGACCACGGACCACCGGACGTTGCCGCCCGTGGTGACCCGCCGATGGGCGATCAGCCCCAGCTCCAGCCGCCTGCCGTCCCGGTGCCGCAGCGCCACGGTGCCGCTCCACCGCTCCTGTCCGGGCGGGACGCGCGGCGCCGGGTCACCGATGTCGTCGGCGAGCAGGTGCACGGCGGGCAGACCCACGACCTCCGAGGGGACGTAACCGAGCAGGCGCGCGGCCTCCGGGCTCCACTCGGTGACGATGCCCTGCTCGCTGAGGGTGGCCGTGGCCGTGGCCGCGGTGCCCCCCGTGGCGGGGTGCACCCCCTCCACCGGGGCCCTCGTCTCCTCCGGCCGCTCACCGGGAGAGGTGGGAACTTGCTCCATCGCCGCTCATCTCGCCCTCGCTAGATCCTGCGCCGCGTCCCACGGCGCCCCGCACGGCCAGGGGCTCCACTGACAAGCATGATCCGGCGGGGCACGGAGCACCAACGCAGTGTCGTCACGCCCGGTTCCCGGCGGGCGCGAGGACGAGGGCGAGGACCGCGTCGCCGGCCCGCCACACCATCGCGGGGCGGCCGCCACCGAGCACGGGCGGCCGCAGGCCGAGGATCTCGACGCCGCGGGCGGCGTCGCCGTAGATGCCGCTCCGGTCGGCCTTGACCGCGGCCTCCTTGAGCGCCCACGCGCCGGCCAGCGCCTCGGGCCGGTCCGTACCGACGACGGACCGTTCGCGGGCCGACAGGATGTGGTCGGCGACGCGGAGCACCGCAGGGGCCGAAGCGGTCTCGCACAGGTCCACTCCGACCGGCCCCGGTGCCAGGGCCGCGGCGACGTGGTGGGCGGTGTGGCTGAGGGAGACGTGCACGGCGGGTACCGGAGCGCCGTCGGCCAGGAGGTGCGGGCTGCCGTCGGCGCGCGGGAGGATCTCCACCCCGTGCGCCGCCCCGGCGAGGACCTCCCGGACGAGGCGCCGGGCGACCAGCCGGCCGGCCAGCCATTCGGTGCGCCGCCGGCCCGGCATGGCGTCGGCCACGCGCCGTTCGGCCGGTGAGAGGACCGGGCTCCCGCGCAGGTCGCGGCGCCGTGCCACGAGGAGGGCGGCTCCGCCCCACCGGTGCACGTGGCCCGGCGCGATCGGCCGGAAGGTGCTCTCCACGACGGCGCTCACGCGGCCCGGGCCGGGGCATCCGCCGCCTGCTCGCGCTCCAGCGCGGCGACCACGGCCCGGATCTGGGCGGGCGTGTGGTCACAGGTGACGAAGAAGCGGAGCCGGGCCATCTCCTCGGGCACGGCCGGATGGAGGATCGGATTGACGCTGATGCCCTGCTGGAACAGGGCCTCGGCGAGCCGCAGCGCCTTCAGCGAGTCCCCGACGATGCAGGGGACGATCGGCGTGTCGTGACTGTCCCCGACGCCGATGCCCGCCTTTCGGGCGAGCCGGACGAACAGCGCGGCGTTCTCCGTCAGCCGTGCCACCCGGTGCGGCTCGGCGCGCAGCATCCGCAGGGCGGTCAGGGACGCCGCGGTGTCGGCCGGCGTCATCCCGGCGCTGTAGACGAAGCCGGGGACGGTGTAGCGCAGGAACTCGATCACCCGGCGGCTCCCGGCGACGTAGCCGCCGCAGCTCGCCAGGGCCTTGGACAGCGTCCCCGACCACAGCTCGACGGCCGCGCGGTCGATGCCGAAGTACTCCCCGATGCCGCCGCCCGTCGCGCCGATGGTTCCGATGCTGTGCGCCTCGTCGATCATCAGCAGCGCGCCGTGCCGCCGCTTGACCTCGACGAGGGCGGGCAGGTCGGCGATGTCCCCGTCCATGCTGTACACGCCCTCGATGACGACGAGCACCCGCCGGTACTGGTGGCGCACCTGCCGCAGGAGGGCGTCGAGGGCGGCCGCGTCGTTGTGGGGGAACGGGCGCCGGGTGGCTCCGGAGAGCGTGCAGCCCTGCAGGATGCTGTCGTGGGCCAGGGAATCGTGGACGACCAGGTCCCCCGGCCCCACGAGATGGCCGATGACGGTGACGTTGGTCGCGTGTCCGTTGGCCAGGGCGAGCGCGTCGTCGCAGCCGAGCAGGGCGGCGAGTTCCGTTTCGAGTTCCAGATGGAGCGGACGGCTGCCGGAGAGCAGCCGGCTGGCGGACACGGAGGTGCCGAAACGGTCGACGGCCTGCCGGGCCGCCTCCTTCACGCGCGGGTGCGTCGCCAGGCCCAGGTAGTTGTAGCTGGAGAAGGACAGGAGTTCCCGGCCGTCGACGACCGTCGTGTCCGTCATGCCGCCTTCGTGGACGAGGAAGTACGGATTGGGCACGCCCAGTTCGGTGAGCGAGGCGATGCGCTCGCCGAGGGCGGTGACCTCCGGGAAGCACTCGATCCGCGTGTGCTCCTCGGGAGGCGGGTTCGCGGCGGGCGGGGCCGCTGCGTGCTGTGCTTCTGCGTGCGGGGCTTCTACGCGCGGGGTGCGCGGGTGCCCCGCGGAGTCCGCGGATACGCCGGTGACCAGGGCGGCGATCCTTCCGATGGTCGGCCGGTCCGCCACCGCTTCGTCGAACCGCCACCGCGGCCACTGCCGCTTGAGCGAGGTGAACAGGTCGGTCAGCATCAGCGAGTCGAATCCGAGCTCGTCGATCAGGAGCTGGTCGTCGCGCAGGTGGCCGACCGGGAAGGCACTGATGCGCGCCACGTGCGCGGTCACGGCCTCGGTGACGTCCGCGAGGTCCCCGATGAACGAAGGCTCCTCGGCGGGCGCGGGCGCGGGCGCGGGCGCGGGCTCGTGGTCGGGCTCGTGGTCGGGCTCGGGCGCCGGGTCGGGTGAGACGACGGTCAGCACGGGAACGGCCGGTACCGCGAGGACGGCGGGCTCGGGGTAAACCGGGGCCGGTGCCGGGGCGGCGGGGGCGTCCCGCCGCGCGGGTTCCCGCTCCGTGATCCAGTAGGACCGGGTGTCGAGCCGCGCCACCGGCAGGTCCAGCAGCCGGCGCTCCTCCCGCGGGACCAGGGCGCGCGGGTCGACCGGGACGCCCAGGACCGCGAGCCGGGCGAGGGCCAGGACGAAGGCACGTCCGCCGTCCGGGGCTTCGCCGTCGGCGGGCACGAGGTGGACGTCGCCGTGGCCGGCGAGGTTGCGGCGGACGGCGGTGAGCAGGGAGCTGCCGCCGTTGATCTGGAGGAAGACGCGGGCGCCCTCGGCGTAGGCGGTGCGCACGGCGTCGCTGAAGCGGACCGGCGCCGACGCGTGCCGGGTCCACAGGTCGCGCAGCTGCTCGGGGTCGGTGCAGACCTCGGCGCTCACGCACGACACGAACGGCAGGGCGGGAACACCGACGCGGTGGGCGGCGAGGCCCGCGCGCACGCTCTCCTCGGCGGCGGCCAGCCGCGGCGAGTGGAAGGCGTGGGACACCTCCAGCGCCGCCGTCACGACCCCGGCCCCGGCGCAGGCCCGCCGCAGGGCGGCGAGTCCCTCGGCCGTGCCGCTGACCACGACCTGCCGCGGCTGGTTGAAGCACGCGAGCCACACGTCGTCGATGTCCGCGACGAGCCGGCGGCAGGTCTCCTCGTCGCTCTGGAGGGCGAGCATGCCGCCCCGGAAGCCGCTCTCGGCCCGCCGCAGGGCCGCGCCACGGTGGACCAGCAGCCGGACGGTGTCCACCTGCGTGAGCGCTCCGGCCGCCGCGGCGGCGGCGAACTCTCCGACGCTGTGGCCGAGCGAGAGGTCGGGGGCGACGCCGCAGTCGGCGAGGACGCGGGTGGCGGCGAGCTGGACCGTACCGAGCAGCGGCTGGCACACCTCGGTGGAGGTCATCCGCAGCCTCAGCTCCTCGGCGGCGGCCGGGGAGGCGGGAGCCTCTCCGTACAGCAGGTCGGCGAAGTCGGCCCCGAGGTCCCCCCGGGCCACGGCGCCGAGTTCCCGGAGCGCCGAACGGAAGGCGGGGAACCGCTCGTGGAGATCCCGCGCCATCCCCGGCCGCTGGCTGCCCTGGCCCGGGAAGAGGAAGGCGACGCGGCGCTGCGCGGCGGGCAGCGGGGCGTCGGAGGCGAAGGCGCCGTCGCCGAGGTCGCCCCGGGCGCCGGTGCGGAGCTGCTCACGGGCAGCGCGCAGCCGCCGCAGGAAGGCCTCGGTGTCGGCGGCGACGATCGCGAGCCGGGCCCTCAGCGGTGCGCGGGAGCCCAGGGTGTGGGCCACGGCGGCCAGCGGCGGGCGGTCCGCCGCGTCGAGTGCGCCGAGTACCTCGCCGATGTGCTCGACCAGCAGGTCGGTGCTGCCGGCCGAGAGGAGGACGAGGTGGGGGCCGGGGCCGGGGCCGCGGCTGTCCGGGGTGCCGCCGTGACCGGAGTGGTCGGCGCGGCCGGTGCCGTCGGTCCGTTCCGCGAGGTGGCCGCGGGCCGGGGCGGGCTGCCGCTCCTCCAGGACCACGTGGACGTTCGTGCCGCCGAAGCCGAAGGAGCTGACGGCGGCGCGCCGGGGGGTGTCCGTGGCGGGAAAGGGGCGCGCGGTGTCGGCGAAGCGCAGGCCCGCGGCGGATATGCCCAGGTCCGGGTGGGGCGTGGTGTCCGGCTGCGGCACGATCGTGCGGTGGTGCAGGACCAGGGCGGTCTTGATGAGGCCCGCGACACCCGCCGCCGCCAGCGAGTGCCCGATGAGGGCCTTGCCCGCGGCGAGGTAGCACAGGCCCGGATCGTCGTCGGGGTACTCGGCGCGCAGTCGGCGCAGCGCCTCGGTCTCGGCCCGGTCACCGGCGGCGGTACCGGTGCCGTGCGCCTCGATGAAGCCGACGGAGGAGGGGGCGACGCCCGCGTCCTCGTACGCCCGGCGCATGGCGCGCAGCTGGCCGTCCGCGGTGGGGACCAGCGGTCCGGGCGAGGCTCCGTCGTTGGCCGACCCGATGCCCTTGATGACCGCGTAGACGCGATCGCCGGCGGCGAGCGCGTCGGCGAGCGGCCGGATGACGACGACACCGGCGCCCTCGCCGAGGACGAAGCCGTCGGCCCTCTCGTCGAACGGGCGGCACACGCCGGTGGCGGACAGCGCGCGGAGCCTGGAGAAGCCGACGAGGCTGTCGGGCGTGAGGTTCAGGTACACCCCGCCGACCAGCGCGATGCGGCAGCCGCCCTGGCGCAGCTGGGCCACGGCCTGGTCGAGCGCGACCATGGAACCGGAACAGGCGGCGTCGACCGCGAAGCTCGGGCCGCCGAGGCCGAAGTGCCGGCTGACGGTGCCGGACGCCATGGCGAGCAGGCTGCCGGGCAGGGTGAAGGCCTCGATGGCGCCGAGCCGTTCCGCCTCGTCGCCGACGGCGTCCGAGAGTGCGGGGCGGCCCTGCGCCCGCGCCTCACCGGCGAGGGTGAGCGTGCGCATGTGGGCCGTCATGAGGTCCTTGTAGTCGGACACCGACATGCCGAAGAAGACGCCGGTGTTCTCCCGGTCGAAGTCGCCGCGGCCCAGCCCCGCGTCGTCGAGGGCCTCGCGGGCGACGCCCAGCATCAGCCGGTGCTGGGGGTCCATGGACCGGGCGCGCGCGGGCGGCACCCCGAAGTGCAGGGCGTCGAAGCGGTCCACGTCGTCCAGGAAGGCGACCTGATCCGTGTACGCGGCATTGGGCGCCGGCCGGCCGCCGGGCGCGTGGAAGGCGTCGTGGTTCCAGCGGTCCCGCGGCACCCGGGAGAACTGCCGCTCCGCACGGAGCAGGAGGTTCCAGTAGGCCCGGAGGTCCGGGGCGCAGGGGAAGCGGCAGCCGAGTCCGATGATGGCCATGTCAGTCATGAGGGGGGTTCCTTGTCATCGTGCCGGGGGGCGTACGGCCACCGGGTGGTGGCGCGGAGCGGTGGGTTTCCACCGTGCCCGCGGGCGGCACGAGGCCGTAGCCCCGGCTATTCGTCACTTGACAACGGGCGTCACCCCGGCAGTGCGTCAGGGCGCGTGGAAGCCGTCCGCGCGCAGGCGCCGCAGGGTCCGGTGCTCGTGGACCAGGCGCCCGACGAGGGCGCCGCCGTAGACGACGAAGCCGACGCCGACGAGCCAGGACTGGACGACCAGCAGGGTGCCGAAGGGGCCGTAGGTGACGGCGTTCGAGGCGATGAGCGGCGAGAAGACCAGCTGCGAGAAGACGCGCAGCCCCAGCAGGCCGAGGCTGGTGGCGACGGCCCCGGGCAGCAGCGCCGGCCAGCGGACCCGGCCGCCGAGCAGCAGCCGCTGCGAGCCCCAGAAGAACAGGCAGGTGCCGGTCAGGTCGCCCACCGTGCCGATGCCCGTCCCGAGGGCGTCGTCGGACGGCGAGGGGATGACGACCAGCAGGGCGATGTAGGAGACCAGCAAGGCCAGCCACACGACGTGCCGCCACATGGTGTGCCAGCGGGCGGTCGGCAGGTCCCAGACCTTCTCGTAACCGGTCTGGACGGCGGAGCCGAAGGTCAGCCCGAAGACCGCCAGGGCCGCCAGACCGAAGGCGGTGGTGCGCTCCAGTGCCTGGTTCGCCGAGCCGAAGAGGACCTCGACCCGGGCGCGGGAGGACGAGGAGACCCCGAGGGCCTGCCCCAGCCAGCGCCCGAACCCCTCACCGCTGCCGGGGGCGGCGGCGGCCACGACGATCAGCAGGGGCACGAGGGTGAGGAACCCGAGGGCCGCGAAGCCCATCGCCCGGTGCATCAGCTCCATCTCCCGGCCACGGCTCCACGCCAGCCCGGCGGAGGACGCCTGGAGCCGGTCGCAGAGGTGCCGGAGGGACGGGATCACGCACCATGACCTACCCGCGAGCGCCCTCCGCTTCCCGGATGCGGCCCGCAATTGCCCCCGAAGGGGTGGTTTCAGCCCTGCGGGGGCGTGTCCTCGCGCCCGCGGAGGTCCACGACGCGGCGCAGCTTGCCCACCGAGCGCTCCAGCGTCCACGGGTCCACCACCTCGACGCGCACGGAGACCCCGATGCCCTCCTTGACCGCCCGGACCACGGCGGCGGCCGCGGCCTCGCGCTCGGCCGGGGTGGCGTCGGGGCGGGCCTCGGCGCGGACCGTCAGGGCGTCCATCCGGCCTTCGCGGCTGAGGCGGAGCTGGAAGTGCGGGGCCAGCGCTGCCGATGACGTCCGCAGGATGACCTCCTCGATCTGCGTGGGGTAGAGGTTGACCCCGCGCAGGATGATCATGTCGTCGCTGCGGCCCGTCACCTTCTCCATCCGGCGCAGGGCCGGCCGCGCGGTGCCGGGCAGCAGGCGGGTCAGGTCCCGGGTGCGGTAGCGGATCACCGGCATGGCCTCCTTGGTGAGCGAGGTGAACACCAGCTCCCCGGGCTCCCCGTCGGGCAGCACCTCGCCCGTGAACGGATCGACGACCTCCGGCAGGAAGTGGTCCTCCCAGATGTGGAGCCCGTCCTTCGTCTCCGCGAATTCCTGCGCCACGCCGGGTCCGATCACCTCCGACAGCCCGTAGATGTCGACGGCGTCGATGCCGAGCCGCTCCTCGATCTCGCGGCGCATCTCCTCGGTCCACGGTTCCGCGCCGAAGATCCCGGTCCGCAGGGAGGTGGACCGCGGATCGATGCCCTGGCGCTCCATCTCGTCGAGCAGCGTCAGCATGTAGGAGGGGGTCACCATGATGACCTCGGGGCGGAAGTCCTGGATCAGCCGGACCTGGCGGTCGGTCATCCCGCCGGACGCGGGCACGACCGTACAGCCCAGGCGCTCGGCGCCGTAGTGCGCGCCCAGGCCGCCGGTGAAGAGCCCGTAGCCGTAGGCGACGTGCACGACGTGGCCGGGGCGGCCGCCCGCCGCGCGGATCGAGCGGGCGACCACCTCGGCCCAGGTGCCGAGATCGCCCTCGGTGTAACCGACGACGGTCGGCGCTCCGGTCGTGCCGCTGGAGGCGTGCAGCCTGCGCACCTCGGACCGGGGGACGGCGAACATCCCGAAGGGGTAGTTGTCGCGCAGGTCGGCCTTGGTGGTGAAGGGGAACCGGGCGAGGTCGGCGAGCGAGCGGCAGTCGTCGGGGTGCAGTCCCGCCTTGTCGAAGGCCTGCCGGTAGAAGGGGACGTGCGCGTAGGCGCGGTGCAGGGTCGCGCGGAGCCGGGTCAGCTGGAGCTCTGCCAGGGCGTCGGGCGTCAGCCCTTCGCTGTGGTCCTGGAAAGCGGAAGCGCTGGAAGCAGCCATCTCGTCACCCCGTTGTGAGCCAACCGACCGATCATTCGGTAGCCTGCCGGAGCGCGGGGCGGAAATCAATGTCCCGCCCGGTCGCTTCCCGCCGGTCAGCCCCGCGTGCCGCCCTCCTCCGTGGTCTGCGCCGCCTGCGAGGCCACGGTTTTAGCCCACCGGTAGTCCGCCTTGCCGCTCGGGGAGCGCTGGATGCTCGGCGCGATGACCAGCTGGCGCGGGATCTTGTACCCGGCCAGCTTGGTGCGGCAGTGGGTCTGGATGTCCGCCAGGCTCGGGTCGGCGGCTCCCGCGCGGACCTGCACCACCGCAGCGACGTGGTTGCCCCACTTCGCGTCGGCGACCCCGGCCACCAGGGCGTCGTACACGTCCGGGTGGGACTTGAGGGCCTGCTCGACCTCCTCCGGGTAGACCTTCTCGCCGCCCGTGTTGATGCACTGCGAGCCGCGCCCGAGGATCGTGACGATGCCGTCCTCGTCGACCGTCGCCATGTCGCCGAGCAGCACCCAGCGCTCCGCGCCCCGCTGGAAGAAGGTCTCCGCCGTCTTGACGGGGTCGTTGTAGTAGCCGAGCGGGACGTACCCGCGCTGCGCCAGCCGCCCCGGTTCGCCCACCGCGACCGGTTCGTGCGTCACCGGGTCCACCACCTGCGTGCGCTCGTTGACCTCCAGCCGGAAACCCTTCTCCGGGCCGGAGTCGCTGGTCGCCCGTCCGTTGGAACCGGACTCGGACGACCCGAAGTTGTTCAGCAGCATCACGTGCGGGGCCAGCGCCTGGAACTCGGCGCGCACCGTCTCCGACATGATCGCCCCGGAGGAGGAGACGCTGAACAGCGAGGACAGGTCGGCGCCCTTCAAGGGGCCGCGCAGGGCGTCGATGAGCGGCCGCAGCATCGCGTCGCCGACCAGGGAGACGCTGGAGACCTTCTCCCGGCCGATGGTGCGGATCACGTCCTCGGGCGTGTACTTGCGGTGGATCGCCACCCGCTGGCCGTAGTTGAAGGCGACGAACGACGTCAGGGTCGAGGTGCCGTGCATCAGCGGGGGAGCGGGGAAGAAGGTCAGGCCCGGGCTGTTCTTCGCGACGCGCTCGGCGAGTTCCTCCGGCCGCCGCACCGGCTGCCCCGAGGGTTCGCCGCCGAACAGCCCGGCGAAGAACAGGTCCTCCTGGCGCCACATCACTCCCTTGGGCATGCCGGTGGTGCCGCCCGTGTAGATGATGAAGAGGTCGTCGGGCGACCGCGGGCCGAAGCCGCGGCCGGCGGACCCGGCCGCCTCGGCCTCGGCGTACGGCACGGCGTCCAGGTGCGGGGCGCCATCGGGAGCCGTCCCCACCCGCACGAGGTGGCGCAGCTTCTCCGTCTGCGGCAGGGCGCCCACGACGCGCGCGGTGAACTCGGCGTCGAAGACGAGCGCAGCGAGGTCGGCGTCGCGGTAGAGGTAGACCAGTTCCTCCTCCACGTAGCGGTAGTTGACGTTGACCGGTACGAGGCGCGCCTTGAGCGCGGCCAGGACGGTCTGCAAGTACTCGACGCCGTTGTAGAGGTGAAGTCCCAGGTGCTCGCCGGGCTTCAGGCCGCTGTCCAGCAGGTGGTGCGCGATCCGGTTCGCCGCGGCGTCCAGCTCCGCGTACGTGAGGCGGCGCTCCGCGCCGGTGCCCGGGTGGTCCACGTACACGAGGGCCTCGCGGTCGGGAACCACGTCGACGACCGACTCGAACAGGTCGGCAAGGTTGTACTCCACCGTTCCTCCTGACCCCGGAAAACCCGCATGACAGAGCCGCGCTGGGCGGCACGGCGGCCATTAGAGCGCCGTGTCTGCCAACTGGGAAGGGCGCCACCCAAGAAAACTGACTGAGTGTCAGAAAACTATTGAACTGCACCCGCCCCTCCTGCAACCTGTTCTAGGTCTTGAGAGGGAGGACGGCAATGGGTGGGACGGAACACCTGACCGTGGAGCGGCACGGCGCCACGCTGGTGCTCACCATGAACAGGCCCGAGGCGAAGAACGCGCTCTCGCTGCCGCTGCTGGTGGGCCTGTACGACGGCTGGCTCGAAGCCGACGCGGACGACACGGTCCGGTCGGTGGTGCTGACCGGCGCGGGCGGCGACTTCTGCGCCGGCATGGACCTCAAGGCCCTCGCGGGCCAGGGGATGGCGGGCGACCGGTACCGGGACCGGCTGAAGGCCGACCCCGACCTGCACTGGAAGGCGATGCTGCGCCACCACCGCCCCCGCAAGCCCGTCATTGCGGCGGTCGAGGGCTACTGCGTCGCGGGCGGCACCGAGATCCTCCAGGGCACGGACATCCGGGTGGCCGGAGCGGGCGCCACCTTCGGCCTCTTCGAGGTCAGGCGCGGCCTGTTCCCGATCGGCGGGTCCACGGTCCGGCTGCCCCGGCAGATCCCGCGCACGCACGCCCTGGAAATGCTGCTGACCGGCCGGCCGTACGCCGCCGAGGAGGCGGCCAGGATCGGCCTCATCGGACAGGTGGTGCCCGACGGCACGGCCCTGGAGAAGGCCCTGGAGATCGCCGAGCTGGTCAACGGGTGCGGCCCGCTCGCCGTCGAGGCCGTCAAGGCGTCGGTGTACGAGAGCGCCGAGCTGACCGAGACCGAGGGGCTGGCCGCCGAACTCGTGCGCGGCTGGCCGGTCTTCGACACAGCCGATGCCAAGGAGGGCGCCCGCGCCTTCGCCGAGAAACGGCCGCCGGTCTACCGCCGCGCGTGAGGGAGCCCGGGCCGGCGGCGCCCCGGAGCCCCGCCCCGACCGCCGCGGCCCGGCCCCCTGCCCCCGCGCCCGGACCGCCCGGCCCCCCACCCAAGCGCCCCCCACCACCGCGCCCCGCCCCCGTCCCCGTCCCGGAGAATCGGAGAGCCCCTCATGACAGCCGCCCCCACACCGGAAGTGCTGCGCGCGCCCCTCGTCGTCGAGTTCCCCTTCACCCGGTCCCTCGGGCCCGTGCAGAGCGCTTTCCTCACCGGGCTGCGCGAGCGCGTCGTGCTCGGGGTGAAGACCGCCGACGGCCGGGTCATGGTGCCGCCCGTCGAATACGACCCGGTCACCGCCGAGGAGATCCGCGATCTCGTCGAGGTCGGCGCCACCGGCACCGTCACCACCTGGGCCTGGAACGGCGCCCCCCGCCCCCAGCAGCCGCTCGGCACCCCCTTCGCCTGGGTGCTCGTCCGCCTCGACGGCGCCGACACCGCCCTGCTGCACGCCCTCGACGCGTCCGGCCCCGAGGCCGTCCGCACCGGGATGCGGGTCCGGATCCGCTGGGCCGGGGAGCGCACCGGAGCCATCACCGACATCGCCTGCTTCGAACCGTACGAAGGGGACGGGGGCGAAGGGGCCGCGGACGCCGCGGCGGCCCCGGCCGGGTGCCCGCACGACGGGGTCTTCGAGGACGCCGTCACCGGCATCGTCGCCGAGGCCCGCCTCGACTACGTCTACAGCCCCGGCCGCGCCCAGACCGCGTACATCAACGCCCTCGCCGAGCGCCGCACCGTCGGCGAACGCTGCCCCTCCTGCCACAAGGTGTACGTCCCGCCGCGCGGCGCGTGCCCCACCTGCGGCGTCGCCACCACCGACCGGGTGGAGGTCGGGCCCGCCGGCACCGTCACCACCTACTGCATCGTCAACATCAAGGCCCGCAACCTCGACATCGACGTCCCGTACGTCTACGCGCACATCGCGCTCGACGGCGCCGGTCTCGCCCTGCACGGCCGGATCGGCGGCATCCCCTACGACCAGGTCCGGATGGGCCTGCGCGTGGAGCCGGTCTGGACCGAGGGCGGGCGCTACCCCGACCACTACCGGCCCACCGGCGAGCCCGACGCCGACTACGACGTGTACAAGGAGCTGATCTGATGGCCCGCGCACGCACGTCCCGCGAGGTCGCCGTCGTCGCCTTCGCGCAGAGCGACCACCGGCGCCGCACCGACGAGCTGAGCGAAGTCGAGATGGTCATGCCGGTCCTGCACCAGGTCCTCGCCCAGACCGGGCTGAAGGCCGGGGAGATCGGCTTCACCTGCTCCGGCTCCAGCGACTACCTGGCGGGCCGGGCGTTCTCGTTCACGATGACCCTCGACGGCGTCGGCGCCTGGCCGCCGATCTCCGAGTCGCACGTCGAGATGGACGGCGCCTGGGCGCTCTACGAGGCCTGGGTCAAGATCCAGACCGGCGAGGCCGACACCGCTCTCGTCTACGGCTACGGGAAGTCCTCCCCGGGATCCGTCCGCGACGTCATGACCCGCCAGCTCGACCCGTACTACCTCGCCCCCCTCTGGCCCGACTCGGTGGCCCTGGCCGCCCTCCAGGCCCAGGCGCTGATCGACGCCGGCGAGACCGACGAGAGCGCACTGGCCGCCATCGGCGCCCGCAGCCGAGCCGCCGCGGCGCAGAGCAACCCGCACGCCCAGCTCAGCGGCGCCGTCCCGCAGGGCGCCTACCAGGTCCGGCCGCTGCGCACGGGCGACTGCCCGCCCATCGGCGACGGCGCCGCCGCCGTCATCCTGGCGGCCGGGGACACCGCGCGCGCCCTGTGCCCGCGCCCCGCCTGGATCACCGGCATCGACCACCGCATCGAGGCCCACGCCCTGGGCCTGCGGGACCTCACCGATTCGCCCTCCACCCGGCTCGCCGCCGAGCACGCCGGCGTCTTCGACGCGCCCGTCGACACGGCGGAACTGCACGCACCGTTCTCCTCCCAGGAGGTGGTGCTGCGCAAGGCGCTCGGGCTCGACGGGGCCGTGCGCGTCAACCCGTCCGGCGGGGCGCTCGCCGCAAACCCGGTGATGGCGGCGGGCCTCATCCGGATCGGCGAGGCCGCCGCCCGGATCCACCGCGGCGAGTCCGACCGGGCCGTCGCCCACGCCACCTCCGGCCCCTGCCTCCAGCAGAACCTGGTCGCCGTCCTGGAAGGGGACCGAGCATGAGCGCGTCGGGCAAGGAGCCGGTCGCCGTCGTCGGCATCGGCCAGACCAAGCACGTGGCCGCCCGCCACGACGTCTCCATCGCCGGGCTGGTCCGCGAAGCGGCCGTCCGCGCCCAGGCCGACGCCGGGCTGACCTGGGCGGACATCGACGCCGTCGTCATCGGCAAGGCCCCCGACTTCTTCGAGGGCGTGATGATGCCGGAGCTGTACCTGGCGGACGCCCTCGGCGCCGTCGGCAAGCCGATGCTGCGCGTGCACACCGCCGGGTCGGTGGGGGGCTCGACCGCGCTGGTCGCGGCGAACCTGGTCGCGGCGCGGGTCCACCGGACCGTGCTGACCCTCGCCTTCGAGAAGCAGTCCGAGTCCAACGCCATGTGGGGGCTGTCCCTGCCGGTCCCCTTCCAGCAGCCGCTGCTGGCGGGGGCGGGCGGGTTCTTCGCCCCGCACGTGCGGGCGTACATGCGGCGGACCGGCGCGCCCGACACGGTCGGCTCGCTCGTCGCGTACAAGGACCGGCGCAACGCGCTCAAGAACCCCTACGCGCACCTGCACGAGCACGACATCACCCTGGAGAAGGTCCAGGCGTCGCCGATGCTCTGGGACCCGATCCGCTACTCCGAGACCTGCCCGTCCTCGGACGGCGCCTGCGCGATGATCCTCACCGACCGGGCGGGCGCGGCCCGTTCGCCGCACCCGGCCGCCTGGGTGCACGGCGGGGCGATGCGCAGCGAGCCGACCCTCTTCGCGGGCAAGGACTTCGTCTCGCCGCAGGCGGGCAAGGACTGCGCCGCCGACGTCTACCGGCAGGCGGGCATCACCGATCCGCGCCGGCAGATCGACGCGGTGGAGATGTACGTCCCCTTCTCCTGGTACGAGCCGATGTGGCTGGAGAACCTCGGCTTCGCGGACGAGGGGGAGGGCTGGAAGCTGACCGAGGCCGGGGTCACCGAACTCGACGGCGACCTCCCGGTGAACCCGTCCGGCGGTGTCCTGTCGACCAACCCCATCGGCGCCTCGGGCATGATCCGCTTCGCGGAGGCCGCCCTCCAGGTGCGGGGGCGGGCGGGAGAGCACCAGGTGGAGGGGGCTCGGCGGGCGATCGGCCACGCCTACGGCGGCGGCGCGCAGTTCTTCGCGATGTGGCTGGTGGGCGCACAGGAACCGGCCAACTGACCCTGTGGGGGCGGAAACCGGTTTCCGGACAGCGGAGCCGGACGGGCCGGCCGGTCACGGAACGCGGCCTGTCCGGCACGGCCGGTGGTGGTTAACCTTGCCCCCGGACGACGTACCGGGAGGAGCACGCACGTGGCCGAGAGCATGACTTCGAAGCCCTTCGCCGGCTGGGACAAGCCGGACCTCGATCTCAGCGGGGCGCAGTGGCAGTCGAGCAGCCGGGGAGCCGGTGACGTCCAGATCGCCTTCGTCGAGGGCTTCATCGCGATGCGCAACAGCGAGCGGCCCGGGAGCCCTTCGCTGATCTTCGCCCCGGACGAGTGGCGCACGTTCGTCATGAACGCCCGCGGCGGCGAGTTCGACCTGACGTGACTCCGGCGGCGCCGGGCCCGGTCCGCCGCGACCGGGCCCGGCGCCGTGACACGGTGGACCTTTCCGGTCACGGCACTAGGGTGTCGCCATGAGCGGCGAGAGCGACCTGCGGAAACTGCTGAGCGGCATGCGCCCCGAACTGAACGAGGGGCGGTACGTCTTCTGCACCGTGCCCGGGCCGACGGCCCCGCCCGGGACCACACCGGTGGCCACGGTCCTGGAGCCCGAGGGCCTGACCCTGGTGCTGCGCCAGGAGGACGCCGACGCGGCCGGACTGGCGTACGACTACGTGGCCGGGTGGATCACCCTGCGCATCCACTCCGCCTTGGACGCCGTCGGCCTGACGGGGGCCTTCGCCGCCGCCCTCGCCGCGCACGGCCTCAGCTGCAACGTGATCGCCGGCCACCACCACGACCACCTCTTCGTGGCCGCCGAGCGCGCCGACGAGGCGGTCGCCGTTCTGGAGGCACTCGCCGCTGAATCGGCTGAATAACGCCGTAGGGAAAAGAAACCGATCTTTCCCGAACCACGGGCTCCCGCCGAGCTCAGGCGGGCGTAGGCTGATCTCCCGAACAGGTCTGGGGGGTACCAGTCATGACGGAACGCCGGGCCCGCACACGGCGCGTATTGTTCGAACGCGAAACCGAACTGGCCGCCGTCGACGAGGCGCTGGACCAGCTCACCCGCTCGCGGCCCGGCCCCGCCGGGTCCGCGCCCGTCACGGCCGGCGGCGGCGCGCTCCTCGCCTTCTGCGGCCCCGCCGGACTCGGCAAGACCACCCTGCTCGCCGAAGTGCGCCGCCGGGCCCGCGCCCGCTCCTGCACCCTGCTGAGCGCCCGCGGCGGCGAACAGGAACAGGGCCAGCCCTTCCACGTCGCCCGCCAGCTCCTGCGGCCCCGGCTGGCCGGGCGCTCCGAGGACGCCCTGCGCGCCGCCCTCGGCGGCTGGTACCCCATCGTCGGCCCCGCCCTCGGCCTGCGCGCCGCCGAGGAGGGCGCGCCCCCCGACCCCCAGGGCCTGCGCGACGGCCTCGACTGGGTGCTCACCCACCTCGCCGTCCAGCACCCGCCGGTGGTCCTCGTCCTCGACGACGCCCACTGGGCGGACCCCGAGTCGCTCGGCTGGCTCGCCGCCTTCGCGCCCCGCGCCGAACAGCTCCCGCTGCTCCTCGTGGTCGCCTACCGCCCCGACGAACTGCCCGCCCACGCCGAGGCGTTCCGCACGCTGCCCGGCCGCGCGGGCAGGCGCCCGCTCAGCCTCGCCCCGCTCACCGCGGCCGCCGTCGGCCGGCTCCTGCGCGAGGAGGTCGGCGAGCACGCCGACGACGCCTTCTGCCACGAGGCCTGGGCCGTCACCGAGGGCAACCCCTTCGAGGCCGTCGAACTGAGCGCCGGGGTCCACGACCGCGGCCTCGACCCGGTCGAGGCCAGCGCCCCGCTGCTGAGCGGACTCGCCGCCGCCCAGCGCGGCAGCGGCCTGGTGGCCCGGCTCGACCGACTCGGCCCCTCCACCGTCCGCTTCGCCTGGGCCTGCGCCGTCCTCGGCACGGCCGCCCCGCGCGACCTCGCCGCCCGGGTGGCCGGGCTCGGCACCGAAGGGGCCGCCGACGCCACCGCACGGCTGCGGGCCGCCCGTATCCTCAGCGCCCCGGCCGGACCCGACGGCGGCCCGGAAGGCGGTCAGGCCCTCGAATTCGTCCACCCGCTGATCGCCTCCGCCCTCTACCGCTCCATCCCCGACGACCTGCGGGCCGCCCTGCACGGCCAGGCCGCGGTCGCCGTCGTCGACGCCGGCCTCGGCCCCTGCGCCGCCGCCCGCCACCTCCTGGAAGCCCGCCCCGACCACGACCCCTGGGTCGTGCGCACCCTGCGCGAGGCCGCCCGCGAGAACCTGCGGGCCGGAGCGCCCGAAGCGGCCCGCCGCCAGCTCGCCCGCGCCCTGCGCGAACCCCCGGCCTTCGGTGAACGGGCCGCCGTGCTCTACGAACTGGGCTGCGCCTCCCTGCTCACCGAACCCGCGAACACCGTGCACCATCTGCGCGCCGCCCTCGCCGAACCGGTCGAGGACCCGGCGCTGCGCCAGGGCATCGTGATCCGCCTCGCCCAGGTGCTCGCGCACAGCGACCGGCTCGCCGAGGCCTGCGAGGCGCTGGCCCGGGAGATCCCGGCCACCCCCGACGTCCGGGGGCGGCTGCGGCTCCAGTCCGAGCAGTTCATGTGGGGCGCCTTCAACGCGGCCGAAACCGACTCCCCGGCCCGCTCCCGCCGCCTGGCCCGGCTCGCCGACCGGCTCACCGGCCGCGACCTCACCGAGCGGTACCTGATCGGGCTGCGCGCCTGGGACGCCTGCCTGCGCGGCGAACCGGTGGACGTGGTCCTGCACCACGCCGGGCGGGCCCTCGGCGACGGCTTCAGCTGGGCGCACGAGGACCGGGGCTTCGAGGTCCCGGTCCTGGCCGCCATGGCCCACATGTACGCCGACCGGCCCGAGCGGGCGGAGGAACTTTTCGAGGCGGGCACCGCCGAATTCGAACGCCACGGGTGGCGCGGAGCGCACCTGTCCTTCGCCTACAGCCTGCGCGCCTACATCCGCTACCGCCGTGGGCGGCTGGTCGAAGCGGAGGAGCTGGCGCGGGCCGGACTGCGCCTCGCCGAGCGCGTGGGCCGCCGTACGCCCGTGCACTGGTACGCGATCGCCATCCTCATCGAGACCCTGCTCGCCCGGGGCCGGCCGGGGGAGGCCTGGGAGCTGGCGCGGGCGCACGCCTACGGAGAGCCGTTCCCGGCGGCCGTGGTCTTCCCGGACTCCCAGACCGTGTACGCGGAACTGCTGCTGGCCCGGGGCGAGACCGCGGCGGCCGCGGCCCAGCTGGAGGCGGTCGACCGGCGGCTCACCCCGCGCGGGATCCAGAACCCCGCGTGGTGCCCCTGGCAGCTGCACCTGGCCGAAGCGGTGGCGGACGCGGACCCCAGGCGGGCCCGCGCACTGGCCGCCGACGCGGCCCGCCGAGCCCGGGCCTTCGGGGCCCCGTCGGCCATCGGGCAGGCGCTGCGGGTGGCGGCGCGGGTGGGCCCGCGGGCCCGGCGGGCGGGGCTGCTGGAGGAGTCGGTGGCCCTGCTGAGCGGCTCGCCCGCCCGGTACGAGCTGAGCCGGTCGCTGCTGGCCCTGGGGGTGGCCCGGCGGGAGGCGGCCGCCCTGGAGCGGGCCGCGGCGGTGGCGTCGTCCTGCGGGGCGGACGGGGTGGCGCGGGACGCCGTCCTGGCCCTGGCCGCCGTGACCCGCGGCGCCGGTGGGGCGCCTGCCCACCCGGCGGGGCCGTCCCCGGCGGATGCGCCGACTCGGCCCGCCCCCGCCCCCGCCCCCGCCGTCCCACCCGCCGTAGGCGTCGGCCGACCCGCTCCCTCGGGACGGCGGCCGGTCCCCGCGCGGCCCGTTCCGTGAGCGGGATACGGCCGGGCCCGGTCCGGCCCCCGGCCCCCGGCAGGCCGCCGGGGCGCCCGGACCGGCCGCCCCGCGGCGGTTGCGGGGCCCGGGTCGGAAACCCCACGCGGCCACGTACCATGGCCGCATGTCCTTCCTCCGCCGCCGCAGCGCCGCCACTCCCGCCGGCCCGGACTTCGATGTCCTCGCCATGGATCCGGGTGACTGGCCGGGCAACCTCGGGGCCGGCCTGCTCCCCGCCCCCGACGGCAGCTGCCAGGGTGTCTTCCTGCGCTACGACCTCTTCGGCGGCCGCGGCCCCGCGATGATCATCGGCAACCTCCCCGAGGGCTCGCCGGCCCGCGAGCTGGCCGACAAGCAGGTCCCCTTCGAGGTGGCCCAGCTCCTCGACGCACTGGAGAACGACGAGGACGTCGAGGTCACCGGCACCGAGGACTGCCCCGTCATGCAGGGCGACAACCTCCTCATCGTCCGCAAGGTCAAGCTCTCGGAATCCCGCATCTCCTGCGTGCAGTTCGACCGCAGCGACAACGTGCTGGTCACCATCGCCAGCTGGGACCGCCCGATCACCGACGACCTCTACGCGCTGCTCAAGCCGCTGCCCGCCGAGCTGTTCCAGCAGGGCTGAGCCCCCGGACCTGCCCGCCCGGAAGCCCGGGCGGAAACGGAGCCGCCCGGGTCGCTCCGGCCGCCGGCGCTACGCGTCCGCGATGTCGTTGGCCGCCACGTAGCCGAAGGTCATCGCGGGCCCGATCGTCGAACCCGCCCCCGCGTAGCTGTGCCCCATCACGGCCGCGCTCGCGTTGCCCGCGGCCCACAGCCCCCGGATCACCGAGCCGTCCTCCCGCAGCGCCCGCGCCCGCGCGTCCGTCACGATGCCGCCCTTGGTGCCGAGGTCGCCCGGCACGATCTTGAAGGCGTGGAACGGCGGCGCCCACACTGGGGCCAGACAGGAGTTCGGGTGCACGCCCGGGTCCGTGTAGTAGTGGTCGTAGGCCGTGTCGCCGCGGTGGAAGTCCGGGTCGGTGCCGTTCCAGGCCTGCGCGTTGAACCGGTTGAGCGTGGCCCGCAGGGCGGCCGCCGGTACCCCGATCTGGCCCGCCAGGGCGTCCCAGGACCAGGCCTTCTTCGCCGCTCCCGCCTCGTACCAGGAGTCGGGGAAGACGATCGTCGGCAGCACGTCCTTGAACAGGTACTTGTTGCGGTAGTTCTGGTCCACGATCAGCCAGGCCGGGATGTGCGAACCCGTGCCCCCGTCCTTCTCGTACATCACGTGCACCACATCGCTGTACGGAGCCGCCTCGTTGACGAACCGGGCCCCCGCCCCGTTGACGATCAGCCCACCGGGCAGGGTGCGTTCGGCGAGGCAGAAGTACGGCTCGCCCGGCAGCGGGATCGAGGGACCCCACCAGGCGTCCTCCATCAACGCCAGCGCGGCCCCGGCCCGTTGGCCCGCCCGGATGCCGTCGCCGGTGTTCTCCTTCGCCCCCACCGACCACGCGGTGCCGATCGGCTGCCGTTGGTAGCGCGCCCGCATCTCGGCGTTGTGCTCGAAGCCGCCGGAGCCGATGACCACGCCGCGCCGGGCCCGTACGACACCGCGCGCGCCGTCCTTCTCCACCACGACACCGGTCACTGCGCCCCCCTCCTGGACCAGGTCCACCAGCGGGCTGTTCAGCCAGAGCGGCACCCCGGCCCGGAGCAGCCCTGCCCGCAGCCCGGCGGCCAGGGCCTGGCCCATGGTCAGCGGCTTCTCACCGCGCAGCGCGGCCACCGTGCCGCGCGCCAGGCACTCCGCGGACACGGCCAGCCCCTTGGCGCTGACCGCCGCCAGGTTGAGCCACTTGTAGTCCTGGCTGAACACCACCATCCCCGCCGGGACGGGCAGGTACGCCGGGTTCAGGCGGGCCAGTTCGGCGCCCAGGACGTTTCCGTCGATCTGGTCCGGCTCGATGGAACGGCCGTTCGGCATCCCGCCGGGCAGGTTCGGGTAGTAGTCGCTGTAGCCGTCCATGAAGCGGAACCCGAGCGGGCTGTGCGCCATGACGAAGTCCAGCATGCGGGGCCCGTTGTCCAGGAACGCCTGCCGGCGGGCCGCCGGTACGTCGGGCCCCACCACCGCCGACAGGTAGGCGGCGGCCTTCTCCGGCGTGTCCGGTACCCCGGCCCGCAGGATCACCGCGTTGTTCGGCAGCCAGATCCCCGCGCCCGAACGCGCCGCGGAGCCGCCGAAGGTGGGCGCCTTCTCGACCACCAGCACGCTCAGGCCGCGCCCGGCGGCGGTCAGGGCGGCGGTCATCCCGGACGCCCCGGAGCCGACCACGACCACGTCGTACGTGCCGAGCACGGGTGCGTCGGCGGCCCGCGCCGCGACGGAGGGAAGGCCGGCGGCCAGCATCCCGGCGCCGGTGCCGGCCAGGACCGTGCGCCGGGAAGGGGAGGTCGCGCTAGCGGACATGGGCGGGCTCCAGCGGGTGGGGAGGAAGGGCGGCTCTCCAGCATGTCTGATGCTGAGTCAGAAAAGGTGTTCGGGGGATCATGTGATGTCAAGACATGCGCAGGGACGGCGAGTGCGGCCGGAACGCACGAAATCCCGTGGCGCGCACACCGGGTGTGCGCGCCACGGGATTCGGGGCCTTGCGGGAGCGGTCGCGTCAGCGCGTGCCGACCGCCGCCCGGACCGCCCTGCGGGCCATCCCGCAGTCGTCGTGCAGCCTGCGCAGCAGCAGGCGGTGCTCCTCACCGCTCGACAGCGCGCCCGACGGCAGCGGCTGGGCCGGGGCGGCCGCCAGGATCGACCGCTGGACCGCCGTCTCCGCCATCCGGATCTCCCGGGTCAGCACCAGCATCAGATTGACCAGGAAGGCGTCGCGGGACGCGGGACCCGCCGCCTGCGCCAGCCTGCTGATCTGCCCGCGGGCGGCCGGGGCGTCGCCCAGCACCGTCCAGAGCGTCGCCAGGTCGTAGCCGGGCAGGTACCAGCCCGCGTGCTCCCAGTCCAGCAGCACCGGCCCGGCCGGGGAGAGCAGCAGGTTCGACAGCAGGGCGTCACCGTGGTTGAACTGCGGCTGCACCCCGCCCATCTTCAGCCCGTGCAGCAGCTTCTGCAGGTCGCCGAGGTCCCGGTCGGTCAGCAGCCCCAGCTCGTGGTAGCGCGAGATCCGGGAGGCGTACTCCAGCGGCCGGCCGAACAGCTCGCCCGGCGGACGCCACTGGTTGACCCGGCACACCGCGCCCAGCGCCGCCCGTACGTCCGGCCGCGGCGGGGCCTCGACCGGGTGCCGCTGCAGTGCGGCCACCCGCCCCGCCATCCGCTCCACGATCAGGACGCAGTTCTCGGGGTCGGCGGCGATCAGCCGCGGCACCCGGACCGGCGGGCGGTGCCGGACGAAGGCCCGGTACGACGCTATTTCGTGCCGGTACCGCTCGCGCCACTCGGGCGAATGGTCCAGTAAGACCTTCGCGACGGCCGTCATCCGTCCTGTGGTGCCCACCAGGAGGACCGACCGGCCGCTGCGGCGCAGCACCTGCACCGGAGCGAACTCCGGACAGATCCGCTGCACCGAGGCGAGCGCGGTGCGCAGTTGCGCGCCCTGCGGGCCGGAGAGGTCGATTCTTCCGCTGATCGGCTGGGCCCCGTTGCCCGGCATCCGCCGGGCCCGGACGGCGGCCTGGGCCGCGTTCGAGGGACGTCCGGCGTCGAGGTAGGGGCCGCCGCCCGCCTGGAAGGTGCGGTGCGGCCGGACGGGCGCGGACACGGAGGAGGTTGCTGCGTACATGATGATACGGATCCCTTCGTGCGCCGACGAGTTCGTACGCCGCCCCGCTCGATCCCGTACATCACCCTGGGGAGTTCCGCCGGTGACCGGGTCGGGGAGGCGCATTCCTACCTGACACCCGGGTGCGGGTGGCACACCATCTGGCGCACCCTGGCGAACCCTGGCGAATAGTCGCTCGGCATCTGACGGGGGGTTACTGTCAACTCAGCCGAGAACCTGGGGGCTTGACGTGAGCAAAGGACCCAACACCCGCCTGTCCGATCTGTTCGGGCTGGCCGGGTGGTCCAAAGGCGAACTCGCGAGGATGGTCAACCGGCAGGCGGCGGCCATGGGCCACCACCAGCTGGCCACCGACACCTCGCGGGTGCGGCGCTGGATCGACGTGGGGGAGACCCCGCGCGAACCGGTTCCCACCGTACTGGCAGCCCTGTTCACCGAGCGGCTCGGTCGTGTCGTGACCATCGAGGACCTCGGGTTCGTACGGCAGCGGCGCACATCGGCACGACAGCAGGACGGGTTGCAGGACAACCCCGACGGCCTGCCGTGGGCGCCCGAACGCACAGCCGCGGTCCTCACCGAATTCACGGGAATGGACCTCATGCTCAACCGTCGCGGTCTGATGGGCGCGGGCGCCGCGCTCACCGCCGGCTCCGCCCTCACCAACGCCATGCACGACTGGCTGCACTCCGACCCCCTGCCCGCCACCCCCGCGCCACGCTTCGGCGGCGACGGGTTCCAGGCCGACCCCGCGGGCTACGACCGCTACGAGGCCGCGCCCATCGGTTCCCAGGAGATCGAGGCGCTGGAGCGCTCCGTGGAGGTCTTCCGGGCCTGGGACGCCTCCCGGGGCGGCGGTCTCCAGCGCAAGGCGGTCGTGGGCCAGCTGAACGAGGTGGGCGGCATGCTCGCCTACCACCACCCCGACCACCTGCAGCGCAGGCTGTGGGGGGTGGCCGCCAACCTGGCGGTCCTGGCCGGCTGGATGTCCCACGACGTCGGCCTCGAACCCACCGCGCAGAAGTACTTCGTCATCGCCGCGCACGCGGCCCGGGAAGGCGGCGACCGGCCGCGGGCCGGCGAGGCGCTCTCGCGCGCGGCGCGCCAGATGGTGCACCTGGGCAAGCCCAACGAGGCCCTGGACCTGATGAAGCTCGCCCAGTCCGGCTCGGGCGAGGAGACGCTGCCGCGCACCCGCGCCATGCTCCACACCATCGAGGCGTGGGCGCAGGCCGCCATGGGCAAGGGGCAGGCGATGCGGCGCACCCTCGGAGAGGCCGAGGACCTCTTCGTCTCCGACAAGAGCGACGTCCCGCCGCCCAGCTGGATGCAGCACTTCGACGAGGCGGACCTGCACGGGATGCAGGCGCTCGCCTTCCGCACCCTGGCGGACCACGACCCGAGCGCCGCGCCGACCGCCCAGCGGCACGCACGCGAGGCGCTGCGGCTGCGCGCGGCCGGGCACCAGCGGTCGCAGATCTTCGACTACATCTCCATGGCCTCGGCGTGCTTCCTCGCCGACGACCCGGAGCAGGCGGACCGCTACGCGCGTCTCGCCCTGGTCTCCATGAACGAGACCTCCTCGCACCGCACGTGGGACCGGCTGCGCGAGATGTACCGGCTCACGGGCCAGTACGCCGGGTACGGACGGATCGAGGAACTGCGCCAGGAGCTCAAGACGGCTCTGCCGACGCGCACGGTGCGAGGTGGCCGGGGCGCCCAGGCCTGACCGTGATGCCGACGCACCCGCACGATGCCGACGCACCCGCACGCAGAGATCCGCGCCGGGACGGACACGGCCGCGCCCGCCGGCGCGGCCCCGAACTCACCGGAACCACCTCTACCGGGTGAAGCTCACGCACCGACCCTGGCGACCAGGACGCAGGCGTCGCCCTCGCGCCCGGTCTCGCCGAACTCCTCGATCACCGTCCGTACGCAGTCCTGGGCCGAGCGGGCCGCCGTGAACCGCGGCGCGAGGGCCAGCAGCCGCTCGCCGCCGTCCGCCCGGCCGAACTCGATGCTGCGCGGCGTCAGCCCGTCCGTGTGCAGGACGAGGACGTCGCCCACCTCAAGCGGTTCTTCGCGCTGCCCGTACACCGCTCCGGGGGTCGCGCCCAGCAGGACGCCCTCCGGCGGCCGCAGGGAGCGGCCGCGGCCGCCCCGGAAGAGCAGCGGGGCCGGATGGCCGGCCTGGGACCAGGTGAGCGTCCGGCGGGCCGGGTCGTAGCTGCAGCACACGGCGGAACCGAGCGCGGGCTGCGCGGAGGTCTCCAGCAGCTGGTTCAGCCAGCCCAGCAGGGGGCCCGGCTCGATCCCCGCCATCGCCATGCCGCGCAGCGCGCCGAGCGCCATCGCCATGCCGGAGGTGGCGGTGACGCCGTGCCCGGTGAGGTCCCCGACGGTCAGCATCGAGCGTCCGTCGGGGAGTTCCAGCGCGTCGTACCAGTTGCCGCCGATCAGCGCGCTCGTGTCCGAGGGGAGGTAGTGGGCGGTCACGTCCAGCGCGCCCGCGGCGGCGCGCGGCGAGCGCAGGGTGCCGCCCCACGGGGGGAGGACCGCCTCCTGGAGTTCCACCGCCAGCCGGTGCTCGGTCCGGGCGATCTGCCGCTGCTGCTGGAGGGAGTCCCGGCTCTCGCGCACCGCGCGCTCGCTGCGCCGCAGCTCGCTCACATCGCGCAGGACGGCCCACATGGAGGCCGTACAGCCGTCGGACTCGTCCACGACGGGCTCGCCGCGCATGTGCAGGGTGCGGACCACGCCGTCGGGACGGACGATCCGGAACTCGCCGTCGATGGGCTTGCCGTCGACCAGACAGGCCGTCACCATCGCGGTGAGCAGGGGCTGGTCCTCCTCGCACAGGGTGGATCCCAGCTCGTCCAGGGAGAGCGGGCCGGCCTCGGGCGCGCGGCCGAAGATCGCGAACAGCTCGTCGGACCAGCTGACTTCGTCCGTGAGCAGGTTCCACTCGGCGCTGCCGATCCGGGTCTGTTGCGGCACACCCGCGCCGGACTCCGCCGCGGGTCCGGGCGGTGCGGCCGGGAACAGGGCCTCGGCGGCGGACGCGGGCGAAGGGACGGCCGGGAGGCCTTCCTTGAGCTGCCCCAGCTGCTCGCCCAGGTCGTCGAGGTGGTGCACGGCGAGGTCGCACAGCGCGCGTTGCCAACGGGCCTGGGCGTCGTCGTCGTCCACGACCGCGTCACGACGGACCGCGTCCACGTCGCCCCGCAACCGCCGGGTCTGCGTGATCAGCGCGTCCACCGACCCGGGCCGGGGAGGCTGCGCGGGGCGGTCCGCGAACAGGTGCGACGGCATGAGAACTCCGATACAGGCGCGGCACGGCCAAGTCTGAAGGAAGGACCGGTTACGACTGTTGCACAGACGGCAATGGGCTGTAAGCCGTTTGGCAACATCCGGGCCGTTCCTGCCGCCGTCATATGCCAAAGGCCTCCCGCCCCCCCCTTGGGGTGTACGAACAGTTCCGGTCAGGGCGTCAGACGCTGACCGCGATCGGGTGGATCTCGCTGGCCGGATGCCCGGCGCGCTCGTGGATCCGCTGGACCGCTTCGGCCGAGGGGGCCTCGGAGAGGCAGTACACCGTGCCCGACTCGGGGTCGGCCCACGCGCGCTCGAAGTGCACCCCCTCTTCGGCCTCGATGGCCAGGTCCGCCTTGTGGGCCTCGGACAGCTGCTCCGCGGTGATGCCGTGCATGCCCTGGTGGACATCCATGAACATGGTCACCTCGGTTCACCTCCTTCTTCTTCCCTTGGTTCCCGGGGGCTCCCGTGTGCTCCTTCCATGGTCCGCCCGAGCGGGCCGCGCTGCGCGGTGCGGCCGGAAACCGTCGGCGGGCGGGGCGGGGACCGTTCGTATGAGCGACGTGTGCGACCGGACGGCCGGTCGACGGCCCGCCGGAAGCCTCGGCACGGCGCGCGCCGCGCGCCCCCCGAACGAGTGACCCGGCGCCCCGCGCACGTCTTCCCAGCTCATCCGGTGATCGCTACTCTACGTGTCGGTAATGAGCCATGTGGGGTACGGCGAACAGGGTGGGGCGCAGCCAAATGACGGGCACGGCAGGGCCGATGGACACCGCGGGGCCGACGGGAGCGCCAGGATCGGCGGAGCCGACGGGGGCGCCGGGGCCGGCGGAAGCGGCAGGGCCGGCGGAAGCCCCGGAGCCGGGCCGGAGCCGGAGCCGGCGGAGCTTCCTCACCTACCTGGTCGCCGCGCCCACCCTGGCCCTCGTGACCCGCGCCGGCGCCGACGCCGTCGCCCCGCAGGACGCCCGGGCCGCCGTCCCCACCCTGCCCGCGCCCGCCGACCTGGTCGACCTCGGCGACCTCTTCATCCTGGCCGGGGCGCCGACGTCCGCGCTCCTGCTCCTCACCGTCGAAGCCGACGGGACCATCCGGTTCCGGCTGCCCCGCGAAGAGGTCGGCCAGGGCCTCACCACGGCCGTGGCGATGCTGGTCGCCGAGGAACTCGACGCCCCGCTGGCCGCCGTCCGCGTGGAGCTGGACGACGCGCGCCCGGAGCTGCTCTTCAACCAGCTCACCGGCAGCTCCAACGCCATCCGCTCGCTGTACGGGCCGGTCCGCCAGTGCGCCGCGACCGCCCGAGCCCGCCTGGTCGCGGCCGCCGCCCGGCGCTGGAACACCCCCGCCGCGGGCCTGACCACGGCGAACGGCGCGGTCCGCGCGCCCGACGGCCGCACCCTCGGCTACGGCGCGCTCGCCGCGGCCGCCGCGGACCCGGGCCTGGTCGTCCTCGGCGCCGCCCCGAAGCCCGCCGCGCGACAGACCCTGGTCGGCACCCCCACCAGCCGGATCGACGCCCGCGCCATGGTGACGGGCGAGCAGCGCTACACCCTCGACCTGGACGTGCCCGGCGCCAAGCCGTGCGTCCTGCGCCGCCCGCCCACCCTCGGCGGCTCCGTCCGCTCCGTCGCCAACCTGGCCGCCGTCAGGGCCATGCCCGGCGTGCTGGACGTCGTCACCATCGCCACCGGGGTCGCCGTCGTCGCCGAGACCTTCGGTCAGGCCCTCGACGCGAAGGCCGCCCTCCAGGTCACCTGGGGCCCCGGCCCCGCCGACGCGCTCTCCGACGAGCAGGTCCGGGCCAGGCTGCGCACCGCCAACCCCGTGCCGCTGCTGCCGCCACTGCTCACCCCGTACGTGGACGGCGAGTTCGACTTCGCCTTCGTCGGCCACGCTCCGATGGAGACGAACTCGGCGGTGGCCGACGTGCGCGAGGACCGCGCCGAGATCTGGTCCGGGCTCAAGTCCCCGATCGTCGCCCGCCAGACCATCGCCGCCGAGCTCGGCCTGCCGGTGGACAAGGTCACCGTCCACGTGGTCCAGGCCGGCGGCTCCTTCGGCCGCCGGCTGTTCTTCGACGCGGCCCTGGAGGCGGCGCGCGTCTCGCGGGCCTGCCGCCGCCCGGTGCGGCTGATGTGGACCCGGGTGGACGACACCCGGCACGGGCGGATGCGCCCGGCCACCCACCACCGGATCCGCGCCACCTACGCGCTCGGCGAGGTGCTCAGCTTCGAACACCGGGTCGCGGCCGTCGAGACGGACTTCCGGCACGGCCTGGGCGAGATCCTCACCGCCACCGCCGCGAGCCTGCCGCCGGGCATCGGCAACGCCACCCTCGCGCAGACGCTGTTCCTCACCACCGTGAAGTCCCCCTACCACTTCGGGCTCACCACTCAGCTGCTCACCGAGGTGCCCACCGGCATCCCCACCGGATCCTGGCGCTCGGTGTACTCCGCGAACACGCGCGGCGCCGAGGAGATCATGGTGGACGAGCTGGCGGCGCGGCTCGGCAAGGACCCGTACGCGTTCCGGCGCGCCTTCCTCAAACACGCCGACCAGCGCGCGGTGCTCGACAAGGCCGCCGCCGAGGGGGAGTGGGGGCGGGCGCTGCCCGCCGGCTGCGCCCAGGGCATCGCCTTCCACGAGGAGTACAA
Source organism: Streptomyces sp. NPDC043876 (assembly GCF_056435825.1). NCBI lineage: Bacteria > Bacillati > Actinomycetota > Actinomycetes > Kitasatosporales > Streptomycetaceae > Streptomyces > Streptomyces sp. NPDC043876. The sequence continues at coordinate 509,629 of NZ_JBWKDV010000004.1, read as the reverse complement.
GTCCCGCACGGCCTGCCTGGTCGAGATCGACACCCGCGACCGGGAGCACGTGCGGGTCACCAAGGCGGTCATCGCCGTGGACGTCGGCCGTCCGGTCAACCCGCGCGGGCTGGAGGCGCAGATGATCGGGGGGCTCACCGACGCGATCTCCACCACCCTGCGGGCCGGTCTGCACCTGGACAAGGGCCTGCCCCTGGAGGGCAGCTACAGCCAGTTCCACTGGGCGCTCCAGCGCGACAGCCCGCGGGACGTACGGGTCTTCGTGCTGCCCGCCACCGGGGAGCAGCCGGGCGGGGCGGGCGAACTGGGCGTACCGGCGGCCGTCGGGGCGATCGCGAACGCCTACGCCCGCGCCACCGGCACCAAGCCGCGCAGCTTCCCCCTCGACTTCGACGTCGACTTCACCCCCTACCCGCGCTAGGAGTACGCCGTGCCCTCGCACACCTTCACCGTCAACGGGCGGAGCGTCACCGTGGACGCGCCCGACGACCTGCCCCTGCTGTGGGTCCTGCGCGACCTGCTCGGCATCCGCGGCCCCAAGTACGGCTGCGGCGTCGACGTCTGCAAGGCCTGCACCAGCCACCTCGACGGAGCCGACATCCGGCCCTGCGTGGTGCCGGTCAAGGCCTGCGCCGGGCGGGAGGTCACCACGATCGAGGGGCTCGCGGACGGGGACGTCCTCCACCCGGTCCAGGAGGCCTGGCTCGAACAGGACGTCGCGCAGTGCGGCTTCTGCCAGCCGGGCCAGATCATGGCCGCCGTGGCCCTGCTGAAGCGGACCGCCGCCCCGACGGACGCGGACATCGACGCGATCGCCAACATCTGCCGGTGCGGGACGTACGTCCGCATCCGCGAAGCCATCAAGTCCGCGGCCGCCCGCATGTGAGCCGTGCGCCCGCCACCTCCCCGGGTGCACCGTAAAAAGCGACGAACCGTCACGAATCGCTGATCATGCTTGCATGAGGCGCATCAACGCGAAACGGGTGCTGGTCGGCGAACCGCTCGACTCCGCCCGGCTGGGCGAGACGCTGCTGCCCAAACGGCTCGCCCTGCCGATCTTCTGCAGCGACCCGCTCTCCTCGGTGGCCTACGCCACCGAGGAGATCCTGCTGATCCTCGCCCTCGGCGGCGTGACCCTGCTGCACCTCGCCTGGTACGCGGCCGCCGCCATCGTCTTCCTGATGGTGGTCGTCGTCGCCTCGTACCGGCAGACCTGCCACGCCTATCCGGGCGGCGGCGGGGCCTACGTCGTCAGCGCCGAGAACCTCGGGCCGACCGCCGCGCTCACCGCCGCCAGCGCCCTGCTCGTCGACTACGTCCTCACCGTCGCCGTCTCCGTCGTCTCCGGAGTCGCCGCGATCACCTCGGCCGCCCCCGCCCTGCACGACCACATGGTGCTGCTGTCGGTCTGCTTCGTGGTGCTGCTGACCCTGATGAACCTGCGCGGCGTGCGCGAGTCCGGCCGCGTCTTCGCGATCCCCACCTACGGTTTCGTCCTCGTCATCTACCTGATGTTCGCGGTCGCGGCGGTCCGGCTCGGCACCGGCGCCACCCTCCGCGCGGAGTCCGCCGAGCTGCCGATCACCGCCTCCGGGACCTATACGGGGCTCGCCGTCGTCCTGCTCGCGCTGCGCGCCTTCGCCTCCGGCTGCACCGCCCTCACCGGAGTCGAGGCGATCAGCAACGGCGTCCCCGCCTTCCAGAAGCCCAAGGCCCGCAACGCCGCCACCACCCTCGCGGCCATGGGCGCCCTCTCGGTGACCATGTTCGTCGGGATCACGGTGCTCGCCATGTCCTACAAGGTGCACGTCGCCGCCGACCCGACCGAGCTGGGCCTGCCCGCAGGCACACCGACCTCCACCGCGCTCGCGCAGATCGGCCGCGCCACCTTCGGCAGCTGGGACTTCCTCTTCTACCTGCTGCAGGCCGTCACCGCGGGCGTCCTGGTCCTCGCCGCGAACACCGCATTCAACGGCTTCCCGATGCTCGCCTCGATCCTCGCCAAGGACCGCTACGCGCCGCGCCAGCTCTACAACCGCGGCGACCGGCTCGTCTACTCCAACGGCGTCGTCCTCCTCGCGCTCGCCGCCATCGCCCTCATCGTCGCCTTCGACGCCGAGCTGACCCGTCTCATCCAGCTCTACATCATCGGCGTCTTCGTCTCCTTCACCCTCTCCCAGGCCGGCATGGTCCGGCACTGGCGCCGCGCCCTCGCCTCCGCCGAGACCCCCCGCGAGGAGCGCGTCCACATCCACCGCCGCCTCGCCATCAACGCGGTCGGCGCCGTGATGACCGCGCTGGTCCTGGTCATCGTCCTGATCACCAAGTTCACGCACGGCGCCTGGCTCGTCGTCATCGCCATGCCGCTGCTCTTCCTCGGCATGAAGGGCGTACGCCGGCACTACGACCAGGTGGCCCGCCAGGTGGCCGTCGCCCCCGGCGTCAAACCCCGCCGACCCGCCCGCCACCACGTCGTCGTCCTGGTCGCCTCCGTGCACGCCCCCACGCTCAAGGCCCTCGGCTTCGCCCTGGGCCTGCGCCCCGACACCCTCACCGCGCTCAGCGTCGCCGCCGACGAGGAGGACGCCGACCGGCTGCGCGCGGCCTGGGCCGAGCACGACCCGGGGATCCCGCTCAAGATCCTGCACTCGCCGTACCGGGAGGTCGTCCGCCCGGTGCTGGCGTACATCCAGCAAGAGGCCGCCCGGGAGGGTGCGGACATGCTGTCGGTGGTCATCCCGGAGTACGTGGTGGGCCACTGGTGGGAGCAGCCCCTGCACAACCAGAACGCGCTGCGGCTCAAGGCCCGGCTGCTGTTCACCCCGGGGGTCGCCGTGATCGACGTACCGTACCTGCTCGAATCGGCGCGGCACGACGAACCCGCCCCGTAGGCCGTCCGGGAGCGGCGCCGGGCGGCCTATCCGACGGCGGTGTCCACGATGACCGCGCCCCGGGCGGTGAGGTGGCGGTCGGGGGAGAAGTTCGGCGAGAAACCGAAGGGGAAGCCGTCGTTCTTGTCCGGGCTGTCGCACGGCACGTCGTACGTCCACTCCACCACGTACCGCCCCGAGTCCACGGGCAGGGTGAAGGACAGCTCGCCCCCGTACTCTCCCGTCGCGCACCGGCCGTGCGTGCGGGTCACGGTGTGGGGCGCGGTGCCCGGGGCGTAACGGGTCCGGTGCCCGGCCTCGGTGCGCACCTCCGCGGTGACGACGTAGCGGTGGTCGCGCCACTCCCAGAAGAGGCTCTCCCAGCTGAAGGTGTCCGCGCAGACGGCCACCTTCACCGTCCACTGCGCCGCGTCCCGCTCCGGCAGGTCCATGGTCACCCGGCACCGCGCGTTGACCTTCTCCCGGCCGCGGTAGGAGCGCTGCGTCCGGCACGAACCGTCGGCCGGGTCCATGGCCGTGCGCCGGACGACGACGTCGGCGAGCATGCCCGGACCGTCCTGCGCCTCCCCGCCGCCGAACACCTCGAAGTCCTCGTACGTCCCGTACTCCCCGTACCCGCCGTACACCGGCCACGGTTCCGACAGCCCCTGCGCGGGCGGCACGGTCTCGTCGTCGGACGGCAGCCGCCCGCCGTCGTCCGGGAGCACCCGGATGCCCGAGATGTCCTGGTCCTCGGAGAGCGCCAGCGTGGCGAAGTTGTCGCCGTCCTCCGCCGGGCGGGGCACCCCGCCCCGGCTGAACTCGTGGTCCGAGGGGCACCGGCGGAGCACGAAGAACTCCTCGCTCTCGTGCTTCTCCCAGAACAGGTTCGCGTAGCGGGTGTGGCGCCGGTCCGGCGCCGCCGCCGTCAGCTCCGTGGGCTGGGTCTCCACCAGGTCCCCGTACTCCGCGCGGACCACCGGCCGCCTGCCCTTGAGCAGGTCCCGGCGCCGGGTGTCGTGGGTGAGCGCGCTGTAGTCGCGGTCGCCCCCCGCGACCAGCAGGCAGTGCTCGCGGGCCAGCCGGTAGAAGGGGTGGCCGCGCAGCTCCTCCAGGGCCGGGCCGTCCAGGCCCTGCGCGCCGTAGCGCTTCGCCTGCATCGCGACGTCGCTCAGCAGCATGTCCAGCTCGTACTGGAGCTGGCGGGCGCGGGCCTGCTCGCGCTCCGCCGCGTAGAACTCGTGGGCCGCCTTCAGCTCGGCGGTGCGGGCGGTGACCGCCGTGAGCTCCGCCGCCAGTTCGTCGACCCGGCTCACGTCGGTGTCGTGATTGGCCAGGGTGACGAAGAAGTCTGTCGTCTCCCCGTACGGCTGGGCCGATTCCGCCCCGAAATGGGTCCAGTGCAGCAGCGTGAGACGGCCGCTGTAGAGGTCCTTGAACACCACGTACCGGTGGTCGTCCTCCCGCGGACTGGTCGGACCGTAGTACCGGGCCCGGATCTCCTTCTCGAACGTGATCCGCCGGGCGTCCGGGGTGATCCGCAGCTGGAACATCCGGCGGCCGTCGCCGCCCGGCCGCTCCAGCTCGCGCAGCAGCTCGGCGGTCGGCTCGTCGAAGGTGGGGGGAAGGAAGCCCTGGGGCATGGAGTCTCCCGGTGTGGGGGTCGGTGCGGTGCCTCACCGAGCCTGACCGAAACACGGCCGCCCGCGGGGACCGGTCGCCGGAGCCTGACCGGATCGCGTCCCCCGGTCAGGGGCGGGGACCACCCGGCTGATCACCCGGCCGGGCCGGACCGGCGCGCCGTGCGCGGCGGCGACTTTGGCGCGGATGCGCCCTGCCCGTCGGCCGCCCGCTGGACCACCGCCGCGTGGGCGAGCGCCAGCTCCACCACGTGCGCCGGGTCGGTCAGGGAACGGCCGGTCAGCTGTTCGAGACGGCGCAGCCGGTTGGAGACCGTGTTGCGGTGGCAGTACAGCCGCTGCGCCGCGTACGTCGTCGAACCCTGGCAGGCCAGCCAGGTGCCCAGCGTGGTCAGCAGCACCCGCCCGTCCTCGGGCGCCAGCGCCAGCACCGGACCCAGCACCACCTGCCGCAGCCGCCCCGCGAGTTCCCCCTGGCCCGCGACCAGCGCCGCGGGGAGCCGCTCGTCCAGCAGGGCGGTGCGCGGGCCGCCCGGACCGGTCGTGGTCCGCAGCGCGAGGAGGGCCAGCCTCCGGGCCCGGGCGCATTCGGCGGGCGCGGCCACCACCGGGCTCACCCCGGCCCGTACCCCCAGGGGCGCCAGCAGCGCGCGCACCGCCTCCAGCGGATGGTGACCGAGCTCCACCAGGGCGCTCTCGCCGTCCGCCCGGATCCGCCACAGCACGCGCGGCCCGGCCGCGGAGACGGGCGGCCGGTCCACCGGGTCGGCGCCGGAGGCCAGCACGAGCACCGCGAAGCGGCCCTGGCCCGGCAGCCCGAGCTGAGCGGCCGCGGCCGCCGCCTCCTCGGCGGGACCGCCGTCCAGGAGGGAGTCGAGCAGGGCGGCCCGGCGCTCCCGGTCGCGGCCGCCGCGCGCGCTCTCCGCCTGCCGGTACGCCTCGGCGGTGGCGTCCGTCTGCTGGTCCAGCACGTCCCACAGCACGCTCGCACCGGGCAGCAACCGGGGCAGAGCCGCGCGGTCGTGCGCCGTCACCGCCTCGGTCAGGTGCTGCCACAGCAGCCGGCCGGCCTGCCGGTGGGACCGGATCAGCGGGGCGAGCGGCAGCCCCTGCTCGGCCCGCAGCGCTCCCACCGACCGCGCCTCCGTCAGGTCCACCGGCAGCCCGCGCGCGCTGCGGACCACCCCCTCGACGGTCTGGCGCAGCTGCCGGTGGGCGCGCTCGCGCAGCTCGGCCCGGCCGAGCGGAGCGGCGTACGCGGGATCCTCGGTCAGCGTCCGCTCGGCGAGCCGGTCCGCCGCCACGGCGATCCGCCGGTCCAGGTCCTCGCGTATCTCCTCGATGATCCGCTCCATCGGGGCAGCGTGACACGGGAACCGCTCCGGTGGGGAGGGCCTGGAGCCCCCGCGCTTCGGTGGGGTGCGGCGGAGCGGGGGCTACGAAAGTAGGGCGGCGCGGGCCGCAGTTGTCCCCTAAAGTCGCGGAACGGGGCGCCGGAAGCGGGACGCCCGGCCCCGGCCCCGCCGCCTACCGTCAGGGACATGACCACCTCGACCTCCCGCTCCCCGCTCGGCGACCTGCTCGCCCTCGTCGGGTTCGTCCTCCTCGTCGGCGGCGCGAGCGGCCTGCTCCACGAATGGTGGGGCTGGATCCGCATCCTCGGCTTCCTCGGCCACTTCATCCCCTCCGGGTACGAGGTCCTCTCCTACGTCGTCATGGTCGCCCTCGGCACCGCCGCGAGCGTGGCCGCCTCCATCGCGGGCGGCCGCCGGACGGACTGACCCGGGCGCAGGGCGCGGCAAACCGTTTTGCCCCCGGAGGGTCCCGCTTGGGAGACTGCCGGGGTGAATGCGACCGACTTGTTCCATCAGATGCTCCGCGAGCGCATAGCCCCGGCACTGCGCGAAGCGGGCTTCACCGGCGCGGGCCGGGAGTACCGGCTCGCGGTCGCCGTCCCCGATCACGCGCTGATCGGCTTCCAGCGCAGCGCCGCCTCCACCCCGGAGCGCTGCCGCTTCACCGTCAACCTCCGCGCCGTCGGCTACCAGGAGCACGAGGACCTGCGGCGGCTGCGCCCCGCCCTCGGCACCCGGCTCTCGGCCAACCGCGTCGGCCCCGTCGGCTGGCACGCCCGCATCGGAGCGCTCCTCGGTCACCCGCACGACCACTGGTGGACGATCACCGACGAGCGCAGCTCGCTCGCCGTCGCCGAGGACGTGGTCGACCTGGTCCAGCGCCACGCCGTGCCCGCGCTGTGGGGCAGGCTCACCGGCCACGCCCCGGTCCCCGGACCCCGCGTCGACCCGCTCGCCGAGTGCCTGGACACCGGGTGCGCGCACCACCCGGCCGCCGACGGCGGCGACGGCGGTGCCGATGGCGAGGAACCGGACGGATACGCGTTCGACGCCGCCGACCTCGTCGGCACCGTCGTCTACGAGGTGGGCGAGCGCCGGGCGCGGCCCTACCTCGTCTTCCACGACGAGGACGAGGAGGCGGAGGGCCGGATCACCCTCGACGCCTCATGGCGGCTGGAGCTGCCGGACTCCGGCTGGATCCGGGTGGGCCACGACCCCTCCGGCGGCGAGCGGATCGTCCGCTCCCCGGGCGCCACGCTGCCCGCGCACAAGACGGCCGTCCTCGGCGAACTGGGCCTGCGCCGCGTTTCGGACGCCGAGGTCACGCCCGACGGATCGCTGCACGTCCGTTTCGAGACGGGCACCCCGCGCGAGGCGAGCCTCACGGTCTCGGGCACCCCGCACGCCCGGACCGTCGCCGCGCCCTGGCACTTCGACGGCTGGACCAGGGCCTGAGCGCGCCCCGCCCCGGTCCCGGCCGATCCCGTCCCCGGGTTGACGCGAGTCAGCTGGTATTGGGGTGGGCGAGCGACTTTGATGGGTTTGCCAGGCCGCCTACCGGAGCAGGGGGACTACTCATGGGCACCGAGCAGACTCAGAACGACAGCGCGCACCACGGCGCACCCCACAGCGCACCCACCCTCATCGGCTCCGTCCAGCGCGCGCTGCGCCTGGTGGAAGCGATGTACGCGGAGGACGGCGCGACGGCGAAACGGCTCGCGCGGATCACCGGGATCCCCCTGCCGACCGTCTACCACCTCCTGCGCACCCTCACCCACGAGGGCTACGTCCGCCGCGAGGGCGGGACCTTCAGACTCGTCGACGGAATGCCCCTTCCCCTGGCTTCCTGATCACCTGTGAACGGGAACGACCGGTCCTGGTCGGCATCCGGCCAACCCTGCGCAGGCATCCGGCGCATGTTCCAGGAGAAAATGCCAGAACGCCCTTTCGCCGTGCGGAACTTCAGTAAGTTCCTCTCTGTCGCGCCGCACGACCGTGCACCACGCACGACCGGCCGGGAGGGGAACCCGCGTGCCCGGGATCGACGAATGCCTGCTCGAAGCCATGACGCTGCCCGGCGCGCGCGGGGCGGCGCTGGTGGACTGGAGCAGTGGACTGGCCCTCGGCACCGCGGGGGAATCACCGGTGGGGGACCACGAGACGACCGCCGCCGAGACCGCCGAGCTGGCCCGCGCCGCCGCCGAATACGAGTCCTTCGCCCCCGACGCCCCGTCCACCGGGACGGCGGACGCGGGCCCGGGCCCCGGTGCCGGTGACGAGGACGGGCCGCCCATCGAGGACCTCATCGTCACCACCCGGACGGGCTACCACGTCCTGCGCTTCGTCGAGACGAGCTTCGACAGCAGCGTCTTCCTGCACCTCTGGCTGGACCGTTCGCACGGCAACCTCGCGCTCGCCCGGATCAGACTCCGGGACCTCGCGGAAGGGCTGGTGCTCAGGTGACCACCGCGACCCCCGCCGCCGACCGCGTGCCCGGCCACGCCGCGGTCTCGCCGCTGCTCACCCGGCTCGCCGCCGAGCGGGCCACCGGAGCCCTCTTACGCGACCGCGGCACCCTCTTCCTGGAAGACGGCCGGATCGTGCACGCCGAGAGCCCGGCCACGCCCGGCCTGGAGGTGCTGCTCACCACCGGCGGCGGCCTCGCCCCCGAACGCTGGCGCGAGGCCGTGGACCGGGCCGGAGCCCGCCGCCAGGTCGCCCGGTTCCTCGTCGACAGCGGCGGCCTCGCCGGGGGCGAACTGGAGATATGCCACCTCGCCGCCATCTTCGACGCCGCGTTCTTCGCGCTCTCGCCCGGCAGCGGCCCCTCGCGCTTCCGGCGCGGCGCCACCCACTGGATCGGCTCCGTGCGCTCCGTACCCGCCGCCGCCGTCGAGCGCGAGACCCGGCGGCGGCGCGAGCTGCTGGACTCGGTGTGGCCGTACCCCCTGCTCGACACCGCGCCCGTGGTGCCCCGGGCCGCCGCCCCCGGCCAGACGGTCACCAGCCGCCAGCGCCTCCTGCTGCGACAGGCAGACGGGGTGCGCACCCCGGCCGCGCTGGCCTGGGCGATGGGCCGCCCCGCCTTCCACACCCTGCTCGACGTACGGCGGCTCGCCGCGGCCGGACTCGTCGAGACCCCGCACGCACCGGTCCCCGCGCCCGCCGCGGCGCCGCTGCCGGACTGGCTGACCGACGCCCAGTCCCCGGACGTGGCCCTGCTGCGGCGGCTGCGCGACGCGCTGGAGGCAAGCCTGTGAGGCTCCCGCTGCGACCGCGCGCCGAGCGGCGCCAGGACGGGCGGGGGCGTCCCACCGAAAGGAAACCGCCCATGGTGCCCGCCGAAGCCGAAGCCGAGATCCTCGCCGAGCTGCGGCGGCTGCGGGCGCGGATCCCGCAGCTCACCGGCGCCCTCGCCGCCAGCGCCGACGGGCTGGTGCTCGCGCAGGACACGGCCGCCACCGAAGCGGAAGCCGTGGCGGCGCTGACCGCAGCCGCCCTCGGGGTGGCCCAGCGGCTCAGCGACAGCACCGGACAGGGCGACTTCCGGGAGCTGCTCGTCCGGGGCGAGCACGGGTACGTCGCCACCTACGCCGCGGGCGACGCGGCGGTCCTGACCCTGATCGCGGAACCGCGCGCGAACGTCGGCAGGCTCCACCTGGAGGCCCGTCGCTCCAGCCTGCGGATCGCCGAGCTCATAGACGGCGTCCTCGGCCGGCGCGGCCCCGAGGCCCCCGAAAGGCCCCGCTGACCCCGGGCGTCACCCCCCGTGCCACCCATGACCCATCACCCTCACCAGCAGGAACACCGGAAAGGAACTCCCATGGCCAACGTGGAGACCGCTCTCAAGGAGACCACCACCATCGACGGAGCCCTCGGCGCCGCCCTGGTCGACTACGGCAGCGGCATGGCCCTCGGTACCATCGGCGGCAGCAAGGAACTCGACCTCGCGGTGGCCGCGGCGGGCAACACCGACGTGGTCCGCGCCAAGGTCCGCACCATGGAACTGCTCGGTCTGAAGGAAGAGATCGAGGACATCCTCATCACCCTCGGTTCGCAGTACCACCTCATCCGGCTGCTGCGCGGCCGCAACTCCCAGGGTCTTTTCCTCTATCTGGCGCTGGACAAGGACCGGTCCAACCTCGCGATGGCACGTCACCAGCTGAAGCGGATCGAAGCCGAACTGGAGGTCTGACCGTACGAGCGGGCACAGTGGGGAGGCGGGCGGTTGAATTCTTTGCCGTTCGCCCCACCACTTGCGACGCTTTGTCCGGATTGGGTGGAGTTTATAAGCCCGTTACAGAGTAAGATGCTGTAATTAGCTGATCATTTGACTGATAAACCCGCTGGAGAATTCGTCACCCATGCCCCCGCGCCTGAGCATCGTCGTCCCCGTCTACAACGTCGAGCTCTACCTCGACGAGTGCCTGGAGTCTCTCGCCGCCCAGACGTTCGGCGACTTCGAAGTCGTCATGGTCGACGACGGTTCGACGGACACGAGTGCCGTCATAGCCAAGGCCTTCGCCGCACGGGACAGCCGTTTCCGGCTGGTCCTGCAGGAGAACGCCGGCCTCGGCGCCGCCCGCAACGCCGGAGCCCGGCACGTGTCCGAGGGCAGCGAGTACCTCGCCTTCGTCGACAGTGACGACACCCTGCCGGCCAACGCGTACCAGCTGATGGTCGACACCCTCGACGAGACCGGCTCGGACTTCGTCGGCGGCAACGTCCTGCGCTTCCGCTCCGTGGGCATGAACCAGTCCTGGGGGCACAAGGCGCCCTTCGCCAAGACCCGGCTGAAGACGCACATCTCCAAGTTCGCCCCGCTCGTCACCGACCGGACCGCCTGGAACAAGGTCTACCGGCGCACCTTCTGGGACGAGCACGGTTTCCAGTACCCGGAAGGCATCCTCTACGAGGACGCCCCCGTCAGCATCCCCGCGCACTACTTCGCGGCCAGCGTCGACGTCCTCAGCGACGTCGTCTACCACTGGCGCGTCCGCGAGACCGGCGAGCGCTCCATCACCCAGCGCTCCACCGACCCCGTCTCGCTCATCGACCGGGTCACCTCCGTCCGCCTGGTCCGCGACGCCCTCAAGGCCAAGACCGGCGCCAAGTACGCCCGTTACCTGCGCGAGTACGACCACAACGTGCTGAGCGAGGAACTCCCGCTCATCTACAAGTACGTGCCCGAGGGCGGCCAGGACTTCCGCGACGCGTTCGTCCGCGAAGTCGGCGGCCTCGTCCGCGAGATCGGCAGCGAGCCCTGGAGCGACCTCACCGTCGCCGACCGGCTCAAGGCGTACCTCGCCCGCGAAGGCCGCGTCGAGGACTTCATCGCCCTCCTCAAGCACCAGGGCGACTTCTCCTACAGCGTGCCCGTCAAGGGTCTCGCCCGGCCGCAGGCGGACTACCCCTTCCTCCAGGGCCGTCCGCCCGTCCCCGCCAAGGTGCTCACCCTCGGCCAGCGCGAACTCCGCGTCGTCAGCCGGCTCGAACAGGCCGCGTGGAGCGGCGGCAAGCTGCTCCTGCGCGGCTACGCGCTGCCCGGCCACCTGGGCGCCGAGAGCCGCCTGGGCTCGCGCAAGATGCTGGTCTTCCGGGAGAAGGGCAAGCGCCGCCGCACGGTCGTCAACACCCGTACCGTCGCCGCGCCCATGGCCACCGTGAACGCCGCGCACCTCGCGCTGCGGCACGCCGACTGGGCCGGTTTCACCGCCGTCGTCGACCCCTCCGTCTTCCAGCAGGGCGGCAAGTGGCGCGACGGCACCTGGACCACCTCGGTCGCCGTCACCGGCGCCGGCGGCCTGCACCGCGCCCGCCTCAAGGGCGGCGACCACGACAGCGGCCTGACCCCGCCCGCCCACTGGGTGGCGCCGGACGTCCGGATCGTGCCCACCGTCAGCGGTGCCTTCACCGTCACGGTCGAGGTCGTACGGGCCCGGGTCCTGGACGTCCGCCCGGCCGCCGACGGCAGCGGTTTCGACATCAGCGGCGAACTCGCCGCGGACTTCGGCCCCGGAGCCGCACTGCGCGCCCAGCACCAGAACACCGGCACCGTCCTGACCCTGCCGCTGGAGACCACCCCGGGCAGCCAGGGCGGCCGCGCCGCCTTCACCGTGCACGTGCCCCTCGCCGACCTGGCCGCCGTGCCCGACGCGGTGCCCGCCCCCGGCGAATGGCTCCCCGAGCCGTGGAACCTGTCCGTGACCCGCGCCGACGGCACCTCCGCCGACCTGGCGCACGACGAGCGCGGCGGTTTCACCGGACTCGTCATGCCGGTCCCCGGAGACGACACCGGCCGCTCCGTGTTCGTCAAGCGCACCCCCGCCGGGCACCTCTGCTTCTCGCTCCAGCCGTCGCCGCCGCTGGTGGACACCGTCAGTGCCGAGGACGGCACGCTGACCCTGGGCGGCACCTTCCTCCCGCCCGCGAGCGGGGCCGACGAGCCGTACGAGCTGGTCCTGCACAACTGGCACGGCGAGGAGTACACCTACCCCGTCACCCACGGGAACGGCCGCTTCCAGGCCGTCTTCACCCCGATGCTGCCCGAGCCCTTCGCCGGGAAGACCTCGCTCCCGCACGGCCGCTGGTGGCCGACGCTGCGCCCGGTCAGCCAGGGCGGAACGACCGCGAGCCTGCTCGGCGTCGACCGGGGCGCCCCGGTCCAGCTGATCGCCCCCGCGCTCGGCAAGGGCCCCGTGGCCCTGACCGTCGAGGGCCGCCGGATGCGCGTGGAAGCCCGCTTCTACGACCGCATGGCGCTGGTCACCGACCCGCTGCTGACCCCGCACGACCGCTCCCGGTACGCCCAGCGCATCGCCCGTGACGTGACCTACCCGGCGCAGCGCCGCGCGCCGCTCAAGGACATGGTCGTCTACGACACCTTCCAGGGGAACGGCGCCGGTGACTCGCCGCGCGCCATCCACGAGGAGCTGCTGCGCCGGGGCGAGAAGCTGGAGCACGTCTGGCTGGTCCGCGACGGCCGCGCCGAGGTCCCCTCCACCGCTCGCGCGGTGCAGTACAGCAGCCTGGAATCGTGGGACGTGCTGGCCCGCGCCCGGTACTACGTCGTCAACGACAGCGTCCCCTCGCAGTTCTTCCGCCGCGAGGGCCAGGTCGTCGTCCAGACCTGGCACGGCACGCCGCTCAAGCAGATCGGCCACGACTTCATCCACGACTACTACTCGAGCCCCGAGGTGCTGGAGTCGCTGGCGCACGACAGCGCCCAGTGGTCCCTGCTCGCCTCCCCGAGCAGCTTCGCGACGCCCGTCCTCAAGCGGGCCCTCGGCTTCGACGGCGAGGTCCTGGAGGTCGGCAGCCCGCGCACGGACGCGCTGGTGCGTCCCGACGCCGACCGGATCGCCGAGGTCCGCCGCCGGCTCGGCCTGCCCGAGGGCAAGAAGGTCGTGCTGTACGTGCCGACCTGGCGCGAGAACAACGAGGGCTGGAGCGGCGGCTACAAGCTCGACCTGCGGATCGACCTGGACGAGGCCCGGCGCGAGCTGGGCGAGGACCACGTGCTGCTGGTCCGCGGCCACTACCGCGTGACCGAGCAGGTCCGCGACGGGGTCCGCGACGGTTTCGTGGTGGACGTCTCCCGTTGGCCCGACACCACCGATCTGCTGCTGGTGGCCGACGTCCTCATTTCGGACTACTCGTCCGCGATGTGCGACTTCGCGCTCACCGACCGCCCGATCCTGCTGTTCACCTACGACCTGGCGCACTACCACGGCACGCTGCGCGGCCTCACCATCGACCTGGAGGCCAAGGGTCCCGGCCCGCTGCTGGAGGACTCGGCGAGCCTGATCGCGGCGGTGCGGAACGCGGACGCGGTGGGCGCGGAGTACGCCGCCCGGCGCGCGGCCTTCCGCGCCGAGTTCTGCGACCTGGACGACGGCCGGGCCGCCGAGCGCGTCGTCGACCGCATGCTGGAGATGTAGCCCGTACGGGTGCTTCGCGGACAGGTCCCGGGCCCACCGATGAGAATCGGGCCCGGGGCCGGTCTGTATGGGTGGACAACAGCCCGCACCCGATGGAGGCAGTCATGATCAGCAACGGTTTCACCACGTGCCTGTGGTTCGACGGCAACGCGGAGGAGGCCGCCGACTTCTACCTCTCCGTCTTCAAGGACGGCAAGCGCGGCCGGACCGGTCGCTACACCGACGCGGGTCCGGGTGAGGCCGGCTCGGTGATGGTCGTCGAGTTCGAGATCAACGGGCAGAAGTTCGTCGGCCTCAACGGCGGCCCCCAGTTCACCTTCAGCGAGGCCGTCTCCTTCCAGATCCACTGCGACGACCAGGCCGAGGTGGACCACTACTGGCAGGCGCTGACCGCGGACGGCGGCGAGGAATCGGTCTGCGGCTGGCTCAAGGACCGCTTCGGCCTGTCGTGGCAGGTCGTTCCGGCCGAGGTGATCGACCTGATCAGCGACCCCGACCCGGAGAAGGCCGCCCGGGCCAGCGCCGCCGTGTACACGATGAAGAAGATCGACCTGGCGGCGGTGAAGAAGGCGCACGCGGGCGGCTGATCCGCGCGGTGCGGGGCGGTTTCCGCCCGGCGGACCGGACCTACACCTGGACGTCCTGGAGCCGGTCGAGGAGGCTGGGCAGCGCGCTCCCGATCGGCTCCCTGATCAGCTCGTCGGCGAGCGCGTCGTACGGGGTCTCCTCGGCATTGACGATGATCAGACGGGCTCCGTGCTCCGCCGCGATCCCCGCCAGCGAGGCGGCGGGCTGCACCTGGAGCGTGCTGCCCACGGCGATGAAGACCTGGCAGCCCTTGGCGACCGCCACGGCCTGCGCCAGCACCTCCGGGTCCAGCCGCTCGCCGAACATCACCGTCGCCGCCTTGAGGATCCCGCCGCAGGTCAGACAGGCGGGGTCGGGCTCGCCCGCCGCGACCCGTTCCAGGGTCTCCGCCATCGGGGACCGGACGTGGCACCGGGTGCAGACGACCGCCCGGGCGGTGCCGTGCAGCTCGAAGACCTTGCGGTCGGGCATCCCCGCGAGCTGGTGCAGCCCGTCGACGTTCTGGGTGACGACCCGGACCGGGGTCCCGCCGCGCTCCAGGGCGGCCACGGCCAGGTGCGCCGCGTTGGGCCGCGCCCCGAGCGCCGCGATCTCGGCCCGCATCAGCCAGGAGCGCCGTCGGATCTCCGGATCCGCCATGTAGTACTCGTACGTCACCAGCTTCTCCGCGCCGGGCTCCCGGCGCCAGAGACCCTGCGGCCCCCGGTAGTCCGGAATCCCGGAATCGGTGGACATCCCGGCCCCACTGAACACGACGACGAGCGGCTTCCCCATGCCCCGACCCTACGCAGGCCGGGGGCGCCGGGGCGACCCATTACCCGGCGCGCCGGACAGCCGGGCGGGGCCGGGCCCGGCCGGGCCCGGCCGTCCGGCGCGCGCTCACTGCACGCAGAACTCGTTGCCCTCGGGGTCCGTCATCACCAGGTGCGCGCTGCCGTGCTCCTCCACCGACCGCAGCACCGCCGCCCCCAGGGCGGTCAGCCGCTCGCTCTCCGCCACCCGGCGCTCCGGGCCGAAGTGCAGGTCGATGTGCAGCCGGTTCTTGCCCTGCTTCGGCTCGGGGACGGCGTTGAACAGCACCCGCCGCCCGAGCCCGACCCCCGTCGTCGGATCGACCGGGTCGTCGGGGTGGCGGACGGCGGCCGCGCCGCGCCAGACCTTGCGGCCGTCCACCACCTTCCAGTCGGCTTCGGTGACGGCGCCGAAGCCGATCAGCCGGTCGATCAGTTCGCTGTGGTCCTCGCGTGCGTAGCCGAGCGCGGCGGACCAGAAGTGCGCGAGGCGCAGCGGATCGGCGCAGTCGACGACGAGCTTCCATTGCACCGGGGTCATGACAGCCTCCAGGGAACGCACGGACCGGATCTGGCTCCCGTTATAACCGGGCGCACTGACAACGGCCCTCCGGCGCCCGGCTGAGTACCCGTACTCAGGTGCCCGCGGGCCGCGGTGGTGATACTGGTCGCTCCAGCCCCGCCCCCGGGGACCGCCCGCAGGACCTGGAGATGCCGTGACACCCCGCCGCGCTCGCGCCGCCGCCCTCTTCGTCTCCGCTCTGCTCGCGCTGGCCGGCTGCGGAACCACGGCGACCACGGGGAGCGGCGGACCCGGCCCGTCGGGGTCGCCGTCCGCGTCCCCGTCCGTGGACTACGCCGCCCTGGCCAGGGAGGCCGCCGTCCGGCACGACCGGGACCACCCGGAGATCGCCGCCCGCTGCGCCGGCCGGGCCACCGCTCTGCCCCCGGCACCCGGAGCCACCACCGGGACCGATCCGGAGGCGAACAAGTACGCCGAGAACAACGCCTTCAAGCGGGAGCTGCCCGACACCCCCATGGAGGAGTGCAAGGGCGCGGCCCACGCCGAGCGCATCCGCGCCGCCCTGACCGGCCCCGGCAAGACCGTCCCGCACACCGAGGCGCAGCTGCGGACCGCCCTGGAGGGCCTCGGGTACACGGTGGGACCGGGCGCCATCGTCGCCGACGCCGCAACGCCCGACAGCGGCAGGCTCTGGTTCCAGCTGCGGGTCCACGAGGGGGGTCCCTGCGTCGGCGGCCAACTGCACGACCCCGTGCGGATCGAGACCCACGGTTCGTACATGGAGGGCGGCTGCTGGCAGCCCAAGGGCGGCCACTGACGGCCTGTCACCCCGCAAGCTCCCGTGGGCCGTCCGGATCGGCACCGTACCGGCCGGCGCCGTTCCTCTGGTAGAACACCGCTCATGACGGCATTCGAGATCGCCGGCGCGAGCGCCGCCGACATGGAACTGTTCCGGGCCTGGGCCGACGACGAGGGGTGGAACCCGGGCCACAGCGACCGGCTGGCCTTCGTCGTGGCCGACCCGGGCGGCTTCCTCGTGGGCCGCCTCGACGGGGAACCCGTGGCCTGCGTCTCCGCGGTCCGCTACGGCGCCGGGTTCGGGTTCATCGGGTTCTACATCGCCCGCCCCGCGGTGCGCGGCCAGGGGTACGGCATCCAGCTCTGGAACGCCGCGATGCAGCGGCTCGACGGGCGCCTCATCGGCCTCGACGGGGTCGTCGCCCAGCAGGACAACTACCGCAGATCCGGGTTCCGTTCTGCGTGGAACAACGTCCGTCACGAGGGCGTTCCGAGCGCGGAGGCGGCGCGGGACGCCGCCTCGGGCAAGGAAGCCGAGGGCATCGAGGTGATCGACGCCCGCTCACTGCCCTTCGCCCAACTGGCGGCCTACGACCGGCGGTTCTTCCCCGAGGCGCGCGACTCCTTCCTCGCCGCCTGGACCGGACTGCCCGGCCGCACCGCCCTCGCCGCCGTCCGCGACGGGCGGATCGAGGGCCTCGGCGTGATCCGGCCGTGCAGCGGGGCCTCGCGGATCGGGCCGCTGTACGCCGCCGGGCCGGCCGTCGCCGCCGCCCTGGTCCAGCGGCTGGCGGCGACGGTGCCCGGGGGCCCGGGCGGGGGAGCGGGAGCGGTGGCGGTGGACGTACCCGACACCCATCCCGACGCCCTCGCCCTGATGTCCGGACTCGGCCTCCTCCCCACCTTCGAGGCCGCCCGGATGTACACGGGCCCCGCGCCCGAGGTGGACCTCCCCGGTCTGTACGGGGTCACCAGCCTCGAACTGGGTTGAAATGGCTGCCGATCGGCATGCCGGGCCGGTCAGAAGGAGAAGACGACCCCGCTGCCGTTCCGCAGCGCGCAGCGGTTGGCGAAGGTGTGGTCGTAGGTGAACCGCTTGCCCTGCCAGACGCCGTCGGCCGTCACCGTCACCGGGTCCCACTCGCGGGTGCACATCGCCCCCGCGCCGCCCGACGTGATGAGATCCGGCTGACCGGCGGCCGACAGTAACTCCTTACACGCGCCGGCCGGGTCCGGGTGCGTCCCGCTCGGCCGGGGGGCGCAGCTGAGCGTCACGGCGCGCAGGACCGTACCGTCTCGGGCGTCGTCGCCCGCCGTGATCCCGAGCACCAGCGCGGACGGCGCGTAGAGGCTCTCGGTGCCGGAGGGCGCCGCGTCGGCCGCTCCCGAGCCGGCCAGCGACGTGAGCGCGGTGAGCGCCATGGCCGCCGTAGCGAGACCCATACCCCTTGCGATGGACCGCATTTCGAACACTCCCTTGGGTGGTTGTTTCGGATAACGGACACGAGTGTTGCCCACCCAGGGCATGGCCGCAGACCCGTACCCCGATTTCGCGTCACCCAAAGCGACCGGATGATCGCAGGTTGTGTCGGTGAGGTGGCCTGTGACCTGTAGGAAAACCTGTATAGAACCTGTATACGAAACGGCCGAAGATCGGTCCGTCGACATCGGGCCACCTGCGGCCCCGCGAGGGGTCCGGTCGGCAGCGCTAGTGAGGGGCGTACAGGTCGAGCAGACGGGTGCGGGTCTGGTGCAGGCGGTGGGCCAGGACCCGGCCCACCCACTGGCCCACGGCGGAGCCGAAGGCGGGGTCGGCGTCCATCAGCATCCGGACGGTCATCCCGTCGAACTCGTACGCCCGCACCGGGGTCATCGCTTCGGCGCACAGCTGCCAGACGTACGGCGGGAACAGCCACGACCAGCCCACCAGCTCGCCGGGGCCGAGGCTCTCCACGGGAGCGGAGCGGTGTCCGGGCACCGGGATCTCCAGGGTGACGGTCCCGGAGCGCACGATCCAGAAGGTTTCGGCCCGGTTTCCTTCGTCGAAGATCCGGAAACCTTCGGGGAAGTTGACCTCACGCGCGTGGCTCATCAGCCGTCCACGGTGTTCGGTGGACAGGGCGGCAGCGAGTCGGATGGGGGAAGGATTGCTCACGACGGCCTCCGATCGGGACCCCCCTGTTCCACCAGTGTCGCCGACCGCGGGCCCGATGGCTGTCCTGCGTCGCGATCCGGGTCTCATTCGTCCGCGTCGGCCTCCAGGCAGGCCAGCTCCATCGCGTCGAGCACCGCCTCGTAACTGCGCTGGCTCAGCTCCGCGACGTTCTCGATCTGCGCGGTCGCCCACGCCGACAGCGTCATGACCAGGACGCGGAGCCCGTCCGTGCCGTGCTCGGCGAGGATCGCGTCCGCCAGGACCATCGCGTCCTCCGGCACCCGCTCCGGGGGCTCCAGCCCGGCCAGCTCGCGCAGCAGGGTGATGGTGCGGCGCGAGATCTCCGGGGTGATCCTCGCCAGCCGCATGTCTTCTTCCCTGTCCATCCGCCCCCGCTTTCCGCCGACCGAGCCGAGCGCCCTGCAGGCACCGTAGAGGGACCCGGCCCACGGCGTGGCGCTTTCGCCAGGGTGGCCGCCGCCCGGTGTCCCGCCCCAGGGCCGCACGCTCCTTCCCCCGGGGGCGACCGGCCGGTAACTCGACCGCGCTCCATCGGGGCGACAACCGGCCACCGGGCGCGCCGGGCGGAGAGTTCGCCGGCGGTGCCGTTCGGCATCCGATCGGTCAAGTGTGGTGAACGGCGGGCGGATCCCCCCTAAGGTGCGCCCGTACGCATGGTTTCGGATCGGCTGTTTCCAGCCATGCGCTCATCCGCACCACCATCAGCTCGCTCAATGAACTGGGGGGTTCATGCGTAGATCCACAAGCATGGCGACCGCGCTCGCCGTCGCCCTGTCCGGTGGCGCCGCAGCCATCGGACTCGGCCTCGTACCGCAAGCCGCGGCGCTCACGCCGCCCGTCGCCTTCACCGCCGACGCGCTGTCGACCTGGCAGCCCAACGGCGTCGTCTGGGCGCTCGCCGAGGCGAACGGCACCGTCTTCGCGGGAGGCACCTTCTCGGCCGTCCGGCCGCCCGAAGGCGGCGCCGGGGCCGAGCAGTCCGCGGTCAACTTCGTCGCCCTCGACGCGGCGACCGGCGCCCCGACCGCCTGCAAGCTCTCCTTCACCGTCGGCGGGGGCACCGCCACCGTCCGTGCGCTGGTCCTGTCGCCCGACAAGCAGACCCTGTACGCGGGCGGGTACTTCGGCGCCGTCAACGGCACCCCGGTCTCCAGCCTCGCCGCGATCGACGTGGCGACCTGCACCCCCAAGGCGTCCTTCCACCCGTCCTTCGCGGCCACGGTCCGCGCGCTCGCCGTCACCGGCGACACCGTCTACGCCGGCGGCGACTTCCTGACCGTCCAGGGCCAGCCCCGCCAGCGGTTCGCCGCCGTCGACGCGGACGACGGAGCCCTCAAGCCCTTCACGGCCGACGCCGACGAACCGGGGCGCGCCGTCGAGGTCACCCCCGACGGCCAGAACGTGCTGATCGGCGGCGACTTCTTCACCGTCAACGGCGCGAACACCCACGCGCTCGCAGTCGTGGACGCCACCAGCGGCGCGCTCACCAAGTCCTACCCGGGCTTCATCGAGACCAACTCCGTCGTCAAGGACATCGCCACCGACGCCACCGGCTTCTACACCGGCAACGAAGGCACCGGCGGCGGGGTGTTCGACGGCCGCATCGCCCTCAACCTCGGCGACTTCAACCAGCGGTGGCGCGACACCTGCCTCGGCGCCACCCAGGCCGTCCTGCCTTACCAGAACGTCCTCTACAGCGCCTCGCACGCGCACGACTGCTCCAGCGTCGGCGAGTACCCCGACGGCCAGCGCCACCACCTGCTCGCCGAACCCACCAGCGGCACGGCGAAACTCGGCTGGGCACCCGACACCAACGACGGCATCGGCGAGGGCATCGGCCCGCGCGTGATGACCGTCGGATCCAAGGCCGGGGTCCCATACCTTTGGGTCGGCGGCGAGTTCACCGCCGTCAACGGCTCGGCCCAGCAGAGCCTGACCCGGTTCGCGTCCACCGGCGACACCGGGGCGCCGACCGTCCCGGTCGCGAGCGCGGTGAGCTACAAGCCGGGCCAGGTACAGGTCCGCTGGCGCACCAGCCTCGACCTCGACGACAGCACGCTCACCTACAAGGTGTACCGGAACGGCTCGGCCACCCCGATCGCCACGGTCGGCGCCGACTCGCTGTTCTTCCGGCGCCCCCAGGCCTCGTGGACCGACACCACCGTCTCGGCGGGCCAGACGTACAGCTACCGGGTGAGCGCCACCGACGGCGCGGGCAACACCAGCGCCCTCTCCGCGACGGCCTCGGTGACCGTCCCGGCCACCGTCGACGCCTACCCGAACCAGGTCCGCACGGACGGTGCCGCGCAGTACTGGCGCTACGACGAGAGCGCGCTGCCCTTCGTCGCCGACTCCTCCGACGGCGGCAACTCCGGCGGCGTCCACCTCAATGCCCCGGCGCTGCGCCAGAGCCCGGGCGCGGTCACCGGCGCCAGTACGGCGATCGGCTTCAACGGCGCGAACACCCAGGTCTACGGCGACCGCCGCTCGACCGTCGGGAACACCTACACGCTGGAAACCTGGTTCAGGACGAACACCACCCGCGGCGGCAAACTCCTCGGCTTCGGCAACAACCAGGCGAACAACAGCAGCCAGTACGACAAGCACCTCTACATGACCAACGACGGCCGCCTCGTCTACGGCGTCTACACCGGCAGCACCCGCACCATCACCACCGGCGGCAGCGCCCGTTACAACGACGACCAGTGGCACCACGTCGTCGCGACGCAGGGTCCCGGCGGCATGGTCCTGTACGTGGACGGAGCGCAGCAGGGCACCCTGAACGTCACCACCAACGAGAACTTCGCCGGTTACTGGCACGTGGGTGGCGACAACCTCAACGGCTGGCCGGAGCGGCCCCTCAGCGACTACTGGGCGGGCCGGCTCGACGAGACCGCCGTCTACCCGACGGTCCTCACCCCCGCCCAGGTGCAGAACCACTTCGCCCTCGCCACGGCCCCGGCCGACTCGGTCGTGCAGGTCCAGGCCGCCGAGGACACCTACGCCAACGCGGGCGCGCCCGGCACCAACTTCGGCGCCTCCGGTTCGCTGGCGGTGGGCGGCAGTGCGCTCTACCAGAGCTACCTGCGCTTCAACCTGCCCGCCGCGCCCGCCGGTACGGTCCTGAAGTCGGCCACGCTGAGCGTCAAGACCAGCACCATGAGCGGGGCGGGCACCACCGACACGGTGTCCGTGGTTCCCGTCACCGGCGCCTGGACGGAGACGGGCACCACCTACACCAACCGTCCGGCCCTGGGCGCCACCGCCCTCGGCGCCTTCGCGGGGATCGCGGACGGCTCGGCGGTCGCCACGACCGCCCTGGACACGGCCACCGTCGCGGCGGCCCTGAACAGCGCCTACAGCCTGGCGCTGACCAACGGAGGCAGTGACCCGGCGTGGCTGTGGTCCTCCGAGGCCGGCGCGAACGAGGGGACGCCCCAGCTGTCCCTGACCTTCGGGCCCCAGTAGCACCGGGGTGGTACGGGGGTGCGGGCCCCGGCGATCCCGGGGGCCCGCACCCCCGCGTCCGGCGCGCTACCCGCCGGCCCGGGGCGCCGCCCGGAGCCGCCAGCGGACCTCGCCGTCCACCGCCTCGCGGGTGGGGGCGAGCCCGCAGGCGGCGGCCACGGCCGCCGAGGCGCGATGGTCCGGGTGGACGTGCGCGACGACCGTGTGCACGGCGGCGGCCCGGCCGCCCACCGGCTCCGTCAGCCGGGCCACCAGGGCGCGCGCGGCCTCCGTCGCGTAACCGCGGCCCTGCCAGGCGGTGCCGATGACCCAGGCCACCTCCGCGACGCCGTCCTCGACGGTGGCCTGTACGGTCCCCACCAGCCGGCCCGTGGCACGCGGTCGCAGCACCCAGTTCCCCCACAGCACCGCCGGGTCGGGGGAGCCCGCGCTCTGCCGTGCGTAGCGGGCGCGCAGCGCGTCGAGGTCCGGGGGAGCGCCGCCGATGAAGCGGTGCAGCGCGGGGTCGGCCAGTACCCCGGCCATCTCCTCGGCGTGCGCGACGGCCAGCGGCACCAGCTCCAGCCGCGCCGCCGGGATCAGCCCGGGCAGCGCGGCGGGACCGGCGGCCGGCCCGGGCTCCGGACGGATCCGGTCCGCGGCGCCGGGTCGCGGGACGCCCCCCACCGCCACGCAGATGCCGTAGACCCGCTCGCGGCCCGTCCACCCGTTGTCGTGGCCGCGGTTGTTGCCGATCCGCACCCGTCCGCGCGGTGCGTCCACCGCCGAGACCAGGTGCAGGTACACCCCGCCGCCGACCCGGGCGAGGACGATGTCGCCGACCTCGATCCGCGCCGGATCCACCGGCGCGACGACGACCGGCTGCCGGTCCTGGACGAGCGGGACCATCGAGGTCCCCCGGGGCCGGAACTCCACCGTCTCGCCGCCGCTGACCCGGGCCGCGACCGCGTCCATCATGCTCATCCGACGAGCGTGCACCACGCCGGGCGCGCACGACACCGGATTTCCCGGCGGCGCGGCCCCGGCGGCCGCCCACTGCCCGGCGGGCGCTCAGCGGCGCGGTTCCACCTCCAGGAAACGGCGCCGGCGCGGGCCCCGGTACAGCAGGCACTCCCAGCCGTGGCTCCGCAGCACCCGGGCGCAGGCCGTCAGCCGCTCCTCTTCCTCCCCGGCGGCCCCACCGCCCGGCGGGCCCACCCAGCTCACCTCGACCCGCTCCGGGTCCTCGGCCGCCCGCACCCGGTAGCCGGTGGCGGCGCGCCCGCCCGCCGCGTCCAGCGCCGACGGCGCGAAACCCGACGCCTCCAGGACGAGCGCCACCGCGCGCGGCATCCGCCGCAGCTCCCAGGGGGCCGGGACGGCCTCCGGGCCCTCGCCGTCCACCGGGTCGGCCGCCCCGGTGCCCGAGGGGCCGCCGGCCACGATCCGGCGCACGGCGAGCAGCCCCTCGTAGGCCGTACGCACCTCCGCGGCCCGGGCCTTCGCCGCCGCCGGCCCGCCCGTGGGCGCCGGTCCGTCGCCCGTCGCGGGCTCGAACCCGCCGCCGTCCGCCACGTCCGCCATGCCGTTCCCGCCCTTCCGGTCCGCGCCGCCCGGATACCGCGCCGCCTGGATGGCGCACCGCCCGAGCGCCGTACCCCATGAGTACCGCACGCCCCGCGACCTGAGTACGCCGCCCGATGTCCCGCACGGCTGTCGCTGGTCGAATGAGGCCATGACACCCGACGCCGCTCCCCGTACCCGCCACCCCCGCCTGCGGAACGCGACCACCGCCGGGTCCGCCCTCGCCGTGGCCCTGCTCCCGCTGGTCGTCGGCGTCCTGGTGGCCAAGGGGATGGCCGCCGACCCGCACGCCCCGGTGAACGCCCTGATCACCGGGGGCGGGCCGCGCGCGGGGATCCCGCGCGCCGAATGGCGGCGCCGCGGGCAGCACGCCCGTAGCGCCCTGCGCCGCCTGCGCCCCGCCCCGCGGGCGGCCCGCCTCCCCGCCTCCGGCGCCGCGTCCGCCCGGACGCCCCTCGCGACGATCCGGCCGCTCCGCCGGAGCCGGTCCGTCTAAGGGGTGTCCGGTGAGTCTCCACCCGCTGCTCCCCGGCGGGCCTCGTCCGATCGCCCCAGCCAGGCCGTCACCGCGTCCTGGTCGCGCAGCCGGACGAGCCGCAGCGGGGCGAAGCGGGGGTCGACGGCGCGGCGGGCGATCTCGGCGCGCCGGGCGCCGTACTGCGACCAGGCCCACCACGCCGGGTGGTCGGCGCGCAGCCAGCCGCGCCAGCCCTCGACGTTCCCGCCGAAGATCCGTTCACGGCGCACGGTCCTGCGCAGGGAGCGCCGCACCACCCGCCACATGATCACGCGGCGGGGATGGTCCAGCCAGACGACGGTGTCGGCCCGCTCCCAGAGCAGGTCCCGCACCGCGGGATAGCCGAGCGAGTCGAAGATCCAGCCGTCCCCCGCCGCGAGGCGGGCCGTATCGCGCACGAAGGAGTCGTTGACGGCCCACCCCGGACCGGTGAAGTGCAGTGCGTCCATCTCGTGGTGCGGCACCCCGAGCCGCCGGCTCAGCTCCGCCGCCAGCGTCGACTTGCCGGCGCCACTGATCCCGACCACCAGAACGCGTCTCATCGGAGCAGCCTACGCACCGGCGGGGCGGAACCCCGGCCGGGCGGCGGACGATCGGCAGATCGGTCGACCGGTTTCCGCGAACCGCCCGGCAGCGCCCGGGGCGTTCAGTCGGCGGACCGGCCCACGCACAGGTCCATGACCGAGGGAGGGACGGTCCCCTCGGCCGCTTCCGCGACCGAGCACAGGTCGTCCATGTCCTGCTGCCCGGGGACGCGGGCGGGCGGCGGGGCCGCGTGCCGGCGCGGATGGGACGGCGCGGGCATGTGGGGGGACGTGCGCCGGGGCGCCGACGGCTTCCCGGCGCGCTCCGCGGCCCGGCGCGGCGGCGTGGGCCCGGACGCGTCGGGGCCCACGCCCGCATCGGTCCCGGGGGAGTGCCGGACGGTCGGCGCCGGGCCCGTCTCCCCGAACAGTGCGCCCGTGGGTTCCCCGGCGCGGGCGGGCGGGGCGATCCCGCCGGAAGGGGGCGCGGGAGTCTCGGCGGTACGGGAGGGAGCCGGTTGCTGGGCCCCTCCCGTACCGCCGGAGACGCATCCGGTGCCGGCGAGGAGGACGGCGAGGGACAGGGGGACGGCCCGGCGCAACTGCATCCCACCACCATGCCGCATGCGGGCCCCGGACGACGGGGTCCGTACCGCTTACGGGTGACGGCGGGACGGTCGGGCCACAGCCCGGCACCCGGCTCACGGTCGGACACCGCACCACCGCACGGGCGATGACGCCCCTCCGGTTGTCTTCCCGGTGACGGGCCGCCACCAACACACCGCTGGTCAGCGGGTCGCGAAGGGGAAAACCGCAGCAGATCTCGGATTCCGGACAACGGGCTTGACCCGGGTGCCTCCCGGGAGAAAGAGTGCGGCCGATCACCCGCCTCCTAGGCACGCGGAGGTCGGCGAGGGAGCCCGGCCGGTGTGAACGGAACGTTCCGGCCCCGCCGTCGGGGCCGCGCCGGGTGCGCGCTACGTTGACCCCAGGGGCCGGCCCCTGACCGCTGTCCCTGCCTGGAGACGACCGTGCCCCACCACCCTGACGAGGACGGTTCCGTCGTCGACGACCGGCTGCTCGTACGCCCCTACGTCGCCCCCGGCGGCCGGCCGGGCCGCCGGCCGGCCCCGCGCCGTACGGGCGACCCGGTGTGGCCGCAGCACGACCCGGCCGCCGTCCCCTTCGACCGGGGGACGTCCGGGGACCTGACGCCCGGTGACGGCACGGCGCCCGCCCCCGCCTTCGCCCCCGACCGGGCCCCCGGCATGCGCCCGCTCCCCGACGAAGCCCTCCGCTACGTCCCGCCCGGGGGCAGCGCACGGTCCGGCACGCCCGGGGCCGCCCGCCGCGAACGCGGTACGCGCAACGCCCTGGTGGTCCTCGGCCTCCTCGCGCTGCTCACCACCGGCACCCTGCTGACCCTGCTCCACTCCCCGCCCGCGGACCCGCCGAGCCCGGTCGGACCGCCCGGGGTGAGCGCCCCGGGACTGCTGGCCCGCAGCCCGGGGGCCGGGGAACCCGACGCGTCCCCGACCCGGTCCGTACGTCCTTCCGCGTCCGCCCCGTCGGTCGGCACCGGTTCCGCCGCCCCGGCACCAAGCCGCTCGGCCCACCCCGTCGCCCCGGCCTCCGCGACCCCGACCCCGACCCCGAACCCGGGCGCGTCCGCCTCCGCCGGCGACGGCACTCTGCGGCCCGGTGACTCCGGGGCCGCGGTGCGCGCCCTGCAGGAACGGCTCTTCGGGCAGGGGTTCACGTACGTCTCCACCACCGGCGTCTACGACAACCGGACCCGGCGCGGAGTCGCCCAGTTCCAGAGGGACCGCGGCCTGACCGGCGACCCCATGGGCGTCTACGGACCCCGGACCCGTGCCGCGCTGGAAGGGCGCTGACCGTGCCCGCCGGTGCCCGGCCGGCACCTCACCCCACGGGAGAAGACCCCACATGACCACGTCACCAGGGACCACCGGAGCGGTACGGGCCGAGGGGGACGGTTCGCCCGTCCGGATCGGCGCCCTCGTTCCGCTCACGCGGCCCGGCTGGACTGCCGCGGGCCGCCACCTGCTCGCGGGACTGGAACTCGCCGTCCGGGAGGTCAACGACGCCGGCGGCATCGCCGGACGGCCGCTCGAACTGGTGGTCCGAGACACCGCCGCCGATCCGCTGCGGGCCGCGGCGGCCGTGGACGAGCTGGTGGGCCTCGGCGCGGCCGCCCTGGCCGGCGAGTACCACAGCGTCGTGGCGCGCGCCGTCGCGGCCAGGGCCGACGCCCTCGGCGTGCCGTTCCTCTGCTCCTCGGCGGTCATCGACGCGCTCACCGACG
The DNA here is from genome assembly GCF_056435825.1 of Streptomyces sp. NPDC043876. Lineage (NCBI taxonomy): Bacteria > Bacillati > Actinomycetota > Actinomycetes > Kitasatosporales > Streptomycetaceae > Streptomyces > Streptomyces sp. NPDC043876. The sequence goes on along the minus strand of NZ_JBWKDV010000004.1, from coordinate 482,550 downwards.
GGCCGACGCGGTGGGTCGCCCGCCTCGCCCCGGCGCAGTCCCGCGGCTGGCGGACGTACGCGGACTTCCTCCTCGGCGCGGGCCACCGCCGCATCGCCGTGGCAGCCGATCCGGGCGCGTACTGGACGTCCGGGAGGCGGATCCTGCGCGAGCACCTGGCGCCCCGCGGCGCCACCGTCGTGGAACTCGATGCGCGCGAGCGCACCCCCGCGGCGGTGTGCGACGCACTCGTCGACCACGGCGCGACCGCCCTGCTGCTGCTCGCCGGCCACCCGGAACCGGCCGTACCGCTGGTCCGGGCCGTCCGGGCCGACCGGCGCCTCGCGGACGTGCTGATCGGGGCTCCGGCCGGGCAGCCGGAGTTCGCCGACTGGGCGGAGCTGCTGGGCGGCGCCGGGGCCGCGGTCCCGTTCCTGCGCTACCTGCCCGACCGGCTCGGCCCGGCGGGCGCACGCGTGGCGTCGGTCCTGCGCGAACGGCTCGGTGAGGCGCCCTCGTTCGTCGCCTTCGAGGGCTACGACACGGTGGCCGTCCTCGCCGGTCTGCTGCGCGCCCACGGCGCGGACCGCGCGAGCGTCGTCGCGTTCTGGCCGCACGTCGACGTCGAGGGAACCCGGGGGCGGATCCGCTTCACGCGCACGGCGGACACCGGCGTGTGGCAGTGGGAGTTGGCTCCCGTCCAGGTCGTCGACCGGGATCCGGCGGACCCGGAGCGCTTCCGGATCCTGCACACGGGCTGATCGGGCGGGGCGGCCGGGCGGCGGGGAGGTAGTCCCGCCGGACCCGCCCGGTGCGCCGGGTCAGCGCCCGCCGGAGACGCGCAGCACGGTACCGGTCGTGTACGAGGCGTCGGCGGACAGCAGCCAGGCGACCGCCGCCGCGACCTCCTCGGGCCGCCCCGGCCGCCCGAGCGGGATGCCGGGGCCGGAGCGGGCCGGGCGGTCCGGATCGCCCATGGCCGCGTGCATGTCGGTGTCGATGATGCCGGGCGCCACGGCGTTCACCCGGATCCCGTCCGGCCCGAGTTCCTTGGACAGGCCCACCGTCAGCGCGTCTGTGCCCGCTTTGGAGGCGGCGTAGTGGACGTAGTCCCCGGGCGCCCCGAGGGTGGCGGCTGCCGAGGAGACGTTCACGATCGCCCCGCCGCCCGAGGCCGCCAGATCGCGGGCCGCCCGGCGGCAGCACAGCAGGTAGCCGAGCAGGTTCACGTCCAGCACGCGCCGCAGGTCCGCGGTACGGGCGTGCGCGAGACGGCCGAGGGGGCCCGTCACCCCGGCGTTGTTGACCAGCCCGGTCACCGGGCCCAGTTCGGCCCGCGCGACGTCGAAGAGGCGGTCCACGTCCTCCTCGACGGAGGTGTCCCCGCGTACGGTCACGCACCGCACGCCCGCCGCCCGTACCGCCACCGCGGTCGCCTCCGCGGCCGCGGTGTCACCGACGTAGCCCAGTGCCACGTGGTGCCCCTCGGCGGCCAGCCGCCGACAGACCGCCGCGCCGATGCCCCTGCCGCCCCCGGTGACGACGGTGACCGGAGCGGTGCCCGCGGCGGGGGCCGGAGCCGGGACCGTACCTGCCATGTGCTGCCTCCCACGGGACGGTGTGCGCGGGACGCGCCGCCGCGGCCCGGACGGCCATGATCACCCGTCGAGCGCCGGCGGCACACCGCGGGCCCCGTCAACGGGGCCGCGTCAACGGGGGCCGCGTTTCGTCACGTCGGGTTCACTCCATAGGGTGAAGCCATGTCCGACGAGTCCCACGAGTCCCCCCTGATCCGGAGCCTGCGCGCGGCGGTGGCCGCCGCGCCCGAGGACGTCCCGCTGCGCCTGCACCTCGCCGAGCTGCTGCTCGCGGCGGGCCGCGCCGACGCCGCCGTGGCCGAGGCCGCGGTGGCCCTCCAGCACGCCCCCGGCGACGCCGACGCCCGCGCCCTGATGGCCCGTGCGATGGGCCTGCCCCCGGCCGGACCCGCGGCCGCGCCCGCCGCCCCCGCGAACACCCAGGCACCGGGCCCCGCACCGGCCCCCGCGCCGACGGAGACCGCCGCTCCGGCCGGGCCCCCGGCCGGACCGGCCCCCGCGCCCCGCTTCGACTGGGCCGCCGCGGAACAGGAACTCGGCGGGGTCGTCGGCCCCCGCTTCGTCGCGGACCCCACCGGCGACGCCCCCGAACGCCCCCTCACCAGCGACGGCCAGGACGACAGCGACGGGGACGACTCGCCCTGGGACATCGACGCGCCCGGGACCGTGCGCCTCGCCGACGTCGGCGGCATGCAGGAGGTCAAGGACCGCCTCGAAGCGGCCTTCCTCGCCCCCATGCGCAACCCGGAACTGCGCAAGCTCTACGGCAAGAGCCTGCGCGGCGGCCTGCTGCTCTACGGTCCGCCCGGCTGCGGCAAGACCTTCATCGCACGTGCCGTCGCGGGTGAACTCGGCGCGAGCTTCATGTCCATCTCGCTCTCCGACATCCTCGACATGTGGATCGGCCGGTCCGAGAAGAACGTCCACGACATCTTCGAGACCGCCCGCCGGCAGGCGCCCTGCGTGGTCTTCCTCGACGAACTGGACGCCCTCGGCGCCAAGCGCAGCCGTACCGCCCACAGCGGCCTGCGCAACGTCGTGAACCAGCTGCTCACCGAACTGGACGGGGTCGGCAGCGGCGCCCACGAGGGCGTCTTCGTCCTCGCCGCCACCAACGTCCCCTGGGACGTCGACATCGCGCTGCGCCGCCCCGGACGGCTCGACCGGACGCTGCTCGTCCTGCCGCCCGACGCCGCCGCCCGCGAGGCGATCCTCCGCTACCACCTGCGCGAACGCCCCATCGAAGCCGTCGACCTCGGCAAACTCGCCAAGGCCACCGAGGACTTCTCCGGCGCGGACCTCGCCCACGTCTGCGAGACGGCCGCCGAGACGGCCCTGCTCGACTCCGCCCGCACCGGCACCGTCCGCATGATCGGCATGAAGGACCTGCTCTCCGCCGCGAAGCAGATCCGCCCCTCCAGCGAGCCCTGGTTCGCCTCCGCCCGCAACGTGGCCATGTTCGCCAACGACGGCGGCATGTACGACGACCTGCTCGCCTACCTGAAGAAGAAGCGCAAACTGTGACCGGACAGCGCACCGTGCCACCGCGGCCGGGGCGGGACCCGCTCGCCGAGCAGGGCGTGGCCCTCGTCGAGGCGGGCCGCGCCGACCGGGCCCTGGAGGTGCTCGGGCGCCGCCTGGCCGAGGATCCCGAAGACCTGTTCGCCCGGGTCTGGTTCGCCCGCGCCCACTTCCAGCTCCGGGACTACCAGCAGGCGTACGACGCCACCGCCGAGGTGCTCGTCCGCGACCCCGAGCACTACGACGCCTACTTCGTCCGCTCCTTCTGCCTGCGCCGCGTCGGCCGCTACGCGGACGCCCTGGACATGATGGAACGGGCCGTCCGGATCGACCCGGACAACTGGCTCGCCCGCGCCGGACGCGCCGAGATCCTGATGCTCGTCGAACCCAAGCGCCCCGACGAGGCCTGGGAGGAGGCGCTCGCCGCCGCCCGCCTCGGACCCGAGGAGACCTGGGTCTGCGAAGTGCTGCTCTACGTCGCCACCGAGACGGGACGCGAGGAAGCCGCCGCGAAGGCCCGCGCCACCCTGCTCGGCATGGACCCCTCCAACACCTTCGCCGTGCCCTACCTCGCCCGCCGCGAGGCCGACAAGCCGGGCACCAGCGCCGCGCGGGCCGCCGACACCTTCGCCGCCGCGCTGGCCGCCGTACCCGGCTCGGCCGACCTGCGCTCCGGACTCGACGCCGCCGTCTACCGGATGCTGCGCGGCACGCGCTGGCTCGCCCTCGCCTGTCTGGCCATCGCCGCGGCCGCCCTGGACGTCTTCCCGACCGAGGGCGAGACGCCCAAGGCGCTGCCGCTGCCGATCGGCATGCGGCTGTGGGCGCTCGTCCTCATGAGCGCGGTCTGGGGTTTCGGCGCCTGGCGCCGCTACCGGCGGATGCGGCTCGGCGCACGGCTCAGCGTACGCCCGCTGATCGCACGCGAACCCTGGGCCCGCGTCGTCCTGGCGCAGGCGGCCTGGGCCACGCTCGCCGGCGTCCTGCTCGCCGTCGTCCCCTGGACCCAGCGCGGCGTGCCGCAAGTGGTGTTCTGGACCGGACTCGTCCCGGCGCTGGTGACCGTCCTCCATGACCGGAAGAAGATCGCATGACCGCCGAACCGCCCCGCGCGGACCCGGTCGACGACGGCGGCCTCGACCGCGCCGACGCGCTGCACGACCTCGGCCGCTTCGCCCAGGCCGCGGCGCTCGCCGGTGCCCGTCTGGCCCAGCATCCCGACGATGGGCGGGCGTTGATCCTGCTCGCCCGCTGCCGGCGCTCGCTCGGCGACCTGCCCGGCGCGCTGGCATGTGTCGACGACGCCCTGCGCGTCGCCCCCGACGACACCTACGCCTGGCTCGTGCGGGTCGACACCCTCGTCCGACTGGGCCGGTTCGCCGAGGCCGAGGAGGCCGCGCACCGCTGCATCGCCCTCAGCCCGCACTTCTGGGGCGGCCACCACTGCCTCGCCGTCGTCCTGGAGCAGAGCCGCCAGCGCGGCCGCCGCCACGAGGCCTACCTCGCCGCGCGCCGGGCCACCGAACTCGAACCCCAGGCGGCGAGCGCCCACTTCATGGTCGGGCTGCTCGCCCACCGCCTCGGCGACCGCGCCACCGCCCGGCTCGCCTACGAGACCACCCTGCGCCTGGATCCGGAGAACAGCGAGGCCCACAACAACCTGGCCACGCTCGACATGCGGCGCAGCTGGTTCAGCCGGGCCGCCTGGACCCGCGCCGCCGAGGGCTTCGTCGCATCGGCCGCCCTCGACATGGAGGACCGGCACGCCCGGTTCAACCTGGAGGCCATGGCCTGGGGCATCGCGGCGGGCGGGCGCTGGCCCGCCCTGCTGGGCTTCGTCGTCTCCCTCGTCGGCCGCGCCCCGCAGAGCGCCGGGGGCGGGGCCAGGGCCGCCGCCACCGTGACCGGTGCGGTGCTGTTGCTCGCGTTGTGGTCGGGCTGGGCGCTGTGGCAGCGCGGCAAGCTCTCCCCGAGGCTGCGGCGGCCCCTCCTGCTCACCGCGCGCGGCTGCCCGCCGGTCGTCGCGATGGCGGTGGCCGTGGCGGTGATGGCGGCCTACTCGGTGGTCGTCATGGCCCTGCCGTCGCTCGGTGCCGGGGTGGTCGGCGCACTGGCCGTCCCGCTGTTCTGGGGGCTGATCCTGACCTACTGGATCAGCCGCGCGGCACTGAACCGGCGCTCACCGGACCGGCGCGGGCGGTAAAGCCGGAGCCTGCTGGGCGGACGAAGCCGCGGATCCCTGGGGGAGGCGGATCCGGCCATGATCGAGTCGACACGCGCCGATGGGGGTCCGTAGCATCGGAGCCGCGTCAATCGCCGCATAGCGGTGGTTTTCGCTCCACATGGGGGAGTCCGTCACGACGGGAGTCCGATGTGAACACCACACCGACCGATCTGCGCCCTCCGTACGACCCGCGAACGCCGTGCGCGCGACGGCTGCGGATGGCCGCCGTCGCCGCCCTGTCGGCGGCCCTGCTGGCGGCCGCAGGGGCGGGTACCTTCGCCTCCGCCGCGGCGACCCCCAAGCCGACCGCCTCCTCGTCGCAGTCGGCCACCGCGGCAGTGACGCTCACGGCGACCCCCGCCACGGTGAAGAGGGGCGAGAAGGTCAGCTTCACGGGCCGCACCAAGGGAGTGCCGGTCGGCACCAAGGTGGTGCTCCAGCACAAGTACGGCGCCAAGTGGACGACGCTGCGGGCGAGTACGGCCGTCAAGCAGGGGAGCAGCTTCGCGTTCGACAACACCTTCCGCGACAAGGGCAAGGAGCAACTGCGGGTGATGGTCGGCGATGCCGTGTCGCCCACCGTGACCGTCACGGTCAACTGAGCGTCGTTCGCTGCGCGTTCGCCGCCATTGACAGTGCCTGCGGAGCCCCGGATGATCTGGGAGAGCGCTCTCCCAGATCATCCGACGTGAAGGGGCCCGCATGCGCGGCGGTGGCGACGACGAGGAACGGCTCGCCGGTAAACCGGATCTGCACCGGCAGGTCCGGCTGCTGACCGGCGCGGACACCTGGCGGACCGCCGCCGAACCGGAATTCGGGCTGCGGCAGATGGTCTTCTCGGACGGGCCGGCCGGGGTGCGCGGACCCGGTTGGGAGGAGTTCGACACCTCGGCCCTGCTGCCCTCGGCCACCGCGCTCGCCGCCCTCTGGGACGAGGACCGGGTACGCCGCCTCGGCGCGCTCCTCGGTGACGAGGCCCGGCGCAAGGGCGTGGACGTCCTGCTCGCGCCCACCCTCAACCTGCACCGCAGCCCCCTCGCCGGACGGCACTTCGAGTGCTTCTCCGAAGACCCCCTGCTCGCCGGGCGCACGGGCGCGGCGCTGATCCGGGGCATCCAGTCCCGGGGGGTCGCGGCGACCGCGAAGCACTACGTGGCCAACGACTCGGAGACCGACCGGCTGACCCTGGACGCCCGGATCGGCGAACGGGTGCTGCGCGAGCTGTACCTCGCCCCCTTCGAAGCGGCCGTGCGGGCCGGGGTCTGGCTGGTGATGTCGGCGTACAACGGGGTCAACGGCGTCAGCATGAGCGAGAGTTCGCTCCTCGCCGACCCGCTGAAGGGGGAGTGGGGCTTCGACGGGGTCGTGGTTTCCGACTGGGGCGCGGTCCGCTCCACGGCCGCCGCCGGATCGGCGGCCCAGGACCTCGTGATGCCGGGGCCCCGCGGGCCGTGGGGCGAGGAACTGGTCCGGGCCGTCCGCTCGGGCCTGGTCCCGCGGGAAGCCGTGGCGGACAAGACCCGCCGCCTGCTCCGCCTGGCGACGCGCGTGGGCGCGGTGGGCGGTCCCGGCGGGGAGGGGGAACGGGACGAGGGGGCGCCCGGGTCCGGCCCTTGCGCGGCGGTGGCGACAGCGGGCGCGGGCGCCGGGGTCGCCGGAGTCGCGGGGGGAACTGCCGGCGTCCCGAGGTGCGCCGAGGCCAAGGCCCCCGCTCCCGGCGCGTCCGGCCGGGCCGAGGCGGAGGCGGATGCCGTGGCGGCGGTGTTGCGGGATGCCGTGGCGGCCAGTGCCGTGCTGCTGGAGAACCGGGGGGTGCTGCCGTTCGACGCGGGGCGGCTGCGGAGCGTGGCGGTCATCGGGGTGCACGCCGCGGCGCCCCGGGCGCAGGGCGGCGGCAGCGCCGAGGTGTTCCCCCACCGCGTGGTGAGCCCGCTGGACGGGATCAGGGAGGCGCTGCCCCCGCACGTGCGGTTCCTGCACGCGCCGGGCCCGGTCCTGCGGGGAGCCGGTCCGGTACCCGTGGGGCGGGGGCTCGCACGCGATCCGGAGACGGGCGAGCCGGGAGTACGGTTGCGCGTCCTCGACGCCCGGGGAGCCGTCCTGTACTCGGTGTGCCGGCCCTCCGGCCGGGTGCTGGAGCCCGAACTGCCTCCCGGAGCCGACGCGATCGAGCTGGCCGTCGTACTCCGTCCCTCCGTGAGCGGCGACTGGGCGCTCGGCCTGGGCGGCTTCGGGAGGATGCGGCTGACCGTGGACGGCGGGACCCTGCTCGACGGGGTGTTCCCGCCCGAGACGGACGATCCGGCCGTCGTGCACGTGCGGCCCCCGCTGCGCACCGCCCGGATCCACCTCACCCGGGGCCGGGAGGTGAGCGTGTGCGCCCGTCGGCACCTCGCGCCCGGCACGGGACGGGCCACGGTACTGGCCGCCGCACCGCCCGCGCCGGACCCGGCCGCCGCGCTCGCCGAAGCGGAGGCGGCGGCCCGGACGGCGGACGCGGTCGTCGTGGTCGTCGGCACCACCGACGACACCGAGTGCGAGGGCCGCGACCGCGAGAGCCTGCGACTTCCCGCCCCGCAGGACGAGTTGGTGCGGACGGTGCTGCGCGCCAACCCGCGCACGGCGGTCGTGGTCAACGCGGGCGGCCCCGTCGAGCTGCCCTGGCGCGCGGAGGCCGGCGCCGTCCTGCTGACCTGGTTCCCCGGCCAGGAGGCGGGCGGCGGGATCGCCGACGTCCTCTTCGGCCACCGCGAACCCGGTGGGCGCCTCCCGACCACCTGGCCGGCCGCCCTCGCCGACGCCCCCGTCCGGGACACCCGCCCCGGCCCCGATGGCCGACTGCCGTACGCCGAGGGCCTGCACATCGGCCACCGCGCGTGGCTGCGCACCGGCCGCAGTCCCGCCTACTGGTTCGGCCACGGACTCGGCTACACGGACTGGGAATTCGAGCGCTTGAGCAGACTGCCCGCCCAAGGGGTGCCGGACGAGGTGGGGTTCACGGTCGTCGTGCGCAACACCGGTGCCCGGAGCGGCCGTCAGGTGGTCCAGCTGTACCTGTCCCGTCCGGACTCGGCGGTGGAACGGCCCGTGCGCTGGCTCGCGGGCTGGACTGCGGTCGAGGCGGAGCCGGGGGAGCGGGTGGCGGCGGTGGTACGGATCCCCGCGCGGGCCCTCCAGTACTGGTCCCCGGCGGCCGACTGGGTGACGGAACCCGGCGGGTACGAGGTGTTCGCCGGGCCGACGGCGGGAGACCTCCCGCTCCGGACGCGGCTGGAGGTGTAGCGCGCCCGGCTGCGGGACCGGGGGATACAGTGCCGCCATGGACACGGGGCGGCACACGGGCGGGAGCGGCGGCACGGGATCCGGGGCGGGCGCGGCGCCGACCCTGGAGGACGTCGCCCGGGCCGCCGGGGTGTCCCGCGCCACGGTGTCCCGCGTGGTCAACGGCATCCGCAACGTGGACCCCGCGATCCGCCGGGCCGTGGAGCGCGCGGTGGACGCCACGGGGTACGTGCCGAACCGGGCCGCCCGCTCGCTGGTCACCCGGCGGGCCGGCGCGGTCGCGCTGGTGGTGTCGGGGGCGGGAACGGACGCGCCGGACGACTTCGCCGCGCGGGTCTTCCAGGACCCGTTCTTCGGCCGGGTGGTGAGCGGGGTGGTGCGCGCGCTGCGACCGCGCGGGGTACATCCGGTACTGATGTGTGCGGAAACCGATGCCGACCGGGCGCAGTTGGTCGCGTACCTCGCCCAAGGCGGCGCGGACGGCGCGCTGTTGGTCTCCACCCATCCGCGCGACCCGCTGCCGGGCCTGCTGGCGGGGGCCGGACTGCCCGCGGTCCTCTTCGCCCGGCCGGAGCCGGATGTGCCCCTGCCGTCGGTGGACCTGCGGCACCGGGACGGCGGCGCGCTCGCCGCCCGGCACCTGATCGCGGGCGGTCACCGCCGCATCGCCGTCGTCTCGGGCCCCGCCGACGTACCCGCGAGCCGGGAACGGGTGGCGGGCTGCGCGGACGCCCTCCGCGAGGCGGGACGGCAGTCGATCGCCGTCGCCGAGGCCGATTTCACGGTCGAGGGGGGCGAGCGCGCGATGCTGCGGCTGCTCGCCGAACACCCCGACCTGGACGCCGTGTTCGCGGCCAACGACCTGATGGCCCAGGGGGCGTGCCTGGTGCTGCGGGAACACGGCCGCCGGATCCCGGACGACGTGGCGGTCGTCGGCTTCGACGACTCCAGCGCGGCCACCGCCTGCCGCCCCCGGCTGACGACCGTACGCCAGCCGGTGGAGGACATGGCGGCCGAGATGGTCCGGCTGCTGCTCGACGAGTCCCCGGCGCCGGGTGGTCCGGGGGGCCCGCCCGGACCGCCCGGCCCGCCCGGGCTCGCGGTGGATGCCGCCGCGCCGGTGGCCTGCGCGCCGGTGCTGTTCGCGCCGCGGCTGGTCGTCCGCGATTCCGCCTGACCCGGCCGGGTCGCTGGACCCGTCCAGGGAAGCCGGTGGATACGATTCCGGCAGGCCGTTGCGGCACAGGTCCGGCTTTCCACCGTGACCCCGGCCCGCCGCGCCGGGGCGCATCGGCGCTGACCCCGAGGGAGCGTGCGCATGGAGTCCGGTCCGTCCTCATGCGCACGGCCGGCCCCCCGCGGGGCCGCCCGGCACGAGGCGCGCCCGCCGCGCCGCGCCCGCCGCGCCGCGCCCAGGGGGCCCGTACGGGCCGGGAGCGGCGCGGATGAGCACGCCCGGCCGCGGAGTGCTGCGCGTGCTGACGTGGCTCGGCGGGTTGCTCTTCCCGGCGCGCACCGGGGAGGCCGGGTCGGCGGCGGGAAACCCGCACGGGGTGCTGCCGCCGCTGCTGATCGCGCTGACCTTCGTCAGCGGCCTGGTCGACGCGGTCAGCTTCCTGGGCCTCGACCACGTCTTCGTCGCCAACATGACGGGGAACGTCGTCTTCCTCGGCTTCGCCCTCGCCGGTGACCGCGAACTGTCCGCCGGAGCCTCGGCGGTGGCCCTGGGCGCCTTCGTGGTCGGCGCGCTGGCGGCCGGTCGGCTGGGCCGCACCCGGGAACCGGCGGCCCTCGCCGGTCCGCTGGTGGCCGTGCAGGCCGCGCTGGTGGGCGCCGCGCTGGCCACCCGGCAGGGCGGCGGCGGGCAGCTCGCGCTCGTCGTGCTGCTGGCGCTCGGCATGGGCCTGCAGAACGGCGTCGTGCACCGCCTCGCCGTGCCCGACCTGACCACCACGGTCGTCACCCGCGCGCTGACCGGGCTCGCCGCGGACCGCTGGGGCCCGGCCTCGGCGCGCCGCCTGATCACCGTACTGACCCTGCTCGCCGGGGCCCTGACGGGCGGCGCGCTCACCCTCGACCGCGACCCGCGCGGCGCCCTGGCCCTGGCGACCGCCCTCCTGCTCGCCGTGGCCCTGACCGCCACCCTGGCCAGCCGAACGGCCGCCCGCCCCACGGGATGAGGGGCGGGCCCCTGTCCGTCAGGGACGCGGGGAGACTGGAACGCGCAAACGCCGCATCTCGACACCAGCCCTGCCCGCGACGCGCCACCGGGAGCCGGAATGAGCCGCACCACCCCGCCGCGACCGCTCGACATCACCACGGTCTTCGCCGAACTGGCGCCGCTGGCACGCCCGGCGATCCGGTTGCACCCCCGCTCCGGGTCTCCGGCACCACGGGACAGCTCGGTCGGCGGGCCACTGCTGTGGCCCGCCGACGAGCCCTGGCCGCACTGCGACGAGGGGCACGACACAGGGGGGCCGGTCGCCATGGTGTCCGTGGCCCAGTTGTACGTGCGCGACGCGCCCCTGCTGCGCCCGCCCGGCTCGGCCGACCTGCTCCAGGTGCTGTGGTGCCCCTGGGACCACGAGCCGGACAACAAGCCGCTGACGGCCCTGTACTGGCGGACCGCCGCCGAGGTCACCGACGTGCTCGCGGAGCCGCCCGAGCCGTACGCGGTGGAGTACGACGGCTACGTGCCGCAGCCGTGTCTGCTCGCGCCGGAGCCCATCACCGAGTACCCCAACTTCATGGAGCTGAGCAAGGAACTGCAGCAGAAGCTGGCGGACGCGAGCAGCTGGCGGGGGACCGGGATGGACGACCGCTACCTCCCCGCCCCGCACGAGTTCTACTGGAACGAGCTCTCCCTCGCACCGGGATGGAAGGTCGGTGGCTGGACCTGCTGGGGCCTCACCGATCCCGTCCCCCGTCTCTGCCCCACCTGCGGCACCGATATGAACCCGCTGCTGACCATCGCGTCGTCCGAATGGGGATCCAATACCCGTGGCTGGATTCCGTACGAAGACCGATCCTCCTCCAAGTCGACCCCCGGCAACTACAGGCCGTGGAACCCCACCCTGCTCGACCTCGCCGGGGGCTACGACCTGCAACTGCACGTCTGCCCGGCATCCCCGGACCACCCGCACCTCGGCCTGATCCAGTGACCCCGTGCCCCCTCAGCGCCCCGCCACCCCGCCGCGGGTCGCCAACGAGGCGTGCCAGCCCGGGGGTTCGGTCGGGGGAGCGGGGACCGGGCGGCGGCCGCCCGTGGTGAAGAAGGCCGACAGGGGGAGGGTGGCGGCGCCCACCGTGACCGCGTCGGGGCCCAGCGAGCCCAGGTCGATGGTGACCCGGTCGGCGGGGTGGCGCAGCGAGTAGCGCCTGGCGTGCGCGCGGACCGAGGGCAGGATGTGCGGGCCCAGCATCAGGCCCGCCCATCCGCCGATCAGGATCCGTTCGGGCTGGAAGAGGTTGATCACGTCGGACAGCCCGGCGCCCAGGTACTCCGCGGTCTCCTCCAGCACCTCCGCGGCCACCGGGTCCCCGGACATCCCGTGCGCCAGCAGCACCGCCAGGGCTTCCTCCTCGTCCTGGACCTCGCCTGCGCCGCCGCCCCGCTCCGCCCACCGGGCGAGCAGGGACTCGGCGCCGGTATAGGCCTCCAGGCAGCCCAGGGCGCCGCAGCGGCAGCGCCGGCCGCGCACCGACACCGTCAGGTGCCCCCACTCCAGGGGGGTGCCGTCGGGGGAGCCGCCCGCGGGCGAGCCGTCGGTGACCAGGCTGGCGCCCACGCCGGAGCCGAAGAGGACGACGACCGCCTCCCGCGCCCCGCGCCCGGCCCCGAACCACATCTCCGCCTGGCCCAGGGTGCGGGCACCGTTGTCGATGAGGTACGGGACCTCGTCGGGCAGGGCGCCGGTGGCGCGCAGCAGGGCCTCCAGCGGGACCGCGTCCCAGCCGATGGTCTGGCCGTGTACGAGGGTTCCGCCGGGCGCGCGCTCGATGATGCCGGGGACGCCGACGCCGACGCCCAGGAGCCGGTCCGTACCGATGCCGGCCTCCGCGAGGACGGCGGCGATGCCGGTGCGGATGTGGTCGACGATGGGCCCGACGTCGTAGCACCCGCGCGGCTGCAACGGCATTTCGGCGCGGGCGAGTTCGGTGAGGGTCAGGTCGAACAGCTCGACCCGGACCCGGGTTTCGCCCACGTCGACGCCGATCATGTGGGCGCTGCCGGGGGCCACCCGCAGCAGGGTGCGCGGCCGTCCGCCGTCGGAGTCGACGATGCCGGCCTCCTCCAGGAGGCCGTCCGCGACGAGTTCACCCACCACGTTGCTGACGGATCCGGAGCTGAGTCCGGTGACCGGGCCCAGCTCCTGGCGGCTCATGGGTCCGCCGAAGTACAACCGCTGCAGCACGGCGCTGCGGTTGCCGCGCCGCAGGTCCCGCACCGTACGTCCGTGACTGCCCGTCATGTGGCTCCTTCCGCCCTGACAACGATTCGCAACATACCCTTGCGCGACCCCTTGACGCGACCCTTTCACGAGGCTTAACTCACGTCCTAAATTAAGGCCTGGAGGTAACGGGGAGGCCGCAACGCCCCCCTACCTCCCTCTCGGCCGCTCGCCCGACCCTGTTGAAAGGGGCCGATCCGCCATGCGCAGAAACCGAGCCGCGGCCGCCGCCGTGGTCACCGCCTCCCTGCTCGCCGCCGCCACCGCCTGCGGCGGGGGCTCCACCGGCGCCGAGGGCGGTTCCAACACCGCCCCCAAGGAACTCACCTACTGGGCCTCCAACCAGGGCCCCGACATCGCGGCGGACCAGGCGACCCTCGGCCCGGAGCTGAAGAAGTTCGAGGAGCGGACGGGCATCAAGGTCAAGCTGGAGGTCGTCCCCTGGGCCGACCTGCTCAACCGTATCCTGGCGGCCACCGCCTCGGGGCAGGGTCCGGACGTGCTCAACATCGGCAACACCTGGTCCTCCTCCCTCCAGGCCACCGGCGCGCTGCTGCCCTGGAACGCGAAGAACTTCGACGCGATCGGCGGCCGGGGCCGCTTCGTCGAGTCCGCGATCGGCTCCGCGGGCGCGGCCGGCCAGGACCCGGCCGCCGTCCCCCTGTACTCCATGTCGTACGCGCTCTACTACAACAAGAAGATGTTCCGGGAAGCGGGCATCGACAAGCCGCCCGCGACCTGGGACGAGATGGCCGCCACCGGCCGGAAGCTGTCCAAGGACGGCAAGTGGGCCCTCGGCGCCGAGGGCGCGAACCTCTCGAACAACATCCACCAGGTCTTCGTGCTGTCCCGGCAGCACGGCGCCGCGTTCTTCGACGCGGCGGGCAAGCCCACCTTCGACACCCCGGCCAACGTCGAGGCCGTCAAGCAGTACGTCGACCTGATGGCCAAGGACAAGATCATCGCGCCGGGCAACGCCGAGTACGACAAGAACCAGTCGCTCCAGGACTTCGCCAACGGCAAGACCGCCATGGTGCTCTGGCAGAGCGCGGCGAGCAGCTTCAAGGCCCACGGGATGAAGGAGGGCGACTGGGGTGTGGCCCCCGTCCCCGTCCCGGCGGGCGGCGCCCCCGGCCAGGGCCGGAACGTCAACTCCATGGTCGCGGGCATCAACATGGCCGTCTTCAAGAACACCGACAACATCGACGGCGCGCTGAAGTTCGTGACGTTCATGACCAGCGACGAGGAGCAGAAGCTGCTCAACAAGACCTACGGCTCCATCCCGCCGGTCAAGGCCGCCCAGCAGGACCAGGCCTTCGCCACCGAGGACCTCACCGTCCTGCGCGACACCCTGTCCACCAGCGCCGCCCCGCTCCCGCAGGTCCCCGAGGAGTCGCAGTTCGAGACGGCCGTCGGCACCGCGGTCAAGGAACTCTTCGCGGACGCCGCCGCCGGGCGCCCCGTGACCACCGAGTCCGTGAAGGCCAGGCTGTCCAAGGCCCAGCAGCAGATGGCGAAGTGAGCCCCTCCCGATGACTTCCGCCACCGCGGGGCGGGTGCGCCGCACCACCGCCCGCGTGCGCCGCACCGGACGGCTGCGCCGTACCGCCCTGCCCTACCTGCTGCTCCTGCCCGCCCTGCTGATGGAACTGCTCATCCACCTCGTCCCGATGCTGATGGGCATCCTGATGAGCTTCCGGCAGCTCACCCAGTTCTTCATCCGGGACTGGTCGCGCGCCCCCTGGACGGGCTTCGACAACTACTCCCTGGCCGTCGACGTCAACGCGCCCGTCGGTGAGGCCCTGCTCCGCTCCTTCCTCACCACCTGCGCGTTCACCCTCCTCTCGGTGAGCCTGTGCTGGTTCATCGGGACCGCGGCCGCCGTCTTCATGCAGGACACCTTCCGCGGCCGCGGCATCCTGCGCGCGCTGTTCCTCGTCCCGTACGCGCTCCCCGTCTACGCCGCCGTCATCACCTGGAGCTTCATGTTCCAGCGCGACAACGGCCTGGTGAACCACGTCCTGCACGACCAGCTCGGCATGGCCGGCCCGAACACCTTCTGGCTGCTGGGGGACAACAGCTTCTGGGCGCTGCTCGTCGTGTCCGTCTGGAAGGGCTGGCCCTTCGCCTTCCTGATCGTGATGGCCGCCCTGCAGAACATCCCCAAGGAGCTGTACGAGGCGGCGGCCCTCGACGGCGCGGGCACCTGGCAGCAGGTGCGCCGGATCACGCTGCCCTTCATCGGGCCCGTCAACCAGGTGCTGGTCCTGGTGCTGTTCCTGTGGACCTTCAACGACTTCAACACGCCGTTCGTCCTCTTCGGCAAGTCGGCCCCCGAAGCCGCCGACCTGATCTCCATCCACATCTACCAGGCCAGCTTCGTCACCTGGAACTTCGGCACCGGATCGGCCATGTCCGTCCTCCTGCTGCTCTTCCTGCTGCTGGTCACCGCCGTCTACCTGCTGGTCACCAGCCGCGGAGGGAGCAAGACCGATGCCTGAGACCCGGCGCAGGTCCCCGCTGGCCCCGGCCCGCTCCTTCCAGGCCGTCCGGGCGGTCTTCCTGACCCTGCTCACCGGCTTCGTCGCGCTGCCCGTCTACGTGATGGTCACCAGCTCGCTCAAGCCGCTGGCAGACGTCGCCGGGGCCTTCCACTGGATCCCCAGCGGGCTCACCGTCCGCCCGTACATCGACATCTGGCACACGGTCCCGCTCGCGCAGTACTTCGTGAACTCCCTGATCGTGGCGGGCTCCGCGACCGCCGCCTCGGTGGTGATCGCGGTCTTCGCGGCCTACGCCGTCAGCCGCTACGGGTTCCGCGGCAAACGGGTGTTCACGGTCACCGTCCTGTCCACCCAGATGTTCCCGGGCATCCTCTTCCTGCTGCCCCTCTTCCTCATCTTCGTGAACGTCGGCAACGCCACCGGGATCGCCCTCTACGGCTCCCGCGCCGGGCTGATCCTCGCCTACCTCACCTTCTCCCTGCCCTTCTCCATCTGGATGCTCATCGGGTACTTCGACTCGGTGCCCCGCGACCTCGACGAAGCCGCCACCGTCGACGGCTGCGGCCCGCTCGGCGCGCTCCTGCGGGTCGTCGTCCCCGCCGCCGTTCCGGGCATCGTCGCCGTCGCCGTGTACTCCTTCATGACCGCCTGGGGCGAGGTCCTCTTCGCCTCGGTCATGACCAACCAGCAGACCCGCACCCTGGCCGTCGGCCTGCAGGGCTACTCCACCCAGAACGACGTGTACTGGAACCAGATCATGGCGGCCTCGCTCGTCGTCAGCGTCCCGGTCGTCGCCGGATTCCTGCTGCTCCAGCGCTACTTGGTGGCCGGCCTGACCGCGGGAGCCGTCAAATGACCGCCCCCGCCGCCGCGGTCGCACCCGCCCCCGTCGCACCCGAACACCCCGGAAGGACCGTCGTGACCGAGCCCGTGCCCGAGCCCATCGACCTCGCCGCGCTGCCCCGCGACTTCGCCTGGGGCACCGCGACCTCCGCCTACCAGATCGAAGGCGCCGCCGACGAGGACGGCCGTACGCCCTCCATCTGGGACACCTTCTCCCACGCCCCCGGCAACACCGCGGGCGGCGACCACGGCGACACCGCCTGCGACCACTACCACCGCTGGCGCGAGGACGTCGCGCTGATGCGCGGCCTGAACGCCAACGCCTACCGGTTCTCGGTCGCCTGGCCCCGCGTGGTCCCCGGCGGCGACGGCCCGCCCAACCCCAAGGGCCTCGACTTCTACGACCAGTTGACCGACGCGCTGCTGGCCGCGGGCATCGAACCCTCCGTCACCCTCTACCACTGGGACCTCCCGCAGGCCCTCCAGGACCGCGGCGGCTGGCCCGAGCGGGACACCGCCGAGCACTTCGCCGCGTACGTCGCCCAGGTGGCCGAACGGCTCGGCGACCGCGTCACCCAATGGGCCACCCTCAACGAACCCCTGTGCTCCGCCTGGATCGGGCACCTCGAAGGGAAGATGGCCCCCGGCCTGACCGACCTCACCGCCGCCGTGCGGGCCTCCTACCACCTGCTCCTCGGACACGGCCTGGCCGCGGCGGCCATCCGCGCCGCCGCCCCCGCCGCACGGATCGGCATCGTCAACAACCTCTCCACCGTCGAGCCCGCGACCGACAGCGAGGCCGACCGCGCCGCCGCCCGCCGGATGGACGGACACGTCAACCGCTGGTGGCTCGACCCCGTCCACGGCCGCGGCTTCCCCGCCGACATGCGCGAGGTCTACGGCGTGGACCTCCCCGAACGCCCCGGCGACCCCGCCACCATCGCCGCACCCCTCGACTGGCTCGGCCTGAACTACTACTTCCCCCAGTACGTCACCGACGACCCCGGCGGCCCGGCCCCCCGCGCCCGCCAGATCGACCGCACCGCCGTCCCGCGCACCGGCATGGACTGGGAGGTCGACGCGCACGGGATCGAGACGCTGCTGATGCGGCTCACCGAGGAGTACGGCGCCCGCCGCCTCTACGTCACCGAGAACGGCTCCTCCTACCCGGACACCGTCGCTCCCGACGGCACCGTCACCGACCCCGAACGGACCGCCTACCTCGACTCCCACCTCGCCGCCTGCGCCCGCGCCGCCCGCCGGGGCGCGCCCCTGGCTGGCTACTACGCCTGGTCCCTGCTCGACAACTTCGAATGGGCCTACGGCTACGACAAGCGCTTCGGCCTGGTCCACGTCGACTTCGACAGCCAGCTGCGCACCGTCAAGGCCAGCGGCCGCCACTACGCCTCCGTCATCGCGGCGCACCGCGCCGCCCACCGCACCGGCTGACCGGGACCGCCCCGCGCCGCGCCGTGCCCGCCCCGCTCGGGGGGACGGGCACGGCGTTTCGTGGTGGGATGGGGCCGGGGGACGGTTCCAGCAGCTCACGGAGAGGCGAGACGGATGTCCGAGGACAGCGAGGGCACCATGCGGGCGATGACGTACGAGACGTACGGCGGGACGGAGGTGCTCAGCGAGACCCGGCAGCCCGTGCCCAAGGTGGGACCGGGCGAGGTACTGGTCCGCGTGAAGTGCGCTTCGGTCAACCCGGTCGACTGGAAGATCATGGCGGGCGGCCTCGACGGCCTGATGGACGTCGTGTACCCGGTGGTCCCCGGCTGGGACGTCTCCGGCACCGTCGAGGTCGTCGGCATCGACACCCCCGAGTTCACCGCGGGCGACGAGGTCATGGCCTACGCCCGCAAGGACTACGTGCACGGCGGCACCTTCGCCGAGTTCGTCACCGTGCCCGTCCGCGCCCTCGCCCACAAGCCGGCCACCCTCGGCTGGGCCGAGGCCGCCGGGCTCCCGCTGGCCGGGCTCACCGCGTACCAGCTGCTCACCCGCCTCGGCACCGACAAGGACGACACCGTCCTGGTGCACGGCGCCGCGGGCGGCGTCGGCTCCTTCGGCGTCCAGATCGCCCGCGCGCTGGGGGCCCGGGTCATCGGCACCGCCTCGCCGCGCAACCACGACCGGCTGCGCGAGCTGGGCGCCGAGCCCGTCGCGTACGGCGACGGCCTCGCCGACCGCGTCCGCGAGCTGGCCCCCGAGGGGGTCACCGTGGTCGCCGACTTCGTGGGCGGGGTCCTGGAGGCCACCCAGGCCGTCCTGGCCGACGGCGGACGGCACGCCTCCATCGCCGACCCGGCCGTGCTGGGCGCGGGCGGCCAGTGGATGTGGGTGCGGCCCGACGGCGCCGCCCTCGCCGAGCTCGGCCGGCTCGCCGAGGGCGGACAGCTCGCCGTCACCGTCGCCGAAACCTTCCCGCTGTCCGAGCTGGCGGCCGCCTTCGCGCTGAGCCAGGAGGGACACACCGCGGGCAAGATCGTCATCGAGGTCTGAGCCGGCGTTCCCGGCGCGCCGGGAACCCGGCCGCGCGCCGCCCCGTGGGGAGAAGGGGGCGGCGCGCGGGTTTCACGGGGTGGTGCCGGTCGCCGCGGCGGTCAGGCGTACACGCCGAAGTGGAACAGCGAGTAGCCGTAGCCGGTGCCGCGCTGGGTCATGTCCAGGCGTACGTACCGCCCCGAGGCCGCGATGCCGACGTCGTCGATACCGCCGTCCCCGGTGGACGTCGCGTACGCCGTGCGCCAGCTGCGGCCGTCGTCGGAGACCTGGACGGTGTACGCCCTGCCGAACGCCGACTCCCACACCAGCTGGACGTGCTTCAGCTGCTTCACCGCGCCCAGGTCCACCTGGAGCCACTGCGGATCGGCCCAACTGCTCGCCCACCGGGTGTCGTTGCGGCCGTCCGTGGCCAGCGCCGCACCGCACGGACAGCCGCCCCAGGTGTCGTTCTGGAAGGTCGAGGCGGTGGTCGGCCGGTTCAGCGCCACGTCCGTGCCCGGCACCGGCGGCGGGACGACCCGCACCGAGCGCTGCTCCACGCCGACGTTGCCCCGGCCGTCCTTGACCTTCACGTACAGGATCCACACGCCGGTCCTGCCCGGCGCGGTGACCCGGATGGTGCCGTTGCCGAGGGCGCCCGAGGCGGCCGAGAGCAGCCCGCCGCTCCCGTCGACGTACTTGCCGCCCCAGAGCACCTCGTACGAGAGCGCGTCGTCCTCCAGGTCGGTCGCCGGGGCCTGGAGGGTGATCTCCTTGCCCGCCGGCACGGCCGAGGCGTCGGCGACCGAGGGCACGGACACGGTCGGCGGCAGGTTGTCCCCGGCCGTGTTCCCGCCGTACATCCGCTTCACCGCGTAGTAGGCCTTGCGCCGCTCCCCGGCCGGGGTCAGGTTGAACCAGTGCCCGCCGAAGTCGTATTCGGTGCCGTAGTGGAACACGGTCGCGCCGAGCGCCACCCCGCGGTGGCCCGTGACGCAGTTCCACGCGTTGGTGTAGCCGTCGGCCATCGCCTGGTCGCCGACCTGCCGCGGCACGCCGTTCGCGTCGTCGGGCACCTCCCATTCGCCCGCCGGGCCGGTCTCGGTGATGATGTACGGCTTGGTGTAACCGCCCTGCTCCCAGGCCTGCTTGACGCCGCAGACCTCCTTGTAGGAGTTGACCGCGTACAGGTCGAGGTCGGGGGAGTTGCGCTTGTAATACGTCCAGGCCCCCACCCAGGCGTCGGTGGAGGTGACCGGGTGGTTGGCGTCGATGCGGTGGACGGCCTTCGCCACGTCGTTCACGAAGGCGGTGTAGGCGTTGCGCTGGTTCTCCAGCTCCGTGCCCGCGTAGCAGTTCTGCAGGCCGAGCACCGATTCGTTGCCGACGTTCCACATCAGCACGCCCGGGTGGTCCCGGTAGGTCTGCACCCACCGGGTGAACTCGGCGAGCATGTCGTTCTTGTACGTGGTGTCCGTGACGTAGTTGGTGCAGCCGCCGCTGCCGGGGCCGCCGCCGGGCTGGAGCCAGAAGCCCGCGATGACCTTGATGCCGTTGGCCGCCGCCGCGTCGAGCAGCGGGCGGCTGCTCGCGTCGGTGCCCCAGGTGCGGATGGTGTTGCCGCCCAACGACTTCACGTCGGGCAGCAGGCGGGCCGCGTCGGCCGGGGAGGGACCCCAGGTGACGCCCTTGACCTGGTACGGCGAACCGTCCACCTGGAGCTGCCAGTTGCCCTGGGAGCCGGTCACCCTGACCACGCTGCCCGCGGCGTGCGCGGGCAGGGCGGGCAGGGCGGTGACGGCTCCGGCGAGCAGGGCCGCGGCGGTGAGGGTACGCATGCGCGTGAGCATGCCGGTGCCTCCTTGGAGGAGTGGGGGGAGGGGATCGCGCGGGGAACGGACGGGCCTACGGGAGGCGGTAGTCGGGGCCCAGTACGGCGCCCGCCGCGGGGTGGGTCTCGTCGTAGCCGCGGGCGTTGCACTGGAGGCCGCCCTTGATGCAGTGCTCGACCAGGGCGCTCAGTGTCCGGTCGTCCCACGCGTTGAAGAAGTCGTAGTGGAAGGTGTGGCCGGCCCCGCTGGAGAGCCGGACCTGCGACATGTCGCCGCTGACCGGGAAGGCCATCTTGAACTCGACCATGGGCAGCGCGACCGGGTGGTCCGCGGGGCAGACGTTGTCGTTGTTGCCCGGCTTCACCACCGGGTAGGCCATGTGCGCCTTGTGGTCCGGGGTGTCGAGGTTCTTGCCGTCCCAGCAACTGGGCGCCTGCATGCGGATGTTGAGCTGTGTGCCGGCGGGGCAGTTGGCCGGGAACTCGACGTTCTTGAAGCTGTCGCCGCACTCCCAGCCCTCGACCCAGCCCTTGTGGGCGCGGAACTCGGCAGCGGTCTGGGTGGGGCTGCCGACGACGAACCGCAGCCCCTTGGGGAAGGGGCGCACGCTCGTGTAGTCGGTGACGCCCGTCTTGTAGTAGATCACTTGCGGTCCGGTGGGCAGGACCGGCCGGGTGCCGTTGTAGAGCGTGGGCATCCAGTAGCCGGACAGGTCGCCGGGCGCGTTGCAGGCGGTGCCGCCGGCGCTGAGGGACGCGGTGGTGCTGAAGGCGTTCGTCGTGGTGTTGCCGAGGAACGTGTGGTCGTGCGAGGCGCCGGGGCGGCCCGCGAAGACGATCGGGTCGTCGGGGGCGGTCCTGCTGACCGCACAGTTGGCCTGGAACTCGTGGAAGTACCGGTCCGGGGGGTTGTTCCAGGACGGGCTCACGCCGGTGACCGGCGGTACGGCGGGGATGTAGCCGTCACCGTCCGGGTCGTCGCCCCCGGCGAGCGGGGCGGCGGCGGTGTGGTCCATGCCCTGGTGGACCGCGAGGCCGGCGTCGGGTGAGGCCTGTGCGGTCAGCGTGGTCAGGCCCAGACCGGCGGTGGCGGTCACGGCGCAGGCGACGGAGACGAGGGCGGCGGACAGGGCCCGCGGGTGGAGTGTCATCGGTTCAGCTCCTTCGGGGAGGGGAGGGTGCGGCCGTACGGTGCACTGGGAGAGCGCTCTCTCAGGTGGCCCGGAAAACGCGGGGCGGCCGGCGGCCGCCCCGCGTCCTGCGGGGATCAGGGGTGGATCAGGGGAACGAGACGACGGTGGACGGGGTGGTCGACGTACCCGAGGTCGGGGCGCCGGTGCTGTTGATGACGTGCTCGTACTGGCCGTTGCCGCCCAGGGAGACCACCAGCAGGTCGTGGAACCGCACGCCGGGCTTCACCGGCACCTCGAAGCCGTGGTCCTGACGGATCGTCGGGTCGACGTTGTAGTAGCAGTAGCTGCCCAGGCCCCAGCCCTCGTGGGTGGTCACCGAGTCCGCGACCTTGTACGCCGCGAAGCCCTTGACCGAACCGTTCTGCACGGCCGCCTGGTTGGGGGCGTCGTAGGCCTTCTCGTTCTGGAAGAAGATCGTGCGGCCGCGGTCGCCGTTCCACTCCACGTCGTACTTGTTGAAGTGCTCGACGAACAGGCCGGTGGCCAGGACGTCGTCACCGTTGACCCGGAAGCCGTAGTCGGAGCGGTTGGTCTCCCAGCCCACCCCGTCCCCGTGGTCGGCGCGCCAGATCCACGTGTGGTCGACGATCGTGTCGTGGTTGTTGACGACCATGCCCGCCGTGGCCTTGCCCGCGCCCGCGCCGCCGACCCGGATGAAGACGTCCTGGACGGTGGTGGGGTTCGCCGCGTGGTCCGTGGTGGTGCCGGCCGGGCCGACCTCCAGCAGGCTCGGCGAGTTGACGGTGCCCGCGTCGACGAGGAAGCCCGCGAGCCTGACCCCGTCCACGTCGGCGACCTTCATCGCGGTCACCCCGTTGTCCGGGACGATCGTGGCCAGGCCGAGGCCCAGCACCACCGTGTCGGCGCGGTTGACCTGGATGGTCTGGTTCACGTGGTAGACGCCGGGGGTGAAGAGCAGGTGCAGGCCCTGGGCCAGCGCCTGGTTCATGGTCGCCGCGGTCGTGCCCGGCTTGACCACGTAGAAGCGGCTCAGCGGGACCGAGGTCCCCTGCGGCGCTCCGTTGCCCCAGGACGTGCCGCGCGCGTTGACGCGCTTGGCGGGCACGAACACCTTGTACTCGGACCCGTCCAGGTACAGGAAGGGCTTCTCGCGGGAGACGGGCGTCGTGTCGAGGGTGGTGTACCGCGGGTCCGGGAAGCTCTGCGCGGGCGCCCCCTGCGTGCCCGAGAACACCTGGTTCCAGACCGAGTTGTTCCAGCTGCCGATTGAGCTGTCGCGCGTGTACCACTGCTGCTGCGAGTAGTTGCCGACCTGCCCGTCGATCTTCGAGTCGGCGATGTAGCCGCCGGAGGCCCAGCCGTAGCCGTTGGGGGCGAGGTTCAGGCCGCCCTTGACGTGCATCCGGCGGAAGGGGGCCGCCTGGGAGACGGCCCAGCGGTCGGTGCCGTTGACCGGGTTCAGCGCGAGGTTCTCCGCCGAACGCCAGAAGTTCTGGGTGGCGTTGCCGCCGAACCAGCCGGCGTCCACGGTCACGTCACCGTTGATCGTGGTGTCGTCCGGGTTCAGGCCGAGGCCCGAGATCGAGGTGTAGAAGCCGATCTGGGCGTTGAGGCCGTTGTACGTGCCCGGCTTGAACAGGAACTGGTAGCGCCCGGAGCCGAATTGGGCGGACTCCTGCTGGGCGAAGACCTGGTCGAGCCGGGCCTGGATGTTCGGCGTCGACGGATCGAAGACGATCACGTTGGGTCCGAGGTCCCCGCCACCGGGCAGGGTCGGACCGGTGCCGCCCGGGGTGCCGTAGACCTGGAACTCGAACAGCGAGTAGCCGTAGCCGGTGGCGCGCTGCGTGCCGTAGACACGGACGTAGCGGGCGGTGCCGGAGACGTCGTGGGTCTGGACGCCGCCGGTGCTCGCGGCCGTGGAGTACGCGGTGCTCCAGTTGGTGCCGTCGGTGGACAGCTCGACCCGGTAGGCCTTCCCGTAGGCCGTCTCCCAGCGCAGGACGACCTGGCTGACCTGAGCGGGCGCGCCCAGGTCGACCTGTATCCACTGGGGATCGGCGAACTGGCTCGACCAGCGGGTGCCGTTGTCGCCGTCCACGGCGGCGGCGGCCGGGGTGCCGGCGCCCTCGATGCTGGACGCGGTGGCGGGCTTGCCCTGGGAGAGCAGGGTCGGAGCCGCCTGGGCCGCGGTGGCGGGGAGCAGCATCAGCAGGGCCGCGACCAGCGCGGCGGCGAGCGCCGCCGCGGTGAGCCGCGGCGGCCGGTCGGAGAGCAATCGCATGGAGGTACTCCTGACGTCGGGGATCCGGGGGGATCGAAGCGTGAGTGAACTGCCCCCGGGTGGGCCCGTCAAGAGGTTCAGCGTTCATGAACTGAAGACCCGTGGATGCGTCAAATCGATGGCAGGCCCGTGAACTTGGGGTTTCTTCAATCCTTGTGAAAAGTATTGACGAAAAAAGTCGCGAGCGCTTGGCTGAGGCTCCCAACGGCTCCGTCCGACCCTGCCCCGAGGAGACCCGGGAGGTCGCCGTGCGCACTGCGTTCGGAACATGGCGACACCGCCGCGTTCACGGGCGAACCGCCTTCGCTACTTGTCAGGCCGGGCCACCGGTGCGCCCGCAGCCACCCCGCTACCGGGGCGGTGTCGGTACGTCCCCGCCGGACGCCCAGGCCACCTCCACGCCCGGCAGGCCCGCGGCCCAGCGCCGGGCGATGACCGCGAGCCGCTCCGCGCCCGGCGGGGTCCCACCCAGACCGATCGCGTACCGGATGGTCCCCGGGGCGCAGGCCGGGGCCGGGGCGAAGGGGCGCGGCCAGGCGTGCGCGTCCACCGCCCCCGCCTCCTCCAGGGCGGCGAGCAGCGCGCGCATCCGGCCCCGGACCCGGCCCACCGTCTCCTCGGCCTCGGCCTCGGCCTCGGCCTCCGCTCCGGGAGCGGAGCGCACGGTGACCTGCGCCCAGGCCGCGTGCCGCCGGTGCAGCGGCGGCGGGTCGAGCAGCGCGGGCCAGGGCCCGGGCCCGCTCTCCGTGATTTCCCACGCCCGGTACAGCTCGCGCACCAGCAGGTCGCGGAATCCCGGCCCCACCTGGGCCGTGCAGGAACGCACCGGCGCGGTCGGGGTCAGCACGGTCACCGGGGCGCCGGTCGCGCGGTCCGAGGTCACATCAGCCGCGGTCGCTTCCGGGGGCATGGCGTCCGCCGCGGTCACGGCCCCTCCCGCAGTCGGCCCGTCCCACAGGGCCACCGGCAGGCGCCAGTCCCAGGCCGCCCACCCGCCGAAGAACTGGCGCAGCAGCGCGTCACCGGTCAGGCCGGCCGCGCCCGCGCTCTCCGTCGTACGCGCGGCGAGCACCGCCCAGGCCAGCCCGGGCAGGCCGCCGAACGGAGCGCAGTCCAGCCCCCGGGCCCGCGCCCACTCCTTCACCCGCCGGGCCAGCTCCGCGAAGGCCGCGTGGCGCTCCGGGCCCACGGCTTCGCGCACCGCCACGGCGTCGCTCACCGCGCTCAGCGCGAGCGCGGCGCCTTCGCCCCACTCGGCCCGCCGGGCCACCGCGCGACCGGGATCGACCTCCGCGCCCGCGACGACCGCGAGGTCAACGTCCAGCGCGCCGACCCGCAACCGCAGCCCGGGTACGCGCACCCCGTGCACCTCCCGGACCCGGACCGCCTCCGGCAGCGCGGCCACCACCCGCTCGCGCAGCCGCGCCGGCTCCACCGGCCCCGCGAGGGCCGCCACCAGGTCCAGGTCCGCCCCGGGCAGCGCGCACCCCGTCCGGCGCGATCCGGCGACCTCAACCACCCCCTCGGGCAGGGCCCGCGCCAGCCGCTCCGTGACGGAACGCGCCTGCTCCTCCGGGAAGTCCGGGGCGTCCGGGCCACCGTCCGGCCCCGCGCCTCCGTCCGCCTCCGGCCCGTTCGACCCCTCCGGCAGCCACCGCACCTCGCCCGTGCCCAGGGCCACCGTGAACCGCACCCGCATCGCTTCCCCGCCCCGCCGGGACAGCACGGCGAGCGATCCCACCCGCACGGCCGTCCCCGCCTCCGGAGTCGCGGCCAGCACCTGCGCGCACCGGGCCGCGTCGCGTGCCGGATCCGTACTGCGACCCAGCGTCAGATGCGGGGTGTACCCCTCGGCGCGCCCCCGGCACCCGGGGAACCGGCCTACCAGCGCCGCCCGCAGTTCCTGCCAGGGCGCCTCACCGCCCGCCGCCGGGTCCAGCCACAGCGTCGCGTCCTCGCGGTGGCCGAAGCTGTGCACGCCGGCCGGACGCGCGCTGAAGGCGGGCACCGCGGCGGCGGCTTCGGCCAGCAGGACGGCCGCCCGGTCGAACGCGGACTCCGGTACGAACCCGAACAGCAGGTTCACGTGCGGCGGCCAGCGGTCCACCTGCGGATCCAGCTCCCGGCGCAGCTCCTGCACGGTGGGCCACAGCTCCGCGGGCGGGATCCAGGCCACGGCGGTCCGCGCGGTCGCCGCGGCGTCGAGCACGGTCGGGCCGCCCCCCGGGTCGGCGGCCGCCCCGCCGGTCGTCGGGCCGAATCGGCCGCCGGGCGGGCCGAGTTCGATTTCCGCCGCCACCCCGAAGTGGTCGGACACGAACAGTCCGTCGGCGGTGGCGGGCCGGTCCCCGATGAGGAGCGCCCCCGCCACCCGGGCCCCGCCCCGCAGCAGGATCCGGTCCAGCCGGGCGGCGCGCCCGGTCAGCGAGCCCACGGCGGCCAGCGGATTGACCGCGGGGTCGAAGGTCGCCGTCGCGTCCGCCGCCCCGTGCACCTCGGTCCACACGTCCCGCAGCCCCAGCGCCCCCGCGGGCCCCTCGGCGCCCCCGCGCCCGTCGTTGAAGTCGCCCATGAGTACGACCTCGCCGTCGATCCCGGCCAACCCATCGGCCAGTTCGACCAGTTCGGCCGCCCGCCGGCCCGCGCCGTCGGCGGAGTGGTCGCTGCTGAGGTGGGTCGCGGCGACC
The DNA here is from genome assembly GCF_056435825.1 of Streptomyces sp. NPDC043876. Taxonomy (NCBI): domain Bacteria; kingdom Bacillati; phylum Actinomycetota; class Actinomycetes; order Kitasatosporales; family Streptomycetaceae; genus Streptomyces; species Streptomyces sp. NPDC043876. The sequence continues at coordinate 455,705 of NZ_JBWKDV010000004.1, read as the reverse complement.
ACGAGCGGCCCAGCCGCCGTCTGTACCGTGATGGCGGCGACCCCCTTGTGCGGCCCCAGGGCGTGAACTCCCGCCTCCCGTACGGGCATCCGGCTGAGCAGCAGCAAGCCGGTACCGGGCACGTCCCGGCCGCGCGGAGACGTGCCCACGGTGTAGGAGGCGCGTACCCAGGGTTCGGCCAGGAGGAGGTCGAGCAGCCGTGGTTCGACCTCCTGGAGCGCGATCACGTCGGCGTCGGCGGCGGCCAGCTCGGCGAGCAGCAGCGGGCGCCGCCGCGCCGTCTCGATGAGCGGGCCGTCGTAGCGGTCCCACAGCGTGTTCCAGGTCAGCACGCGCACGGTCGCCCCGGCCGCAGCGGTCACCGGCGCGAGCCCGGCGAGGGCGGCTCCCTCGTCCGGCACCCAGCCGCGCGCCGGGTCCCAGACGTGCGCCGTGCGCGCCGTGAAGAAGGGCGCGCGCAGCAGCCGGGGGGCACGCGCCCGCCCGGCCCCCGAGGCCTCGACCCGGTCCACGCCGGTCGCCCGGTCCCACACCCGCTCCCCGTCCGCCTCGACGAACAGCACCCGGTGCCAGGGGATGTCGCCGCCCGGCACGAAGGAGGTCAGCGGCACCCGCTTCGGGTCGGCCCCCCGCTGGAGCAGCCCCATGACGAACCGGGCGGGATCGAAGCGGGGGTCCCAGCGGACCTGGTGGTACAGCTGCTCACTGGTGCGCATCACGCCGTCACCCCGTCGTGCCGGTCTCGTCCGGGTGCCCGTCGTACAGCCCGCCCGCCGTGTCCTCCACGGCGCCGCCCGCCCCGATGTACCACGTCCGGTGCGCCTCACCCGGGTACGGCGGCGCGAACCGGCGCAGCTGGGCGTCCAGGACCGCGGGCGGCACCGGATGAGCGCGCGTGCCGTTGCGCCGCAGCAGCGCCTGCTCGTCGGCCAGGACGACGGCGTGCGTCACCAGCGCGTCCCGGCGCCGGGCCACCGCACCGACCAGCGCGCGCTGCGGAGCCACCAGCGAGGTGGCGTCCCACACCACCGTGCCCCCGGCAGAGAGCGCCGCGTCGAGCCGGTCCAGCCCCTCCCGCAGCACCTCGCCGTTGGCCCGCTGGTCCGACCGGGCTCCGCGCGCGGAGCGCAGGTCGTCCAGCGAGACGTACGCGTCCACCCCCGGCAGCGCCCGCCCGAAGGTGCTCTTTCCGCTGCCCGACGGCCCGACCAGCTGGACCAGCCGGGGGAAGTCCCCGTCCCGCCACCGCCAGGTCGCCGCCACCGCCTCCTCCACGCCGCCGACCCGGCCCTCGGCCCAGGCCTGGCGCGCTTGCGCCCAGCACCGGTCCGCCGCCTGCCCGTCGAGCCCCGCCAGCGCCTCCCGGAGCCCCGACCGCAGCGGCCCGTACGGATCGGGGCCCAGCAGCCCGGCCTCCTCGGCGCACAGCGCGGACCATTCGACGCACTCCCGCGCCCCGGCGCCCTCGGCGCCGGTACACGCCCCCGCCACCGCCCCGGCGACCGCGTGCAGGACCCCGAGATCGGCCGCGGCCGCCATCCGCGCGAGCCCCGCCGCGCGCCTGTCGTCGGGGAACGGCAGCTGCAACCGCCCCTGCAACCCGACGACATCCGCCACCCGGCGCGCGAGCGGCAGCCCGAGCGCTTCCGCGAGGCGCGGCGCGAGGAGTCCCCGGTGCGCGCCGTGCAGCGCGGCGGCCAGCACCCCCGCCAACCGGGCGTCCCCCGACCGCCCCAGCCCGTCGAGCCGGGCGACGGCCCCGGCCACCCTCTCCGCGCGCGCGTCCGCGGACTTATCGACAGGGGCATCCGCATGGTCCCCGGCGTCCGGCACGCCCGCTGCCGACAGCACGGCCGGTACGTCGGGCACCGCGCCCGAACGGACCGCCCACAGCGCGGCGGCCGGGCCGAGACCGTTCTCCACCACGGACGCGAACATCCAGTGCGTGCCGGTCTGCACATGGCCCCCGCGCACCCATTTGGCCACGTGCCGGGCGAAGGCCGCACGGTCGAAGCCCTCCACGGAGCGCACGACGTACCCCTCGTGGCGGCTCGTGTCCAGCTTCAGCCTGCGCAGCGCGCGCTCGGCCGGCGCGTCCAGAACGCCCCGCCACAGCACGCGCGGCACCGGCACGCCGAGCCCGGTCAGGAACCGCACGGTCCGGTCCCAGTCGAGGCACCGGTCGCCGTCCCAGACCGAGAAGCCGTAGAACCAGCTGTCCAGCGCCTCGTAGGCGAGGGAGTGGCGCGCGTAGAGGTTCTCGCCGCAGATCCGCCAACCGGCGGGGATGCGCGGGCCGATGCGGCCCTGGAGGGCCTTCACCCAGGCCCGCGAGGGGTGGTGGGCCGAGTCCAGCGAGCGGGCGTGCAGACCATCGGTGTAGATGCTCGTGTTCTCGCCGTCGAGCTTCTCGGTTACGACGACCTCGCGCCCCGCGAGCCCGGGCATCCCCGACAGGTCCCCGGTCCGGATGTCGTCGGGCGTGGCCCCGGGGGACCACGGGACGTGCGGCGTGCGGGGATAGTGGGTGCGCATGATCCGCTCCGGTCGGCGAGGTGGTCCCGCCACTGTAGGAAGGCGTACCGGGCCGATCTACCGATTATCGCTCCGGCGCGGGGCCGTCGAGCGCGCACGGGCGGCGCCGTTCAGCGGCCGAACCGGTCCGCGCACAGCTGCGCGAGGGCCGGAGGCACCGTCCCCCGGGCGGCCGCGCAGATCGCCGCCATGTCGGAGGCGCGCCCCGGTGCGGCGGGCCGTGCGTGCGGACGAGGCCGGGCCCGCGGCGTGCGCGCCTTCGGCGGTGCGGGGTCGCGCCGCGTGCCCGAGCGGTGCGGGGTCCGGTGCCGGTCGCCGTCGGCGCCTTGGGCCGCGTGGTCTTCCTGGTCTTCTTGGTCTTGGTCTTCGCCGCTGGGCGCGGGGCCGGCCGGTGCCTGATCTTCCGCTACCGGAGCGGGTTCCTGCGGCAGGCGCCCCAGGGGCAGCACCGGAAGGGCCGCACGCGTGGGCGGGGCGGCCGTACGGACGGCCGCCCCGCCCCGTGCCGGCCCGGCCGGAGCCGCCGGTGGGACGGTCACACATCCGGCGCACCCCGCCGCGAGGACGAGCGAGGCAAGAGACAGGGGCACGACCCGGCGCAGCTGCATCCGCCCACCCTGCCGCATCCGGGACCAGGGCGGGTGACGGCGTCACGCTCACGGGTGAGCGGCGATGGCGCCGCGCCGGCCCGTCGGCGGCCGGTCGGCCGGCGGCCGGTCGGATGCGGGGGCGGGCGCGCGGACCGGGTCAGCCGCGGGCGCGCGGCGCGGTGGCGAGGCGGAGGGCGTGTTCCAGCGGCCCGCGCCGCAGCGGTGAGTGCGCCCAGGCCCGCTGCCGGCCCCACGCGGTGGCCAGGGCGACGGCGCAGATCGGCACGCTTGGCGCGCGTTCTGCGCGCGGCGTACGCCCGGCGCCGTAACCCGCGGGCCGCGCGCGCTGTTGCACAGGCGCAGGGGAACGGCTCCGCCCGCCTCTCACGAGCCCGCCCCTGCCCTCTCCCACCCACGGTGAACGGAGTACCGATGCCGCAGTTGACCGACACGGACCGGACGGACCGCGCGGACCACGCGACCGAGGACTGCACGACCGAGGAGCACCCGACCGAGGACCGCACGGCCGAAGGGCACGCGGCCGAAGAGCACGGGGGTGTGGACCGTCCGGCCGGGGAGCGGGAACTTCCCGAGCCCGCCGTACCGGCCCCCGCGACCCCGGGCCGGCTCGCCCACACGGTCGGGACGTGGATGACCGCGGCCGAGTACGGGGCCTCGCGCGCCGCGCTCTGGAGCGCCGCGTGCGTCCTGGTCACCGACCCCGACGGGCGGGTCCTCGTCCAGACCGTGGACTACCGGCCCGACCGGTTGCTGCCCGGCGGGGCCGTGGACGCGGGGGAGGCGCCGTCCGCGGCGGCCGCCCGCGAGGTGTACGAGGAACTCGGCATCCGGGACCACTTCCCCCGCGGCCTCGCCGTGGACTGGATCCCCGCCGACGCCCCCGGTTTTGAACCGGAGATGCGCTTCCCCGGCGAGATCCTGCACGTCTTCGACGGCGGCACCTGGGACGCGGAACGCATCGCCGCCATCCGCCTCCCCGCCCAGGAGATCACCGGCGTCCACTTCGCGGAGCCCGCCGATCTGCCGGGTCTGATGCACCCCGGCGACGCGCGGCGCGCACTGTCCGCCCTGCGGGCCCGCATCGAGGGCGGCGGCCCCGCCCTGCTGGAGGACGGACGGCCCACCACCCCCGGCGCGCTCGACCGGCTCGGCGCGCTGCGCACCCGGCGCACCCCGCAGCGGGGCACCTGGTGCGCGGGTCCGGCCCCGGAGACGGCGCGGGTGGAGGACCGGGCGGCCTGGCTGTTCACCCCCGACGGGCGGGTGCTGGTCCTGATCGCCCACGCCACCGGAAACGCGCGGCTGCCCGAACCCGCCCCCGAACTGACCATCACCGAGGCGGAGTTGCTGGGTCACCTGACCGAGGAGGGCGCGGCGGGCCGCGGTGTGCGGATCCGCTCCGCGGCCCGGCTGCGCGCGCTCGGCCCGGCCGCCGATGCGCGGTACGCCCGCCTGCTGGCCACCCCGGAGCAGGTCCGGGACCTCTGCGACTGGGGCCCCGCGGCGGCGGACCAGCTGACCGCCGTGCACGCGGCCCGCACCCGCCTCGGCCTGCCCCGGTCCCCGCGCCGCCCGTGCACGGAACTACCGGCGGAGGGTCTGGCCTGGTGAGCGCGGGCGCCCCGTACCGGCACCGGGCTCCCGGCATATAGTTTCAGGGGCCACGCGTCGGGTGATGCGGTACCGGCACGGGAACAGGAACGGGGTGGCGGCATGGGCCGGACACTGGGGGAGATCCTCGACGCGGCGGCACGCGGGCAGTTCCCGCCGCCCGACGGGGGTACCACGGTGGTCGCGCAGGAGCGGCACCGGGACGCCGGGGTGATCGCCTTCACGGCGCATTCCGTGGTCTTCACCGACGAGGACCCCGCGTGGGTACGGTCGGCCCTGGCCGCCGTCGACTGCGACGGCCTGGCCGCCACCATGAACCCCCGCTTCCTGGCCGCCCTGCTGGACCGCACCGGGCGCCGGCACGACACGATCGACCTGATGACCGTGGCCGACCCGCTGCCGGGGGAGCCGCCGCTCGCCCTGCGCGAACTCGCGGACCGGGACCACCCCCGGGTGGTCCGGGCGCGCGCCCGGCGCGACGACGTACGGGTGTGGGCCGCCGACGGCGGGGTCGTGGTCCTCGGCCGCGGGGTCGCGGGCCGCTGGGAAACGGCGATCGAGGTGGACGAGCCGGCCCGGCACCGGGGCCTGGGCCGCGCCCTCGCCACCGCCGCCCGCCACCTGGTCCCGGGCGGCGCCCCGGTCTGGTCCCAACAGGCGGCGGGCAATGCCCGCAGCATCCGCGCCTTCCAAGCCGCCGGCTACCGCCCGATCGGCTCAGAGGCCCTCCTGATCGCCCCCTGACCCCGGAAACCGCCGGGTGAAGCGCAGGGCCACCCCGGCCCGATCCAGCCCCGCCCACCATGAGGCGCAGGGCCGCCCCGGCCCGATCCAGCCCCGCCGGCGTTTGAGGCGCCGCCGGAGGCCCCCCAGGCGCCAGCCGGCACTCACGCTCTCCGCCCCGCCCCCTGGGCCGCTACCGGGGGATGCCGAGACCAGTGGCCGGGGCGGGCCCGGGCCGCCGCTCACGAGGGAGCGCACCGCGCCCAGGGCCCGCACCTCGCCCGGTGGCCGCACCGCGCCCAGGGGCCGCACCGGAGCCGCCCGGCACCCCGCCCCCCAGCCCCCAGAGGCCCCCGGCAACCCCCCGCACCAGCCGATCCGTTACCCCCCGGCCCCCCGCCGACCCCCTCCGCTTCGCCGCAGCCTCGTCATGCACCCGTCCCGTGGTCTAAGGTCTGGCTACCCGGCCAGGTGTCAGTGCTGATTCCGTGCCATATCCCGGAGGACGACTCTCCATGTCGCAAGCTGCGCGTCTCCCTGTCACCGACCCCCCCGTGCTGTCCGCAGCACCGGTCCCCACGGGGTTCAAAGACGTGAAGGGATGGTTCTGGAACGTCGACCAGCTGCTGTTCGACTGGTTCCTGCAACACCAGAACGCCGACGCCGAACACCGCGGTGACCTGCTGGAACTCGGCGCGTACATGGGCAAGAGCGCGATCTACATGGGCGGTTACCTGCGCGACGGCGAGGAGTTCACCGTCTGTGACCTCTTCGACTCGCCCGCCGAGGACGCGTCCAACCTCGCCGAGACGCAGTCCTCGTACGCCTCGCTGACCCGCCAGGCCTTCGAGGCCAACTACCTCGCCTTCCACGAGGAGTTGCCCACCGTCATCCAGGCCCCGACCTCCGTCGTCGGTGACCGCGTACGCCACGCCAGCTGCCGGTTCATCCACATCGACGCCTCGCACCTCTACGAGCACGTGCACGGGGACATCGAGGCCTCCCGCGTCCTCGCGGCGCCCGGCGCCGTGGTGGCGTTCGACGACTACCGGTCCGAGCACTGCCCCGGCGTCGCCGCCGCCGTATGGGGCGCGGTCACCTCGTCCGACCTGCGGGTGATCTGCGTGACCGGGACGAAGCTCTACGCGACCTGGGACGACCCCGCCCCGCTGCAGAAGGCCCTGGGCACGTGGCTGGAGGGCCGCGAGGACCTGTGGCACGGGATCGACCACGTCGCGGGCGCCCCGCTCGTGCGGATCGGCGGCCAGCGGGCGGACGCCGGCCCCGAGCCGAAGCCGCTGAAGGCCCCCGAGGTCCCCGTGCTGGCGGCGGTCCCGGCGCAGCCCAAGCCCGCACCCCGCGGGCGGCGCGTGCGCAAGCTCGCGAAGGACCTGCTGCCGCCCATCGTGACGCGCGCGATCGTCGCGGGACGCCGCCACTGAACCGTAGGCCGTAGGCCGGGCTGCGCGAGAGCGCACCGGCCTCCGGCGCGGGACGCCACCACTGACCCGTACGCGGAAGGCCGGGCTGCGCGACGCGCACCCGGCCTCCGGTCACTCCCACCGTGCGGGTCAGACTCCGCGGCGCACCCGCGCGGCCGCCCGCGCCTCGGCGGCCTGGCGGGCCTCCGTGGTCTTGCGGGACTCCTTGGCCTTGCCGCCGCCGGGCCGGCCCGGCCGGGTGCCCATGCCGCGGAAGGCGAGGGTGCTGGTGCCCTTCCCGCCCTTGCCGCCCTCTGCGGGCACGGACCCGGCGAGGGGCACGCCGGACGGCTTCTTCGCCCCGGTGATCCTGCTCAGCAGGGAGTCGCCCGACCGCACCTGGGTGATGGTGGGGCGGATCTTCGCGTCGGCCAGCAGCCGTGTCATGTCGCGGCGCTGGTTCGGGGTGACCAGGGTGACGACCCGGCCGGACTCGCCCGCGCGCGCCGTACGGCCGCCGCGGTGCAGGTAGTCCTTGTGGTCGGCGGGCGGATCGACGTTCACGACGAGGTCGAGGTCGTCGACGTGCAGCCCGCGCGCGGCCACGTTGGTGGCGACCAGTACGGTCACCGCGCCGGTCTTGAACTGGGCCAGCGTGCGGGTCCGCTGCGGCTGCGACTTGCCGCTGTGCAGGCCCTCGGCCCGTACGCCGTTGGCCCGCAGGTGCCGGGTGAACTGGTCCACACCGTGCTTGGTGTCCAGGAACATCAGCACCCGCCCGTCGCGCGCCGCGATCTCGGTGGCGGTCTCGTACTTGTCGGCGGCGTGGATGTGGAGCACGTGGTGCTCCATCGTCGTTACCGTGCCGACCGACGCGTCGACCGAGTGGACGACCGGGTCCTTCAGGTACGTCCGGACCAACTGGTCGACATTGCGGTCGAGGGTGGCGGAGAAGAGCATCTTCTGACCGTCGTGGTGCACCTGGTCGAGGATCTCGGTGACCTGCGGCATGAAGCCCATGTCGGTCATCTGGTCGGCCTCGTCGAGCACGGTGATCTTGACGCGTTCCAGGTGGCAGTCGCGCCGCCCGACGAGGTCGCTGAGCCGTCCCGGCGTGGCCACGACGATCTCGGCGCCGGTCCGCAGGGCGCTCACCTGGCGGCTGATGGACAGACCGCCCACCACGGTGGCCATCCGCAGCTTCATGGCGTGCGCGTACGGGGTCAGCGCCTCGGTCACCTGCTGGGCGAGCTCCCGGGTCGGTACGAGGACCAGCGCCAGCGGGCGCTTCGGCTCCGCGCGCCGTCCGGCCGTCCGGACGATCATGGCCAGCCCGAAGGCGAGGGTCTTGCCGGACCCGGTCCGCCCGCGGCCGAGGATGTCCCGGCCCGCGAGCGCGTTGGGCAGGGTGGCGGCCTGGATGGGGAACGGCTCGCGCACCTCCAGCTCCGCCATCGCCGCCATCAGCTCCTCCGGCAGCCCCAGCTCGGAGAACGCCGCCACCGCGGGCAGCGCCGGCGCGACCGTCTGCGGCATCGCGAACTCGCCCTGGAGCGCGAGGGGCCGCGCGGACTTCTTGGGGGACTTCGCGGTCTTGGGGGGCCTGCCGGGCTGGACGCCGAAGCGGCCACGGGCTGACGGATTCAAACGGAGAACCTTCCTCGATACGGAGCACGTCGTCGAGGAGTCCCGGACCGGGCCGGGGAACGGCGGCGGGCGGGCACGCGCGAGAACGAGCCGGAACGAACCGGGGCCCGTACCCAGCGGTACGGGCCCCGGCTTCGTCGTGCGTAGGCGCCTGACCGAAGGCCGTGCGCCACAAGTAACCACCCCATTCTACCCCCGGCCCGCACCGGTCGGGGGCGCGGCCCCGGGCCGGAGAACGGTCCGCTGCGTGCGCCGGTGGCCGGGCGGCCCGTTCACCAGCGAACGGCGGTGAAGTCGATCGGGCGCGGCCGCAGCCGCCGGGTGCGCTCGGCCAGGGTGCGCAACCGCCGGGACATCTCCTCGGCGGGCAGTCGGCGGCGATCACCATGGCCCGGCAGAACCCATTCGAAGCGGACCCGCCCGGCCGTCCTGACCAGTGAGGCGGCCAGTTCCTCGATGGAATACCAGGTCACACTGTCCGCCACTGCCAGGTCGCCGGCGGCGCGGGACCAGTAGAAGCTGTCCCCGCTGAAGCAGTACCGGTCGTCCGCGAGGTAGAGCACGCTGCCCCGGGTGTGGCCGGGCAGCGGGTGGGCGGTGACTCCCTCGCCGATCTCGACGGGCTCGCGGCCCCGGATCACCTGGTCAGCGGTCGGCTCCGCGTCGAGGTCGCCCTCGTGGATCCACAGCCGGGCGCCGAAGTGGTCGGCGTAGCGGCGGCCGTGCGCCGCGTGGTCGCGGTGGGTGAGCAGCACGTCGGTGACCGGGCCCACGGCTGCGTAACGTTCGGCGAGCCCACGACTCCAGCGCGGGGTGTCGATCATCATGACCGTGCCGGAAGGCCGCAGCAGCAGGTAGGAATTGGCCCCGGCCGTCCGGGGCGAGTTGTGCCCGCACAGCAGTACGCCGCTGTCCAAGGGCATCGGGAAGGGGTCGAGCCGCTGGTCCGGCCGCCCGGAGGCGGGGCGGATCGAGCGGGTGGGGCAGGCGAAGACGGCTGCGTGCAGATCCCGCGTCTCCTTGTCGTCGCGCGGTGGCCGCAGGATCCGGGACCTTCCGTCCACCTCGCCGATCAGACCGGGCGCGAGCTGTCGTGCGACATCGCAGTTGAAGCAGCGCTCATCCACATACCAGCCGTCCACGGCACGTGTCCTTCCATGGGGCAGCGCAGGGGGCAGCGCCTCCGATCGGGGCGCCCTTCAGGGATACCCCACCCCCGTCCGGTCCCGGTAGGCCTTGGCGATCTTGTACTTCCCGCCCTGCCGTGATCTCCGGGTACCGTCCACCGCCCTGGAGGGAGGAGCATGGGATCATGGACCTTCCGCCGGCCGACACCAGGGCCACCACCCCCACCACCACCCCCACCACCACCCCGAGCGCCGCCCCCGGCCCGACCGACCACCGCCCCGACCGGTGGTCCGGCGCACTGCTCGACCTCGACGCCTATCTGGCCCGGACCGGCTACGACGGGCCCCGTGAGCCCACGCTCACGGTCCTGCGCGACCTCCAGCGCGCCCACACCACCGGCATCCCCTTCGAGAACGTGCACGCCGTCCTCGGCCGGGACCTGCCGCTCGACCTCCCGTCCATCGAGGACCGCCTCGTCCGGGACCGCCGCGGCGGCTACTGCTTCGAGCACGTACTGCTCTTCGCCGCCGCGGTCGAACGCCTCGGGTTCCACGTCACCGGCATGATCGGCCGGGTCAGCCTGGGCGCTCCCAAGGTGCTGCCCGCCACGCACGGCCTGCTCGCCGTCACCACCCGCGACGACGACCGCAGGTGGCTGTGCGACGTCGGCTTCGGGGCCGGTCCGCTCGGCCCGATCGAGATCGCCGACGGGGCGCGCATCGCGTACGACGGCTGGCAGCACCGGCTGGAGCGACGGCCCGGTGCCCACGGCATCGACCAGTGGTGGCTGTACCAGACCGCTCCCGGCGCGTCCGGCCCGGACAGCGGCCCCGAGCGCGCCGCGACGCCGTGGATCGACCGGCACACCTTCACCCTCACCGCCCAGTACCCGATCGACTACGTCGTCGCCAGCCACTTCGTGGGCACGCACCCGCGCTCCCCGTTCGTCCGCCGGTTGTTCGCCCAGCGCATGACCCCGGCCGCCCACCACAGCCTGGACGGCCTGACGCACGTCACCACCCGCCCCGACGGGACGAACACCACCGAGCAGATCGCCCCGGAGGCCCTGGACGGGGCCCTGCGGGAGGTGTTCGGGATCGCGCTCACGGAGGAGGAACTCCGGGAGATCGCCGCCCGCCGATCGGCCGCCGCCGAAGCGGGAGCGTGACGGTCGCCAAGTTCCTGGCGGTCAGAGGTCAGTCAAGGCCCTCGACGATGCGGAAGTCGCGCTCGACGCCGTCGGCGAGTACGGCCAGCGCCTCCTGGTAGGCCGCACTCTCGCGCGCCGCGACGGCCTGTTCGAAGCTGTCGAACTCGATCAGGATGGTGCGCTCGGCGGTTCCGGCGTCATGCGCCACGACCCGACCGCCCCGGACGAGGACCCGCCCGCCCCCGGCCCGGACGGCCGGACCGGCCAGCTTGTTGTAGGCGTCCAGCTTCGCCTGGTCCGAAATGGTGCGGTAGGCGCTGACCCAGTAGCCCTTGGGCATGGAAACCTCCAGTGTGGGGATGCGTGCATCCGATGTGCGGGTGGTCGAGCATCAGGTGGGGAACCGGTGGCCCCAGGGTTCCGCTTCCAGGAGGAGCCCGTTGGCCAGACAGCTGATGGTTCGGTACCAGCCGATCAGTACGAGCAGTTCGAGTAGCTGAGCCGCTTCGTAGTGCGTGTGCAGGGCGTCCCAGGCGGACTGTGTGAGCCGGGCCGTGTCGTCCAGTTCGTCGACGGCGTGGAGCAATGCCGTGTGGCGTGGTGACCAGGGGGCGCTGACTGCCGCGTCGGGTCGGGTGGTTGCGCGGAGTTGTTCCGGGCTGAGTCCGGCCTGTGGCGCCAGGGTGGCGGCGTGGACGCCCCATTCGTAAGCGCAGGCGGATCGCGCGGTCACGCGGGCGATGACGATCTCCCGGTCGATGGCGGGCAGGAGCCCGTGGCCCAGTAGTCCGGCGCCGAGACCGAACATGCGTGAGGCGAGCTCCGGGTTCCGGTGGAGGACGCGGAACAGCGTGAGCGGCTCGTGCGGCACACCCGGCGGCATCCATCGGCGGAGCGCCCGGTCGACGTCGGCGGTGTAGGGCGGGGTGAGCGGTTCGATGCGTGGGATCGCGACACCTCCTGCTTCGATTTCCGAATCACTATGATGCTTCGAGAAGCGAAGCGCAAGGAGTGCGTATGGAAGCCAGAGCGCCACGTCCCGGTGTGCCGGTGCGGGGGTCCGAAACGGGTCGTCCAGTGATGGCCGCACTCGACCTGCTCGGCCGGCGTTGGACGATGCGGATCCTGTGGGAACTGCGGCAAGCCCCGGTCGGCTTCCGTGAATTGCAGCGCCGATGCGAGCGCATGTCCTCCAGCGTGCTCAGCACCCGCATCGAGGAACTGTCCGGCGCCCGCCTGCTCGCCCCGGACGGCGATGGCTACCGCCTCACCGAGCTCGGCCGGGACCTCGTCGAGGCACTGAGCCCGCTGGACGCCTGGAGCCGCCGCTGGGCGGAGGAAATGGGACCCGCTACGGCAGACGGCCCGCAATGATCACCGCATGGCCGCTCTGACCACGGCAGCGGTGCCGTGGCGAGTTGGCGACCTGGTACCCGCCGACCTGCGCGCACTCGCGGTCCGAGCCCTCGACCGCGTGGTCACCGGCCCCAGCGAGCTCCTGGAGCTCTGGGAGGAGACCGACTCGGCCGACGCGTGGCGGGACACCATCGGCCGGCTGCGGACGCCGCTGCTGACCCCTTCGGCCGGGAGACCGGGCACCTGACCCAGCCGCCCTCGTGCCCGCGCAGGGCGGCCGTTCACACCTCTGGGTGAGGTCGGAGCGGTTCGCGGGGGTGGGGGTGGGGCGGCTGTCTAGGGTGGGTGCCGGGTGCGGGCCGTCGTTCCGATCGGCGCGTCGAGGGATGTACGGGAGCTGGTGTGGCACAGCAGCGCACGACGACACTCAGGCTGCGGCTCCGGTACCGCTTCGACCATCTGTTCTCCGGGGGAACCACCGCGCTCATCGGCTGGCTCGCCCTGGCCTGCCTGGCAGTCGTCGTTCCGGCGAGCATGGTCCTCGTCTGGTCCGACCGGGCCGCGCCCGCCACGCTGTCGGGACGGCTCACCGCGGTGTGGGTCAGCGTCGGGCAGACGCTGAAGATCGGGGGCGCGGTCGGCTCCCCGCTCTACGTCCTGGCCTCCGTGTCGCTCGCGCTCGTGGCGCTGCTCTTCGTGTCGACGCTGGTCAGCCTGATCACCACGGGCATCAACCGGCGCGTCATGTCGCTGCGCATGGGCCACTCCACCGTGCTGGAGACGCGGCACACCGTCGTACTGGGATGGTCCGACCAGGTCTTTCCCGTGATCGCGGAGCTGGTGGCCGCCAACGCCAACCAGCGCCGGTCCGCCATCGCCGTGCTCGCCCCGCAGGACAAGGCGTGGATGGAGGACGAGATCTCCACCCGGGTCGGCGACCCGGGAAGGACGCGGATCATCTGCCGCAACGGGAGCACCACCAACCCCACCGAACTCGCCCGGGTGAGTCCCGGCACCGCGAAGGCGGTGCTGGTGCTGCCGCCCACCGGGGACGCCGGTGACGGTCACGTGGTGAAGACGCTGCTCGCCCTCGACGCGGCCGTGTCCGGGTCCGCCACCGGGTCCGTCACCGGGTCCGACGAGGGGCCCGTGGTGGTCGCCGCCGTCCGCGACTCCCGTCATCACGTGACCGCCCGACTGGCCGCCGGCCCCGCGGGACACGTCCTGTGCGTCGACGACATCGTGGCCCGGATCCTCGTCTCGACGGCCCGGCAGCCCGGCCTCTCGCTCGTCTACTCGGAGTTGCTGGACTTCGCGGGGGACGAGTTCTACCCGGTCACCGCCGAGGACCTGGTGGGCCGGACGTTCGGGGAGGCGCTGCTCTCGTTCGCCACGTCTTCGGCGGTCGGCCTGCTGCACGGCGACGGGAGGGTCACCCTCAACCCCGCACCGGAAACGGCGGTCGGCCCGGCCGATCGGATCATCGTCATCTCCCGGGACGACGACACGGCCGTACGGGCGGACGTCGCCTCCCACGTAGAGGAAGGCGCGATCGTGGCGCCGGAGCCCGGGACGGGAACCGGGCCCGGCGCCGGGGCCGTTCAGGGGGAGCGGCTCCTCCTGCTCGGCTGGAACCGCCGCGCGCCGCTCGTCATCGAGCAACTCGACCAGTACGTGAGCCCGGGAACCACCCTGGACGTCGTGGCCCTCGGCCCGTACGCGGCCGCGTACGGAGCCAGGGCGGCCGCGGCGGCGCGGTCCCGACTCGACGTCCGCGTCCACGACGGCGACATCACCGACCCGCTCACCCTGGCCAAGCTGGACGTGCCGTCGTACGACGGCGTGATCGTGATCGGTGAGACGGAGCCCGCGGTCGCGGGCTGCGGTTCGCCCTCGGGCTGCGGCTCCGCCGCGGACCCGACCGGCGCGCCCCTCGCCGCGCCCCAGGCCCCGCCGCTCGCTCCGCTGCCCGATCCGGAGGCGCGGGCCGACGACAGGACGCTGGTCGCCCTGCTGCACCTGCGGGCCATCGGGGACGCCGCAGGGCGGGATCTCGTCCTGACCACCGAGATGGCCGATGACGGCAACCGGCTCCTCGCGCCGGGGCGGGGCGGCAACGACTTCGTCGTGAGCGGCCGGCTGATCAGCCTGCTGATGACCCAGATCTCGGAGAGCCCGTATCTCGCCGCGGTCTTCGAGGAGTTGTTCACCGCCGAGGGCCACGAGTTCCACCTGAAGCCGGCCACGGACTACGTCCGGGCCGGCCGCGAGGTCTCCTTCGCCACCGTCGTCGAGTCGGCGCGGCGGCGCCGGGAATGCGCGGTCGGCTACCGGCTGCGCGCGGAGAGCGCCACCGGTCCCGACTTCGGGGTGCGGATCAACCCCGACAAGCGGCGGCGGGTCCGGTTCGCCGACGGCGACTGGGTGATCGTGCTCGCCGAGAGCTGACGTACCCGCCGGAGGCCGATCGGACCCGCCGCATGCCGACCGCGCCGCCGTGGCGCGCCTACGCCGTGTGCACTTCCAGTGCGGCCCGCACCGCCGACTCCAGGGCGCCCTCGATCCACGCGGGCTTGATCGAGGTGTGGCATCCGGCGAAGTGCAGGTTGCCCTCGGCCCGTCGGACGTGCGGGAACAGCTCGGTGTGCTGGCCCGGCAGGAGGACGGACGCCTCGCCGTAGGCGTACGGGTCGCGCATCCAGGACTGGGTGCGCCCGACGCCGGTGTAGAACACCTCGATGCGCTGCCCGAACACCTCCTGGACCCCGGCCAGCGCGCGCGGGTAGCGCTCCTCGTCGTCCAGGGAGTCCCATTTCAGGGCGTCGTCCGACCAGCTGTAGGAGGCGAGGATGACGCCGCCGGGGCTGCCGTCGACGGGGTAGGAGGGCTGGAACATGAAGCGGTTCGGGTTGTCGGTCGCCGATCCGCCGCCGACCACGCCGGCCGCCTCGGGCTGGTCGCGCGTGACCACGCGGCAGGCCGCGTAGTGGGCGCGCTGGCCCGCGGAGATGTGGCCCCCGGGTACGGAGGGGTGGGCGCCCAGCAGGGTGCCGTCCGCCGGGGTCTGGCCGGTCTGGTACCGCCGGTACAGGCCGGGCCGCACCTCCTCCAGCTCGCGCTTCCAGTCCGCCTCGTCGAACTCCCACCAGCGGCGGCTGAATTCGAGCAGCACCTTGGTGGCGGCGTCGTAGTGCAGCTCGGTGACCGCGCGCCGCTTGCCGTACGAGAGGGCGGGGGCGATGGGGATGTGGCGCAGCCCGGAGAAGGGGACGGTGATGACGGCCGAGTCGGCGGTGAAGGTCTCGCGCCGCACGGGGCTGCCGTCCCGGCCCTCGGAGACGGTCTCGACGGAGACCTCCCCGGCGCCGTGCGTGATGCGGGTGGCCCGGCGGTCCAGCCGTACGAGGTCCTTGACGCGGGCGTACATGGCGTCGGCCAGCGTGGCGGTGCCGCCCGGCAGTTCGTAGAAGGCGGTGTCGGGGCTGATCAGCGAGGCGCCGATGAAGCTGTGGACGAAGGCGAGGTGCAGGCGGGAGGTCAGGTTCTCGACGGTTCCGATCAGGTCGATGGTCCGCTCGTCGAGCCTGGCCTCCTCCGTCAGGAATCGATACATCGACATGTGGCCGTAGCGCTGGATGACGCGCGCCCAGCCCTCGACGAGTTCCTTGTCCTGCTTGCCCTCGATCTCCTTGCGTACGGGGGCGAACGCGTCGCGGACGATCTGCGCGGCGGGGCGGGATTCGTAGGCCTTCGGCACGCCGAAGGAGCGGTTGAGCGCTTGCGGAGCGCGTGCGTAGTCGGCGCGGCGGACGCGGATGCCGTTGACGTAGATCCACGTCCGGTAGGCGGGGCGGCCGGCCCCGTCGACGTCCACCAGGTAGAAGCGCCGGCGCTTGAGGCCGAGGCCGTCCATCAGCCCCGTCACCAGGGGGTGGCTGTCGGGGATGCGCATCGCGCCGGCCTCGGCGTACTGCTTCGGGTCGGCGAAGGGCTGGGCCGCCTTCTCGTGGCCGCCGGAGCGGAAGGTCTTGATCCGGCCGCCCACCCGGTTGGCGTTGGCCTCGATGACAGTGACCTGGTGGCCGGCTTCGCGCAGGAGGTGGGCGGCGGTGAGGCCGGCCGGCCCGGCGCCGACGACCAGCACCTTCTTGGCGGGGCGGCGGGAGCGGGGCAGGCCGTTCTTGAGCAGGATGTCGGCGTAGCGCGGCACGAGCGGCTGGTCGTGCTCGTCCCGTACGAGGACGGCCCGGGCGATCGTGAGGCAGGTGCCCCAGTCGGTGACCGCGGCGCCGGCGGGGGCGGCCTGCGAGGTCCCGGCGGAGGTGGCGGCGACGGTCACTCCCGCGGCGGTGGCGACGGCGGCCGCGCCGGCGATGACCGTACGGCGGGAGGGCTGACGGGAGGGGGAGGGGGCGGTGTCGCCGGGGGCGTCGGGGGTACCGGAGTCGCCCTTGGGATCCATGATCATGGCGCAACTCTCGCGGCCGCGAACCTGCGGGAGCCGCCAGAACGCCCCTGTGGGGACAAGGACCACCCGGACGTGGGTCGGGCGCCGTTCTGCTGACGAACTGGGTTTCGGACCGGGGTCGTTGGGGTCGGCCCGACCGGGGGATCGGGCAGCCAGCCAGTCGTACGGCAGCGGCTCTATCTCCAATCCGCGTTGTTTCTAGAATGGCCGGATGGAGGACATCGAAGCGATCGCGGCGTTGCAGGACCCGGTACGCCGCCGCCTGTACGAGTACGTCGCCGCGCAGGGCCGGGAGGTCGGCCGCAACGAGGCCGCCGAGGCGGCGGGGGTGGCCCGCACGCTCGCCGCGCACCATCTGGACAGGCTGGCCGAGGCCGGGCTGCTCGACAGCGGCTCCCGCCGCCTGACCGGGCGTACGGGGCCCGGGGCGGGCCGCCCCGCCAAGGTGTACACGCGGGCGCGGACCGAGCGGTCGGTGTCACTGCCCGCCCGCGACTACCGCACCGCCGCCGAACTGCTCGCCGAGGCGGCGGAGGAGGCCGGGCTCGACGCCGGGCTGCGCGCGGCCGCGCGGCGGAGGGGCGAGGCCCTGCGCGGTGCGGCGGCGCCTTGCGCGGGGCTCGAAGAGGCCATGGAGGTGCTGGCCTCGCGCGGCTACGAACCCCACCTGGAGCGGGCGGGAAGTAGTGACCCCGATGAGGCGGCGGGGGACGGGGCGGTGGCCGACGAGGTGGGGACGCCTTCCCCGGTCTCCCCGGCCGCCCCCGTCGTCCGCATGCGCAACTGCCCTTTCCATGCCGTTGCCGAGCGCTTCCCGCCCCTCGTCTGCGGCATGAACCTCGCTCTGCTGGAGGGACTGATCGGCGTGGACGGCCCGGTGCGGGCGCGCATGGACGCCCGGCCGGGGGAGTGCTGCGTGGTGCTCCAAGCTTCTATCAACAATGAACATTGACATAGAAATGGAGGCCGTGCTGGGATGAGGCCATGACCGCATCAGCGTCCCCGCAGCCGGCCCACCTCGCTCAACTCAACGTCGCCACACTCCGGTTCCCCCTCGACGACCCGCGCATCGCGCCGTTCGTCGAGATGCTCGACCCGGTCAACAGCGCCGCCGACGGCGCTCCCGGCTTCGTGTGGCGTCTCGTCGAGGAGGGCGCGGCCGACGCCACCGGCATGCGCCCCGCCGGGGAGAACGTCATCGTCACACTGTCGGTGTGGGAGACCAGGGAAGCGCTGTGGGACTTCGTCTACCGCAGCGGGCACCTGGAGGCGATGCAGGGGCGGCGTGCGTGGTTCGAACGGCACGTCGAGGCGCACCTGGTGCTCTGGTGGGTCCCGGCCGGCCATCGCCCGACCGTCGATGAGGCCCTGGAACGGCTGGCGGAGCTACGGGCGCACGGGCCGTCCCCCCGCGCGTTCACCTTCGCCTCCGCCCATACCGCGGCCGAGGCGGTCCACCACCCTCGGGCCGCCCTCACCCCCGCGTGCGGGGAACAGGCCGGCTGACCTGCGAGGTGCCCGGGGCTGCTCACGTACGGGCGAAGGTGCGCAGGTCGTCATTGAGGCGCTCCGCATGCGTCGCGAACAGTCCGTGGCCCGCGTTCTCGTACACGTGGAGCGTCGCGCCCGGGATCAGCGCGGCTGCGCGGCGGCCCGTGAGCTCGATAGGGGCGGAGGCATCGGCCGATCCGTGCACGACCAGGACCGGGCAGTCGATCTTCGCCATCTCCGGTGCGAGGTTCAGCGTGACCAGCAGGTCGTTGAGGGCCGTCCCGGCCCGTGCCGTCGCCCCCTGGCAGAGGTCCACCATGTGCGCCACGTACGCGTCCGAGACCGCGGGGCCCGGAAGCCCGCGGGCGAAGAAGGCGTCCGCCCCGTCGGTGAAGAACTGCGCGCGGTCCTGCCGGAAGGTCTCGTTGAACGCGCGGATGAGCTCCGGGTCCAGGCCCTCCGGGTGGTCCGCGGACCGGGCCGGGCCCGGTGCGACCCCGCTGACGAGAACCGCCCGGGCCACCCGTCGGCCGCCCGCGAGGGTCAGGTGGCGGACGACCTCGACGCTGCCGAACGAGTGCCCCACCAACGTGACGCCGAGCAGGTCCAGGTGGTCGAGCAGGGCGCCCAGGTCCCCGGCCAGCGTATCGAGGTCGAAGCCGCCCCAGACGTCCTCCGACCTGCCGTGTCCCCTGCGGTCGAAGCCGACGCACCGGAACCCCTCGGCCGCCAGCGTCAGCATCTGGTACTCCCACATCTCGCTGCTGAAGTAGGAGCTGTTGACGAAGACGATGGCCGGGCCGCTCGCCGGACCGTAGTCGACGAAGTGGAGGCGGGCATGATCGGCCGTGGACTCGAAGTACGGCATGACGGAGGTCCCTTCGCGAGGCGGTTGTGGGGGCGTGGCACCATCCTCGCCCGGTGTCCCGGGCCGGGCCATTACCGGCGAGGTCATGGCGGGGACGGCTGCGCGGTGTCGTGCGCCGGCCATCCGGGCATGCCCGAGACCGAGCATGCCGAAGGGGCGCCTCCGTGCGTGTGCAGTCCGCGCGGACTTCCCCAACGTGCAGCGCATGGCGCATCACTGACGGGTATTCAGTAAGCGGTTCGGAGGTACTACAGTTCGCCATGCCCCTGACACTTCGCCACTTCGCCCTCCCCGGGTGGCCGCACCCGCGCCACCCGCCGACGGCACGGACCCCGAAGGGGGCCACCAGCACATGACCAGCCCGGACGGTGCGGGACCCGACTACGACGTCGTCATCAGCGGAGCCGGCCTGGCCGGCAGCGCCGCGGCGATCCTGCTCGCCCGACGCGGCGCCCGCGTCGCACTCCTGGAACGCCGCTCGGACCCGGACGCGTACAAGGTGCTGTGCACCCACTCGCTGACGGCCAACGCCCATCCGGTGCTGGCCGAGCTCGGCCTCGTACCCGACCTGGAGAAGGCGGGAGCCGTCCGCAACGAGGCGCGTTGGTACACGCGTTGGGGCTGGATCGAGCCGAAGGCCGCGGCGGCGGGCCCCGCGCTGCCGTACGGCTACAACATCCGCCGCAGCGTCCTCGACCCGCTCGTCAGGTCCCGGGCGGCCGGCACCCCGGGCGTGGACCTGCTCCTCGGCCACCGGGTGACCGCTCTGCTCCGGGAAGCCGGGCGGACCGTAGGGGTGCGTGCGTCGACGGGGGTGGGCGAGCGCGATATCCGGGCCCGCCTCGTGGTCGGCGCGGACGGCAGGGACTCGGCCGTGGCGAAGCTCGCCGGGGTCCCCACCCGGCTGCACGAGAACGGCCGGTTCGGCTACCTCGCGCACTTCCGCGGGCTTCCGCTGGCCGGTGGGATCGGCCAGACCTGGTTCCTGGAACCGGACATGGCGTACGCGTTCCCGAACGACGACGGTGTCACGGTCCTCGCGGTGCTGCCCGACAAGCAGTGGCTGCCGGCCTTCCGGGAAGACCTGGAGGGCAGCTTCCTCGCCTTCGTCCGCGCGCTTCCGCAGGCGCCGCCCATCGACTCCGCCGAGCGGGTCAGCAAGATCATCGGGACTGTCGACTACCCGCTCGTCAGCCGCAGGCCGACGGCGCCGGGCGTGGCGCTGATCGGGGACGCCGCCCTCACCGGCGACCCCTTGTGGGGAGTGGGCTGCGGATGGGCCCTGGAGTCCGCCCGATGGCTGGCGGAGGCGGTCGCTCCCGCGGTGGTGGGCGATCCCGCGGTGGCGGGCCCCGTCGGCCCCGCCGACGTCGCCCACCTCGACCGGTCGCTCACCGCGTACGCCCGCAGGCACCGGCGCCGGCTGCGCGGCCATCAGGCCCTGGCCGCCGACTACGCCAGATCCCGCCCCTTCAACCCCGGGGAACGGCTGATGTTCTCGGCGGCGGCGCGCGACGAGGCGATGGCACGGCACATGTACCTGTTCGGCACCCGCGTGATCAGTCCGCAGCGCTTCCTGAACCCGCTGGCCCTGGCCAAGGCTGCCGCCGTCAACATCAGGCACCGCCGGGCCGCCGCCGGCGCGGCCGCCGAGGGGACGCGGCCCGCGGGGTAGTCCGGGCGGAGCCGGGCCCGGCGGCGCGCGTGCGGTCGGCCCCAGAAAGCCGACGGCAGCGGTGTCCGACGGATCCATCGCACGGCGGGCCGTGGCCGAATCTGACAGAACCTCGTCATTGCGGCCATCACGGTCGGCCGAAATGATCAGAGCATGCCCCTACCCCTCCCGCACACGGTCGTCATCGTGGCCTTCGCCGGTGCCGAACTCCTCGACGTCACCGGCCCGGCCGAGGTGTTCTCGGTCGCCACGCGGGTCGCCGGCCCCGACCGCCGCGGGTACCTCGTACGGATCGCCACGGCCGACGGTGGCCCGGTGGCCACCTCCAGCGGCGTACGGCTGATGGCGGACCTGGCACTCGACGAGGTGCGCGGCGGGGTCGACACGCTGCTCGTGGCCGGTGCAGTCAACATGGTCGGCGACCGGGTGGAGCCCGTGATCGACGGTGCGGTCACCGCCTGGCTGCGCGATGCGGCGCCGCCGACGCGCCGGACCGGGTCGATCTGCGCAGGAGCGCACCTGCTGGCCGCGGCGGGTCTGCTGGACGGCCGGTCCGCCACGACCCACTGGCTCACCGCCGCCCGGCTGGCCGCCGACCATCCGCGGGTCACCGTGGATCCGGACCCCATTTTCATCCGGTCCGGGAGCGTGTGGACCTGCGCCGGTGTCACCTCCGGGCTCGACATGGCGCTGGCGATGGTCGCCGAGGACCACGGCCAGGCACTCGCCCTGTCCACCGCGCGGATGATGGTCATGTACGTCAAACGTTCCGGCGGGCAGAGCCAGTTCAGCGTCCCGCTGTCCGCCCCGGCCGCGTCGGGCGACCGGATCGACGAGCTGCGCGTGTGGATCGCCGACCACCTCACCGACGACCTCTCCACGGAAGCCCTGGCCGCACGGACGCACCTCAGCGTGCGCCACTTCTCCCGGCTGTTCCGGCTCCGCACCGACGGCACGCCGGCCGCCTACGTGGAATCCGCCCGCCTCGAAGCGGCCCGCCGACTGCTGGAGGAGAGCGACGGCAGCCTGCCGGAGATCGCCGCCGCCAGCGGTCTCGGCTCGGTGGAGACGCTGCACCGCTCCTTCCAACGCCGCCTGGGCACCACTCCCGCCGAATACCGGCGCCGCTTCCGCTAGTGCTGTGACCGGAAAGGTTCACCGCGTCACGGCGCCCGGCACGGCACCTCTCCCCCAGCTATCGCTGGGAGGTGCCCCCGGCGTTGTCGGGCCACGACGGTACGTCCAGCACGAGTCGCGGCCCTCCGCCTTGCGACGCACCGCACCGAACACCGCGACCCGCCAAACCTTTCCGGCCACAGCACTAGCCACCTGCACACCCGCCCCGGCCGCCGGTCGCCCGGCGGATTTCCGGCACGCCCGCGAGGGCCGCATCCGTCACTCACCTCATGGAGGACGCCATGTCCCGTACGAAGGTCATCCCCATCCCGGTCATGGGCCGAACGGCCATCAACGCCTACCTGCTCCTGGGCCGACGGCCGGTGATCGTCGACGCCGGGACACCCGGCAGCGGTCAGAAGATCTACGACCGCGTCACCGCGCACGGAGTGGACCCCCGGGACGTCTCGCTGATCGTCATCACGCACGGGCACATCGACCACTTCGGCTCCGCGGCCGAATTGCACCGCCTCACGGGCGCCCCGGTCGCCGGCCACGTCGCGGACCTCGGACCGTACCGCAGCGGCCGCGTCCGCGAACCGTACCTGCCCACCGGCCCCATGGGACGCATCATGAACCGGAGCAAGGACCTGCACGTCCAAGCAGAACCCCTCGACCCGGACGTCCTCATCCGCGGCGAAACATCCCTGGAGGACTTCGGCATGGCGGCCCGCATCATGCCCACGCCCGGACACACCGCCGGGTCGGTCTCCGTCCTCACCGATGACGGGGATCTGGTCGCCGGTGACCTGGTGGCGAACTCCTTCATGGGCCTCATCCCGGGCCGACCGGCCAATCCGCCCTTCCACGACGACCCGCAGCGCAACCTCACCAGCCTCCGCGAGATGCTCGCCCTCAACCCCACCAGACTCCACGTCGGCCACGGAGCCCCGCTGGAACCCGACCGCGTCCGACGCTGGGCCGACGGAGAGTCCGACCGCCTGTCCCGCCTCGAAGCGGCGGGCCGGATCACCACCCGCGCCACCATCCGACCGTGAGCGCCCGCAGGCCGTCCGCTCCCAACTCCTGGCCCCGTTCACCGCCAAGAGGGCCAGGAGATCCTGCGGCAATGCTCTTGAGTGACCGCGCAAACAGTGTCGGGCTTTCGCCCGCCGCGACATCAATTCGCCCCGGCTCGCGGCAACCGTTACGACGGCAACTGACTGGTCATCGGCGGCACGGTGGCGACTGCCGAGGGCACCTCGTCCTTTGTGGATCTCCCTCTGCTGGCCCACGAAGCCCGCCGGGTCACCGCCGAGTCTTTCTTGGCCGGGTGGATACAGCTCGGGATCTGGCTCCGGCCTCCTTCCCTACCCGCTGATCAACGCCCGTCCCGTCAGGACGCGGGCCACCGAGGTCACCTCAGGATGCAGGGCTCGACTTCTCCATCGGGAAGCCAGCCCGGGCGTGGTGTTTGGCCGGCGCCGGGCGCCAGGAAGGGGCCCGGTGCCCTACGGCACGTACG
This sequence comes from Streptomyces sp. NPDC043876, assembly GCF_056435825.1. Lineage (NCBI taxonomy): Bacteria > Bacillati > Actinomycetota > Actinomycetes > Kitasatosporales > Streptomycetaceae > Streptomyces > Streptomyces sp. NPDC043876. The sequence goes on along the minus strand of NZ_JBWKDV010000004.1, from coordinate 432,380 downwards.
TGAGGCGCGGAACGAGCGGCGCTCATACCGGCCGCCCCTACCGGTGGCTCCCACTGGCGATCTTCATGGGCTCGGCCGGACCCTTGCAGCCGCACCCGTCCTCACCTGCGGTCTTCGGCGCGCAGGAGCGGGAGCGGCGGCGCCGGCCGAGCCACCAGGTTCCGGCCGCGAGCACGGCCAGAACGACGGCGAGGGCGGGAAGCCGGCCCGTCACCGCCCCCGCACCGGCGCCGACGACCCCGGCCGTGATCAGGACCGGCAGGGCGCAGCACGCCACGCAGGCCAGGGCGGCCAGGCCACCGAGCACCTTCGGGGCACGTGCGGGGCGGGGGTCAGCAGCAGGGTCCGGCATGGCGGTTCTCCTCGGCGAGGTCGGTGAAGGGGACGGGGCAGCAACTGCTGGACGCGCAGGCGGTCAAGTCGTCGCAACCCGCTGCGACAGCGGTGGCCAGGGCGGTGCGGAGAGTGGTGAGATCGGCGTTCTTCGCGTCGACCTCGGCGAGTTTGGCGGCGGCGCGGTCCTGGAGCCCGGCGACGGGGCAGCCGTGCCGGTGGCGACCCGTTTCCAGCAGCTCGGCGACCTCTTCCAGGGTGAACCCGAGCCGCTGCGCGGCCTTGATCACCCGCAGCGCGGTCACCGCCTCCTCTCCGTACATGCGGTGGCCGCCGTTGCTGCGTTCCGGCTCGGCCAGCAGGCCGCGGCGCTCGTAGTAGCGCAGCGTCTGGACGTTCACCCCGGCGGCCTCGGCGACCTGCCCGGTGCGCAGACCCGTGCTCACCGCTGTCCCCCGGTGACCGCGGTCCGGGCGGCGAGGGCGTTCAGGACCGGCTCGTGGGCCTGGTCCACGGAGATGTCCAGCCGGATCAGGTCGCGGTCGGCGGTAAGGGTGAAGGTGAAGAACGAGCAGCATCCGCTCTCGCGCTCCACCAGGTCGCGGACCCGGTCCTCGACGCCCGGCCCGTCGGCCAGGTCAAGGCGCAGGTGGAGGGGCTGCGGTCTCGACAGCGAGGTCAGTCGGTCGGAGAACAGCGCGTCCCACTCGGCGACCCGCAGGGGCCGCTCCTCGGTGGGCAGGATGCAGGACTGCGGCACCCACGCAAGATCACTCATCGCGCTCACTCCCGTCGTCGCGTCCCGCACGGCGGGGACAGCTCCGACGGTAAACCTGTACCCAGGTACCGGATACAAGGGCCTGAGCGTGCGAGGGGCCGGCCGTGGCGCCCGTGGAGTTTTGCCCCGATACCGCTGTCCAGAGTCCGGTCGCTGGAGTGCCTTTCGGCCCGCTTAAGCTCCGATCATGGAGCTGTGCGAGCGGTGGGCGGAGTGGAACAGGCTGCGGGGCCGGGTGCCTGAGTGGCACCCGGTCGGGGTGGTGGCCGATGCCGAGGGGCCGGTCGTGCGCCGGCACTACGGGACGCATGGCACCGTCGAGCACTCCCCCCCTCGTGCCCGGGACGGACATCGCCGGGCTGGTGCGCGTCCAGCAGGAGGCGTTCGCGGAACGCGGTGAGCCGGTGGAGTGGAAGGTGTACGGGCATGACTCGCCGGGCCCCTGCCCGATGAGGAGCGCGGTACCCCGCCCGCAGAAGCGGCCGACCGTCCGGCGGAGCCGCCCCGGCAGGGGGTGTGCAACCTGTACGGCGTACGGGATCAGGCCGAGCGGGCGTGGAAGGTCGCCGTCGCCTGGGTGCACGCCGAAGGACGCAGTACCTTCGCCCTCGTGGGCGGTCTGACCCGGGACGACGCGGATTTCGTCACGGCCTGTACGGACGGATGGCGCAGGTTCTGGTCGGGCAGGGCCCTCCTCGCGGAGGCCGATGGGCCTCTGCGTGCGCGGCTCCTGGAGGCAGGGTTCAGCGAGGCCGCCACCGTCCGCTCGTACCATGGAGCCCGCCGGGCGCCCGCGAGAAGACGCGTCCCGCACAATTCCTCGACTGGCTTCGCGACGACGGCCCGTTGTGGGACCGCTTCTACACGGACTTCGACTTCAAGCCGGGCGTGTACTGGCTGGACTGGCAGCACGACGGATACCGCTACGACCCCCGCCGCACCGACTTCCCCGGACGGCCACCCCGGCCCGGCAAGGGCACGTACCCCAACGGCGACTACTACCTACATCTCACGCATGACCTGCGCCTGGGCACCTTCGGGCACCCCTGGGAACAGACACTGACCGTCTGGGGACCGGCACTGCTCGCCGCCGTCGAGGCGGAGCTGACCGACCTGCTCGGAGAGCCGGTCAGGCGCCGCCATTGAGCGCACCGGCACGGTCGCCGCATGGCTCCACGACCACCCCGGCGCCGAGATCATCTGCCCGGACCGCCTGATGAGGTGCTCACCCTCGGCTGCACCAGCGGACACCGCGTCGTGCACCGCTACGTAGGTCGGAGTCGCACGTCCGCCTCGCCAGGGAATTCGAACACATGTTTTACTGGGTGGATGGAACTGTTCCGCTTCCCCGATGACCTGGTGGCCCTCCAGGGCTCGTGGCTCGATGCGTACGACGCCTTGGCCCAGGCGCCCTCCGGGGTCGGTACGACCGTGCTTCGGCGGCGCCTGGTCGTCCTCTCCTGTCGGCTTCATGCACATCCGCACTGGACCGCGCCCGGTGGTTCGCGCGGTACCTGGGCGGAGCTGCGACGGCAGGCGCGCGCCCGTGGGTGGGCCGCTGCCGCGTGAGCCCCGACGAGGGTGCGGCGCGACCCGTACATGCCTTCCCCGAGGACTTGGTCCGACTGCAGCAGGACTGGATCCGGACGTACAACCGGCTCGCCCACCGCCCCGCCACGGGCGCTGCCGAGCTGCGGACCGAGCTGTTCGCCCTCACGCTGGGGATCGATTCCCACGGCCACTGGCGCACCACCGGCTGGAGCCGGCTCGGCCGGCTCCGGCTGTGGAAGGCCGCTCAGGAGGGGCCCGGCGGGGTGCGCGAGGTGAGAGTGCGGTGGGCGGGCGGCGCGTTCGTGATCACCGGGGCGGAGGGTGGTCCGGGTGAGGAGCCCGGTGAGCAGCCGGAGGAGTGAGCCGCGCGAGCGTCACGGGCCGATCCGGGGGCCGCTCCCCGCCTGGGGCGGTGGCGCGGGCGCGGCCACGTCGGTGTACGCCTTCCAGATCAGCGGAGGGAAGGCGCTGCCCCGCGCGGAATCCGGGCCGCCCACTCCCTGCATGGGGAGCAGCTGCGGCACGTCGGGCTTCGTACGGAACATGACGACCGAGGTGCTCAGTTCCGTCGTCGCGCCGATGAACCAGGCCGAGTTCATGCGGTCGTTCGGACCGGTTCCGCCCGCCATGAACGGGACGTAGGTCCGCTGGTCCTTCGGCGGTCCGACGACGCCCCAGCCCACTTCGCGGAGGGCGGAGCCGACGATCGAGGCCGCATCGGAACTCATCGCCCGGCGCGGCTTCGCCGCGCCCAGGCCGTCCACCGCCACGCCGTGCCGCTCGACCCTGGTCACCGAGTAGGGCTCGGTGGCCCGGCCCTGGTTGACGAAGGTTGTGTAGGCGCTGGCCAGCCGCACGGCGCTGGGGGTGGAGGTGCCGATGGAGAAGGTCGGCTCCAGCTTGGCCATGCTGTCCTCGCGCAGCCCCGACGCGACCGCGAGCTCCTTGACGGCCTTCAGCCCGATCTTCTTCCCGGCCTCCACGAACGGCGTATGGTCGGAGCTCACCAGGGCCTTGTGGAGCTCTGCAGCTGCCGTCCCCGGCCCGCTCGGCCGGATCGCCCCGGGTTTGCGGGGGGCCGGGCCCTCGCCGTCGGCGGAGCGTTCGCCGCCGACGGACTCCGCCTCCAGGGCGGCGGCGAACACGAAGGGTTTGAACGCGGAGGCCGCGGGGACGCCGGACGTGTCCGCGTTGTTGGTGAAGTGCTCGATCGCGTCCGAGCCCCCGTAGACGGCGACGACCGCTCCGTCCTTGGGGCGTATCGAGGCGGCGCCGACCTGCACGAATTGGTCCTCCGCGCGCTTCTTCGGGTCGAGCCGCTCCGCGCGCACCTGCTCGACGGCCTTGGTGAGCGCGACTTCCTTGTCCTTCTCGAAGGTGGTGTGCACGGCGTAGCCGCCGCTCGCCAGATCCTTGTCCGTGATCCCGCCGCGGCTCTTGAGGTACTTGTTGGCGATGTCGACCAGGTAGCCGGTCTGACCGGCCTGGCTGGTCGGCTTGGCGGGAGGCTTCGGCTCGGGGAACCGCGTGTACTTCGCGCGTTCCCCGGCGCTCATCGAACCCGTGGCGACCTGCCGGTCGAGAATCCATGCCCAGCGGTCTTCGGCGCGTTTGTGGTTGTTGGCGCCGAGGGACGGGTCGAAGCTCTCCGCGCCTTTGAGGACAGCGGCCAGCAGGGCGCCCTGGCTGGGGTCCAGGTCCTTGGCGGGGATGCCGTAGTACGCGTAGGCGGCGGCCTGGACGCCGTACGCGTCGCGGCCGAACCACGAGGTGTTGAGGTACCCCTCCAGGATCTCCGCCTTGGGCCGCTGGTTGCTGACCTTGAGGGAGAGGAAGAGCTCCTTGATCTTTCGCTGGACGGTCTGGTCCTGGCTCAGGTAGGTGTTCTTCACGTACTGCTGCGTGATCGTCGAACCGCCCTGCGTCTCCTTGCCCTTGACGATGTTGACGGCGGCGCGGCCGATGCCCGTCACGGAAACGCCGGAGTCGCTGTAGAAGTCCGCGTTCTCGGCCGCGATGACGGCGGCCTGGACGGATTCGGGCACCTGCGAGAGCTGCACGTCCTGCCGGTTCACCTCGCCGACGCTCACCATCCGGCTGCCGTCCGCCCAGTAGTAGACGGTGGCCTGCCGCCGCGCGGAATCGTGTGCGTCCGGGATCTCGACCTGTAGGTAGATGGCGGTGAAGAGGCCGGCGAGGGCACCGGTGAAGAGCAGGAAGAGGCCGGAGGCCAGCCTCCAGGAGGGTGTCCAGCGGCGCCGGCCGCGTCGGCCGTGCCGGGGGAAGTCGATGAGGCGGCGCCGGGCCTTACGGCTGCCTGACCTGCGGCTCCTTCTTCGATCCGTGGCCGTTTCGCGGTCCGTACCGTGGCTCGTCCCGTGGCCCGCCCCGCGGCGCATCCCTCGGCGCGTGCGGGACCGGGCGCGGTCCGGCGCTTCCCTGCGCTCCGGGCTGCTGGGGTCGTCCGTACGGGCGGTTCGAGCCGCGCGGCGTTTTCGGGGCAGCCTCATGGGGATGCGGACCTCCTCGGTCGCGATCCGTCACTTCGGGGCGGTGACGGACTCGACCGGAGAGATGATCATCTGACGGTAGTGGTTGGGTGGTTCACTAAATCTCCTTATATGACATGGAGGGTGGACTGTCCGTTTCCCGTGGGCGGGACGGGGGAGTCACCAGGGCGGCTGCGCGGGGGCCTGGGCCGAGCAGGGGTCGCCCGCAGTTCCCGTAGGAGTTCCACGATGAGGTCCGGTCGCCCTACGAATGGAGAGTGGCCGGTGTGCCACTCGCGCGTTTCGGTGCAGCGCGCGGCCATCCGTTGCTGGAGGCCCGGGTCGACGGCGCGGTCCTGTGCGCAGACGACGTACGTCGAGGGGGTGTGCTTCCAGCCGTGGTGCTCCGGGACTCCCCGCCCGCAGCCGGGGGCTTGCGTACGCAGGAGGCCGATGGCCTGCGCGGCCAGGGGTTCGGGGCAGTCGTCGTAGAGGGCGCGGGCGGCCCGTTCGGGGTGGAGGCTGGTCGCACCGTCGGGCCCGGCGACGATCGCGTCCCGCAGCTGCGGGGACGCGCCGCCCAGACCGGCCGCGCTCTCACCGGCGTCCGGCACGAAGGCCGCCAGGTAGACGAGGTGCCCCGCGCCCCGCACCCCCGTGATCACCGACCCTCCGTAGGAATGACCGAGGATGATCGGAGGCTCCGGCAGTGTGTCGACGGCGGCCTGAACGGCGGCTGTGTCAGCGCGCAACGAGCCGCGGTGCAGCTCGGGCACGACAGTTTCGATCCCCGCGGCCCGCAGGCGCTCCGCGACCGCGTCGAAGTGCTCCGGACGGTGGTACAGGCCGTGAACGAGCACCACAGCGGTCAACTCGCCCGCCCCCTCGGATCGGTGTGCAGGTCAGTGAGCGTATCTCCGGACATGGGCGGGTCATCACGGCGGCGCCGGGACGGGCCGATGGCGTTCGTGGCCGGGCCGTCGGGGTCAGTCCGTCGTGCCGAGGGCGCTGTCGCGCCGTGCGTACCAGAGCAGGGAGTCGCGGATGCCGTCTTCCAGGGTGTGTTCGGCCTTCCAACCGAGGAGTTCGCCGGCGAGGGCGACGCGCGCGAAGGCGCCGGCCGTGTCGCCGGGGCGGCGGGCGGTCTCCGTGGTGGGGAGGGGGGTACCGGTCACCGCTTCGAAGGCGGTGACGAGTTCGCGGACGGTGGTGCCGCGGCCGGTGCCGAGGTTGATCACGCGGTACGGCTCGTCGCGGGTGATGGCGTCGAAGTTCCGGACGGCCTTGACGTGGGCGGCGGCGAGGTCCCAGACGTGGATGCAGTCGCGGATGCCGGACCCGTCGCGGGTGGGGTGGTCGGTCGGTGCCCGCCAGAAACCGGCGCCGCCCGCGATCAGCACCCTCAGGGGGTCTTCCTCAGTCCGTCCGCGGGCGTTCGGTACTTCGGTTCCTTCCGGCGCGTGGCCGAAGATCCCGGACCGGAACGGACAGGCCGGCCCGTTCCGGTCCGGGTCGGCCGGCGACCGGCGACCGGCGACCGGCGCGCCGAGGCCATAGATCAGGGGCAGGTCTCTTCGATCTTGGCGACCGTGAAGGACACGGGCCGGCCGGTCAGGGCGGCGCCGGGCTTGGGGTCCTGCGTGCACACCTTCCAGTTCGACTCCTGGAGCACCACGCGGCTCTGCACCGCGTCCTTCACGGTGATGCTCGCGTTGGAGGGCAGGGCGCCGCGGACCGCCTTCATGCCCCGGCCGACGAAGTTGGGCATGGTGTCCCCTGCGGGCTTCGGGCCCGGCGCGTCGGTCGCGGGGCAGGTCTCTTCGAGCTTGACCGTCCCGAAGTCGACGGTGGTGCGGGTGTCGACGCTCGCCGCGGCGGCGGGGGTCTGCGAGCACACCTTCCAGTTCCGGTCGAGGGCCTGGCGGCGGTCGCGGCCGAGCGCGTCGTGGGACTTCAAGGTGTAGAACCCGGCGGCCTGCGCCTCGTCCTGGGCGGTTTGCAGGCCCTTGCCGACGAGGTTCGGGAGAGCGGCGGCCTTCGTGGCGGCGGGGGTGCTGCCCGCGGGTGTCGAGGTCGCCGCGCCCGGGACAGTAGCGGGCTTGTTCGAGGTCGTCGTGCTCTGCGGACCGCAGGCGGTGAGGGCCAGGGCGGCGGCGGCCGCGAACAGGGCGGTGGTGTGATGTGTGCGCATCGTGCCATATTCGGCGGAGTGGAGCCGCTGTGTGGGCACTGTGACCGGTCTGTGACGCTCGACAGCCGCCGTCGCCCTCGCCGTTGGCCCGCGGAGGGGTCGGCCTGCGGAAGGCCGGCCTGCCCCTCCCCGCCTCGTGGCAGGACGCGGACCCGGAGCTGCGCCGGAGCCTGGTCGCCGCGTGCCGGCCGGTGCCGGTCCTCCGCGCGTGGCACGTGAGCGACGACCGGCCGGACACGGACGCGGTGCGGGCCCGGCGGGAGTGCCTGCGGGCGCTCGCCGCGGAGTGGCCCGGGGCCGAGCCGGTGCCCGGCCAGGACCGGCTGCCGGGGCTGAACGCCCTGCTCCGCCTGACGGCGCTGGTGTGCCGGATGCCGCCCGGCGTCTGGCTCGACGCCGAGGAGGACCTCCTGGACCTTTACGACACGTACACCGTGGGCGGTCTGTGAGCCCACCCGCTTCCCTGTGACCACAGCCGCCCCCGGCCGGAACCTCCGGCCGGGGGCGGCCGTCGTTCGCGGGCGGCCCGGGTGCTTCCCGTCGGCTCGGGCGGGTAGCCGGGGCATGACGGAATGCTCGACAGCGAGGCAAGGAGCAGCAGTGATCACTCAGGAACAGCTCTCGTCCCTGACCGGCTACACGATGCGGACGGACCAGGGCCAGCACGTGGGCCGCGTGGAGTACCTCCTGGTGGACGACACCACCGGGAGGCCCGAGTGGGCCCGGATCACCGACCCGGCCTCGGGCCTGGGCGGGGTGTTCGTTCCGCTGCGCCGGGCCGAGCTGGAGGACGGGGTCGTGGTGGTCCCGTACCCGGTGGCGATGATCGAGCAGGCGCCCTGTGCGGCGCTGGACTGCGGCAGCGTGCTCTCCGTGGCGGAGGAACAGCAGCTGTTCGGCCACTACGGCATGCGCGACCCGCGCGACGAGGTCAACGCGGAAAGCGGTACGGGCTGGAGCGCGATGGACCGGGCGAGCGCCATCCGCGAGGGCACGACCGGCCAGGAGCACGCCGCCTCCCGCCTGCGCCCGGTGCGGCCGGGGGAGTGACCCCCTGGCCCGGCGTCCGGGGGGCGACCTGCCCGCCCCCCGGCCGGGGTGTCACGTCAGCTCGGTGCGGGGGTCGATGACCCAGTGGTGGGTGCGCAGGACGCGGTCGGCGAAGGTGACGTCCTCTTCGCCCAGGAGCCGGAAGCCGAGCGACCGGCAGATGCCGTTCGACGGGCCGTTGGTCGTCGCGGGGAACGCGTGCACCTCTCCCCAGCGGTCCACTCCCCGGGCCAGTTCGAGCAGCGTGCGGACGGCCCGCTTGCCCAGGCCCCGCCCCTGGAAGGCGGGCAGCACCATCCAGCCGATCTCGGTGATCAGCCGGCCGCCTTCCTCGTGCGACCACAGGGTCACGGTCCCCGCCACGACCGCCGGGTCGTTCCCGTCGGGGAGGATCATCTTGATCCACTGGCTTCCCCCGGCGGCGCTCCCGACATCGCGCGCGACCTTCTCCGCCATCCCCTCCGCGGGAAGCGGGCCCCCGAGGTCGGCCATCATGGCCGGATCGCACCGCATCCGCACGTAGGCCTCGACATCGCCCGACTGCACATCACGCAAACGCACTCTCTCGCCCTCCGCCGGCCTGCCCGCCAAGGCCCCCGCGCTCACGCGGCAGCCTCCAAGGACGCTACGCCACAGGCCCGTTGCGGGGCGACCGGCTGCGCGGCTTCCGGTGGACCGGTGGGGTGCGGGCCCCTGCCGGGGTGCGGCAGGGGCCCGCGGGGTCACTTCAGGTGCCGGGCGAAGAACTGGGCCGCGGCGTCTCCGGCGTACCGGGGGACGCCGGTGTGGCCGCCCATGTTGGCGTGCAGGGTCTTCTCCTTGGAGGCGAAGGCGTCGAACAGGTCCAGGGCCGCCTGCCGGTCGTTCCCCTCGTCGTCCCACTGGAGCAGGACGTGCAGCGGGACGGTGACCCGCCCGGCCTCCTCGAAGGAGCTGCGGGGCACGAAGCTGCCGGCGAAGAGCGTGGCGGCCGCGATGCGCGGCTCGACCGCCGCCAGCCGGATGCCGATGGAGATCACGCCGCCCGAGTACCCGACCGGACCGTCGATCCCGGGCAGCGACAGGAGGGCGTCCAGGGCGGCCCGCAATTCCGGGACCGCCTCGTCGACCAGGGGGAGGACGAGGGCGTCGACGATCTCGTCACCGACCGGCTCACCGGCCTGGAGGGCCCGCCTCAGGTCGGCCCGGGCCTGATCGACGACGGGCAGCCGGGGCCGGTCCCCGCTTCCGGGGAGTTCGAGCGCGGCCGAGGCGAAGCCGTCCGCGGCGGACTGCCGGGCCCGTTCCACCAGCCGCGGGCGCATCGCGCTCAGCCCGAGGGGAGGGGTGCCGAGGAGGATCAGGGGTGTCGGCGCGGGCGCGGAAGCGGGCGTCCAGAGGATGCCGGGAACGTCGCCGAGGGTGAACGTGCGTTCGAGGACGCCGTCGTCGAGGCGCTGCTCGGAAGTGAAATGCATGGTCGTGCCTTTCGGGAGTGCACTGGAACGGCGCTCCCGGACGACCTGCCTATCGCCCGACCGTGACCCCGGAGGGGAGCACCCATGTCGTTACTGCGTTCACGGGTACCACCTCCTCGGTCTCTTGCACGGCTTCCGGAAAGGTAGCAGCGCTCACCCCGCTCCGCCAACGGGTTTGCGGGCCCCCTCACCGGCCAGAGCGCTTTACCCGTTATGCGCGGATAGTCTGGGTGATGTGATCGAGTCCGGACGGCCGCGGCTTCGTCGGCGCCCCGACCCGGGAAGACTTGTGCGGCTGTCGCCGGTCGTCCTGACCGTCGTCATCGCCGGCCTGGCCTACGCCACCCCGCCGGAGATGGCCTTCAGCCGCCTCCTCCCGGCGGCGCCGGCGCTCGCCGCCGCCATGTGGCCGGTCCTGCCGACCGTCCTGCTCGGGACGGTCTGCCTGCTCCTGATGATCGGCCTCAGCCTCGTCTTCCCCGACCTGGGGACCTGGTGGACGGCGGCGGGGATCATCGCGGTCACCGTCGCGGCCGCGTACGGGAGCCATGCCCGGCTGGAGCGGGAACGTACGCTCTTCCAGGTACGGCTCGTCGCCGAGGCCGCGCAGCAGGTGGTGCTGAGCCCCCTGCCGCATCGCATCGGCACCATCGAGATCGAGTCGCTGTACCTCGCGGCCGCGGCCGAGGCGCGCATCGGCGGGGACTTCTACGAGGTGGTCGACACGCCCCACGGGGTGAGGCTCCTCATCGGGGACGTGCGGGGCAAGGGCCTGCCGGCCGTGGGGGCGGCCGCCGCCATCGTCAACGCCTTCCGGGAAGCGGCCTACGGGGAGACCGGCCTGGTCGAGGTGGCACGGAGAATGGACGCGAGCAGCACCCGCTACAACGCCGGGTTTCCCCCCGAGGGGCCGATGGAGCGCTTCGCCACGGCCCTCCTCGTCGAGATTCCGCACGAGGGCAGCCGCATCAGCATCCTCAACTGCGGGCACCCGCCGCCGCTCCTCTCGAGCCGTACGGGCCTGCGCGTCCTGGACTCGGTCAGCCCCTCGCCGCTGCTCAGCCTCGCCGAGCTGATCGGTGATCAGTACTCCGTGGACACCTTCGAGTTCGCCGTCGACGACCTGCTGCTCCTGTACACCGACGGGATCGCCGAAGCCCGCGCCCGCGACGGCGAGTTCTTCCCGCTGGCGGCCTGGATGGGCCGCCAGCCCCCGACGCCGCCGCGCGAACTGCTCACCGCGCTGCACCGCGACCTCCTCCGCTACAGCAGGGGGCGCCTCGACGACGACATCGCCGCACTCGCCGTACGTCTGCGTGCGTCGTGAGCTTCTACCCGCGCCGGTTCTGCGGGGACCCGCGCGGGCTCACGGCGCCCCGAGCACCTGGTCGAAGTGGCCGGGCCCGGTGGGGGGCCGGACCCGGGGCGCGTCCGTGTAGCGGTGGGTCCGGGTCTGCCAGGCGTGGTAGCCGCTCATCCACGCGCCCATGATCTCGACGTACGCCTCCACCGCGGCCCGTTCCCCGGCGTCCAGACCGAGTTGGGAACACAGCCCGGGGACCTGGGGGGCCAGTTCCACGAACCGTGCGACGAGCCGGTGGACTTCGGCGCGTGCCTCTTCGACGGCCTCCGCGCGCGTACAGCGCCGTTCGTGCTCGATGACGAGGACGAGATTGTCCATGTCGCCGCGCGCCTCCTCCTTTTCGAGGGAGTAGACGTCGTTGCACATGAACGTGATGTCGATGGCGGCCCGGCGCATGATCCGCAGCTGCGGGCTGTGGAAGGCGGCCGGGGGAACGGTGATGCCGGCGGCCCTCTCGCCCAGGCAGAGCGGCAGGTCGGTGCCCGCGATGCCGCGGCGGACCTGGAGGTAGGTCTCCCGGTCGCCGGGTGTCCCGCGGAGGCGGCCCACGGCCTCGTGGGCCTGGGTGGCGAAGTAGTACTCCCATGCCTGCGCGCACCGCGCGGTCCAGCCGGGACCGGCGCCGTCGGCGCAGCGCGCCCAGAGGTCGGCGAACGCCGTCGAGCACCCGTCCGCGCCGGCGCCGGGACGAGCGCCGTGGACGATGTCGATCAGCCTCTGGCACACCGCCGCGGACCGGGCCGGATCGAGGCCCAGGGCTCCGTCGAACTGGTCGTCGAAGACGAAGAAGAACGCCATCGCGTCCGCGCACAGGTCCAGCGCGGTGCCCCGGGCACAGGGAAAGCCCAGGGCGGCCAGGCGGGGCATGTCCCACGACGCGTACCACCGCAGCGAGCGGCCCTCGCCGACCAGCCCGGTCTCCGCGACCCACGCCAGGTTCCGCTGCCGCGCCGCCTCCAGGTCGGGGCTGAGGGCGACCGGGAAGGGCAGGTGGAACTCGACGTCCTGGGGCATGTGTCCTCCGTGCGGGCGGCGCGGGGCGGCGCAGTCCCGCACCGGCTTCGGAGGGTGGCACGGCGCCCGTCGGCGGACAAGGACGCCTGCCGGACACCGCACTAGACACCGGTGGTGAGGGCGAGCCAGTCGCCGTCGAGGTAGTTCTTCTTCCAGGTGTCGAGCTGTTCGGTGGTGATCTTGTACTTCTTGGCGATCTTCTCCTGGTTGTCCTTGGAGTCGTCGGCCAGCAGGGTCACCACGATGCGGACCCGGTCCACGACGGTCAGTTCGTCCTTGGGCTTGTCGGGCAGGTCCTTGAAGGAGAGGCAGCCGACGGAGCCGGGCTTGCCGGGCTGTCCGGGCTGACCCGGCTTCCCGCCGGAGCCGCCCTTGCCGCCCTCACCGCCTTCGCCTCCCGCACCGCCGGCGCCGCCTGGGGTGCAGTGGGCGCCCGCCCCGAGCGTGAGAGCGGGGGTGTGGGTCTGAGCCGCCTGCGCGGCGCACGCCGTGCCGGTCACGAATGCCAGCGAAGCCGCCGCCAGGACGAGCGGACGCTGCCAGGAGCTGGTGAACATGGGAATCTCCGAATTCGCGGGAGGAGGGGGGTGGGGTGGTGCTGGGGGGTGGAGGCCCGGAGGCCTCCACCCGTGGGGACTACTGGCACTGCTGGGGTGTGCCGGGCTTAGAAGATGCTGCTGCCTCCGGCGCCACCCCCGCCGCCGACGCCGCCGAAGATGCCCTTGCCGCCCTTGCCGCCCTTGCCTCCGTTACCGCCCTGGAAGACACCGTTGCCGCCGTGACCGCCCTTGCCGCCGTTACCGCCCTGCAGCTTGCCGTCACCACCGCCACCACCGTTGCCGGCGCTGCCGCCGAACAGACCGCCACCACCGTCACCACCGGTACCACCGTTGCCGCCGATGACACCCTCGCCGCCACCACCGCCACCGCCACCCCCACCACCGGACAGGACACCCGTCCCACCCTTGCCACCATTACCACCGTTACCGCCGACACCGGTGACACTGGCGCCACCGGAACCACCGGAACCGCCACCCCCGCCGATCAGGCCGCCCCCGCCCTCACCGCCATCCCCACCAGCACCACCGGCCGAGGGGAAAGCCGCCGCCACATGAGCGGGCATCGGAGCCGCCGAAGCCATCGACGCCGGAATCAGCAGCCCTCCCGACACCATCGCCGCCGAAGCGACCAGCGTCGCCACACGGAAACCACGACGGTTGGAACGGACAACGTTGTTGGTACGCGTCTTACGGTTCATGACCTACTCCTAAGGCGAATCAAGCGAATGAAGTGAAGGGGTGTAAAGGAAGGAATTCCGGCCCCGGATATTCCGGTGGCCTTGAAAGCTTTTCGGTTATCCGGTGAGGAGGAGTTCCTCCGGCGAGGTTTTCCGTCTCTTTCCGTGTCACCAGTAAGCCCTGCCGCGACCACCCCGGTCACGTTCCGGACATTCGGGACTTGACGCCCACCGCGTGGCAGGATAAAAGACCGCCCCCGGCGCGCGGGCGTCGGCGGTGTAGGGGCGGCCCGGCCGGGCAGACGCCCCGCATGACGCACCGGCCCCGACCCTGACCCGTCCCTGCGCCCCGGGAGTGACCATGGCCGTACGACACCGCCTCATCCACGCCGCCCCGCACGAGGTGTGGGACGTCCTCGCCGACCCCTCCAGCTACGCCGCCTGGGTCGTCGGCACCAGCGAGTCCCGGGTCGGCCGCGGCCACTGGCCCGAGCTCGGTTCGGACCTCGAGTACACGGTCAGGATCGGACCGTGGAAGCTGTCGGGCACCACGGCCGTCCGGCGGGTGGAGGCCCCCCACGAACTGGAGCTGGAGGTCGACAGCGGACCCGTCGGCACCGCCCGGGTGGCCATCGAGGTCCGGCCCTGGGGCACGGAGTCCCTGGTCATCGTGGACGAGCACCCCCTGCGCGGGCTGGGTGGCGCCCTGCACAACGCCGCGCTCGACGCGCTGATCCAGCTGCGCCACCGCGACATGCTCAAGCGGCTCGCCCGCGTCGTCGAGGACCGCGCCGGAGCGGGCGCGCACGTACGGACCTGAGGACGAGGGGAGAAGCGATGCCCGACGCCATCGTGATCGGAGCCGGGCCCAACGGCCTGGTCGCCGCCAATCTGCTCGCCGACGCCGGCTGGAGCGTGGAGGTCCTCGAAGCACAGCCCGAGCCGGGAGGAGCCGTCCGCAGTGACCGCGGTGTGCACCCCGACTACGTCAGCGACGTGTTCAGCGCCTTCTATCCGCTGGCCGCCGCCTCGCCCGTCATCGCCTCCCTGGGCCTGGACCGCGAGGGCCTCGCCTGGAGCCACGCTCCCCGCGTGCTCGCCCACCCGCTGGCCGACGGCCGGTGCGCGGTGCTCGACCGGCTGCCGCACGACACGGCCGCGGGACTGGACCGGTTCGCGGCCGGGGACGGCGCCGCGTGGACGGACCTGTGTGCCGTCTGGGACCGGCTCGGCCCCGACATCATCCGGGCCCTGTTCACGCCCTTCCCGCCCGTGGTGCCCGCCGCCCGGCTCCTGGACGGCGTACGGCGGGCCGGCGGGCTGGCGCTCGTACGCAAGCTCCTGCTGCCCGTGCGCCGGCTGGGCGAGGAGGACTTCCGGGCCGAGGCGGGCGGCCTCCTCCTCGCGGGCAACGCCCTGCACGCGGATCTGCCCCCCGAGGCGGCGGGCAGCGGCGGGTACGGATGGCTCATGTCGATGCTCGGCCAGCACCACGGCTTCCCCGTCCCGGCCGGCGGCGCCGGGCAGCTCACGGCCGCCCTGGTCCGGCGCCTGGAGCGCCGGGGCGGCGCGGTCCGCTGCGGCACGCCGGTCGTCGAGGTCGTCGTACGGGGCGGCAGGGCCGTCGGCGTCCGGACGGCCACGGGGGAGGGCGTTCCGGCCCGGCGGGCCGTCCTGGCCGACGTGTCGGCGCCCGCCCTGTACGGCTCGCTGGTCGGCGAGGAGCACCTCCCCGACAGCGTCCTGAAGGACCTGCGCCGCTTCCAGTGGGACTTCGCCACCTTCAAGGTGGACTGGGCCCTGGACTCCCGCGTGCCGTGGACGGCCCCGGAAGCGGCGACCGCCGGCACGGTCCACCTGGCCGACGGCGTCGACGGCCTGACCGCGTCCGCCGCCCGGATCGCCACGGGGCTCGTACCCGAGGACCCCTTCCTCATCGTGGGCCAGATGACCGCCGCCGACGCGACCCGGTCCCCGGCGGGCACGGAATCCGCCTGGGCCTACACGCACCTGCCGCACCGGATCAAGGGCGACGCGGGCGGCCAGGGCCTGACCGGGCGCTGGACGGCCGGCGAGTGCGAGGCGATGGCCGACCGCATGGAGGAGGTCGTCGAGCGCTACGCCCCCGGCTTCCGCGCGCGCATCGTGGGCCGCCGGCTGCTGGCCCCTCCCACGATGGAGGCCATGGACGCCAATCTGCGGGACGGGGCGATCAACGGCGGCACGGCCGCGCTGCACCAGCAGCTCGTCTTCCGGCCCGTCCCGGGCAACGGACGTCCCGAAACGCCCGTCAAGGGCCTCTTCCTCGCCTCGGCCTCCGCGCACCCGGGCGGCGGCGTACACGGCGCACCCGGCGCCAACGCGGCCAGGGCGGCCCTGCGGCGCCACCTGCCCACGGTCCTGACCGTGCGCCGCAGGCGCCTGCCGCGGTCCGTGTAGCTCCGCAGCGCAGACGGCCGCGCCCCTCGCGGCGCACGCGGGCGCGGCGCCCTACCGTGGACCGCATGCGGCTCCTGCTGACTTCGGACACCCACCTGCCCACCCGCGCCAAGGCCCTCCCGGACGCCCTCCTGGCCGCTGCCGACGACGCCGACGCCGTCGTCCACGCCGGGGACTGGGTCGACGAAGCCACGCTCGACCTGCTGGGTGCCCGGTCCCGGCGGCTGATCGGCGTGTACGGGAACAACGACGGCCCCGGACTGCGCGGCAGGCTTCCGGAAGTCGCGCGCGCGGAGCTGGAAGGGGTGCGCTTCGCGGTCGTGCACGAGACGGGGGCGGCCACGGGGAGGGAGCGGCGGTGTGCGGAGCGGTTCCCGGACGCGGACGTCCTGGTGTTCGGCCACAGCCACATCCCGTGGGACACCACCGCGGGCAGCCTGCGCCTGCTCAACCCGGGCTCGCCCACGGACCGCAGGCGTCAGCCCCACTGCACGTTCATGACGCTGACGGTCGCGGACGGGCAGGTCCGGGACGTGACGCTGCACCCCCTGCCCCCGCGGCGCTGACGCCTCAGACGGCGGCCCCCGCCCCGCCGGTCATCCGCTCACCCGGCCCGGCACGAGCCGGAGGAAGGCCCGGGCGTCGACGACCGCCGCGCCGCCGGGGTCGTTGTTGAAGTAGGCGTATACGTCCGCCTCCCGCGGCCAGGTGTCCCCGATGCGGTCCGCCCAGCTGCGCAGCGCCGTCCGCCCGTAGCGGGGCCACGGACGGGCTGCGCCCTCGTGGAAGCGCACGTACGCCCAGTCCGCGGTCCGCCACAGCGGGGTCAGCGGGCGCGAACCGCGGTCGGCCCAGCACAGGGCCGCGCCCCGGGCCGTGAGCACCGCGCGGACCTCCTCGGTCCACCACGACGCGTGGCGCGGCTCGACGGCGACGCGCGTGCCCGCGGGGAAGCAGGCCAGGCACGCGTCCAGCGCGGCCGGGTCCGCCCGCAGGGTCGGCGGCAGCTGGAGGAGCACCGGGCCCAGCCGGTCGCCCAGGGACGCGGCGTGCGTCATCAGCCGCAGCACCGGCTCCGCCGGCTCGCGCAGGCGTTTGACGTGGGTCAGGAAGCGGCTCGCCTTCACGGCGATGACGAAACCGGGGGGAGTGCGGGCCCGCCACTGGGCGAAGGTCTCGGGCGACGGCAGCCGGTAGA
The DNA here is from genome assembly GCF_056435825.1 of Streptomyces sp. NPDC043876. Classification (NCBI taxonomy): domain Bacteria; kingdom Bacillati; phylum Actinomycetota; class Actinomycetes; order Kitasatosporales; family Streptomycetaceae; genus Streptomyces; species Streptomyces sp. NPDC043876. The sequence continues at coordinate 415,280 of NZ_JBWKDV010000004.1, read as the reverse complement.
AGGCGTTGTTGACCTCCACCGTGGTGAAGTGCCGCGCGTACTCCTCCAGCCACAGCCGCTGGGGCCGGTCCGGCGGGTAGAACACGCCGGACCAGTCCCGGTACTGCCATCCCGACGTACCGACGAAGAGGGCCATACGGTCCGCCTGCCCGCGGCCCGCCCCGTCATACCCCCGATCCGCGGCCGGAGCCGGCCCCGCCCGCGCGGGCGGGGCCGGCGGTCAGGCGTCGGCTTCGGGCAGCGGGCGGGGTTCGAGGGGCCGGGTGGCCGGGCCCTGAAGCACGGCGCCGTCGGGGGCGAAGCGGGAGCCGTGGCAGGGGCACTCCCAGGCGGTCTCGGCGTCGTTGAAGTGGACGAGGCAGCCGAGGTGGGTGCACCGGGCGGAGACCGAGTGGACCTTTCCCGCCTCGTCCCGGTAGACCGCGCACCGGCGGCCCTCGATCCGCGTCACGGCGCCCGTGCCGGGCCGGATCTCGTCGACGCCGTCGACGTGCGAGGGCTTCAGGCGGTCACCGACGAAGTGTTTGACGGCCGATGCCTGGATCTTGAGCAGGGAGCCGGCCTCGCGCGGGTGCAGGCGCCGGGGGTCGTACAGGCCGGTCCAGGGCAGCTCCTGCCCCGTGATGTGCGCGGCCAGCAGCCGCCCGGACATCACACCGCCGCTCATGCCCCAGCCCCCGAAGCCGGTCGCCACGTAGACGTGCTCCGCGCCGGGGTGGAAGCGGCCCACGTACGGCACCCGGTCCGTGGTGGTGTTGTCCTGGGCCGCCCACCGGTGGGTGAACCGGGCCTCCGGGAAGTGCTCCCGGGTCCAGGCGGCGAGCGTGTCGTACCGCTGCGTCACGTCCGCGGTGCCCGGCTTGAACTTCTCGCCCGTGACGATGAGCAGGCGGCGGCCTTCGCCGTAGGGGGCGGTTCGCACCGAGCGGGTGTTGTCCTCGGAGGTGACGTAGGTGCCCTGCGGGTCCCGGTCCGCCGGGATCTCGGCCGCGACGACCAGCTCGCGGTGGGGTTCGAGCCGGGAGAAGAGCAGGGCCCGGTCGAAGACCGGGTAGTGGGTGGCCACGACCACGTCCCGGGCGGTGATCTCGTGCCCCGCCTCCGTGGTGAGGCGGCACGGTGTGCCTTCGTCGAGGGAGACCACGCGGGTGCGCTCGTAGACCTGCGCGCCGAGGGCGGTCAGGTCGGCGACCAGACCCAGGAGGTACTTGCGGGGGTGGAACTGCGCCTGCCGCTCCATCCTGACGGCGCCGGCCACCGGATAGGGCAGGTCCGTACCGGTCACGAACGACGCGGGCAGCCCCGCGTCCCGGGCCGCCTCGGCCTCCGCCCGGAGGTCGTCGACCGCCTCGGGGGACCGGGCGTACACGTGGCTGGGCCGGTGTTCGAGGTCGCAGTCGATCCCCAGCTCTTCCGCGACCCGGGCGACCTGCTCGACGGCCTCCTGCTGCGAGCGGGCGTACAGCCGGGCTCCCTCGGCGCCGAAGGACTTCCGCAGCTGCGCGTAGAGCATGCCGTGCTGGCTGGAGAGCTTCGCCGTGGTGTAGCCCGTGACGCCCGCGGCGACGCGGTCCGCCTCGACGAGGGCGACCGACAGTCCGCTGCGGGCCAGCTCCCAGGCCGTGCTGATCCCCGCGATTCCCGCGCCCACCACGGCGACGTCCACGGTGATGTCGCCGGAGAGCGAGGGATGGGGGGTTCCGGTCGTGCGCATCCAATACGATTCGTAACCACCGGGTGGACGGGACATGCTCGGTCTCCGCTTCGGTCTCCGCTTCGGTCAGGGCTTCGGTCTGACCGGCGCCTGCCCGGAGCCGGTCCGGCCATGCGTCACCCGCGGACCGCGGTCCGACGCCGCGCCGCGCCGCGCCGCAGGTCCGGCGGCCCCGGCTTGCGGATTCATCGGACGCGGGGTGCGTTCGACTGGTCGAATGAAGCCCCCAGTTGGGGCATCACGACGACCTCGGGAGCACTGCATGGCGACGGACGCCCACGACGGACCGATACCGGCGGCAGCGGGACGCGGGCAGCGGGTCCTGGACGTTCTGGACAAGGCGATCGGCCTCCAGACCCCGCTCGTGCGCAAGAACATTGCCCGGGCCCGCCAGCGCGACCCGCAGGCGACGCCGGAGCAGGTCATCCGCACGCTGGAGCGGATGTACGTCAGCGCCCTGACCGGGACGGGCGCCGCGGTGGGGGGCAGCGCGGCCGCGCCCGGGGTGGGCACGACCGTCGCCCTCGCCCTGTCGGCGGGCGAGGTGCTCTCGTCCCTGGAGCTGAGCGCCCTCTTCGCGCTCTCGCTCGCCGAAGTCCACGGAGTCGCCATCGACGAGATCGAGCGGCGCCGGACCATCGTCATGGGGATCATGCTCGGCGGCTCCGGCTCCGCCACCATCGCCGGTGTCGCCGAGCGCACCGGGCAGCACTGGGGGCGACAGGTGGTCGCGAAGGTGCCCGTCGAGACGCTGCGGCGGATCAACGCGGTCCTGGGGCGGAACTTCGTCACGAAGTACGGGACCAAGCAGGGCATCATCGTGCTCGGGCGGGTGGCCCCCTTCGGCATCGGCGCGGTCATCGGCGGGGGAGCCAACGCCGCGATCGCCGCACTGGCCGTGCGGGCCGGTCGTCGCGCGTTCGGGCCGCCGCCGACGGAGTGGGCCGACTGAGGTCCGCGAGGGGCTGACCCGGGCTCACGCTGGCGGCGCCGCCCATGTCCGTACCGAACCGGTCATCACCTGATCCGAAACGGACAACTACGAAAGTTCCGCACGGTGCGGAGCGTCCGCTGGAACCATGTGGGGGACCCGCCGGGCCCGGTCGCCGGGCGGGATCGGAAGGCTGTCGCGGGCCCGTCCACCGGGCGCCGCGACGGTGTGCGAGGGACGCGCCCGTGGTCCGCGAACGGCGGTTGACGCCGACCGGCGCGGGACGTCCTGTGCGACCGCGCCACCGCCGGTTTCCTGGGGCCTCCGCTTCCGCCGTCGTGCGCGGCTCCTGTAGGGGGGTCCATCGTGTCGTCCTCGATCCACCGGCTACGCCCGCTCGCGATCCGCGTCCCCATCCGCAGACGGCGCCGCGGCGCGGCGGTGACCACCGCGTTCGTCCTCGCGGTGACCGCTCTGGGCGGCCTGACGGCCGCCCCCGCGGTCGCGGCCGCCCAGGTGGTCGTCACCGCACCGGCGTCCGCCGTCACCCCGACCGTGATCGCGAGCGTGCCGCTCGGCGCGGGCCCCGAGAACGTGGCCGTGGCACCGGACGGCCGCCACGTCTACGTCAGCAACTCCGGCGTCTTCATGGGCACGCCCGGCAACACCGTCACCGTGCTGGACACTGCGACCAACACCACCGGCCCCGCCATCGGCGTCGGCAACGGCCCGGCCGGGCTCGCGGTCACGCCCGACAGCGCGCACCTGTACGTCGTCAACCGCGGCGCCGCCACGGTCAGCGTCGTGGACACCGCCACGGGCACGGTGACGGCCACCGTCGCCGGGATCCACGATCCGCTCACGGTGGCGGTGAACCCCGCGGGCACGCGGGCCTACGTCGTCGACTCCGCCTACCCCAACGGGTCGGTCCGCGTGCTGGACACCGCCACCAACACCGTCGCCGCGTCGGTCACCGTCGGCCCGTACGCGCGCGACGTCGCCTTCAGCCCCGACGGCACGCGCGCGTACGTCACCAACCTCGGCGACAACACGCTGGGCGTCATCGACACCGCGAGCCTGACCGTGACCGCCAACGTGCCGCTGAGCGACCAGCCGTTCGCGGTCACGGTCAATCCCGTCACCGGAGCGGTGTACGTCAGTCACGGCAACGACGACTTCGTGTCCGTGGTGGACCCGGCCGCGCTCACCGTCACCGGGACGATCACCACCGGGGGCAACCCCGGGGGCGCGGCGGTCAGCCCCGACGGGAGGACCGCGTACGTCCCCAACGCCGGCAGCAACACCCTGTCGGCCCTCGACACGGCGTCCCGCACCGTCACCGGCACCACCTCGGTGGGCGGCGGCCCCGTCGACGCGGGCCTCAGCCCTGACGGCACCCTCGCCTACGTCGTCAACTACGGCAGCGAGACCCTCGACGTGCTGAGCGTGGCGGAGGCGGCCCCGACCGTGAGCGCGATCAGCCCGGCCTCCGGCCCGGCGGGCGGCGGCAACTCCGTCACGCTCACCGGTACCCACCTGACCGGCGCCACCGCCGTCACCTTCGGCGCCGCCCCGGCCACCGGCGTCAGCTGCACCGCCACCGCGTGCACCGTCACCGTCCCCGCCCAGGCGGCGGGCACCGTGGACGTGCGGGTCACCACGTCCGGCGGTACCAGTGCGGCGAGCGCGGCCGCCCGGTACACCTACCTCGCGCCGCTCGCCGACATCGGCGTCGGCCTCGCCGCCCAGCCGCACCTCGGCATCCTGGTGCCCTACCTGACCTACACCCTCACCGCCCACAACACCGGCCCCGGCGCGGTCACCTCCGCGACCCTGACGGCGACGCTCCCGCCGGGAGCCTCCGCCACCAGCCTCTCCGCCGGATGCACGAGCGCGGCCGCCACGGTCACCTGCGCGTACGGGAGCCTCGCGAACGGCGCGAGCGAGACCAGGACGTTCCGCGTCCCGCTGCACCTGCTGACCCTCGGCCCGGTCAAGGTCACCGCGGCCCGCACGGCCTCCGCTCCCGCCGACACCCGCGCCGCCAATGACGCCGCGGCCGTCACCTGCACCGCGCTCTCCGTCGTCCTGGTCACCTGCACCTGACCCACGACGGTCCGCCCGCCCGGCAGCCCCGGGCGGGCGGTGGTTCCGCGAGGGGCGCGGCTCACAGGCCCGCGAGGAACTCCCGGACGAGGGCCGCGCTGCCCTGCGGGTCGGCCTGGAGGACGAAGTGGTCGGTGTCCAGGGCGCGGTAGGCCGTTGTGGGGCGGCGCTCGGCCATGGCGAGGGCCTGCGGCGTGGGCAGCGCCTGGCTGCGCAGGCCGTGCAGGAGCAGGGCGGGGCAGGTGCTGGTGAGCCACTGCTTCCAGTGGTCGCCGTGGACGAGGGTCTCGGAGTCGACGGTGTCCTGCGGGTGGAACGGCAGCCGCCAGCCGGTGCCGTCGGCGAGCGGCCGCAGGCCCGGGGCGACGGCGGGGGCCATGGGGCCGCAGGCGGCGAGGAGTTCGTCGCGGGTCGCGGCCGTATAGGGGAAGCCCAGCACGAAGGCGAGCGGACTGGCGCCGTGGTCGGGGAGGTCCGCGGGAGCGTCGACATTGATGAACGCCTCGACCAGGGAGGGGTGTTCGGCGGCCAGGTGGAATGCGTTGACCCCGCCGAGGGAATGGCCGAGCACGACGGTCCGCTCGATGCCGAGGTGGGCCAGCAGGGCTATGAGGTCGGCGAGGTAGCCGGCCCGCGTGTAGTCCCCGGCGCGGTCGGAGTCGCCGTGCCCGCGCTGGTCGGGAGCGATGACACGCCAGTCAGGGCCGAGGGCCGCGGCCAGGTCCGTGAAGGAGGAGCCCTCGGACAGGTGCCCGTGCAGCGCGAGCAGCGGACGGCCGGTCCCGCCGAAGTCGAGGTAGGACAGGACGCGGCCGTCGAGGGTCAGGGCGTTGCGGGCGGGCTGGACGGACATCGGGGGTTCCCCTCGGTCGGTGCGGGCTGACAACGCGACCATACAATTGTCTATGACATTTGTTCAATACGGTTGTATGAACGGGTTTGTCGTCCTTGCCCGCGGAGGGCCCTGGACGTCGTCGAGCCTAGGAAGGGGTGGGGTGCGGTGGTGTGCCGTCGGCGCGGAGATCCTTGACCTGCGGCGCGGAAAGGCGCGGAAAGGGGGCGCGGGCCGACGGTGCGCCGCGGCTCAGTTGGCGCGGGTGTAGCGGACGTCCTCGCGCCAGATCCGCTCCAGGCGGACGCGCGTGCCCGGGCGGGGGGCGTGCCAGATGTGGTTGTCGCCCGCGTAGATGCCGACGTGTCCCATGGTGGCCCCGGCGGGGAAGAAGACCAGGTCGCCCGGCGTGCGCTGGGACCGGGAGATGCGCCGGGTGCTCTCGTACTGCTGCTCGGCCGTGCGGGGGAGCGTGCGGCCGGCTTTGCGGAAGGCGTAGAGGGTGAGGCCGGAGCAGTCGAACCTCTTGGGGCCCGTCGCCCCGTAGGCGTAGGGGGCGCCCCGCTTCGATGCCGCGATCTTCACGGCTTTGGCGCCGTAGGACGATGCCGCCCGGGCGGGTGGGGCCTGGCTCGTCATGGTGGCGAGCGACATTATGAGCGCGAGGGCGACGGCGGGCGGGGAAAGGCGGTGGACGGGTCGTCTGGATCGTCGGGCTTTGGCCGGCTCCTGGAATCGCATTTCTGTGAGGCGCAATCGTGATACCTCCGCATTGGCTGCGTAACGAATCTCGACGACGGCCAAGCTATCCCCGATTGCCCGCTTTGGGCTGGATTATGACGCGCTCCGGAGCGTTTTGATTCGGTAAAGGACGGCGCTGACTCCTGTTCAGGCGTTCGCGCCGCGATCGGCCCCCTTCGCCCCACCGGGCAGGCGCGCGGCGGCCGCGGACAAGGAGCGAAGGGCCAGGAGCAGCACCCCGATGTCGTCCAGGTAGACCGGATCGGGGATGAGGTCGACGGGGGAGACGGTGTACACCACGGCGAACCAGAACAGCGCCTTGTCGCGCAGGGGGACTCCGGCGTCGAGCAGGAGCCGCCGCGCCGCGAAGACCCTGACGAGCAGTACCGCCGCACCGATGGCGAGAGCCGCGGCGACCACCGCGGCCAGGATGAGCCAGTCTTTGCCGTCCATGGACCTCCCTATACCCGGGACCCGCCCCGGGACCCCCCTGCCCGCCGGTCTTGTCGCGCCAGGTATCTTGCATCGCATGGAACCAGGTGATTCGACCAAGCAGGCCCGGGCCGCCGCCCAACTGCGCAAGGGCGTCCTGGAGTACTGCGTCCTCGCCCTCATGCGGGACCGCCCCCGCTACGGCGTGGAACTCCTCCACGCGCTGGAGGCCTCCGGCGCCCTGGCCACCAGCCAGGGCACGGTCTACCCGCTGCTGTCCCGGCTGCGCCGCGACGACCTCGTCACCACCACCTGGCAGGAGTCCGCCTCGGGTCCGCCCCGCCGCTACTACGCGCTCACGGACAGCGGCCGGGCCGCGCTGGAGGAGTTCACCCGTGTCTGGCCCGGCTTCCGCAACGCCGTCGACGCCTTCCTGACCGCCTGACCGCCTGACCGCCTGACCGCCTGACCGCCTGACCGCCTGACCGCCTGACCGCCGCCCCCCGCCTCCACCGGAGATCCGCATGAAGACTTCCGACGACCGCGTCCGCGACTACCTCCGCGCCGTCGAGCGCGAGGCCCGCGCCCTGCCCGCCGACCGCCGCCAGGAACTCCTCGCCGACCTCGCGGAGCACATCGAGGTGACGTGCGCCGAGCGGCCCGATGCCGCGATCGGCCAGGTGCTGGAGGAGCTGGGCGACCCCCGTACGATCGCGGCCACCGCGCTGGCCGAGGCGGGAATCGCAGAACCCGGCGCCTTCGCGACCCCCGCGATCCCGCCCGTCCCGGCGGGTTACGGCGTGCCCGCGCCCGCCCGGCGCGGAAAGGTGCACCCCCTCGTGCCCCTCCTCATGCTGACCCTCTCGCTGCCCTTCCTGATGGTCTTCCCCGACCAGCCCGGGCCGCTGATCGGCGTCCTCTTCCGCGTCGTCGGCGCCGTGCTCCTGTGTACTTCGGTGCACTGGGTCGCCGTACAGAAGGCCACCGGCGTCCTGCTCACCGCCGTCCTGCCGAGCGCCGTCATCGCCGCCTGGAACCTGTCCGACGGCGGCCCGGCGGGCGACGCCCCCGCTCTCGTGGCCAACCTGGTGACGCTCGCCCTGCTGGCCGGCACGGCCACCTGGCTGTGGCGGGTCCGCCGCGCCTGAAGCGCACCGGGGAGGACGGGAACCGTTGCTCCGGATCCTGCGTGAACCCTAGATGTCGTAGTCGGCTGGTGGAGGGAACCTGATGAAGACGAGGGCGATGGCGGCCGCGGCCGTATCGGTCTGCGTGGTGCTGACGGCCGGCGCGTGCGGGCCGGACAAGGCGAAGGGGGAGGCGGGGGCGAAGCCGTCGCAATCCTCCGCGACCGCCTCCGCGCCCGTACAGGCGCCGACGGCGACGCCGTCCGCGTCCGCCGACGCCGGGAAGCCGTCGGCCGCCTCGACCGGCAGCCAGCCCGCTCCGGCGACGAAGGAGCGCGCGATCGCGCGCTACGAGCAGTACCTGCACGCCCTCGGCCGCGAGGACCTCGCCACGGTCTGCGAGGTGGCCGGACCCGGTGCGAAGAAGGCGGAGGAGAAGGGATTCGGGCCGTGCACGTCGACGTACGTCCTCGTGTTCCAGATGATCTCGCCCGAGCAGAAGACGGCCCTGCGCACCGCGACGGTCGACCCGGACCGCGTGGTCGTGCGCGGCCCCGAGCGGGTCGAGATGCCGCTCGAAGCGGTCCGGTCCTCCGCCACCTTCACCGAGGAGGACCTCGGCAGCTACACCCTGGAGTACCTCAAGAACGACTACTACATCACCGACGGGAAGTGACCCCCTCCGCCCTCCCGCACCGGCACCCCCGGGAGGGCGTTTCACCGGAGGCCGGTGTCACAGGCTTGTTCTAGCCTCGGTGCCGAAGGGCTCGAACGGCTCACCCCTGTACCGGAGGACGGCGCGCCATGGCCTCGACGCAGCAGAAGATCACCACGTTCCTGATGTTCGAGGGCCGGGCGGAAGAGGCCCTCACCTTCTACGCCTCCCTGTTCGAGGACTCCGAAGTCATCGAGATCACCCGCTACGGCGCGGACGGTCCCGGGGAGGAGGGCACGGTCCTGCACGCCACCTTCGCCCTCGCCGGACAGCGGCTCATGTGCATCGACAGCCACGTGAAGCACGAGTTCGGCTTCACTCCGGCGATGTCGCTCTTCGTCGAGTGCGACGACGAGGCGGAGCTGGACCGCCTCTACGCGGCCCTGGCCGAGCAGGGCACGGAGCTGATGCCGCTGGGCTCGTACGGTTTCAGCGCCCGGTTCGGCTGGGTGAACGACCGCTTCGGCGTCTCCTGGCAGTTGAACCTCCGCGCGTAGCGGACCGGTCGTGCACCCGGCCGAACCGGCCCGGCCTGGGAGGGCCGGACCGTGCGGCCCGCGCGGGGCGCGGGAGTGCCGGGGTCAGGAGACCGGGACGCGGGGCGGCTCCTGCGCGGTCCACGGGTCGGCCGCCGCCTGCGTACGACGCCTCGTGCGCCCGGGCCGTACGGGCCACCAGGTGCCCCGGCCGAGGAGCGCCGCCAGCGCGGGCACCAGGACCAGGGACAGGACGGACGCCGAGAGCAGGATGCCGAGGGCCGTGGCGAAGCCGACCTGGCGGGAGCCCGGGTCGGGGGCGGCCGCGAGGCTGCCGAAGGACCCCGCCAGGACCAGGCCCGCCGTGGTGATCGCGGGCGCGGTGCTCCGCACGGCGCGCGCCACCGCCGCCCGGGCCGGGCCGGGCCGCTCCATCTCCTCGCGGATCCGGTCGCTGATCAGGATGTTGTAGTCGGTGCCGAGGGCGACGACGAACAGGAACAGCACCAGCGGGAGGGTGAAGGCGACACCGGGCTTGCCCAGCACGTGCTGGAAGACCAGCGCGGAGGCGCCGAGCGTCGCCGCGAACCCGAGTCCGACGGAGATCATCAGGATCACCGGCGCGAGCAGGCTGCGCAGCAGGACGACCAGGATCAGGGCGATCAGCGCGGCCGCCACCGGGAAGACGATCCGCAGGTCCTGGTCCACGGCCTCGGCCACGTCCACGAACACGGCGGCCGTGCCGCCCACATGGGCCACGGTCCCCTCGGGGGCGTGCGCGGCGACCGCGCCGCGCACCGGCCCGGCGACCAGCTCGCGGGCCGCCTGCGTCTGCGGGTCGGAGGTCAGGTACAGGTCGATGCGGGCGGCCCGCTGGTCCTTGTTCAGCGTGACCGGCCCGACCCGGCCGACGCCCTTGACCGCGCCGAGCGCCCGGGAGAGGCCGTCGAGCCGCTGGGGGGCGAGGGCTCCGCCGTCCCGCGCGGTGACGTACACGGTGGTCGGTTCCCACGCGTCCGCCGGAAGCGCCCGGCCGATCTCGTCCGCGGTGGCGGTCGCCGCGGTCTTCTCGCCGCCGCCGCCCTGGCCGTAGTCCATGGCGATCCCGGCGAGACCGGTCGCCAACGCGCCCAGCAGGGCCACGGAGGCGAGGGCCAGGGCCACCGGACGCCGCGCCACCAGATCGCCGAGCCGCCCGGCCGTACCCGCGCGCGGCGCGCGCTTCAGGGCCCGGGAGGGCCAGAACATCTTCCGGCCCGCCATCGCCAGCATGGCCGGCATCAGCGTCAGGCTGCCGAGGAGCATCACCAGGACCGACACGGCGATGGCCGGCCCGAGCACCCGGAACTGCCCGAAGGAGGCGATCCCGAGGGTGGCGAACGCGGCCACGATGGTCAGCGCCGCCGAGGTGATCGCCGTACCGACGCGGCCGGAGACCTCGGCGGCCACGGCGCGGGCGTCGTGCTCCGGCTGCTCGCGCAGCCGCTCGCGGTAGCGGAAGAGCAGGAACAGGAAGTAGTCGATCCCGATGCCCAGCAGCACCACCCCGATCAGGCTGGGGGTCGATCCGTCGAGCTTGATCCCGGTCAGCATCGCGGTGCCCGTGACGGCGCCGCCCGCCGCGCCGCCGATGAAGGTGATCGCGAGCAGCGGCAGGACGGCCGCCAGGACGCTGCGGAACACCAGCACGTTGAGCAGCACGATCAGCGCCGTGGTCAGGCCGCCCACGACCTTGGTCCGCGTCTCACCGGCGTCGGTGGTGTCGGTGGCCGACGCGATGCCGCCGGTGAAGCCGGTGCGCATGCCCGCGTCGGCGAACGCGGCCCGGGCGTCCGCGCGGAAGGCGCGGAAGACGTCCAGCAGGCCGGGGTCCATGGAGTTTCCGGTCAGCCGGACGGAGAGCAGCTGGAAGCTCCGGTCCGGGGCGGTCATCGCCGGCGCGACCACGGGGGTCTGCGAGTGGTCGATGAGCAGGAAGGACGGAGCGTCGTCCTCGGGCGGGGGCATGGCCACCCGGCGCCGCCCCAGCTCCTGCGCGGCGGCGCCGATGCGCTGCTCGTCCGCGCCGGTCAGGGGCGCGCCGTCGGTGCGGGCGACCAGCACGGTCACGGTGTTCGCGTCCGGTTTCACCCCGAAGTGCTCCTCGGCGACCTTCAGGGCGGCGGCCGAGTCGTAGGTGGAGGGCAGGAAGTCCCCCGGCTGGGCCCCGGTGACCCGGTAGACCAGGGCTTGGTTCAGGAAGGTGAGGGCGATGCCCAGCACCGCCCAGACGGCGATCACCTTCCATGGGTTCCTGGTGGAGAAGCCGGTCAGGGCGCGGATCACGAAGTCCTCCGGTACTGCGGGAAGCGGGGGCTCCGGGGTGGTTCCCGGGCCGTATCCAGACCATCAGGAGAGCGGGGGCGGGTCGTCGGGGCGCGGGATGAGAAGCGGACGGGGACCGTGGTCGGGCCGCGCCCGTGGACCAGGACCCTGGTCCTGGTCCGCGTCTCCCCCCACGGTCCGAGTCCGCTGGTCGGGCCCGGTGCGAGAATGGGATCTCGGCGTGGTCGCGGCGCACCGGCACGGGATCGAAGGAGTGGGCGGCGGCCCCGGGAGAGGACCGGATGAAGGCCCATAGGAGCGGGGAACGCCGCACGGACCGCGCGGGCGGCGCAGGCCGTGGGGACGGCGCGGGCGGGGCGGACCCGCGGGCCGCCGCACCGCCGTGGACGCGGGAGGACGCGCTCGTCACCATCGGCGTGGTGGCGGCGGACCTGATCGGCTACGGCATGGCGCGGCAGTCCGGTGACTGGCCCGCCACGGCGGGCGGCATGCTGCTCCTCGTGGCGTCCGCGCTTCCGCTGCTCGTGCGGCGCCGCTACCCGGTCGTCGTCTTCGCGGTGGTCATGGCCTTCGAAGTCGTGCTGCGGGTGGGCGTCCCCGTCGCGCCGGGCCTCAACACCAGCCTCGTCGTGGCCCTGTTCACGGTCGTCCGGGCGGGACGCCGGGCGGTCACGCTCGCAGTGAGCCTGGCGACCGTGGCGCTGGCCCTGCTCGGCCCGGTGGGCGGCCTGCCGCTGGCGTGGTCGGCGCTGGGCTACACGACCTCCACCGTGCTCGTCGTCACGGCCGCGCTACTGGTGAACCGCTGGCAACGGGAGGTCGACGTCAACCGCCGGCTGCTGGCCGACCGGGCCGTCGCCGAGGAACGGCGCCGCATCGCAAGGGAGTTGCACGACATCGTGGCCCACCACATCACCGTCATGCAGCTGATGGCGGGCGGCGCCCGGGCCAACCTCGCCCACGCGCCCGACGCGGCCCGCGAGGCCCTGGTGACCCTGGAGGACTCCGGCCGGCTCGCCCTGAGCGAGATGCGCCAACTCCTGGACGTCCTGCGGGCCGACGACCCGCCGCAGGACGCGCGGCGGAACCCGCCCGGCGCGTCGGCCCGCGCGGACGCCCCCGAGGCGCCGCAGCCCGGAGCCGAGGACCTGGAGCGGCTCGTCGCCGAGTCCCGGCAGGCCGGGCTGCCCACCGAACTGAGCGTGGGGGGCGAGCCGTACCCGCTGCCGCCGACCGTCGGCCTCACCGTGTTCCGGCTCGTCCAGGAGGGCCTCACCAACGCGCGCAAGCACGCGGGGGACGCGCGGGCCTCCGTACGGCTGGCCTACCACCCGGACCGGATCACCGTCGAAGTGCGCGACGACGGCGCGGGCGCGCCCGGCTCCGGCTACGGCCTGATCGGCATGCGCGAACGCGTCGCGCTCCAGGGCGGCACGCTGGAGGCCGGGACGCTCGACGAGGGCGGGTTCCGGGTGGCGGCGGACCTGCCCGTGGAGCGGGACGCCTCGGGGGCGCCCGTACGAGAGGAGGCGCGCCGATGAGCGCGGGGACGAACGAAGGGCCGGGCGCGGAGACGGGCGGGGACCCGAGCGGAGGGCCGGGCACGCCGGCCCACGCCGCAACGGGCCGACCGCCGGCACCGGTACCCGCCCCGATCCGGGTCCTGATCGCCGACGATCAGCCCCTCGTCCGGCGCGGTCTGGCGCTCATCCTCGGCCCCGACCCCGCCGTCCAGGTCGTCGCCGAGGCGGGCGACGGCGAGGAGGCCGTCGCCCTCGCCCACCGCCACCGCCCCGACGTCATCGTGATGGACATCCGGATGCCGGTCCTCGACGGCGTCGGCGCCACCGGGCGGATCGCCGCCGAACTGCCCGGCTGCCGGGTCCTCGCCCTGAGCACCTTCGACCTGGACGAGTACGTGGTCGCCGCCCTGCGCGCCGGTGCCTGCGGTTTCCTGCCCAAGGACGTCTCCCCCGAGGAACTGCTCGCCGCGGTCCGCACCGTGCACACGGGCGAGGCCGTCGTCGCCCCGAGGCTGCTCACCCGGCTGCTCTCCGCCTACGTGACCGCCCCCGTCCGGCCCGCGCGGCCGGCCGTTCCGGCGCCGGACGTCGGTGACCTCACGCCCCGCGAGGCCGAGGTGTGGCGGCTGATGGCCACCGGGCTCGACAACGCCGAGATCGCCGGGGAGATGGACATCAGCGGTTCGACCGTCAAGAACCACATCACCAACATCTTCGGCAAACTCGGTGTGCGCGACCGTGCGCAAGCGGTCATCGCCGCCTACGAGTGCGGGGTCGTCGAGGCCGCCCGGGACAGGGACTTGGCTTAGATGTTCCGCTGATCCGGTGCGTTCGCGCCGTGTTGACCCTCCCCGATGGCCGGATGTCGTCGGCCCGCTTCCCCGAAACCGAGCGACGGATACGTTTTCGTCCCTGAGGAAGAGGGGGAGCGTCGATGACCGAGACAGCGGTGGATCCGGCGGGCCGGGCGGACGAGGGCGTGAACGCACGGCCGGTGGCGGAGCTGTTCTTCGAGCGGGCCCGGCGGTTCGCGGAGCGCCCCGCGGTGGACGAGCCCGGCGGCACGCGTTACACGTACGGCGAACTCGCCTCCCTGGTAGCTGAGTTCGCGTCCGGCCTGCGCGCCCTCGGAGTCACCTCCGGGGCGGTGGTCGCGGTGGCGGGCTCGCGCGGCCCGCAGGCCTGCGTGGCGCTGCTGGGCGTGGTGTGCGCCGGGGCCACCTACCTGCCGCTCGACCCGACGCTGCCCGAAGCCCGGGTGACCGGCATGCTGGAGGACGCGGCGGCCGTCGCCGTGGTCCGGCTGCCCGGCGCCGGCTCGGTGCCTCCGGAGACCGCGCCCACCTGGGACTACGGGCGGATCCTGGCCGCTGGACGGGCGGCGCCCCCGGCCCCGTTCGAGCCCTCGGCCGACGTGCCCGCGTACGTCATGTTCACCTCCGGCACCACCGGGCGCCCCAAGGCCGTGGCCGTGCCGCAGCGCGGGCTGGTCCGGCTCGCCGTCGACAACGGATTCCTGGACGTCCGGTCCACCGACCGGGTGCTGCACGCGGCGACGCTCTCCTTCGACGCCTCCGTCCTGGAGATGTGGCCCGCCCTGCTGAACGGGGCCTGCCTGGTCCCCGCCGATTCCACGCTGCTGCTCGCCCCGTACGCCCTCGCCGCCTTCCTGCGCGAGCAGCGCATCACCGTGCTCTTCGCCACCACCAGCGTGTTCCACCACATCGCGCACGAACGCCCGGAGACCTTCGCCGGCCTGCGCTACGTCCTCACCGGCGGCGAGGCGCTGCGTCCGGACGCGGCCCGCCGCGTGCTGGCACACGGGCGGCCGGAGCGGCTGATCAACGCGTACGGCCCCACCGAGACCGCCTGCGTCGCGCTCGCCCATACGGTGGAGTCCGTCCCCGAGGGCGCCACCGGCATCCCCATCGGCCGCCCGATCGCCGACACCGACTGCCTGGTGCTGCGGGACGACGGCACGCCCGCCGGGCCGGGGGAGGAGGGCGAGCTGTGGATCGGCGGCCCGGCCGTCGCCGCGGGCTACCTCAACAACCCGGCCGAGAGCGCCCGCCGCTTCCTGCCCCCCGAAGGGGCCGCCGCATCCGGGAACCACTACCGCACCGGTGACTTCGTACGCCGCCGCGCGGACGGGGTCATGGAGTTCCGCGGCCGCCGGGACGACCAGGTCAAGGTGCGCGGTTTCCGGATCGAACCCGACGAGATCCGCGACGCGGTCGCCACCCACCCCCAGATCACCGACTCCGTGGTCCTCGCCCGCGAGGACGGCGCCACCCGCCACCTCGCGCTCTACGCCGCCGCGACCCGCCCGGGCCGCCACCCCGGGGTACGGGAGCTGCGCGCCCACCTCGCCGAGCGGCTGCCCGCCTTCATGGTCCCGGCGACGATCACGGTGCTGGACCGGCTCCCGCTGGCCGCGAACGGCAAGGTCGACCGGGCCGCCCTGCTCGCGCTGACCCCGGCCGCGGACGCTTCGGCGGCGCCCGCCGGGGCGTCCGCCGACCCGGTCTCCGAGGTCGGTGAGGGAAACGGCGCCGGAGCGCAGGACCCGGGCGCCGGGGCCGGCGCGCCCGAGGAGAGCCTCGCCGCCCTCGTCACCCGGATCTGGGAACAGACCCTGCCGCAGGGCGTCGCGCACGCCCCCGACGACGACTTCTTCGTCCGCGGCGGGAACTCCCTGATCGCCGCCCAGCTCGTCAACACCGTCCAGGCCGCCCTGCGCATCGGGGGCGCGCACAGCTACCGGCTGGTGGGCGACCTGCTGAACCAGCCCACCCTCAAGGCCTTCATCGTCGCCGTCGAAGCCACCGTCCACGACCGGCCGACCCCGCGCGGCGCGCCCCTCGCGCGCCGCTGGCTCGCCGACCTGGAGCGGCCGGTCCCGCGCGTCACCCCCGTGCCGATCACCGCGCACGACCGCCCCGACTGGCGGGTGCCCCGGCACGTCCTGCTCACCGGGGCGAGCGGCTTCCTCGGCGCCCACCTGCTGCGCGCGCTGCTCGACCGCACCGACGCCGAACTGCACCTGCTCGTCCGCGCCCGGGACCTCGCGCACGCCCACCGCAGGATCGCCCGCGCGCAACGCCGCCACGGCATCACCCGGCCGCTGCCCGTCGCGCGGATCCACCCGCTGCTCGGCGACCTCGGGCAGCCAGGACTCGGCCTGACGACCGCCGAATTCGACGAGCAGGCCGCCCGCGCGGACGTCATCCACCACTGCGGGGCCGACGTCAACTTCCTCTACCCGTACGAGCAGTTGCGCCCGGCCAACGTCGACGGCACCGGGGAGCTGATCGCGCTCGCGGCGCGCCGGGGCGTACCGCTGCACTACGTCTCCACCATCGGTGTGGTGCACGGGTTCGGCGCGGCCGGGGTGCGCGAGGTCACCGAGGACACCCCGCTCGACCACGTCGAACTGCTCTCCATGGGCTACACGGAAAGCAAGTGGATCGCCGAGGAACTCCTGCGCAAGGCCGCGCGGGCGGGGCTCCCCGTCGCCGTCCACCGCCCGCACGAGATCACCGGCGACTCCCTCAGCCACACCTGGGACAGCGGGGCCGCCCTGTGCGAACTGTTCAAGGTCATCACCGAGCTGGGCCTCGCGCCCGACCTGCCCGTGGCCCTGAACTTCGTCCCCGTGGACCACGTCGCCGCCTCCATCGCCCACCTCGCCGCGCACCACGAGGCCCAAGGGCAGACGTACCACCACGTCAACCCGCGGGAGGCGCTCCTGGAGGACCTCGTCGAGCGGCTGCGCGCCCACGGCCACCGGATCGAGACCGTCGGCTACCACCGCTGGACCGAGGCGATGCAGGCGCACCTGGCGCAGCGGCCGGGGCACTCCTTCGCCCCCTTCGCGCCCCGGTTCACCACCCTGGCCGCCGGGAGCGACCTCACGCTGGAGGAACTCTGCACGACCGATCACTTCCCGGCCCTCGGCCGCGAGCGGATCGACGCCGACCTCCTGGGCAGCGGGCTGAGCTGCCCGCCCGTGGACGCGGCCTTCCTCGACGCGTGCATCGGCTACTTCCACGCCTCCGGCTTCATCCCCGCGCCGGCGCCTTGAGCGGATCCGGAGCGATGTCGTGTGCGTCCGCTCCGGGGACCCCGTAAGGTCGGACGACGTTTGCGGGCCGGGACGCGGGTCCGGGCGAGGGTTCGGGTGCGAGGGGGTCGGTGGTGGGGACAGCCGTGTGGGCGCCGTTGGTGACGACCGCGCCCAATGCCGCACCGACCTACCAGGTCAAGCTGCTGGTCGACCCCCGCCGGATCCTGGGAGCCGACGGCGTGCCGCTGGAGCGGGCCGCCGGCGCGCTCTGCCTCGGGCGCTCCAGCGGCTTCGAGGTCACCCAGTACATGGACGACGCGGAGCTGAGCTTCGCCGGGCAGGGGTGGATCATCCGGTTCCGGCACGACGGCGCCGAGGACCGGCTGCGGCTGACCTACAAGACCCGTTTCGCCATCGCGGGCGACGGAACCGACCGCGCCGCGGTCGAAGCGGCCCTCGACCTGGCCAACGCGCACAGCTTCGACTGCCGCGACACCAACTACGACCCGCAGGTCAACCTCAGCTATTCGCGCGCCACGCTCGACTTCTCCAACAAGAAGCGCGAGCCCGCCCCGGGCCTCGCCCCCGGCGCGCTGCCCGATCCGGTCGCCTGCCGGGCCATCGCCCTCGACCGGCTGCCCGGCAAAATGCGGAAGTGGCCCGCCAAACCCGCCGGCTGGGCGGAGGCCGTCGCCGCCGACCCGCTGATCCACGGTCCCGTCCGGCAGACCAACTACCCCGGCGAGATCCTCGGCCACACCCTGGAGATGCAGGTCACCCCGCTCCGCGACGCGCAGGGCCGGGAGACCTGGTTCACCGAGGTCACCGCCAAGGCCGAGACCTTCGCGGAGGCCGTGCGGCTGCGCGCCGACCTGATGGGCGCACTGCGCGACGAGGGCTGGCTGCTGGAGCGCAACGCGTTTAAGACGGACCTCGTCCTGGGCCGCCACCACCGGGGCCGGTGACCCGGTGCCGCAGCGCGGGGGCGCGCCCGGGGATCCGGCGGACCGCCATCCGCCCCGCCCCACCTGCCGGGTCGGCCGGAGCCGCGCGTGCGGGCGGGTCGTCCGGGCCCGCCCGCCGTACGCCCGGCCGGGGCGGCGGCCGTCGTCGCGGTGCGCCGCGGGGCCGCCCTCCCGGTGTCCTGGATCCGACCGCGGGGCTGCCGCCGGGCCGCCCGTTTCGGCATGCTGGTGAACATGACATCCCGGTTCGTGCCGGCCCCCGCCCGGTCAGGGTCCCTTCCGGTCGCGGGACGCGCGGAAGACACCGCCGGTCCGCCGAGTGCGGGCCGCGTCGTGGGGCCGCGAGCGACGCCGTCCCCGCGGGAGGCGGCCGCTCCTGCGGGCGTCCCGCCGGGCGGCATACGGCTGGCGCACCTCGCCGACCTGCACATCGGATCGCCGCTGCGCGGGCTGGAGCACCACCCCGGCGCCCCGGCGATCGACCCCGCGCAGGCCCCGTACGACGCCTTGCGCGCGATGGTGCGCCGCATAGCCGAGGGCCGCTACGACGGCGTCCTCGTCGCCGGGGACGTCTTCGACCGGCACCACGGCGACGCCGCCGCGCTGAGCGCCTTCCAGGACGCGCTGGGGCGCTTCCACGACGAGGGCCTGGTGACCGTCGTCGTCTCCGGCAACCACGACGCCGCGTCACCGCTGCCGGAGAAACTGCACCTGCCGCCCTCGGTGCGCTGGCCGGGCCCGGACGCGCCGGAAACCGTGCGCTGGGAGCACCTCGGGATCGCCGTCCACGGCCAGTCCATCGCGGAGGCGGACGACCTGCGCGACATCGCGGCCGGCTATCCGCGACCCGTCCGGGGGCTGGTCAACGTCGGCGTGATGCACACCAGTCTGCACGGCGCGTGGAGCCGCAGGAGGTGCGCCCCGACCACCGTACGGGCGCTGGCGGACGCGGGCTACGACTACTGGGCCCTGGGACACGTGCACCACCGGATGAGGCCCGCCCCCGGTGTCTTCGCCGTGTACCCGGGCAACGTCCACGGGCGCGGCCCCGCCGAGCACGGCGGCCGCGGCTACACCGAGCTGCTGATCGCCGGGGGCGCCCTGACCGCGAGCGACGTCGACACGGCCCCCGTGCGCTACGAACCGCTGCACCTGGGCCGCGCCGCAACCGCCGAGGCGGACATCCGGGCCCGCTTCGCCGACGTCGCGGCCCGGCCCGCAGCGGCGGCGGGGACCGCGGGGGCCGTCGTGTGGACCGTGTCCGGACCGGCCGGCGACGACCCGCTCCGGCTCGTCCGGCTGGCCCGCGAGGTGGCCGGTGAGCTGGGCCGGTCCGAGTTCATGGTGTGCGGGGCGGCTGACCGCGCGGCCCTCCCGGGAAAGGCCCTTGGGTAGGCTCGGCCGCGCGGACGATCACCCGACCAGGGGTGACGGCGGGAGCGAGGCGGGGCCATGGCGGACGACGGGCAGGGCGCGGTACGGGAGACGACGGTGATCGCGGGAGCGGAGGCGGGCGCCGCGCCCGCGGACGGACACGCCGCGCTCGCGGCGCTGCGCGCGCTGGCCGCCGCACGCCCCGGCGAAGTGGTCCTGCTCGACGGTTTCCGGGACGCCGATGTCGACGCCTGGCCCGTGACGGTCCCCGAGGCCGTCCGGACCGTCCTGCGGGAGACGGGCGGACTCGAAGTGGACGGTGAGCGCTTCGAGTTCGGCCCGCACGGCACACCGCATTTCACGGACGGGTACTGGACCATCGGTGAACTGGACGTCGGTGAGGGATCGTTGATCGTAGGCGTGCCCGAGGGGAAGGAAGCCGCTCACGCCGACTGGGGTCCGGTGCTCGCCGTCCACACCTGGGGCGAGCAGGAGATCACCGTCGAGGCGCCCGGCTTCACCGGCTGGCTGACCGGCCTGGCCACCCGCCTCGCCGACGGCGCGGACCCGGACGACCGGCCCGAGCCCCCGTTCTTCGTCCCCGTCCGGCCCACCGTCGAGGCGGCCGAGGGCCCCGACGCGGAACTCGCCGCGCTCGTCGGGCGCGGCGACTCGCTCACCGATGTCGCCGACCTGCGCGACCTCCCCGGCTACCCGTGCGGGATCGGCTGGGAGCCGTACTTCTCCACCCTCTTCAACACGGCCGACACCGGGAGCAGCGAGGTCCAGTACCGCCTCGCCGGGAACGGCCGTGCCCTGCTGCTGCGCAGCGTGGTGAGCGGCGACTTCCTAGGCCGCCCCGTCCGCCGCCACGCGGTGCCCGCCGATGCCGCGAGCCGGGCCGTCCGTGAACTGCGGTTCCTGGCAGTGGAGTTCCCGGAGGTCGTGCGCCTCGACGAGGGCTGTACCGACGCCGCGATGGACGCGTGGGAGGTGCCGGTGCCGGAGGAGATCCGTACGGTGCTGCGCGCGATCGGCGGCGTACGGATGGCCGGGCTGGCGCCGCTGCGCCTGCTGCCCGGCGCCGAGGCCGACGAGGCGCACGCCGTCGACCCCGAAACGCACCGGATGATGGGCGGTGACGGTTCCTATTGGCCCCTGGCGCGCGTCGACTACGCCCGCAGCTCCGCCCTCGCACAGGTCCGCGTCGATCAGGAGAGCGGCGCCTGGGGCGCGGTCGTGTCCGTTCCCACCGATCCCGGCCAGTTGCGGACGTATCCCGAACTCACCTTCCTGGCCGAGTCGTTGCCGGTGTTCCTGCTGACCCTGGCCCGGCTGGCGCGCCGGGCCGCCGCGAGCGCGGACGCCGCCCGGCACCTGGCCCAGGCCGCGCACTGGATGTTCCCCAACTCGGGGGAGGCCTGGACCCGCCCCGTCCCGGTCGCGGAGTGGGCGGGCTCGGCGGACCCCCTGCGCGCCGCCGTGACCACCCTTGCGGAGGGTGCGCACGCCGCCGACCTGCGGGATTCGCCGACCCCCAGCGACCTGTGCTTCCACCGGGCCGCCCGGTGGCCGCGGCGCGGGCTCCTGGACCGCCTGTACTTCCCGGGGGCGGGACTGCTCGCGGCGGCCGTCCCGGTGACCCCGCGGAGCCCGGGGGCGTAGCCGGTGCGGCGGGGTCGGAACCGGATCGCGCCGGGCGCCGTCTGAGACCCCGTGTGGAGGAAACGAAGAATTCTCGCGGTGCTGCTCGCCCTGCTCGCGACCCAGCTCGGCTCGCTGATCAGCCCGGCCTACGCCTGCGGTTGCGGGGCCATGATCCCCGACGCGCGCTCCCGGATCGGGGTCGGCCGGGAGAGTTCCGTGGTGCGCTGGGACGGCGCCACGGAACAGATCGTGATGCGCTTCAGCGTCAGCGGGGACGCGCACCGGGCCGCCTGGGTCATGCCGGTGCCCGGCCGGGCGACGGTGCAGCTGGGCGACCCCGACCTCTTCGCCGACCTGGCCGAGCTGACCCGGCCCGAACACCGGACGCGCGGCTACTTCTGGCCCCGGGACCGCGACTGGCCGTTCGGCTCCGGCCGGTCGGACGGCGCCGGCGCCGCGCCCTCCACCGGGGCGCCCGAGGTCGGGGTGGTCGGCCGTGAACAGCTCGGCGACTTCGACGTCGCGCGCCTCACGGCGACCGACCCGCAGGCGCTGCGCGGCTGGCTGCGGGACAACGGTTTCGAACTCCCCGAGGGCCTCGCCACCGAACTGAAGCCGTACGTCGACCAGAAGTGGGAGTACGTGGCGGTGCGTCTTGCGCCCAAGGAACCGGGCCGGACGCTGCGCGGAGACCTGGACCCGCTGCGGATCCGTTTCGCCAGCGACCGGCTGGTGTATCCGATGCGCCTGTCCCGGCTGGCGAAGACCGCCCAGTCCCTCGGCCTGTACGTCCTGGCCGACCACCGGATGGAACCCCGCTCCTCGATCGGCGGCGCCGCCCCCGAGGTGACCTTCGCGGGCCGCCTCGACCCGAAGGCCGGGGCGGTGAACCACGCTCTGGCCGAACTGACCGAAGGCAAGCCGGTGTTCCTGACCGCCATCGAGCAGCGGTTCCCGCAGCCCGCCCGGATCGAGGGCGATCACGAGCTGCGGGCGGCCGCCGCCGACACCCCCTACCACCGGGTGATCTACCGGGACCGGCTGCTGACGGTGGGCGACGGCATCCCCGTGTGGCTGCTGACCGTCGGGACAGCGGTGGCCGCCCTCGTGGCGGCGGGCGCGGTGGCCCTGCGGCTGCGCCGCCGACGCCGCCGCGCGCTGGACGGCGTACCGGCTCGGGCGTGACGGAAACCCCGGCGCCGGCTCAGGCCAGGGGGGCCTTGCCGCGCAGCACGGTGAGGAACTCCCGCATCCACGCGGAGTGGTCGGGCCACGCCCGGGCGGAGACCAGGGTGCCGTCCACGACGGCCTCGGAGTCCTCGAAGGCGGCTCCGGCGGCCGCCATGTCCGGGGCCAGCGCCGGATAGGCGGTCACCCTGCGGCCCGTGAGCCCGCCGCCGACCGCGGTAATCAGCGGGCCGTGGCAGATCTGGGCGATCGGCCGGTCGGTGCCGGTGAAGGCCGCCACGATCCGCTGGACCTCGGGGTCGTTGCGCAGGTACTCCGGTGCCCGGCCGCCCGGGATGACCAGGGCGGCGTACTCCTGCGGGTCCACCTCGGAGAAGGCGAGGTCGGCCGGCCAGGAGTAACCGGGCTTCTCCGTGTAGGTGTCGAAGCCCTCCTCGAAGTCGTGTACCACGAACCGGAGTTGCTTGCGGCTGGGGGCCGCGACGTGCACCTCGTACCCCTCCTCGCGCAGGCGCTGGTAGGGGTAGATGACTTCCAGTGACTCCGCCGCGTCGCCGGTCACGATGAGGATCTTCACTGCCATGGGCTGCTCCTGGTGGGGCTGTCACGGTCTGGGGCCCCGAGGGGGCCAGAGCCACCGTGCCCGTGCGGCGGGGTTCTGCCAAGGGGGCGTCACCCGGACGGCGCCCCGCCCGCGCCGCCCCGGAGCGGCGCGGGCAAGGTCCAGGCTCCCGACATGTGTTCTTAATCTGTTGGGCACATGACAATGTGAACCTCGCTCTGCCACCTGATGTCCCGCCAATTCCCCGGGCGGGAGCGGTGCGTGTGGAGAGGTACCCCCCCACGTGATGAGAATCTCGCGCCTGGCGCCCCTGGCCGCAGGCCTCGCGGCGACCGCCCTGCTGTTCGCCCCCGTCCCCGCTTCCGCGGGCCAGGGGCCCGCCCCGGCGGCTCCCGCCTCCGTGCCCCTCGCGGGTTCGACCGCGGTGGACGCGTACTACGCCTCCGCCGAGGGCAAGACCGGCCCCGCGCTCAAGAGCGCGCTCCACGAGATCATCAAGGTCCAGTCCAAGGTCACCTACGACCAGGTGTGGAACGCCCTGAAGGTGACGGACGAGGACCCGGCCAACCACAACAACGTGATCCTGGTCTACTCGGGCCGCTCGCAGTCCAAGGCCACCAACGGCGGCGGCTCCAACGACTGGAACCGCGAGCACGTGTGGGCCAAGAGCCACGGCGACTTCGGCACCGCCACCGGTCCGGGCACCGACCTGCACCACCTGCGCCCCGAGGACGTCACGGTCAACAGCACCCGCGGCAACAAGGACTTCGACAAGGGCGGCAGCCCGGTCGCCGAGGCCCCGGGCAGCTTCACGGACTCGGACTCCTTCGAACCGCGCGACGCCGTCAAGGGCGACGTCGCGCGGATGCTGCTCTACATGGCGGTCCGCTACGACGGCGGCGACGGCTTCGCGAACCTGGAAGTCAACGACCTGGTCAACAACGGCTCGGCCCCCGCGATCGGCCGGATCAGCGTACTGAAGCAGTGGAGCCAGCAGGACCCGCCGGACGCCTTCGAGCAGCGCCGCAACCAGGTCATATTCGACACCTACCAGCACAACCGCAACCCGTTCGTCGACCACCCGGAATGGGTCGCCCAGATCTGGTAGCCGGTATGGGCTGCGGCGTCAGGTGGGAAGGCCCACGCGGCGTTCGTGCGTGCGTCGTTTCTGGATGACGACGGCCGCGACCAGCAAGGCGCCCTGGGCGACGTTCTGCCAGAAGGGGTTGACGCCCTCGACGGTCAGGCCGTTGTCCAGGGCTCCCAGCAGGGTGATCGCCAGCAGGGTGCCGCCGACCCCGCCGCGGCCGCCGGTGAGCAGGCAGCCGCCCAGGGCGGCGGCGGTGATCGCCTTCAGCTCCAGGCCCTCGCTGCCCGAGACGGGGTGGCCGAAGCCGGTGCGGGCGGTCAGCAGGATCCCGGCGACGGCGGCGACGACCCCGGCCAGGCCGTAGACCGCGATGAGGTACTTGTTGATGTGGATCCCGGCCAGCCGGGCCGCCGTGTCGTTGCCGCCGATCGCGTAGATGTTGCGGCCGATGTCCGTGTACTTCAGCAGCAGGTGGATGCACGCGGTCACCGCGGCGAGCACCCACAGCAGCACGGGCACGCCGGCGATGGCGCCGTTGGCCAGGAACACGAAGACGTCGTCGTTGCTGACGTAGCCCTGCGCCGCACCCTTCGACAAGAGCTGCGCGACGCCCTTGTACACGGCCAGGGTGGCCAGCGTGGCGATCACCGGGTTGATCCGGCCGTACACGATCACCGCACCGTTGAGGAGACCGGCGAGCAGGCCCACGCCGAGCGCCGCGGCGATGCCGAGCAGTGCGTGCGAGCCGGTCGAGGTGAACACCATGGCGGAGACGACGGAGGCGACGCCGACCTGCGAGCCGACGGAGATGTCCAGGGCGCCGCAGATGATCACCACCGTCTGCACCAGCGCCAGCAGCCCCGAGATGGTCACGGCGTCGCCGATCACCTTGATGTTGGCCCAGGTGAGGTAAGCCGGGTTGAGCGACCCGAAGAGGGCCGTCACGAGGATCAGGCCGCCGATCAGCCCGGCGTTCTGGCCCCCGACGGCGCGGAGCCGGGCCGCCGCGCGGCCCGGCTGCCGGGCCCCGGCGGCCTCGGGGCCTTCGGGGTTCTCAAGGTTCTCGGGGTCCGCGGCCGCCCGTGGCCCGTTCGGGTTCCCCGGTTCCTCGGGGGGAGCCGTCCTCGTCCTCATGTCCGTCCTCCGCTGTCGTGCGTACGGTCGTGCGCGCCGCCGCCCGGGGTCAGGTCGTCGGCCATGGCCAGCGCGAGGACCCGCTCCTCGGTGGCTTCGGAGCGGCTCAGCTCGCCCGTGATCCTGCCTCCCTGCATGACCAGCACCCGGTCCGCCAGGCCCAGCACCTCCGGCAGCTCGGAGGAGATCACCAGCAGCGCCACCCCGGCTCCGGCGAGGTCCGCGATGATCCGGTAGATCTCGGCCTTCGCACCGACGTCGATGCCGCGCGTCGGTTCGTCGAGGATGAGGACCATCGGGCGGCGCGCCAGCCAGCGGGCGAGCACCACCTTCTGCTGATTGCCGCCGGAGAGCCCGCGCACCTCGTGCTCGATGGAGGGCGCGCGCACCCGCAGCCGGTCGGTGAACTCCCGCGCGAGGCGCCGCTCCGCGCCCCGGCGGACGAACCGCAGGCGGCTGAGCCGCCCCAGCATCACCAGCGTGGTGTTGTCCCGGACCGAGCGGTCCATGAAGAGCGCCTGCGCCTTGCGTTCCTCGGGAGCCAGGCCGATCCCGGCGCGCACGGCGTCGGAGGGGCGGCGCAGCCGCACGGCGCGTCCGTCGACCGCGACCGTCCCGCCGCGCAGCGGGAGGTCGCCGACCAGGGCCCGGGCGAGTTCGGAGCGTCCGGCGCCGACGAGCCCGGCGAGCGCCACCACCTCCCCGGCCCGGACCCGCAGGCTGACCCCGCTCACGTCCTCGGTGCACACGTCCCGGACGTCCAGGACGACCCGGTCCGTGGCCACGTGCGGGCGGGCGAAGAGGGCCGAGAGGTCCCGGCCGACCATCATCCGGACGATCTCGCTCTCGTCGGTGGCCGCCGCGTCCCGTACGCCGACCAGCGCACCGTCGCGCAACACGGCGACCCGGTCGGCGAGTTGGAAGATCTCCCGCATCCGGTGCGACACGTACACCACGGCCAGGCCGTCCGAGCGGAGCCGGCGGATGAGTGCGAACAGGGCCGCCACCTCGTGCTCCGACAGGGAGGAGGTCGGTTCGTCGAAGGCGATGACCCTCGCCTCCCCGGTCAGGGCCCGCAGGATCTCCACCAACTGCCGCTGGGCGGCGGTCAGATCGGCGCCGGGTGTGTCGGCGTCGAGCACCTCGGCGAAGCCGATCCGCAGCAGGTCCGCCCGCAGGCGCCGGCGCAGCCCCGCCCGGTCGAAGCGGCGCCCGGCCCGGGTCGGCAGGGCGCCGAGATAGACGTTCTCGGCGACGCTGAGGTGCGGGACGATCTCCGGCTCCTGCGGGATGAGCCGGATCCCGGCCGCGCGGGCGTCGGCGGGGGAGTGCAGGTGCAGCGGGTGGCCGTCGAGCGCCACCGTGCCGGAGTCGGCGGCCTCGTCGCCGCAGACGATCTTGAGCAGGGTGGACTTGCCCGCGCCGTTCTCGCCCATCAGGGCGGTGACGGTGCCCGCGGGGAAGTCCAGGTCCACCCCGAGCAGCGCCCGAACCGCGCCGCCGCCGTAACTCTTGGCGAGGCCCGTCACGCGCAGCCCGTCCGCCCCGTCCTTGTCGACGCCGCTCATGCGCAGCTCAACCCGGCGTCTTTCCAGTGCTCCGCGTCGACCATCCGGGTCGGTGCGAAGGACTCCGGGGCGAACTCCTTGTCGTTCTTGAGCTTGTCGTACATGGCCTGGACGGCCAGCTTCCCGACCTCGTCGCCGGGGATGTACAGCGCCGCCTTCATGCCGTTGTCGGCGCCCGCCTGCCAGTCCTTGCAGGCCAGATAGGCGCCGAGGCCGATGCCGATGATGTCGGCGCCCTTCACCCCGGCGTTGTTGAGGCCCTTGACCCCGCCCGAGACGTTCTCGTCGTTGCAGCCCATGACCACCCAGTGCCGTACGCCCTGGTTGGCGGTCACGGTGGCCTCGACCTTGGCCTGCGCGCCCGCCGGGGTGTTGTCCGTCCCGACCTCGACGGCCCGCACCTCCGGGCCGCCGGCCTCCTTCCACGCGGCCTTGGCGCCGTTGACCCGGTCGGTGCAGACGGTGGTGTCCTGCTTCCAGGCGTAGACGATCCGGGTGTCCGCGGCGCTCCAGCCCACCTTCAGGAACTCGGCGGCGGCCCGTTTGCCGACCTCGCTGCCCATCTGGACGCCGGAGAAGCCCACCCTCGGCACCAGGTTCGCCTTGTCGCAGTCCGCGGGCCGGGGACCGTTCGCGCACACCTGGTCGTCCGAAGTGAGCAGCGCGATACCGGCGTTCCTCGCCTCGGCGACCACCTGCGGCCCGACCGCCGACTCCGGCACCACGATGATGATGCCCTGGTTCTTCTGCGCGGCCGCCGACTTCACCTCCGTGATGGTCTTGGACGCGTCGTTGCCGAGGTTGACCACCCGGAGCCTGATGCCCAGTTCGTCGGCCCTGCGCCGCGCGCCGGCGGCCTCGGAGACGAAGTACTCCTGGTCTCCCTGCTTCTGGAGGTAGGCGATGGACAACGGGCCGTCGGCCGGGCCCTTTCCCCCGCCGCCGCCGGACGGCTTGCCGGACGAGCAGGCGCCCAGGCCGAGCGCGAGCGCGAGGGCGCCGGTCAGCGCCGCGGCGCGGTGGACCGTACGGAACGCGGGTGTGCGGGACGGGGTCGTGCGGGGCGAGGGGTGCGTGTGCATGCGTATGGAATCCCTTGCAGCGAGGGTCAGTTGCAGGTGAGCCGGGGAGCGGCCCAGTCCGCGTGGTCGGAGTTGATGCCGTTGCCGCCGTCGGTCACGACGAGCTTCAGCGTCTGGCCGCCGCTGAGATCGGCGCTCAGCCCGCGCGGTGCGTCGGCCGTGGTGAGCAGACCGCTGTCGGCGGCCTTGACGCCGTCCCGGTAGATCTGGAAGACCACCGAGCCGTTGCTGCTCTTCTCGTCGTCGACGCCCACGTTCACGGTGAGCGTGCTGCACCGGCCGCCCAGGTGGTAGGTGACGGTGCTGGCCGCGTGCACGCCGAGGCCCTTGGCGTACGTCACTGCACCGATGGTGAGCGTGCGGCCGTCACCGGCGGCCTGCTCGCCGTTGCTGCGGTCCTTCTCCACCGGCCCCCACCCGCTGGTGGCGCCGGTCCAGGACAGGTCGGAGAGCTGAGAGGTGCCCGCGGGCGGGAGCGGGAGGGCGCCGGGGGTGATCCGCATGACCGTGGTGGCGTGCGGGGCGACCGAGGCGCTCAGGTCCGGGCCGTTGCTCGTCGACGTGGCCTTGGTCCACAGGTCCTTGAGCGCGTACGGCGCGCGGCCCCCGATGCCCAGCGCGTCCAGGGTGGTGGACACCGTGGCCGTGGAGCCGGTCTCGTTGGTCAGGGACACGGCCCGGTCGCCGTTCTGCAGTTCCTTGACCATGATCACCAGGCCGCCGTTGGCGGAGACCACCGTGCCCTGCCGCCCGAGCGGGTCCTGGTCGACGGCGATGACGTCGGTGTTGGAGAGGATCGAGAGGGTCTCCGCTCCGGCCGTGCGCAGGTCGCTGCCGATGAGGAGGGGGGCGGCCATCATCGACCAGAGGCTGAAGTGGGTCCGGTACTCGGTGGCGGTCATGCCGCCGTTGCCGACCTCCAGCATGTCGGGGTCGTTCCAGTGGCCGGGTCCGGCGTACGGCGCGAGACCCTGGTTGGCGTGCGCGATGCCGATCATCGAGGACCAGCTGTCGCTGATGTCGCCGGTGGTGCGCCACAGGTGGCCGACGTCGGCACCCCAGTTCCAGGGCTGGTTCTGGCCCCATTCGCACAGCGAGAACACGATGGGCCGTCCCGTGTTCCTGAGCGCGTCCCGCATGGCGGTGTACCGCTTCTTGGCGTCCACGCCCTGGTTGTTGCAGTTGTCGTACTTGAGGTAGTCGACGCCGAAGGAAGCGAAGAGGTCGGCGTCCTGCTGCTCGTGGCCCAGGCCGCCCGGGAAGCCCGCCGTGTCGCAGGTCTTGGTGCCGGCGCTGGTGTAGACGCCGAACTTGAGCCCCTTGCCGTGGACGTAGTCGGCGAGGGCCTTGATGCCGTTCGGGAAGCGGACCGGGTCGGGGACCAGGTCGCCCTGGGTGTTGCGGTTGGGCAGCGCCCAGCAGTCGTCGAGGTTGACGTACTGGTAGCCGGCGGCCTTCAGCCCTTTGGAGACGAACAGGTCGGCTGTGCCCTTGACCATGCTCTCGTTGAACTCGGCCCGGCAGTGGGTGGAGTTCCAGTTGTTGAAGCCCATGGGCGGCACGAGCGCCTGGCCGTCGGGCAGGGCGGCGGCGGGCGTCGCGGCGGTGACCACCACGGCTCCGGCGAGCGCGGCTGCGCCCGCCGCGGGCAGCAGGAGCGGCAGGGCCGAGAGGGCCGCGGTCAGGCGCCGGAGGGTACGGCCGCGCAACGGGCGCGGGGTGCGTGCGGAACGTAACGAGCGCAAGGGGCGTAATGAGCGCGGGGGGCGTGACGAGTGCGCGGAGGGCGGCGTAGGCGACGAGTGCACGGACGGCTCCTGGGGGCGAGAGGTGCGCGAAGGTGTGCGAAGACGTGCCAGTACGTGGCGGGGCGTGCCGGGATGTGCGGAAACGGCCCTGCCGACCGGGAGGTGCCGAGCGTTCCCGGGGTCCAAGTCATCAGGATCGAACGGAATCCAACCGGACGGCCCACATCACACTGCCGTTTCGTGAGCATGTCAATAAGGCGTGCGCATGCGGTCAACACCCGGCGCGTGCCGCTTTGTTGGAACGTGTTGACGCTGGAGCGTGCCGTCACGATGCTCGGGGGACCGGGGCGCCGCGCCCCGGGGGAGAGGAGCCGCAGGATGGCCGACCCCGGCAGTCTGCTGGCCCATCAGCGCCGCGCGCACATCTTGGAGGAGGTACGCCGCCGGGGCGGGGTCCGGGTGAACGAACTGACCCGCTCCCTGCACGTCTCGGACATGACCGTCCGGCGCGACCTGGACGCCCTCGCCCGCGAGGGCCTGCTGCTGAAGGTGCACGGCGGTGCGGTGCTCGGCGGTGAACCCAGCAGTCACGAACCGGGGTTCGACGCGAAGTCGCAGTGGGAGCGGGCGGCGAAGGACTCCATCGCGAAGGCGGCGGCCGCGCTGGTGGCCCCCGGATCGGCCGTCGCGCTCTGCGCGGGGACCACGACGCACGCCCTGGCCCGGGAACTGGCCGAAATCCCCGGACTCACCGTGGTCACCAACTCGATCCGGACCGCGGAGGTCTTCGAGGCCGCGCGGCTCGGCGGCGGTGCGAGCGCCACCACGGTGCTGCTCACCGGTGGCATCCGCACGCCCTCGGACGCGCTGGTCGGGCCCGTGGCCGACCGCGCCATCCGCTCCCTGCACGTGGACCTGCTCTTCGTCGGCTGCCACGGGCTCGGCACCGCGACCGGACTGACCACCCCGAACCTCGCCGAGGCCGAGACCAACCGGACCTTCCTGCGCTCGGCGCGCCGGACCGTACTGCTCGCCGACCGCACCAAGTGGACGATGGTCGGGCTGACCACCTTCGCCACCCTCGACCAGATCGACGTCCTGGTCACCGACGCGCTCCCGCCCGACGAGGCGGCGGCCATCGCCGAGCGGGTGGGGGAGATCGTCCTTACCTCGGATCCCGCGGGCTGAGCGCGGCCTCCTCGGCGGGCCGCGGGTACCAGCGGTGCCACCAGTGCCGCCGGCGCGGGTGGACGGCCCGGCCGAGGCGGCGCCCGAGCAGCAGGTAGCCGAGCAGCGCGCCGGACGTGTTCAGGATCACGTCGTCGATGTCGAAGGCGCGGCCCGTGACCAGGGCGCCCTGGATCAGCTCCACCAGGATCATGACGGCCGCGGTCGCGACCGCGACCCGCGCCAGCCCCCGGGCCCGCGGCACCAGGACGGGCAGCAGCACGCCGAACGGGACACCGAGGAGGAGGTTCCCCCCGAGCTGGCGCGCCGCCTCGCGCACCGTGCCCCGGTCGATGTACGCGCGGATCGAGCGGCCGGGGTGCACATTGCTGTACGTCAGCCCCTCCGAGGCGGCCGAGGGCTCCAGGGTGAGCCGGGCCAGTACCACGCTGAAGGCGACCATCGCCGCAAAAGCCAGCAACACCAACGCTGTCCGCATGATGAGATGCCGGGTCGAGCGACGGCGCGGCTCCTCGGGCACTTCCGCCGGGGGCTTCCCGCCCCAACTCCACTTCCTGGTCAGTGTCATGGCGCCCTCCTACCCCTGGCGCCGCGGTTGACGCGGACCCCTGTAAGTGCGCGCCCGAAACGTGAACTGGATCACCTTTGTGTTTGCTCATTCCCCGACGGGGCATTTGCGCCCCTTGAGCGAACCCCGGGCGGTGCCGTCTGCCGCCCGGGACGACGCGGGCGGATCCCGCATCGCTCCACGGCCGCCGGTCCCCGGACCGCCGCGCCGTGCTCACTGCGACCCGCGAGGTACATGTGTCCAGGCTCCAGACCGAGCACGTCTACAAGGTGTTCGGCAGACGACCCGAGGAGGCGGTTCGGTCCCTCGAGGCCGGCGCCGACCGCGACGACCTGCGCGCCGACGGAACGACGGCAGCGGTGATCGACGCCTCCTTCAGCGTCGAGCCGGGCCAGATCTTCGTCGTCATGGGCCTCTCCGGATCCGGAAAGTCCACCTTGCTGCGGATGCTGAACGGGCTCCTCGAACCGACCTCGGGACGCGTCCTCTACGACGGCCAGGACCTCACGGCGCTCAGCCCGGGTGACCTGCGCCACGTCCGCTCCACCAAGATCAGCATGGTCTTCCAGCACTTCGCGCTGTTCCCGCACCGCGACGTCCTGGAGAACGCCGCCTACGGCCTCGAAGTCCAGGGCGTGCCCCGGGCCGAGCGCGAGCGCCGGGCCACCGAGGCCCTGGAGCTGTGCGGCCTGGCCGGCTGGGAGCGCTCCTGGCCCGACGAACTCTCCGGCGGCATGCAGCAGCGCGTCGGCCTCGCCCGCGCCCTGGCCACCGACGCCGACCTGCTGCTGATGGACGAGTCCTTCAGCGCGCTCGACCCGCTGATCCGCCGCGACATGCAGGACCAGCTGCTGGAGATCCAGACCCGGCTGAAGAAGACCATCGTCTTCATCACCCACGACCTGAACGAAGCGATGCGCCTCGGCGACTCCATAGCCGTGATGCGCAACGGACGGATCGTCCAGCTGGGCACCGCGGAGGACATCCTCATGCGGCCCGCCGACGACTACGTCGCCTCCTTCATCCAGGACGTGGACCGCTCCCGCGTGCTCACCGCGGACGCCGTGATGACCGCTCCCGGCCGCCCCGGCGGCGCCGAGGACCGCGCCTGCGACTGTCCCACCGTCAGCGCCGACACCCCGCTCGCCGAGCTGTGCGCGGTCAGCGCCCGGGTGCCGCACCCCGTGGCCGTCACCGGCGCCGACGGCGCCGTCGTGGGCCGCGTACCGCAGTCCCGCCTGGTCGCCTTCATCGGCGACGAGCAGCGCGCGCCGCTGCGGTGCGACCGTACGGCCGTCCCGCGCCAGAAGCAGGAGGTGGCGCTCTGATGCCCCGCCTCCACCTCGGTGTGTGGGTCGACCACGCGGTCGACTTCCTCCAGAGCCACCTCTCCTGGCTGTTCGACGCGATCGCCACCGTCGTCACCGGCCTCTACGACGGCTTCGACGCCGTACTGTCCTTCCCGCACCCGCTGCTCTTCGCCGGCATCCTCGCCGTCGGCGCGTGGTGGCTGCGCGGCCTGCTCGCCGCGCTGCTCGCCTTCGCCGGCCTCGCGCTCATCGACTCCGTCGAGCTGTGGGACGAAGCGATGTCCACCCTGTCCCTGGTGCTCGTCGCGACCCTGGTGACCCTCGTCATCGCGGTCCCGCTGGGCATCTGGGCCTCGCGCTCCGCGCGCGTGAGCGGCGTCCTGCGCCCGGTCCTGGACTTCATGCAGACCATGCCCGCCATGGTCTACCTGATCCCCGGCATCATCTTCTTCGGTGTCGGCGTGGTCCCCGGCATCATTGCCACCATCGTCTTCTCCCTGCCGCCCGGCGTCCGGATGACCGAACTCGGCATCCGCCAGGTCGACGGCGAACTCGTCGAGGCCGCCGACGCCTTCGGCACCACCCCGCGCAACACCCTGATCAAGGTGCAGCTGCCCCTCGCGCTGCCCACGATCATGGCGGGCATCAACCAGGTGATCATGCTGAGCCTGTCCATGGTCGTGATCGCGGGCATGGTCGGCGGCGGCGGCCTGGGCGGCGCCGTCTACCGCGCCATCGGCAACATCGACATCGGCCTCGGCTTCGAGGCGGGCATCTCCATCGTCATCCTCGCCATGTACCTCGACCGGATGACCGGCGCGCTCGGCCGGCACGTCTCGCCGCTCGGCCGCCGCACGCTCGCGAAGGCCCGCGCCCTGGCGACCGGCCCGAAGCGGGTCTGGAACCACCGTCCCCAGCCCGCCTACGCCCTCACCGGCGCGGTCGTCCTGGCCCTGGTCGCGGGCGGCCTGAACGCCTTCGGCAGCCCGGGGGAGACCACCGTCGCCGCGGCCGACGACGTCGGCAAGGGCCGCAAGGTGAGCATCGGCTACATCCCGTGGGACGAGGGCATCGCCTCCACGTTCCTGTGGAAGGAGCTCCTGGAGCGCCGCGGCTTCGAGGTCGAGGCCCGCCAGCTCGAACTGGGCGCGCTCTTCACCGGCCTCGCGGGCGGCCAGGTCGACTTCCAGACCGACGGCTGGCTGCCGGTCACCCAGGCCGAGTACTGGGCGAAGTACGGCAACAAGCTCGACGACCTCGGCTCCTGGTACGGGCCGACCTCCCTGGAGCTGTCCGTTCCCTCGTACATGAAGGACGTCCGGTCCCTCGCCGACCTCAAGGGCAAGGGGGACCGGTTCAAGGGCCGCATCATCGGCATCGAGCCCAGCGCGGGCGCGATGGGACTGCTCAAGAGCAAGATCCTCAAGGAGTACGGCCTCGACGGCGAATACCAGGTCGTCGACGGCTCCACCCCCGGCATGCTGGCCGAACTCAAGCGGGCGTACGACAAGAAGGAGCCCGTCGCGGTCGTGCTCTGGTCGCCGCACTGGGCCTACGCCTCGTACGACCTGACCAAGCTCGAGGACCCCAAGGGTGCCTGGGGCAAGGGCGACGGCATCCACAGCCTCGCCCGCAAGGGCTTCGCCGCCGACGAGCCCGAGGTGGCCTCGTGGCTGCGCGACTTCAAGCTGACGGAGCCGCAGCTCACCGGCCTGGAGGCGAAGATCCAGCAGACGGGCAAGGGCAAGGAGCAGGAAGCCGTGCGCGCCTGGCTGAAGGAGAACCCGCAGATCGGCGGCAAGGCGGCGGTCGCGGCGCACTGAGCGGCGGGTGCCGGCGCCGTTCCCTGAGCGGGGGTGCCGGCGCCGTTCCCCTGAGCGGGGGCGCGGCGCGCGCACCCGCCCGCGGGGATCCGCCCCCCGCCCCCTCGCGGCCCCGGCCGACCGGCACACGTCCTGCGCGACGAGCCGGTCGGCCGGGGCCGTTCCCGCTGAAGCGGGGCTGCCGAAGGCGACGCGTCGCAGGGGGGCCGATTACCCCTGACCGGCGACGTTCGGCAGGATGAGGGCATGACCGAGATCCGCACCCCCCGACTCCTCCTCCGCCGCTGGAACGACGACGACCTCGTTCCGCTGTCGGAGATCAACGCCGACCCGGAGGTGATGCGCTGGATCGGCGACGGGTCCGTCCGCGACCTGGACGAGACCGCCGGTGACATCGAGCGCTGGGAGGAGGAGTGGGACGACGAGGGCTTCGGCCTGTTCGCCGTCGAGCTGCTGGCCTCGGGAGAGCTGATCGGCGCCGTCGGACTGACCGTCCCGGACGCGCTGCCCGAGTTCGCGCACGAGGTGGAGATCACCTGGCGGCTCGGCCGGCCCTTCTGGGGCCAGGGCTACGCTTCCGAGGCCGCGCACGCCACGCTGGAGTTCGCGCTCCAGGACCGGGGCCTCGACCGGGTCATCGCCATCAACCGGGCGGGCAACGACGAGTCCGAGAACGTGATCCGCAAGCTCGGCATGGTCTCGGAGCGCGACGGGAACCACCCCGTTTACGGCCACCTCCTCCAGGTCCACACCATCGACCTGACCGAGTACGACGCCTGAGCGGCCCGATCGCGCCTGCGGTCCGGGACGATCACCCCGGACGCCGTAGGCCAGCGGGGTGGGAGTGCCGGTCATCGACCGGCCCGGCCGTGACCTGCAACTAAGGTGGGCCCATGAGTGCCCACGGCGTCAGCCCCGCAACCCAGTGGCCGCCGACCCCGGCCTGGATGTCCGACTGCGCCGAATGCGTGCGGCTCTACGGGGCCGTGCAGCGCGTCCACGCGGCGGCCGACGGGGCCCGGGACGGGGCCGGAACCGGTGCGGCGGCCGGGGTCTCGCGCACCCGGCTGGCCCGGCACCTCGCCAACATGCACCTGGAGCACATCCCGCGCTGGACCCCCGGCTGCGCACCGTGCTCCGACCACCGGGCGGCCCTGGAGCGCGCCACGGCGTCCGGTCTGCTGGGCGCGGGGGCGTCCTGGCTGGCGGCGGAGCACCGCGCCGCCCACCTCTTCGTACCGGGGCTGGGGACGGGGCCGTCGTAGGCCGACCGCCGCTGCCCGGAGAAAGCCGGACATCCGGACATCAGTGCCCTTTTCCGGGGAACCATTGGGAGCCCCCGGGTCTCTACATGATCGAGTGGCCCTCCGCGGGGGTGTCACCCACACCACGAGACAGAGGGCGGGCGGGTGTCCCGGCCGGTACAAGCTAGGTGGCACGACGGATGAAGGCGGTACCAGTGGCGGGCGAGTCGCCCGACACGCCCAAGAGCGAGCAGGAC
Organism: Streptomyces sp. NPDC043876; assembly: GCF_056435825.1. Classification (NCBI taxonomy): domain Bacteria; kingdom Bacillati; phylum Actinomycetota; class Actinomycetes; order Kitasatosporales; family Streptomycetaceae; genus Streptomyces; species Streptomyces sp. NPDC043876. The sequence goes on along the minus strand of NZ_JBWKDV010000004.1, from coordinate 379,544 downwards.
CCGGCCGCGAAAGCGGCGGCCACCCCGACCCCCGACCCGGCGCCGACCTCGGCCGCGGCCTCGGACCCTGAGCCTGAGCCCGACCAGGCCTCGGACCCTGAGCGTGAGCCTGAGCCCGACCCCGCCTCGGAACCGGACCCGGCTCGGTCCGAAGCTGTCTCGACCGACATTGCGTCCGATGATGCGGATGCGGATGCGGATGCGGATGCGGAGGGCGAGGGCGATGCGGGGGCGGAGTCCGTGCCCGCCGACTCCGGGTCCGCCGCTGACGAGGATGAGGCGGCGGCATCCGCTCCGGCCGACCCCCGGTCCGCCGACGGCTCGGCGGGCGTACGGGCTTCGGTCGGCCCGCGGTCCGTTGACGGCCCCAGGTCGGCAACCGGCGCAGCGGCGGTTCGGACTGCCGTCGACCCGCGGGTAGTTGCCCAGGCGGCTCCGTCGCGTGGGCCGGAGCCCGAGCCGGATCCTGCCTCCCCGTCGGGTGCCGAGGCGGATGCGGATGCGGATGCGGGCGCGCGGAAACGTTCCGCCGCCGTGCCGGAGCCGGAGCCCGTGCCGCAGCCCGAGCCCGAGCCCGAGCCCGAGCCCGAGGCTGTGCCGGAGCTGGAGCCGATGCCCGAGGTCGAGCCCGTGCCGGAGCCCGAGGCCGAGCCCGTGCCCGAGGTTGAGGCCGAGCCCGTGCCCGAGGTTGAGGCCGAGCCCGTGCCCGAGGTTGAGGCCGAGCCCGTGCCCGAAGTTGAGGCCGAGGCCGAGCCCGAGGTTGAGGCCGAGCCCGTGCCCGAAGTTGAGGCCGAGGCCGAGCCCGAGGTTGAGGCCGAGCCCCAGCCGGAGCCCAGCGCGTCGCTCGCGCGGGCCGAGGAGGGCGCTCCCGCCGGGGGTACGTCCGTACCGGACGCGACGGACGAGGAGCCGTCGCGCGATGGCGAATCCGCGTCCGGGGACGGGCCCGCCCGCAAGGCGCCGCCGGAGTCGGACGCGGCACCGGCCGACGCACCGGCGGCCCGCACCGCCCCGAGCTGGGCGAAGCCCCCGGCACCGGCCTCCAGGCCGACCTGGGCCAAGAACGCGGCCCCCGCCTCGCCGCCCACCGCGCCGGACGACGCACCGGACGACGAGCCGGACGCGCCCACGGCCGAAGCACCGGCCTCCCGCGCCCCCGCGGAGCCCGCACCCCGTGTCGGGACCAAGGAACAGGGCGCCCCCGCGCGAGCCGCGCTCCCGGCCGGCACCAAGGACGGGGACAAGGCGTCGGCATCCGCGGCCGACGAGGGCACCCCCGCGGCCACGGCACCCCCGGCACCGAGCCCCCGCACCCCGGCCAAGGCGGCACCCCCGGCCAAGGCCGCACCCCCCGCCCCAGCACCGGTACCCACCCCCGCCCCCGCTCCCACCCCCCTCCCCGAGCGGTCGGCCCTCGATCTGCTCGCGGAGCTCACCAACTCGCCCGCGCCGACCGGGACGGCCGCGCGTACCGTCGCGCGGCGGTTCAAGATCTGGACGCCCGTCCTGCTCGTGCTGGTCGGCGCGGCCGTCGTCGCGCAGACCGTGCGGCCGGTGCCGCCGACGCGTCTGGCCACCGGGGACGCCGCGGTCTCCTTCGCCTTCGACGGGAGCTACACGGCCCCGTGGCCCGCCGCCGGCCAGGGCGCGATCCGCGTCGTCGGGACCGGCGCCGTCGGCACGTTCGGGGAGCAGAAGCCCGTCCCGATCGCCAGCGTGGCCAAGGTGATGACGGCGTACGTCATCCTCACGGGGCACCCGTTGAAGAAGGACGAGGCCGGCCCGCCGATCGAGATCGACGCCAAGGCGGTCGCGGACGGTGCGGCCGAGGACGAGTCGCGCGTCGAGGGCCTGCGCGTCGGAACCAAGTTCAGCGAGCAGGACGTGCTGAAGATGCTGATGGTTCCGTCGGCGAACAACGCGGCCCGCCTCCTGGCCCGTTGGGACGCACGGAGCGACTCGGAGGCCCCGTTCGTCGAGAAGATGAACGCCGCCGCCCGGACGCTCGGCATGACGAACACCACCTACACCGACCCCAGCGGGCTGGACGCCGGTACCAAGAGCACGGCGGAGGACCAGGTCAAACTGGCGGAGGCGGTCATGCAGTTCGACGCGTTCCGGGCGATCGTGGCGCTGCCGACCGCCCCTGTCCCGGGCCTGCCGGCAGCGCTCCTGAACAACAACGCCAGCCTGCTGCAGTCCGGACTCAACATCAAGGGCATCAAGACCGGGTCCAGCACGCCCGCGGGCGGCGCGCTGATGTGGGCGGCGTACAAGTCGGTCGGCGGCAAGGACCAGTTGGTCCTCGGGGCCACCTTGGAGCAGCGCGCCCCCGCACCCGACAAGGACGCCGTCAACAGCCTGGCCCTGGTCAAGGAGAACAGCAAGAAGATCATCGAGTCGGTACGGGGCGCCCTGACGGCCGCCGCGGCCGTCAAGAAGGGGCAGGTCGTCGGCTATGTGGACGACGGGCTCGGCAAGCGCACCGCGCTCGTGGCCACCCGGGACGTCCAGCTGGCGGGCGTCCCGGGCCAGAGCGTACGGCTGACGCTCACCGAGGGCGGCAAGGCGCTGCCGCGCGCGGCCAAGGCGGGAACGCCGGTCGGCGAACTGGTGCTCGGTGACGGCCCCGGGGCGACGACGGTTCCCCTGGTCCTCAAGGAGAACCTCACGGAGCCCTCCTTCACGACCAAGCTGTTGCGCCTGAGGTAATCCCGCACCGCTTCGGCCGTTCGTGGGCCCCCAGCCGATCCCGGCCGGGGGCCCACGCGCATGCGCCCCCGCTCCGGCCCTTCCCTCCGCTTCGGGTGCCCCGCCTCCGCTTCGGCCGGCTTCGGCGCCGGGGGGGCGGTGACCTTCGCCACGGAGTACCGGGGCGGGGGCGTGTACAGGGGGTGGCCGCGCCGTCGGGGCGGACGGTGCGGGAGTGGCCGGGTCAAGCCCATGGGACCAAGTGGAACGGCGAGATCCGGACAGAGTGAGGCGCACGAGGCCGTTGGGGCCGGCAGGGGGCCGACCCGGGCGCGCGGCGCCCCCGAGCCGTGGATCACCGCCCCGTCGCCCCACGGCCCCCGCTCCGCGGTCGATCCCGGCGTCCGTTTGCAACCGTTCCGCTACGGCAAAGGCACGGCGCGCCGCATCGCGCATCCCGCCCGCTGCCGCCGCGCCGTCCACGACTCCGCCGTCGCGGCATCCGGCGACGGCCGGCCGGGCTCGCGCGGCGGTGCGGAATCTGACATTCGATCGCCGTAATCCGGACAGTCCCGTATACGACCCGTAGTGTCCGAAGGGCGCCAATCGCAGGCTGCGGGGCCGGTGATGGCCGTTTCGGTTGCAGGTGGCGGCGGTGACCCATCTCACTGTGCGAAACGTTGCCAGGCTTGCCGCACTGCTCGAATATCGACCCGGGATGCAGTCCGGCGCGATCGCGATCCGATCGCCAGGCAACTCAAAGTCAATGATTCTCGGGGGAGTTCGTCATGACCACGGCCCTTGATCTTCACGCATGGGAACTTGCGGAACAGGGTTGCACTCTGCTCACAGGCATTGAAACGGACGAGCAGGCCGCCGAAGTGCTCAGCGCCTTCGGTGAACTCGTCCCGCAGTACGACGGCTCGCTGCGGTACCAGGTGAAGGCGGCTCCCGGGTTCGAGGAGCGCCGCTACTCCAAGAGCGTCAACACCATCCTCGTCCACACGGAAGCCCCGGGCTGGAACCCCACGCCCAGCTACCTGGCCCTGCACTGCCGGGTCCAGGCGACCTGCGGCAGCGGGCACACCGAACTGGCCGACATGCGCCGGTTCGTGGACTCGCTCCCCGCCCAGGAGCGGGCCGCCCTCTACGAGCGCGACATCGACTGGGTCGGTCACAACACCGGTGGAGTCGGGACCGAAGGCGTACGCCGGCCCGTGATCGAACGCACCGAAGGCGGCCGGGAGATCGTCCGTTTCAGCTACAACCTGCTCACCACCGGGCAGTACGACCCGCCGGTCGACGCGACCGTCGATCCCGCGGAGCTGCCCCTCGGCAGCTTCGGAATCCACCTCGCCGAGCAGGCCGAGGCGTTCTTCCGGGAGCAGAAGCGGTCCGTCCTCATCCCCGAGGACGCGGTCCTCGTCTGGGACAACCAGCGCATGGTGCACGCCCGTTCCGCGTACCGCGACGCCAAGCGGCACCTGACCCGCTACTGGATCGCGGCACCGCACTGACCGCCGCCGCGCACCGGCGGCACCCGCGCGATGGCAGCCATCCCGCACTGACCGCCACCGCGCCCTGACCGCCCGTACCCCGCCGGACCACGCCCACCGCCGGGCCCCGTCCGCCGGGCCATCCGCACCGGTCCGCCCCGCGCGCCCCCGGGCCGCGCGGCCCGGCCGGAGGCGGCCCGGCTGCGGGACCCGGATGCGGCGGCCCCCACCCCGTCCCGGCGCCCCGGCCGGCAGGCCGACCCGCCCCGCGCCGGTACGGCCGCCGCGCCGCGCGACGCCCGCGCGTCGCGCCCCCAGGAACACCGATCCCTAAGGCTGGACCATGACCACCATCGCCCAGAACGTTCCGCTCCCGGACCAGCACGACGGGTCCCCGCAGGAGTTCACCGAGGAGTTCCCCACCGGTCTGCCGGAGGAGCTGCGCGGACTGCCCGAGGGCGTGCCCCGCCACAACCCGGACGACCAGGTCGAGACCGCCGTGATCCGCCGCCTGGTCAACAACTGGCACCGCCGGGCCACGGTGAAGCGCGACGAGCCGGACCTCGACGACCTCTTCGAGATGGACCGGCCCGACTACCCCGAGGGCATCCTGCCCTTCCACGACCACCCCACCTACCAGGCGCTGGACCCGGCGAAGAAGTCGGAGCTGATGAGCTGGGCGTGGATCGCGTACAACCGCCACACGATCATGGCCGAACAGAAGGTGGCCAACCCGGCGTTCGCCCTCGTGATGGAGGGGGAGTACCCCATGCTCCAGGACGAGGCGCTGAACATCTCGCTGGCGCAGGCCATGGTCGACGAGCAGTACCACACGCTCATGCACCTCAACGCCAGCGCGCTGACCCGCCGTCGGCGCGGCCGGCCCATGCCCGACAACGACCTGCCCATCTCGCACACGGCCCGCGAGCACCTGCGGCTGCGCGAAGGGGCCGCCCACCGCTGGCAGAAGTCGCTGACCACGCTCGCCTTCGCGACCGTGTCCGAGATCTCGATCAACGCCTACCTCGACCTGCTGGCCGACGACCCGCACATCCAGCCGGTCAACAGCAGCACCGCCAAGCTCCACAACCGCGACGAGTACTGCCACGCGTCGATCTCCGCCGTCCTGGCCGAGATGGTGCACGACAAGCTCGACCCCGAACAGGGCGCGTTCTTCCGGGACATGCTCTTCGAGGGGCTGGAGGCGTTCGTCGCCACCGACTACACCACCTGGCACCGGATCATGGACCTCGCCGAGGTGCAGGGCGGTCACGCGATGCTGGCCGACTGCCAGGCCGAGACGAGCCGCAAGCGCCTCGTGCGCGACTACACCGGACTGCACACCCTCATCGAGCGGATGGGCGTGCAGGACCTCGTCGAGTTCGACTGGTCGAAGTCCCACGTCGCCCGCTGACGCCCCGCCGATGCAGTCGCCGCACGAGCAGTCGCCGCAGCAGCCGCAGCAGAAGAGGAATCGAGACTTCCGGTGAAACACTACGCCAATGAGCGCCTCGCTCAGCTCGCGCAGGACCGCGGCATGCCCGCTGAGTACGTGCGTGACCTGCGCGTGGTCGGCAGCGTGCTGCCGTTCAAGGTCAACGAGTACGTCGCCGACGAGCTGATCGACTGGTCGGCCGCGCCGGACGACCCGATCTTCCGGCTGACCTTCCCGCACCGCGACATGCTCCCGGCGCCCGTCTTCGACCGGATGGCCGCGCTGCTCGACAACGGCGCCCCGCGCGGCGAACTGCGCCTGGCCGCCGCGGCCGCGCAGCTCGAACTCAACCCGCACCCGGGCGGCCAGTTGGAGGCCAACGTCCCCGAGCTGGACGGCCGCCGCCTGGACGGCCTCCAGCACAAGTACGCCGAAACCGTGCTGGTCTTCCCCTCCCAGGGCCAGACCTGCCACTCGTACTGCGGATACTGCTTCCGCTGGGCCCAGTTCGTCAGCCAGGCGGAGCTGCGCCAGGCACTGCGCGACCCGGCCGACCTGACCGGCTACCTCGCCGGGCACCCCGAGGTCACCGACGTGCTCTTCACCGGCGGCGACCCGATGATCATGCGCACCGAGGTGATCCGCCGCTGGGTCGAACCCCTGCTCGCACCGGGCGCGAACGCGGTGCGCACCCTGCGGTTCGGCACCAAGGCGCTCTCGTACTGGCCGGCCCGCTTCACCACCGGCGACGACGCCGACGACCTGCTGCGCCTCTTCGAGCAGTCGGTCGCGGCGGGCAAGCACGTGGCCGTCATGGCGCACTTCTCGCACCCGCGGGAGCTGGAGACCGAGGCGGTACGGGAAGCCGTCGCCCGGATCCGGTCCACCGGCGCGGTGATCCGCGCCCAGGCGCCCCTCGTGGCCCACGTCAACGACGACGCGGCCGCCTGGGCCCGCATGTGGCAGATGCAGGTCGACCTCGGCATGGTCCCCTACTACATGTTCGTCGAGCGGGACACCGGAGCGCGCAACTACTTCGGCCTGCCGCTGGTCCGGGCCCTGGACATCTACACCGAAGCCCTGCGCGGGGTCTCGGGCCTGGCCCGCACCGCCCGCGGCCCGGTCATGTCGGCCGGACCCGGCAAGGTGATGATCCACGGCACCGCGGAGGTCGGCGGCGAACACGCCTTCGTCCTCAGCTTCCTGCAGGCCCGCCGCCCCGAATGGGTCGGCCGCCCCTTCTTCGCCGCCTACGACGAACACGCCCAGTGGTACGACGACCTCAAGCCGCTCTCCGCCTCCGGGACCTCCTTCCCGCCGTTCCCGGAGTTCTCCGCATGAGGCTCGCGGTCCACGAGATCCGGCTGACCGACCACGACGTCTGGCGCAGCGCGCGCGAGGCCATCCCGGTCCAGCCGGGCCTGCTCATCGAGCTGTCCGCGGGCGGGCGTTCGGGGTTCGGCGAGGCCTCGGCCTTCATGACCGACCGCTACAACTCCTCCCTCGCGGCCATGCACGACGACCTGCGCCGGGTCGCGGCCACCGTGCGCGCGCTGCCCGGGGACGATCCCGAGGGCGCCTGGGCCGTACTGGCCCCCCTGCTCGCCGGTTCGCCGTTCCTGCTGGCCGCGCTGGACGTCGCCGCGCACGACCTCGCGGCCCGGCTGGCGGACGTACCGCTCTGGCGCCACCTGGGCGGCGAGGCGCCCGGCGTCCTGCACTCCAGCTACAGCATCGGCCTGGACGAGCCCGCGGTGATGGTGCGCAAACTCCGTGAACGCCCGGGCTGGCCCGCGTACAAGGTCAAACTCGCCGCCCCCGGCGACCTGCACGTCCTGCGCGCCCTGCGCGAGCACACCGACGCCCCGTTCTTCGTGGACGGCAACTGCGGCTGGGACCTGGCCGGTACGCTCGGCGCCCTGGACGCGATGCGCGAACTCGGCGTGGAACTCCTGGAACAGCCCTTCCCGCGCGAGCGGTGGGACGACGCCCGCACGCTCAAGGAGGCTTCCCCGATCCCGGTGTACGCCGACGAGAGCATCACCGGCCCCGACGACCTCGACGCCTGCGCCGAAGCCTTCCACGGGGTCAACCTCAAGCTGATGAAGGCGGGCGGGATCACCCCGGCGCTGCGCATGCTGCGCCGGGCCCGCGCCGCGGGCCTCGGCACGATGCTCGGCTGCATGCCCGAATCCAGCGCCGGCGTCTCGGCCACCGCCCACCTCGGACCGTACGTCGACCACCTCGACGCGGACTCCATCGCGCTGCTCGCGGTGGACACGGGCACCGGGGTGCTGCTCGACGAGCAGGGCCGGATCACCCTGCCGGACGCTCCCGGCACCGGCTTCGTCCCCGACTTCGACGGGCCCGCCTTCACCGTCCGGCCCGTGCTGGCCGGGCGCGCCGGCTGGGACGGCGGGCGGATCGCCGCCTACCGCGACGCCGCCCCGGTCGCCTCGCTCGCCGAACGCCGCCGGCCGCTGCCCGGCCGCGAGCCGAGCGACACCGTGCGCCGGCTGACGGAACTGTCCGTCGAGGACCGGGCGAGCGCGGCGGAACTCGCCGCGCTGCTGCGCACCGCCGTCACCCGCGCCGTCGCCGACGGCGCCGACACCGTCTGGACCCGCCCCGACGCCACCGTCGCCGCGCTCGGCGAAGCGGCCCGCGCCACCGGCTTCGCCGCGACGCCCGCCGACGACGCCGACGCATCCCTCTTGGTCTGGAAGGCACCCGCATGACCAGCGTCCCCGCATCCCCGGCCCCCGCCGCGCCGGCCGACGGCGTGCCCGCTGCCCGCAGCGGCGCCGCCGGGGCGCCCGCCCTGGTGACGGCCGCCTCCGCGACCGCCACCGCGCTCGCCGCGCTCCGGGCCGCCGGCGTCCCGGACGACGACGCCCGCGACGTGGCCGCCGCCCTCACCGAGACCTCCCTGCGCGGCATCGACACGCACGGACTGCGGCTGCTCCCGCAGTACCTCGCCGAACTCGACCAGGGCATCGCCACCGCGCGCCCCGACATCACCGTGCTGCGGGACTCCGGCGCCGCCGTCATGCTCGACGCCGACGGCGCCCTCGGCGTCGTCGCGGGCCTGGCCGCCGCCCGGATCGCCGCCGAGCGCGCACGCACCCACGGCGTGGCGGCCGTCGGCGTCCGCAACTCCAACCACTTCGGCGCCGCCTCCGTCTACAGCCGCCACCTCGCGGCCCAGGGCCTGGTCGGCATCGTCACCACCTCCGCCGCCTCGCGCGTCGCACCGTTCTCCGGCACCACCCCGCTGTACGGGACCAACCCGCTCAGCGTGGCCGCCGCCGACGACGGCGACGAGTTCGCCCTCGACATGGCCACCAGCCAGGTCTGCTTCGGCGAGATCAAGGAGCGGCGCAAGCACGGACGCGCCCTCGACGCGGGCTGGGCCACCGACGCCGACGGCCGCCCCGCCACCGATCCCGAGGACGCGTACGCCCTCTCCCCGCTCGGCGGGTACAAGGGCCAGGGTCTCGCCATGGTCGCGACCCTCCTCGGCGCCGTCCTCACCGGATCGCCCGCCGACTGGCACCTGGAGCACATCGGCGAATCCGCCCCCGGCCGCAGCCGCCAGGTTGGCCACTTCCTGATCTGCCTGGACCCGGCCGCCTTCGGCGGCGCCGAAGGCTTCGCCGCCGGTTTCGCCGACCTGGTCACCACCACCCGCGGCACCCGGCCCGGCGTCGAGGCGACCCAGCCCGTCCAGGTCCCCGGCGACCCGCAGCGCCGCACCGCCGAACGGCGCGCCGCCGACGGCATCCCCCTCGACCCGCACACCGCGAGCGCCTTCGCCGCGCTCGCCGCCCAGCACGGAACCGGAGCGGGCGCATGATCCTGGTCCTGCTCAGCCCGCGCAACGCCGGACTGCCCTTCGCCGAGTGGCTCGGCGAAGAGTCCGGCCGACTGCTGGCCGTCACCGCTGCCGGCGTCGACCCCGGCCCCGGCTTCCTCGCCGTCGAAACCGTCGCCGACTACTTCGACGACACCGCCGTACGGGACGCCGCGCGCCGCCTGTGCGCGCGGTACGGGGTCACCCGCGTCCTGGCCCTCGCCGAGGTCGACGTGGAACGCGCCGCCGCCCTGCGCGAGGAGTACGCCCTGCCCGGCCAGCGCCCCGAGAGCGCCCGCGCCTACCGCGACAAGGTCCGGATGAAGGAACTCGCCGCCGCGGGCGGGATCCGCGTCCCCGCCTTCGCCCCGGCCGACTCGCCGGCCGACGTCCTCGCCTTCATGGCAGCCCACCCCGGCCCGGTCGTCGTCAAGCCGCGCGGCGGCTCCGGCTCCACCGGCGTGGCCGTCCTGGACACCCCCGACGACGTGCCCGCCGTCACCGACCGGATCCGCTCCGGCGGGCACGAGGTCGAGGAGTTCGTCGCGGGCCGCTTCTTCCACGTCGACGCCCTGCACGCGGACGGCGGGCCCGTCGTCGCCGTGCCCTCGCTCTACACCGACGGCGGCTGCCTCTCGCACTGGACCGACTCCGGCAACGGCAGCTGGACCCTGGAGCGCGAAGACCCCCTGCACCGGCGGCTGGTGGAGGAGACCTGGCGGCTGGTGGACGCCCTGCCCGCGGCGCCCGCGCTCTTCGTACACGCCGAGTTCTTCGTGACCGACGCCGACGAGATCGTGCTGTGCGAGATCGCGGGCCGGGTCGGCGGAACCCCGATCCCGGCCATGCTGGAAGCCGTACTCGGCCTCGATCCACGGCACTTGTGGTCCCGCATCGAATGCGGGCTGCCCGTGGACCTCGACGCCGTCCGCGCGCACGCGCGCAGCGCCCCCCTCGTCGCCAACTTCGGCCTCCCGCCGCGCAACGGGCGGATCACCCGGGTACCCCTCGAAGCCCCCGACGGCACCCGGGACTTCGCCGTCCTCGCCGAGCCCGGCGAGGACTGGAGCGGCGCCCGCTACACCGGGCGCAAGTCCGGCGACTTCATCGCCACCTGGCTGGTCACCGCCACGACCGAGGGCGAACTGCTGGCCCTGATCGCCAAGACCGAGGCCGACACCGAAGCGGCCTTCGGCTGGGACCTGGTCACCGGAACGGCAGGGGAGGCGCGATGACGTACACGGCCACGGTCCTGGACCCCGCGAGCCGCCCCACCGCCCTGGAGTTCCCGGCCCTGGAGCGGCCCCCGGTCATCTGGGACGACGACCGCTGGTGGCGCTTCACCGAACGCACCGACCTCCACGAAACCCACTACCTCGCCGTCCACGGCCCCGACGGCTCCCTGGCCGCCCTCGCCCCGCTGCTCCTGACCCGCGACGGCGGCGGCCTGCTCTTCTACGACGCGCCCAAGATGACCGGCGACCTCGGCGCCTTCGGCGACCCCGAGCACCTCACCGGGGCCGAGCGGGCCCGCTGGGACGAGCTGGCGGCCGCCCTCCCCGAGGCCCGCCGCGCCCAGTACCCCTCGGTGGCGCTGTCCGTCTTCGGCTCCCACCACGGCATCGTCCACGCCGCCGACCGCGGCGAGAGCGAACGCCGGGAGGTCCTCGCCGCCCTGCCCGGGCTGCTCGACGACGCGGCCCGCTCCCTCGGGTGCGCCAGCCACGCCCTGCTCTACGCCACCGACGAACAGGCCGGGATCCTCGGCCCGGCGGCGGCGGAGCGGGGCCACGTCCCGGCCGTCCTCGGCGCCGAATCCGTCCTGCGCCTCGCCGCCCCGGACTGGGACGCCTACCTCGCCTCCCTGGTCAGCCGCAAGCGCAAGCGCGCCAACCGCGAACTACGCGAGTACGCCGAGGCCGGATTCACCACCGTGGTCCGCGAGGGAGCCGACGCGCTCACCGGGCCGGTCGTCGACCTCCAGGTCGCCCTGCGCGCCAAGTACGGCCTGCCGGGCGGCCGTCCGCGCGTCGAGCGGGACTTCGCGGCGATCCGCGAGACCGTCGGCGACAGCGCGCTGGTCCTCAGTGCCGAACGCGACGGCGAGACCCTCGGCTTCGTCCTCTACCTCCGCTCCGGCGACGCCCTCTTCGGGCGCACCGCCGGTTTCGACGACGACCGGGCCAAGGGCGTCTACTTCGCCCTCACCTACCACGAGACCATCCGCTGGTCGCTGGCCAACGGGGTCCGCGACATCTGGTACGGCCTCGCCGCCTACGACGCCAAGAAGCTGCGGGGCTGCGACCTCGAAGCACGCCACGGCTGGTTCCACTTCACCGGCGAGGGCCACCAGGTCCTCACCGAGACCGTCCGCCTCCAGGGGGACGGCGAACACGGCCGGCTGCGCAGCCTCGGCCCGAACAGCACCACCCCACAAGGAGACTGAGCCGACATGCCACTGACCCCGACCCCCTTCATCTGGATGGACGGCGAACTGGTCCCCTGGGACGAGGCCCAGGTGCACGTGCTCACCCCGAGCCTGCACTACGGCTGGGGCGTCTACGAGGGCGTCCGCGCCTACGAGACCGAGACCGGCCCCGCCGTGTTCCGGCTGCGCGAGCACATCGCCCGGCTGCGCGACTCCGCCCGCGTCTACCTGATGGAACTGCCCTGGACCGACGAGGAGTTGGTCCAGGCGGTCCTCGACCTCGTCCGCGTCAACGGCCAGCCCTCCTGCTACATCCGCCCGATCGCCTACCTCGGCTACGGCGAGATGGGCGTGGCCCCGAACCTCGACGCCGTCCGCATGTCCATCGCCGTCTGGCCCTGGGGCTCCTACCTCGGCGACAAGGCGGAGAACGAGGGCTGCCGCCTCATCGTCAGCAACTGGCAGCGCAACTCGAACCAGACCGTGCCGCCGCTGGCCAAGGCCACCGGCGCGTACGTCAACAGCGCCCTCGCCAAGGTCGGCGCCCAGCGCGCCGGGTACGACGACGCGCTGATGCTGACCGCCAACGGGCACATCGCCGAGGCGTCGGCCGCCAACCTCTTCATGCTCCGGGGCGGCGAGCTGGTCACCCCGCCGGTCAGCGACGGCATCCTGCCCGGCATCACCCGCGACTGCGCGATCACTTTCGCCCGCGACCTCGGCCTCACCGTCGTCGAGCGCAGCATCCCGCGCAGCGAGGTGTACATGGCCGACGAGGCGTTCCTGACCGGGACCGCCGCCGAGATCGTGCCGGTCGCCTCCGTCGACGAGCGCCCGGTCGGCAACGGCCGGGTCGGCGCCGTCACCAAGGACCTGCGCGGACTCTTCCAGGAGGTCGTGCGCGGCCGCAACGCGGCGTACGAGCACTGGCTGGAGCGCGTGTGAGCGGCGAGCACGCCCCGGCCCGGCCGGGCCAGGGGCTCGGCCGGGCCCGGGCCGCAGTGGGCGAGGCGGTGGCCCGGCTGGAGGCGGCCGCCCTCGCGCTGCCGGACGTCCCGGTCACCGCGGCCGGGCCCGGCGGGGACGTCTCGTGGGGCGAGGAGGTCTGCGACCGGCTGATCGACCTGGCGGCGGCCCGGGCGTGGCTGCGCGCCGCCGAGCCCGACTCCGCCGCCAACGGCACGGACGACCTGGACGACCTCGACGAGATGATGCACGCCTGCGTCCGCTGGGCGGTGGGGGAGGACGTCGTACGGACCCGCTCCCGGGTCGACACCTACGTCGCCGACATGATGCCCGTGCGCGAGGGGCAGAGCGCCGACGCCGCGCACCGCCTGGTCACCTCGGTGGTCACCTTCGCGGCCCGCCCCGCCTACTACGACGGCGCCCTCGCCCGGCTGCGCGCGGCGCTCGGTCCGCGCCCGGCCGGCCGGGCCGCCGCGGCCTGGGACCTCGTGGACGAGGCCCTGCGCGGCCTCGGCGTGACCCGGGACGAATGGGTGGGCGCGGACCCCGCGTTCACCGCCGCGGGCGGCTGGGTCCTGGTCGAGCGCCTGGGCCGGATCCAGCTGGCCACCGCACTGCTGGCCGCGGCGGCAGGGCAGCCGGACCCGCTGGAGGCGCAGCGGCACGTCAACGCGGTCCGCCGGTACACCTGGAACTGGCTGCGCCAGCCGCCGCCCGAGGCGGCCACCGAGGTCCACGTCCGGCGCACCGGTGAACTCACCGCGTGGCTGCGCGGGGCCCCGCCCGCGGCCGTCCCGGGGCGTGGCGCATGAGCGGCCCGCGGACCCCCGCGCCGGGCCCGGCCGCGCCGTCCCCGCTCACCGGCCGGCTCGCCCGGTTCCTGGTCGCGATCCTGCCCAGGACCCCCGCGGGGCGCAAGCTCGCCGCGGGCGCCGCCGTGGACTCGGTCGGCTCCGGCATGTTCCTCGCCGCGTCGACCCTGTACTTCGTCACCGTCGTCGGCTTCCCGGCCGAGCGGGTCGGCCTGGTGCTCGCCGTCGCGAGCGTCGTCGGCCTGCTCAGCCCGGTCCCGCTCGGGCGGCTCGCCGACCGGGTCGGCCCCGCCCGGGTCTACGTCGCCCTGCTCGCGGCCCGCGGCATCGGCTACGCGGGCTTCGCGCTGGTCCACGACTTCTGGCCGTACGCGCTGCTGACCTGCGTCCTCACCGCGCTGGACCGGGGCTGCTCACCGCTCCAGCAGGTCGTGGTCGGGCTGATCGAGGGCGGCGAGAACCAGACCCGCACGATGGCTTCGATCCGCTCGGTCCGCAACATCGGGCTGACCGCCGGGTTCCTGCTGGCCGGCGCCGTGCTGGCGGTCGAGAGCCGGGCCGCCTTCGTCGCCCTCTTCCTCGGCAACGCGCTGACCTTCTTCGTCATCGCCGCCGTCGTGGAGCGGCTGCGCCGCCGCGCCGCCCCCGGGGCCGCCGCGCCGAAGACCGCTCCACCGGCCGCCGCGGCGGCGCTCGCTCCGCAGCCCGAAACCGCCGTGCCCGCGTCCGGGCAGCCCGTCCGCAGTCCCTTCCGGGACCTGCGGTTCCTGCTGTTCACCCTCTCCAACGGCGTCCTGTCCCTGCACGACTCGGTGCTCTTCGTGCTGCTGCCGCTGTGGCTCACCACCGCCACCAGCGCACCCGCCTCGGCCGTCTCGGTGCTCCTCGCCGTGAACACCGTCCTCACCGTGCTGCTCCAGGTGTACGTCTCCAAGTTCGCCGAGACCACCGCGCGCGCCCTCAAGCTCGTCTGGGTCGCCCTGCTGCCGCTGCTGCTGTCCTGCGGCCTCTTCGCGGGCGCCGAGCACGTCTCCGTCTGGCCCGCCGCGGCCTGCGCCGTGCTCGCGGTGGTGCTCCTCACGGTCGGCGAGAACCTGCACTCGGTCGCCGTCTGGAACCTGTCGTACGAGATGTCCCCGGCCCCGGCCCGCTCCCGCTACCTGGCCACCTTCAGCCTGGGCGTGACCGGCCAGCAGATCGTCGGCCCGGTCCTGATGACCTCGGTCATGCTCCCGCTCGGCAGCATAGGCTGGGCGCTGCTCGCCGGGATCTTCGCGGTGGCCGCAGTCGTCGTACGGGCCACCGGCGGCCCGAAGGACGCTCCTGCCGACGCCCCCGGGAAGCTGCCCGCCACCCCGCCCGCCCCCGCAACAACCGAGGTGACCACATGACCGAGCACGTACTCATCGTCGGCGGCGGCCGCGAGGTCCCCGGACTGATCCGTGAGGCGGGCGGTCCGGAGGTGGCCACCACCATCCTGTGCCGGATGGACTTCGTGCCCAAGATCCGCAAGCCCGGTCAGCACGACCGGGTGCTCGCCCTGCGCAGCGAGGCACCCGACGAGGAATGGATCGCCCTGGCGGCCGCCGTCCACGCCCGCCACCCCTTCACCCGGGTCGGCACCTTCGGCGAACGCGACCAGGACCGCGCCGCCGCCGTCGCCGCGGCGCTCGGCCTGCCCTGCCACAGCCCGCAGACCATCACCTACGTCCACGACAAGCACGCGATGCGTCGCAGGCTCGCGGAGACCGGCGTCGACGACACCCCGGTCGCCCGCGTCGCCGACGCGGCGCAGCTCCGCGCCTTCCTCGCCGAACACGGCACGCCCTGCGTGGTCAAACCGGCCCAGGGGGCGGGTAGTTTCGGCGTCTCCGTCGTCCGCGACGCCGAGGAGGCGGAGGCGGCCTTCGCCCGCGCCGCGCGCGACTTCGAGGTGATCCCCGACGCGGGCGTGCTCGTCGAACGCTTCCACGTCGGGCCGCAGTTCAGCGTCGAGGCCTTCTCGGAGGACGGCGAGCACGAGATCCTGGCGATCACCCGCAAGTACTCCGATCCGGTCGGCTTCGTCGAGGTCGGCCACGTCGTCCCCGCCGAACTCGACGACGAGCGGACCGGTTCGGTGCACGCCTACGTGCGCCGTCTGCTCGACGCCCTCGGCATCACCTACGGCGTCACCCACACCGAGGTGGTGCTCACCGACGCCGGGCCGCGCGTCATCGAGACCCACGTCCGGCTCGCCGGGGACGAGATCCCCTACCTGGTCCAGGACGTCACCGGGGTCGACCTCGTCGACTGCGTGGTCCGCCAGACCCTGGGGCAGCCGGTGCTGGCCGACATCCGCAAG
This sequence comes from Streptomyces sp. NPDC043876, assembly GCF_056435825.1. Classification (NCBI taxonomy): domain Bacteria; kingdom Bacillati; phylum Actinomycetota; class Actinomycetes; order Kitasatosporales; family Streptomycetaceae; genus Streptomyces; species Streptomyces sp. NPDC043876. Next base: position 363,519 of record NZ_JBWKDV010000004.1, on the reverse strand, counting down.
ACCCTCGCGGACCCCACGGTGGACCGCCGCCCCGAGGCCATCTGGTTCGCCGTGCCCCGCGCGCGCGGTACCCTCACCGCGATCGACGGGCTGGCCGAGGCGGCCGCCCTGCCGGACGTCGTCGTCGCCGAGGCCCTCCTGGACGCCGGGGACACGATCGGCGAACTCGACAGCTCAGAGTCCCGCGCCGCCTTCGTGCGCGCCCGCGGCGCGGACGCCGCGGAGGCGGTCGCCCGCGCCCAGCAGGCGGTCGCCGGGCTGGAGTTCGCCGTCCGGGTCGTCGGCGGCGCCCGGGCCGGCTCCGGCGAGTGGGTCTGAGGCGGCACCGGTGAACGACATCACGGCGGGGCCGGGGCTCGCGGAACGCGCCCGGGCGGTGCTTCCCGCGGCGGCCTACGACTTCTACGCGGCGGGCTCCGACGAGCAGCTCACTACGGGCGAGGCGGCGGCGGCCTGGCGGGCCCGGCGGTTCGCCCCGCGCGTCCTGCGGGACGTGTCCGCGGTGGACACCTCCGTGGAGCTGTTCGGCAGCACGCTCTCCGCGCCGGTCCTGGCGGCGCCGACCGCCTTCCACCGGATGGCGCACGACGAGGGAGAGGTGGCCACGGCCGCGGGCGTCCGGGCCGCCGGCTCCCTGATGGTGCTCTCCTCCCGCGCCACCCGTCACCCGGAGGACGTCGCGGCGGCCGCCGGACCCTGGTGGTACCAGGTGTACTGCCTGCGGGACCGGGACATCACCCGCCGCCAGGTCGAACGGGCCACCGCGGCCGGGGCCCGGGCCCTGGTCCTCACCGTGGACGCGCCCTACGTCCCGCCGAAGGCCACGGCGGGTCTGGCGCTGCCGCTGCCCCAGGACGACGAGCTGTGCCGTTCGGTCGGACTGGGCACCCGGACGCCCGGCTGGGAACAGGACCCCTCGATCGGGCCCGAGGTGATCGGCGAGCTCCACCGGCGCTCCGGCCTGCCCGTGCTGGTCAAGGGCGTGCTGCGGGCCGACGACGCGGCGGCGTGCGTGGCCGCCGGGGCGGCCGGGGTGATCGTCTCCAACCACGGCGGCCGCCAGCTCGACCGCGCGGCCGCGACCGCCGAGGTGCTGCCGGGGATCGTCCGCGCGGTGGGGGACAGGGTGCCGGTCCTGGTCGACGGGGGCGTTCTGACGGGGACGGACGTCCTGGTCGCGCTCGCGCTGGGGGCCCGCGCGGTCCTGGTGGGCCGCCCGGTCCTGTGGGCCCTGTCCGTGGGCGGCGCCGACGGCGTGGCCGCCCTGTTCGACTCCTACCGGGAGCAGCTCTCGCTGCGGATGGCGCTGGCCGGGGCCCCCGCCCTCGGTGCTATCGGCCCGGACCTGCTGCACGGCTGACCGTCGCGGGCCTGCTGCACGGCTGACCGGCGCGGGCCCGTAGCGGCGTCCGGCCCGGCAACGCGATGAGGCCCCCTCGACGTGAACGTCGAGGGGGCCTCATCCATGAGTAGCGGGGACAGGATTTGAACCTGCGACCTCTGGGTTATGAGCCCAGCGAGCTACCGAGCTGCTCCACCCCGCGTCGGTAAACCCCACTCTACGCGAGTTTCCCGGCCCGCCTCACCACGGCGCTCCTCCAGCGCGCCCGGAGGGCTTCCGGACCGGTTCCGGACAGGGTCCCGAGCGACATCTGAGTGGCCGTCAAGTGATCGCCGCCATGGTCGGACCACCGAACCGTGAGCCACGGCCGGGCCCCGCGAGAGCAGCGCGGGCCGGGCCCGGCGGATGGAGGACGACCCCCGTGAGCGTGAACGCCGCCCGATTACCCGTATCGCCGGCGCCCCTGCCAAGACCCGAGGAGTTCGCCGCGCTCAGCCCGCAGCGGCGCGAGGACGCGGTGCGCCGCACCCCCGGCAGCTCCGGCTGGGGCGAGACCGCGCGGATCACCCTGCTCCCGGGGCGGCCGCGGACCTGTGTCCCCGGGATGCTGACCTTCGCGCTCGGCTGGACGGTGGCGGGCGGCGGGGTCACCGGGCCGTTCTTCGCCGGACTGGCCGTCTCCCTGGTGTACGGGCTGCCGGCCAACACCTGCGCACCTCCGCGACCGTCTTCCCCGACCGGCTCTCCGCCGCCCGCGCCGCCACCGTCGTCACCCTGATCGGATACCTCTCCCTGACGGGCTTCGTCCTCGCGGGCGCCCTGCCGCTGCGCACCCTGGCGGCGCTGCCCTGGGCCGTCGCGGCCTTCCAGCAGTGCCGGGCCATGGCGCGGGCCGTGGACAGCCCGCGGGCCAACGCCGTCCTGAAGGCCGACATGCTGCTCTCCACCGCGTTCCTCGCCTCCGTGCTCGTGCTCCGCACCCCCGGTTGGGCGACCGCCCTCGCCGTGCTCATCGGCGCCGTGATCCTGTTCGGCAGCGACGCGCTGGCCCTGGACTCCCGCCGCACGCCCGACGGCGCCGTCGCGCCGCGGACCGCCGCCTGAGCGGCGCGGCCCCGCCGCCTCCCTCCGACCCCACCCGCCCCGAAGGAGTTCCCGCATGGCCGCTGTCCCCGGACCGCGCACACTGGCCCAAGTGGTGCGCACCGTCAGAGCATTCCAGCGCTCGCTGCCGGAAGGGCTGGAACACCTCAAGGACGAGTACGGCGAGGTCAGCGCCTTCGGACTGGGCCCCACCCGCACCTACTTCCTCTTCGGGCCCGACGCCAACGCCCTGGTGATGCGCAACCCCGACAACTTCCGCTTCACCGGCGCTTACGACATGCTCCGCCCCATCGCCGGAGAGACCGCCCTGGTCGTCCCGACGGTGAACCGCACGCCCGCCGCAAGCGCAAGGCCCTGCCCTCCTTCCAGCGGCCCGGCGTCGAACGGGCCACCCGGCTGATCGTCGAAGCCGTCGACCGGACCATCGACGGCTGGCGCCCCGGGCAGCGCCTGGACATCCACGCCGCACTGCGCGAGGCGATCCGCGGCGCGATGCTCCTGCTGTTCTGCGGCGACCGGCTGGCCGCGCAAGCCCCGTATCTGGTCCGCGAGTTGGACCAGATCCATGAACTGATGGACCACCCGCTGCCGCAGCAGATGGTCGCCTGGAGCCTGCCGACCCGCGCCCGCAGGCGCGCCCTCGACGCAATTGCCGCCGTCGAGGAGCGCGTCTACGAGGAGATCGCCCGCAGGCGGCACAGCGGCGAGGCCGGAGCGCGCGGCGGCGAGGACCTCATCTCGGTGATGCTGGCCGAGGGCGGCGCCGTGATGACCGACCAGGAGATCCGCGACATGGTCGTCAGCGCACTGATCGCGGGCTACGACCCGGTGGGCTCCGGCATCGGCTGGGCCGTCTACAACTCCCTGGCGCACCCCGGAGTGTGGCAGCGCCTGCGGGCCGAGGCCGACGAGGTACTGGGCGCGGCGCCCGCCACCCCGGCCGCCGTCCGCCGGCTCCGCTACACCGGCCGGGTCGTCCAGGAGAGCCTGCGGCTGCACCCGCCGGTGGTGATGAGCCCGCGCCGCTGCGTCAAGGCGTTCCGCCACCGCGGCCACCTGATCCCGGCGGGCAGCACGGTCGCCGTCAGCGAGTACATCACCCACCGGATGCCCGCCGTCTGGGACGCACCCACCGCGTTCCGCCCCGAGCGCTGGGACACCGGCCAGGAGGGGTACGAGTCCCCGTCGCCCTTCGAGTACCTGCCCTACGGCTACGGCGCCCGCCGCTGCGTCGGGGCCGGGATCGCCGGAGCCGTGCTCCCCGCGGTCCTCTCCCGGCTGGCCCAGCGCACCGAACTCGACCTGCTGACGCTCCGGCCGCAGTACGGCGGCATCCCGGCCCTCGTCCCGCGCGGCGGGCTCCACGTCCGGATCGTCGAGCCGCCCGTACGGGCCCGCCCCGGCGACCGGGACCGGGACCGGGACGGCAGCCGGGGCGGTGCCCGCGACGCCGAGCGGGCCGACCGCGCCCTTCTGGTGGAGGAGGCCCGATGACGACCCCGACGCTCCTCGCGGCCGGACGGGGCGCCGTCCCCGACGGCGACGAGGCCCGGCACGCCTGGCGGATGCGCGAGATGATCTACGGGCAGCTGCGCTCCCGCGCCATCGGCGTGATGGCCGAACTCGGCCTCGCCGACGTCCTCGGCGCCGGCGCGCGCACCGCGGCCGAACTCGCGGACGAGGTCGGCGCCGACCGCGCCCTGCTGCTGCGACTGCTGCGGGCCCTGGCCTCCTTCGAGATCCTGCACCGCGAACGGCTGGGTGGGCGGGAGGAGTTCTCGCTGACCGCGCTCGGCCGGACCCTGCGCTCCGACGTACCCGGCTCCGCGCTCCCGACGGCCCTGCTCGTCGCCGCCACCGTGGCACCCGCCTGGGAACGGCTCATCGAGGTGGTCCGCACCGGGCGCCCGGCCTTCCCCGAGGTCTACGGCCAGGACTTCTTCTCGCACCTCGGCGACGACACCGCACGGCGCCGGATCTTCGACCGCTCCCAGGAGACCGGCCTGGCCCTGGAACTGGAGGGGCTGCTCGCGGCGGTGGACTTCACCGGCCCGCTCGCCGTCGTCGACATCGGCGGCGGGGACGCGGCCCTGCTCACCGGTCTGCTCGCCGACCGGCCCGCGCTGCGCGGCACGCTCGTCGACCTCGCGGCCGCCCTCCCGCCCGCCGCCCTGCGGCTGACCGGCGCGGGCCTCGCGGACCGCTGCGAGCTGCGCGAGGGCGACTTCTTCGAGGCACTACCGGCCGGTGCGGACCGCTACGTCCTGCGCCACGTCCTGCACGACTGGGACGACGACTCCTGTGTCGCCATCCTGCGCAACTGCCGGGCCGCGATGGGACCGGACGCCCGGCTGGTCCTCATCGACCACCTCGCGGCCGCTGACCCGGCGGACGACGCGGACGGGGGGCCCGGCGGCCGGTGGGGCGGCCTGATGGACCTCTACATGATGTCCCTCTTCGACGGGGGCCGGGAGCGCACCCGGGAGGAGACCGCCGACCTGCTGGGGCGGGCGGGCCTCACGCCCCTGCGGGTGCCCCGGCTGCCCGGTGGCAGCGGTGTGATCGAGGCGGCCGCCGATGACGACGCGTGACGGGGCGACGCCCGTCGCGGTGCTGCCGGCCGCCTGTCCCGCGTCGCACGCGGAGCGGGCGCAGACCGTGGTCCGGGACTGGCTGCGCGACTACGTGGGCCGGCCGCACGAACAGCTCGGCCGCGACGGCGACGTCTGCCCCTTCGTGGAACCCGCTGCACGGGCCGGAACCCTGATGATGCACACCCGCACCGGACTGGCCGCAGCGGGGGAGGCCGAACTGCGCTCCCTGGTGCGGGAGATGGCGCGGACCTTCCGCACCGCGCACTGGCCGCGCTCCAATCCCACGATGTAAGCCTGCGTCCTGATCCTGCCCGACCTGCCGCGCGAGCGGTGGGCCGCACTCGACGCCACGCAGGCCGAGATGAAGGCGGAACTGGCCGAAGGCGGCCTGATGCCGGGCCAGTTCCACCTGCAGTGCCCGGAGCCCGCCGCCCGCAACCCCCGCTTCCCGGTCTCGCGCAGTCCCGTACCGCTCCTCGCCATGCGGAACATGGCCCTGCACGACGTGCTGTTCCTGCACGGCGACAGCCGGCTCTTCGCGCAGTACCGGCACCGCTTCGCCGCCCGCTACGAGCGCGGGGCGGTCGCCGACCCGCTGCTCCGCTCCTCCTACGAGGCGGCCGCAGCCGTGCGCTGACCCGTGCCCGTCCCGGCACCGTTCCACTCGACCACTACAGAGGAGTTCCGTGATGAGGGAGCTCGACCAGCGCTTCGAGGACTACATGCGCGGCCACACCAGCGAGGCGAGCCGCACCACGCGTGCCGACGCCCCCTGGACCACGCGGCCTGACGCGGACGGGCCGCCGGTACGGCGGGACCCCGGCCCCCGTGACGGCGCGGTGCGCGGCCCGCGCATAATGCGCACTGCGGGCCGCGGCCCCGGTACCGCGGCCCAGGATGCGAGGAAGGGAACCCCATGGCAGAGGCAGACGATCCGCAGTTTGTGCAGAACGGCCCCACGTCGGCGGAGCGCGAGGCCTGCGACGAGGTTCGGCGCCTCGCCACCGGAATGTCCCACCACGAGAGCGCCCAGGCGCTCGAAGAAGCGGAGAAGGCCGCGGAGGCCGCGGGGGACCCGGACGATCCCGACGTGCGGACCCGCGCCACCCTCGCCGAGTGGGAGCGGATCACCGACGTGCTGTCCGCCCACGGCGGCCCGTACGCCCCGGATACGGACCCCTACGTGCAGGGCCAGCTCGCGGGACGCAGGAACCGGGCGAAGACCGCCTCCTGACCTGCGGGCATCGCGCCGGCCGCGGGCGCCGCGCACCGCGGCCGCCATGCCCCGTCAGACGGCGAGCTGTCCCGTCAGCCGGCCCAGCAGCTGGTCCATCTCGGTGCGCCACATCCGGTGCACGTTCATCCGGGTCGGCTTCTGCTGTCGGGGCAGCTGGATGCGGAACGAACTCCACACCGCGTTGCGGTCGATGCCGGAGACGATGCCGGCGGCCTGCTCGGCGGGGATCACGAAGGCGATCTCCTGCGGCCGGTTGCTCATCCGGCCGGCCTTGTGTATCACCACGGCCTGCTCGGTGACCGTGATGAAGTAGTACGTGAGGAACGCCTGGCCGATCAGGCCGAGCATGCTCATGAGCCACACGCTGGGGCCCGCGATGGCCTGGATGGTGACGACGGGGCGGTCGGCCGGGTTCACCTCGGCGATGGCCTGCGCCACCTGCTGCGTGATGGTGGCCTTCTTGACGGCCATGGTTCCTCCTGAGCGGGGTCGAACGCCCCCGGGCTTCGAGGGCACCGCAGAGTACCCACCCCGCCAGGCGCCCCCGCGCCCACCCCGGCCCCGAAGGTCCGTTCGCGACCGGGGGGCTCGGGGCCTCAGGCGGGCGCGGTGGTTTTCTCGGCCGCGGGTGCCCTGCGCATCGTCCACAGGCTCGGCGCAGCGAACAGCACCACCGTGGCCAGGGTCATCGCCGCCGCCGCCAGCGACAGGACGGTCGCCGTCCCCCAGGAAGCCGCGGCGGCGCCGACGAGGAGATAGCCCAGCGGGACGGCCAGCCGTTCGCCGATCGAGCTGAACGAACCCAGCCGCCCCAGTAGTTCGTCCGGGAGCTGCTGCTGCATCACGGTGTTCCAGCACACGATCGAGATGTCCACCCCCACCCCCGCCAGGGCCGCGGCGACCGCGATGGCCGGCAGGGGTGCGCGGACGGCCAGCGCCAGCAGGGGAAGCGCCAGGGGCAGGTTGGCGGCCACGCACGCGATCATGATGCGGGACGGTTTCCAGCGCAGCGAGAGCACTCCGCCGAGCACCAGCCCGACCGCGAAGGAGCCCTGCACGATGCCCCACCCGGCCGCGCCGAGGTCCGTGTCGTGGGCGACGACCGGACCCAGCAGCCCGTACCCGCCCAGCCAGAACGCCACGACGAAGGTGCCGGACAGGGTGTAGGACCAGAGCCAGAACCGGCCGCGGAACTCGCTCCAGCCGGTACGGAAGTCGCGTAGTACGGACCCCCGCGCCGGGACCGGACCGGCGATCCGCAGCCGCCCGTACAGCAGCGCGGCGACGGCGAAACTCGCCGCGTCCCAGGCGAGGGTGAGCTGCGGCCCGACCAGCGCGACCAGGACGCCGCCCACCGCGGGCGCCAGGATGCGGACCAGGTTCGTGGGCAGGCGCACCAGGGCGTTCGCCTGCTGGAGCCGGGACGCCTCGACGAACTGCGGCAGCAGGCTGTTCATGGCGGGCGAGGCCAGGGCGGAGGCGCCGCTGGCGACGGCCGCGAACACCGCGACGCGGGCCGTGGTGGCCGCCCCCTGGAACACGAGCAGGGCGACCGTCGCCTGGGTCACGGCCGGTACGAGGTTGCCGATCACGATCAGCCGGCGGCGGGAGAACCGGTCCGCGGCGACCCCGCCGACGAGGAGCAGGATGAGCTGCGGAGCCGTACTGCCCGCCAGGACGACGGCCAGCGAGCCGGGGCGGCCGTCGAACCCGAGCACGGTGAAGGCCAGGGCGACCGGCGCCATGGCCGAGCCGCTCGCCGAGACGAGGCTCGCGATCAGCAGCGTACGGAACCTCTTGTTCCGAAGCAGGTCGGCAGTGGGGGACGGAGCCATTTCAGATGTCACCCTGCACCAGGGCGTGCAGGTGCATGTCGTGCCATCCGTCCGCGTGGAGCACGGCGCTGCGCATCGTGCCCTCCAGGGTGAAGCCGGCCTTGTCGGCCACGCGGCAGGACGCCGGGTTGTCCACCGCGTGCAGCAACTCGACTCGGTGGAGCCCCAGTTCGTCCAGTGCCCAGCGGCTGACGCGCCGGGCGGCCGCCGCGGCGACACCGCCTCCGCGGGCGGCGGGCAGGATCCAGTACAGGATCTCGGCGGTGCCGGCCGCGAGGTCGATGTCGTTCCACCCGGCCAGCCCGACGGGCGCGCCGCCGCCGCGGGGGACGATCGCCCACAGCGCACCCGACTCGGCCTCCCAGCGCCGCCGCATGCCCTCGATCCGCCCGCGCGCCTCCTCGGGCGTCCACGTTCCCAGCATGTTCCACAGCCGGACCGACGGATCGAGACCGGCGGCCACCAGTGCGTCCGCGTCGTCCGGCCGCCAGGGGCGCAGCGCGCCGCCGTCGGGCAGGTCGAGTACGGGCTGATCGGTGTGGGCCATCCGGCCTGCGGGAACGACCGGAGGTATCGGCTCGGGGGAGATCATCACGGCATCCTGCCAAAGCGATCAGGTGCGCGCCACCTCCGTTTCCGGCCCCGGCGCCGTCCGCGGCGGTGCCCCGGTCCGCGCCCCGCGCCGGGGGCGGGACCACCCCCGCCCCGGGCCCCTGAGGCCGACCGCTGCCGCCGACAGCAGGACCGGGGCGGCCACCAGCGCGAAGCACCATGCCACGGGCAGCCGGCCCACGAGCAGGCCGACGGCGGCGCTGCCGGCCGCCGTGCCGGCGTTGAGCGCGGTGTTGACCCAGGCGCCCGCCCGGACGCGGTGGGCCGGATCGGCCGACTCGTCGGCGACCAGGTAGGCCGTCGTGAGGGCGGGTGCGATGAACACGCCCGCGAGCGCCGCCAGTAGGAGGAGCACGTACACGTCCGGTGCCAGACCCGCCGCGGTCAAGGCCACCGCCAGCGCCGCCGCGATCAGCGGCAGGCGCCGCCGTCCGGGCATCCGCCACGTCACGGCGCCGTACGCCAGCCCCCCGAACGCGCTGCCTGTGGACAGGGCGGCCAGTACCCACGGCACCGCCCCGGGCCGGTGCCGCTGATCGGCGAAGGCCACCACGAGCAGGTCCAGGGCGCCCAGCCCGATCCCCACACCGGCCGAGACGACGACCACACCGAGCAGCCCCGAGGACCACAACCCACCCCGCCCGCGCGCGGTTTGCCCGGCCCCGGACGGTTCTCCGGCCGTCCCCGCTCCGGCGGACCCGCGCGCCGACCGTGCGACGGGGGAGGAGACGAGCGCGAGGGTCCCCACCAGGATCAGCGCCCCACTGGCCGCCAGCCCCGAGGCCGCCCCGGCAACCGGCAGCAGCAGACCGACGAGCAGCGGACCGCTCACGAAGAGCAGTTCCTCGGCGACCCCGTCCAGGCTGTACGCGCGCTGGAGCATCAGGCGGTCGGGCACCAGCGTGCTCCACAGGGCGCGCATCACCGGCCCGAGCGGCGGAGTGCAGCACCCGGCGGCCATCGCCAGGGCCCCGAGGGCGGTCGCCCCGGTGCCCGGGCTCCAGGTCAGCCCGGCCAGGGCCGCCAGCAGCGCCGCGTACGCGCCCGCCATCGGCACCAGGGCCCGGCGCGGCCCGTACCGGTCGACCAGGCGCGCACGGACGGGGGAGAGGGACACGCTCGCCACGCCGAACAGGGCCGTGACCGCGCCCGCCGCGCGGTACGACCCGGTGGCGTCCTTCACGGCGAGCAGCAGGGAGAGGGAGACCATGCCGTACGACAGCCGCCCGAGCAGGGCGGCGCCGAAGGTACGGCAGGCGTGAGGAGCGCGCAGGACAGCGCGATAGGAAGAGAACGGCACGGAGGTATTCCTCTGGAAGGCGGCGCGCACCAGGGCGCCGCGCACGTACGGGGACGCCGGAGGACCGCCCGGGCGGGCGGTCGGTGCGGGGCCCTACGCACAGAGGAGAGACATGCCCGCAGGCTAACAGGTGCCGGGTGGAAGGGGCTTGCACTGGAGTGCGCTCCAACTCCTACAGTGCACCGTCATGACCATGACCTACCGCAGCCTCGGCCGGACCGGCATCCAGGTGAGCGTGCACTGCCTCGGCACCATGATGTTCGGAGCCGTGGGCAACCAGGACCACGACGACTGCGTGCGGATCATCCACGCCGCGCTCGACGAGGGCGTCAACTTCGTCGACACCGCCGACATGTACTCCGCGGGGGAGTCCGAGGAGATCGTCGGCAAGGCCCTGGCGGGCGGCCGCCGGGACGACGTCGTCCTCGCGACCAAGGTCCACTTCCCGATGGGGGACGGGCCCAACCGGAGCGGGAACTCCCGGCGTTGGATCGTCCGGGCCGTGGAGGACAGCCTCCGGCGGCTGAACACGGACTGGATCGACCTCTACCAGGTGCACCGGCCCGACCACACGACCGACATCGAGGAGACCCTGTCCGTCCTGGGCGACCTGGTGCGGGAGGGGAAGATCAGGGCCTTCGGCTGCTCCACCTTCCCGGCCGAGGAGATCGCCGAGGCCCATCACGTCTCCGAGCGGCGGGCGCTGCCGCGGCTGCGGACCGAGCAGCCCCCGTACTCGATCCTGGCACGCGGCATCGAACGCGACGTCCTGCCCACCGCCCTCCGCTACGGCATGGGCGTACTGACCTGGAGCCCGCTGGCCTCCGGATTCCTCAGCGGCAGGTACCGCACCGGCGCCCCCGTCGACCTCACCTCGGGCCGCGCCGCGCTGACCCCCGCCCGCTTCGATCCCGCGCTCCCCGGGAACGCGGCGAAGCTGGAGGCGGCGGGGCGGCTGATCGAGCTGGCGGCGGACATCGGGGCCACCCTGCCCGAACTGGCCGTGGCCTTCCCGGCCGTTCACCCGGCGGTCACCTCCGTGATCATCGGACCGCGCACGATGGACCAGCTGCGCTCCCTGCTCAAGGGAGCCTCGCTGACCCTGGACGACGCCGCGCTCGACCGCATCGACGAGATCGTCCCGCCCGGCACCAACCTCTACCACCCGGACGGCGCCTGGCGCTCGCCCGCATTGACGGACCTCGCCCGGCGCCGCCGCCCGGTCGCGGAACGGGCCGCCGGCTGACCGCCCGCCCGGGCGGGCCGCCCCGCCGTCATCCCCGGCACCCGCGCGCCGATGGACGCCCGCGCGGGTGCCGGGGATCATGAAGGCGCGCGGGCCCGCCCGGGCCCGCGCCTGCCGCCCCGCCTGGAGGTACGTGTGTCTGCCGCGTCGAGCTATGCGTCCGGAACCGGCGAAGTACCGCTGCTGGGCGACACCATCGGGGAGAACCTCGACCGCACCGTGCGCAGGTTCCCCGGCCGCGACGCCCTCGTCGACATGGCCACCGGCCGCCGGTGGACGTACGCGGAGCTGGCCGCCGATGTCGACGCCGTCGCGCTCGGACTCATGGACCTCGGCATCACCACGGGCGACCGCGTCGGGATCTGGGCCCCGAACCGGGCAGAGTGGACCCTGGTGCAGTACGCCACGGCCAAGATCGGCGCGGTCCTCGTCACGGTCAACCCCGCCTACCGCTCGCACGAGCTGGAGTACGTCCTGCGGCAGTCCGGGATCCGGCTGCTCGCCGCGGCCGAGCGCTTCAAGACCTCCGACTACGCGGGCATGATCGAGGAAGTCCGGCCGCGCTGCCCCGACCTGGAGACCGTGGTCCTGCTGGACGGACCCTCGTGGTCCTCCCTGCTGGAGCGCGGGCGGGGCGGCGACCGCGCCGAACTGGCCCGCGTCCAGGCCTCCCTGAGCCCGGACGACCCCATCAACATCCAGTACACCTCGGGCACCACGGGCTTCCCCAAAGGGGCGACCCTCTCGCACCACAACATCCTCAACAATGGTTTCTTCGTGGGCGAGTTGTGCCACTACACCGAGGAGGACCGGGTCTGCATCCCGGTCCCCTTCTATCACTGCTTCGGCATGGTGATGGGCAACCTCGCCTGCACCAGCCACGGCGCCGCGATGGTGATCCCCGCCCCGTCCTTCGAGCCGGCCGCCACCCTGGCGGCCGTCCAGGCGGAGGCGTGCACGTCGCTCTACGGCGTCCCGACCATGTTCATCGCCGAACTGGCGGACCCCGCCTTCTCCACCTACGACCTGTCGAGCCTGCGCACGGGCATCATGGCCGGATCGCCGTGCCCGGTCGAGGTGATGCGGGAGGTCATCGCCCGCATGGGGATGGCCGAGGTGTCCATCTGCTACGGCATGACCGAGACCTCACCGGTGTCCACCCAGACCCGCGCCGACGATTCGGTGGAGCGCCGGGTCTCCACCGTGGGCCGGGTGGGCCCGCACCTGGAGGTCAAGGTGGTCGATCCGCATTCCGGCCGCACCCTGCCCCGGGGCGAGCCCGGCGAACTGTGCACCCGCGGCTACTCGGTCATGCTCGGCTACTGGGCCGAGCCCGAGCGGACCGCCGAGGCCATCGACGCCGCCCGCTGGATGCACACGGGCGACCTGGCCGTCATGGACGACGAGGGGTACCTGAGCATCACCGGCCGGATCAAGGACATGGTGATCCGGGGCGGCGAGAACGTCTACCCGCGCGAGATCGAGGAGTTCCTCCACACCCACCCCGACGTGCTGGACGTCCAGGTCATCGGCGTGCCCGACGCGAAGTACGGCGAGGAGCTGATGGCCTGGGTCCGCATGCGCGAGGGGGCCGAACCGCTGACCCCGGCGGCCGTGCGCGCGTACTGCGCGGGCCGCCTGGCCCACTACAAGATCCCGCGCTACGTCCACGTGGTGGAGGAGTTCCCCATGACGGTCACCGGCAAGATCCGCAAGGTCGAGATGCGCGAACGGGCGATCGCCCTGCTGGACGACTCCCTCTGACGGGCGGGCCCGGCACCGCGACCGGCGGTGCCGGGGCGGTGCCGGGCCGTGCTCCGGGGCCGTCACCCCGCCCGGATCAGCGGCGCGGGGCGGGCGCGGGGAGGGCGGTCGCCGGGCAGGCGGTGTCCCCGGCGGGCAGGACGCCGTCCAGCAGGTACGCCTCGACGTGCGCGTCGACGCACGGGTTGCCGTTCTGGTACTGCCCGTGGTCGCCGCCGTCGACCGTCACCAGCCGGGATCCGGGCAGAGCCCGGTGAGCGCGCACGGCCGCCTCGTAGTAGGTCGCCGGGTCCTTCGTCGAGTTGAGCATCAGCGCCGGAGTCAGCCCGGCCCCGGTGACCTCGACGCGCGGGGTCGCCAGGCGCGGCCAGTTCGCGCAGATCGAGGCGAAGGTCAGCGCGCGGGCGCCGACGACGGGATGCTCGCGGGTCTCCTTGCCGCTCTGCTCCAGCCAGAACCGGCCGCTCCTGTTCCACGGGGTGTCCGCGCAGGTGACGGCGAAGTAGTCGGCGACGAAACCGGCGCTCATCAGGTGCTTGAACCGGGCGGCGACCGCCGTCCGGTCCGCGGCGGACGCCTGCTCCGGGTGTTCCAGCACACCGAGGACGGAGGCGAAGGACGTGAAGCGCTGCCCGTTGTACATCGCGTCGCTCGTGGCCACGTCGAGGTGGTTTGCGGTGACCGCGGTGCCCTCGATGACGAGCGGGTGCGCGCTCAGGGCGGCGCGCAGCCGCTCGTAGGACGCCCGCGCCGCGGTGGGCGTGCTCCCCTGGTGGTAGGTGGCGTCGTTCGCCGCGAGCCACGGCAGGAAGTCCTGTTCGTAGCGGCGCTGGAAGCTCATCGGCTGGCCCAGCTGGAACGACTGCCAGGTGCTGGTGAAGTCGACGTTGCTGTCGAGCACGAGCCGCTCCACCCGGCGCGGGAACTCCGTCGCGTAGTACGCCCCGAGGAAGGTCGCGTACGACGCCCCGAAGTAGGAGAGCGTGTCCGCGCCCAGCAGCCCGCGGTAGAGGTCCATGTCGTGCGCGGCCTGATCGGTGGTGATGTAGGGCAGCAGTCCGCCGGAGTTGCGCTCGCAGTCCCGCACGAAGTCACGGGCGCGCCCCACCGCGGCGGCGAGGGCCCGCGGGGACCGGTCGCGCAGGTCGCCGCTGGAGAAGAGCGCGTCGACCCCGTCCTGATCGGAGCAGACCACCCGGGTACTGGCCCCCACGCCCCGCTGGTCGAAGCTGACGATGTCGTAGGCGGCCGCCAGCTCGGGCCCGTAGGCGGCCAGGGTCGCCGCGCGGCCGGTCCCCGGCGAGCCCGGCCCGCCCGCCGCGGTCATCAGGACCCCGCGCCGCCGCGCGGGGTCCGTGGCGCGGTGGCGGGAGACCTCCACGCGCAGGTCCGGCCCGGCGTCCGGGTGGTACCAGTCCCGCGGCACGGCCATCGACGCGCACTCCAGCGGGCCCGGGGCGCAGGGGTGCCAGTCGAGCCGCTGGGCGCGGTAGCGCTCGGGGACGGGAGGCGCCTCGGCGCGGGCCGTCCCGGAGGCGGCCGCGAGGCCAGCGGGCGCCGCGCTCGCCGCGGCGGCCGGCAGTGCGGCGGCCGCGAGCAGCGCGCACAGGACGGCCGCCGCGGCCCGGCGTACGGGCCGCTTCCTCTTCGTGAACACATGCATGTGGTCTCTCCCCGTCTCTCCCCGTCGGACGTTCTCGGTCGGTCCGATCCTCGCCCGCGGGCCGCCCCCGCTTCGATCCCACTGCCACCCCGATCGGCGGTGGCAGTAGTGCCACCCCCGCGTCCCGCCGTCCTCCGCCGATGCCGTGATATCGCGGCCCGTGCGGCATGATCGGGGGATGTCTGATCGCATCATTGCCGCCTGCGACGGGGCGGCGAAGGGGAATCCCGGGCCTGCCGGGTGGGCCTGGGTCATCGCGGACGCCGCGGGCCGGCCGGAACGCTGGGAGTCCGGCGCGCTCGGCCGCGCCACCAACAACGTCGGTGAACTCACCGCGCTCCAGCGGCTCCTGGAGGCCGTGGTGCCGGGGACCTCCATCGAGGTGCGGATGGACTCCCAGTACGCCATGAAGGCCGTGACCCAGTGGCTCCCGGCCTGGAAGCGCAACGGCTGGAAGACGGCGGCCGGAAAGCCGGTGGCCAACCGCGAACTGGTCGAGAGCATCGACGGACTGCTGGCGGAACGCGACGTGGAGTTCCGCTACGTCCCGGCCCACCGCGAGGACGGCGACCACCTCAACGCCATCGCCGACCAGGCCGCCAGCGACGCCGCGGTGACGCAGCAGGCCGCCGGAACGGCTTTCGGCATTGAGGCCATGCCAGTCCCGGCTCCGGTCCGCAGTGGCCCGGCGCGGCAGAAGTCCGGCGCCCCGGTGAAGCGGACGGCGGCGCCGTCCTCCGGGTCGGCGCCCGGCAGGGCGGCGCGGGCCATCAAGGCCAAGTTCCCCGGCAGCTGCCCGTGCGGGAAGTCCTACGCGGCCGGGGACATGATCGCCAAGCTCGGTGCCCGCTGGGGCCACGCGGACTGCGCCGCCGCGGCCCCGGCCGACGCCGCGACCTGAGCCGGCCGCCGACGGCCGCCCGGGCAGAGACCGGCGCGGACAGCACGAAGTCCCGGACCCTGGGGCCCGGGACTTCGTACACTTCGCTTGACCAGCAGGTTCAACGACCCCGCGGCCGCAGGGTTACGGGTGGGTGCCCGCCTGCACCGCAGACGCGCCCTACGCGCCCCGGATCGCCCGCACCAGACCGGCCACCAGGTTCGCCCGCTCGGTCATGGCGTCGATCACCAGGTACTCGTGGTCCGCGTGGGCGCCGCCGCCGACGGCGCCGAGGCCGTCGAGCGTCGGCACGCCGATCGCCGCCGTGAAGTTGCCGTCGCTCCCGCCGCCGACCGACTTGCCTTCGAGGTGCGGCAGCAGCCGCCGGGCCACCGCGAAGAGCGGCGCCGACGCCGACTCGGGCATCGGGGGGCGGCCCACTGATCCGCGCACCGAGAGCTGCGCCCCCTCCAACCGCGGGGTCAGCGCCGCGAAGGCGGACTCGACCCGCTCCTTCTCCTCGGCGGACTCGACGCGCACGTCCACGGTCACGGTCGCCCCGGCGGGGACGACGTTGTCCAGGGTGCCCGCCGACGCGACCGTGGGGGTGACGGTGGTGCCGAGCCGCGGCCGGCCGAGGGCCGCGATGTCCAGCACCTGGTGTGCGGCTTCGATCAGGGCGTTCACTCCGGCCTCGGGCTCCAGGCCCGCGTGGGACGCCCTGCCCGTGATGGACACCTCGAAGGTGCCGCAGCCCTTGCGACCGGTCTTCAGCGCTCCGCCGTCGGCGGAGCCCTCGAAGACGAGGACGGCGCCGCAGGCGCGGGCGCGCTCCTCGATCAGGGAGCGGGAGGAGTGGGAGCCGACCTCTTCGTCGGCGGTCACCAGGATCTCCACCCCCGACCGGTCGTCCAGGGCCGCGAGCCCGTGGATCGCCTGCACCAGGCCGCCCAGCATGTCGAAGACGCCGGGACCGGTCGCGCGGCCGTCGGCCACCGTGAACGGGCGGCGTTCCAGGGTGCCGAGCGGGAACACCGTGTCGTGGTGGCCGAGGATCAGTACCTTGGGGTCGCCACCGGCGGACCAGTGGACGTGCGGACCGGCCTCCGTCTCGACGAGTACGGCCTGCCCGCCGAGGCGGCTCTCGATGACGGCGGCGACGACTTTCGCCGAGGCGCTCAAGGCGTCGAGATCGCGCGAGGGGGACTCGGTCTCGACGAGTGTCCGCAGGTCTTCGAGCATCGCGTCGACACTCACGGGGACGGTCTTGGGCATCGGCATGCGGCAAGGGTAGCTGGCACGCGCCGGAGGCGGGCCGCCGCCCGTGAGCCGGCGGCCCGTCAGGCCCGTGCCCTCAGGCCGGCACCTCAGACCGGCAGGCCCAGCCCCGCGGCGACCGCGTCGGCCCGCGTGTAGAGCGAGACGGGGTACTGGTCGTCGCAGTACTTGTTGCCGGTGGAGACGATGCCGATCACCTTGCCGCCCGTGACCAGCGGCCCGCCGGAGTCGCCGGGGCAGATGCTGTCGTGCCGGCCGGCGCCGGGGACCCCGCACACCTTGAGGGCGCCCGGTTCCCAGGGTTCGGCGTACGGCGCGCACGCCGTGAGCGGTGCCAGCGTCAAGGTGGCCGACTTCAGCCGGGTGGCGTCGGTGCCGGTGGCGGTGCGCCCCCAGCCCGCCGTCTGCGCCGCCCGGCCGGCGGCGTAGAGGGCGCCGTCCTTCGGGCCGGCCACGGGCAGCGGAGCGTAGGGCATCGGCGCCGAGAGGGTGATCACCGCCGCGTCGTAGGTCAGCGTGCTCCGTTCGAACTTCGGGTGGACCTTCACCGAAGCGACGTGCCGGACCGTCCCCTTGGTGCTCGCGAGGGCCGTGCGGCCGCCGATCACCAGCAGGTCGCGGGGTTCGGGAGCGTCCTCGATGCAGTGCGCCGCCGTCAGGACCTTCGTGGGCGCGACGAGGGTGCCGCCGCAGAACTGCCGCCCGTCCGCCGTCTCGATGAGCATCGCGTACGGATGGTCCGCCGCCGTGGCGTTGCGCCCGCCGTGGATGGCCGCGGCCGGGGTCGCGGTGGCCGCGAGACCTGCCACGGCGAGCACGGAAGCGGTGAACGCGGCTGCCGCCGTACGCCTGTTGAACCTGGTCATGTGATCCCCCGTCACACGGTGCGCGCCCCGGGGCGCGCACCGTCGTTGGTGTGCCGTCGTCGTGGAGGAGGAGGACGGAAGCGGACGACCGGTTCCGTCCCGGCGCGCGGCAATCGCGGGACGGGGTACGGCGGGTGCGCGCCGCGCTCCTACGCGAGGCGGGCCGCGAGCGCCTCCAGGTCGTCCACGAACCAGGCGTCGCGGCCCCGGTTCGCCTCGCGCACGAGGTCCGGCAGCGCCTTGCTCGCCCGCAGGTGGTGCGTGATGTCGCCGACCACGACCAGGCGGACCCGGTAGCTCACGAACTTCTGCAGGATCTCGCCCGCGAGCCCGGTGCTGAGGTCGAAGAAGCGCGCGTCGAACCGCTCCGCGGGGACCGCGACCACCTCCGCCCGGTAGAAGGCGCCGCCGATCAGGTGGTCGAGCGCGTCCTGTGCGGTGGCGATCGGCGCGCCGTCGGCGTCGCAGACCAGGACCGGTACCCCGTGGTGTTCGACGACGGCGTCAGGCACGGGGCGCCTCCTGTCGGGCGTCGGACCGCACGGTGGCGTTCGGCGACGGGAACAGGCCGTTCTCCGGCCCGAGGACCCCGTCGATCAGGTGGAGCAGGTCGGCGGTGTCGGCGGCGTTGCCGAGGATCACGATCTTCATGCGGGCCCGCTCCTTGTCGTAGACGGTCTGGACGCGCAGGGCCTGGGGCGTCTCCCGCGGCCCCTGCGCGGCGGCCGTGATGAGGGTGCCCAGCCGGCTCGCCGCCTCCGGGCCGACCGGGTCGAGCTGCACGATGGAGGACACCTCCACGTGCCCGCGCGCGGTGGCGGCGGCCGACGGGGCCGCTTCCGCGCCGGAGGGCGACAGCCTGGTCAGCGCCTCGAAGTCCGCTCGGCTGATCCGGTACTGCTTGCCGATCCGGACGGCCTTGAGCCGGCCGTCGCGCACGTAGTTCCGGACGGTCCGCACGTGGAGCCCCAGGCGCTCGGCGACCTCGCCCACCGAATACAGCTCGCGTTCATCACTCTCCATGAGCCTGGAACATACCGTAAACAACCTTGAAATGGGGCCGGAAAGGAAAATGAGGAGTGATGAGGATGAGTGGAGAGCAGTATTCAACGATCGTTTCGGTTGTAGAACCGATCGCTGATCTGATTCAGTGACGAGGCGGCACGGGCGCGGCCCCGTGGGCCGCTACGTACGGGACAAGTCAGCCAGGAGTGAACGTGAGCGACGAGGAAAGCCCTCATCTGAAGAGCCTGGCGCTTCTCGAGGGACTGATCGAGGAAGCGGAGCTGGACTGGGCCGTGACCCTCGACCCGCAGCCCCTCTCGCGCAGTACCGGCCTGCCCGAGTCGGTGGTCGTGGCGGGCCTGCACCGGCGGCCGCTGCCCGAGACCGACTTCCTCCAACAGGTCACCCAGCGGCTCGAATTCCTGCGGCGCACCCGGATGGGCCCGACGGGCCGGCCGTACACGCAGGCCGAGATAGCGCACGGAGCCGGGCTGACGCCGCAGTGGTTCGGCAGGTTCCTGCGCGGGGAGAAGGCGCCCTCGCTGGAGCACGCGGCCCGGATCGAGGACTTCTTCCAGGTGCCGCGCGGGTTCCTGACGGCCACCCCCTCGCAGGCCCTGGACCGGGCGCTCCGGGAGAGACTGGAGGAGGAACGGGCGCGGCAGCTGGCCGAACTCCAGGACTTCAAGCGCAGGAACCAGCTCAACGGCTTCGCCCTGCGCGGTACCTCGCCCAAGACGCGCGCCGTGATGCAGGCCCTGATCGACTCGATCGAAGAGGACCAGCAGGACGCGTGAGGCGCGGCGCACACGACGCGTGAGGTGGGCTCGGCCGATCGGCACGAGCACGGGAGGACACACCGCACACCGCCGACGAGCGGTGTGCTTTTCAAGGGGTTTCGCGGGTGGGGATCTTCGGCAAGAGGCGACAGCAGCACCAGTTGGAAGAGGAGATGGCGAAGCTGTGCGGCGAGCTGGACGCCGCATTGCGCGGGCCCGCTCCGGCCGATGTGGACGAGCTGTTCGCCAGGGTGGCCGCCCACCTGACCGGGCTGCGCGGCCGCCCGGTCAGGGTGCTGCGCCGCAACTTCCCGCCGGGCCTGTCCGGGCTGTGGCTGGACCGCGAGCACGAGGACGTGATCGTCGTGGTGCGGAGCACGAGCCCCTTCCACTCCCTGGTCATCCTCGGGCACGAGATCTGGCACATGGTCCGCGGGCACTGCGGCACCCACGAACACGGCTCGCAGGCCGCGACCCGGCTGCTGGTGGACGTACTGGGCCCGGGACCGCTCGACCAGGCCATCCTCAGCGTCGCCGCGCGCACGCACGCGGTGCCCGGCGACGAGGCCGAGGCCGAGGCGTTCGGCCGGCGCTTCGGCAGCAGGCTGCGCCGGCACGTGGAACACCACCCCGGCCACCGCCCCCTGAACGGCCCCGGACAGCGGATCCAGTCCTCCCTCGGGGGCTCGGAGGACTGATGCGCAGCGCGCACTACTACGTTCCGGCGGCGGTGCTCGCCCTCGTCTTCCTCGTCAAAGCGCCCGCACTGCTGCGCACCTGGCACAACCCGATGGTCCGGGGGGTCGCCGGGCTGATCCTCCTGATCGGCTCGGGCTTCTTCTTCGCCGCGCCGCCCACCATCGGGTACGTGAACCGGACCACCGGCGTCGACAACTTCTCCGGCCCCCTCGTCTACTCGATCCTCAGCGGGTGCAGCACCCTCGCCATGGTGCTCCTGACCTACTGGCGCAGCGGCTTCGGCGAGACGGTGCGGCGGCAGGTCCGCGGCTGGCTGTGGGGCGGAGCGCTCGTCATCGCGTCGATCGCGGTGCTCTTCGCCTCCGGGGACGCGCCGAGCGAGCGGGTGCGCGACATGGACACCTTCTACGCCACCACCCCGGGCATCCGGGAGATGATCGTCCTCTACCTGCTCTGGCACACCGCGATCCACGCCGCGCTCACCCTCATGTGCCTCAAGTGGCTGGGGGAGACCGAGGGGTGGCTCCGGACCGGTCTGGGCTGCCTCGTCGCCGGTTTCGGACTCGGCGCCTGCTTCGGGGTGGCCAAGGGCGTCGCGCTCGGGGCCCGTTGGTCGGGAGTCGACCTCGACTTCCTGAGCACCGAACTCGCCCCGCCCGCGGCGGGCATCGGATCGCTGCTCTGCGCGGCCGGGTTCCTCCTCCCCCAGGGGGAGCGCGCCGTCGCCCTCCTGGGCACCTGGCGGCGCTACCGGGAGCTGGGCCCGCTCTGGCGCGCGCTGCGGGCGATCGCCCCCCAGCCCGACCTGACGCTGGCGCTGCGCAGGCCGTCGCTGGACGAGCGCCTCGCGTACCGCGAGACGGACGTCCACGACCAGCTGATCGCCCTCGCTCCCGCCTGCGACCCCGTCCTCATGACGGAGCGGCAGGACAGCGCGTTGCGTGCGGGGATGGAGCCGGAGCAGGCCCGGTGCGCCGGAGCGGCCGCCATGATCGCCGAGGCGATCGCCGTGGTCGCGGCCCGGGGGCAGGGGGCGGAGGCTGTCGACGAGGGCGAGCGGGCCGCCGGGTTCGAGGCCGTCTCCCTGCTGCTCGCGGGGGGCGGCGCCGCGATCGCCCGGGTCGCGCGGCACTATGGGGTGCTCTCCTCCCGCCGGACGGTGACCACCGGGCCCGCCCGGCCCGCCGTACCCGCACGGAAGGTCGCACGATGAACCGCTCACAAGGCCTCGATTTCTACATACCGGGTGCCTTCCTGGTCGTCATCCTGTGCCTGCGGCTCCCGGCCCTCTGGCGGGACCCGCGCAACGAACTGCTGCGGTCCGTCTGCGCGGTGCTGGCCCTCGCGGTGTGCGTGGACTTCGCCACTGCCATGCCCTCGCTCGTCGCGATCAACCGCTTCACCGGCGTGCCGAACGCCGCCGCGCCGCTCGTCTACTCGTTCCTGACCGCCTTCTGCGGTGCGAGCATCGTGCTGATCATCCGGTGGAACAGCGGTCCGGAGAAAGCCGCGTGGTCGGCCCGGTGGGCGCGGCGCTGCTACCTGGTCACCGGGGTGGTCATCGCCGCGATCAACGTCCTGTTCGTGCTGGGCGACGCGCCGGTGGAGCGGCTCGTGGACATGGACACCTACTACGCGAACACGCCCTACATCCGCGAGATGCTGCTGCTCTACCTGCTGGCCCACACGGCGAACGGGATCATCGTCACGTGCCTGTGCTGGGTGTGGGCCAGGCAGGTGCACGGCGCCCTGCGCGGCGGGCTGATCCTGATCTGCATCGGGCACCAGTTCAACCTGGTCTACGACGGGCTGAAGTTCGTCGCGATCGGATCCCGCTGGCTCGGTCACGACCGGGACTACCTCAGCGCGGGCCTGGCGCCCGTCGTCGCCTCGATGTCGGTGATCCTCATCGGTGGCGGCTTCGTACTGCCCCTGGTCTCCCAGCGGTTCACCAACCACCTCGACCTGTGGCGGAGGCTGCGCCGACTGCGTCCCCTGTGGAGGGAGTTGAGCGCGGCGACCCGGCACACGAGGGAACTCGCCGAGGGTCCGCGGGCCTCCATCGAGCTGCGCGTGACCCAGCTGGAAGCCGACATCCACGACGGGATCCTCACCGTGAGCCCGTACCTGGACGCCTGTGTGCGGCAACGGGCCCTGGCCCGGGCGCGGGAGACGGTCGGGTGCCCCGAGCAAGCAGCGGCCGTCGCGGACGCGGCCGCGCTCGCGCACGCGGTGGTCGCGTGGGCGTGGCGCGTCCCCTTGCCCGACGGCGCCGACCCGCTGCGCCAGAACCACCGCTCCGTCCTCGTCTCGCCCGACGACCCCTCCGGGCTGGTGCGGATGTCCCGGGCGCTGTCCACGGACGTCGTGCGGTCCTTCCGCGAAGCGGCAGCGCTGCGGCACACCCCCGATATACCGGTGCCGCAACGCCAGCCGTCTCCTGCCGGAGAGCTTCCTCCCCGGGCTTCTGTGCCACTAGAACAGATGGATGATCGATTGCGCAAGTGAAACGATCCTTAAGTGACAGCTCCCGGTAGCTCCTCGTCCGCTAGGGGTGGATTCGTCGTGGCTGTCCCTCTGAAACCGCCGCTGGTCAGGCACTTGACCTACTGAAGGGTTTCATCCGGCAGGGCCGAGGCGGTCGTCCACAGGTTCGTCGGGGGAAACGATCGTTGATGGACGGTCAGTCAGCTGATCTGCCACAGCTGGCCGCCGGGAGCGCCCGACGGCTGCTGTGTGACGGGGGAGCCGTCCGCCGCGGAGGCCGTCGTGAGCAGCAGCCCGCTCTTCTTGCCGGCCACGGAGTAGTCGCCGCCGCCGCGTGCGGTGAGCAGCCAGCGCTGGCTGTCGCCGCCGGTGCAGGTGGCCTGGACGACGGCCGCGCCCGCCGTGGAGGAGCCGCCGGACACGTCCGCGCAGAGGTGCGAGGCGGCGTTGGTCAGCGTGTAGCTGCCGTCGGTGGTGAGTTCGAACCGCCATTGCTGGTTCGGGCCGCCGTGCGGGGTCCAGGTGATCAACTGGGTTCCGGAGGCGGTGGAACTCCCCGGGTCGTCGAGCGCCTTTCCGCCGGCGGTGAGGGTCCGGGTGCCGGTGAGCGCGCCGCCGTACACCTCGAACTCGTGGAGGGAGTAGCCGTAGGCGGTGCCCCGCTGGGTCGCGGACAGCCGGATGTGGCGCCCGGATCCGGAGAGGCCCGTCAGGTCCTGGACCCCGCCGGTCCCCGTCGTGGTCGTGTACACGGTGCGCCAGGCGGCGCCGTCGTCCGAGAGCTGGATCTGGAAGGCCTTGCCGTACGCCGCCTCCCAGCGCAGCACCACGCGGCTGACCGCCTGGGTGGAGCCGAGGTCGACCTGGAGCCACTGCGGGTCGGCGTAGGCGCTCGACCAGCGGGTGGCGGAGTCGCCGTCCGTCGCCGCGGCCGCCGGGAAGCCGGCCGTCTCGGTGCTGGAGGCGGTGGTCGGGCGGTTGCGGGCGAGGTTGCCCGGCTGGGCGAGCCCCGGCCAGGCGGGGTTGTGCCCGATAGCGGTCGTGAGCGTGGTGAAGGCGGCGTAGGAGCTCACCGGCTTCGGGGAACCCCAGGTCTGCTGGGCGAGCGCCCGCAGCGGGCTCATGATGCCCGCGGCGATCTGCGCCTCGGTCTCGGCGCCGGGGTTGTCGCACCACACGTGGAGGAGCGAGCCCGGGTTCACCGCGGGATCGGTGAGGGTCGCGCCGCCTTCGAAGCGGTCGGGCGTCCAGGTCTCGTACATCCACTTGGTGTCGGGCTTGGCCCCGCCGAGCACGTAATAGGTGGGCGTCCAGGAGTCGTTGGCGACCTTGTGCCCGGCCGAGGCCAGCTGCTGGGGCGTGAGGCCGTAGCTGTACCAGTACTCGACGAGGATGCCCGCGTGCGGAGCGAGGGTGCCGTCACCGGACTTGATGCCGTCGTTCCACATCCGCGTGGTCTTGCCGCCCGCCCGGACCAGGTCGTCGGCCCAGTTCACGAAGCCGTAGTAGGTGTCCTTGGCGGTGGCGTTCGCGCCGTAGTGGGCGCGGGCGTAGCCGAGCAGTTGGGGGTACTGGGCGTAGTCGGTGACGTACTCGTCGGCGCCGATGTGCCAGTACGCGGCCGGGAAGAGCGGCAGGTACTCGGTGACCAGGTCCTTGATCAAGGCGTACGAAGCGGGCAGTGACAGGTCGATGAAGTCGGCGCTGACGGCGCCCGAGGAGCTCTTGAGCTTCAGCTCGGGGTGCGCGGCCAGAATCGGATTCATGTGTCCGGGGGTGTCGATCTCCGGCACGATCGTGACGTGGTACTTCTGCCCGAGCGCGACCAGGTCCGCGATGTCCTGCTTGGTGTAGTGGTCGGCGGAGACGATCTCGGGGTGCGTGGCGCTCTCCAGCCGGAAACCGAAGGTGTCCGACAGGTGGAAGTGGAAGTAGTTGAGTTTGAGGTAGGCCAGTTCCCTGATGTGCTGCTTGACCCAGTCGACGGTGAAGAACTTCCGCCCCTGGTCGATCATCAGCCCGCGCTCGGCCTTGGCCGGCCAGTCCACGGCGGTCCCGGCAGGGATCGAGGAGGACTGGTGCAGGAGCTGGAGGACGCTGCGCGTGCCGTAGAAGGCTCCGGTGTCGGTCCCGGCCCGGACCGAGAGGGCCGCTGCGACGGTCATCCGGTACCCCTCGGCGGGCAGGGTGGTGTCCCCGAGGGCCAGCGCGATGTCGCCGGGGGAGGCACTGCCGGTCACGACGGCCACCGGACGGCCGGCGAGCGCCCCCAGGTCCTCCGCCAGCGTCGCCGCCTCGTCGGCGAGCTGCGCCGAGGCGGCCGGGTCGACGACGATCCGGCTGCCGGCGGTGAAGGTGTACGCGCCGGTGCCGGCCGTCCACTGCCGCAGCGCCGGAACGGTCTGGGGCGGCCCCGCGGCGGCCTGCGCGGGCGTGGCGGTGGCGCCGGGCAGGGAGAGGGCGGCGGCGGCCAAGGCGGCGGCGGTCAACAGGCGGAGCAGGCGCATCGTGAGTCCCCAAGCGGTGGGAGGGAAGCGGAATGCGGGGTGCGGGCACAGTGCAGCGCAGCGCCGCGTCCATGTCAATAGATGTTCGAAACCACCTGGTTGCACGCACGATCGCGCACGCGGCCGCCGTCGCACGGGCGGGCCGGGGGCCGGCCCAGGGGGGTTGCCCGCGTGGTGATCGTGGTGTTGGCTGCTGGGGCCGCGGGATGCCGCTGACGCCGCGTCACCCGGTGAATTTCGTACCGTTCAGGCGGCCTTATCCGGGCACGCCGTGACCTTGAAGCCGAGGCCGCGCATGACCGTGCCCGCACCGACCTCCCCCGCTGCGGATGCCCTGGCCGCCCGCCACCGCCTGGGCGCGCTGGAACACACCTTCCGCCCCGCGACCGAACTCGGCGTCCACGAGAAGTACCGGATCTGGTTCGTCATCGGCTCCCTGGTGGGCATCGCCGCGCTGCTGGGCGGCGGGGCGCTGTTATGGGTGAAGGTGCACTGGGGGCTCGCGATATTCCCGTTGTGGATCGGCCTGCTGGCCGCCGGGGCGGCCCTGCGCAGCCCGCTCTTCCGCAGGGACCTGGCGTCCAAGTGCCTGCACCTCTACGAGCACGGGCTGATCGTGAACTCCACCGGCCGCTCCCTGTTCGCGGTGCGCTGGGAACGGGCCGTGCTCTACCAGGAGACCGTCCAGGAAGTAATCAACTACAAGGGCACGCAAACGCCGTTCCGGAGCTCGCACGTCTCCCTTCTCGTGGCGCCGGGCGGGGACCGGGTACAGATCACGGACGTCTACGGGGGATCGGCCACCTGGGCGCCGCTGATCGCGGAGGCCGTCGCCCGGGCCCAGGTGGAGAAGGTGTGGAAGCTCGTGCGGGAGGGCGGGACGGTCGGCTTCGGGCCGTTGCAGCTGTCCGGCAGCGGAGTTACTTACGCATCCCAGGGGTTGCTGCCCTGGAGCGAGGTCAGCGAGATCGCCGTCCGCGGCGGCATGGTCTGCGTCTGGCGCACCGGCCAGAGCAAGGCGTGGAGCGCTCCGCAGGCCCAGAAGGTGCCGAACCTCCTCGTCTTCCTGACCATCGCCGACAACCTCCGTCGCCGGTAGGCGACGTCACGGTGCGTCGTCCCGGCGCCGCGCCTCCCCGCTCAGGGCAGGACGTGCCGGGCGACGAAGCGGCCGTCGGCGAACTCGATCGCGAAGGTGACCTGTTGCTCCTCGGACAGGGTGCGCGGCTCGGACGCGATGTCGGCGCGTTCGACGTAGACGGTGTCCTGGGAGCCGCAGGGCACGAGGAACCCGTACCCGTGGTCCTTGTTGTAGGTCTGGACGAACCCCGTCACCCGGTCCCCGGTCCCGTCCGCGGCCATGCCGTCCATGCAGCCTCCTGCGCGTCGGGGCCGCGTCCGCGTGCCCGAAGCGGCGTGTGCGCTCCACGGTGGGCCGTCCGGGTGCGATGCGCGCGCCGGACGGGGCAGCCGGGTGACCCCGGCGGGAGACCGACGACCCGCCTCAGCCCCGGACCAGCCCCGCCAGCACCGCGCGCGCCGCGATCTCGCCCTCCTCGTAGGCGTGCGCCCGCGCCTCGCTGATCGCGTCGTCCAGCTGGCGCAGCGCCTCCGCCGTACGGCCCGTCGCGGCCAGCGCCTCCCCGTACAGGGTGCGCAGCACCACGCGCCGCGGAGCGGAGAGCGGCGGTGCGGCCAGGGCCAGGCCCCGGGCCGCGTGCCGGGCGGCCTCGTCGGGCTCGCCCGCGGCGATGAGGTGCTGGGTGAGGTGCTGGTGGGCCAGGGTGACCGTCTCGGTCCGCCCGGCCTCCTCGGCCAGGGCCAGACCCCGCACGAGCAGCTCCCGGGCCCGCTCCGGGGTACCGCGCCGGGTGAGCGCGACGGCGAGGTTGATCCGGGCGACGGCCTCCCCGGCCCGGTCACCGGCCCGCGCCGCGAGGCCGGGGGCGCGTTCGAGGTGGCCCAGGGCCTCCTCGGACCTGCCCTCCTCGGCCAGTACCCAGCCCAGCAGGGACCGGGCGCGCGACTGTGCGGCGGGGTCGCCGTCGCGTTCGGCGCAGGCCAGGCCCTGTTCGAGGAGCGGCAGCCAGCCGTCGCGGACCTGCCACACGATCAGCGGCCACTGCAGGAGGACCAGGCGCCAGGCGCGGTCGTGCAGGCCCGCCGCGGCGGCGGCGTCGACCGCCCCGCGCAGGGTGTCCCGCTCGGCGGAGTACCAGGCGAGCGCGCTCGTACGGTCC
This sequence comes from Streptomyces sp. NPDC043876, assembly GCF_056435825.1. Classification (NCBI taxonomy): domain Bacteria; kingdom Bacillati; phylum Actinomycetota; class Actinomycetes; order Kitasatosporales; family Streptomycetaceae; genus Streptomyces; species Streptomyces sp. NPDC043876. The sequence continues at coordinate 336,081 of NZ_JBWKDV010000004.1, read as the reverse complement.
GCGAACGCCCGGATCACGCCGGCGGGCCGCGCGTCGGCGGGCAGCGGACAGCACGGCTCGCTGCCGGGCTCCGCGGCGGCGCTCGCGGCGAGGAGCGTGTGCAGCCAGTGGTCGAGGAGGCGCAGCAGCCCCTCGGCGTCGTGTCCGGGTGACAGACTGCGGGCGTAGAGGCGGACCAGGTCGTGCAGGACGTACCCCCGCGGACCCGCCTCGACGACCAGCTGGGCGGCGGCCAGCTGGTCCAGCGCCACGGCGGCCTCAGCGGGCGGACAGTCGGCGAGCACGGCGGCCGTACAGGTGTCGAGGGTGGCGCCGGTGTGCGGGCCGAGCCGCCGGAACATCCGCCGGGCCGGTTCGGGCAGCTGCCGCACGGTCAGGCCGAGGGCCGCGCCGACCCCGGTGTCCTCGACGTTGAGCAGCTCCAGCCTGCGGTGCTCGTCGGAGAGTTCCCGCGCGAAGGCGGCCAGGCCCTGGTGCGGGCGGGTGGCGAGCCGGGCCGCCGCCACCCGCAGGGCCAGCGGCAGGCCGTCGCAGAGCGCGGCGAGCCGCGCCGCGGCCTCGGGCTCGGCGGCGACGGCGTCCCGGCCCAGGACGGCCGCGAGGAGCGCGGTGGACTGCGCGGTGCGCAGCGCGGTGAGCGGGACCGGACGCGCCGCGTCCGAGGCCACGAGGCCGCCGAGCCGGTCCCGGCTCGTGACGACGGTGACGCAGCGCTCCCCGCCGGGCAGCAGCGGACGGATCTGCCCGGACGCGTGTGCGTTGTCCAGGACGATCAGCATCCGCCGGGCGGCGGTCAGTTCGCGGTAACGGGCGCCCAGGGCCTCGGGGGAGTCGGGCATCTGCTCGGCGGGCAGGCCGAGGGCGAGCAGGAACTCGCGGAGCACGGTGCTCGCCCCGCGGGTCGGGAGGGTGCTGTAGCCGTGCAGGTCGACGAAGAGCCGGCCGTCGGGGAAGTCCGCGCCCCGCTGGTGCGCCCAGTGCAGGGCCAGCGCGGTCTTTCCGACTCCGGCGCTGCCCGTGATGAGGGCGACGGCGCCGGGGGCGGCCGCCGCGGCCCGGTCGAGCGCCGCCAGCTCGCTCTCGCGCCCGGTGAAGGCGCGGGGGCGGCGGGGCAGGAGCTGGGGGCACGGGACGGCCCCCGCCGCCGCGGTCGTGGTGGGTACTGGTACCGGTACGGGGTGCGCATCGGGGGCGGCCGCGGTCACGGTGGCAGCCGTGGTCACGGTGGCGGTGGCCGGGACCGCGACCGCGGCGGGCGGCGGGGGATCGGCGCGCAGCAGAGCGGTGTACGCGTCGGTGAGCACTGCTCCGGGGTCGACCCCAAGCTGATCGGCGAGCAACCGTCGGGTGCGGTGGAACCAGTCCAGCGCGTCCGCCTGCCGCCCCGCCGCCCCCAGGGCCCGCATCAGCGCGGCGATCAGCGGCTCCCGCAACGGGTGCGCGACGGCCTCGGCGCCCAGGACGGCCGCCGCCGTGGCGTGCTCCCCGAGGAGCGCGTGCGCCGCGGCCAGCTCCTCCACCGCAGTGAGCCGCAGCTCCTCCAGGGCGTTCGCGGCGTGTTCCAGCAGCGGGCTGTGCACCGTCCCGGAGAGCGCGGGCCCCTGCCACAGCGCCAGCGCCTCCCGGAGCAGCGGCACGGCCTCGCGCGGCGCGTCCGCGGCCCGCGCGAGCCGGAGCAGCTCCTCGAAGCGGTGCGAGTCCACCAGTGTTTCGGGCACCCGCAGCAGGTACGCCGCCCCGTGCGTGCGGAGTTCGACGCCGTACCCGGCCGCTCCGTGCGCGGCCAGCAGGGACCGCAGCTGGGAGACGTGGCCCTGCACCACGGTGCGGGAGTGCCGCGGCGGTTCCTCGTGCCACAGCGCCTCGGTCAGCCGGTCGACGGCGACGGCCGCGTTGGCGCAGCGCACCAGCACGGCCAGCAGACTGCGGCGTTTGGCCGGGCCGAGGGGGAGCGGCTCCCCGTGCTCCGTCACCACGGCCACGGGCCCCAGCACGCGGAACTCCATTGAATCGCCACCCTGTTCAGCGTTGTGAGCCCCGGGCCGAGCATACGTCGGACCATTTCGGGACATGAGTGAGTACCCGGCCAATCGGCTCCCCGCCACCGGCCGGCCTGCTGTCTGCTATCTGCCGCGCGTCCCGCGCCGCGTTAGCGGTGCGTTAGGACGACGTTGGCGGGCGGTGGGAGTCTCCTGGCAGCCGGGTGTTCCGCGTCGGGCCGCCACGGCTCCCATGCAGGGGATGGGAGCCATGGCGCCCGACGCGCATGCCGGGCGGTGCCCGGCGGCCCGCCCGGCCCCCGGTCCGTTCCCCAGGACGCGCCCCGGGGCACCGGCGCCGGCGTAGCGCCTCATCCCGCGAGCGGGTACATGGACCCGCGGCGGCCCTCCGGCGAGGCCAGCCACTCCAGCTTCTCGGCGGTGTCCGTGCCCGGCAGGGGAGTGTGCAGGATGATCGCCAGATCCGGGCGGGCCGGCACGCGCAGCTGCGTGGACTCGACGAACAGGGTCCCCACCGCGGGGTGCTCGAACTCCTTCTGCATCTGACCGCCCGGCTCGATGTCCCGGCGCTCCCACAGGGACGCGAAGAGCGGGCTGCGCTCCTTGGCCTCCTCGACGACCGCACGGAACCCGTCGTCGTCGGGCGACTCCGAGCACGCGGCCCGGAACTGCGCCACCACGCTGGCCGCGATCTCCTCCCAGTGCGTGCTGCGTGCCTGGTAGAGGGGGTCGGTGAAGAAGGCGATCAGGCAGTTCTGCACGATTTCGGGCCGCATGCCGAGCACCATCGCCGCCGCATCGTTGTACATCACGGTGTTCCAGTAGACGTCCATGATGTGCGCGGGAAAGGGCATCCACGCGTCGATCAGCCGCTTGAGTCCGTCACACATGGTGCGCGCGGAGGGCGCGACCTTGGGCGCCGGCGGGTTGAGCCCCGCCAGGACGTACAGGTGCCGCTGCTCGGCGCTGGTCAGCTTCAGGACCCGGCCCACCGCGTCGAGGACCTGCGGGGACACCGTGATGTCGCGGCCCTGCTCCAGCCACTGGTACCAGGACACCCCCACCCCGGCGAGCACGGCGACCTCTTCCCGGCGCAGGCCCGGCGTGCGGCGGCGGGCGCCGCCGTCCGGCAGGCCCGCCTCGCGAGGGGTGATCCTCGCCCGTCTGCTCATCAGGAATTCGCGCAGCTCGGAACGCCGGTGCTGGTCGATCGGTGTGGCCACGGATATCCCCCTACTGACTGCCTGGTGGTGCCACCACCAGCATAAGTTCCCACTCTCCACGGGCCGCGCGGGACGGCGAGGGTGGGGCCATGACGACCGACACACCCATCTCCTCCGCCCGCCCGGAGCGAGTCCCCGACACCGCGGTACCGGCCGGCCGGACCCCGTCCCCGGCCACGACGCCCCCCGCTGCGACGCCCCCGGACCCGGGCAGGAGTGCGCGGCCCGGCGGCGACCGGCTCACCGGACGCGCCGCACTGGTCCTCTTCGTCCTGTGCGCCGCCCAGTTCATGGTGGCGCTGGACTTCTCGGTACTGAACGTCGCCCTGCCCGTGCTCGGCAAGGACCTGGGCCTCGGCCGGTCCGCGCTCCAGTGGGCCGTCACCGCCTTCGCCCTGCCCTCCGGCGGCTTCCTGCTCCTCTTCGGGCGGATCGCCGACCTGTACGGCCGCAAGCGGCTGTTCGTGACGGGCCTCGCCCTCTTCGCCGTCGCCTCCACCCTCGCCACCTTCGCCTGGGACCCGGCGTCCTTCCTGGCCGGCCGCGCCCTCCAGGGCCTCGGAGCGGCCGTCATCGTGCCCACCGGGATGTCCCTGCTGACCACGACGTTCCCCGAGGGCCCGCTGCGCGACAAGGCGCTCGGCATCTCCGGCACCCTGCTCTCCCTCGGCTTCACCGTGGGCATGGTGCTCGGCGGCGTCATGACGGACACGCTCGGCTGGCGCTCCACGATGGGGCTGCTCACCGCCGCCGCGCTGATCGTGCTGGTCCTCGCCCCCGGGCTGCTGCCCGAGTCGCGCACCCCCGAACGCCCGCGGCTGGACGTACCGGGCGCCGTGACCGTCACCGGTGGCCTGCTCGCGCTGATCTACTCCCTGTCGACCGCCGCCCAGCAGGGCTTCGGCGGTGTGGAGGTGTGGGGCACGCTGACCGTCGCGGTCGCGCTGCTCGCCGCCTTCGTCGTGGTGGAAACGAGGTCCCCGGCCCCGCTGGTCTCGCTGCCGATGCTGCGGCGGTCCACGGTCGCCTGGGGCAACATCGGCGGCCTGGTGACCTTCTCGATGATGTCGACCGTCGTCTTCGTGCTGACCCTCTACCTCCAGGAGACGCTGCACCTGTCGTCCTTCCGGACGGGGCTGGTCTTCGGCGTCCAGGGAGTGATGTCGGCCCTCGCCGGTACGTACGCCTCCCGGGTGATCGGCCGGATCGGCGCCCGGCGCACCCTGGTCGGCTCGCTGCTGGGCCAGGGCGTGTTCACCGCGCTCCTGCTCGCCGTCGGATCCGGCTCCGGCGCCCTCCTGGCCACGGTGGCCGTGTCGGTGGCCAGCATGTTCCACCTCGGCGCGATCATCTCGTACGGCGTCACCGTGACGAGCGGCGTGCCGGACGGCGAACAGGGCCTCGCCACCGGCCTGGTGACCACGACCCAGCAGGTCGGGCTCACCATCGGCATCCCGCTGCTCGGCGTGCTGGCGACCACGGGGGGCGCGCTCTTCGACGGGGTCCGCACGGTCCTGGCGATCGACGCGGCGATCCTGCTCGCGGCGGGACTCCTGATCGGCCTCGGCCTGCGCGCCCGGCGCACCGCCGACACCGCCTGATGGTGCGTCAGTCCTGGGCCCAAGGGTGAATACGTATCCATCATGACAGGTCAGAGGCCGTTTTCGTAGGACCAAGGGCACAGCGGATCACCCTTGTTCGAGCCCCTGTCCGGCTCTGAGAATCACCGTCATGACGAACTCGGCGCACATCAGTCACGACGCGGTCCTTCGAGCCAGAGTGGCCCTCCTCGGCTCGGCGAAACCACCGCTCGCGGAGCGGGTCGCCGCCTACCGGGTGCTCGCCGCGGTGAGCCCGCTCGCCTACCTGCCGCTGCTGGTGGTGGCGCTGCGGAAGTACGGGCGGCGGGAGTTCTCGCACCGGCCCGCGGTCCACCTGGCTCTGCTCGCCGAATCGGTCTCCGGCGCACGGGAGTCGTACGCGCGGGAGCCCGGCCGGGTCGGTCTGCTGATCGACTCGCTCGCGGTGTACCGGGAGCAGCTGGACCGGATGGAGCGGCGGGCGGAGGCCCGCGCGGCCGCAGAGGAGATCGGCCGCCTCGCGGCCGGTGAGGAGCCGCGCGGTCCCGGCGGCCGGGCGGCCCGCTGACCGGAGGCCGCCCCGGGGCGCACGGCCCCGGGGCTCCGCGCGGTCCCGGCACTACCCCGCGGAATCCGGCCGGATCTCGATGTGGTCGGGGGCCAGGTCGACGGCGACCCGGTGTTCCATCCCGAGCGCTTCCAGGAAGGTGCGCGGCAGTTGGACCCGGCCGCTGCGGTCCAGCATCACGTACTCGCGCTCGCTGACCGATTCCGCGCCGTGCTCGTCGGTGACGGTGCGGCGCAGCACCTCGCTGCTGGTGCGGCCGTCGCGGATGGCCACGGTGCGCCGCACCTCGCCGGCGACCATCGGGTCGTGGGTGACGACGACCACCGTGGCGCCCAGCTCCCGGTTGACCGTCCGGAAGGCCTCGAAGACCGCCGCGCCGGTCTCCGAGTCCAGCTCCCCGGTCGGTTCGTCGGCCAGCAGGACCTTCGGGGCGCCCGCCATCGCCACCGCGACGGCCACCCGCTGCTGCTGCCCGCCGGAGAGTTCGGCCGGGCGGCGGCCCGCGAGCGGCCCCAGGTCCAGGGCGTCGATCAGCTCCGCCGTCCGGGCCGCGTGCCGCTTGGCCGCCCCCCGCCCGCCGCCGCCCGTCAACTGGAGGGGCAGCGCGATGTTCTGGGTGGTCGTCAGGAACGGCAGCAGGTTGCGCGCGGTCTGCTGCCAGACGAAGCCGACCGCCTCGCGCCGGTAGCGCAGCCGGTCCCGCGAGGTCATCTCCAGCAGGTCGTACCCCGCCACCCGGGCCGTGCCCGCGGTGGGCCGGTCCTGGCCCGCCAGGATGTTCAGCAGCGTCGACTTGCCGCTGCCGGAGGCCCCGACGAGGGCGACCAGGTCCCCCTGCGCCACGGTCAGCTCCAGCCCCTGGAGCGCCTGTACCTCGATCCCGTCCCCGCTGAACACCCGCACCAGGCGGTCGCACACGATGGCCGTCCCCGCCTCGGGCGGCGGGGGCGCCATGGCGGCCGCCGCGCGCCGCCGCAGTTCCTCGTAGCTGGGCCCGTCGGCCGACCCCTCCCGGCCGTCCGGTCCCCGGCCGTCCGCCGCCTGGGCCACCGCCCCCCGGCCCGCCGGCCCGCTTGTCCGCTCGCCGCTCATCGCTGGTCTCCCGCTCTCAACTCGGTGGTGATCTGGCGTCGTCCCGATACCGCCGCCTCCGCCAGTACGGCCACCGCCACCAGGGCGGCCAGACCCAGCGCCTGGACCAGGACGGGCCGCGCGCCGAACCGCAGCCCACCCGCCACGGGCGCGCCGACCAGCGCGGACAGGTCCACGGCCGGTCCCAGCAGGAGCACCGCCGCCGTAGCGGTCAGGGCCCCGCCGAGCGCCGCCGCCAGCGCCTGCGGCAGCGATTCGGCCAGCATCAGCAGCACGCCCTGCCGGGGCCGCAGCCCCATGGTGCGCATCCGTGCCAGCAGCGCGGCCCGCTCGGGGGCGGCCCTGACGAGCGACAGCAGCACGGCCAGCAGCGCGAAGCCCGCCGCCCCGACGACCGAGGCCCGGAACAGCCGGACCGCGGCCTCCTGGAGCGGGTCGGGCCGCAGTTCGTCTCCCACCCCGGCGCTGGTCCGCACCCGGTACTCGGCGGCGGAGGCCGCCGGTACGAGGGAGCGGACCAGCACGCGCAGCCGGTCCTCGGCGGGACGGCCGATCCCGTACCAGCGGTTGGGCTGCCGGGTCTCCGGCAGTGCGGCGGTGGCCGCCCCCGCGGGCACGATCACCGTCGCCCCGGCGGCGCCCGGCCGGACCGGCGTGCCGTCGACCACGCCCCGCGAGGCGACCTGGAGGGAGCCGTCGCCGAACCGCAGCCGGAAGGTCCCGCCGGGCGCCAGCTCGGCCAGCCCGCTGCTGAACAGCACCGGCAGCGGCGCCTCGGGCGTACCCGTACCGCCACCGCCCAGCAGCGCCGGGTCGAACGGCCCGATCCGGACCGACCGGGACAGTTCCGCGTAGGCCTTCGGCTCGACCACGACCACGCTGACCTGGGTGGTGAACCGCTGCGCCGGAGCGTCCAGGAACGCGTCGTCCTCGGTCCACAGGCTGACGGAGGACCGTACGCCGTCGAGCGCTCCCAGCGCCTTGACCAGCTCGGGCGACAGGGTCTGCCCCACCGGCGCGGCGACCTGCGCGTCAGCCGCGATGCTCACCCGGTTCGCGGCCACCCGGGCGGCCTCCGCGGCGTTCAGCACGGTGGTCCAGAAGCCGCTCGTGGTGACCGCCAGCAGCAGCGCGACCAGCGGCAGCACCGGCGTGCGGCCGCGGCCCCCGTTGCCCCGCGCGGCGCGCGCCAGCCCCAGGAAGCCGATGACCCCGTTCCCCCGCGCCGCCATCCGGGCGGGCAGCGCGACCAGCAGCGGCAGGATCCGGGCCAGCAGCAGCCCCCCGCACAGCGCGAGCAGCAACGGCGCGGCGATCAGCAGCGGATCGACGTCCGCGCCCGCCTGGGCGATCCCGCGCCCGCGCACCTCCAGCAGGGCGGCGCCGGTCACCAGGAGCACCAGCAGCTCCGCCACCGGCCGCCGCCACCGGTTGCGCGGTCGCGGCGGCGCCAGCAGGACCAGCGCCCGCACCGGGAACGCCAGCCAGGCCAGCAGGGTCGTGACCAGGGCCGCGATCAGCGAGGGCAGCAGGCGGGGCGTCGGCAGCAGGAAGAAGGCCAGTGCCGAGGCCAGCAGCGCGGCCGGCAGGACCAGGACCGCGCCCTCCGCCAGCAGCCTCCGGGCGAGCCCGCCGCGCGAGGCGCCGCGCGCCAGCAGCAGCCGCAGCTCCGATTCGCGCCGCTCCCCGGAGAGCGCGGCGGCCAGGCACAGGACGACGAAGACGACCCCGGCCACCCCGGCGGGACCGCTCACCCCGACCGGGGCGGCGGCCTGCTGCCGGGCCCGCGCCTCCGTCAGCAGGCCGGGCAGCGTGGAGGTGATCGTCAGGTCGGGGCGTCCCGAACCGTCGAGGAGCTCGGCGGCGGTGGGCCCGGACACGTACGAGGCGAGCCGCGCGCCGGTCTCGGGCAGCCGGTCCGCGCGCAGCCGGGCGGTGTCCATCGGCAGCCGCCAGAAGTCGGTGGCCCCCTTGCCCCAGGTCGCGACCCGGGGCAGGTCGTCGGCGCCGACCAGGGCCCCCGTCTGCCAGTACGAGCGCGGCTCGCGCTCGCGGGTGAAGGCGGTACAGGCGTGGGTGAGGCAGGGCAGGCCGGTCCACACCCGGTCGGCCTCGTCGTTGGCGGTGTAGAGCCCGACCACCACGGCCTGGTCGGCGGTGGGCGCCTTGAGCCCGTCCGGTTCGGTGCGCAGCACCGTGCCCAGCGGGGCGTTGACGGCGTCGGCCGCCCGCTTGGAGAGGACGATCGGCACGGGCCCCTCGGTGGTGGCACCGGTCGGCCAGCGGCCCGCCACCAGCTTCACGTGCGCGGAGGCTTCGCGCACGTGCACCAGGCTCAGCATCGGGGACACGTCGTCGGGCCGGGCGAGCCCCGGGGTGCTCAGCGAGCGGTGGTCGTTGCCCAGCGTGCCGTGCACGGGGCCGTCCGGGGCCAGGACGAAGTCGCCGCCGGTCCGGGACACCAGCAGGGACAGGACCCGGTCCAGGTCCGTCGGGAGCTGGGGCCCCTTCGCGGCGTCGGCGGACACCTGCACGCTCGTCCGGTCCACCCCCTTGTCGCCGAGGAAGGAGCGCAGGGCCTCGTCCGCGCCCCGGTCCAGCGCGCGGGGCAGGGCCGCGCTCAGGAACACGGCGGCGAAGGCGAGCACGGCGGCCAGGAAGGCGGCCGAGGGCATGGCGCGCAGGCGCGTGCGCACCCACGACGCGGGACGGGCGGCCCGGGAGGCCGTACGGGCCGTGCGGATCATGACTCCTCCACTTGCCGCAGTCGCGCGGCCGTGTTCCGGTTGCGGCGGCCGCCGAGGGAGGCGGCGAGCAGGGGTACGACGGCGATCGCGACGGTCAGCAGCAGCGTCCAGCCGCCCGGGAGGTCGACCAGCAGTGCGGGGAACGGGCGGTGGCCCGAGGGCGTCCGCACCATCAGCGGCACCACGAGGTGGACCAGGGCGACGCCGATGCCCACCCCGGCGGCGCTGCCGAGCCCGGTCAGGATCACGCCCTCGGCGGTGGCCGTACGGGCCAGCGTGCGCCGGGGCGCGCCGAGCGCCAGCAGCACCGCGGACTCCCGGGACCGCTCCCGCGCGCCCGCGGCGGCGGAGGCGGCAAAACCGATCGCGGCCAGCAGCGCGCAGGCCACGGCCAGGACCACCAGCGCCCGCTGCGGGGCGGTGCTCAGCGGATCGTCGAGCAGCCCGCCGGCCACCTCCTCGCGCAGCAGCACGTCCTGGCTCCCGGCGCCGGGCCCGGTCCGCAGCGCGGCGGCCGCCCGCCCCGGCAGGGGATCCCCCGCGGAGGAACCGGGCAGCCACCACTCGGTCACCGCGGGCAGCGCGCGGGCGCCGTCCGCGGCCGACAGCCGCCCGAAGGCGGGCAGGTCGACGGCGAGCGCGGTGTCACCGACGACGGGCAGCGCGCCGACGACGCGGGTGATCCGCACCCGGACGGTGGACTGCACGAAGGGGACGGGCACCACGTCGCCGGCCTTGGCGCCGACGGCGGCGAGGTACCCGCGGGTGGCGACCCCGGGAAGTTCTGCGACGGGCCCCGCCGGTCCCGCGGTGAGCACGAGGCTCGTCTCTTCCCTGCGGGGCGGGCCCGCGTAGGCCAGCCGCAGCAGCGCGGGCCCGGCCGGAGAGCCCTTCGGGGCCTCCTTGAGCAGCGCGGCCTCGGTTCCCTTCGGCGGGGCCGAGAGGGTCCAGCCGTCGGAGCCGTTGCCGCCGGATCCCGGCAGCGCGACGGGGACGGCGGGGCCGCCCGCGGTTTCGACGGCCGCGAGACGGTGGACCGTCAGCTCGCCGCCCCACTGGGGCGGCGCCACGTCGCCGTTCGGGGCGCCGTACGAGAACACCACCGACAGCAGCGTCAGCGGTCCCGAGGCCCGTCCGACCGGAGCATCGGCCAGCGCGTCCAGATCCACCGGGACGGTGGTCCGCCCCTCGGTGGCGGGCATCCGGATGACGGGGGTCCGGTAGGTCATGCCGTACCGGTCGCGCAGCAGCAGCCTCAGATTGGGGTCTCCCGTCGGCGCGCCCGTGGAGCGCAGCGTCAGGTCGAGTTCGATCCGCCGGGCCCGGCCGGGCAGCGTCATGCCGGCCGTCGCCCCGGCCCCGGCGGCCGGGGTGAGGGGGGAGAACACCTCGTCCATCGGCTTCCCGTTGCGGAGGTCCGCACGCAGCGGAACCCGCTCCGCCAGGGCCGCCGCGTCCACCGCGAGCAGTTCGGCCGTGCGCCCGCCCGGCAGCGCCTGCTGCCCACGGAGCACCGGCAGCGCCCGGTCCCCGCCCGGCAGCGCCGCGTACCGGCCGCCCTGGCCGAAGGCGGCCAGCTGGCTGCCGGTGATCCGCAGGCCCCCCGCGGTGCGGTACGAGGCCTGGTCGCGCTGGGAGTCCGACCATCCGGTGTACTGCCCGAGGGCCAGTACGCCGGAGGAGACGGCGAGGACGAGCAGCACCACCGGACCGGTCGCCCGCTGGGGCCGGCGCGCCAGCTGCCAGCCGACCAGGGCCGGACCGAGCCCGGAACCGCGCGCCGCCAGCCGCCCGCCCAGCCGCGCCGCGAAGGGCAGCACGCGCAGCACGAGCACCGCCCCCGCGCACAGCGCCAGGGTCGGCGCGGCGACGAGCACCGGGTCGACGCCGGACGAGCCGCCGTCGCCCCCCGGGCCCGCTCCTTCGTAGCGGTCCAGCTGCTGGTAGGCGATCGCGGCCAGCGCCAGCAGCGCGAGGTCCGCGCCCGAACGGGCGGCCCCCGCCACCAGTTCCTGCCGCTTGCCGCCGTGCCGCTGCACGACGGCCGAGGCGCCCCGCACCACGGCGGGCAGCGTGCTCAGCAGCACACAGCCCAGCGCGCACACGGCCGCCACCGGCCACAGGGACCACGTGGTCGACCACACGCCGGAGGCGCCGGACACGGCGGTTCCCCGCGCACGGGCGCCGTCGCCGTCGAGGAACCGCAGCAGCAGCGGGGCGAGCAGGGGCGCGAAGAGGACGGCGGGCAAGGACAGCAGCAGCGCCTCGACCCCGGTCAGCAGGCCCAGCCTGCGCCGTGAGGCGCCGCGGGCCAGGAGCAGGTTCCGCTCCGGCTCCTGATGCTTCATCAGGGTGGTCCCGACGATCAGCAGGGTCGCCGCGGTGAGCGTGACGAGCTGGAGCTGGCCGATCAGCAGGGTGGACCGGGCGACCGTGCGCGCCGAGCGCAACTCGGCCATCAGCTCCGGGAGTTCGGTCTTCGCGTTGAGTCCAGCGGAGGTCTTGAGCGACGCCGTGAGCGCGGCGCTCCGCGCGCCGACGGCTTCCGCCTCGGCGGTGTGGACACCCGCGAAGTCGGGGGTGAGGAGGGTGACGCGGCTGTCCTGCGCCACGCCGCCGACGGTGAAGGCGGAGTCGTCGACGAGCAGCGGGCCGTACGTGGTGAAGGTGCTGATCTGAAACCCGCGGCCGGCGACGGGGTCGAGCCGCCAGTACGCCGCGGCGGGGTCCGCGGGCCGGTAGGCACCGGTGACCAGCACGGTCAGCGGCGGCCCCTGGAACCGGTCGTCCAGGCGCACTTCGGCGGGCAGGCCCGCCGCCGTCAGCCCCAGCCGGTTCATGGCCGCCTCGGGCACGGCCACCGGTACGCGGGAGGCGACGGCGCCGCTGCCGACGGCCTGCGGCCACTGCCCGGCGACCAGCACCGTGCGGGCCCGGTCGAAGGCGGCGAGCAGCGTCAGGTCCGCTTCCGCGGCCGCGGCGCCGCTTCGGGGCAGGCCGTAGGCGTGGCTGCGCGCCACGCTGTCGACGGCGAACGGCAGCGCACCGAACAGGCCCTGCCCGAAGCCCCGCAGGGCCGCGTCGTCCTTGGGCCGGTCGGCCGCCGGGTGGTAGCCGGTGACCAGGACGGTGGACCGGGTGTGGTCCCGCCCCTGCAGTGACTGCCGCAGTCCCGCCTCGCCCACGCCCCGCGTGAAGGCGAAGAGCGCGGTGAGGACGGTCGTAGTGATCAGAACGGTGAACAGTACGGCGGCAGCAAGGGGTACACGCCCACGCTGACGACGCATGACGAAGCCGAGCATGCGTGGTATTCCTCCTACTACCGGACCATAGGTACCGGATAGCGGGCGATCTTGTCAGATTCGAACGTGCAGCGGAAGGGGCTTGTGTGCGGGGGAAAGGGATGAGCAAATGCGGATATCGACAACCACCTTGGGGGACCCATGGCCGTGACCACGACCGCGCAGGACCGCAGCGATGCCACGCCGATGGTGGTGGTCGAGGACGTGCACCGCAGCTTCGGGACCGGCGAGCAGACCGTCCACGCCCTGCGCGGCGTCTCGTTCACGCTGCCCCGCGGTGAACTGACCGCACTGAAGGGACGTTCCGGTTCCGGTAAGACCACCCTGCTGAACCTGGTCGGCGGACTCGACGCCCCGACCCGCGGTGCGATACGTCTCGACGGCACCGATCTGACCGGGCTCGACGAGAGCGGGCTGCTCGCCCTGCGTCGCGAGCGCATCGGCTTCGTGTTCCAGTCCTTCGGCCTCATACCGGTGCTGACCGCGGCCGAGAACGTCGGCGTGCCGATGCGGCTGCGCAAGGTCCCCGCCGCGCAGCGGGAGGAGCGGGTACGCACCCTGCTCGCGCTCGTCGGCCTCTCCGACCACGCGGCGCAGCGGCCGGGGGAACTCTCCGGCGGTCAGCAGCAACGCGTCTCCGTCGCCCGCGCGTTGGCCAACGACCCCGACCTGATCATCGCCGACGAGCCCACCGGCCAGCTCGACTCCGAGACCGGCCACGCCATCATGGAGCTGTTGCGCGCCGTCGTGCGCAGCGAGGGCGTGACCGTCCTGGTCGCCACCCACGACCCGGCCCTGATGGACCTGGCCGACCGGGTCGTGGAGATGCGCGACGGCCGCGTGGTGGAGACCGGTGAGGGGCCGGACGCGCGGGCCGTCCCGGCGGGAGCCGCGGCCGCGGGCGGCGCGGCCCGCCCCTGACGGAACGGCCCCCCGCGCTGCCTGGGGTCGGTCGCCGCGCGCATTCCGTTTGATGTCGTCCGGCGCCGCTCGGCGCCGCGGAATCAGGCGCCGCTGTGGCGGAGCATGTCCTCGCGCTCGACGACCTTGACGCGCTCGCGGCCCTCCGCGGTGCCCAGGGCCCGCTCGTGGGCGTCGAGCCGGTGCCAGCCCTCCCACGTGGTGTAGCGGACCCCGCGCTCTTCGAGGAAGGCGGGCACGGCGTCCGGCTCCGGGTCGGCCGCGCCGGGCAGGCGGCCCGCGGCGTGGTCGTCGAGGAGGCAGGCGACGGTCTCGTTGGCGTCGCCCTTGGTGTGGCCGATGAGGCCCACCGGACCGCGCTTGATCCAGCCGGTGACGTACACGGCGCTCTGGTGGCCGCCGTCGGCGGCGCGCACCCGGCCCGCCTCGTGCGGGACCGTGCCCGACAGCGGGTCGAAGGGCAGCTTGGGCAGCTCGTCCGAGTAGTAGCCGATCGCCCGGTAGACGGCCTGGACGTCCCAGTCGGTGAACCGGCCGGTGCCGCGGACGTTGCCGGTGCCGTCGAGTTCGGTGCGCTCGGTGCGCAGCCCCACCACGCGTCCGTCCGCGCCGAGGATCTCCTCGGGGGACTCGAAGAAGTGCAGGAAGAGCTTGTGGGGCCGGGTGCCGGGGTCGCGGATGGCCCAGTTCTCCAGCGTGGAGGCGACCATGTTGGCCTGCTTGTTGGCCCGGCGGGTGGCGATCGAGCCCTCGTCGTAGTCGATGTCCTCGGGGTTGACGATGACTTCGATGGTGGGGGAGTGGTCCAGCTCGCGCAGCTCCATCGGGCTGAACTTCGCCTGAGCCGGTCCGCGGCGGCCGAAGACGTGCACCTCGACGGCCTTGTTGCGGCCCAGCCCGGCGTGCACGTTCGGCGGGATCTCGGTGGGCAGCAGCTCGTCGGCGGTCTTGGCCAGGATCCGGGCGACGTCGAGGGCCACGTTGCCCACGCCGAGCACGGCGACCTTCTCGGCCTCCAGCGGCCAGTCGCGCGGGACGTCCGGGTGGCCGTCGTACCAGGAGACGAAGTCCGCGGCGCCGTAGGACCCCTCCAGCTCGGTGCCGGGGAGGTCCAGGGCCCGGTCGGCCGTCGCGCCGGTGGCGAAGACCACGGCGTCGTAGAAGCGGTGCAGCTCGTCCAGGCCGAAGTCGCCGGGGTAGTCCACGTTGCCGAACAAACGTATCTGCGGCTTGTCGAGCACCTGGTGCAGGGCGGTGACGATGCCCTTGATCCGCGGGTGGTCCGGCGCCACGCCGTAGCGGATCAGCCCGAACGGCGCGGGCATCCGCTCGAACAGGTCGATGGAGACCCCCGGGTCCTGGGCGGTGTCGGACTTCAGGAGGGCGTCGGCGGCGTAGATGCCGGCCGGACCGGCGCCGACGATCGCTACGCGGATGGGGCGGGACATGGGGAGACGTTCCTCCAGGCGACGGGGACGGATGGTTCGAGACAAGCTCGCTCGACGGGTCCCCGGTAGCCGGTGGCGATCTATGGGTCCATAACTCGCGCTTATGACCCGCCGCCAAATCCAAACAAGAATGTCAGACATAAGCAAACGGCAGTAACTGACCGAATCCCTCCGCAAAGCCGACCCCGGGCACTACCGTCCGGTTGCGCGCCGTAACCGTCGGGTAACCCCTCGTCGAGAGGGAGGAGATCATGGAGACACGCACGGGTACAGGCGCGAGCCCCGGCACGGACCCGGCCGCGGAGCCGCACACGCGAGGGACCCGGTGGGGCAGGGCCGTCGTGGCGGGGGGCGGTCACGCCGGGCTGGTCACCGCCCGGGTGCTCGCCGACCACTTCCGCGACGTGGTGATCCTGGAGCGGGACGCGGTGGACGCGGACACCGGCGCCCACCCGCACGCCCCGCAGGGCCACCACGCGCACGCCGTCCTGGCCAGGGGGTCGCAGGTCCTGGAGGCGCTCTTCCCGGGCCTGCGCGCCGAGATGGCGGAGCTCGGGGCGCCCGTCTTCGACTACGGGGAGCGGACGGCGCTGCCCGGGGTGCGGCTGGTGCCCTCGGCGCGGTGTGAGGGGCTGGTGATGAGCCGCCCCGGCAGCGTCGGCCGCGTCACCTACCGGGTCTCCGGTACCGCGGAGGCCGCAACCGCGGGCGCGGGAGAGCTCGTGACCCTGGACGCGGACCTGGTGGTGGACGCGTCGGGACGGGCCGGCGGTCTGGACCGCCGGCTCGCCGACGCGGGGGTGCCCCCGTCCGGCAAGCGCGTGGTGAAGGCGAGGATCACGCACACCTCGCTGAGCTTCGACCGGCCGGAGGAGAACCCGCCCGACTTCGACGGCCCGAGCTCCTCCGGACCATGCTGAGCGGGCTACGGTCCGAGGGGCGGGGCCTCGACGGACTGAGCCGGCGCTACCAGGGGCGGGTGGCGCGCCTGCTGGTCGCCCCGTGGACCCTGTCGAGCAACTCCGACCTGATGTGGAACCGGGACGCCCAGCCGCTCGCGGCCCGGATCGCCCACTGGTACAACACGCACCTCTTCGCGGTCTCGGTCCGCGACCCGCGGGTGTGGACCCGGTTCGTGAGGGTGGTCAACATGGTGGCCCCGCCCGCCTCGCTGTTCCACCCCACCGTGCTGCGCAAGGTCATCGCAGAGGCGCTCTCCCGGCGCCGCGCTCCCCGGCGCACGCCGGGCTGACCGCGGGGCGCGCGAAACGGGGGCGAAACCCGTATGGCGCAGAGGTTTTTGGACGGAATGGGAATGCCCCGGACCGGCTGCGCGGCTGGTCCGGGGTTCTTCCGCAGGATCCGCGGGCGGCGTGAATTCACCGCTTTCCCGAAAAGGGCCCTGGGCGCGGCGCCGCGGGCGACGCCATGATGCAGGCGATCCGCGGAACATTTCCTGCGAAATGGAAGAGGGAGCATTCTCATCATGCGCATCGTCCGTCCCCTCGTCATGGCGTCACTGGCCCTGGTGGCAGCCCTCGGCACCGCCCCCGCCGCCTCGGCCGCCACGCCGCCCGCCCCGACCGCCTACAACTGCTCCACCGGCTGGTTCTGCATCTACAGCGGCTGGGACGGCACCGGCACCCGCTGTCAGTGGCAGAGCGAACGGATCGCGAACACGGCCGACAACTGCAGCTTCATCCGCAACGGCCAGAACGTCCGGTCCGTCGCAAACAGCACCGGCCACCGGAAGCAGTACTACACCGGGACCAATTACAACAACCGCGTGGGATCGACCCCGTCCGGCGGCAGCGGAAACCTTCAGGGGAGTTATCAGATCCGCTCGTTCAAGCCCCAGTAACGTCGCGGGCGCCCCACTGTAATCCAGAATTGAATTACAGAACGGCGCGATGAATGCCAGGGTCCCCCGGCCCGTGCCGGGTGCCGGACGGGACGTCCCGTCCGGCACCCGGCCGTCGGCCGTCCCGGCCTCACCCGCTCTCCGGCGGCCCCGGCAGCGGCTGCTCCGACCAGATGACCTTGCCCTCGGGCGTGTACCGGGCTCCCCACCGCCGGCTGATCTGCGCCACCAGGAACAGTCCGCGGCCGCCCTCGTCGGTCGTGGTGGCGTAGTGCAGCCGGGGCGAGCTGCTGCTCGCGTCGAACACCTCGCAGGTCAGCACCCGGTCGAAGAGGAGCCGTACCCGGACCGGCTCCGCACCGTGCCGGATGGCGTTGGTGATCAGCTCGCTCAGCACCAGCTCCGTGCCGAAGGACAGCTCCGACAGGCCCCAGTGCTCCAGCTGCGCCACGGCCAGCGCCCGCATGGACGCGACCGCGCTCGCGTGGAACGGCACCTCCCACTCGGCGATGCGCTCGGCCGCCAGCGCCGACGTCCGGGCGACCAGCAGCGCCACGTCGTCCCGGGGCCGCTCCGGCAGCAGCGCCTTGAGGATCGACCGGCAGGTGTCCTCCGGGCCCGCCTGGGGATCGGCCTCGGCCAGGGAGGTGCGGAGCAGCGCCAGCCCCTCGTCGATGTCCCGGGTCCGGTCCTCGATGAGCCCGTCGGTGTAGAGCACCAGCCGGGTGCCCTCGCCCAGCTGGAGCTCCGTCGACTCGAAGGGGAACCCGCCCAGCCCGAGCGGCGCCCCCGCCGGCAGCTCCGGGATCTCCACGGAACCGTCCGGGCGCACGAGCACCGGCGGCATGTGCCCCGCCCGTGCCACCGTGCACCGCTGGTTCACCGCGTCGTAGACGGCGTAGAGGCAGGTCGCGCCCAGCAGCCCGGTGTCGGCTCCGCCCTCGCCGCCCTGGCCGATGTACTGGACGAGGTCGTCGAGCCGGGAGAGGAGCTCGTCGGGGGGCAGGTCCAGCGAGGAGAAGTTCAGCACGGCCGTGCGCAGCCGCCCCATGGCCGCCGCGGCGTGCAGCCCGTGCCCGACGACGTCCCCGACGACCAGCGCCACCCGGCTGCCGGGCAGCGGGATCACGTCGAACCAGTCGCCGCCCACGCCGGACTGCGCGGGCAGGTAGAAGTGGGCCACCTCGACGGCGCTCTGCTCGGGCAGCTCCCGCGGCAGCAGGCTGCGCTGGAGGGTCACCGCGAGGGCGTGCTCCCGGGTGTAGCGGCGGGCGTTGTCCACGGTGATGCCCGCCCGGCCCACGAGTTCCTCCGCCAGCGACAGGTCCTCGTCGTCGAAGGGTTCGGGCTTCTCGGAGCGCCAGAAGTTCACCAGGCCGAGAACCACGCCCCGCGCCTTGAGCGGCGCCGTGATCAGGGAGTGGACCCCGTAGTCGAGGATGGCCTGCGCCCGGTCCGGGTCCTGCGCGTACCAGCCGGACGCCTCGGCGAGGCGGGGGATCAGCTCGGCCCGCCCCGTCCCGAGGCCGCGGGCCTGCGGGGTGGACGGAGCGAAGTCGATCACCTTCCCGCGCGGGTAGAGCGGGACGTCGTCCCGAATGCCGCTGAATCCCGTGCGGCGCAGGTTCGGCGCGGCGTTGGTGGGCTCGTCCCCGTGCAGGACCGCCTCCACCAGTTCCACCGTCGCGAAGTCGGCGAACCGCGGCACGGCGACGTCGGCCAGCTCCTGGGCGGTCCGCTCGACGTCCAGGGTGGTGCCGACGCCCACTCCGGCGTCGTACAGCAGCTTCAGGCGCCTGCGCGCCGCCTCGGCGCGGGTGCTCAGCACCTGCATCTCCGTGGAGTCCCGGATGGTGACCGCGGCGCCCTCGGGGCCGCCGCCGGGGCGGGTGGGCCGCTGGTTGATCACCAGCAGCCGCTCGCCGGCCTCGTGCACCTCGTCGGTGGCGACCCGGCCGGACAGCAGCAGCGCCGCCAGGTGGTCGTCCAGGGGCAGCTGCCCGACGAGCTGCCCCTCGGCGTCCGCGGGCAGCCGCAGCAGCCGTTTCGCCTCGTCGTTCGCGAGCAGCAGCCGTCCGCCGCCGTCGGTGATCAGCACCCCCTCGCGGACGGCGTGGAGCACCGCGTCGTGGTGCTCGTACATGCGCGTCATCTCGAGCGGTCCGAGGCCGTGCGTCTGACGCCGCAGGCGCCGGCTGATCAGCGCCGCGCCGGCCGTGGCCAGGGCCAGGCCCGCCGCGCTCGCGCCGAGGATGACGGGAAGCTGCCGGTCGAAGACGCCGGTGACGTTGTTCACCGTGAGTCCGGCCGACACCAGCGCCACGACCGGGCCGCTGTCGCCCTCGGCGAAGACGGGCACGATCGCCTGGATCTCCCTGCCGAGGGGCCCCCGGACGCTCTCGGTGCGCACCCGGCCCGCCAGGGAGGGCTCGATCGTCCCGACGAAGCGTTTGCCGATGCGGTCGGGGAGGGGGTGGGTGTAGCGGATGCCGCGGGTGTCCATCACCACGATGAAGTCCACCCCGGCATCCCGGCGGGTGATCTCCGTGAGGGGCTGGAGGATCTTCGAGGGATCGGGGGAGCGGAGCGCCGCGCGCAGGCCGGGCGAGTGGGCGAACGTCTGGGCGACCGCCACCGACCGGTTGCGGGCCTCGCGGTCGACGTCGTGCCGGGACTGGAGCAGGAGCGCCAGGACCGCGCCGGCCGCGAGCAGCACCACGATCGCCACCTGGAGGACGAATACCTGTCGGGCGACGCTGCGCGGGCGGTTCCGGCTCAGTGACCGCACCGACGTCCCCGGTACGGGTTGCAAGGATGGGCCACCAACCCTTTGTAGCACTGCCGGGCTCCCGGGGTACGGCTGACGGCCTTTCCCGTGTCGCCCGGTGCGGCGTCCGGTGCGGCCCCGGCGCCGCGGCCGGCGACGCGCGCGCGTCGCGGCGGGGCGGAAAATCCGGTGCCGCGGCCGGGCCGGCTCCGTAGACTCGCTGCTGTGCGCCGCCGCGGGACCGCGGTGCGCGCAGCAGCGAGCGACCGGAGCGACCGGTCCACCGAACGAGGGGAGCCGGGCATGCGTGAGCACACCGCCGTCCGCGCCCCCCGGTCGCGGTACGACGTGATCTTGGTGTCCTCCGTCTCCCGGTGACCGCTGCGCGGCCGTCACCGGATGTCCGGGCGAGGGCGCGGAAATTCCCGACCCTGCGGCCGCCGAGCCGTTACCGCGGCGTGCCCGCGGGTCCCCGTGGCCCGCCGTAGCGGCCCGCCGCAGTACCGGCCCGCCGCAGTACCGGTCCGCCGCCGTACCGGTCCGCCGCCGTACCGCCCGTCATCGCGCCGCCCTCTTGCCGTACACCCTGAAAGGCCCCGGGCCATGCGCACCGACCGCACCCCGCACGCGAGCACGACCGGCACCACCACCACCACCGCCACAGCCGTCGCCACGACCGCGACGGTCCGCAACATCGGCATCCTGGCGCACGTCGACGCCGGGAAGACCACCCTCACCGAACGCGTCCTCTACGCCACCGGCGCCACCTACAAACGCGGCGAGGTCCACGACGGCACGACCGTCACCGACTTCGATCCGCAGGAACGGGACCGCGGGATCACCATCTTCGCGGCGGCGGTCAGCTGCACCTGGGACGGCCACCGGATCAACCTGATCGACACCCCGGGGCACGTCGACTTCTCCGACGAGGTGGAGCGCTCCCTGCGGGTGCTCGACGGCGCGGTCGCGGTCTTCGACGCCGTCGCGGGCGTGGAACCGCAGAGCGAGTCCGTCTGGCGCCAGGCCGACCGCCACCAGGTGCCGCGCATCGCCTTCGTCAACAAGATGGACCGCGTCGGCGCGGACCTCGACGCGGCCGTCGCCTCGCTGCGCGAGCGGCTCCACGTCGTCCCGCTCGTGGTCCAGCTGCCGATCGGCCGGGAGGACGGCTTCACCGGCGTCGTGGACCTCGTCCGGATGCGGGCCCTCACCTGGACCGGCGGCCCCGGCCCGCGCCCCGTCGAGGTCGGCGCCGTCCCCGAGGACCTGCGCGAGGAGGCGCGGCAGCGGCGCCGGCTGCTGGAGGAACGGGTGGCCGAGCTGCACCCGGCCGCCCTGGAGGAGTACTGCGCCACCGCGGCGCTCACCCCCGCCACGCTGGCCCGCGCCCTGCGCGAGCTGACGCACGCGGGGGAGGGCGTGGTCGTGCTGTGCGGATCGGCGTACCGCGACCGGGCCGTCGAGCCGCTGCTCGACGCCGTCCTCGCCTACCTGCCCTCACCGGCGGACGTACCGCCCGTGCGCGGCACGCTCGACGGGGAGCCGCGGGAACGCGCCGCCGACCCGTCGGCGCCCTTCGCGGCGCTGGCCTTCAAGGTGAACGCAACGGCGACCGGGCGGCTGACCTGCCTGCGCGTCTACTCGGGAACGATGAGGAAGGGGGACACCGTGCTGGACACGACGGCGGGCCGGACCGAGCGCATCGGGCGCATCCTGCGCGTGCAGGCCGACCGGCACGCGGAGGTGGACCGTGCGGTGGCCGGGGACATCGTGGCCGTCGTCGGCCTCAAAGCGACCCGCGCCGGGGCCACCCTGTGCGCACCGGACGCGCCGCTCCTCCTCGAACCGCCCGCGGTCGCCGTACCCGTGGTCTCCGTGGCGGTCAAGGCGCGCACGGCCGGGGACACCGGACGGCTCTCGGCGGCGCTCGGCCGCCTGGTCGAGGAAGACCCCTCGCTGACCGTCCGCACGGACCGGGAGACCGGCCAGACCCTGCTGTCGGGCCTGGGGGAGCTGCACCTGGAGGTGGCGGTGGAGAAGCTCCGGCGCGCCCACGGCCTGCTCGTCGAGGTCGGCAGGCCCCGCGTGGCCTACCGCGAGACGGTCGCCCGCGGGGTGTCCGGGCTGGTCTACCGCCACGTGAAGCAGGACGGCGGTGCGGGCCAGTTCGCCCACGTGGTGATCGACGTCGAGCCCCTGGACGAGGAGGCCCGGGGCGACGGCGGCGCCGGGCTCGTCTTCCGCTCGGCGGTCGTCGGCGGCCGGGTGCCGCAGGAGTACGTCCGCGCGGTGGAGGCCGGGTGCCGGGACGCGCTGGCCGAGGGTCCCCTCGGCGGCCATCCGGTGACCGGGCTGCGCGTCACGCTGACCGACGGGGCGACCCACCCCAAGGACTCCTCGGAGATGGCGTTCCGGGCGGCGGGCCGCTTCGCGCTGCGCGAGGCGCTGCGCGCCGCCGTCATGGAGCTGCTGGAGCCGGTGGCCGAGGTCGCGGTCACCGTTCCCGACGAGGCGGTCGGCGGGGTGCTCGGTGACCTCGCGGCCCGGCGCGGCCGGGTGTCGGGCTCGCTGGCGCGGGCGGGGACCACGACGGTCACGGCCGCCGTCCCGCTCGCCGAGCTGTTCGGCTACGCGTCGCGCCTGCGCGGCCGGAGCCAGGGCCGGGGGACCTTCACCTCCCGGCCCACCGGGTACGCGCCCGTCCCGGCGGCGGTGCGCGAGCGGGTGCTCTCCGCGTAGCCGCAGCCCCCTCCCGCGGGTCATTCCCCGCGGGAGGGGGCCGGGCGGGCGGTGCCTTCCCGGGTCAGGCGTAGGTGACCGTGACCTGCCGGAAGCCGAGGGACCGCAGCAGGCCCTCCAGCATGGTGGTGGTGTTCTTCTCGGCGCGCGCGGCGAGCCCGCTGTCGCGCGCGGCCTCGGCGATGTGCTGGACGGCCAGGCGCTGTACGGCCTGCTGGCCGCCGGGGTTGTCGGAGAACAGGTCGCCGAGCCGGTCCAGGATCCCGCGCTGCTGGTTGACGGCGTAGGAACGGTCGAGGTCGAGGGTGACCGTGCCGAGCGCGGCGTGCGGCAGGCGCAGCGTCGCCTCGGTGCGGTCCTCGTTCACGGTGACGGCGCGCTCGTCGAGCGCGCCGAGGTCGACGTAACCGCTGACGGTGCCCGCCCCGACGTACAGGGTCCGGGTGCCGCGGATCGCGTCCGGGAGGTAGGGGGCGTCCTTCTCCAGGTCGGCGACGACCTGGAAGTTGCCGACCGCGCCCTCGTAACGGTGCATGTCCTGGATGGACTTGAGGAGGACGGGCCCCGACCGGTCGTGGGTCTCGGTGCCGAAGAGGCCGTCGAAGAATCCGCCGATCCCGGAGACCAGGCCGAACCCGAGGACGAGGGTGATCGCGAGCGCCGCCGCCAGGAGCGCGCCGATGACCCGCCCCCACCACCGCGGGCGGCGCGCCCGCGCGGGTGCGGGCTGCGGCTCCGTGTCGAGCGATGACTTGTCCATGCCCAACGGATGCCCCGAAATCGACTGACCTACCAACTCCCCTTCTATGTAATGTCACATGGCATGATGATCTTACGCCGCACGGCCCTCGTCGCCGCCCTGCTCGGCGTCACCGCGGTCCTCCCTCCCGCCGCGCACGCCGACGCTCCGGCCGCGTGCGGGCGGGCCGGCCAGGCCGCCGCCGGGCCCGCAGCCACCTCCTTCGCCGTGTCCGTCGCCGACCCCGAGCAGGCCCGGCTCGCCGATCCGCGGACCGCCGCCTTCACGGAGCGGGCCGCCTTCGGCGAGTTCGTGCGTCGCTTCCCGGCTGCCCTCTGCTCCGCGCGCGACGCCGCCGAAGCGGGCCGGCTCCTCGACGCCTGGGGCGAGGCGCTCTGGCGCGCCGCCGTGAACCGGGCCCAGGGCCTGCGCCCCGGCGGCGACCTCGCCGCCGGCGACGACCGCCCGCTCTACTGGACCCGGCTGCGGATGACCGTCCAACTCGCGGACTGGACACCGGCGTTCCCGGTCGACCGGCAGGCCCTGCGCACCCGCTTCGAGGACGCCTCCCGGGGCCTGACCGCCAACGACTTCCGCGGCACTGCGGGGGTGCGGCGCCTGTTCGTCAGCGGGTTCGACCCCTTCGGCCTGGACGCGGAGCCCCGCCGGGCCAACCCCTCCGGCTCCGCGGTCCTCCAGCTCAACGGCCGCCGCGTGACCCTCGCCGACGGCACGCCCGCGGAGATCCGGGCCGTCGTCCTGCCCGTCCGCTACGCCGATTTCGACGCCGGGATCGTGGAGCGCGCGTACGGCCCCCGCCTCGCGCCCGGCCCGCGCGCCGCCGACATGATCACCAGCATCAGCCAGGGCTACCCCGGGATCTTCACGCTGGAGGCATGGGCCGGCCGGGCCCGGTCGGCCGACCCCTACCCGGACAACGCCGACGCCCTCTCGGGCGGCACGTACGAGCACCCCGTCACGGCGCCGGGCCTCGGCCCGGGGGCGCAATTCCTGCGCACCAGCCTCCCCACGGACACCATGACGGCCGTCCAGAGCCCCTACCCGGTGCGACTGAACACCCAGGTCAGCGAGATCCCCGCGGGCCAGGAGGAAACGGTGGACCGCGAGGACGGGCCGACCCCCGGCTCCCGCGCCGTGGCGGGCGGCGGCGGGGGCTACCTCTCCAACGAGGTCGCCTACCGCTCCAACCGGCTCCGCCTGGAACTGAACCCCCGACTGCCCGGCGGCCACCTGCACACCCCGGTGCTCTCGGGGCTGCCCGCCGACCCGGCGCGCCTGAGCGACACGGAGTTCGAGCGGAACGAAAACGCGATCACCGCGGAGGTGCGGGAGGTGCTGCGCCACTCGACGGCGAGCGGGGCGTGAGGGCCGGTGCCCTTGGCACGGCCGGGCCGTGCCCGCCAAGCGGTGCGGGCCACCCCGGAAACCCTTCGCCGCACACCTTCCCAAACCTGTGGTGGCAGAGACAGAATTCAACGAAAGGCCGGGTAAGTATTTCTGGCGCGGTGGCCGGGGCCCGATTATTCCCCGCGCCCGGCCGGTTGCGGCGTGCTACTGTCATTCCAGTTGCAGTTGTGGTTCCCAAAATTGTGAGCCTCACCGGCCTGACTCTCACGAGTCGGCTGTGAGTGTTTCTGTTTTTCCGGTGTTGTTTCCGGTAGGGGCGATCATCGTGGCGACTCGAGATCCGCACAGTGCGGATCTCTGGGCTGTGCCCCGAAGGAGATTTAACATGGCTAATGGCACCGTGAAGTGGTTCAACGCTGAAAAGGGCTTCGGCTTCATCGAGCAGGAGGGTGGCGGTCCTGACGTGTTCGCCCACTACTCGAACATTGCCTCGCAGGGCTTCCGCGAGCTGCAGGAAGGCCAGAAGGTCAGCTTCGACATCGCGCAGGGCCAGAAGGGCCCGACCGCCGAGAACATCGTCACCGCCTGACGCTGACGCGTACTGAGCAGCTGGGGCCCGCACCTTGGGGTGCGGGCCCCAGCTCGCTGCATTTCCCCCGCTCCGCCGGCCGTGACGGCCCGCGTGAGCGACGAGACAGCACCCCTGTCGAACACCGGCCGGACGGGACGTCTCCCTCGGCCCCACTCCCCGCACGCGATCCCCGTTTCCGGTGGCACGCGGCGTGGCGCATTTTTCCTGGCATGCGGTCCGCTCTTTACGCCGACCGCGCCGTATTCGCTTTTGTTCGGCTCGTTCTTGTGAATCCTTGTGCGGCTCGATTTCCGCTGCCGGGAATTCCTCGATGCGCGCCGTATCGAGGAGGTTTCGCATGAACCGCAGCACGCGCAGGAATGACCGTACCGACCGTTCTTCCCGCTCCCGCTCCGAAGGCTTCGCCGGTTCCCGCTCGGGTTCGGGTGGTGGCGGCAGCCGCTTCGGCTCGTCGTCCGGCGGGCGCTCCGGCGCCCCCTCCCGCTCCGGCGGCCAGGGCCGTCCGGGTGGTTTCGGCCGCCGTTCCTCGTCCGTCCAGGGCGAGTTCGCCCTGCCGGTCACCCTCACCCCCGCGCTCCCGGCCGTCGAGTCCTTCGCGGACCTCGACATGCCGGCGCAGCTGCTGGCCGCCCTGGGCGCCGAGGGCATGAGCGTGCCGTTCCCGATCCAGGCCGCGACCCTCCCCAACACGCTGGCGGGCCGCGACGTCCTGGGCCGCGGACGCACCGGCTCGGGCAAGACCCTCGCCTTCGGCCTGGCCCTGCTCGCCCGTACGGCGGGCCAGCGCGCCGAGCCCGGCCAGCCGCTCGCGCTGATCCTCGTACCGACGCGCGAGCTGGCGCAGCAGGTCACCGCCGCCCTCACCCCGTACTCCCGCGTCCTGAAGCTGCGCCTGGCCACGGTCGTCGGCGGCATGCCGATCCACCGCCAGGCCGGGGCGCTGCGCGCCGGTGCCGAGGTCGTCATCGCGACCCCGGGCCGCCTCAAGGACCTCATCCAGCGCGGTGACTGCCGGCTCAACCAGGTCGGCATCACCGTCCTGGACGAGGCCGACCAGATGGCCGACATGGGCTTCATGCCCCAGGTCACCGCGCTGCTCGACCAGGTGCGCCCCGAGGGCCAGCGGATGCTGTTCTCCGCCACCCTCGACCGCAACGTCGACCTGCTGGTGCGCCGCTACCTCACCGACCCGGTCGTCCACTCCGTCGACCCGTCCGCCGGTGCGGTCACGACGATGGAGCACCACGTGCTCCACGTCCACGGCGCCGACAAGCACGCGACGACCACGGAGATCGCGGCCCGCGACGGCCGGGTGATCATGTTCCTGGACACCAAGCACGCCGTCGACCGGCTGACCGAGCACCTGCTCCAGAGCGGTGTCCGCGCGGCCGCCCTGCACGGCGGCAAGTCGCAGCCGCAGCGCACCCGCACCCTGGCCCAGTTCAAGACCGGTCACGTGACGGTGCTGGTCGCGACGAACGTCGCCGCCCGCGGCATCCACGTGGACAACCTGGACCTGGTCGTCAACGTCGACCCGCCCACCGACCACAAGGACTACCTGCACCGCGGCGGGCGCACCGCCCGCGCCGGTGAGTCGGGCAGCGTCGTCACCCTGGTCACGCCGAACCAGCGCCGGGACATGACGCGCCTCATGGCCGCCGCCGGGATCACCCCGCAGTCCGCGACGGTCCGCCCCGGCGACGCCGAGCTGATCCGCGTCACGGGCGCCCAGGTCCCCTCCGGCGTGCCGGTGACCATCACCGCCCCGGTCTCGGAGCGCGCCCCGCGCAGCCCCGGCTCCTCCCGCGGACGGCGCAGCCGCCCGGCGCAGGACCGCCGCGGCGGCGGCAGGACGGCCGCTCCGTCCGGCGGCTCGCAGCGCCCGCCCCGCTTCGCCACCGCGGCCTAGCAGAGCCCCGCAGGGCGCCGTGCGAGCCGCACGGCGCCCGACCCGGGCCCGGAACCGCCCGCACCGCTCCGTGCGGTGCGTACGGCCCGCGCCACGCCCGGCCCCCGGCCTGTCGCCACCCACGCGGGAGAGATCTTTGACCCTGACCCAGACGCTCCCGCCGCCGCGGTTCCACGCGGCGGACCGCGCCCCGACGACCGCCGAGGCCATGCGGCCCTGCGGACCGCAGGTCTGCGACGACATGACGGTCGAGGTCGCCCTCTCCGTCATGACGAGCACGCTGACGGCGTACCTCGTCCTCTGTGACGAGGACGGCCTGTGCGCGGGTCTGGTCACCCGGACCCGGCTGGTCGCCTTCCGGGCCGGATCCGCCTACACGGACCGGGTCCGGCTGCGCGACCTCGTCCGTGACGGCGGCCCGTTCGTCACGCCCGCCACCCCGGCGCACGACGCCGAGCGGGTGCTGCGGGACGGCGGCTTCGAAGCCCTGCCGGTCGTCGACGCCGACGGCCACGCACTGGGCGTCCTGGTCGCTCCGCTCCTCTGATTTCCTCCGCGTCGCACCCGGCCCGTCCCGCGACGGACCGTCTCCCCCTACCTGTGAGGCACCCATGCGCTGTGTCATCGCCCGCTTCCCGTTCGAGCTGACCAAGAGCGGCGTGCTCGCCTCGATGAAGGGCATCAAGCCCGAGCCGGTCACGGGCGAGTCCGCGATCGTCGGCCGCCGTACGTACCCGGTCAAGCAGGTGGGCGCCGTCATCACCCGTCAGGACCGCCGGGACTTCAGCGCCGCCGAGGTGACCCGGGCGCTGACCGCGCTCGGCTTCACCTGCCGCTCCGCGGTCTCCCCGGTCGAGGCGCCCCTGCGGGGGCTGACCCCCGCGCTGACCCCGCTGCAGCGGGCGTCCGTCCTGCTCGGCGCGACGGCCGGGGTGTAGTCGCAACCGCACCATGGTGTGACGGACCGTGTCGGGGGCCCCGGCGGCGAAAGCCGCCGGGGCCCCCGTTTCGGGTTTACGGGCTCAGTGGTCGGAGTAGTTGAAGTCGCCCACGGTCCAGGCGCTCACGTCGGCGAGGGCGACCCGGTACATCCCGCCCGTCTCGGGGATCCCGGTGCTGCCCTGGAGGATCCGCGCGACGTGGAAGTGGAGGTGGGTCGGTGACCCCGCCGGGTCCGGCCCCCGCTCCGCGCGGGACGGGCCGAAGAGGCCGGCGAAGGGGCCGAGGCGGTCGGAGTCGGCGAGGACCTCGACCACGCGCTGCCGCCAGACGGCCTCGGGAGCGAGCCGACCGGTGATCACGGCGCCACCGGCGACCACGGTCAGTGACATCTGATTGCTTTGCTCCGACTCGACCTTGGCGGCGATGGCAACGAGCAGTTCGTCAGGGTTCGACATGAACCCGGATTCTAGCCGGGGGACCGGCCCGGCCCACCCCCTGGCTGCCACCGGAGCCCGGATAGTGAGAGCCGACGGCGGCGGAGCCGGACAGATGGTGTTCAATTTCCCTCGGGGCCCGGGTGCCGGACGGCGCGAGGGCCCTTCGACGCGTCATCCGCGGTACTCACACGAGGTGAAAGTGACAGCAGAGAACCCAGTCGGCCGTCTCGACGACGACGACTACCCCGCCTACACCATGGGGAGGGCCGCGGAGATGCTCGGCACCACGCCGAACTTCCTCCGCGCGATCGGCGAGGCCCGCCTCATCACGCCGCTGCGTTCCGAGGGCGGACACCGCCGCTACTCGCGCTACCAGCTGCGCATCGCCGCCCGTGCCCGGGAACTCGTGGACGGCGGCATGGCCGTCGACGCCGCCTGCCGCATCATCATCCTCGAGGACCAGCTGGAAGAGGCCCAGCGCATCAACGCCGAATACCGGCGGGCCGCCGGGGGCGGTGGATCCTAAGGCGCCAGTGACGGGCCCGGGGGCGCCGACGCGCGGGCGTCGGGCGGGCGGCCGGGGGCGGTGGGGTGGCAGAGTGGACGCCATGTGTGGCCGTTATGCCTCGACCCGTGCCCCGGCCGACCTCGCCGGGCTCTTCGAAGCGCGCTGGGACCCCAGTGAGACGCTCGCCCCGAGCTGGAACGTGGCGCCCACCGATCCCGTGTGGGCCGTCCTCGCCCACGCGGACCGGGACAGCGGTGCGGTGGAGCGCCGGCTGCGGGCGATGCGCTGGGGGCTGGTGCCCTCGTGGGCGAAGGACCCCGGCATCGGCTCCCGGATGATCAACGCGCGGATGGAGAGCGTGCACGAGAAGCCGGCGTACCGCACGGCGTTCGCGAAGCGCCGGTGCCTGCTGCCCGCAGACGGGTTCTACGAGTGGCGGTCCGTCCCCGCGAGCGGCCGGGCCAAGGCGTACAAGCAGCCGTACTTCATCGCACCCGAGGACGGTGCGCCGATGGCCATGGCGGGGCTGTACGCGTTCTGGCGCGATCCGGCGGCCCGGGACGCCGACGATCCGGCCGCCTGGCTCACCACCTGCACCATCATCACCACCGAGGCCACTGACGAGGCGGGCCGCGTCCACCCCCGCATGCCGCTGGCCCTGCACCCGGACGACTACCGGGCCTGGCTCGACCCCACCCGGCACGGCACCGGCGAACTGCGCTCCCTGCTGCACACCCCGGCCGACGGGAGGCTCGCGGTGCGGGCGGTGTCGACCGAGGTCAACAGCGTCCGCAACAACGGCCCCCACCTCCTGGACCCGCCCCCCGGGACGGACGGGGGCGCCCCCGGGTAGTCTCGGCACGCACGACCCCAAGTCGGCCCAGCGGTAGGGGAGTCGGACGCGCATGACGATCGCCGAAGCGTCCGTGTGGGCCGCCTGGTCGCTGGTGCTCGCCGCCGCCCTGATGAGGCTGCCCGGCGTGCGGACCCCGCGCGGCCCGGCCCTCGACCGGCCGCTGTCGCCGGTCGGGATCGCCCTGCTGAGCGGGGGAGTGCGCGCGGCCGCGCGGACGGCCCTGGTGGAGCTCCACCTGGCCGGCGCGGTGGAGGCGGCCTGGGGCCGCAGGATCCAGCGCGTCGACAGCCGGGCGCCCCGGGGTGGCTCCGCCCTCGCCCGGGCGCAGTACACCGTGCTCTTCGGCCGCACGCACCCGTGCCTCCTCCAGCGCGTCGAGCGGGTGCGGGAGGCCGCCGAGCGGGAGTCGGCCGAGCTGGAGCGGGCCGGGCTCAGACTGTCGCGCCGGAGGGTGGTCGCGGTACGCGCCGTCCTGCTGCCGGTCTTCGCCGCGGCGCCCGTCGGGGCGATCGGCGGCGGGACGAGCGGGCGGTGGCTCGTCCTCGCCCTCCTCGCGGACGGCGCCGCCCTGGTGCTGGGCGCGCTGCCCCGGCGGACCGGCAAGGGCACCCGGCTCCTGGCCCGGCTGCGCCGGGAACACGCCGGAGTCCGGTCGGCGTCCGCGCGGCAGCCGGAGCGGGTCCTGCTCAGCGTCGCCTTGTTCGGCGCCCCGGCGCTGCGCGCGCAACTGCCCCGCTTCACCGAGGAGAGCGGCCTGCTGACCCGGCCGCCGAGGGAGCCCATGGACCGGGGCGGCGGCGGCTCCGGCGAGGCCTTCGCGTCCTGCGGCGGCTGAGCCAGCCACCCGGCCCCCAGGGGGATGGTGTTCCGTCGGGCGGGCGCCGATCCTGGGGGCATGAACCAGACGGGAACCAGGACGTACCGCCGGCGGATCGCCACGCGGCCCCTGCTCCGGGAGCCCGGTGCCGTCACCATCGGCGTACTGCTCCCGCTCGCCGCCGCGTGCGCCTTCCTCCTCCCGGGGCTGGGCCTGCTGCTCGGGCTCTGGGTCCTCGCCCTGGCCGCGACGGCCGGGAGGCGCTGGCTGCGGGTGTGGCGGTCGGTCGTCGAGGTGCGGGTGGAGCCGGGAGGAGGCGGACGGCTGGTCCTGACGCAGCGGTACGGCCGCACCCGCACGTACCCGCTCGACGCGCTCACCGCGCTGCGCCCGGTGCAGGTCGGGCTCGTCAGCCGGGTCCTGGTGGAGCCGGGCGAGGACGACGAGCGGACCGAGAGCGACGAGATGGAGCTGCTGCTGGAGCTGGGGACGAGGGTCCACGGCACCTACCGGGCACCGCACCTGACCACGGCCGCCGTCCGGCCGCTGGTGGAGGCGCTGTGCCGGGCGTGCCCGCGGGCCGTCGTGGCCCCGACCGAGTACCGCATGAGGCACGCCGTCGACGTCGAGCGGGGCATGTCGCCCGGCTGAGGCCCGGTCGATGCCGGCGCGGGCCGACCGCGCGGGGCGTCGTACGCGGCGAAGAGGGCCCCGGTACGCACCGGGGCCCTCTTCGTGGTGCGGGGCCGTCCCGTCTGCACCCCCGTGTCAGGCGAGACGGCCCCGGTTCTGGGGGCCCCGTCAGGCGCTGAGCGCCGGGGGCCGGGGCGGTGCGGGCAGCAGCCGCGCGAGCAGCTTCGCCACCGCGATCACGGTCCGGTCCGCCAGGTAGGGGCCGATGACCTGGACCGCCAGGGGCAGTCCGGCCGCGGTGGTGCCCGCGGGCAGGACGAGCGCGGGCAGTCCCACCGGCCCGGCGAGGTTGACCCAGCTCGTCTGGTCGAAGTACGGCCGCTTCACGCCGTCCACCGTGATGAACCGCTGGGGCACGGGCACCGCGCTCTGGTCGGGGACCGCGGCCGTCGGGGCGGCCGGGGTGATCAGGACGTCGTGCCGGGTGAAGTACTCGGCCCACGCGCCCCGCAGCTGCTGGCGGGCCTCGTCGGCCACGCACCACTCCCGGTGCCGCATGGTCCGCGCGTGCAGGAACAGGCCCGCCGGATCACCGGCCGGGATCTGCTGCGCGGCCTCGACCTCGGCGGCGTAGGCCTCGTCCGTCGCACTGGCGGCGGAGGTCGCGTACAGCAGCCGCTGGAACAGCCGGTCGCTGGCGGCGAAGTCCACCGGCCGGGTCGTGTCGTCCACCCGGGCGCCGGAGGTGCGGACCAGGTCCGCCACCCGGCCGAGCAGCGCGCGGGTGTCGGCGTCCACGCGGCAGTACGCGTCATCGGCCCAGATGCCGACGCGGTACTGGCCGAGCCGGGTCTTCGACGGCGCGGGGAGGTCGATCTTCCAGGCGGCGCCGTCGGCCGGGGCCGGTGCGGCGAGCACGTCCAGCAGCAGGTCGAGGTCCTCGGGCGTACGGGCGACCGGGCCCAGCGTGAGCATGTCGCTGCTGGTGGCCCAGTCCGGGGGGCGCGGGATGTGGCCGCGGGTCGGCACCACCGGGCTCGCGCTGCGGGAGGTGCGCAGCGCGTAGACCCCGCAGTAGGCGGCGGGCAGGCGCAGCGAGCCGGCAAGGTCCGAACCGACGTCGAGCGCGCTCAGCCCCGCGGCGACGGCCGCGGCCGGGCCGCCGGAGGAGCCGCCCGCCGTGCGGTCGGCGGCGAAGGGGTTCCTCGTCGTACCGAAGAGGGGGTTGGAGGTCTGGATGTCCTGGCACAGGACGGGCACGTTGGTCTTGCCGTAGACGACGGCCCCGGCGGCGCGCAGGAGCGCCACCGCGTCGGCGTCCCGGGCGGGCACGTGGTCGGCGAGGTCGGGCGATCCGCACGTGGTGCGCAGGCCCGCCGTCTCCAGGGCGTCCTTGACCGTCATGGGCAGGCCGTGCAGGGCGCCGAGGGTCTTGCCGGTCCGCGCGAGGTGCCGGTCGGCCCGGTCGGCGGCGGCGCGTGCGGCGTCGGCGTCGATCGTGACCACCGCGGTGAGCTCCGGGTTCACCTTGGCGTGGTGGTCCAGGTACTCCTGGAGCAGCGCGCGGCTGGTGATCTCGCCCCGGCGCAGCGCGGCGAGCTGCTCGTGGGCGGGGGCCCGGTGCAGCGGGGTGCGCCGGGGCGCGGCGGCGGTGCGCGCGCGGGCGTCGGCCGACGAGGTCATCGCGGTCGCCGCGGCGACGACCGCCGAGGCGATGAGCAGGGTGCGGCGGAACATCACGTGCGGGCTCCTGACGGGGCGCTGTGCGGTGCGGCGGGGGAGGGGGCGTCCGGTCGCGGCGGGGTGAAGTAGGAGGCGACGCGCTCCAGGTGCAGCAGTTCGTCTTCCGGGGTGGTGAGGGGGAGTTCGGCGTCCGCGTAGTCGGCCGGGGCGTCGACCGGCTCGCCCGCGCGGTGCCGGGCGAGCGCCGCGCGTATCTGGTCGGCGGTGACGGCCGCGGCCAGCTCGGCGCCGGTCAGTCCTTCCGCGCCGCGCCGGGTCTGCGACGCGGTCCGGACGGCCGGGTCCAGGTAGCGGCGCAGCAGCGTCTGGCCGCCGCGGATCTCCACCCGCCGCCGCAGCAGCGGGAATTCGGCGCTGCGGCCGCGCAGCAGGTCGTCGCGCTGGCGGGCCGGGCGGCGCAGGGCGATGCCCGGGTCCGCCCGGTCCATGGCGGCCCACAGGGGGCGCAGCCGCCGGTAGCGCAGGTGCGCCGTGCACCAGGCGCGCACCGCCCGGCTCCGGGTGGCCAGCGTGGGCAGGAAGTAACCGACCTGGGTGAGGGCGGCGCCGATGTCACCGCACAGCCAGGCGTACGGGTCCAGGCCGCGCACGCTGAAGCCGAAGACGGCGCCGAGGACGGCCCCGATCCGGATGGCGCTGTACCCCAGGGTGATGACGGCCCCGACGCTGATCAGCCGCAGGCCGCGGGCGATCGACGGCCGGGAGGCGGTGCGCGCGTACTTCCAGCAGGACCGGGCGAGGTAGACCTCGGCGACGGTGTAGGTCGCGATGTAGAGGGTCAGGTACGCCTGGAAGAACGGGTCGTGGGCGTAGTAGAGCGAGAAGTCGGTGGGGCGCTGCGTCGCGGGCGTCAGGAAGACGAACAGGACACCCATGGCGAGGATCACGGCGGCGGCCGCCGTGAGCAGCAGGCGGCCGCGGCGCCGGGCCTCCGCGAGCGGCTTCGACCAGTGCGCCAGGACCGTGGCCTGGAGCGCGAAGACCAGGACCACGCAGCTCTGGGCGAGCGGTACGGCGATGTTGGTGACGCCCAGCGTGCTGTCGATGCGCACCCACACCCAGGTGAGCGAGATGGCGTAGCTGAGGGCGGAGAAGCCGTAGGTGAACGCCAGGGCGACCAGCGCGGGATCGCGGCGGCTCTTGCCGAGGTCGCGCAGGAGGAAGAGGAATCCCGCCCCGGCGATCAGCAGGCACGAAGGGTGCAGTATGTCTTTCACGGGCTCGTATCCGGTCAGCGCAGCAGCGTACGGGTGATGGGGTCGGTGTCCACGGGGCCGCGGCGGGGCGTGCTCACGTGCTCCTGCAGCAGCGAGCCGAGCATCTCGGCCTCGAACTCTTCCGGGTTGTCGTAGCGGGTCCGGCCGAGCACCAGCTGGACCGTGCCCGGGTCGATGTCGGTGATCAGGCCGCCCAGGGTGCCGGTGGAGAACGACGCCTTGCCGCGGTGCTGTCTGAGCATGTGCGCGAACTCGTGGGCGACGATGATCTCGGCGTGCGGCTTGCTGATGCCGGTGTCGTAGAAGACGTAGTCCGTGGACTCGGTGGCGAGCCAGAGCCCGCACGGGGCGGAGGCGTCGAGGGCGTCCGGGTCGGCGGCGTCCGGGGTGAAGGGCATGAGCCGGATCGAGCGGTCGAGCCGCTCCTCCATGAAGGGCACCAGGTCCAGCACGCTGTCGACGGGCGGCAGCCGCAGCCCGTCGAGGAACGCCCGGCTGCGGCGCTCGACCTCGACGGCGCCCGGGGCTCCGAGGTCGGGTCGGCGGTCACGACGGCGTCGCCACATGCGGCTTCCTCTCGGTGTCGTCGGCGGGCGGGCGGGGATGCGGGTGCGGATCGCGCCACGCGTCGGTCGGGTACGGGCTCCGGTCACGGCCGGTCCTTCGCGCCGGGCGGGGGCAGGCCCTCCTGCTCCCGTACGACCTCGATCGCTTCCAGGACCTTGCCCAGGCTCTTCGCGGAGAGGCCGATCGACCGCAGTGCGATCTCCTTCACGCCCGCTTCGCTGAGCTTGCGCAGGAGCTCGAACTGGTCGGTGACCTTCCGGGTGACCTCGTCCTCGACGAAGTAGCCCGCTTCCACCCCGAAGAACCGGGCGAAGAGCGGGACGAGGGTGATCGTCGGCGTCCGTTCGCCCTTGCGCAGCATGCCGACGTAGGCACCGGTACAGCTCTCCTTGCCGTACGCCGAGATGGTCCGGGCCACGTGGGCGTTGCTGAACTCCTTCGCACCGGGGGGACGTACGCGGTCGAAGAGGTAGTTCAGGCGGTCGCTGAACGGCGCCCCCGGACCCGGAACGGGTGCGGGGGACCGCTGCGAGGTTCCGGTGTCCGGACTCTCGTCTGCTGGGTCCACGGTGCGCTGCTTCCTCTCGACCGGCCTAAACTATAGTTGAAGCCGTGGAGAGCGGAAGCCCTGATCCGCTTCAGGCGGCGCGGCGTGAGGGATCAAGCCAACAGGTGTCCGAAAGTGACGCGTTGGAGGCCTGATGCGGCCTGCGGCGGCGCGTTCGGCGGTCCGTCGGCGCGGCGGTGGGAGGCCGGACGGGCACCCGCCGGAGCGGTTCGGCCGCCGGTTCCCGGGGCCGGGCACGACGAGAGCCCGGATACCGACGGGGGTGCGGTATCCGGGCTCTCGCGACCAGCTTAGTCGGGCCGGAGCGGATATCTCCATCCGACCCCGCGAAGGACGGGAAATGACCGTCCGCGAGCGGGCGTTGTGGGGTGCGCGGGATCAGTGCGGCAGGCGTGCGCCGCAGCGCGAGCAGTACAGGGCGCCGCGTTCGGCGGCGACGCGGCCGCAGTCCTCGCAGACCAGATCCAGCAGACAGGGCGCTTCTCCGCCTTCGTCCCCGGCCGTGCCGGCCGTGCCGGCCGCGCTGTCCGCGCCGGCCGTTCCCGCCGTGCCCGGCGCGGCGGTGATGGCGAGGCCGGGGCGCCGCACGTGCGCGGTGACGTAGAGCATCCCCTCCGGCCCCGCGCCGAGGGAGCGGCGCGCGTGCCGGGGGAGCCACAGCACCGACCGGGCGCCCACCGCGCTGCGGCCGTCCGGCGTGTCGAGGACGCCGCCGCCCTCCAGGACGACCAGCAGGACGTCGAGGACCGGGTCGGTGTGGTCCGCGATGACGGCGCCGGGCCGGAGCCGGACGAGGTTGGCGTCCAGACCGCGGGGGTTTTCGGCCAGCCTCCACAACACTCCGGCCGCCTCCGGATCCGCTGCCGCGAGCACCGCTTCCAGATCGGCCAGCACGCGCGCGCCGCCACCCGGCGGGGGCGCGGGGCTCGGTGTCGGCGGCCCCGCGGGACCCGGCGTCGAAGGGGGTGTCGGCGGCGGCGTCGGCATCGCCATGGCGGTCTGTCTCCCGGTGGGTCGGAAACGGGGTCCGAGGCAGTCATACACCCTCCGCGCCGCTCCGCGCCGCCCGCCGGTTAGAGTCGTGGGCGGATGGCGCGCGCCCCGACCGGGGAGCGCGCCAGGTCACAGCAGCTGTCGATCACAGGGCTCGCCTCGCGCGGCACAGACCGTTTCCATCCTGCGCCCGCCCTTCCCGGCCTGCCGGCCGTCGTTTCCCGGAGATCGTTTCAGATGCGTGCCGACGCCCCCGCCACCGTGCCCCACCAGCACGCCCAGCAGCACCCGCACCCGCACCCGCACCTCTATGTCCACCCGGTGCGGCCGGCGCCCCCGGCGCGGCCCGGGCCGCTCGCGGCGCTCCACACCATCAGCGCCGCGACCGCCGTCCTGCTCGGCCTGGTCGCCATCGGCGCGATGATCCACGAACCGGTGCTGATACCGCCGCTGGCCGCCAGCGCCGCCCTCGTGCACAGCGTCCCCACCCTGCCCCTGGCCCAGCCGCGCGGGGTGGTCGTGGGCCACTTCCTGGGGGCGGTGACGGGCTACGGCGTGCTCGCCGCGGCCGGCAGCAGCGGCTGGGCGGCGGCCGTGGCGGCCGGGATCACGCTCGCGGTGCTGATGCTGGCCCGGACCCCGCACTCGCCGGCCGTCGCCACCTCGGTCATCGTCGTGCTCCAGACCCCCGAGCCCACCCGTTTCGTGCCCCTGCTGCTGGGGGCGACGCTGCTCCTGGTGGGTGCGGGGTACGCCGCTTCACGGGTGCGGCCGAAGGCGCCGAGGTACCCCGCCTACTGGTGGTAGGCGGGGCCCGCGCGGCGCGTGAGGGTCAGCCTTCGATGCGGTGCTGCGTCCAGAAGGAGGTCAGGTCCGTGGTCGTGACGGCCTGGGCGGCCGCCTTGAACTCGGCCGTGGTGGAGACGCCGTACCAGTGCGACGCGGCGTAGTCCTTGAGCAGCTTGGCCATGACGGCGTCGCCCAGGACGCGGCGCAGGTCGTGCAGGGCGCACTTGCCGTAGCCGTAGACGACGGTGGAGTAGCGGGACGAGTGGGCGTCCCAGTAGGCCATCGAGTTGGTGATCTTCTCCGCCGTACCGGACCACGAGACGCTGTTCCAGCAGCTCGCGCCGGTCTTGTTCTGCGCCAGGTCGGTCGCGTAGTCGGTGAAGGACTCGTCGAGCCAGGGGCTGGTGTACTCGTCGTCGCCGACGATGCCGTACCACCACTGGTGGGCGATCTCGTGGGTCAGCGCGGTGGTGCTGACCAGGTCGAGGACGAAGCCGGGGTACTCCATGCCGCCGAACCAGTAGTTGTTGTCGATCACGGCGTCCAGTTCGCCGTAGGGGTAGGCGCCGAAGCGGGCGGAGTGGGCGTCGACGGCGGACTTGGCCGTGGTGAGCATCGACTGCGCGTCGGAGGAGGTGATGCCCGAGACGGAGTAGACGTTGACCGGGGTACCGGCCGCCGATGTGCCCGAGATCTTGCTGAACGGGCCGGCCGCCCAGGCGAACTCGCGGACCTTGGTGGCGGTGGCGGTGGTGACCGTGCGGCCGCTGGTTCCGGGCGTGTCGACGGAAGCGCCGGTGGCGGGTACGAGCAGGCCGCTCGGGTGGTCGAGGGTCACGCGGAAGTCGGAGGCCAGCGCGTAGAAGGACTCGCCGTTGTTGGTGTACGGGTCCAGGTGCCAGCCCGCGCCGTCCTTGACCGCGAGCACCGGCAGGGCGTTGCCGACCATGCTGAACGCGCCGTCGTAGCCGAACCGGTCGGCTCCGCTGGGGACGGTGATGCCGAGGTCGAAGCCGATGGTGGCGCTCTGGCCCTGGGCCAGCGGCGTCGGCAGGGTGATCTGCAGGGCCGTGCAGCCGACCGAGAGGGCGCCCGCGGTGCCGCCGGTGACGTTGGTGACCGAGATCGGCATGGCGGAGCAGGTGCCGTGGTAGTTGTCCCACAGCCTCAGGTACACCTCGCCGAGCGCGGTGGCCGAGGCGTTGGTGAAGGTCGCGCTCTCGTGCCCGGTCCAGCCCGTGCCGCTCGTGTTGCTGGTGAGGTTGACGGTGTAGGACGGCGCGGCGGGCGTACGGGTGGAGTCCCCGGGCGGGGTCGTGCCGCCGGAGGTGTTCAGGGCGACGTCGTCGACGACAAAGCTGGTCTGGAGGCTGGAGTCCTCGGTACCGGTGAACGCGAGGCTCACGGTCTGGCCCGCGAACGCCGACACGTCCAGCGACTTCTGCACGTAGCCGGTGTTCTTGTCGAGGTTCGAGTACGTCGCGAGCGTGGTGCTGCCGATCTTCGCCGTCAGCTTGTCGTACTTCGTGGACGTGGTCGTCTCTGCCGTGTCGATGTGCAGCCAGAAGGTCAGGGTGGCGGTGGAGCAGCCGGACGGGATCGTCACGCTCTGGGAGAGCGTGTCGGTGTGCGTGCTGCCGACGCCGTCGAGCCAGGCGAACCGGGTGCCGCCGTGGGCGTTTTCACCGGTCCGGTTGGTGATGATGCCGGTCTGCGACTGGGTCCAGGGCGAGGTGCCGCTCTCGAAGTCGCCGTTGGCGACGGCCTGGGACGGGGTGCAGGCGGCGGCCGCGGGGGCCGTGCGCGGGGCGGCGGCCGCCGGTACGCCGGAGAGCGTGGCGGCGGTGAGCGCCGCGACGGCGAGGGCCGTGGCGGCGAGGGTCTTGTGGGGGGTCGTTCTCACGCGGAACTCCTTTTGAGACGGCCGGGTTGACGGCCTGCTCGGTGGCCGCCCGGGCCGGCTTGGGTGGGCCGGTGGGCAGCCGCGGGCTGCGCGCATCGCTCGCGCGATCGCTGGGGTGAGAGGTGTGGCGCGTCCCCCTGGGTCAGGGGATGCAGCGGGAAGCCTGGCAGATGTGACCGGGACATGCCATCAGCGGCAGGTAAAGGTGTTCCCCGCGTATCCCCCGGCCGCTCCCCGCAGCCCGGCGCGAAGTCCCTTTCCCCGTACCGGCGTTGCCCGCTCCAGCGCTCAGGACGCGTCCCCGCCGCGGCCCGTGGTCCCGGACGAACGCCGTCGGCACCTCGGCCACGGCCCGGACGCGCGGGGACGCGTATCCAATGGCGCACCCGGGTTGCGGGGGGTCGTGGGGGCTGGTGGGTTGTCAGGGTGACCGCGCGGCCGATCGGGGCCGCCGCGGCCGAGCCGAGCGGAGACACGTCGTGGCCAAGGCCTATCTGGTGGGTGCGGGCATCGCTTCCCTGTCCGCGGCGGCGCTGCTGATCAGGGAGGGCGGGTTCGCGGGGGAGGACATCACGGTCCTGGAGGCCCAGGACCGTACGGGCGGCAGCCTCGACGCGGCGGGCGACCCGGAGACCGGATACACCATGCGCGGCGGGCGGATGTTCGAGCTGCACTTCGAGTGCACCTACGACCTGCTGCGCTCCATCCCCTCCCTCGACGCGCCGGGCACCTCGGTCACCGACGACACCTTCGCCTTCCACGAGGACTTCGCGTGGAACGACAAGGCCCGCCTGGTCGACGCTTCCGGGCGGCCGGTGGACACCCGCTCCATGGGGTTCTCCGAACGCGACCGCCTGGACCTCGTGACCTGCGTCGCCACCCCCGAGTCGCGCCTCGACGGCAAGCGCATCTCGGACTGCTTCGCCCCGGAGTTCTTCACGACGAACTTCTGGTACATGTGGTGCACGACCTTCGCCTTCGAGCCGTGGCACTCGGCCATCGAGTTCCGGCGCTACCTCAACCGGTTCGTGCACCTCTTCAAGACCTTCGACACGATGTCGGGCATCTACCGCACCCGCTTCAACCAGTACGACTCGATCGTGCGCCCGCTCCAGGCATGGCTGCGCAGCGAGGGGGTCCGGTTCACCCTGAACACCACGGTCACCGACGTCGAACTGGCCGACGGGGACGGCATCACCGCGACCGCCCTCCTCCTCAGCCGGGGCGGCGGCGCGCCGGAACGCATCCCCCTCGCGCCGGAGGACCTCGTCTTCGTCACCAACGGCTCGATGACCGCCAACTCCACCCTCGGCACCACCGACACCCCCGCCGTACTCGACACCTCCGCGCCGGACGCCTCGTGGCAGCTGTGGCAGACCCTCGCGGCCAAACGCCCGGGCCTGGGCGACCCCGCCGTCTTCGACTCCTGCGTCACCGACTCGACGTGGGGCTCCTTCACCGTGACCACCCAGGACCCCACCTTCTTCAAGGCCATGGAGGAGTTCTCCGGCAGCGAGGCCGGCAAGGGCGGCCTGATCACCTTCAAGGACTCCGGCTGGCTGCTGACCATCGTCCTCAACCACCAGCCGCACTTCCACGAGCAGCCGGACGGCACCTTCGTCTGGTGGGGGTACGCCCTCTTCCCGGACCGCGAGGGCGACCACGTCGGCAAGACGATGGCCCAGTGCACGGGGCGCGAGATCCTCACCGAAGTCCTCGGCCACCTGCGCCTCGCGGAGAGCGGGCGGATCCTCGAATCGTCGGTCGTGCGGCCCGCGTTGATGCCCTACATCACCAGCCAGTTCCTGGTCCGCAAGGCCGGTGACCGCCCGCGCGTGGTCCCGGAGGGCTCCACCAACCTGGCCTTCATCGGCCAGTACGCCGAGGTCCCCGACGACGTGGTCTTCACCGTCGAGTACTCGGTGCGCACCGCCTGGACCGCGGTCGCGGAACTGCTGCACCTGGACCGGCGGCCGCCGCCGGTGTACAAGGGCGGGCACGACCCCAAGGTGCTGCTGGAAGCGCTCCACACCATGCACCGCCGCTGAGCACGGGGTGCTCGGGGTGCGCGCGGGGCCGAGGCCCGGCCCCCGTCGCGCCCCGTCACTCCATCGGTGTGCCCGCCTCGCGCGTCCCCCTCCGATCGGCCAGGGTGATGATCATCGGCCCCCGGCCCGCCTCCCCGGCGTCGCCCGCCGTGCACCCACTTCCCCGCCGGAGGACACCTTGCAGAGCCCGCCCTCCCCGCCCCACCCCACCCGCCGCACCGTCGTACGGGCCGGAGCCGGCGCCGCGGCCGTGCTCGCGGTGGGCGCCTGCCCCGCCACGGCCGCCGCCGCGCACCCGGTGACGGCCGGGGCGGCGCCCGGCACCCCGGCCGCCGCCCGGGCCGCGGCGCAGGCCCTGCCCCTGCGGGCCGACGCCACCACCCAGGGCGACGTGCTCGCGGGCTTCCGCAAGGACCACGTCTGCCTGCTCCTCGTGCACTTCCACGAGCCCGAGAAGGGCCGCGGCTGGCTCGGCAGGCTGCTGCCCGAACTGTCCACGACGGACAAGGTCACCCGGTTCAACGGCGACTTCAGCGCCGCGCGGCGCCTGCGCAACGGCGTGGACCCGTCCATGTCCGTCCTGTGGACCGGCGTGAGCCTCACCCACACCGGCCTCGGCCTCCTCGCGGACAAGGACCCCTTCCCCGCCGTCCCGGCGGGCAGCACCGCCGAGGCCTTCCGCGACGGCGCCGCGGCCCGCGCCGAACAGCTGGGGGACACCGGGGACAGCGCCCCCGAAGGGTGGCTCTTCGGGGCCGGCGGCGAGGACGTCCACGCAGTCCTCACGCTCGCCGCCGACGACCCCGCGAGCCTGGCCGCGGCGGTGGAGCGCCACCGGCGCGACCTGGACGGCGCCGGAGCCGAGGTCCTCTTCCGGCAGGACGGCGCCACCCTCCCCGGCGCCCTGCGCGGACACGAGCACTTCGGCTTCCTCGACGCGATCAGCCAGCCCGGCGTCCGCGGCTTCGACGCGGCGGACCCCGCGAACGCCGCGGCCGTACGGGGCAGGCCCGGTGCCCGCCTGATCCCGGCCGGTGAGTTCCTGGTCGGCCACGAGCGCGTCGGCGGACGCCCCGCCGCGCTGCCCGCGTGGGCCACGGGGGGCTCGTTCCACGTCGTGCGGCGCCTCGCCCAGGACGTGCCCGGGTGGTGGGAGCAGGCGGGGGAGTGCCTGGCCGAGCTCAAGAAGTCCGGCGCGGCGCCCGCCGACGCCGACGCGTCCTGGCTCGCCGCCCGGATGGTGGGCCGGTGGCCCGGCGGCGCACCGGTCGCCAGCTGCCCCGCCGCCGAACGCGTCCCGCTGCCCAACGAGGACATCGACGGCACGCTCGACTTCCACGACGACCCGCAGGGCTGGACCACGCCGCTGTTCTCGCACATCCGCAAGAGCAACCCCCGCGCCGGGCTCACCCCCGCGCCCGGGCGGCCGCCGCTGCCCGCCGCCGACCTGGACAACCGCCGCATCATCCGGCGCGGCATCCCCTTCGGACCGCCCCACCCCGCCGCCGGGCACGGCGTTCCGCAGGGCTCCGGCGCCCGGGCCGCCCCCGGCGGGGACGCCGCGCGCGGGCTGCTCTTCATCAGCCACCAGGCCGACCTCGTCGAGCAGTTCGAGTTCATCGCCAAGCGCTGGATCAACAACGCAGACTTCCCGCCCGGCCGCCATCCGCTCCCCGGCGCGGACCCGGTCATCGGCGCCGGCTCCGCCGCGACCTTCGAATCCCCCTCGGCGTCCGGGACCGGCAGCCGTGCGACCACCCTCGCCTTCCGCCGGCACGTCCGGACCGAGGGCACGGTCTACGCCTTCACCCCTTCGCTCCCGGCCCTGCGGGCCCTGGCCGAGGGCCGGCTCG
Source organism: Streptomyces sp. NPDC043876 (assembly GCF_056435825.1). Taxonomy (NCBI): domain Bacteria; kingdom Bacillati; phylum Actinomycetota; class Actinomycetes; order Kitasatosporales; family Streptomycetaceae; genus Streptomyces; species Streptomyces sp. NPDC043876. Next base: position 293,351 of record NZ_JBWKDV010000004.1, on the reverse strand, counting down.
ACAACGCCATCGAGGTCCACCCCGGCACCGTGCTGCGCCCGGGCGACGTCCTGGACGCGGGGGCGGTCCGGCTGGGCCTGGAGAGCGACGGCGACCTGGTCCTGCGGGACCGCGACGGCCGGGCCGTGTGGAAGGCGGGCACCTCCGGGGCGGGCGCCGAGGCGCGCTTCTCCGCCGACGGGGAGCTGAGCGTCCGTACCCTCGCCGGGGCGGTGAGCTGGTCCTCGCGGACCACCGGCCACCCCGGGGCCCGGCTGCTGGTCCGCCCCTCGGGCGACGCGGTCGTCCTCCAGGGCGACAAGACCCTCTGGCGCGCCGCCGCCGAGGCCACGGCGCACTGACACCGCGCCGCCGCGGCCGCAGCGCACTGACACCGCCCCGCCGGGACCGTACGACGACACGGTCCCGGCGGGTCAGTCGCCGGGGAAGCGGTCCGAGACGGAGACCAGCAACACGCGGGTGTCCGGGCTCGTCGCGCGCCAGCGGTGGCGCACCCCACCGGTGAGGTAGAGCGTGTCCCCCCGGCCGAGCCGGTACGTGCTCCCCTCGGCCTCGACCTCCGCCGCACCGTCCGCGACGTACATCAACTCGTCCCCACGGTGCTCGAATTCGCGGTCGGCGTGCTGTGCGCCGGTGAACTCCAGGGCGTGCATCTGCTGCCGGCCGCGGACCAGGGGGCGGACCCCGGCGTCGGGGGCCAGCCCCGGGTCCTCGCGGGCCCGGACGACGTCGACCCGTCGGTCCACCGCGTCGGCGGCGGCGAGCAGCTCGACGGCGGTGGTCCCCAGGCCGTCCGCGATGCGCTGGAGCGAACGCATGCTCGGGCGGGCCCGCTCGTTCTCGATCTGGCTGAGGAAGGGCGCCGAGAGGCCGCTGCGCCGCGCGACGGCGGCCAGCGTCAGGTCGAGCGCCCGCCGCCGGCGGCGCACGGCGCCGCCGAGTCCCGGGCTCGCCGCGGGTGTTTCCGTCATGATCGCGTCCTCCCCCGGGTCACCCTACGCGGGCCCGGACGGGGTTCCGCACACCCCCCGGAGCACGTTTCGCACGCCCGTCACACTGCCGACACACGACGCCTCTACCTTCGAACTTGTTCCAGCAAGTCAAAGAAAGTTTGAGGAGCCTGTTGTGCCCACCGTCGACCAGAACCAGCGCCGCCGCCGCGGCACCGGTCTCATCGCCCTCGATCCCGACGCGGCCTTCGAGGGGTACACCCTCTACGCCCCGCTGACCGGCGGCGGCGAGGTGCACCTGGTGAACCTGCGCGGCGAGAGCGTCCACACCTGGACGCTGCCGTACCGGCCCGGCCGCCACGCGCGGATCCTGCCCGGCGGGCTGCTGGCCTACAACGGCGTGCTGCCCGGCCAGGAAGCGCCGTTCCCCATGTGGCACAAGTACCGGGGCGGCGTGCTCGGCGTGCACGCCCCCGACGGGACGGTGCTGCGCGAGCACCGCGACCCGCTCCAGCACCACGACGCCCACCACCTGGACGACGGCGGGATCCTCTACACGGCGCTGGAACCGCTGACGGGGCCGCAGGCGGCCGCTGTCCGGGGCGGAGTGGCCGGTTCCGAGGCGGACGGCGCCGTCTGGGCCGACACGATCAAAGAGGTCGACGCCGACGGGACCGAGGTGTGGTCCTGGCGCGCGGCCGAACACCTGGACCGCGAGGCCTACCCGCTGCACCCCGACTACGCCCGCGAACACTGGCCGCTGATCAACTCCGTGCTCCCGCTCGCGGACGGCAACGTCCTCGCCAGCCTGCGCAGCGTCTCGGCCGTCGTGGTCATCAGCCGGGAGACCGGCGAGATCCTGTGGCGCACCGAGCCGGGCACCGTGTCCCAGCAGCACCACCCCACCGAGCTGGCGAACGGGAACCTCCTGGTCTTCGACAACGGGGTGTTCCGCCCGGGACACGACGTCCCCTACTCGCGGGTGATCGAGATCGACCGCGGCTCCGGGAAGATCGTGTGGGAGTACCACGACCCCGCCAGGGAATCGTTCTTCGCCCCCTTCATGGGCTCCGCGCAGCGGCTCCCGAACGGGAACACGCTGGTCACCGACTCCCCGGCCGGGCGCCTCTTCGAGGTGACCGCCGAGGGCGTGCTGGTGTGGGAGTACGTCGTCCCGCAGTTCGGCGGCTACGAGGAGGCGGAGGTCCGCGGCCTCTTCCCCGCCGAACCGAACGCGGTGTTCCGCGCCTACCGCTACGCGGCCGAGGAACTGCCCTGGCTGGAGACCGGCTCATGAGTACGCCGTCCACGCCGCCCCCCGCGGCCCCGTGGCCCGTACCCGCGCCCGCCGCGTCCCCGGCCACGGCCCCCGATCCCGCCGACGAGCGGATCCCCCTGCGGCGCCTCGCCCCGCTCGCGGTCCAGCACGTCCTCGCGATGGCCGCCGCACCCGTCTCCACCGTCTTCCTCACCGCGGGCGCGCTGCGGCTGACCCCCGCGGCAACCGCCGCACTGCTCAGCGCGGTCCTCGTCCTGTCCGGAGCCGGCTCCCTGCTCCAGTCCCTCGGCGTGTGGAAGTTCGGGGCGCGGCTGCCGTTCGTCATGCTCCCCGGCGGCGCCGCGACCGCGCTGTTCCTCCAGACGGCCGCGGACCACGGCCCGGCCGTGGCCACCGGATCGGTGCTCCTGGCCGCCGCGCTGCTCCTCGCGGTGGTTCCGCTGTACGCCCGGATCGTGCGGCTCTTCCCGCCGCTGGTCATGGGCGTCACCGTGCTGCTGATCGGGATCTCCATGGTCCGCGTCGCCGCCCAGCTCATCGCCGGGCCGGGCGGGCACCCCGCGCCCCGGACCGTCGTCCTGGCCGGTCTCACGGTCGCGCTGACCGTGGCGGCGTACCTGCTGCTGCGCGGCGTCTGGCGGCAGAGCGCGGTCCTGATCGGCATGGCGGCTGCCACCGTGATCGCGGTGACCACGGGCCTGGGCACCTTCAGCCCGGCCGGGGGCGGCGGTTACGCCCTCCCGCAGCTCTTCCCGTACGGGACGCCGCGGTTCGACCTGGCGGCGGCGCTGCCGCTGCTCCTGTTCAGCCTGACCACCCTCGCGGAGATCACCGGTCAGACCGTCCTGAACAGCGAGACCGTCGGCCGGCCCGCCGACCCGGGCCGCGACGTCCCCCGGGTCGCCCGGGCCGACGCGCTGACCTCGCTGTTCGCCGGGGTGCTCGGCACTTCCCTGATGGTCACCAGCTCCGAGAACATCGGCATCGGCCGCCTGACCGGCGTCCGCAGCCGTTTCGTCACCGCCGCGGCCGGGGGCCTGCTCGTCGTCATGGGCCTGCTCTCCCCGCTGTCCCGCGCCGTCGCGGGCCTGCCCCCGGCGGTGGTCGGCGGCTCCGCGCTCGTCGTCTACGCGGTCATCGCCCTGATGGGCGTCCAGATGCTCGCGCGCGCCGAGCTCGGCGACGGGAGCCGCTCGATGGCCGCTGCCCTCGCCCTGGCGGTGGGTCTGCTGCCGCTCGTCGCGCCGGCCCTCTACAGCGGCTTCCCGGGCTGGGTCCGTACCGTCCTCGGCTCCGGAGTGGTCGCGGGCACCCTCGCCGCCGTCCTGCTGCACGCCCTCGCCGCCGCGGCAGAGCGCCCGCCGCGTGCCGCCCCGCCGCTCGCACCCTCGGCTCAGCCCTCGCCGGTGCCCTGATGCTCGCCGCCGGTGTCGAAGTGCCGGTCCAGATAGGCGTCCGCGCCGAGCGGGCTGTCCCGCAGCAGCGAGAACACCTCGTCCCCGTCCGCGGGCCCCGCGTCGGCGTCCAGGCGGTAGCACTGCGCGAGGCGCAGGTACCGGTGGCCGTTCTCCCCGGCGTAGACCGCGGCCTCGGTCTCGGCCCGGGCGATGGCCTCGTCCAGGGAGGTGGCCCGCCACAAGGTGAGGCGTTCCTCGTACGTCGCGCCCTCGGGCCGCTCGTCCAGGTCCGTCCGGTTCCAGAGGAACACGCAGCGCACCGCGTACCAGGACGCGCCGTCGTCGGCCGGGTCCGCCGCTGCCACCGTCTCGTCTCCTTCGTGCCGTGCCCGCGCGTGCTCGGCCGAGTCTGCCACGGGGTACCGGCGGGGCCGGCGGGGGATCGGTCAGGAATGGAGAAGCACGAACGGACCCCGCGCGCCTAGCGTGAAGCACATGGACATCAACCTCTCGCAAGTCTTCATCGCCGTCGACGACCACGACAAGGCGATCGCCTTCTACCGGGACGTGCTGGGTCTGGAGGTGCGGGGCGACGTCGGCGCCAAGGGGATGCGCTGGGTGACGGTCGGCTCGCCGTCGCAGCCCGACCTGGACATCGTCCTCGAACCGCCCCTCGCCGACCCCAACGCCTCCGCCGCCGACCGGGAAGCGGTGGCCGAACTGCTCGCCAAGGGCCTGCTGCGCGGCGTGATCTTCCGGACCGACGACTGCGACGCCCTCTTCGAACGCGTCCGCTCCGCGGGCGGCGAAGTGCTGCAGGAGCCGATCGACCAGCCGTACGGCGTCCGGGACTGCGCCTTCCGCGACCCGTCCGGCAACATGCTGCGTTTCAGCCAGGCACGCGGGCGCTGACGCCCGGTCCGTGAGACGGGCGCGCACCCGGCCGGCCACCCGGCCGGCCCGGTGCGCGCCCTTCGCCCGCCCCACCGCGGATCCGGTGGACGGCGGGCCGGACCGGCAGCAGATCAGGTAGACAGTGGACAGGGACCGGTGCCGCGACCGCGCCGACGCAGCAGACGCAGACATGGAGTGACGATGAGCAAGGCCACGAGGACGGACGCGCAGCCGCCTGCGCCGCACGGCGCCGACAGCCACGACCTGATCCGCGTGCACGGCGCGCGCGTCAACAACCTCAAGGACATCAGTGTCGAGATCCCCAAGCGCCGCCTGACGGTGTTCACCGGCGTCTCCGGCTCGGGCAAGAGCTCCCTGGTGTTCGGCACGATCGCCGCGGAATCGCAGCGGCTCATCAACGAGACCTACAGCGCCTTCGTGCAGGGCTTCATGACGACGACGGCCCGTCCCGACGTCGACGTGCTCGACGGGCTGACCACCGCGATCATCGTCGACCAGCAGCGGATGGGCGCCGACCCGCGCTCCACGGTCGGCACCGCCACCGACGCCAACGCGATGCTGCGCGTCCTCTTCAGCCGCCTCGGCACGCCGCACATCGGCCCGCCCGGCGCGTTCGCCTTCAACGTCCCCTCGGTGCGGGCCAGCGGCGCGATCACCGTCGAGCGCGGCGCCAGGAAGACGGTGAAGGCGACCTTCAACCGCACCGGCGGCATGTGCACGCGCTGCGAGGGCCGGGGCGCGGTCTCCGACATCGACCTCACCCAGCTCTACGACGACTCCAAGTCGCTGGCCGAGGGCGCGTTCACCATTCCCGGCTGGAAGTCGGACAGCTTCTGGACCGTGCGGGTCTACGCCGAGTCGGGCCTCCTCGACCCGAACAAGCCCATCGCGAAGTTCACCAAGAAGGAGATGCAGGACTTCCTCTACCGGGAGCCCACCAAGGTCAAGGTCGAGGGGGTCAACCTCACCTACGAAGGCCTGATCCCCAAGATCCAGAAGTCGATGCTGTCCAAGGACCGGGAGGCGATGCAGCCGCACATCCGGGAGTTCGTGGACCGGGCGGTCACCTTCACGACCTGCCCCGAGTGCGAGGGCACCCGGCTCAGCGCGGAGGCCCGGTCGTCGAAGATCAAGAAGATCAGCATCGCCGACGCCTGCGCGATGCAGATCAGCGACCTGGCCGCATGGGTCCGCGGCCTGGACGAGCCCTCGGTGGCGCCGCTGCTCGCCACCCTGGGGCAGACCCTCGACTCGTTCACCGAGATCGGGCTGGGCTACCTCTCGCTGGACCGGCCGTCGGGCACACTGTCGGGCGGCGAGGCGCAGCGCGTGAAGATGGTCCGCCACCTCGGGTCCCCGCTCACCGACGTCACCTACGTCTTCGACGAGCCGACCACCGGCCTGCACCCGCACGACATCCAGCGGATGAACGACCTGCTCCTGCGGCTGCGGGACAAGGGCAACACCGTGCTCGTCGTGGAGCACAAGCCGGAGACCATCGCGATCGCCGACCACGTCGTCGACCTAGGCCCGGGCGCCGGCGCCGGGGGCGGCACCGTCTGCTTCGAGGGCACCGTCGAGGGCCTGCGCGCTGGGAACACCATCACCGGGCGGCACTTCGACGACCGGGCCGCCGTCAAGGACTCGGTCCGCAAACCCACCGGCGCACTGGAGATCCGCGGCGCGCACACCCACAACCTCCAGAACGTCGACGTCGACATCCCGCTCGGGGTGCTGACCGTGGTCACCGGCGTGGCGGGCTCCGGCAAGAGTTCGCTCGTCCACGGCTCCGTCCCGCGCGGCGCGGGGGTGGTCTCCGTCGACCAGGGCGCCATCCGCGGCTCGCGCCGCAGCAACCCGGCGACCTACACGGGCCTGCTCGACCCGATCCGCAAGGCGTTCGCCAAGGCCAACGGCGTGAAGCCGGCGCTGTTCAGCGCCAACTCCGAGGGCGCCTGCCCCGGCTGCAACGGCGCCGGGGTGGTCTACACCGACCTCGCGATGATGGCCGGCGTCGCCAGTGTCTGCGAGGAGTGCGAGGGCAAGCGGTTCGACGCCTCGGTCCTCGAATACCGCCTCGGCGGCCGCGACATCAGCGAGGTGCTCGCGATGTCGGTCACCGAGGCCGAGGAGTTCTTCGGCAGCGGCGAGGCGCGCACCCCGGCCGCCCACGCGGTCCTGGTCCGGCTCGCCGACGTGGGCCTCGGCTACCTCAGCCTCGGGCAGCCGCTGACCACCCTGTCCGGCGGTGAGCGTCAGCGGCTCAAGCTGGCCACCCACATGGCGGAGAAGGGCGGGATCTACGTCCTCGACGAGCCGACCGCGGGCCTGCACCTGGCTGACGTCGAGCAGCTGCTCGGCCTGCTCGACCGGCTCGTGGACTCGGGCAAGTCCGTCATCGTCGTCGAGCACCACCAGGCCGTCATGGCGCACGCCGACTGGATCATCGACCTCGGCCCGGGCGCCGGTCACGACGGCGGCCGCATCGTCTTCGAGGGCACCCCCGCCGACCTGATCGCGGCGCGCACCACCCTCACCGGCGAGCACCTCGCGGCGTACGTCGGCAGCTGACCCGGCCCCGGAAGCGCCTCGGCCGCCGTGCCCGTCCCTCCCCGCCGTGCCCGCCCGCGCAGGGCCGGCACGGCGGTGGCGCGTCACCCGGCCGGACGGCCCCGCTGGCACCCCGGGCCCACCACCGGCTTGCTGGACCCATGACACCAGCGCACCCACCGCCCCCCACCGGCCCGAGCCTGAGCACTCCACGCATGGCGGGACTCGCGGGGGTGCTCTTCGCCGTCCTGCTCGCGGGCGCGATCGTGCTCGCCCGGCTCGCCCTGCCCGAAGGGGGCGGCGCGGCCCGGATCACGGTCACCTCGGGCCAGCGGGACGCCGTGACCGCGGCCGTGGAACTCGTCCCCTTCGCCGGCATCGCCTTCCTCTGGTTCATGGGCGCGCTGCGGGCGCACGGAGGGGACCGCGAGGACCGCTTCGTCTCCACGGTCTTCCTCGGCAGCGGCCTGGTCTTCGTCGCCTGCCTCTTCGGCGCCGCCGCGGCCTGCGGAACGGTGCTCGACGCCGACCAGCCCCAGGAATTCGGCCGCCACTTCGCGTACACCCTGCTCACCACCTACGCGATGCGCATGGCGGCCGTCTTCGTCCTCGCGACCTCCACGATCGGCCGCCGGCTCGGGGTCTTCCCGCGCCCGCTGGTCCTCGCCGGGTACCTGGTAGGCCTGGTGCTGCTGGTGGTGGGCTCCTCGCTGCCGTGGTCCGAGCTGGTCTTCCCGGCCTGGGCCCTGCTCGTCAGCCTGTACGTCCTGAAGTCCGGCATGGCGGCCCCGCGCACGCCCGCGACCGCGCCCTGACCTCCCGCGCGACCGCCCCCGCGCCCCCGCGTCACTCCGACGGTCCCGCCGGACGGGCCCCGTGCCGCGGCGGCCCGCAGGCTGGTCCCGGAAGCCGCGGGGGTCACCGAAAGGACCACACCTTGCTGAGGCTCGTCGTCGATCTCAACCGGTGCCAGGGATACGCCCAGTGCGCCTTCCTCGCCCCCGATGTCTTCGCGATGCACGGGGACGAGGGACTGCTCTACGACCCGCACGCCGAAGCGGCCCAGCGCGAACGGGTGGCCCAGGCCGCCGCCGCCTGCCCGGTGCAGGCGATCCTCGTGGACGAACTCGACCTGGCCGGCGCGGGCACCCCCGCCGGCGCCGGCACGCGGGAGGGCCCCGATGCCTGAGAGCACCCTGGAACAGCTGAAGCGCTCCGGCCGGATCGTGGTCGTCGGCGCCTCACTCGCGGGACTGCGCGCCGCCGAAACCATGCGCGAGAAGGGCTTCACCGGCTCGCTGACCCTGGTCGGCGACGAGCCGCACGAGCCGTACGACCGCCCGCCGCTCTCCAAGGGGGTGCTGCTGGGCAAGGCCGACGCCGACCACACCCTGCTGCCCCGGCGCCGCGCCCTCGACGCCGAGTGGCGCCTGGGCGTCCCGGCCGACGGCCTCGACATGGCGGCCCGTACCGTCCGGCTGGCCGACGGCGACGAAGTGCCCTACGACCGCCTGCTGATCGCCACCGGCGTGCGCGCCCGGCCCTGGCCCAACGAGGCCGAGGGCGAACTCGGCGGGGTCTTCACCCTGCGCACCCGCGACGACGGCGCGGCCCTGGCCCGGGCACTCGCCGCCGGACCGCGCCGGGTCCTGGTCATCGGCGCCGGGTTCACCGGCTCCGAGATCGCCTCCGCGTGCCGCGAACGCGGGCTGGAGGTGACCGTCGCCGAACGCGGCGACGGCCCCCTCGTCGGCGCCCTGGGCGGGGTGATCGGCGCCGTCGCCGCCGAACTCCAGCGCGAGCACGGCGTCGACCTGCGCACCGGCGTCATGGTCACCGCCCTGGAGGGCGACTCCACCGGCCGCGTCCGGGCCGCGCACTTCTCCGACGGCACCACCCTGGAGTGCGACGTCGTGGTCGTCTCGCTGGGCGCCCAGCGCAACACCGAGTGGCTGACCGGTTCCGGTCTGGGGGCGGGCCCGCGCGGCATCGCCTGCGACGCGGGCTGCCGGGCCTTCGACATCCGCGGCATCGTCACCGACGACATCTACGTGGCGGGCGACGTGGCCCGCTCCCCGCACGCGCTCTTCGGCTACCAGTTCCTGTCCCTGGAGCACTGGGGCAACGCCGTCGCCCAGGCCGAGACCGCCGCCCACAACATGCTGAGCGAGAGCACCGAGCGGCGCCCGCACCTGTGGGTGCCCGCCTTCTGGTCCTCCCAGTTCGGCGTGAACATCAAATCGGTCGGTGTGCCCTCCATGGGCACCGAAATCATGATCACTCAGGGCTCGCGCGCCGAGCGCCGCTTCACCGGCGTCTACGGCTACCAGGGCCGGGTCATCGGAGCGGTCACCTTCGACAACTCGCGCTGGCTGCAGTTCTACGAGCAGCAGATCGAGGCCACCGCTCCCTTCCCGCTCCCGTTCACCACCGTCGACCGCCGCGCCGACGGGCAGCAGCCGATCCCCGCGGACTTCCCCGACCCGTCCGTGCCCACGCACGGACCCACCATCACCCTCAGCGGGTACTCGCCGGCCGACCGCCGGATCACCTTCACCCCCGCCGGGCACTGACCCGCACGTCCCGGAGGACCCGCAATGAACGACGGCATCCTGAGCCGGATCCTGGACTACGCGAACCGCGCGAACCCCTACCCGCTGTACGAGGAGCTGCGCAAGACCCCCGTCTTCCACGACGGGAGCGGACCGTACGTCGTCAGCACCTACTACGACATCCAGAGCCTCCTGCACGACCCGCGGCTCAGCTCCGACTCCCGCAACCTGGCGGCCACGGCGGCCGATCCGCTGGCCGAGGGCGGGGGAGAGGAGGCCATGGCGCTGCCGCCGAGCTTCCTGAAGCTGGACCCGCCGGAACACGACCGGCTGCGCCGGATGACCAACCGGCCCTTCGGACCCCCGCACTCCCCGTACCGCGTCGACGGGATGCGCGGCGGCCTGAAGGACATCGTCACCGGGCTCATCGACGGCCTCGGCGACCCCGACGGGATCGACCTGGTCGACCAGTTCGCGTACCCGTTCCCCGTGACGATGATCTGCCAGCTGCTGGGCGTGCCCCGCGAGGACGAGGCCCGCTTCCACGTCTGGGCCGACACCCTCGCCGCGAGCCTGGACCCCGATCCGGAGGCCGACCCGGCCGAGCGGCAACGGGCCACCCACGACTCCCGGATGGAACTCGGCATGTACCTGGCCGGGCTGATCGAGGAGCGGCGCAAGGACCCCGGCGACGACATGCTCTCCCAACTGGCCGCGGGACACGGGCCGGACGGGTCCATGTCCACGATGGAGCTGCTCAGCACCGCCGCCCTGCTGCTCATCGCCGGGCACGAGACCACGGTCAACCTGATCACCAACGGCATGCTGACCCTGCTGCGCAACCCGGACGTCCTGCGGCGGCTGCGCGAGGAACCGGGGCTGGCCGTCCCCCTCGTCGAGGAGCTGCTGCGCTTCGAACCGCCGGTGCAGCTTCTGCCGCAGCGCACGCCCCTCGTCGACATCGAGGTCCGCGGGGTGACCATCCCCAAGGGGTCCTCGATGTGGCTGATCCTGGCCTCCGGCAACCGGGACCCGGCCCGCTTCGCCGACCCGGACCGCTTCGACCCGTACCGCAGGGACATCCAGCACCTGGGGCTCGGCAGCGGCATCCACAGCTGCTTCGGCGCCCCGCTGGCGCGCCTGGAAGCGCAGCTCGCGCTCAGCGAACTGGCCAGGAGGCTGGAGAACCCCCGCCTCCTGGAGGACCCCCCGCCCTACCGGCAGAACGCGGTCCTGCGCGGCCCCCGCCACCTGCGGATCGCGTGTGACGGGATCCGCCCCTGAGTCACGCCGACGCCCTCGCCCGCCACCACTCCACCGTGGCCCGGACCTGGGCGTCGACCGGGGTGGCGCGGAGCCCGAACGCCGCCTCGTACGCCCGCGAGTCGAGCACGAAGGGGCGGTCGAACTGGTAGCGGACCTCCCTCAGTTCGCGGATCAGCGGGGAGAAGAGGGCGGCGGCGCCGAGCACGGCGGACGGAATCCCGCGCACCGCGACAGGTTCTGTCCCCGCCCGGGCGGCGAGCAGCGCGACCATCTCCCCGGCGGAGCGGGCCGGTTCCGTCGGGACGTGCCAGGCGCGCCCCAGGGCCCGCTCGTCGCCCGCGACCTCGACCAGGGCCCGGGCCACGTCCGGGACGTAGCTCCAGCTGTGCGGGGCGTCCGGATCCCCGATCACGGAGACCGGCTTGCCGCGCAGTACGCGCGGCACCACCCGCGCGGCCAGGTGTCCGCCGTCGGTCACACCGGGCCCGAAGAAGTCCGAGGCCCGGACCTCGACCGCGCTGACCCGGCCCTGCTCGTGCAGGGCCCGCGCCCGCTCCCACACCTCGGCGCGCACCCGCCCCTTGGGCCCGGTCGCCGCCGGCGGCAGCGCCTCGGTCAGCGGGCCGTCCACCGGTCCGTACCCGTAGAGGTTGCCCAGCAGGACGAGGACCGCTCCGGTCGCCTCGGCCGCCGCGAGGAGGGACGCGGCCAGGGGCGGCCACGCGTCCGCCCAGCGGTGGTAGGGCGGGGCCGCGCAGCCGAAGACGGCAGCCGCACCCCGTGCCGCGGCGGTCAGCCGCTCGCTGTCGGCGGCGTCCAGCGCGACGTGCTCGATGCCGGGTTCGGGGTCGCGGCCCGACCGGGTGACGACCCGCACCGAGTGACCCCGTTCGACCAGCAGCCGAGCGGTGGCGGCCCCGGCGGGTCCGAATCCGACGACGAGGTAATGGCTCATCAGGGCAGCCTAGCGCGCGTGCGCGGGGCGCTCGGGGCCGGTTCCGTCAAGGGCCTTCGGCCCCGGTGGCGCCGGGCGCCGGGGCTTCGGCGCGGTGGACCAACCGGTAGCCGTATCCGCGTTTGTGCCCGCGCTCGGCGGTGTGCCGGACCCTGGCCCGCCGGACCGCCGCCTCCACGAGGCCGTTGACGGTGGCGTTGCTCCGCCGCATGCGGGTGAGCTGCTCCCGGGTGAGACCCGCCGCGCGGGCCGCGGTGCCGAGGTGGCCGTCCCTGGCCAGGGAGCGCAGCAGGATGCCGAGGGCGAAGCCGGTCAACGGCCCCTGCGGCGCAACCCGTCCGGCACCGGCACCGGCACCGGCACGGCCACCGGCCAGGGCCGCGGCCGCGGTCATGGCCGTGTCGAAGACCGGGTCCCGGCGCCAGTGGGCCAGCAGGGATTCCGACGTGCCCGCGGCGGCGGCGCACCCCGCCGGCCCCAGACCCATGGCCGCCGCGTGCAGGGCGTGGGCGCGGCGCACGGCGGTTTCCGCGGTGAGGTCCGGCTGCCCGTGGACGGCCGTGATCAGCTCCTGGTCCACGTCGTCCGTGCCGACGAGCCGGTCGACCACGCGCTCCGCCCAGACCTGGAGCCGGTCCGCTTCCTCTGGTGCCGGGTTGTTCACGTGCCGCGCGCCTCCTGCCGGACCGCCGGCCCGTTTCGGCCGTCGAGCCCATTGTGCGCGGCAGGCCGCCGAAAGCGCCCACCGCCGGGTCCGGCGGGCCGTTACCGGGGACGCGCCGCGCCGTCGCCTACAGTGCGGTGGACCTCCAGGCCGAGCGCCAGAACGGATCCGTCGGTTGACTCCCAGGTACGGCCGTACGTACGGCTCCCGGTGCGCGTATGCCGCGCCCGCGCACGCCGCGCCCCTCGGCGGCCCGGCCCGCGCGGGGGCGACCGGCCCCGCCCGGACCCGGCGCCGGTCCGGGCCGCCGTGAGCGCGCGCGGCCGGTCCGTCACCGGTACCGGAACCCGTACCGCCCTCGCACGCCGCGCCAGCTGGCTGGCGCTCGTCTCCCTGGCGCTGTTCGTCCTGCTGGCGGTCTGGGTCACGCACGGCGGGGATCCGCGGCTGCCCGCCGACACGGGGCCGCACCGCTGGTCCGTGGCGCACCGGCCGCCCGTCGCCTCGGCCCTGGCCCGGGCGGTCACCGACACCGGTACCGGGTTCATCCCGTACGCCCTGCTGCTGGCGGCCGGGTGGTACGCGGGCCGCACCACCCGGGGGCGGGCCCGTACGGCGGCCGCGCTGCTGCTGTGCCTCGGTGCGGGACAGGCCCTGCGCTACGCGGCCATGGTGGGGATCGCCCGTCCGCGCCCCGCCGCCGCCGACTGGGCGGTGCACGCTTCGGGGTGGTCCTTTCCCTCGGGTCACAGCGCCACCGCCGCGATGACCGCCGGGCTCCTGATCGCCGCGCTGGTCCTGCGCGGCCCCCCGGTGCCCCGCTTCCCCGTCGTGCTCATCGCCTGCTGGGGCGCGGCGGTGGGTCTTTCGCGGATCTACCTGGGCGTGCACTGGCCCACCGACGTGCTCGGCGGCTGGCTCTTCGCGACCGCGTGGCTCTCCCTCCTCGCCCGCGCCTTCCTGTGGCGCACCGGAGCCCGGAACCCGGTCGCCTGACGGAAGACCGGACAACCGGGAGGGCCGGTCAGGCGCCGGTGAAGAGGTCTTCGCGTGCGTCGTCGAGGATGAAACCGTTGTCGAAGCGGACGCGGACCGTCGCGCGCAGCCGCTGCGCCTGGTAGGCGGCCCAGTCGGGCTCCAGCGCCGCGACCTTCTCTTCGAGCTGCTTCCCGCTGGCCGGGGGCATCGTGTGGCCGAACGCGTCCAGCAGGGACTTCAGCCGGAGGTACTCGGCGGCCTCGGGGCTCTGCTCGTCATGGGTGACCACGCGCTCCACGACCCCGGGCGTGCCCGCCGCCAGGGACAGGGACCCGGCGACGGCTGCCGCCCCGCCGCAGCCGTCCGTCGTCGCGACCCACTCGGTGAGCCTGGTGTCCGCCGCGAGCCGTACCCGCTGGCCTTCATGGAGGGTCATGGAACCTTCATCCCGTCGATCGAGCGCGCCGGCGTCCGGCGGGCCGCGCCCATTATCGGCCCGGACGCGGCAACGCGGCGCCGCGGGGGGCCTTCGCCCCACGGCGCCGCGCGGGCGGCGGGCCGCGCCGGACGGGTGAGCGGCGCGATCCGTCACACGGGCCGCGGCGCGAGCGCCTACCGGCCGCCGCCGCCGATGGTCCTGCGGATCCAGTCCGCGTAGGCGGGCACGTTGCCGTACAGCCCCGGCCCCTGCGAGCAGGGCACGCCAGGGGCGCCGGGACCGGAGGTGGTGCCGACGAGCTCCCACCGGCCGCCCTTGCCCCGCTGGATCTGCGGGCCGCCCGAATCCCCGAAGCACGCCATGGCGTCCGGCACCCGGCTGATCGTGCACAACCGGGTGTCCGCCGCGAATCCGGGCGCGCACTCGCTGTCCGCGCCCCGGCGGGCGGGCAGCTCCTGCAGCCGGTCCGCGAAGCGGGCGTCGGAGAGCCGGGTGATGTCGATGACCGTACCGAAGCCGAGCAGCCGGGTCGGCGTGCCCGGCTTGCCGGCCCGGTCCGCGATGCGGATGGGCTTCTCGTCGACCGGCCGGTCCAGCCGGATCAGGGCCATGTCGTCCTTGTTGGCGTTCCCCTGGCCGTTCACGTAGCCCGGATGGACGATCGTCTTGTCGATCGTGCGGACGGTGCCGCCGGACTGCCGCTGCTTGCTGCCGATGCGGACGGTGCCGTCGAGCACGACCTCGGGTTCCGCCACGCAGTGGGCGGCCGTGAGCACCCACCGGGGGGCGATGAGCGTCCCTCCGCAGACGCCGTCGTCCAGCTGCAGGCTCGGGGCCTTCATCGGGATCGAGACCATGAACGGGTACCGCTCGGTGGAATCGCCGCCGTTGACGATGGCCCCGGCGCTCCCGCTCATGGCGGTGGCGCAGGCCGCGGTGGCGAGGGCGACGACGGCAGCGGCGCGTGCACCACGACGGCGCACCGCCTTCACGCTGATCACAAAAAGTTCCTTCCGGCGGAAACTGGTACGTGTCCAGCCTGCGGGCCCGTGATCCATCGAACCATCCGGCCAACGGGCCCCCGACGGGTGGGGACAACCCCACTCCCGGGGGCGGGCTCTCACCCCGTCGCCGCAGGTGGGGCCGTGCGCCGGACGTCCGCGGTGAGCGAGTCGAGCCAGGCGAGCACGGTGAAGAAGCGCGGCGGGGCCACCTCCGGTGGCCCGCCCGGCGGGCACGCCACGGGGCCCGGGCCGGGCGCGCCCGGCGTCATCCCCCGCAGCAG
This sequence comes from Streptomyces sp. NPDC043876, assembly GCF_056435825.1. Taxonomy (NCBI): domain Bacteria; kingdom Bacillati; phylum Actinomycetota; class Actinomycetes; order Kitasatosporales; family Streptomycetaceae; genus Streptomyces; species Streptomyces sp. NPDC043876. The sequence goes on along the minus strand of NZ_JBWKDV010000004.1, from coordinate 278,121 downwards.
ACCGGCCACCTCGGCCGCACGTCCGCACAGCCACGCGCCCTCCTGCGCACCGAGGGCCGGCCCACCGGGTCCCAGCAGCCGCCTCGAACCCCACAGCACGTGGTGGCCGGTCATCATGCGCGCCTGCCAGTCCGGCGGGCCCCCGGCGGCTCCCACCGCCCCGGCGGACCCGGCACCCTCCGCGGTGCCCGCCGGCTCGCTCTGGTACTGCGCGTACGCCGACTCCGCGAGCGACAGGGCGAGTTGGAGCGGGCGGTCGTCGGGGACGGCTCCCGGGCCGCCCAGCGCCGCGGCGGCCGTGGCCCCTTCGACCGTCTCGGCCGCCCGCGCGAGCATCAGGGCCACCGCCCGCCGCAGTTCCTCCCGCGCCCCCCGCGGCCAGGCGAGCAGCCCGAACACGACGCCGATCAGGCTGCCGACGACCACGTCCATGATCCTGATCTCGGCCAGCCGCCAGGTGACCGGCGCCAGTTGGGCGAAGACGAAGGCCACGACGAGGGTGAACATGCCCTGCGCCCACCCCACACCCCGCACCGGTCCCACCCGGAAGGCGACGAGCATGACGAACGGCAGGGACACGGCGTAGACGGTGGTGCGGCCGCCGACCAGCGCCAGCACGGCGGCGGTCACCACCGCGCCGACCAGGGTGCCCAGGAGCGCCCGGCGCACCGTCGCACGGGTCTGGGAGGCCGTGGTCCGGGTCAGGCTGAGGACGGCGAGCATCGCCCAGAAGCCGTGCGGCAGCGACTCCAGGCCCGCGATCGTACGGGCCGCCGCGAGCGCGAGGCTGATGCGGACGGCGTTCTGGAAGTACACGGACCGGGGGCCCGCGTGCGCGGCCAGCCGGTGCCACCACAGGCGGGGGGCGCTCTGCCCGGCGTACCAGAAGCGGCCGGGATCGGTCACGGCGGGCGCCCGCGCCCGGCGGCCCTCCACCGCCAGCCGGGCCGCCGTGGAGAAGGCCATGGCGGCGTCCGCGACCTCCAGCAGGGCCGCCCGGCGCAGGCCCCGGGCCGCGGTCGTGGGCCGCTCGTCCGCGGCCGCCGCCAGGGTGCGCGCCCGTACGCACCGCAGGGCGTCGGCGGCCGCGTCCGGAGCGGCGGGGCCGTCCGCACGGCTCCCGCGCTCCGCGCCCCCCAGCAGGCCCGCGGTCCCGGCGGCGGATACGGCGACCGCGTCCAGCAGCTCCGCTCCCTCGCCCGGCGGCCCGCCCGGGGGAGGAGCGGGGAGGCCCACCAGGCGGCCGAGCAGGGTACGGGCGGCCAGTCCGGCGTGGCCGAGGGCGCGGTCGCGCAGACCCGGCCCGGCGGGCCGTTCGGCCTCGGCCACCCGCAGGGGCCGCAGCGCCTCCCCGGACGCCCGCGCCGCCCCCGCCGAGGCACCGGACAGCGGATACGGTCCGCGGGCCAGCTCGGCCGCGCAGCGGGCCGCGGTACCGGCCGCCCCGGCGGCCAGCTCCCGGTAGGTCGGCGCGGCCGGTTCGGGCAGGACGAAGACCTCGGCGAGAACCAGCAGCGCGAGCCCGAAGCTCACCCCCGCGAGCCGCTCGGCCAGCGTGTCCGGCGCGTAGGGCGGGAAGCACGGCAGGATGTAGAGCAGTTGCAACCCGGGAGCCGCCCCCGCCGCGCGCGGCCCGGCCGCCGCCGCGAAGGCCAGGACGAAGCCGATCAGCAGCATGCCGGCCACGGCGCTCCAGGTCCGCACCGCGAGGCAGGTGCCCGCGCTCACCAGCGCCCAGGCCACGGGCACCGTCCTGACCAGGACGGCCGCCCGACGGCGCCCGGTGCCGGGAATGTGCGAGAGGGCGGCCATGGAGACCACCCCGAACAGCGCGTACGTCGCCGCGACGGGCCGGTCCAGCCCGTACAGGCACACGAAGAACCCGGCGCACGCGGCGAGCGTCGTGCGGACCGCGAGCCGGGCCGCCCGGGCCGGCCCGCGGCCCGCGCCGTCCTCACGGTGGACGCCCATGACTCCAGCATCGGACCGTTCCCCGGCTCCCACCACACCGGCCGGTGCACGCCCCGGCCGTGCGCGCCCCGACCGGCCGGTGGCCCGGGCGGTGTCCGCCCGGGCCACCCCGCCGCTCCCCCCGGAGCCGGCGCTCAGCCGTCCCGCGCCGCGCGGGCCCCTGCGCTCACGCCTCGCCGGGAGCGCGCAGCTCGCCCGTGCGCGCCACCCCCGCGTACCAGTGCGCGCTGGACTTGGGTGTGCGCTTGAGGGTGTCGTAATCGACGTGCACGGCGCCGAACCGCTTCGCGTACCCGTACGCCCACTCGAAGTTGTCGAGCAGCGACCAGAGGAAGTAACCGCGCACGTCCACCCCGGAGTCGATCGCCCGGTGCACGGCGTCGAGGTGGGCGTGGACGTACGCGGCGCGCTCCGGGTCGTGGACCGTGCCGTCCGGGCCGACCACGTCCTCGTACGCCGCTCCGTTCTCGCTGATGACGAGCGGCAGCCCGGGATACCGGGCGGCGGTCCGGGTCAGCAGGTCGTGGAGCGCGCTCGGATCGACCGGCCACCCCATCGCCGTGCGCTCGCCCGGTGCCCGGTGGAAGGCCACGTCGTCCGCGCCGGGCCAGGGGGAGTGCCCGCTGTCGCCGTGCCCGTCGTCCTGCGGCTTCTCCTCGCCCTGCGCGACGTGCGCGACGACCGTGGGCGTGTAGTAGTTGATGGCGAGCAGGTCCAGTGGCTGGTGGCTCGTGGCCGTGTCGCCGTCCCGGACGAAGGACCAGTCCGTCAGCCGGGCCGTGTCCTCGAACAGGTCGGCCGGGTAGGCGCCCTCCAGCATGGGGCCCAGCCAGATCCGGTTGCCCACGGCGTCGATCCGGCGGACGGCCTCCAGGTCCTCGGCCGAGGGGGTCAGCGGGCGCAGCTCGTGCAGGTTGAGGGAGACCGCGATCCGGCCGCCCCCGGGCACCGCGGCCCGCAGCGCCTGGACGGCCAGGCCGTGACCGAGGTTGAGGTGGTGGGCCGCGCGCAGGGCGTCGACGGGGTCGGTGCGGCCCGGGGCGTGCACCCCGGAGCCGTAGCCGAGGAACGCGCTGCACCAGGGCTCGTTCAGCGTGATCCAGCGTTGCACCCGGTCCCCGAGGGCGTCGCCGACGATGCCCGCGTACTCGGCGAACCGCTCCGCGGTCGCGCGCTCCGGCCAGCCGCCCGCGTCCTCCAGCTCCTGGGGCAGGTCCCAGTGGTAGAGGGTGAGGTTGGGCTCGATCCCGGCGGCGAGCAGCTCGTCGACCAGCCGGCGGTAGAAGTCCAGCCCCCGCTGGACGGCGGGGCCCCGGCCGGTCGGCTGGACCCGCGACCAGGACACCGAGAACCGGTAGGAGTTCAGGCCCAGTTCGGACATCAGGCGGACGTCCTCGCGGAACCGGTGGTAGTGGTCCACCGCCACGTCACCGGTGTGGCCCTCGAAGACCTTGCCGGGGGTGTGGGAGAAGGTGTCCCAGATGGACGGGGTCCGGCCGTCCTCGCGGGCGGCGCCCTCGATCTGGTAGGCGGCGGTGGCCGTGCCCCACAGGAAGTCGGGCGGGAAGGTGCGGGCGGAGGTGAGTGGCCGGGTCTCGGACGCGGTCATGGAGGAGCGCTCCCAACGCAGGGGTGGATGAAGGGGGTGCCGTACGGGGCGGTGCGGGCGGCCGCCGTCAGTTCTTGACGGCGCCGGCGGTGATCCCGCCCACGATGTGCTTGCCGAGCACGGCGAAGACCAGCAGCAGCGGCAGCGTGGAGATGAGGGCGCCGGTCAGGACGACGGCCTGGTCGACGGTGTGGTTGCCCGAACCGAGGCCGGCCAGCGCCACCTGGAGCGTCGGGTTCCCGTCGGGCGTGAGGGCGATGAACGGCCAGAAGAAGTCGTTCCAGGCCTGGACGAAGACGAGCATCCCGAGGACCGCCATCGCGGGCCGGGCCACCGGGAACACGACGTGCCAGATGATGCGCATGCTGTGCGCGCCGTCCACCCGCGCCGCTTCCACCAGCTCCACCGGCAGGGCCTCGATCAGGTACTGGCGCATGAAGAACACGCCGAAGGCGGCGACCAGCGAGGGCAGGACGACGGACTGGAGCTGGTCCACCCAGCCGAGGTCGGTGATGATCTGGTAGAGCGGGATCACGCTCAGCTGCGGCGGGATGGTCATGGTCGCCACCACGAGAGCCAGCATCGCGCTCCGGCCCCTGAAGGGCAGCTTGGCGAAGGCGAAGCCGGCCAGGGTGGAGAACAGGACGGTGGACAGGGCCACGAGCCCCGCCACGACGGTCGTGTTGACCAGCGCCTCGCCCATGTCCACCTGGTTCCAGGCGAAGGTGAGGTTGTCGAAGAGCCGCGGGCCGGGCAGGAGCGGGGCCGGGGCCTCCACCACGCGCTCGCCCGTGTGGGAGGCGGCGACGAGGTTCCAGTACAGCGGGAAGAGGGAGATCAGGGCGGCCAGCCCCAGCAGGACGTAGGTCAGCGGTCCCGCGTGGTGCTGGCGGCCCGCCGCCGGCCGCAGCCGCCTGGTGCGCGGCGCCGGGACGGTGATCGTGTCGAGTGTGCGGGCCATGAGGTCAGCTCCCCGCCTTCCTGCGCGTGCGGGCGTCGTGTCGCTTGCGGTTCGAGCGGGAGAGCAGCGCCTGGAGGCCGCCGACGAGCAGCAGGAGCAGCAGCATGACCCAGGCGATGGCGGAGGCCTGGCCCAGCGCGCCGGTCACCCAGCCCTTCTCGTACATGAGCAGGCTGAGCGTCTGGAACTGGTTGCCGCTGCCGCCGCTGATGCCGACGCTGCCGCCGAAGAGCATCGGCTCGCCGAAGAGCTGGGTCGCGCCGATGGTGGAGACGATGACGGTGAAGAGGATGGTCGGCCGGATGGACGGGATGGTGACGCTGAGGAACTGGCGCCAGCGCGAGGCACCGTCCAACGCCGCGGCCTCGTAGAGGTCCTGCGGTACGGCCTGCATCGCCGCCAGGTAGATGAGCGCGTTGTACCCGGTCCAGCGCCAGGTCACGATCGTCGAAATGGCGATCTGCGCGGGCCACTTGGAGGATTCCCAGGCCACCGGATCGATGCCCAGCAGGCCGAGCCCGGTGTTGATCAGGCCGTAGTCGGTGTTGAACAGCTGGGCGAAGACGAGGGTCGCCGCGGCGATCGAGGTGGCGTACGGGGCCAGGATCGCGACGCGGAAGAACCCGCGGCCGCGCAGCTTGTAGTTGAGCAGGTGTGCCAGGCCGAGGGCCATCAGCAGCTGCGGAACGGTGGAGATCACACCGATGGTGAAGGTGTTGGCGAGCGCGTTCCAGAAGAACTCACTGCCCGCCAGGGAGCTGTAGTTGTCCAGCCCCTTCCACGTCGCGCTGCCGCCGAGTTCGACCCGGTGCAGCGAGAGCCATCCCGTGTAGATCAGCGGGAAGAGGCCGAAGGCGGCGAAGGTGAGGAAGAAGGGGGCGACGAAGAGGTAGGGGACCGCCTTCAGATCGAGGCGGTAGAGCGTGCTGCGCCAGCCGCCCGGGCCGGAGGAACGCTTGCGGGAGCCGGGTGCGGAACCCGGGCCGGAGCCGGGACCGGCGCCGGGGCCCGGGGGTGGTGCGGCCGGCGGCGGGGAGCCGCCACTGGTCGCCCGTACGGAGGTGGCCACGGGGGCGTCCTTCCAGGTCGATGCGTGCGGGTGCTGCGGTGCTGCGGGGGGTGCGGAGTCGCGGAGCTGCGGCGCCGACGGGCTGCCGTGGTCGGGTGCCGTGTACGGCGCGGCGGCCGCCGCCACCCGCGGGGAGGCGGCGGTGGCGGCGGGCCGTCGCGCGGTCCCGCTACTTCTCGATCTTGTCGTTGACCAGCTTCTTCACGTTCTCCCAGGCCTTCGCCGGGTCGGTGCCGCGCTGCTCGATGTCCAGGAGGCCGTTGTCCGTGATGAAGGTCTTCACCTGGCCGTCCCACCGGCTGATCGGCGCGGGCGTGACGCCGACCGCGGCCTGCGAGTAGATCCGGCCGAGCGGCGTGTCACCGAAGTACGGCATCTTGGCGTCCTGCACCGCCGGGGAGCTGAGCGTGTCCTTGGAGGACGGGATGTTGCCGTTCACGGCGAACACCTTGGCGTGCTGCGCCGGAGCGGTCAGCCACGCGGCCAGCTCGGCCGCCTCCTTGGCGTGCTTGCCGGACTTCGGAACGGCGAGGAACGAGCCGCCCCAGTTGCCCGGTACGGGCGGCGAGGCGATGTCCCACTTCCCCTGGTTCTCCGGACCCGCCTGCTCCTTGATGATGCCCGTCATCCAGCTCGGGCAGGCCACGGTGGCGAACTTCGAGTTCTTGAAGGCCGCGTTCCAGGTGCCCTTCTCGTCGAACTGGCGCAGCTTCGCGGTGAGTTCGCCCTTCGACGCCGCGACGGCGGCGTCCCAGGCCTTCTTCACGCCGGGGCTGTTCTCGTAGTCCAGCTCGCCCTTGGCGTTCGCGTACTGCACCGGTTCGCTGGAGACCACCGCGTTGAACAGACCGCTCGCGGAGTCGTGGAAGGAGGTCCCCGCCGGGGCGCTCTTCTTGTACGTCTCGCCGGTCGCGATGAACTTGGCCCAGTCGCCCGCCCAGAGCTTGGCGACCTCGGTGCGGTCGGTCGGCAGTCCGGCCTTGGCGAACAGGTCCTTGTTGTAGCAGATGGCCATGGGGCCGATGTCCGTGCCGAGCCCGATGACCTTGCCGTCGCCCGTCGTGGCCTGCTTGACCTTCCAGTCCAGGAACGCGCCGAGGTTCGCGCCGCCCGTGGTGGCCAGGTCGGTCCACTTGCCGCCCAGGGCGGGGCCGGTGGCCTCCGCTATGTAGCCGACCTCCACGGCCTGGATGTCCGCGAGACCGCTGTCTCGGGAGAGGCGCAGCTTGAGCGTGTCCCAGTACTTCTGGGCGTCGGCGACGTTCGACTCTTCGATCTTGATGTTGGGGTGGGACTTCTCGTACTCGGCGTAGAGCTTCGCCCCGGTGGTGTTGTCATAGCCGAAAGAACCGAAGGTCCCGATCCGCAGCGTGATCTTCTCGCCGCCGGCCGCGCTGTCGTCGCTGCTGCCGCCGTCGTCGGCGCAACCGGTGAGCAAGGCCGCACCGGTCACGACGGCGACGGCCGCGGTGATCGCCGTGCGGCGGCCGCGGCCGCGTCTGCTGCTGGAAGTGCGCATTCCACTCTCCTCGTCCAAGGTGGTGCTCGTTGTGCGCCTGGGGGTCGGGCGGGCTGTTCGCGGCTCGGCGAGGGCGCGCCCGGACCCGATGTGAAGGCCGTTGTCGCACCCTTGAATGGGAGCGCTCCCACATCGCTGCCGGAAGGTTGCTGCCTGGCGCGTGCGGGTGTCAAGAGATGAACGCGAATTCATTACAGAGTGGCCCTGGGCGCCCGGCCCTCCGTCGTGTTCGGATGAAGCACCCGTCAGGTAGTGAACGCGCGTCGTGACATCACCTGCGTAACGAGGGTAGTGTGGGAGCGCTCCCACAGATTGGGTCGGCGTAACGTGTGCGACGGCGGCGGGGCGGAGTGCGACGGCGCCTGAGGGGAGTTCGAGGATCGTGAGCGGACGGCAGAACGGCAGACCCACCCTGGAAGAGGTCGCGGCCCTGGCCGGCGTCGGCCGGGGCACGGTCTCCCGGGTCATCAACGGCTCGCCGCGCGTGAGCGAGCAGGCCAGGGACGCCGTCGCCCGCGCCATCGCCGAGCTGGGCTACGTACCCAATCAGGCGGCCCGGGCCCTGGCCGGGAGCCGGACCGACGCGGTCGCCCTCGTCATCCCGGAGACCGAGGCGCGGCTCTTCGCGGAACCGTACTTCCTCGACCTGATCCGCGGCGTGAGCGCCGAACTCGGCAAGGCCGACAAGCAGCTGTTCCTCACCCTGGTCCGGACCGAGGCGGAGCGGCAGCGCTTCGAGCACTACCTGGCCGCCCAGCGGGTCGACGGCGTCCTGCTGGCGTCCGTCCACGGGGACGACCCGCTGCCCGACCGGATCAGACAGCTCGGGCTGCCGGTGGTCATGAACGGCCGGCGTTCCGAGGCCGAGCCCGTCGACTACGTGGACTCCGACAACATCGGCGCGGGCCGCGCGGCCGTCGCCCACCTCGTGGGGCGGGGGAGAGGGCGGATCGCGACCATCAGCGGCCCGCTCGACATGTACGTGGCCCGCGCGCGCCTCGGCGGCTACCGCGCGGGGCTCACCGAGGCGGGCATCGCGCCCGACGAGTCGCTCGTGGCGACCGGGGACTTCACCGAGGAGGGCGGCCGGGTGGCGATGCGCGAGCTGCTGGAGCGCGCCCCGGACCTGGACGCGGTCTTCGCCGCCTCCGACGTGATGGCCGCCGGCGCGCGCGGTGTGCTGCGCGAGGCCGGGCGGAAGGTGCCCGAGGACGTCGCGCTCGTCGGGGTCGACGATTCGGCCGTGGCCCGGCTGATGGATCCGCCGCTGACGAGCGTGCGCCAGCCGATCGAGGAGATGGGCCGCACGATGACCCGGCTGCTGCTCGCGCAGATCGGGGAGACCCCCGGTGCCGGGAGCGGCTCCGGGGCCGGGGAGGGGCCGCGGGTCCTCCCGACGGAACTGATCGTGCGGGACTCCTCCTGATCCCGTCCTGACCCGGGTCCTGATCCCGGTCCTGACCCCGGCGGCCCGAGCGGGCCGCAGCCCCTCACGGGACCGCGGCCCCGGCCGGGACGCGGCCCGGAGCCGTACGCAGCCGGGCGGCTCCGTACGGCTCCGGGTGCTTCACCCGCGCTGGGTCAGAGCGCCGGGTAGGCGTTCTTCACGAGCTCCTGGAACTGGGCGGAGAACCACTGCCCGGCGAGCGGGGCGTTCGGGAGGGCTCCCGACATGCTGTTCCCGTTGCGCGCGTTGCCCGTGTAGGTGGGGTCGCACATGCGGTCGAAGCCCTTGCCCTCGTTGTTGGGGATCTCCTTGCTCGCCCCGTCGGACTCGCCCGGCGGCTTCATCCACACGTAGGCGTCGATGCCGGCCGCCGGAGCCGCCTTGGGCCGCTCGCCGAGTCCGGCGCCCGACTGGTTGCACCAGTTGCCGAGGTGGATGCGCCGGTCGTAGCGGCCGCCGTTGACGTAGGTGTCCACGTTGGTGAGCGCGCCGGGTCCGGTCGGCCGGGCGGCGCCGCCCCAGCCGTTGCGGGAGGTGTCGATCAGCATGCCGATGTTGGTGTCGAAGCCCAGCGAGACCAGCTTGGACCGCATGGCCTGGGCGTAGGACAACTCGTCCGTGTAGCGGTTCCAGTCGACCCACTTCGACTGGCGCACGGAGGTGCCGTTGACGGAGTCGTCGATCGTGAAGTGGTCCTCCTTCAGGGCGCTGTAGTTGGCGGTGTTCACGATGAAGCCGTGCACGTTGGCGAGCGTGGAGCCCTCGGCGGTGGCCGCCTGCTTGAACATCTCCGCGGAGGCGCCCATGTTGTCGTCCCAGCCGAGCCAGCCGTGGTGGCCGGCGTCGACGTAGTTGTAGACGTTGGGGATCGCGCCGAGCTTCTTCAGCGCGTAGCCGACGCCCTTGATGTAGTTGCCGTTGGCCTTCATGACGTCGCAGTTGGGCGTGACGGTGGGGCGGCCGGAGACATTGGTGACCAGGTTCGGCAGCGAGTCGATCTCGACGGTGGTGACGATCCGCAGGCCGGCGTACTTGGAGTCGGCGAGGATCGCGGCGAGCGGGTCGATGTACTGGGTCTTGTACTTGTCGATCTCGGTGGGGCCCAGCTCGCCGTTGGAGGCGAGGGCGGCGCAGTCGCGGCCGGGCAGGTTGTAGACGACCAGCTGGACGACGAGTTCGCCGCTGCCCTTCTGCTTCAGGGCCGCGTCCAGGTGGTCGCGCAGGCCCATGCGGCCGGGTGCGCTCTGGAGGGAGGCGATGCGGTCGAGCCAGACGCCGGTGGGCTGGTTGGAGACCTTGGCGCCGCCCGGCTCGGCCGCCGCGTTGGCGGACCATTCGGGGTTCACGTAGACCTTGGCACCGGCGTACGGGTTGTCGGCCTTGCCGCCCGTCGGCGGCGGGGTCGTCGGAGGCGTGGTGGGCGGAGTGGTCGGCGGCTGGGTCGGGTCGGTGGCGCCGTTGCAGGTGACCCCGTTGAGCTTGAACGTCGCGGGCACGGAGTTGGTGCCGGTGTGCGAACCGTTGAAGCCGAAGGAGGTCGAACCGCCGGTGGCCAGCGACCCGTTGTAGGACAGGTTCTTCGCGGTCACGGCGGCGCCGGACTGGGTGATGGCGGCGTTCCAGCCCTGGGTGACCTGCTGGCCGTTCGCGTAGGACCACTCCAGGGTCCAGGAGGCGACCGGGTCACCGGTGTTGGTGACGATCACGTTGGCGCCGAAGCCGGTGTTCCACTGGTTGCCGATCTGGTACTCGACCTTGCAGCCGGCGGTGGCGGCGCCGGCGGTGGTACCGAACACGGTGGCCGTGGCGCTGGCCGCCGTGACGAGACTGAGGGCCGCCAGCAGGGCGGTGCGGGGGATCGTGCGGCTCATGTCGGGGGGTGCCTTTCAGGTCAGGGCGCGCGCAGGCGGTCGCGCGGCCCGGTGCCGGATGCGGTGGGTGTGCGTCGTGCCGCGGGGGTGCGGCCGTACGGAGGCGGTGCGGTCGTACGCAGTGGTGCGGTCTGTCGTACGGAGGCGGTGCGGTCGTACGCGGAGGGTGCGGTCGTACGCAGCGGTGCGGCCGTACCGGGGAGGTGCCGTCGTACGCAGCGGATGCGGCGCGGGGTCGGCCCGGCCGTGACGTTCCGGGAACGCGTGTCCGCGGGTGGTCCCGCCGGTCGCCCGCGACCGGAGGAACCCGGGGCGCGGCCGGGGGCGGGGGTGGTGTGCCCACACGACGCGGGACGTCACATGGGCGGGTCCTTGCGACAGGGTCGCGCGCTGACTGGCGCGCCGACCCGTGGAACCGCTCCCACTGGTTGGGGCCAGACCGTAGCGTCAACTGACGCCAAGCAAAAGAGGGGTTGAGCAAATTCCGCGCGAAATGCTTTCGACTCTTCACGCGTCTTGACGCCATCCCGACACGTCGTCAGAGTGGGAGCGCTCCCACTGGTTCAGAGCTTGTGCGTACACGTTCTTCACCCCCCCGTCTCCCCGAGCCGCGAGGAGAACCATCCGCATGTCTGCACCTCCCCCACCCCCTCGTCACGCACGGCGCAGGCTGCTGACCGCGTCGGCCGCCGCCATCGCCCTCTGCCTCCCCCTCGGCTTCACCGCCATCGGTGCCACCCCCGCCGCGGCCGCCGCCGTGCAGTGCAGCGTCGACTACAAGCCGATCAACGACTGGGGCTCGGGCTTCACCGCCGAGCTCACCCTCACCAACCGTTCCGCCACCGCGCTGAACGGCTGGACGCTGACCTACGACTACGCGGGCAACCAGCAGCTCACCAACGGCTGGAACGGAACCTGGTCCCAGTCCGGCAAGAGGGTCAGCGTCACGGCGGCGGACTGGAACAGGACGGTGGCCGCCGGCGCGGCCGTCACCGCCGGAGCGCAGTTCAACTACAGCGGGACCAATGCCGCCCCGACCGCCTTCGCCGTCAACGGCACCCCCTGCACCGGCGCCCACCAGCCCCCGGTCGCCGTCCTGACCAGCCCCGCACCCGGCGCCGTCTACACGGCGGGCACGCCCGTGCCGCTCGCCGCCACCGCCGCGGCGGCCGACGGCGCCACCGTCGGGAAGGTCGAGTTCTACAGCGGCACCACGCTCCTGGGCACCGACACCGCCGCCCCCTTCACCCTGGACGCCGCCGGTCTGGCCGCCGGTGCCCACTCCCTCTACGCCAAGGCCTACGACACCCTCGGGGCCTCCGCCGAGTCGGCGCCCGTGGGCATCACCGTCGCCGCCGGCCCCGCGATCATCGCCGCGCCCGTTCAGCTCTCCGTACGGCGCGGGGCGACGGGCACCTTCGACGTGAAGCTCTCCAAGCAGCCGGCCGCGAACGTCGCGGTGGGCGTCGCCCGCACCTCGGGCAACACCGACCTCGCCGCCGCGCCCGCCGCGCTCACCTTCACCCCGGCGAACTGGAACACGGCCCAGAAGGTGACCGTCACCGCCGGGACGACCGGGAGCGGCTCGGCCGTCTTCACCGTGACCGCCCCCGGCCACGCGAAGGCCGAGGTGACGGTGGCCGAGCTGGCCGCCGACTCCACCTACGAAGCCCGCTTCCTGGACCTCCACGGGAAGATCACCAACCCGGCCAACGGCTACTTCTCGCCCGAGGGCATCCCGTACCACTCCGTGGAGACACTGATCGTGGAGGCCCCCGACCAGGGGCACGAGACGACCTCGGAGGCGTACAGCTACCTGATCTGGCTCCAGGCGATGTACGGAAAGGTCACCGGCGACTGGACCAAGTTCAACGGTGCCTGGGAGACCATGGAGAAATTCATGATCCCCACCCACGCCGACCAGCCCACGACCGGCTCCTACAACGCCTCCAAGCCCGCCACCTACGCCCCCGAGCACGACCTTCCCTCGCAGTACCCGGCCAAGCTCGACGGGGGAGTCGCCGCCGGCGCCGACCCGATCGCCGGTGAGCTGAAGGGCGCGTACGGCACGGACGACATCTACGGCATGCACTGGCTCCAGGACGTCGACAACGTATACGGCTACGGCAACGAGCCCGGCAAGTGCTCCGCCGGACCCACCGCGACCGGACCCTCCTACATCAACACCTTCCAGCGCGGCCCGCAGGAATCGGTCTGGGAGACCGTCCCGCACCCCACCTGCGACAACTTCTCCTACGGCGGCAAGAACGGCTACCTCGACCTCTTCACCGGGGACGCCTCCTACGCCAAGCAGTGGAAGTTCACCGACGCCCCCGACGCCGACGCGCGGGCCATCCAGGCCGCCTACTGGGCCGACGTCTGGGCCAAGGAGCAGGGCAAGGGGACCCAGGTCACCGCGACCGTCTCCAAGGCGGCCAAGATGGGCGACTACCTGCGGTACTCCATGTTCGACAAGTACTTCAAGAAGGCCGGCAACTGCGTCGGCCCGACCGTGTGCCCCGCGGGCAGCGGCAAGGACAGCGCGCACTACCTGATGTCCTGGTACTACGCCTGGGGCGGCGCCACCGACACCTCGGCCGGCTGGTCCTGGCGCATCGGCTCCAGCCACGCGCACAGCGGCTACCAGAACCCCCTCGCGGCCTACGCGCTCAGTGAGTACGCCCCGCTGAAGCCCAAGTCGACGACGGGCGCCGCGGACTGGGCGACCAGCCTCGACCGGCAGCTGGAGTTCTACCGCTGGCTCCAGTCCGACGAGGGCGCCATCGCGGGCGGCGCCACCAACAGCTGGCAGGGCCGCTACGCGCAGCCCCCGGCCGGGACCCCCACCTTCCACGGCCTCTTCTACGACGAGAAGCCGGTCTACCAGGACCCGCCGTCGAACCAGTGGTTCGGCTTCCAGGCCTGGTCGATGGAGCGGGTCGCCGAGCTCTACCGGCAGACCGGCGACCCGGCCGCCAAGACCGTGCTCGACAAGTGGGTCGGCTGGGCCCTGTCGAAGACCACGATCAACCCGGACGGCACCTACCGCATCCCCTCCACCCTCCAGTGGTCCGGCGCGCCCGACACCTGGAACGCCTCGGCTCCCGGCGCCAACGCGGGCCTGCACGTCACGGTGGCCGACTACACCGACGACGTGGGCGTGGCCGCCGCCTACGCCAAGACCCTGACCTACTACGCCGCCAAGTCCGGCAACGCCGAGGCCAAGCGGGTCGCCAAGGCCCTGCTCGACGGCATGTGGGCGCACCACCAGGACCCGCTGGGCCTCTCCGTCCCGGAGACCCGGACCGACTACAAGCGCTTCAACGACCCGGTGTACGTGCCGAGCACGTGGACCGGAAAGATGCCGAACGGCGACGCGGTGAACTCCTCGTCCACCTTCGCCTCGATCCGCGGCTTCTACAAGAACGACCCGGCCTGGCCGAAGGTCGAGGCCTACCTCGCGGGCGGCGCCGCGCCCGTCTTCAGCTACCACCGGTTCTGGGCCCAGGCGGACATCGCCCTGGCCATGGGCTCGTACGCGGAACTGCTCGAATAACAGCCCGCCCCGCCCTGAGACAGCGACGCGTACGAAGGGGGCCGGGCAGGCCGCGAGTCCTGCCCGGCCCCCGCGCGTCGGCGAGGACCACTCCCCCCACCCCGAAGAGGATCGCCATGCCGCCTCATCCCCGCCGTGCCCGCAGAACACCGGCCCTGCTGGGCGCCCTGCTCACCGCACTCCTCTCACTGGCCGCGCTGCTGAGCGCCACGTCGGCCGCGCAGGCCGACACGACGCTCTGCGAGGCCTACGCAACGACGACGATCCAGGGCCGCTACGTCGTCCAGAACAACCGCTGGGGCACCGGCGAGAGCCAGTGCGTCGCCGTCACCGACACCGGTTTCCGGATCACCCGGGCCGACGGATCGGTCCCGACGAACGGCGCCCCGAAGTCCTACCCGTCCGTCTTCAACGGCTGCCACTACACCACCTGTTCGCCCGGCACCCGCCTCCCCGCCCGGCTCGACGGCATCGCGGCCGCGCCCACCGCCATCTCGTACGGCTATGTGAACGAGGGGGCCTACGACGCGGCCTACGACATCTGGCTCGACCCCGCGCCCCGCACCGACGGGGTGAACCGCACCGAGATCATGGTGTGGTTCAACCGGGTAGGACCGGTCCAGCCCGTCGGCTCACGGGCCGGCTCCGCCACCGTGTCGGGCCGCCAGTGGGAGGTGTGGTCCGGCAACAACGGGACCAACGACGTGCTGTCCTTCGTCGCGCCATCGGCGATCACGAGCTGGAACTTCGACGTCATGGACTTCGTCCGCCAGGCCGTCTCCCGGGGGCTGGCACAGAACAGCTGGTACCTGACGAGCGTCCAGGCGGGTTTCGAGCCGTGGCAGAACGGCGCGGGCCTCGCCGTCACCTCTTTCTCCTCGACGGTCACCACGGGTTCCCCCGGTGACCCGGGCGGCCCCGGGGGCGGCGCGGCCTGCACGGTGGCGTACGGGACCAACGTCTGGCCGGGCGGTTTCACCGCCGACGTCACCGTCACCAACACCGGCTCCGCCGCAGTCCGCGACTGGAAGCTCGCCTTCACCCTCCCCTCCGGGCAGCAGATCACCCAGGCCTGGAACGCGGGCGTCTCGCCCTCCTCGGGAGCCCTCACCGCCACCCCCGCGGGCCACAACGCGGAGATCCCCGCCGGCGGGCGGACGTCCTTCGGGTTCCAGGGCACCTACGCCGGCGCCTTCGCCAAGCCCGTCGGCTTCAGCCTGAACGGGACCGCCTGCACCACCGCGTGACCCCGCCGGTCCCGCCCGCGGCCCGGCCAACGACGGCCGGTCGGGCCCGCCCCGGGACGCGGCTAGGCTGGTCGCATGACTGTGCTCGTGTACGAAGACTTCGGTACCGGACGCCATCGGGAAGCCTCCCTGATCCGGCACGCCCTGGGCAGCGCCCACGACGAGGAACTCGTCGCGGGCCTCGCCGGGGGGATCGGCTTCATGTACTTCGTCTTCGCGTACGAGGGCCGTGCGCCCCTGCCCACCCTCGTCGCCCAGGCCTACCCCGAGCCCTGGGTACAGGTCGCGCTCGGCCGGCTGGGAGTGCCGTACGACGCCACGCGCGCGATGAAGCCCCGCTGGGGCCGGGTCCGCGCCGCGCTCGACGAGGGGCAGCCCGCCTTCTGCGTCGTCGACCGCTCCTCCCTGCCGTGGCACGAGAGCGACCCCGACGCCGAGAAGACCGGCGCCGACCCGTACACCGTGGTCATCGCCGGGTACGACGGCGACGACCTGCTGATCGAGGACGGCGCCGAAACCCCGTACCGGATCGACCGCGAGGAGTTCGGCGCGGCTTGGACGGCCCACCGGGGCGGCCGCCACCAGCTGGTCGTGCCCACCGGTCCGCCCGAGGGCGAACCGGACGTCGAAGGGGCGATCGTCTCCACCGTCACCCACCTCACCGGCCTGGTGCTGGGCAACCAGTTCGACGTGAACTTCGGTTTCACCGGCATGCAGAAGTTCGCCGCGGAGCTGCGCGACGGGACCACCGCGGCGGGCTGGGAGCAGCGCTTCGGCGGCTCCCCCGAGGCCTTCCGCACCGCGACCGGGCGGCTGTACCGCTGCCTGGAGGAGGAGTGGACCGCGCCGGGCGCGACCCGGCCGCTGTACGCGGACTTCCTCGACCTGGTCGGGCGCTCCGAGGCGGCCGGACTCTTCCGTGAATCCGGCCGCCACTGGTCGGAGCTGGCCGCTCTGGCCCGGGACGCCGACGCGGACGCCGGCGCCGAGGGGCGCCGCGCGCTCTTCGAGGCGTGCGCGCAGCGCGTGGACCGCTGCCTGGAGCTGGAGGGCCGGGCGGTCGACGCGCTGCAGAAGTAGCGTCCCGGGGGTCCCGCCCCGGTTCGGCCACGGCCTCAGCCGGGCCGGGGGACCAGCGGTCTGTGGATGGGGTACACGTGGCCCGGGGTCACGATCTCGGTGACCGCCTGGCCGAAGAGCGTGCTCGGCTCCTGGCCGTCGTGGACGACATCGGTGTTGAGCAGGATGACCATCGTCGCCCGCTCCTGCGGCAGGTAGACGGTCAGGCTCTCGTAGCCTGGCAGCGAGCCGTTGTGGCCGAGCCAGCCTTGCACGTTGAAGATTCCCAGCCCGTACCCCGTGCCCGGCAGGTCCATCGGGGTCGTCTTCAGGCGCTCGGCCTGGGTCGCCGGCGTCAGCAGGGTGCCGGTGGCGAGGATCGGGGCCCACCTGCGCAGGTCCTGGAGGTCGGAGGTCATCGCTCCGGCCGCCCACCCCCAGCTGGGGTTCCAGTCGGTCGCGTCCTCGAGCCGCCCCGAGGCGGTCTGGTCCGTGTACCCGTGCGCGTGCGGATCCGGGAGCTGCGCACCGGTGGGGAAGAACGTGCCGCGCAGACCGGCGGGCGCGATGACGTCCCGCGCGATGACGTCGTGGAGCGGTCTGCCGGTGACCTTCTCCACCACCAGGCCGAGCAGGATCAGGTTCGTGTTGCAGTAGTCGAACTTCTGGTCCGGCGCGAACTGCACGGGGTGTCTGAAGGAGTAGTCGAGCAGCTGCTGCGGGACGAACGACTGCCCCGGATCCCCCTCGAGCTTCTTGAGGAAGTCCGGGTCCAGGGTGTAGTTGAACAACCCGCTGCGCATGCCCGCGAGTTCGCGCAAGGTGATGCGGTCGCCGTTCGGAACGCCGGTGACGTAGTCGCCGATGGGATCGTCCAGGCCGATCTTCTTCTGGTCGACCAGCTGGAGGAGGGCGGTGACCGTGAACGTCTTGGTCTCGCTGCCGAGGCGCACGTGGAGGTCGCTCTTCATCGGTGCGCCGGTCGCCTTGTCCGCCACGCCGAAGGTCCGTACGTACGCGCCCTTGCCGGGGGCCCACAGCCCCACCGTCGCGCCCGGTACGCCGGTTTCGCGCATGACCTCGCGCACGGCCGCGTCCAGTCGCGCGGCGACGGCCGGGGTGAGCTGCGGGAAGTGGCCGCCCGCGTCGGGGGAGGGCGGGGCGGTGGAGTCCGAGGGGGCGGTGGCCGAAGGGGAAGGCGGCGGGGCGGTCGCGCCGTACGCCGTCCCGGCGGCCGCCGGGAGGACGAGTGCGCCGGTCACGGCGGCGGCCGTGCAGGCCCGGCGCAGCCGGAGGTGGGTTGGCTTCACCGCATGGTCTCCTTCGTTCGAGGACCCGTTGCGTCCGGTGATCCGGGCACGAGCGGTGGCCCGGGTGAAGAGCCGGCTCCACCACCGTAGGCCCGCCCCGCACCGGCCGCGCGGCGAGTCGCCGTGCGGTTGCGGTGCGGGACGGGTGCGCGGGCGGGTCAGGGGGTCGTCTTGCCCACCTCCAGGTCCGCGGTCGGGTCCTTGACCCTGCCTCCGGGCGGGCCGGCGGCGGTGCTCGTGTTGTTGCCGGTGTGCGGGTCGTGCGTCAGGGCGTCGACGGTGGCGGTGTTGCGGATGTCCGAGCCGTCACCGGTGTACTCCGGATCCAGCTTCACCTTGATCACCCAGGTCATCGACGCACCGGGCGCGAGCCGTGGCAGCGCGCCGCAGGTGACGGTCCGTCCGGAGGTGCAGGTGGCGTCGCCCGAGACGAAGCTCAGTGCCGTCGGCAGCGTGTCGGAGACCGTGATCTGCTCGGCCTGTGAGGGGCCGTTGTTGGTGACGGTCAGGGCGTAGTCGAAGGTTTCGCCCGGCGCCACGGGGGAGTTCTGGACGGGCCTCTTGGTGAGGGCGAGATCGGCGGCCGGATCGGCGACGTGACCGCCGGGGACGGTCGCGGTGCTCGAGTCGTTCTCGCTCGCGGGGTCGATGTTGTCGGCCGTCACCCGGGCGGTGTTCTTCAGGTCGCTGCCGTCGCCGCTGTAGGCGGGATCCACCTTGACGGTGAGCAGGTACTCGACCGTCTCGCCGACCTTGAGCGGGCTGGTGCGCTTGCAGGACACCAGGTGCCCGGCGACGGTGCATCCGGCGGGGGAGGACGACACGTACGACAGGCCCTCGGGGAGGTCGTCGCCGAGCTTGACGTTGAACGCGTCGGCCGAGGGGCCGTTGTTGGTGACCCGGATCCGGTAGGAGAAGCTCTCACCCGGCACCGGCGGCCTGGTGCCGAGGGCCTCCTTCGTCACCGCCAGGTCCGCGGTCGGCTTGTTGACGGTGCTGCCGGGCAGGCCCGCCGCGCTGCTCGTGTTGTTCTCCGGCCGGGGGTCCTTGGTGCGGGAGGTGGCGGTCGCCGTGTTGCGGATGTCGGAGCCGTCGCCGGTGTAGCCGCTGTCCAGGCGGACGGTGAACCGCCAGGTCCGCGACGCCGCCGGTTCCAGGACGGCCGCGGGCCCGCAGGTGACCGTACCGTCGCTGGCCGAGCAGCCGTCGGGCGAGGAGACGAAGGCGAGGTGCGCGGGCAGTTTGTCGGTGATGCTGGTGCCGACCGCACGGGACGGGCCGTCGTTGTGGGCGCTCACCACGTACGCGAAGGTCTGCCCGGGGGCGATCGGGGTGTCGGTGGCCGGCCGCTTCGTCGTCCACACGTCGGCCTGCGGGGCGGTGACGCCGCCCGGGGGCAGCACCGCGTGGGAGGTGTTGTCGGCGGGCTCCGGGTCCTTCGAGGCGGAGGAGGAGGTCGCGGTGTTGCGCAGGTCGCTGCCGTCGTCGGCGTAGGCGGCGTCCAGCTTCACCTTGAAGGTCCACACCACTTCGGCGCCGGGGACGAGCCGGGCCAGCGGACCGCAGGTGACGGTCCGGCCGGACACCGTGCAGGGGTCCGCCGAGGAGACGAAGGTCAGTCCGGCGGGCAGGGTGTCCGTCACCTTGACGTTGCGCGCGTCGGAGGGACCCTTGTTGGTCGTACGGACCTCGTACTCGTACTCCTGGCCCGGCACGGTCGGCCCGGTGCCCAGCGGGGTCTTGACGGTGGCCAGGTCCGAGACGGGGCCGAACGGCCCCGGGGGCAGCACCGGGTCCGGCTTGTTGTTCCCGGGATCGGGGTCGGTGGCGTCCGAGGTGCCCGTGGCGCTGTTCCCGAGGTCCGAACCGTCGCCCTGGTACGAGGGACTCAACCGGGCCTGGAAGCTCCAGCTCTTGGTCTGGTTGGCCGCCAGCTGGGGCTCGGGACCGCAGGTGACGGTCTGGCCCACGGCGGTGCAGCCGTCCGAGGAGTCCACGAACGAGATCCCGGCGGGGAGCCGGTCCGTCGCGGTGACGTTGCGGGCCACCGACGGGCCCTTGTTCTTCGCGGTCAGCGTGTAGGTGATCAGATCACCGGGGGCCTTGGCACGCTGTGTCGTCACCTCGACCGTGTGCCCTGTGCCGGGCAGGGCGGCGGCCGTGGGGACCGGTCCGGTCCACAGGGCCGCGGCGCAGAGCAGCAGGGCCGGGGCCCACACCGCGGGCCGCCGGCCTGGTGTCGTCGTCATCGCGCATCGTTTCCGTTTCGTGCGGAGAGGACCGTACAGAGCGCTGTACGGGAGTGAGGGGGGTGCCGGGTGGGACGGGCTGAGGCGGAGCGGGCCCCGGGAGCCCGTCAGCCGGCCGTGGCCCGCTTGGACAGCTCGATGTCGGCGCTCGGCGGGCGGGTCCGCCCGCCGGGCACGCCGTCGGAGCCGCTGTTGTCGAGCGGGTCGGGGTCGGCGGTGTCCGCGCGGGCGGTCGCGGTGTTCCGCAGGGTCGTGCCGTCACCGCTGTACGCGGCGTCGAGGCGCACGGTGAAGGTCCACGAGCGGGTCGCGCCCGGGGCCAGCGCCGCCACCGTGCCGCAGGTGACGCTCCGGCCGACGGCGGAGCAGCCCCCGGCCGAGGAGACGAACGCGAGCGCCGCCGGGAGCGGGTCGCCGACGGAGACCTGACGGGCCACGGAGGGACCGGCGTTGGACACGGTCACCGTGTAGGTGAAGCTCTCGCCGGGCGCGACGGGAGCACCGCTCCCGGCGGCCTTGACCAGCGAGAGGTCGGCCCGGGCCGCCGCGGTGCCGCCGGGCGGGGCGGCGGCCGCGCTCGTGTTGTTGGCGGGCTTCGGGTCGGTGACCGCGTGCTGGACCGTCGCGACGTTCCCGAGGTCGGCGCCGTCGCCCTGGTAGGCCGGGTCCAGCCGTACGCGCACGGTCCACGAGGTGCTCGTACCGGCGTTGAGCGCGGCGCGGACCGGACAGGACAGCTCCTGCCCCGACGCCGTGCACCCGTCGGAGGAGGAGACGAACCGGAGCGGGCCGGGGAGCGTGTCGGCGACCCGCACGGACGTGGTGTGGGAGGGACCCAGGTTGCGCGCGGTGATCCGGTACTCGAACTCCTGGCCCGGGACCACCGGCCCCGGCCCGAGCCCCTCCTTCTCCACCGCCACGTCGGCGCGCGCGGTCACCACCGTGTCGGCCGCGGTGGCGCTGTTGTCGGCGGGGTTGGTGTCCGTCCGGTCGGCCGGGGCGGTGACGGTCGCCGTGTTGGCCAGGATCGCGGGCTGGGCGGGGGCGGTACCGGTGACCGTGTAGGTCACGGAGCCGCCCCGCTGGAAGTCGGCCGTCGTGTCCAGCGTGCTGCCACTGCCAAAGGCCCGCCCGCAGGTCCCGCCGGTCCCGGCGGCGCAGCTCCAGGTCACGTCGGTCAGGCCGGGGACGGTGTCGCGCACGAGGGCGCCGGTGACCTCGTTGGCCTGGCTGTTGGAGACGACGAGGGTGTACGTCACCGGTCCGCCGCCCGCGGGCACGCTCGCGGGGGAACCCGATTTGGTGATGCTCAGGTCGGCCGGCACGTTGATCTTGAGGTCGTCGATCTCGTGCACGTTGGTGGCGCCGCCGGTGCTCGCGGAGAACCCGACCTTGAGGGTGGCGGGCAGCTTCGGCTGGTTGGCGATGCCGGTGATGTCGTAGTCGCTGATGAGCCGGGTCAGGGCGGTCCCCGGGCCGCTGTCGGACCACACGGACAAGAGCATCTTCGTACCGCTGGGCAGCAGCGAGACGCGGACCGTGCGCTCCTTGGCGCGGCTGCCGGTCTCCACGGTGCCGCCCGGCCCGTCCGCGTACGTGGCGTAGCGGTACCCCGTCGTCCCGCTGCCGCCGCCGCGCACCACCACCTTGTTGGGCTGGCCGCCCGGGCCGCCGTTGCCGACCACGTTCGAGGAGAAGTTGCCGAACTCGTCCAGCCCGATGCCGAGGTAGGCACCGGGGACGCCCGAGGCCGAGCACCGGGAGGCCAGCGGACCCGTGCAGGCGTACCCGAGGCTGCCCCCGGAGGGGCCGGCCCCGTCGGCCGCGGCGCCGTCGGTCAGGTAGAACGACAGCCCGTCACCCCGCTTGCCCTCGAAGGCGGTTCCGCCGTAGGTGGCGTAGCTGAACTCGGCAATGAAGCCGAGGGTGGAGGGGAAGGAGTCCTTCAGCTTCCAGGTGCCCGCCTGACCGGTGCCGGCGGACGTCAGCCGCAGCCAGCCGGTGCCGGTGGCGCTCGCGTTGCCGCTGGTGGTGCCCAGGGTGGTGGAGCTGTCGAACGTCTCGTTCACGGGGAAGGCGAGGGCCCGGGGTCCGCGTCCTGCCGCGGGGGAGCGCTGCGGGTCCACCGTGCTCGTGGCCGCCGCCGCGGGGACGGCCGCGGCCGGGGGTGCGAGGGCCGGCGCCAGGGCGGCCGCGCACAGCAGCGCCACGGCGGCCCGCCGCCACCCGTTGCTCCGGTTGCGGGGCAGTGTCATACCTGGGCGTTCCTCATCTGCTCGCTCGGCGACGCCCCCGGAGGCAGCCGCCACGGGTGCCTCTACGGGTGCCTCTGCATGTGCTGCCACGGGTGTGTGTCGCGGGTGTGTGTCACGGGTGCCGGCGGCACCCGTGCTCAGGCGCGCGGCCGTGCGCGGAAGGCCGTCCGCAGCCCCGCCCCGCCCGCCACCAGTGCGGCGGCGGCCCAGAGCAGTCCCGGCGGGACCTTCGCGCCGGAGTCGGCGAGGTCGCCGGGGCCGCCGTGGTGGTCCTCACGGCCCTGGTGGTCGTGGTTGCCCTGCTGGTCGTCGCGGCCGTGGTCGTCGTGGTCGCCGTGCTGGTCGTCGCGGCCGTGGTCGCCGTCGCCGTCGTCCCCGCCGTGGTGCCCCTCGTCCCCGTCGGAGACCAGGCACAGCCGGCCGCCGTCCGGACCGGTCGTGTCCGGTGCGTTGGCGTTGTCCGACAGGTCGGGGTCGAAGGTGGCGCTGGTGACCCGGGCGACGTTCTCGATGGGTGTGCACATCCTGGCCGGGGGGTTGGCCCGGTCCGCGGCGGAGGCGCGCACCGTGATCCGGAACTCCGCCGTCGCGCCGGCCGCCAGGCGCTCCCGGGGCGGGCACACCACCATCCGGTCCGCCCCCGGCGCGGTCGCGCAGCCGTCGGGCGAGGAGAGCAGGGTCAGCGAGGCGGGCAGCCGGTCGGTGACCTCGACCTGACGCGCGGTGCCGGGGCCGTGGTTGTGCACGGAGATGAGGTACGAGAAGGTCTCGCCCGGCCTGACGTGTTCCCGTCCCCGTGCGAGCACCGCCGTCTTGCGGAGCGACAGGTCGGCGGTGCGGACGTCGGGCGGAACGTCCAGGCCCGTCAGCGAAGCCGTGTTGTTGCGGGCGTCGGGGTCCGGGGTCGCCGCGTCGACGACCGCCTCGTTGACGATGTCGGAGCCGTCCCCCTCGTAGCCGGGGGCCAGCCGTACGGTGATCATCCACGCGTGGGTCCCGCCCGGCGCCAGCGTCGCCAGCGGCCCGCACACGGCCGTCGTACCGCTCGCGGTGCAGCCGTCGCGGGAGGAGACGAACTCCAGGGAGGCGGGCAGCCGGTCGGTCACGCGGACCTGCCGGGCGGTGGAAGGGCCGCGGTTGGTCACCGTCACGATGTAGTCGAACGTCTCCCGCCCCGCCGGGCCGGCGCCCTCCCGGCGGTCCCGGGGGCCGGAGACGGCTGGCCGCAGGACACCCGACACGGCGAGGTCGGCTCCCGGCTCCGTCGTGAGGCCAGGACCCCGCTCCGTCGCGGGGGCGGGGTCCGCGTCCGTCGCGGGGACGGCGGCGGCCGGACCGGCGGGCGTACGGGCCCCGCCCCGGCCTGCGGAGTGCCGTGCGCCCGGGGCGGGCCGGGCGGACGGGTCCGCGGGGACGGCGGCGGGAGCGGGCGCGGGGGCCGCCTGCTCCACCGGTGCCGGTGCGGCGGTCGGCGCGGGCGGCGCCGCCGGGGACGGCTCGGTCGCGGCCGGGGTCGCGGCCGCGAGCGCGGGCGTCACGGGCAGGAACCAGACGGCGGCCGCCGTGCAGACCGCGGCCGCGGCCCGTCCGTACGGGCCGCGGCCGGGCCGGTTGTCGCAGACACGTCGCATCGCTCGCCCTCCGGAGATGCCGACTCCCCAGGGGTGGAGCGGTTGCGGTCAGCTATTCACACAAATACGGAAAATGGAGCACCCTTCGTGATCATTTGTGGCCAATGGGTGATCGAATTCAGCCCCTCGGTCGTAGGTCCCGCCTGGCGGGCCCACCGCTGTCCGGATCCGCGGGCCCGTCACGGCGCTACGTGACCGGGGCAGGCGCCGGTACCGGGCCGGGCAGCGGGCCGGGGTGCGGCCCCGGCTCCGGTACGGGGACCGGGGCGGGCGGGTCGGGCTCCGGCTGCGGCGGGGCGGGAGGTACGGGATCGGGACCCGGCGCGGGGACCGGACCGGGAAGCGGCCCGGGTGCGGGGCCGGGACCCGGCCCCGGGGAGGGCGTGGGCTGGGGCGGAACCGGGTCGGTGGGAGGTGTGCCCATGGCGACTGCTCCTCTGCTGCTCGTGTGCGGGCGGGGGCGGTCGTGGCCGGTGCCCGGCCGCCGGGGACGGCGCCCCCGCGCACCCCGCCCGGCAGGCACGCTGCGGATACCCGGCGCCGACGTCCCCATGCACGGACACCCGACCCGCGCCCGCACCGCGCTCGCGCCCGCCGCCGTCCACCCGTCGCCCGTCGGCCAGGCACGGACGGATTCAGGCCCTCTTGTGCGCCACCGGTCCACCCGGCGGGGAGGGCCGCCGGTTCCGGGGCAGGCGGATCCACGGCCGCGCGGCGCCCGACCGCCGCCGAAAGGCGGTCCCGCACCGGGTCCGCGGGGGAAGAAGATCCAGCCCGCGAAGGGAACGATCATGCTGATAACGGTCACTCGCTCAGGGGGTTTCGCCGCCGTGAAGAAGGAGCGGGCGGTCGACACCTCCGCCCGGCCCGACGCCGCCGAGTGGGAAGGGCTCGCCCGGCGCGTCCTTCCGCAGCCGGTGGCGGACGGGTTCCACTACCGCATCACGGTCGACGGGCAGGTGCTCGACGTCGACGAGAACGGTCTGACCGCCGACCAGCGCAAGCTGATCCGCGCGGTCCTCGCCGAAGAGGCCTGACAGCGGCCCGCGCCCGATCCGCACCGGGCGCGACTCCGCCGGTCAACCGTCGGTCACCGCTCGACCGTCCACGGAATCCGTACGCGACGGGGCCCGGCCGGGTGATGCACCCCCGGCCGGGCCCCGTCGCGTACGTGCGCTCGCCCCGGATACCGGCCGGCTCACCCCACGGCGCGCAAGGCCCGCGTGTGCTCGCGCACCTGCTCGGGGGTCAGGTAGGCGTCGGTGTCCTCGAACTCCCGCAGCGTCGGCGGCCTCGACGACTGGAAGCCCGTCCGCACGAAGTCGTCCCCGGCGGCGGCGTTGAGCAGCCAGTTGGTCATGACCCGGGTCTTGGCCACGTTCGTGCGCAGGGCCGACCAGTGGTACCCGCGGGCCACCGCCTGGGCGGGCAGCCCGCGCAGGGGGATGCCCAGCGGCTTGGACACGGCGTCGGTGCCTCCGAGGTCGACCACCAGACCGAGGTCCTTGTGCACGTAGGGCCGCAGCGGCGCCCCGCGCAGCGATGCGATCACGTTCTCGGCCAGCGTGCGCCCCTGGCGCAGGGCGTGCTGGGCGGTCGGCGGGCAGATCGCGCCGTCGCCGCCCTTGGCGAGGTCGGGCACGGCCGCCGCGTCCCCCAGCGCGAAGACGCCCGGAGCGTCCGGCACCGTCATCTGCGGGGTCACCACCAGGCGCCCCCGCTCGGTCTCGGCGTCCATCGTGGCGATGAGCGGGCTCGCGGCGACCCCCGCCGTCCAGATGAGGGTCCGGCTCGGCAGGACGCGGCCGTCGGTCAGCGTCACCTCGTCCGGTCCCGCCTTGGCGACGCTCACGCCCAGCGACACCTGGATGCCGCGGCGGCGCAGGATGTCGAGGGCCGTGCGCCCCAGCGAGTCACCCAGCTCGGGCATCAGCTTGGGCGCCATGTCCAGCAGGTGCCAGCTGATCTGCCGGCGGTCCAGCCGGGGGTAGCGCTTGACGGCGTGGTCGGTGAGCCGCTGGAGGCAGGCCGCCGTCTCGGTGCCCGCGTAGCCGCCGCCGACCACGATGAAGCACAGCCGCGCGGCCCGTTCCGCCTCGTCCTGGCTGGCGTCCGCGAGGTCGAGCTGCGCGATGACGTGGTCCCGCAGGTACGCGGCCTCGGCCAGGGTCTTCATGCCCCGCCCGTGTTCCAGGAGGCCCGGGATGTCGAAGGTGCGGGTGACGCTGCCGGGCGCCAGTACGAGGTGGTCGTACGCCTCGTCGGTCACCTCGCCCGTGATCTTGCGAACGATGCAGACCTTGGCCCGCGTGTCCACGCCGATCGCCGTCCCGGGGATGATCCGGGTGCGGTGGCGGCTGCTGCGGCGCAGCGAGACGGCGACGGACTGCGGCGTCAGGACGCCCGAGGCGACCTGGGGGAGCAGGGGGAGGTAGAGCTGGTAGGAGTTCGGTGTGATCACGGAGATGTCGGCTTCGTCGGGGGACAGCCTGCGTTCCAGGCGCCGGACGCACTCCACGCCTGCGAAGCCTGCGCCCACCACGAGGATCCTCGGTCGCGCCACGGTTTCCGTCCTTTCTCTGGGCCGTCCGGTCACCTGACGCCTGCCCGCTGAGACGGCGTGTGCACCTCCGGCGGGAACGGCGGCCGGATCGCGCCCTTCCGTCATCGGGGAACCCTCCGCGCACGCGGACGGGGCGGGGGCCGAACCGTCATGCGGTTCGGCCCCCGCCCCGCCGGCGCGTGAGGTCGTTCAGTCCTTGAAGACGTCCTTGATCTTCTCCTTGGCCTCCCGGGCGTCACCCTTGGCCTGCTCGCCGCGGCCCTCCGCCTCCAGCCGTTCGTTCCCGACGGTGCGTCCGGCGACTTCCTTGATCTTGCCCTTGGCCTGCTCGGTCTTGGCTTCGGACTTCTGCTCACCCGACACTGCTCATCACTCCCTATGCGCGCTGCGAGCGCCCCGCAGGTGCGGCGGCGCCTGGCGCGCTGTGCGTGAGGAAACGTCTTACGCAACCGCTTGTGACCCGTCCGCCGGACGCTAAACGGTGCGTTTTGAGGAACGTGTCCTTCAAGATGCTTGGTCCATCAAGGGTTTCGGGGCGAAAGGACCGGGCAACCGGGCCAGCAGTGGATCGCAGGCTGTGACGAGCTCGATGAGGGAGTTGCTTTTCGTGAACGGAAACGTGTGGGCGTACCGGAAGACGTCGGGCTTCCGGCCGGGCATGGACCTGACCGGCTACAAGGTCGAGGCGACCGAGGGACCCATCGGCAAGGTCGACAAGCACTCCGCCGACGTGGGCTCGTCCTACCTCGTGGTGGACACCGGCGTGTGGGTCTTCGGCAAGGAAGTGCTCCTTCCCGTCCGGGCCATCACGAAGGTGGACGAGGAGGAGCAGCGGATCTACGTCGACCTCACCAAGTCCGAGATCAAGGGCGCTCCCCAGTTCGACCGGGACAAGCACCTCGGCACCGCCGACTACCGCTCCGCACTCAGCACGTACTACGGCTTCGGCGCGTCGTTCGCCCGCCGCACCGCCTGACGGCCTCCTGTGCCTGACGGCCCCTGCGCGTGCGGCGCGCGCCAACGGGCCGTGCGCGCGTCGACGGGCCATCCTGGCAGGACCACGCGTGGCCGTGCCGGACCTCCCCCGGCACGCCCGTGCGCTCCGACGCCGAGGACGGACGATGCCCTTCACCCCGCGGGACCCCGCAGTGCTCAAGCAGCTGATCGCCCGCGAGGTGGAGGGTCTGCGCAGCGCCGCACGGCGCCAGGCGGGGGTGCGGACCGCGGAGGGTGCCGAGGCCGCTCCGGAGGCGGGGGCGGCCTGCGCGTGCGGGGGGAGCCCCGACCGGGCGCACTCGTGCCCCGGAGCGGACGACGCCCACGACCCCTGGGCCTGCGTCTGCGCGACGCTGCCCGCGATCCCGGTGTCCGCGGCCCTGCTCGTGCCCGTGCGGGACGAGGCGGGGACCGTCGTCGACTTCACCGTCCGGGCCGGGAACCACGTCCGCGCCGCCGAGTGGCTCGACGCCCCCGACCGGTACACCGGGCGCCGCCTGCGGGAGGTCCAGCCCGGCGCCGCGGCGGGCGGCCTGATCGGCGCCCTCACGGAGGTGCTCGGCAGCGGGCGCGCGCTGAAGGCCCACGCGGTGGACTACACCGAGCACCGCAGGGACGGGCTGCACCGCACGCAGCTCCTCTACGACGCGGCATCGTGCGGCGGCAACGTGCTCGCCACGTGGCGCCCGGCCCGCAACCGCACGGAACTGCTCTCGCTGGACGCGCAGTACATCGCCTCGATGGGGTGGGGCACCTGGGACCTGCTGTCGGGCGAGGTCACCTGGTCGGAGGGGCTGTCCGCCCTCTTCCGGCTGGAAGCCGGGCAGACCCTCACCCTGGCCGAACTGTGCGACGCGGTCCTGCTGGAGGACGTATGGCGCTTCGGCCGGCTGCTGACCGCGCTGCTCGAAGGGGAGGAGCCCTCGGGCGGTGAGGTCCGCTTCAACGTGCTGGGCGAGATCCGCACCCTGCGCCTCGTGGGGCACCCCGTCGTCGCCATGGACGGGCTTCCCTGGGCCATCCACCTCATCGCCCGCGACCTGACCGCCCAGGTGCGCAGCCGCCAGCGGCTGGCGTCCAGCCGTCGGCACAGCGAACTGCTGGAGGAGGAGGCCGCCGCCGAGCGCCGGGTGGCCGCGGTGCTCCGGGAGGCCCTGCTCCCCACGCACTCCGCGGAACTGGCCGCCCTCGGGCTCTCCCTCGCCACCGCGTACCTCCCCGCCGAATCGGAGGCCGTCGGCGGGGACTGGTACAAATGCCGGCGGCTGCCCGACGGCCGGATCCTGCTGGCCGTCGGCGACGCCTGCGGGCACGGCCTGGGCGCCGTGGCCCGCATGGCACAGCAGCGGCACGCCCTCGCAGGCCTCGCCCACGCCCCCCGAACCGACGCGGGGCAGCTCACCACCTGGCTCAACGAACTGCTGTGCGCCGACCCGGCGGCGGAGACGGCGACCGCGGTCATCGGCCACATCGCCGCCGACCGCACGCTGACCTGGGCGTGTGCGGGCCACCCGGCCCCCCTGCTGCTGCGCGGTGGCCGGGCCTCCGCGCTCCCCACCGGACACCGCGGTCCCCTCTTCGGCCTGGTGCCGGGTCACGCCTACGCCACCGCGACCGTGCGGCTCGAACCCGGGGACCTGCTGCTGCTCTACACCGACGGAATGGTCGAGCGGCGGGGCGAGGACATCATCGAGGGCATCCAGGCGCTGGGGACCGCCCTCGCGTCGTGCGGCGGCCTCACCGCGCAGGAGACGCTCGACCGCATCATGGGCGATTTCGCCGCGGGGGAACACGAGGACGACACCTGCCTGGTGGCGCTGCGCCTCGACTGACGCGGCCACCCCGGCGGCCCCCGCGCGCGGGGCCGCACGCTGCACCCGTGTGCGCCGTATGAGATCGGCGGGGCGGGGTAGTGGCGGAAAACCGGCACCACCGAAGGAGGCCCGGATGACGGACTCCGAGAAGTCCCAGGACGACCTGGTCACCACCCCTTCCCAGGCGGAGGGCGAGAGGACGGAGCAAGAGATGCCCCAGGAGAACGCGCGCACCACCCCCTCGCAGGCGGAGGGCGAGAGCGGCGACGACGAGGCCCGGCAGCAGGCGGACGACGCCGTCGCGGGGCGGGCCAAGGACGCCGACGCGGACGCCGAGGGCCACGAAGCCAAGCAGCAGCGCCCGGGCCTCGGCCGCGAGGAACAGACCCGGCCGGCCCCGTAGGCAGCAGAGCCGTACGGCCGCCGGGTACGGGCGCCCCGTCCCCGGCGGCCGGTCGTGCGCATCACACCCTTCCCGCTGGCCCCGCCGTTACGGCGCAGGCGCCTCCAGGAGCGTGCCGAGGCCGGCGCACACCAGCCGCACGCTGCGGACGTACGCCTCGTCCTCCCCGAGGGCCGCCGCGGCCACCGTCCCGGGGTACCGCTCGCGCAGCGCGGCGGCCTCCTCGGCGCCGATCGCCACCGACGGTGACGCGCTCTGCTCCTGCAGGACGAAGCCGGTGACGTGGCTGAGCAGCGTGTCCGCGCCCACGCCGCGGTGCGCCGCCGGCACACCGGCCCCGGCCAGCGTGTCGAGCAGCCGTTCCATCAGGGCCAGGGCCCCTGTGCTGAGCACCTTCGGGCTGTCGGCCAGCATCACCGCCCCGCCGGGGTGGCGCCGGATGACCTCCCGCAGGGCGACGAGCTGGGCCTCGACCCGTTCCTGCCAGCTCGCGCCGGGTCCCAGCCCGGCCAGGGCGGCGCTCCCCGCGTCGTACGCCTGCCGGGCGACCCGGTCGGCCATCAGCCGGACCAGGACCTCCTTGTTGGCCACGTGGTAGTAGAGGCTTCCGGCCTGCGCGTCGAGCCGCTGCGCGACCTTGCGCATGGACAGGCCGTGGTACCCCGACTCGGCGAACACCGCCATCCCGGCGTCGATGATCCGCTCCGTTGTCAGCTTCATGGCAGCAGCCTACCCTGTTTTCTAACATTGTTTGAATTTCTCGCGCCGGAGCGTTACTGTCCTTCTCGACAGCACGTGACGGGGAGCGAAGGGGGGTGGTGACGATGGGCGCGCTGGTGTTCAACGTGACCACGGCGGCACTGATGGTCCTGATGTTCAAAGGAGGGCTGTCCCTGCTGGGCGAGGGCACCCTCCGGCAGCGGCGCACCCCCTGGGCGGCGATCGGGCTGACCACCCTCGTCATCGCCGGACTCGTGACGCAGCTGACCTGGTCGGCGGCCATGGACACCTTCGACAGCGACCCGGCCCGGACGGGCTGGTGGCGCATCGTCACCTCGGTCTTCATGCAGAACGGCGGCCCCGCCGGTGACGTGTGGAACATCGCCACCATCGCCGTCATCGCCGCGCTCGCCGAGTGGTTCTGGGGCGGCCCCCTGATGCTGGGCCTGTTCGCGGCGGGCATCCTGCTGCCGACGTACGTCGACATGCTGTTCGGCCAGAGCGAGCGCAGCGCCGATCCGCGCAATTTCGCCGGGAGTTCGGGGGCGACGTACTTCCTCGCCGCGACCCTCGCCGCGCCCCTCCTGCTCCGCGTCCTGCGGACCGGTGGGATCGGGGCGCACACGAAGGACGCCCTGCTCGCGCTCGGTGTGCCGGTGCTGGGCCTGGCCCTCTGGTTCGCCCAGTCCAACGGCCACGGCCTGGTGGCCGCCTACGGCTTCGCACTCGGCGCCGTGACGTGCCTCGTGGCCCGCCCGGCAGCGCTCCGCCCCGACGCCGACCGCCGCAGCGGCGCCGTCGAGGGGGAGCGGGAGGCCGTCCGGGAGGCCTGAGAGAGGGCCCGGGCAGGGGCCGACCCGGTTCCGGTCAGCCGGTCAGCCGGTCACCTCGAAGTGGACGACGGTGACCGCGTCCTGCGGAGCGATCCCGGGATAGTGGAACCGCAGCTTGGCTCCGAGTTCCGCGAGGTCGCGGAAGCCGTCCGCCTGCGCGTCCTCTTCCGTCAGCTCGGCCACCCGCTTGGCCACCACCCGCGTGACCCTCCCCGGCAGGACCACCTCCTCGTCGGACTCGAACAGCAGGCTCACGGGCCCGGTCTCCACCGGGTCACGGAACCGCACCGTCGTGGTCTTCTCGCCCGCGCGGACGGCGTCGAGGTAGTCGGGGTGGAAACGCAAGGGACGTACGGCGGGCGCGGGCGGGGAGTAGGCCCACGGGAGCAGCTCGGCGACCGGCACGCTCCGCAGCCCGTCCGCCGTCGCCACCAGGACGCGGATGCCGGGGTGGTGCTCGAAGAGGACCTGCCGGTCCCGCCCGCACGGCGCGAGCACACCGCGCCCCGCGTCGCCCACCGCCACGATGGTGGTCAGCTCGCGTGCTCCCTCGGCGCGCGCGTGGCCGAGGGCCACCAGCTCCGCACAGGGGCCGCCGGTGAAGTGGTAGAGGTTCAGGCCGCGGAACATCCGGCCCGTCGCGTCCCGTACCGCCGCCCCCACCGTGTGCCGCTCACCGTCGCCGTGGGCGTCCACCACCTCCCGGGCGAAATCGACCAGCTCCCGTTCCGCCGCCGTCAGTTCCCGCATCGTCCTGTCCATCGGAGCACCTTAACGATCACCCGGGCGGGAGGCGAACGGCGGCCGCCTCGGGCGACCTCGGCGCCCGGAATGCGCCTCGCGGAGGGCCTGCCCATACTGTGAGGGTGAGGCGTACTCGGACAGTCTTGCTCTGCATATCCGCCCTGTTGGGCGCGGCCCTCCCCGCCGGCACCGCCGCGGGCCCGGCGTCGGCCGCGACCGCGGCGGCGCCGCAGACCTGCGTCGGCTCGCCCGGTCCGGCGCAGGGCGACGCGCGCAAGGTGCTCACCATCGCGCAGCAGGCGCAGCGGGAGTTGGGCCTGAACTCGGTGATCCTGCGGGTCTCCTCGGGCGGCAAAGAGGTGCTGACCACGGCCCGCGGAGAGTCGATGACCGGCGTACCGGCCGAACCCGCCATGCACTTCCGGACCGGCTCCGTGGCCATCGTCTACATGGGCACCGCGCTGTTGCGGCTCGTCGAGCAGGGCAAGGCCTCCCTCGACGACCCCGTGTCGCGCTGGCTGCCGGACGTGCCGCACGGCTCGGAGATCACCCTGCGGATGCTGGCCGACTCCACGTCCGGGCTGCACGACTACGTCACGGATCCCGCGTTCCTCAAGGAGTTGGAGGCGGCGCCCTTCCGCCAGTGGACCCCGGCCGAGATCACCGGCTACGCGACGCGGCAGCCGCTGCTGTACGAACCGGGAACCAACTGGAGTTATTCGCACGCCAACTTCGCCTTCCTCGGCGCCGCGCTGGAGAAGATCAGCGGACTCCCGCTGGACCGGCTCCTGTCGCAGACCGTGATCGAGCCGCTCGGGCTGAGCGAGACCAGCAACCAGTCCACGCCGCAGATCCCGGAGCCCGTCCTGCACGCCTTCACCTCCGAGCGCGGCACCTACGAGGAGTCCACCTTCTGGAACCCCTCGTGGACGACCGCTCCGGGAGCCGTCCTCGTGCAGAACATCTGCGACCTGGACCGCTCCGCGCGGGCCATCGGGACCGGCGAGCTGGTGTCCGCGAAGTCCTTCAAGACCCAGCTCGACCCGGGCACCACGGGCCTCGGCCACGCGACGTCCACCTGCCCCGCCACCGTGTGCCTGCTGAACAACACGGCGGCCCACCACTTCGGCCTGGGCGTGCTCGTCGTCAACGACTGGATCCTGACGAACCCGTCGTTCTCCGGCTACGCGGCCATCCAGGCCTACCTGCCGGCCGCCGAGCTCGCGATCTCCGTCACCGTGACGGAGGGCCCCAAGAGCCCCCAGGGCAACTCGGCCGAGACCATCGCCGAACGCATCTCCCAGGCCCTGGCCCCGGACCACGCCCTCAAGCAGCGCTGAGCCCGCTCAGAGAGCGGTGGCCTCGCGCACCCGGCTCACATGGACGAGCACGTCGTACGCCGGGCCGATCGCGAGCGTGGGCGGCGGGTCGTTCCTGAAGGACGAACCCGCCTCGTACACGGGGCGGGGCATGTCGAGCCAACTGCGCCCCGCCGTCGCCAGTGTGCGCAGGTCGAGGTAGTAGTCGCGGTGGCGGACCCGGTCGAGGGTGTGCTCCTGCGACCCGGGGGCGGCCGCCGGGACCGTGACCTTGTTCCAGGCACTGCCGAGGGTGGTCGCGGTGAGGAACGACCCGCGGGCGAAGGTGAAACCGATGGCGGCGTAGTCGCTGCCGAGCGTGTTGCGAAGGAAGGCACCCTGCGTCGTCGGGTACATCACGGGATCCGTGCTCAGGTAGCCCACGTGCCCGTTGTGCGCGGAGAGCAGCATCTTGTCGCCCGTGCGGCGATGCCACCAGACGGTGTTGTCGGCCATGACCCGGTCGCGCAGGTGCTCCGCCGCGGACACCGACTCCGGATCGGAGAGGTCCAGGGAGGCGAAGGCGAAGGTCTGGGCGATGTTGCGGGCGTGCTGCAGGGTCCACGCGCAGGCCTCGCCGCCGGCAGGGTGGGCCGCGACCAGGTCCAGTGCCCGCTGCGCGGTGGCGGCGTCCGCGCGTCGCTCGGCCACGGGCTTCTGCAGGTAGGCGAAGACGTCGTCGAAGGGGCGCAGTCCCGCGTACAGCTCCGTAAGGCGCGCAAGGTCCTGCGGGTGGTCGCCGCGGACGTGGGACAGGACCCGTTCGAAGGCGGCGTCGCCGAGCCGGGGCGCTCCCACGTCGTTGCCCATGAAGTGGACCTTCCGGCCGGGGTGGCGGTCGTTGTACCACCGCATCCAGGCGATGAGGCTGACGAACTCCTCGCGCTCCCAGGGGGATCCGCCCAGCGTCTCCTTGGCGATCCGCCTCAGCTCCCCGGCGCCGCCCTGGAGGTACTCGTCGATGCGCAGACCCGCCGTCCAGCTCATCTCCAGGGCGAAGGTGGTGAAGCCCTTCTCCTCGACGAGGTGGCGGAAGACGCGTTCCTTCATGGTGAAGAACTCGTGCGAGCCGTGGGTCGCCTCTCCCAGCCCGACGATCACGGCCCCGCCGATCATGGAGCCGAGGGCGCGCAGATCGGTGGTGCGTCCGCCGGGTTCCGTCGTCCGCAGGGGCTGGGCAGCGCGCTCCAGGGCGCGGAGCGCGGCGGCTTCCCCGCCGTTCGCCGCCGCCGCGGGTCCGGCCGGGGCGGTACGCGCCGCCGGCGCGGCGGAGGCCCGAGGGGCGGCCAGGACGGTGGCGGCCGCGATGCCTGCCGTGGTGGCGAGCAGTCTGCGCCGCCCCATCGTCTGTTGGTACGCGCTCATGCCGGTCGCTCCTCGGTTCGGTGTTCCACTGGGCCGTGAAAACGATCATGTCGCGGGCGCGGGAGCGGCGCCCTGGGGCTTTCCTCCGGATCGGTGGGGGAAAACCCCCGCCCGGCACGGTGGCCACCCCGCCGCCCGCGCTACCCGGCCGGCTTGACGCACGTCTGGTCCTTGGCCGGCAGGATGCCGGTGGCCAGGTAGCGGTTGACCCCGTCGTCCACGCAGGTGTTGCCGTAACGGCCGTAGAGGGCGTGCCGGTTGGCGCCGTCGAGGGTGAGCAGCCGGGAAGCCGGCAGCAGGCGGTGCAGCGCGACGCTGCCCTTGTACGTGGTGCGCGGGTCACCGGTGGCGGCCACGATCAGGACCGGCGCGTCCCGCCGCACCCGGGTGGGTTCCTCGCGCGGGCGGTCCCAGAAGGCGCACGGCCCTATGGTGGCGGTGAGCGGCCCGAAGAGAGGGTGTGCGGAGCGGCTGCGCTCGATGTCCCGCCAGTACGTCCGCGGATCGCGCGGCGCGGCCACGTCCCCGCACAGGACGGCGGCCTGCACGCCCGATGGTTCGGACCCGCCGTGCAGCAGATAGCGGAGCGTCGCGGCGAACCCGGGCGACAGCGCGGTCGGCGCCGCGCCCCGCGCCGCCGCGTCCAGTACGGACAGCTGCTCGCCGAGGAAGGCCCGCGTCGCGTCGCTGTCGTCCCCGGTGGCCGTCAGGAGCAGGACCGGCACCTGGCTGTCGTCGAGCCGGAACACGTCGGCGCCCGCGCCGACCGTCAACGGGCCGCGCGCGGCGGCCGCGACGATCCGGTCGACGGTGGCGAGCACCTCGGCGCGGGTGCGCCCGAGACCGTACGCGCCGTGGCGCTGCGCCGCCCAGTGCGCCCAGTCGGCGAGCGCCTTCTCGTTCTCGGGCTCGGATCCCTTCAGCAGCCGGGGGCCGTAGTCGGCGGGGTTGATCGCCCCGTC
Organism: Streptomyces sp. NPDC043876; assembly: GCF_056435825.1. Classification (NCBI taxonomy): domain Bacteria; kingdom Bacillati; phylum Actinomycetota; class Actinomycetes; order Kitasatosporales; family Streptomycetaceae; genus Streptomyces; species Streptomyces sp. NPDC043876. The sequence goes on along the minus strand of NZ_JBWKDV010000004.1, from coordinate 242,609 downwards.
GAGGACGACGCGGTCGTAGCGGCCGGGGAACATCTGGGTGTAGACGGTGCCGAGGTAGGTGCCGTAGGAGTAGCCGAGGTAGGAGATCCGGCGTTCGCCGAGGGCGCCGCGGATGACGTCCATGTCGCGGGCCGTGTTCCGGGTGCTGATGTACGGCAGGACGGCGGCGTCGGCGGCGCGGCACTTGTCGGCGAGGCCCTTCTGCAGGGTCACCTGCTTCTCGAAACCGGCCCGGCCGGCGCCCGCCGAGAACCACGAACTGCCCACCGGCCAGCCGCAGTCCAGGGGAGTGCTGCGGCCGACGAAGCGCGGGTCGAAGCCGATGATGTCGTAGCGCGCGCCGACGTCCTTCATCGCCTTGCGGACGTCCGGCGGCGACTGGACGGAGGGGCCGCCGGGGCCGCCGTTGTTCAGCAGGAGCGCGCCGATGCGCTGACGGGTGTCGGTCGCCTTCAGCCGGGACACCGCGACCGTGATCGTCCGGCCCCGCGGGTCGCCGTAGTCCAGGGGTGCGGTCGCGTCGGCGCACTGGACGCCGGCCCGGTCGAGGTCGCGCCCCGCCGCGTCGTCGGCGCCCTTGGCGCAGCTGCCCCAGCCGAGGCGCTGCTGGTAGTACCGGTCGAGCCCGCCTCCGGGACCGCCCTTGGCGGGGGCCGCGGCGGCCGAGGTCACCGCGGGGGAGGCGGCGAGGCAGGCGGCGAGCGCGAGACTGAGGGCGCAGGCGCGGCGCGCGGCGGGGCTGAGGGTGGTCACGGGGCTCCTCGGACTGGTGGGTACGGGCGTCGTGCGGGCGCTCCTGACCGGTGCGATCGCATGCCCCGACGCTAGGGACCCGCCCCCGCCCGCCACATCGCCCACGGGCACGAGGACCCTGGTCCCCCTCGCCCCCCGGCGGGGACCCGCGCCCCGGTCGCGCCTCCTCCTCAGGGGGGACGCCCCGCTGCACCCCCCGGGGCCTCGGCAGCCGCGTGTCAGGGGGAGCGGCGCCGCCGCCGGACGAGCGGGCCTACCTCGGCGCGACGGCTCCCGAGTCCGGCGCCTGCCGGAGCCCCGATGCGTCGACCGCCTCGAAGTCCGACCCCTTGAACGCTTTGAGCCCGTCGAGCTGGGCGTTGTCCCAGCGGGAGTCCTCCGCCCCGGAGATGTACCAGGGCGATCCGTTGTCCGCGACGATGACACCGTACTTCTTGAGCGCTTCCGCCACCGCCTTCGCCTGCGGGGCGAGTTGGGACGTGTCCACCGCGCTCTTCAGCCGCAGCCGCAGCCCCATGGGAGGCAGCGAGGTGTCCGCGGCGGTGCCCGCGTGGTGTCGCGCGGGCCAGAGGTGGCTCCGGTCGGACCGGGGCACGGTGATGCGGATCGCGTGGTCGACCGATCCGGCCGCCGCCTCCTCGTAGCGCACCAGACCGGGCAGGACGGCCAGACCCGCGGCGTCGGCCGACGTCCACCCGTCGGGCCGCAGCGCGTGCGAGCGCAGGTCGAAGACCGCGCCCGAGCCGGCGTGCCAGGCGTTGCCTCCCTGCGGATGGGCGTCCCAGAGTTCGTAGGACGCGCACCGGGTGCGGTCCCAGACGATGACGTGCCGGTCCCCGTCGCTCGCCGGACCGTTCTCGATCCTGGCGTTATGGGGGATCCGGTAGCCGGAGGCGTCGCTTTCCTCGGCGTAGTCCAGTGAGACCGTTGATTCGGGCACCGCCGTATCCGAGACGGTGACGGGGATGCCGAAGGGCCGGCCGTCGATGAGCCCCGACCCGAAGTCAGGGTGCAGGGACGCCGCCGAACCGATGGAGGCGACGTACCGGTCGGATTTCGAGTGGACGGGAAGCGTGTCCACGGGCGCGCGCCAGAAACTGTCCGGCAGCGACGGCCGGCACGGCTCCCGGGGCGCCGAAGCGGAGCCGAAAGCGGAAGCGGAGCCGGCCGAGTGGTGGGGCGCCGTGACGGTTGTCGCCCCCGCGCTCTGGCCGGACACCGTGCACCCGGCCACCAGGAACGTCGCGGCGAGAGCCGATACCGCCGCCACGGCAGGGACCCGGCGCCGGCCGCGTGGGCGCGCTCCCGCTCCGTGCTTCGCGTGTGCGAGGGCCATGGCTCCACCCCATCCGCGAGGTCCGCGACATGCTGCCCGCGCCGTTCCGTGCGAGCCCCTCCAGCGTAAGCACCTTCCCGCCCCGCCGCCCCGCCGTCACCGGGGACGGCGGGTGAAGGGGACGGTTTACAGCCCTCGCAAGCGGCCGTGACGGTTCCGTCGGGATACGCCACCCGAAGGGGCCCGGTATCCGTGTCTACGGGGGCGACTCCGCCCAGGTCTCGGGGCCGCCGCCCCGCCATTCGACGAGGTCGGAGTCGGCGAAGTCCAGGCTCTCGGCGTTCTCCATCCCCGCCGCGGCCAGGAAGACGGCGATGTCGGACGGCTTGTGCGCGACGCCGATGGCCGTTCCGTCCCAGCGGACACGCCGCCAGCCGTTGTCGTCGGGCGGATAGATGACGAGGCGGGCAGACATGGCTCCAGTGTCGGGGAGCCGACGGCCACCGGCACGCCGCAGGAGGCCGGACGGGTCGGCGGACGGGTCGGCGGACGCCCGCGCCGCCGGTACGCGGGCCCGCGCGGCCGCCGGAGTACGGGCCCCCTCGGGCCCCGTGGCCCCCGGCCCCCGTAGCCCCGAACCCCGCCCCGCATTCACGCGTCCCAGGCGACCGGGAGGCTCTTCACGCCGTGGATGTCCGCGGCCTCCGGTCGCACGGCGACCTCCTCGGCCGGTACGGCCAGGCGCAGCGTGGGGAAGCGGCTCAGCAGCGCCGAGAACGCGACCCGCATCTCGACGCGGGCCAGCTGCTGCCCCAGGCACAGGTGGATGCCGTGGCCGAAGGCCAGGTGGCCGCCGGCCGCCCGCCGGAGGTCGAGCGCGTGCGGATCGGCGAAGCGCTCCGGGTCGCGGTTCGCCGTGTTGTAGGACAGGACGACCGTCGTGCCGGCCTCGATCAGCCGGCCCCCCACCTCGACGTCCACCAGCGCCGTCCGCATGAACGACTTGGCAACGCTCAGGTACCGCAGCAGCTCCTCCACCGCCTGGTCGGTGAGCGAGGGATCGGCGCGCAGCGCCGCCAGCTGCGCCGGGTTGCGCAGCAGCGCGAAGGCCCCCAGGGACAGCATGTTCGCGGTGGTGTCGAAGCCGGCCGCCAGCAGGATCAGAGCGATGCCCTGGAGCTCCTCGTCGGTCAGGTCGCCGTCGGTCAGCTCGCTGAGCACGTCGTCCGTGGGGTGCGCGCGCTTGGCGGCCACCAGCCGGGCGAGGTACTCCTGCGTCGCGGTGTAGGCCGCCAGCAGGTCCTCGTCGTTCGTCTCCCCGTTCATGAACGTGTCGATCTGCTCCTGGAAGGAGTCCCGGTCCTCGTACGGAACCCCCAGCAGCTCGCAGATGACGATCGTGGGGATGGGCTTGGCGAAGGCGGTCACCAGGTCCGACGGCGGCCCGGCCGCCTCCATGGCGTCAAGGCAGGTGGTGGTGATCTGCTCGATGCGCTCGGTGAGCAGCCGCATCCGCCGGGCGGTGAACTTGCCCACCAGGGGTTTGCGGTAACGCCCGTGCTGGGGCTCGTCCATGAGCAGGAACTCGCCGGGCGGCGCCGGCGGGAGCTCGAAGTCGACGACGTTCAGGAGATCCTTGCGCGAGCTGAACCGCGGATCGGCCAGGACCGACCGGACGGCGTCGTAGCCGGTGATCAGCCAGCCGGGCTTCCCGCCCGGGTGGGTGTAGCGGCTGATCGGACCGTGCCGCCGCGCGTCGATCAGCTCGGTCGGCGGGTCGAAGGGGCACCCGGGCGGACGCTCCGTCGGCAGCGCCGCGACGGTGTGCAGTGATGCGCTCGTTTCGCTCATGACCATTCCTCATCTCGCGGCATTGCGTGTTTTACGTATGCCGAAAGCTACGTTGCGTTCGTTGGAGCGTCAATCAACGAGAATCCATAACTGCACGTCACAACAGGGAAATTGATGCAATGACGCTGAATCCGAATGCAATGCGACGTTGCAATGAATGAAGGCGAAGGCAATACTTGCGGCATGCCAGGAGGACGCTTGACCCAGCAGGAACGTCAGCGCATCGCCGCCGGTCTCGCCGACCGGCTTTCCTATGCCGAGATCGCGAGGCGGCTCGACCGGCCGACTTCGACGATCAGCCGGGAGGTCGCGCGCAACGGCGGTCCCCGCGGCTACCGGCCCCAGGAAGCCCAGCGCGCCGCGGGCCGACGGGCGCAGCGCGGCACACCGGCGCCCCCGCGCGCGGCGGGAGCGCCGACCACCACGGCGGAAGAGCGGATCATCGAACTGGCCGTCGGCTCGGGCCTGCCGAGGATGACGGCGCGCGTGCACGTCGATCTGCTGCTGTCCGAGGACGGCAGGCGCACCGCCGCCGAACTGACCCGCAGACTGAACGTCAGCCCGGCCTCGGTCTCGGTGGCCGTGAACTTCCTGGTCCAGCAGGGCTACGTCCGGCGCGAACGCGATCCGCGCGGCCGCAGGGACGTCTACGTGCTCGACGACGACGCCTGGTACCAGTCGGTCCTGATCAGCTCGCGGCACACCCTCGCCTCGGCCCGCGCCGCCCTGACGGCGGCCGAGGAACTCGGCCCGGACACACCGGTGGGACAACGCCTGACCAGAGCCGGAACGTTCCTGGAACACGTCATCGAGGACATGCTGACCTCCGCCAACCGCTGGCGCCCCCTCCTGACGTAACGGCGGGCGGCCCCGGCGTCGTTTCGACGCCCGGTGGCGGCGCGTGCGGGCGTATCAGGTGCGGTCGCGAGCCGGTTCCGCTTCCGGTCGGGGCGTGGTGCCGGTGCCGTGACGGGGGAGGAGGAGCGGGGTCGCCAGGAGGAGCAGGCCGGCCAGGGCGATGGCCGGGCGGGGGCCGAGCAGGCTGCCCAGGACGCCCCAGACGGCGGTCAGGAGGGCGGTGGTGGCTTTGGTCGTCACCGCCCAGGCGGAGAGGGTACGGGCGACCCGGCCCGTCGCGGTGCGTTCCAGGCGGTAGGTCGCGCTGACGGGGTTGAAGACCCCGCAGCAGAAGATGAGCCCCAGTTCGACGGCGACCACCAGCAGCAGGCCCCCGGTTCCCGGCCCCACGAAGGCCAGCCCGACGGGCCAGAGCGCGCGCAGCGTCCCGGCCGCGAGGAGCACCCGGTGCTGCCCGAACCGGGTGACGAGCGGCCGGGCCAGCCGGGAGCCGAACAGTCCGCCGATCGCGGGTGCGGCGAAGGCGAGGCCGTACTGCCAGGGCGCGTACCGGAGCGGTCCGAGCATGAGGACGGCGAGCAGCGGCTGCGTCGCCATCACCAGGGCGTTGAACGCCGCGGTGTTGAAGAACAGCGGGCGCAGCATCGCGTCGCCGAGGATGTACCGCCAGCCGTCGAGCAGGTCGCCGGCCCGCATGCGCGCGCCCTCCCGGCGCTCGGGCCGCGGCTCGTGGCCCCGCGACGCGTGGATGCCCAGCGCCGAGAGCAGGTAGCTGACCACGTCCGCCACCACGGTGACCACCGGACCGAGGAGCCCGATCATCGCGCCGCCCAGCGGTGGCCCGATGATCGTGGTCGTCCAGGCGGTGGACTCGAAGCGCGCGTTGGCGACGAGCAGGTCCTCGGCCGCGAGCAGCGTTTTCAGGTACGCGCCGGAGGCGGCACGGAAGGTGATGTCGGCCGCCGCGACCACGACCGAGACCAGCAGGAGCTGGAGGAAGGTGAGGGCGCCGAGCGCGAACGCGGCGGGGACCGTCAGCAGCGCCGCGCACCGCACCAGGTCCATCGCGATCAGCACCGGCCGCTTGCGCCGGAAGTCCACCCACGGCCCGAGCGGCACGGCCACCGCGGCGCCCACCGCGGATCCGACCGCGGAGAGGGCGGCGACCGCGGCCGGTCCGGAGTGCAGCACCTGGACGGCGATCAGCGGGAAGGCCCCGAAGGCGAGCCAGGTGCCCAGCGCGCTGGTCCCGTACGCTCCCCAGAGCCACCCGAACCGCCGTCCCAGTCGGTGGCCGTCCCCCATGCCCGCTGCCCCTCGCCCGTCATTCGTACAACCGATCCGCGATCGGATCCATCCAAGCGGGCCCACTGCCGGGGGATCAAACAACCGAAGCGGCCAGCGGCACAACCAGTGGTTGTGAGGGCGTAGGGTGCAGCGCCATGGACCTCGAAACCGTCCGCACCTTCGTCGCCGCCGCCGACGCCCGGCAGTTCCAGGTGGCCGCCGCCGAGCTGGGGATCACCCAGCAGGCCGTCTCCAAGCGCATCGCCGCACTGGAGCGCGGCATGGGCGTCCGGCTGTTCACCCGCACCCCGCGCGGCGCCGAGCTCACCATCGACGGACAGGCGTTCCTGCCGCACGCGCGCGAGCTGCTGCGCGTCGCCGAGCGCGCGGTCGCCTCGGTGCGCACCGGCCGCCGTCCCCTGCGCGTCGACGTGATCGCCTCGCGCGTCGCGCAGTCGGGCCTGATGCGCGGCTTCCACCGCGCACACCCCGAGATCGACCTCGACGTGGTGATGCTCTTCGGCTTCGAGACGGCCGTCAGTGCCATCCGGTCCGGCGCGATCGACGCGTCCTTCCGCGCCGTGGCCGCGCCCGGCCTGCCCCTCCCCGAGGACATCGAGTCCGTCCGGGTGCTCGACGAACCGCTCCAGCTCCTCACCGGCCCCGGCCACGCGCTGGCGGACGCCCGGTCCGTGACCCTCCAGCAGCTCGTCGGGCACCGGATCTGGATGCCCGGCATCGTGCCCGGCACCGAATGGGCCGCCTACTACGACGACCTCGTCACCGAGTTCGGCCTCACCATCGAGGCGACGGGCCCCAACTTCGGCTCCGACGCCCTCCTCGACACCGTCGCCGACACCCCCGCCCTGGCCACCTTCATGGGCGAGCACACCCGCCTCGTCTGGCCCACCGGCCACGGCCTGCGCCGCATCCCGGTGACCGACCCCACGCCCGTCTACCCGCACTCGCTCCTCTGGCACCGCGACAACCCGCACCCCGCGCTGGCCACCCTCCGCGCCCACCTCGCCACGACGGCGACCGGCCCGGGCGACCCGGGCACCTGGGTCCCGGACTGGGTGACCCCGCGCTGACCGTCTGACCCCGTGCTGACCATCTGGTCCCCGGCCCCTGGCCCCTGACGGGCGGTCGGCGATCGGCGACCCGTCCCGCGACACGACTTCCCCTGGGCCGGATCCCGGGCGGGGATGCGCTAAGCTGATCTCGTTCTCGCAGCCGGGTTTCCGGTGGTGGGCTCGCGTTGGTGGTCCAAGGAAAGACACCCCACTTCCCGTGGGGGGATGCAGGTGCAAGGCCTGCCCAGCGCTCGATCAAGGCCCCGGCCTCCGCAAGGAGACCGGGGCCTTTTCCGTGTCCCGCCCCCGCCCCCGCCCCCGCCCTTGCCCCGCACCCTCTTCCGCGCGCCGGTGCATCGAACGCGCCGCCCCTGGGTACGCATCCGCACCAGGCAGCCGAGGAGGAGTTCCGTGTCATCGCCCTACGACGCCCAGTACGCCCCCATCGGTGATGTGGGCACAGCGCTGATGATGATCGACTCCCGGCTCAAGGCCGTCCACGACGGCAAGCCCGAGGTCGACCCCGAACAGCAGCTGCTGATCGAGCAGTACGCCGCGTCCCTGGGCCCCGAGGGGGCCGGTGACGTGCTGGACGGGGCGTGCACCCTCATCTACATGTTCACGACGTGGCTGCGCAAGGCTCACGAGGAGCACGGCAAGGACGTCATCGAGTACGTGGTGCCCCACCTCGTGGCCTCGCTGGGCATGATGCCCAAGAGCGTCCGGCCCGAAGCCGTTCCCACCATGGCCGGCCTGGTCATCGCCGCGGGTACCGGGCTGAGCCCCAGCTTGTGGCGCAAGGGGTACGGGGCGTGGAAGAGGGAGGAGATGAACCCCCTGGAGGCCACCGCCTTCCTGCTCGCGGAACACATCAACCGCATCGCCGGCGACCCCGACTTCGCCACCCGCCTGATCACCGACGCCCTGTCGCGGGTGGAGGAGACCTGAGGCATGTCCCAGCGGTCCGACCAGCGCACTAGCTTTGGAGAACGTCCCTGACGAAGACGAGGCCGTCGCCCGCCGCCAAGTGGGCCGGGTCGAGCGGGGCGTAGCCGTACCAGGGGGACACGCGGGGCTCGGGCAGGGGACCGCCGAGGGCCGTGGCCAGTCGGCGGGAATCGATGACGTAGGCGTCCTCGGGAAGCGCGTAGAGGTGCCCCTCCACGGTGTCCGGCGGCGGGGTGTCCACCCCCTGGTGCCGGATCGTGCCGAGGGCCGTCGCCACGAAGGCGTACTCCGCGCCCAGGCGGGCGCTCACCAGCGCGCCGGCGCTCCACCACTCCACCGTCCCCTCCCACATCCGCATCGAGCTCTTCTCCCGCTGCAGATGGGAGTTGTGGGCGTGGGCGAGTACGGGGCCGCGGGCGGCGAGGGCGAGGAGGTTGTCGGCCATCATCAGGTCCCGGAGTGCGCACAGCCGCGTCATGCGGGCCGGTGAGAGGTCGGCCATCGCGTGGTGGTAGCGCAGCAGGCCGGCAGCGGTACGACCGTACAGGCGCGCCCGGTCCACGTCGTCCCGCGAGGCCGTCACCAGCAGGTGCGGCGCCTGCGCGTCGAGCAGGGCGATCAACTCGTCGGTGAGCAGGCGCAGTCGGTCCGCTTCGGCCGACCGGCCCGCGGAGCGTGCGGCGTCCAGCATCGCGGCGGGCTCGGTCCACCGGTCGTCGGCGCCGAGCAGGCGGTCGAGTTCCTCCGGGGTGCAGGGGAGCAGGGTCGCGTCCACCCGGGCGGCGAGGTGGCCGTGGAGCGCGGTGAGGGCCTGCCGGGGGCTGGCGGCGTGGGTGATTTCCAGCGGGCCGTCGAAACCGGCGAAGCGGAGCCGGTCGGAGGCGGGCCGACCGTCGCGGTCGGCCCGGGCGTTGTAGGCCCGCATCCAGCGCACGAGCTCGCGGTTGGCGTCGGAGGTCCCCCAGCCGTGGCTGATGCCCCGCTCCACGACCTCGTCGAGGCGGCCCGTGCCGGAGGTGACGTACTCGTCCACGGCCAGCCCGGCCATGCAGTCGCTCTCGATCGCGATCGTCCGGTAGCCCTCCTCCTCGACCAGCTGCCGGAACAGCTCGTTGCGCAGGACGAGCAGCGCGTCCTCGCCGTGGGTGGGCTCGCCCAGGGCGAGCAGCCGCGGCCGGGCCGGGAGCAGCCTCATGACGCCGGCGGCGTCGACGGCGCCGGCGGTGTTCTCGATGTCAGTAGCCATACCTTCAACGCTATCGGTGAAGCCACGGTGGAGACTTTGGCGCGCTATCGTCGACTTCATGGGGCGAAACCTTCAAAGGCGTGACCGGCTGCGGCCGGTCGATCTGGCGCGTCCTCACGGCCTGTCCACGCAGGCGGTCAGGAACTACGAGGAAGCGGGCATCCTGCCCGCCGCCGGTCGCACCCCGCACGGTTACCGCACCTACACCGCACTGCACGCCGGCGCGTTGCGCGCGTTCCTCGCCCTGCTCCCCGGTCACGGCCACCGGACGGCGGCGTCGGTCATGCGGGCGGTCAACGAGGGCGCGGACGACGAGGCGTTCCGGCTCGTCGACGAGAGCCACGCCCAACTCCTGGAGGACCGCAGCACGTTGCGGGCCGTGGAGAAAGCCCTCCGCGACCTGGAGGCACCCGCGGCGACCGAGCCGCGCGAGGCGTCTCCGGGGTCGACGGGCTCCCCGGGGTCCTCGATGCCCAGGACGTCCACGGCGCCCCCGCCGGGGGACTCGTTCATCGGCCCGCTGGCGCACCAGCTGGGCATCCGGCCCGCGACGCTGCGTACGTGGGAACGCGCCGCACTGGTGCACCCCCGCCGCGACCCGCGGACCGGATACCGCGTCTACGACGCGGCCGCCGCACGGGACGCTCGCCTGACCCACCAGCTCCGGCGCGGCGGCTACCCGCTGGAGCAGATCGCCCCGCTCATCGCCCACGTCCGGTCGGCCGGCGGGCTGGAGCCGCTTCAGAGCGCACTGGCCGACTGGAACGGAAGGCTGTCCGCCCGGGGGCGGGCCCTGCTGGCGGGGGCCGCGGAGCTGGAGGCGTACCTCCGCGCGCGCGGATGAGCCGGACGGCCTACCGCGATCGCCGCCCGACCCGGCCGGCGGCGCCGTTCCGCGTCCGCGCGGCGATGAGGAGCGCGAGCCCGCCGGCCACGACCAGGGTCCCCACCATGACCAGGCCCGCGCCGATCACGAAGAGCCCGCTCCCGTCGTCCGACCAGTCGTAGGCGGCGGCCGCGGTCAGCCCGATGCCGGGGCCGAGCGCCGCGGCGACGACGTACCCGCGCGAGGCCGCCCAGTACACCGCCACCAGCAGCGTCAGCACGAGACCGATCACCTGCCAGGCCTCGTAGGGGCCGGTGGTCGAACCGTCGGGGTGCACGTCGCGGTGCTGGTCCCAGCCCAGCCAGGCGGCCCAGGCCGCCATCGCCCCCGCGGCCAGCACCACGGTCGCGAGCAGGTGGGAAAGAGGTCTCCGCAGTCCTTGGGCCATGACCCCAGTCTCCCGGCTCCGGCGGCCGCCCGACAGGGCGCGGGGGACCGCGCGGCGGTTACGACACCACCGGAGCGGCGTCGGCCTGGGTCAGCCGGACCGTGCACAGGCCGCCGCGCTCGGACGTCACGTCCGTGACCTTGAGCTGCGTACCCGGCGCGAGGATGTACTCCTCCTCCCCGGTGAAGGCGGAGAAGTTCCTGATCCCGACGGCCTGCGCGGGCGTCACCTCGAAGAGCGTCCGCTTGCCGCGGCTGCCCAGGAAGGACCGGGCCACGTTCAGTTCGGAGGTGCACGAGGAGACGCCCCACCAGGTCACCGTCCGCCCCACCGGGTACTGCGCCCGCATGTCCAGCGAGACTCCGCGCCACAAGGGCTGCGTGTGGGCGGGCAGCCCCGACACCGCCGAGAACAGCAGCCGCAGGTACGGCAGGTAGGGCGTGACCCTGGTGCGGTCGGGAGAGCGCAGGACGGCGTTGATCTCGCGGTAGAAGGCCGACTCGCAGGTGTAGAGGTACAGCGCGGCGATCGCGTCGGCGGACAACCCGGCCGCCGTCTCGTCGACCCGCCGTTTGCCGAAGTCGCGCGACCGGTCGAGGTGGCCGCCGAGCCCGGGGAGCACCTGCGCGACCGGGGCGAGGGCCTCCTGGAAGTCCATCAGCGGGGTGGCGAACACACCCGTGATCGAGGGGAGGACCAGCCCCTCGTCCTTGACGCTGGTGAGCCGCTCCAGGTACAGCTGGTGCAGGTTCATGGTCGACTCGATGAAGGCGCCCATCCGGGCCGCGACACCCCCGTCGGCGCCGCCCCCGCCGGCCGCTCCCGCGTTCCATCCCGTGCTCGGCAGCCAGTCGATCCCGTCGCACCCCAGTGACGCGAGGGCCTCGTTCACCAGGGTGAAGTGATCGCCCTCGCAGAAGAGGTCGCCCTGCGCCGCCGGGTTCGCGTGGTCGATGTGCCGGACCTCCACGTCCGGGTACTTCTCCTGGAGCCGCAGGACGACCTTCTTCAGGCTGCGGGCGTGCGCGCCCCACCAGGCGAACACGACCCCGCGGTCCTCCTCGGCGCCGTCCTGCTTGGCCTTGAGGATCTCCTCGACGATGCGTTCGGCGACGGGCCGCCAGAAGGCCGTGTGCTGGTCGGCGCCCATCGCTCCGTCGCCGCTGGCGGTGAGCGAGGCGTTCAGCAGGAGCACGCCCTGCGTGAGCATCGCCTGGAACCACTCCGGCGGCTGGACCGTGTCCCGCTCCTTCAGCAGCGCGCGGACCTCGGCGATCGGCGTCTTCTTGGCGATGCCGTACTTCCACATCGCCGCCGCCTTGATCAGGCACCGGATGCTGACGACCCGGCCGAACTGGCTGTCCTTCCAGTCGTTGAAGGTGTTGTCGAACATGGCTATGCCGGTCGCGCTCTCCGGGCGCGGGTACGGGTTCTGGCCGAAGACGACGACCTTCCACTTGTGCGGAGGGTGGGGCTTGAGCGCCTGGAAGGTCAGCTCGCGGACCGGTACGACCTCGGGGCTGCGGCCCGGTCCGATGAAGCGGGCGGCGTCCGGCCGCGCCTCGATCACCGGCTTCAGGAGCGGAAGCCAGGGCTCACCGCCCCCGTCGAACAGCCCGGCGAGAGCGAGGGGATCGTCCGCGGCGGGCGCCGTTGGCGGCGCGGTTACGGGCCCGGTCGGCGCGGGCTCGGCAGCCGCAGGCTCACTCGGCGCAGGCGCGGGCGCGACCGGCTCCGGCGCAACCGGCCCGGTCGGCGCCGGCCCGGCCGCCTGCGGCGGCACGATCCGCACCCGCTCCTCGACCGGCGCGTTCTCGATGCCCTGGAGCTGCGCGATGACCGTGGTGCGCAACTCGTCGTCGTCCTCGAACCAGTGGTCGTGGAAGAGCGTGTAGCCGGTCCACATCAGGTTGGCGCACACCCTCGCCGGGACCCGGCCGGTCTGCGCGCCCATGCCGACGAGCGCCACCGAGCGGATGCTGCCCGGAGCCTTCCGGTTCTGCCGGTGGACGGCCTGGAAGGCGGCGGCGCACGCCAGGGCCACGTTCACCGTGGCACTCACGTTCTGCGCGGACCGCACCATGGTCGGCGTCGATATCAGGTAGCGCGGGACGGCCGCCCCCGACGGGACGCAGACCGCGCTGCCCACCGGCAGGGGTCCGGCGAACCGGTCGCGGATCGCCCGCTGCACCCGCACCTGGATGCCGGACCCGAGGTACCGCTTGATGACGGCGTCGACCCCGCCGTCCATCCGGCCCCGGGAGTTGGTCGGGGTGACCCAGGCGTCGACGTCCTCGTCGAGGATGGAGCCTGCGCGGATCTCGACGCCGGGGGTGTCCGCGAACGCCGCCCGCCACGCCTGCACCACGTGCTCGTTCACATCGGTCAGCACCACCCTGAGCGCGGGCTGCGCACTGCTCTCGGTCATCGTCCACTCCTGTCCGGAAACGCCCTTGCGACTCCCCGAACATAACCCCCGCCACTGACAACGCCGTCGGCACCCCGGCCGGGGCAAAAGGGCTGATGACCTGCCCTCATGACTCCGTGTCAGAGGCGGCGCGCGGAGGCCCCCGGCGTGGGCCGGGGGTAGGTCCGCGACTGCTTGACGCTGCCGTAGGCGAAGCTCGACTCGATCGAGGCGATGCCGGGGATGGCGTGGACGCGGTCACGCACGAGAGACTCGTAGGCCTCCAGGTCCTCGATGACGACGCGGAGCAGGTAGTCGCTGCTGCCCGCCATCAGGTAGCAGTCCTGGATGTGCTCGATGAGCGCGACGTGTTCCTCGAAGAGCCGGACCGCCGGCGCCGTGTGGCGCTCCAGGCGGATCCGCACGAAGACGGTGATCGGCAGGCCGAAGGCCACCTGGTCGACCACGGCCGTGTAGCCGCGGATCAGGCCGGCCTCCTCCAGCCGCCGCACCCGCCGCAGGCAGGGGGAGGGCGAGAGCCGGATGCGGTCGGCGAGGTCCTGGTTCGACAGCCGCCCGTCCGCCTGCAATTCCCGGATGATCTGCAGATCGACTGCGTCCACGGCCCCTCCTTGGCAGATCCTGCCCCAAACGTAGGTCCGGGAGGCAGAACTGGCAATCGACTGCCCCGCCCGAAGCCCTAGCGTTGCCGGTGTACGGAATCCCGCGCCCGCACCGCCCGTGCGCCGCCCGCACGCCCCCGCCGCACCCCCGCCATCCGACGCCCCCGGCGCCGCAGCCCCCGGCCCTTCCCGGCCCCCAGAAGCTGGAGCACCCTCCTTGGTCGCCATCGACACCCCGGCCGCGTCCCCTCCCCGGGGCGCCGGCCGCGCGCCCGCGCGCCGCTTCTCCCCGCAGACCGCGGGCATGGCGGCGCTGGCGGTGACCGTGGCGATCTGGGCCGCCTTCGCGCTGAGCGCCCGCGCCCTGAGCGCGTCCACCCTGCTGCCCGCCGACGCCGCGCTGCTCCGCTTCGGCGTCCCGCTCCTGCTGCTGGCCCCCGCCCTGTGGCGGCGCCGCCGCCGGATCGCCGCGGTGAAGCCGGGAGCCGCCGCGAAGATCGTCTGCGGGGCCGGGGTGCCCTTCTTCCTCGCGGCGATGCACGGCGGATCCCTCACCTCGGCGGCCTTCGTCGGCTCGATCGTGCCCGGCATGGTCCCGCTGTTCGTCTCCGCGCTCATGGTCGGCCGCGGCCACCGCGCCCCCCGCGGCCTGCAGGCCGCCGGGCTCGCGCTGATCGCCGTGGGAGTGGCCGCCCTCGTCCGCGACCACGTGGTCCCCGTGGACGCGGACGTGCTGGAGGGCGCGGGCACGCTGCTGGTCGCCAGCGGCCTGTGGGCGCTGTACACGGTCGGATTGAAGGAGGTCGACCTCGACCCCGTCGGCTCGATCGGCCTGCTCTGCCTGCCCTCCTTCGCCGTCATCGCCCTCCTCGTGGCGACCGGAGCGCTCCCCACCGGCCTCGCGCACGCCGCCGGCTCCGACATCGCGCTGTTCTTCGTCGTGCAGGGGCTCGGGGTCGGGCTCTGCGCGGGTCTGCTGTACGCCTTCGCCATCCGCAGGCTGGGCGCCGAGCGCAGCTCGGTCGTCGGCAGCCTCAGCCCGGTCGCCGTCGTGCTGCTCGCCGTACCGGTCCTGGGGGAATCGCCCACCCCCGCGGTCCTGGTCGGCGTACCGCTGATCACCGCCGGTGTCGTCCTGGCCAACCGCCGCCCCCGTACCCGCCCCCGCACCGACGCCGAGGTTCCCGCTGATGCTTGAGCTGCTCCCGCCGCCGCCCGCAGACCCGCTGTGGGTGCTGACCGACGCGTTCGGAGCCGACGTACGGCCCGAACGGCTCGACCTCGTCCTCGGCGTCTACCGCGACGACACCGGCCGCACCCCGGTCATGGCCGCCGTGCGCGAGGCAGAGATCCGCCTCGCGGAGCGCTCCGCGTCCAAGGAGTACCGGGGCCTGTCCGGCAACACCGCCTTCAACCGCGCCCTCCTCGCGATGGTGCTGGGCGGCGAGCACGGCGGGCCGGCCGAGCGGGCCGCCGCCGTCCAGACCGTCGCCGGCTCGGGGGCCCTGCGCCTGCTGGCCGACCTGATCCACCGCACCCGCCCCGGCGCGACCGTCTGGATCAGCGAACCGGCCTACGTCAACCACCGCCCCATCCTGGAAGCCGCCGGCCTGACGGTGCGCGACTACGGCTGGCGCGACGCCGCGGGCGGCTTCGACACGGAGGGCGTCCTGCGTGAACTGGCCGGCGCCGGACGCGACGACGTCGTCCTGCTCCAGGGCTGCTGCCACAACCCGAGCGGGGTCGACCCGCTGCCGGAGGACTGGCGGGCCCTCGCCGACTCGGCCGTCCGCGGCGGCTGGATCCCCTTCGTCGACCTCGCCTACCACGGCCTGGGCGACGGCCTGGAAGCCGACCTGGCGCCCACGCGCATGCTGGCCGCACGCGTCCCCGAGATGCTGATCGCGGTCAGCTGCTCGAAGAACTTCGGCCTCTACAGCGACCGCGTCGGCGGCGCCATCGTCCTGGGCGCCTCCGCCCTGGCCGCGCGGCACGCCGAGACGGCCCTGCAGAACGCCGCCCGGACCCAGTACTCGATGCCCCCCGAGCACGGCGCCGCGGTCGTCACGGCCATCCTGGAGGACGACGGGCTACGGGCCTCCTGGCGCGCGGAACTGGAGCTGATGCGGACCCGGATCGCCGGCCACCGGGCCGCACTGGCCGCGGGCTTGAGCGCGCTGGGCCGGGCCGGTGAGGCGCGAACCCTGGTCCGACAGAAGGGAATGTTCTCCATGCTGCCCATGACGGCCACTCAGATGCTGCGCCTGCGGACGGAGTTCGCCATCTACGGCACCGCCGCGGGCCGCGTCAACATCGCGGGCATCCCGGAGCACCGCATCCCGTGTCTGGTGCGGGGCGTCGCGGCGGTCGCGGAGACCCCGGCCGCGCCGTAGTCGGGGGGCGCGTGGGATCGTAACTCCGTTTTACACAGGGCGTGTTGAGCATTCGTTTATCCCTCCGTCGGCTCCCTGCGCCATGCTGGGCGGCAGGCGCACGGCGAGGGGGATCCGGCCGGCCGGCCGGGTCGCGGCGTACGCCATCGAGTGGGGGTTCCATGAGCACGGCGGCATTCCGGAACAAGGCCCGACTGACGTACTCGATCGCCTTCATCGGCCGCGCGGACCTGGAAGGCGAGTTCGAAAGCCTCTCGCACCAGCAGCTGCGCGGGGACAACTACTACAAGGACCTGCCCGAACCCTCCGACTGGAAAGGCGCCCTCCAGGGCAACCAGCACGGCAAGGACGCCGAGCGGCAGGTCGTGAACCTCCTCGCCGACGCGGTCTACCGCCACCTGGGCTGCCGGAGCACCAAGGAGTACAAGACGCGGATCGCCGAGGTCCGCAGGGGCACGGTCGACCTGTTCTCCGACATGGGCCCCTGCCACTCCTGCCGGTCGGTGATCAAGGACTTCCGGACGGACTTCCCGGCCCTCGACTTCCGGATCCGCTACCGCAACACCCTCTTCACCGGCGGCACCGCGAAGCTGCTGGAGGCCGGTGACGGCCTCTACGGGAGCTACGGCGTCGGCGACGCGGAGGAGGGCGACGGCGGCCTGTGGGTCAAGACGTACCCCGGCGACCCGCTCAACGCGGCCACCGCGACCTACGATGCGAAGGTGGCCGGGCCCGAGGGCTACCGCTTCCAGGGCACGTTCACGGCGATCGACCAGCAGCCCCACGCCTCGTTCCTGTACCCCGCGCCCCGGGCGACCGCGGCGCCGCTGGACGAGGTGGCCGCCGTCCTGGACCGGGTCGCCGCCGACATCCGCGACACGATGGCCCCCGGGCAGCAGATGCGCCCGCAGTCCTTCCGGCAGTGGATCCGCGGCATCGACCAGGGGACCGTCCGGCTCGTCTGCGAACGGGGCCCGAGCCAGGCCGGCCGTACGGCGGTGGCGGCCTTCGTCGCGGACTTCCCGAAGGTGCGGACCGAGGTGTCCTACCGGGCCGCGGCCGCCCAGGCCGCGGGCCTCGGGTACGCCGACGCCACCGCGCGCCCGGACGGCACCTGGCTGAAGGTCTTCCCGGCCGCCCGCTGACCACCGCCCCGGGCGGGGCCCCGCGCCCGGCACGGACCTCCGCGTCGGCGCGGGGCACTGCGGCGAATGGCCCAGCCGCGGGGTGACCGGACGGGCCGAAGCCGGAGGAGGTGTCTAACGTCGCTGGCACACCCATCGGACACCGAGCCCGAGGAGATGCCGGCCGTGATGTCCCGTCGACGCCGCCTGCTGGCGGGTGCCTGTCTCAGTACGGTCGCTGTCGGCCTGCTCCTCACCGGAGGAGCACGCGCCCTGCCGCAGCGGGAGGGGCCCGCGCGCGACGCGGGGAACGAGGTCGCGGTGGGCGCCTACCTCCACTACGGCTCGCCCGGCGTCGACCGGATGGAGGAACTCTCCGACTGGCTCGGCGGCACCGAGCTGCGGGCCGGCCACACGTACCTGCCCGGAGACACCTGGGCGAACATCGAGGGAGCGCCCGATTCCCTGCGCAGCTGGGCGCGCTGGCGCCAGGAGAAGGCCGACCGGCTGTTCGTGCTGAACGTCCCGATGCTGGCGGGCAACGAATCGGGGGTGCCCGACGGCCGGGTCGCGGCACTGCTGCGCTCGGGCGCGAGGGGCGCGTACGACCAGCACTTCCAGCGGCTGGCCAAGCGGCTGGTGGGGCTCCGGGTGCCGGACACGGTGATCGTGCTCGGCTGGGAGATGAACGGCTTCAACTACACCCACCGGTGCCGGCCCGACCCCGCGAGCTGGAAGAAGTACTGGCGCCACATCGTGACGGCCATGCGCTCCGTGCGCGGGCAGCACTTCCGCTTCGACTTCGCGCCCAACCGCGGCGGTGACGCGATCGCCTGGACCAGGTGCTACCCCGGCGACGACGTGGTCGACATCATCGGGATGGACTCCTACGACCAGCCGCCCGGCAACAGCTTCCGCGAACACGTCGAGCAGCCGTACGGACTGCGGCAGCAGGTCGATTTCGCCAGGGCGCACCGCAAGCGGATCTCCTATCCCGAATGGGGGCTGTTCCGCAACGGCGACAACCCGGAGTACGTGCGGGACATGCTGGGATGGATCGGCGAGCACAGGCCGCTCTACCACAGCATCACGGACTACTGCCCGCACGGCGTGTGGCAGTGCGGCGAGAACCCGCGCTCGGCACGCGTGTTCCAGGAAATCCTGTCCAGCGGCGGCGCAGACGGCGAGCGCTGGGCCGGAGCAGGGGACAGGACCGGCGCCGGCGGCCCCGGGAGCACGGCGCGGGCGCGCCCGTGGTGGCTTCCCGCGGTCCGCGGCGGGTCGGCCTTCCCTCCGCGGAGGTGAGAAGATCCCGCCGGTGAGCGGCCCTACGGGGTGGTGACCGCCGGGAAGGTGAAGGAGTACCCCCGTGCGGTGAGCCAGGGCAGGTACTGCTCCAGCGCCGCCACGGTCTGGCTGCGGTCGCCGCCCCCGTCGTGGAAGAGGACCGTCGGCTGCTGCGGAAGCGGACCCTCCACGGCGGCGACGATGGCCGGCAGACCCGGACGGCTCCAGTCCTTGGGGTCGACGCTCCAGCCGAGGGGCCGCATGCCGTTCGCCGCGGCGATCGCGCGGCTGTCGGGGGTGAAGGCGCCGCCCGGCGCCCGGTAGTAGTCGACGGCGACGCCCGGGGCGGCCGCCTCGATCATGGCCTTGCCGTCGAGTATCTGCCGCTCCTGGTAGTCGACGGGCTTGTGGTCCATCGCCACGTCGTGGTCGACGGAGTGGTCGCACAGCCGGTGGCCGTCCGAGGCGACCGCACGCACGAGCGCCGGATACTTCTGCGCCTGCGCGCCGATCATGCAGAAGGTGGCCTTGACGTGGTTCTCCCGCAGCACCCGGAGCACCTGGGGCGTCCACCGCGGATCCGGCCCGTCGTCGATGGTGATGGCGACGCCCCGGCCCGGGCCCTGGGCCAGCCGGGAGATGCCCAGCGGGATCCGCGGTGCGCCGTGCTGCGGCTGAGTCCGAGGGGCGCGCGGAGGCCGGTCGGCGGAGGCGTCCGGGGCCGCGACGGCCGGTGCGACCGCCGCGCCCAGGAGTCCGGCGACGGCTGCCGCCAGGGCGGACCCGGCCCACCGACGACGTACGGAACTGCTGGTGGTGCCCATGGACCCGCCTTTCCCTGTGCGTGCGTGGTGCCGCGCGTTCGGCCCCTCCGGGGGCCCGGCCGTCCGGCCCTCCGGTCCCGTGCCCGGCTCGCGCGGCTGCCGGTCCAGGCTAGGTCATCGCCCTCGGCCCCTTCCTCCTCCGAGCGGCCGGGGAAGGGGGCCGTTCGGACGGGCCGAACGGCCCGGTAGGGCCCCGAACGGGCGCTGGGCGGGGCGCAGTCGCGGCGCGTGCGGACGAGGAGGGGGCTGCGAGTGAAATGTGTCACGGTCGGCGCTTCCGGGGGCCTCGGCGGCCTCGCCGCCCCGGGGGCGCAAGCCGCACGGGACCGGCGGCGCGCGTCCGTGGACCGCCTGCGTACCATCAGCCGGGCCGTGCCCCCGCCCCGAGGAGTCGACTTCCCGTGACCGCCGCCCTTCCCGCACCCCGGACGGCGGGCCTGCTCCGCGTACGGGAGTTCAGCCGTACCGAGGACGGCGAACGGCTGCACGCCCTGCTGTGGTCCGCGGGCCCCGGCTGGCGCATGATCAGCAGCGCGGTGCTCGGCGGCGGCATCGGAGAGCGGGCCTGGGTGCTCAACGCCCAGGTCGCCCACGGTTACGCGCGCACGGACCCGGCCCGGCACCTGGCCGCGCTCGCCGGGGCGGCGGGCGCCACGGGCGGGGGAGTGGGGCTGATGACGGCCGCCGACGTGCGGGCGCACGGCCGGGCCGAGGACGGCGGCAGCGAGGCCGTCGTGACGGCGGGGCTCGGGGTGCACGGCTGGGCGGCCTCCCCGGCGCCGGGGCGCGAGCTGCCGGCCGCACCGGGCACGGTCAACACCCTCGTCGCCGTACCCGCGGCCCTCTCGGACGCCGCCCTGGTCAACGCCGTCGCGACGGCCACGGAAGCCAAGGTGCAGGCGCTGCTCGACGCGGGTTACGACTGCTCGGGCACGCCCACGGACGCCGTCTGTGTCGCCGCGCGCGTCCCCGGGCCCGGCGAGGCGCCGCACGCCTTCGCGGGGCCGCGTTCGGTGTGGGGCGCCCGGCTGGCCCGGGCGGTGTACGACGCCACCCGCGCCGCCGCCGCGGCCTGAGCGCGGGGGCCCGCTTCACGTCACGCGCTCACCACGGTCCGCAGCGTCGAGGGCCGCCCCGGGCGAGGTGGTCGCCGCCACCTCACGCGGGCGCGGCGTAGCAGTGCACGCTCACCGTGCGGGTGGCGCTCCACCGCTGGTCCACGGTGGCCAGCAGCGTCCAGCCCAGCCGTTCGTACAGGGCCGCCGCCGCCGTGTCGGAGACCACGACGTCGAGGACCGGGTGCAGGGCGCGCCGCCGTGCCTCCCGGACGGCCCGCTCCATCAGCCGCGCACCGATCCCGAGGCCGCGTGCTTCGGGCGAGACGAACAAGCGGCCGACCACGGCGGCGCCGTCGACGGGCACGCCCGCGCGGCGGCTCCACAGCGCCGGCGCCGCGTCGCCCTCCCCGCCGCGGGACAGAGCGATGTGGGCCACCACCCGTCCGTCCACCTCCGCCACCCACGCCGCGAGCAGCGAAGGCCGCGCCAGCCACGCCCGGGGGTCCTCCGGCCAGTCCACCGGGTAGCCGTCGTGGCCGTGGACCTCGGCCAGCACGCGGACGCACCCGTCGAGATCGGCGTCGTCGCGCCGCCGGACGCGGACGGGCGCGGCGGACGTCTTCTGCGCGAGGATCAGGACTTCCTGGAACTGCCGCTTGTCCGTGGGTTTCGGCTCGGTCACCAGGCGGGTCGACTCCGTCAGTCCGTGCTCGCACAGCAGGTCGGACAGGTGGTCGGGGGACCACCGGTAGGCCGTCGTCACCGTGTGGTCGTAGGCCTGCGTCTCGGCGTGGGGGCCGTCGGTGGGAGGGAACTCGATCAGCAGGTGGCCGCCGGGAGCCAGGATCCGCGCGATCTCCGCGAACACGGCGGGCATCTCCCGCGGCGGGGTGTGGATGACGGACCACCGCGCGAGGACCCCGCCGAGCGCGGCGTCCTCGATGTCCAGCGCGGCCATCGAGCCGACGTCGAACCGCAGCCCGGGGTGGGCGGCCCGGGCGAGCTCGATCATCACCGGGGAGGCGTCGACGCCGAACACCCGCAGCCCCAGCGTGTCCAGGTGGGCCGTGATGTGGCCCGGTCCGCAGCCGAGGTCCGCGACGGCGCCGTCGCCGTTCGTCCGCACCAGCTCCGCGAAAGCGCTCAACAGGGCCCGTTCCACGGGGCGTTCACCCAGCGTGTCGTGGAACAGCCGCGCGTAGGTGGGGGCGACGGCGTCGTAGGCCGCGCGGGTGGCGTGCAGGGTGTCGGGTTCGGTCACCTGGAGACCGTAGCGGGGAAGGCCGCGACCCGGGCGGCCGAGGGCGTCCGGGCGACTCCCGCGGGCGCCCGGACGCCGCCGCGGCCGGTGACGCGGCCCGTACCGGTCCCCACCGCGCGCGGGGCCGCGCACCGCGGCACGGACCCCGGTGCGGGGGTGCGAGGGCGCCAGATCGTGCACCGCCGCGCGGGGGCGCAGCATGGAGGTGGGCCCATGACCGGTGCGGCGCTCCGAGCGGGTCCGCCGAGGAGGGAGTCTGCCAGGATGGATGCCCGCGAGGCGCTGGGTGAGGAGGACCGGGAGGGCGGCACGCCGTTGCCGCCGGGAGGTCTGCTCGACCTCCTGAGCGTCGCGGCCGTCGTGCTGGACACCCGCGGGCGCATCGTGTTCTGGAGCCCCCAGGCCGACAGCGTCTTCGGCTACAGCGCCGAGGAGGCCCTGGGCCAGTACGCCGCCATGCTCGTCCACGACGGGTACAAGGAACTGGTGGGCTCGCTGTTCGCCGAGGTGATGAGCACCGGCGCGAGCTGGGCGGGCGCGTTCCCGATCCGCCACAAGGACGGCAGTACGCGTCTGGTGGAATTCCGCAACATGCGCCTGCTCGACGACCTCGGTGACGTCTACGCCCTGGGGATCGCCGCGGACCAGAGCATGCTCCAGCGCGTGGAGACCGACCTGGCCCTGTCCCAGCGCATCGTCTCCCAGTCGCCCATCGGCATCGCCCTGCTGGACACCGACCTGCGCTACCTGCTGGTCAACCCAGCCCTGGAACGCATCAACGGGGCCCCGGCCGCAGCCCACATCGGCCGTCGCCCTCACGAGATCCTGACCTTCGGCGACGTGGAGACCATGGAGTCCGCGCTGCGCCAGGTCCTGCTCACCGGAGTCCCGCTGCTCGACCAGTACACCGTCGGCCGCACGCACGACGACCCGGCCCACGATCACGCCTGGTCGGTGTCGTACTACCGGCTGGAGAGCTCCAGCGGCCGGGTCATCGGGGTGGCGAACTCGGTGATCGACGTCACCGAACGGCACCGGGCCACCACCGAGGCCGACCGGGCCCGGCGCCGTCTCGCCCTGATCGCGGAAGCCTCCGCCCGCGTCGGCACCACGCTGGAGGTCGAACACACCGCCCGGGAACTCGTCGAGGTCTCCGTGCCCGAGCTGGCCGACATCGCCGCCGTCGACGTCCTCGACGACGCCCTGGCCTTCCGCCGGACCACGCCCGCCGACGAACCCCGCCCGGAACTCTTCCGCGCGCTCGCCGTCGCCGCCGCCTACCCCACGCCCGCCACGGCCGCCGTGAAGGTCGGCGACCTCGCCGCGTACGGCGCAGACCGCCTCATCACCCGCTGCGTGCACACCGGGCAGCCCATCGTCATCGCCCGGGTCACCAACGGCGACCTGGAGCGCATCGCCCGGGACGCCGATTCCGCCGCCGCCCTGGCCCGGGCGGGCGTGCACTCCTACCTCGCCGTGCCGCTGGTGGCCCACAACGAGATCCTCGGCGCCCTCGACCTGCTGCGGGCCCGCAACCCCCGCCCCTTCGACGAGGACGACATCCTCCTCGCCGGAGAGCTGGCCTCGCGCGCGGCCGTGGCGATCGACAACGCCCGCTGGCACCAAAGCCTGCGCAACACCGCGGAAACCCTCCAGCGCAGCCTCCTGCCCGGTCGGCCGCCCCCGCTCACCGGCCTGGAAGTCGCCTCCCTCTACCAGCCCGCCCAGGCCTCCACGGAAGTCGGGGGCGACTGGTACGACGTCATCCCCCTCGACGGGCCCGCGGGCCACCGCACCGCCCTCGTGGTCGGCGACGTCATGGGCAACGGCATCGACGCCGCGGCCACCATGGGACGCCTGCGCACCGCGACCTGCACCCTCGCGGACCTCGACCTGGCCCCGGACCAGGTGCTCCAGCACCTCGACCGGATCACCCGGGGGCTGGAGCACTACATCGCCACCTGCGTCTACGTCGAGTACGACGCCCGCAGCCACCGGTGCCGCGTCGCCAACGCCGGCCACCTGCCGCCCGTCCTCGCCCCGGCCGGCCGCCGCCCCCGCCTGCTCGACCTGCCCACCGGCGTTCCCCTCGGCGTCGGCGGCCTCCCGTTCCACACCACGGCCTTCGACCTGAACCCGGGCGACCGGCTGATCCTCTACACCGACGGCCTCGTCGAAACCCGTTACCACCCCATCGACGAGCGACTCGGCGCCCTGCTCCGCGCCCTCGACCCGCCGCACCGCTCCCTGCGGGAGACCTGCCGGCACCTACTGCGGACCCTGCGCCACCCGGACGACCACGACGACGTGGCGATCCTCATCGCCCAGGCGACGGAGGCCGTACCCGGATCAGCGGTCGCCTAGCGGTCGGCAGCGGGAGGAGTGTCGCTGCCGAGGACGGCGTCGACGTGGGCGGCGAGCGAGGAACGCAGCGCCGCCGGTGTCATCTTCCGGTCGTCGATCAGGTGCGCCACGAGGTCGGCGCGCAGGGCCGCGAGCAGCGCGTGGGCGGTGAAATCGGGGTCGTGGACACCGGGCACCCGGAGCAGTTCCGTCCGCAGCGCGTCGTGCCATCCGTCGTAGTGCGCGGCCCGGTAGGGGCTGCTGAGTCCGGCGTCCTCGGCGGCCGACATCAGGTTCCGGTGCTCGATCTTGAAGCGCAGCAATGCGTCGAGGAGGTCCCCCACGCGCCGGCGCGGTGAGGCCCCGGCGCTCTCCTGCGCTTCGCGCACGGCCTCCCGCAGGGGTTCGAGGCGGGAGGCGATCACGGCGCCGATCAGCCCGGCGCGGTCACCGAAGCGCCGGAAGAGCGTGCCCTTGCCCACGCCCGCGGCCGCCGCGATGTCGTCCATCGACACGGCGTGGGGGGAATCGCCGGCGGCGAAGAGGGCGTCGGCGGCAGCCAGCACGGCTTCTCGGTTGCGCAGCGCGTCGGCGCGCTCCGGGCGCTGGGCCACGGGGTCCTCCTCGGGTGGGCGGAGTCGTTCGCCGGCTGTCCACGGAGTGGTCCGAGGGTACGGCGCGTCTCGTCGGGCCCGTCGACGATACCGCTGCCCGAAGGCGCCCGGCGTCGGGCGCCTCGGGGCACCGGTCAGCCGCTGCCCGCCATCTCGCGCTCCGCGAAGGCGCGGAGCGTACCCGGGGGGCGGCCGGTCAGGCGTTCGACGGTGTCCGTGACGCGGTCCTCGGCGCCGCCCGCGATGGAGCGGTCCATCTCCGCCAGCATCGTGGCGAATTCCAGCGGGATCTGCTCCGCCCAGCGGTCGCGCAGCTGCTCGAAGGTCAGGTGCCGGTGCGCCACGGGACGACCGGTGACCTCGCCGAGGAGGGCGGCGACGTCGTCGTAGCTCAGCGCCTCGGGGCCGGTGAGGACCAGGTCGGTGTTCGGGGCCCGCTCGTCGGTCAGGGCGCGGACGGCGACGGCGGCGATGTCGGCCGCGTCGATGAACCCGACGCGGCCTTCCCCCGAGGCGGTCCAGATGGCTCCGCCGTCCCGGATGCTGAGGGCGTGCGGGCCGTTCCCCGCGAAGTTCTGCATGAACCAGGACGGTCGCAGCACCGCCCACTCCTCGAACAGGCCGGGCAGTTCCGCGTGGACCCGGCCCACCGCCGGGCCGCCTGCGGGGATCGCCGAGGAGCTGAGGAGCACCGCTCGGTTGACGCCGGCGGCGCGGGCTTCGCGCAGGAAGGGCAGCATGACGGCGGCCGGGTCGGCGGAGCCGA
The DNA here is from genome assembly GCF_056435825.1 of Streptomyces sp. NPDC043876. Lineage (NCBI taxonomy): Bacteria > Bacillati > Actinomycetota > Actinomycetes > Kitasatosporales > Streptomycetaceae > Streptomyces > Streptomyces sp. NPDC043876. Next base: position 217,343 of record NZ_JBWKDV010000004.1, on the reverse strand, counting down.
TCGGCGGGACGAGGTAGACGCGGTCGGCGCCGTCGACGGCGTCGCCCCAGGCGGCGGGTTCGTACCAGTCGAAACGGACGGCGTCGGCGCCCTCGACGGCCGTGGCGCCGCGTCCGGCGGCCTTGACCCGGCGCCCCCGGGCGACGAGCCCGGCGGTGACGCGGCGGCCCGTGGTGCCGGTGGCGCCGATGACGAGAGTGGCGGGGGAGGAGGGGGAGGAGGGGGTGCGGTCGATGACGGCTTCGCGCGACGCCTCGTCGGTCGGCCGGCTCGTCGGCCGGTTCACCGGCCGGCTCCCGCGAAGTCGGCGCCCGGCTGGGCCGCGGCGAGGGGGTTCCAGTAGTCGCGGTAGGACGTGATGAGTCCGTCCTCGTACGTGACGACGGCGATGTAGCTCATGTCGAAGGGGCTGCCGGTCTGCATGAGACGGCCCACCCCGCGCATCTCCACCACGATGGTCCCGGGGGCGGCGGTCTCGTGGACCGTCACGTCGGTGAAGTCGTGCAGGTCGACGTGGTCGGGGTAGTGGCGCATGTAGTCCGCGACGGCTGCCCGGCCCTCCAGCCGTTGGGGCCACCCGGGAGGCGCGAAGGGGAACGTCAGCACCCCGTCCTCGGCCCAGAGGCCGACCCAGCCGGAGATGTCCTTGGCCAGCAGGAGCCGCAGGCCGTGACGGTACAGCTCCGCCGGTGTCAGGGAGGTCAGGGGGGCCGGTGGGGCCGGTGGGGTCACGGGGGTCGCCATGATCAGTCGATTCCGTTCGTCAGGACGGGGGCGGTCACCCGGCACAGAAAAACGGACTGTCGGTCCGCATACTTCGAGTATGCGGACCGTCAGTCCGTATTGCAAGCTTCCCGCCCTTCGCCCGGGGCCCCGGCTCGCGCCCGGCGCCCCGGCACGGCGTCAGGCGGGGCGCCCGCCCGCCGCGAGGGCCTCCCGGACCGCCCGCGCCACGCGCGCCGCGTCCTCGGGGTCGTTCACCACGTCCGTGTGGTTCATGTCGACGACCAGGACCTCGCTGGCCGAGTAGTGCTCGTGCACCCATGCGTCGTAGCCGGACCACAGCGTCCGGTAGTACTCGATGAGGCCCTCGTCCTGCTCGAACGCGCGGCCCCGCAGCCCGATGCGGTGCAGCACCGTCTCGAAGTCCGCCTTGAGGTACACCATGAGGTCGGGCGCCTTGCGGTAGGGCAGGCCGTCGATCTCCCGCATCATCTCGTCGAGCAGCCCCTCGTACACCCGCATTTCGAGCGAGCTGATCCGACCGAGATCGTGGTTGACCTTGGCGAAGTACCAGTCCTCGTAGATGGACCGGTCGAGGACGTTGTGGCCCTGCTTGTACGCCTCCTTGATCGAGGCAAAGCGCGTCTGCAGGAAGTACAGCTGGAGCAGGAAGGGGTAGCGCTTGGCCTGGATCTCCTCGGGGCTCGACGTGTAGAAGAGCGGAAGGATCGGGTTGTCTTCCACGCTCTCGTAGAAGACCTCGCTGCCCAGCTCCTTGGCGAGCAGTTCGGCCACGGTCGTCTTGCCGATGCCGATCATGCCTCCGACGCAGATCACTGGCATACCTCACTTCTCCCTGGGCGTCCGCTGCTCGCGGGGCGGGCGGCAGGGCGCCCCGCACCACGGAGACGCGTGTCGGTGGTCAGTCGAATTCTCGAAACGTTCACGATCGGCGTCATGTGGTCCGCGCGGACCGGGGTCCGGAGCGGCCGTCCCCCTGGACGGTCGGGCCACCGACCGTTCCGTGAGTGCCGTGCACGGTGACGAGTCACCGCCCCGAAGCCGCCATGAAGCATAAATGACGATCAGCCCCGCTCCGGCAGTGCGGCCGCGGCGTCGCGGACCCCCGGACCGGCCGGGCCGGGTGAGCCGCGTCTCACCCGGGCGATTCCACTTGTCTATGAAACGAGTTGCATACAAAGATCGCGGCATGGCGCTCGAACACGCGATCCTCGTCTCCCTGCTGGAGAAGCCCGGCTCCGGCTACGAGCTGGCCCGCCGCTTCGAGCGGTCCATCGGCTACTTCTGGACCGCCACCCACCAGCAGATCTACCGGGTGCTGGGGCGCATGGAGAGCGCCGGCCTCCTCGTCGTGCGCGTCGTGCCGCAGCAGGGCCGTCCCGACAAGAAGGAGTACGCGGTCACCGGTCCCGGCCGGACCGCTCTCTCCGCGTGGCTGCACGAACCGATCGAACCCGAGAGCCTCCGGCACGACCTGGCCGTGAAGATCCGCGGTGCGGCCTTCGACGACCCGGCCGCCCTCGTCCGCGAGGTCGAGCGGCACCGCGAGGTGCACGGCGCCCGGCTCGCCCACTACCTCGCCGGCGAGCTGCGCGACTTCACCGGGCCCGAGGCCCCGGCGCCCCTCGACACCGGCCAGGAACTCCAGCACGTCGTCCTGCGCGGCGGCATCGCGTTCGAACGGATGACGATCGCCTGGCTCGACGACGTGCTCGCCACCCTCCACCGCCTCGGCGCGTAACCCCCCGGCCCCCGGTGCCGGGACCGCTCGCCGACGCCCCCGCCCCTCCACCCCTTCACGGAAGGTGAACCTCCATGTCCGACCCGCTCCTCTTCAATCCGCGCACCTACGACCCGGCGCACTTCGACCCCGAGACCCGCAGGCTGCTGCGCGCCACCGTCGACTGGTTCGAGGAGCGCGGCAAGCGCAGGCTCATCGAGGACTACCGCTCCCGTGCGTGGCTGGCGGACTTCCTCGCCTTCTCCGCGAAGGAAGGCCTGTTCGCCACCTTCCTCACGCCCGCGGCCTCCGCCGCCGACGGCAACGCGGACCAGCGCTGGGACACCGCCCGGATCGCCGCCCTGAACGAGATCCTCGGGTTCTACGGGCTCGACTACTGGTACGCCTGGCAGGTCACCATCCTCGGCCTCGGCCCGGTCTGGCAGAGCGAGAACGCCGCCGCCCGCGACCGGGCGGCGGAACTCCTGGCCCAGGGCGAGGTGTTCGCGTTCGGCCTGTCCGAGAAGACGCACGGCGCGGACATCTACTCCACCGACATGCTGCTGGAGCCCGACGGCGACGGCGGCTTCCGGGCGAGCGGGTCCAAGTACTACATCGGCAACGGCAACGCCGCCGGACTCGTCTCCGTCTTCGGGCGTCGCACCGACGTCGAGGGCCCGGACGGGTACGTCTTCTTCGCCGCAGACAGCCGCCACCCGGCCTACCACCTGGTGCAGAACGTCGTCGACTCCTCGAAGTACGTCAGCGAGTTCCGGCTCGCGGACTACCCGGTGAGCGCCGCGGACGTCCTGCACACCGGCCGCGCCGCGTTCGACGCCGCCCTCAACACCGTCAACGTCGGCAAGTTCAACCTCTGCACCGCCTCGATCGGCATCTGCGAACACGCCATGTACGAGGCCGTCACCCACGCGCAGAACCGGATCCTCTACGGGCGCCCGGTCACCGCCTTCCCGCACGTGCGCCGCGAGCTGTCCGACGCCTACGTCCGCCTCGTCGGCATGAAGCTGTTCAGCGACCGCGCCGTCGACTACTTCCGGTCGGCCGGTCCGGACGACCGCCGCTACCTCCTCTTCAACCCGATGACGAAGATGAAGGTGACCACGGAGGGCGAGAAGGTCATCGACCTGATGTGGGACGTCATCGCCGCCAAGGGCTTCGAGAAGGACACCTACTTCGCCGAGGCGGCCGTCGAGATCCGGAGCCTGCCCAAGCTGGAGGGCACGGTCCACGTCAACCTCGCGCTGATCCTCAAGTTCATGCGCAACCACCTGCTGACCCCGGCCGCCTACGAGCCCGTCGGGACCCGGCGCGACGCGGCCGACGACGCGTTCCTCTTCCGGCAGGGGCCCGCCCGCGGCCTGGGATCCGTCCGCTTCCACGACTGGCGGCCCGCCTTCGACGCCTACGCCGAGGTGGCGAACGTCGCGCGCTTCCGCGAACAGGCCGACGCCCTCTGCGAGTTCGTCACCACCGCCGCCCCGGACGAGGAGCAGAGCCGCGACCTCGACCTGCTGCTCGCCGTCGGCCAGCTCTTCGCGCTCGTCGTCCACGGCCAGCTGATCCTGGAGCAGGCCCGCCTGACGGATCTGGACGGGGACGTGCTGGACGAGCTGTTCGCGGTCCTCGTACGGGACTTCTCGGCGCACGCCGTCGAGCTGCACGGCAAGGACTCCGCCACCCCCGCACAGCAGGCCTGGGCCCTGGGAGCGGTCCGGCGCCCGGTGACCGACGCGGCGCGCTCGGCGCGGGTGTGGGAGCGCGTGGAGGCGCTGGCCGGGGCGTACGAGATGGCCCCGTAAGCAGGGGCGCACGCCCCGCTGGGCCGCCCGGACGCCGGGCGGCCCCGCGCGGTCGCTACCGCTCCTTGCGCCAGAACAGGTGGTGCGCGACACCGCTCGGGCTGGGCACGACCTCCAGGTGGAACCGGTCGAGCAGCTCCTCGGGCGACTCCCAGAGCCGTACACCGGTCCCGAACTCCACCGGCGAGACCGCCACGTGCAGGGTGTCGACGAGGTCGGCGTCGAGGAACTCCCGGATCGTGCTCGCCCCGCCGCCCAGGCGGACGTCCTTGCCCCCCGCCGCCTCCCGGGCCTGCTCCAGGACCGTCGCGGGGTCGGCGTCGACGAAGTGGAACGTGGTGTCCGACAGGGTGAACGAGGGACGCACGTGGTGGGTCAGGACGAAGACCGGCGTGTGGAACGGCGGTTCGTCCCCCCACCAGCCCTGCCATTCGAGATCCTGCCAGGGCCCGCGCTGCGGCCCGAACTTGTTGCGCCCCATGATCTCGGCGCCGATGTTGTGCGCGAAGTCCCGCGTGAGGTAGTCGTCAATGCCCCGGCTCCCGCCCGGAGCGGTCCGCATGGGCCAGCTCGCCGTGGCCCCGGCCCAGGCGAACAGCCGCCCGGGATCGACGTGCCCGAACGGCCGTTCAAGGGTCTGATCGTGCCCGGCCCCGATCCCGTCCCGCGAGACGTTGAAGTTCTGAACTCTCAGCAGCTGAACCACGTGTTCCTCCAGCGATGGGCGACAACGGGAAAGAGACTCACCGCACGGCGAAAACTCATCGCTGCGCACGGGCCGGTCAGGGGACGTCATGTCCGATCGCCCGGATCACGTCGGCAAGCCACACCAAGTGGTAACCCACGGCTCCGTCCGGTGCCGCGAGGAGATCCTCGATGTGCGTCCAGGATTCCCCGAGCTGACCGATCGTGAGGGACCGCGGTTCGGTGTGGACGTCATAGAGCTCGTCGGCCGGGACGGACCAGAAGAGGTCGTCCTTGAGTGTCACGGTGGGCCCGGTCAACGCTTCGAGGCGCCGTAGCGCCACGTCCAGGGCGTCCCGGAGCTGGTCGACCGTTATCTCTACCGCCTGGTTGGTCATGACGCTCATCCTTGCTCAATTCCGTGATCGGCCATGAGGATCGCCGGGCCGGGTGGTCCGTCCGGGTTGCGGCAGGGAGGGTGGCCGCCCGGGAGGGAGCGGTGTTTTGATGCGCGGAGCACGTCGGAGGGGACGGCCCGTGGCGTCGGCTTCTCGGGAAGTGAGTACGGTCTGTTCATGCAGAACTTGGGACTGGAGCAGCGGGGGCACGTCCTCCTCATAGCGGGGGGTACGGCCGTGCGCCGGCGGGCGGTGCAGGTGGCGCCGAGTGCCAATCTGGCCGCGCTGGGAGTGGTTCCGGCCGCGGCGCTCCTGAACAGCGGCCTGTCCTGCGACACGACCTACCTCGACGGGGCCCGGGATCCGAATCTGGTGCTGACGCGGCTGCGCACGGCCGCCGCCACGCCGGGGCCGCTGCTGGTCTACCTGTCGGGGCGGCTCACCCTCGACCGCCGGGGCCGCCGGCTGCACCTGGCCCTGGCCGGCACGACGTCCGGGTCCGTGCGCTACACGGCGTTGCCCTGGGAGTGGCTGGGCACCGAACTGCGGGAGCGCCCGGCCGGGCTGACGACGGTGCTCCTCGACCTGGTCGCCGACAAAGCGGCGTGGCCGGTGCTCCAGGAGTACGGCAGCCTGCCCGCCTCTCCCTCGGCCGAGGTGTACGGCGTCGTGTCCCCGCCCGGCTTCACCGGTGGCGGGAACACCGTCAGCAGCTACACCCGGTGCTGGATCGACCAGCTCGCCGGCAGCCCGGGCCGCCCGGGCAACCTGCAGCTGCACGCTCTCGCCGTGGGCGCGGCGGCGCTGCCTCCCGGCACCCTGGTCCTGCCCACCGCCCGAGAACTCGCCGCACCGCCGGGCCCGTCGCCCACGGCCGTCGGCCCCCTCGGCCCCCTCGCCGGTTCCGAGGGCTCGCGCCCGGACCCCGGCCCGGGCCGGTCCGCCGCCGTTCCGGCCGAGCCCGAGCCCGAGTCCGAGCCCGTGTCCGAGCCGACGGCTCCGGCCGCGCCCGGTCGGGCAGCAGTCATCCCGGCGGGGTCCGAGCCCGAGAGCGGGGCCGCGCGGGATCCGCGGCCGCACATCCACGCCCTGGCCACCGCCGGCCGGCACACCGAGGCCGCGGCGCTCGCGGAGGCGTGGGAACAGTACGTCCTCCAGCACGCGGGGTACGGCTCCCCGGAGGCGACCGCCTGGCTGGAGATCCGGGCCGACCTCGCCAGAATGGCGGGCACGTTCGGGCCGGCGACCCAGCTGTGGACGAGAGCAGGCCTGATCCGGCTGGCCAGTCAGTCCTCCGACGCCCCCGAAGTGCACGCGGCGGCGGCCGGCGCCCTCTACTGCTGGACCCAGCTGAGGGATCCGGCAACGGCCATCGGCACCGCGCCGGAACTGATCCGCCTGCTGCGCGCGCTGCCGTCGCTCGACTCCCGGCACATCACCCTGGCCCAGCAGCGGCTGGAGTTCCTTCACCGCGCGCCGAGCCGCCCGTGAAGGCCCGCGTTCACCGGCCCTCACCCACGTCCCCGGGCCGGTCCGGCGCGGCGCCGAAATCGGGGAGGACCAGGGATCCGTCCTCGGCCAGCGTGAAGCCCGGGTTGTGGGCGACCTCCCAGGGGTGCCCGTCGGGGTCGGTGAAGGCGCCGGAGTAGAAGCCGATGGCGTTGACGGCGGCCGGCTTGGTGACGGCGCCGCCCGCCGCCCCGACAGCGGCGAGCAGCCCGTCCACCTCGGCCCGCGAGCGCACGTTGTGGGCCAGGACGATGCCGCCGAACCCGCCGCCGTGCGCCCCGACCTGCCCCGGCGGTCCGGGCTCCGCCGCTGCTCCGGGCGGCAGGCCGCAGTCCGCCGCCAGGAGGTCCCGGTCCCACAGCACCACGGCCAGCCCGCCGGCCTGGAAGAAGACGGTCCGCTCCACTTCCTGCCCCCGCCAGCCCAGCGCCTCGTAGAAGCGCCGGGCGCGGGCGAGGTCGCGGACGCCCAGCGTGACGAGACTGATGCGCTGTTCCATGGCGATGCGCTGTTCCATGGGGCCACGGTAGGGGGCCGCGCGGCCCGGTGCCCGCCGCGAACCGCCCGCCGCGAAACTGCCTGCCGCGAAACTGCCTGCCGCTCCGAGCGCGTCGAGGGCGCGGCGGAGATCACCCTCCGAGCGTCTCCGCCATGCGGTCCAGGTCGGCGAGCAGGGTGGCGAGCCGTTTCGGCGGCACGGCATCCGTCAGCTGCCCGTCGATGGCGTAGACGGCGGCGCGCGCCGCGGCGAGACGGCGGTGGCCCTCCTCGGTCAGGTGGGCGGGCAGGGCGCGGCCGTGGCCCGCGGTGGTCGCGCGCACGATCAGGCCGTCCTCCTGGAGGCCGCGCAGGACGACGTTCATGGACTGCCGGGTGACGAAGGTGCCGCGGGCCAGTTCGGCGTTGGAGAGCCCGGGCTGCTGGTCGAGCAGTTCCAGACAGGCGTACTGCGGCACGGTCAGCCCGTACGCGCGCAGCGCCCTGTCCATCGCCCCGCGCAGTGCGGCCGCCGCGCGCTTGAGGCGGTAGCCGAGCCGCTCGGTCACGTCGGCGGGCGGGGTCGGGTCGGTCGTAGTCCCATCACTCATGTCAGGAGTTTGACATAGCTCAGCGCCGACGCCTACCGTCGCCGATGTCAAAGTCCTGACATCGAAACCCACCTGGGGAGCACGCCATGACCTCCACCACGCCCGCCGCCGTTTCCGTCTCCGGACCCGATTTCATCGCCCTGCAGGTGCGTGACGTCGAGGCGGCCGCCGCCTTCTTCGAGACGCTGCTCGGGCTGCGCCGGGCCCCCGCCTCACCCCCCGGCGCCGTCGTCTTCACGACCGAGCCGATCGCGTTCGCCGTCCGCGAACCCCTGCCGGGCGTGGACCTCGACAGCGTGCAGCGGCCCGGCCTCGGCGTCGCCCTGTGGTTCAAGACCAGCGACGCCGAGGCCCTGCACGACCGGCTGCGGGCCGCCGGGACGGCCATCGTGAAGGCCCCGGAGAAGGGCCCGTTCGGCACGATGTTCACCTTCCTCGGCCCCGAGGGGTACGCCCTCACCGCTCACGGGGGCTAGAGGGGCGTCTGATGGATCCCCGCGGTCACGCGGGGCCGTCCGCTACGAGCCGGCCGAAGACGGCGCTCACCGTCTTGCCGCCGCCGGGCCCCCGAGTGACGCGCGTGGTCCGGGCGAGGCGGTTGACCATGGGCCACCCGAAGCCGCCCGTGCCGCCGTTCAGGTCGGGGGTGCGCATGCGCGGGGGGCGGTGGCTGCCGTCGTGCACGGCGACTTCGATGGTGTCCGGGTGGGCGGTGAGGTTGAGGGTGCAGGCGCCCTCCCCGTGGCGCAGGGCGTTGGTGACGAGTTCCGACACCACCAGCACCACGCTCTCGGCGACCAGCTGCGGAACCGGCGGCAGGAGGCGTTCGAGAAACCTCAGGGCGCGCTCGCGGGCGCCGGCGACCGAGATCCTCGAACGGTCCGTCGCGACATCCAAACTCATCGTCTCCATGCAGGTCACCTCGTCCGTCGATCCTCCGTGTCCGGCCTTCTCTGCGCAGCTCTTGTACCCGGTCCGCGCCGCCCTACCCGGAGCCTGTTGCGGCCGGACCCCGTCCACGGGGCCGGTTCCGCCGATTACCTCGTGCTTCAACACGCAAAAATCTGTTGTGGGTGGAGTAGACATTGATTCGTGACCTGGTTAGGGTTTCTCCCGTCGGACGGATTCGGCAGGAGTGGTGACGCAAGGTCGGCGCCGCACCGGCACCGACGCATGGACAGACGGTGTAGCAGTTCCTTCGGGGCCCTGGAGCCGTACGGCGCCAGGGCCCCTCCACGCGGGAGCTCAACGGAGGAAGGAGCGTCGATGGAACAGCAGGTGACCGTGCTGCCGGACGAGGGCGGCGTACGCGTCATCGTGTGCGAGGGGGAGTTCGACCAGGACACCCTGCGCCCCCTCAAAGCCGCCGGCGCGGAGGCGGCCGCAGATCCGGGGCTGCGCCGGATCGTCCTGGACGTCAGCAAGATCGCCTTCGGGGACTCCTCCCTGCTCAACGCGATGCTCATGCTGCTGCGCTCCGGTCGCCTGGTGCTGGCCGGACCGGTTCCGGGGCAGCTGGACCGGCTACTGGAGATCACGCAGTCCCGTCCCCTGTTCACGACCGCCGACAGCGTCGAGGCGGCCCGCGCCCTGTGACCTCGGCGCCCGCCGTGCCGTCGTGCGCCCCCGCCCCGCCCACGATCCGACACAACCCGACGCGTCCCGTCAGGCCTTGTAGTGCCGGCACAGCCGCATGAACAGGTCCAGGTTGACGATGTTGTCCATGGACGAGCTGTCCACGGTCGTGCGCTTCTGTGATCCGTTGAAGATCAGCGTGCCGCTGAAGGAGGAGATCTCGGTGATGTCCGACCACGGGGCGGAGTGCTTGCGGCCCGTGAGGACGTGCCGGTCGAGCGTGTAGGCGCCGAAGTCCACCGTCTCGCCGCGTTCGACGGCGCCGAGGACCTTCGGCAGCTGCGCCCGGGTGACGGCCTGCACGATGTGCTCCCCCCACACGTCGGGCCACAGGAAGAGGGCGCCCTGGACCACCGAGGTGATGCCCAGGAACCGCTTCTCCTCCTTGAGGAACACCCGGGTGCCCGGGCCGATGTTCACCGCCGCGCCGTGCGGGTCGATGAGGGTGTACCGGGCGTCCCAGGGGACGCCCGTGCGGGTGCTCAGGTACCGCAGGACGCGTACCGTCTCCTAGTCGTAGGCGGCCCGGAAGCCCTGGGGGCCCGTCACGACCACGCCGTTCGCGTACAGGTGGAGCCGCGAGGCGTTGTGCTTCGTGAACAGCCGGCTCTGGTTCATCCGGAACGTCTGCGACCACGGCCCGAGGCCGTGCTCGGCCGCCAGCGCGGCGGCCTCGTCGGTCGGTTGCTCGCGGGTGTCCGTCTCTTTCATGTCTTCTCCAGACCCTTGCCCGCCGACGCGTCGTCGGAGCGGCGCGTCCGGGAGGCCGGAAGGGCGGCGGCCCGGACGTCCCGATGCTGGCGCCCGGACCGGGCGGCGGACAGGCCACGCCACCGGCCATGCGTGACCGGTGGGTGGGGGCCGCTGGATACGGGGCCGTTCCCCGACGTCCGTCAGGAAGAGCCGTGCGCGGGCGGTGTGAAGGTGGCCGGTGCGAAGTCCCGGTGGCGGCCGCGGAACGCGCGCCCGAGGTGGTGCTGCAAGCGGACGTGGCGGAACTGGTACACCGCTCCGGTCTGGCGCAGCACCCCCCGCCGGTAGGCGTCGTCGAGGAACGCCGCGGGGTTCCACGGGAGCCGCCCGGTCAGCGGTAGCCAGACGCGCGCCAGCACGATCCACTGCCCCCACGCCGTGAAGGCGAGCACGTACGACGCCGCGCCCCCCAGGCCGCCGACCGCGCCGATGAAGAGCCCGTCCCTCACTCCCCAGTTCAGGGGGCCCATCGTGCCCCGGAGCAGGTCGACGATCAGGGAGCCGCCCAGCGCGATGGCCAGGGTGAGCGCCGGAGCCAGGATGAGGAACTGCCGCCCGGCGGTCGCACGGTTCGAGGACAGGAGGCTGAACGGAGTGGCAGCCGCGGTGACGTCCACGGGCACTTCGAGCGTGGCCATGAGCCCGAACACGAGCCCCCCGGCCGCGCCGAAGATCAGCCCGAAGATCAGCATGTTGATCAGGGTGCCCTCGACCACGTTCGGGTCGATGACGGACGTCCCGGCCGCCAGCGAGCGTCCGAGGGTGAGGGCGCAGGCGCAGCCGATGCCCATGACGGTGCCCCCGGTCAGCCCGTGCCCGAAGCGGACGGCGAAGGTGCGCAAGGGGCGGCGGCCGATACCGCGGTGCGCGGCGAACAGCGTCAGCCGGATGGGGGCCGGTTCGAAGGCCGCCCCGCCGCCGGATCTGTCCGCCAGCGCGTAGACGGCTCCGAAGGCGAGGCCCGCGGCAAGCCCCATGAGGCCGCCCTGGAGCAGCAGCTCACCGAAAGGGAGCGGGGTGAGCACCAGGCCGACCAGCCAGTCGCTCAGGGTGATGCTCACGACGGTGGCCAGGATGATGGCCACGGTGCGCGTCGCACGCGGTAGCGAGTCGCCGAGCTGCCACCACGCGAGGTCCTGGCGCTCGCGGTCGAGGCGGACCAGGTGGTGGGCGAGGTAGCCGAGCAGGCGTTCGGCCCGGTCCGGGTCCGCGTAGGGGGCCCCGGGCCGCCGGCCGGCCGCGTCCCGCTCGGGCGGCCGCCGCCGGTAGACGGCGGGCACGAATCCGGCCAGCAGGTGCTCGTCCAGGCTCTTCACCGTGGGGAACCGGGTGGCGTCCAACAGCTCGGCGGGGTCCCGCTCCGGCGACTCGCTGTACAGGGTGCGGGCGAGGATGATCATGAGCGGGGTGGTCAGCACCGCCGCGAGGTTCCGCTCGGCCGGGCCCGGGCACGTGCGCAGTGCGGTGAGGACCGGGTCCCAGGCCGAGCCGCGCCCGGCGTTGCCGGGGGCCCCGCCCGGGTCGGCGGGCACGGTACGGGTGGTGCGGGGCAGGTAGTCGGCGAGGTCGTCGGGGGTGAGGTCGGCCAGCTCGATCCCCCCGGCCCAGACGAGCGGGGCGTTGGCCGCCCGGACGGCTTCGGCGTACTCGTCGCGCCGACTGGTGAGGACGAGCGGGCTGGCGGTCGCGTTGAGCGCCTCCAGGGCCTCGCGCCGCAAGCCTTCCGCCATCTCGTCGAACCCGTCGAGGACCGGCAGGATCAGATCGGCGTCGATCAGCGCGGACGCCAGGGCCGCGCCGCCCGCGCTGCGGCGCGCCAGGTGCGGGTGGTCGCGCAGCAGTCGGCCGATCAGCCAGTCCCGCAGGGCGGTGGTCGAGGGGTCCCAGGAGCCGATGCTGAAGATGACCGGCACGCGGCGGGGCGGGGCGGGGGTTTCCAGCAGGTCCAGCAGGTCAAGGACGAGCCTGATCGTGAGGACGGACTTCCCCGATCCGGCCCGGCCGAGGACCACCAGCCGTCCGGAGGGGATCCTCAGGTAGACCTCGGCCGTCTCGCGCAGATCGCCGCCCAGGTCCACCTCTCGCGGAGTCCCGCCCGGCCCGAGGCGCTGGATGTTCTCCGCGCTGTCCGTCAGGTCGGCGGGCGCGGGCGTCCACCGGACGGGCAGCGGGAACGGGTCGTGGACGCGGCGCTGCGTCTCCTCGTGGCGCCAGCGGCGCCGGACCTCCATCGCCAGCTCGCGCGCGGCGTCGGCGAGCGCGGCCTGGACGGGCGCCGCGTGGACGGGCTGCCGGGCCGGCGGCCCGGCAGCGGTCTGCGCCGGGGCGGGCCCGGACACCGACCGCACGGATTCGTGGGCGTCGCCACCGTCACTGCCATCGCCGCCACCAGCACCCCCGTCGCCGCCATCGCCGCCGCCCGGGCCGGAGCCGGCGAGAGCCGCCGCGAGCCGCAGACGGTCGGCTTCGCCCAGGTCCAGCGCGTCCGCGAGCAGATTGATCGTGCCCATCCGGTGGTTCGTCGATCCGCCGCTCTCCAGCCGGCGAATGGTCCGCTCGCTGACCCCGGAGCGCTCGGCCACCTGCTCCTGCGTCAGGTGCGCGGCGTCGCGCAGCGTGCGGAGTAACGCACCGAGCTCCTCGGCCATCCCGCCCCTCCCTTGATCCATCCGTGTGAACGGCGGTGAGCCTACCCGTGGCCGCCGGTCACCAATGGCCGGGCTCCTGACCTGTACGACGACGACCGCCGAGCACATCGTCGGGTGGGTCCCCGCTACGGACCGAGAGGAAGGAGCCGACGTGGCCAACCGCTTCTGGTGCGGCGAATGCACCTTCAAGACGCCCTGGGTCGACGAGCCCGAAGGGCTGCGCCGGCAGATCGAGCACTACGCCCGCAAACACCCCGGGACGACCCCGGGCGGCCAGGTCGAGACCCGCAGGGGCGGCCGCCCGGGCCCGCGGACAGCGGGCCTGCTCCTGGCGGGCGGGGTCCTCGTCGTGGCCGCCGTGGTGGCCGCGTGGCCCCGCTGAACGCCCGGCTCCCGCCCCTTCCTCACCTCGCGCAACGCCGTGCGAGAACCACGGCGCGACCACCACACCGTCCATGCCCAGGAGGCTGCTCCATGTCGTACCCGCCCGCCCCGTCCCGCCCCGACGGCCCGTCCGGCCCCACCGCCCGGCGGCGCCCCGCCACCGCCACCGCAGCCGGCGTGCTCGCCATCGCGTACGGCCTGGTGGTGGCGGGCGCCGGAGCGGCCGGGATGGTCTGGGGGATCGTCGCGTTCGGCGAGGTGGGGTGGCTCGTCTTCCTCTGCGCGTTCGTCCTGCCGCTCGGCGTCGCGCTCCTGCGCAACGGGGCCCGGCTGCTCTCCGGTGACTCCGAGGCGGGTTCCCGGCTGAATCAGCTGCTCGGGATCCCGGCGAGCCTGTCCTTCATCGCGATCGGGAACATGGTGGTCCAAGCGGACTTGGCGCGCAGCGAGGCGCAGCACCAGCTGGCGGGCTTCATCACGGCCTTCGTGCTGGCGGCTGCCGCGATGGCGCTGGCCGAGGCGCGGCCCACCAAGGCGTACCTCGGCTCGCTCTGACGCCCCCGTCCGGAGGCCGGGGATTGTCCGGCGCCCGACCGGGCAGGCGCACCGGGCGGAGCACACGAAGCGAAGGGACCGCCGCCCCCGGCGGACCCGTCACCCGCCCGCCGGTCCCGGTCGCACCCGCACCGGCACGCAGCACGCACCCACGTACGCACGTACGGGAGGCACCCGTGAGGACGCCGAGACCCGCCCACCCGCTCAGCGGCCGCACCGTCGTGGTGACCGGCGCGGCCAGGGGGGTGGGGGAGGCCGTCGCCCGGGCCCTCGATGCCCGCGGCGCACACCTCGCCCTGCTGGGCCTGGAGGGGCCGCGGCTGCGCACGGTCACCGGCTCACTGCGCGGGAAGGCCGCCTGCTGGGAGGTCGACGTGACCGACGACGAAGCCATGGCCGAGACCGCGCGCGAGGTACGGGCCCGGCTCGGCCCGGTGTCCGCGGTGGTCGCCAACGCGGGCATCGCGGAAGGCGGCCCCTTCGCCGACTCCGATCCGGCGCTGTGGCGCCGCGTCGTGGAGGTCAACCTCATCGGCAGCGCCACGACGGCCCGCTGCTTCCTGCCCGACCTCCTGCGCACCCGCGGCTACTACCTCCAGGTCGCCTCCCTGGCCGCCATGGGGGCCTCGCCCTTCATGAGCGCCTACTGCGCCTCCAAGGCCGGCGTCGAGTCCTTCGCGCACGCGCTGCGCGCGGAACTCGCCCACCGGGGCGTGGCCGTCGGCATCGCCTACCTCAACTGGACCGACACCGACATGATCCGGGACGCCGACCGGCACACCGTCCTGCGCGAGCTGCGCGCCCACATGCCGCCGCCCGCCCGCAAGGTCTACCCGGCCGCACAGGTCGCGGAGCACCTGGCCGATGCCGTGGAACGGCGCAGACCGTCCGTCTACGTGCCCGCCTGGCTGCGCGCCGTCCAGCCGGTCCGGTCCTTCCTGCCGCCCCTCGTCACACGCGTCGCCGGCTTCGAACTGCCGCGCCTGGAGCGCGCGGCGGCCTTCGAGGAAACGGGCCCGCTGGGCGCCGGGGGCCGGGCGGACACGGCGTTCCGCGCGGCCGGCTGACGGCCCGCGGGATTGTGCGGGGCCCCGGCGGGTAGGCGCTTCCATCCGGAGGTGGCCCCATGACCAGTCAACCGATCCAAGGAACGGGACGACGGCGCCGTTCGCCCGGTCCCCCCGGCGCCCGCCGGGAGGCCACCCCGACCAGGCAGCCGACCGAGGGCACGCTGTCACCGGAAGGGCCCAGGGAGCGGGTCAACCGGCGCTGGAACGAGATCCTCCAGGAGACCAGGGTCGCCCAGACCGGAGTGCAGATCCTCTTCGGACTGCTGCTGAGCATCGCCTTCACCGCCCGGTTCGAGACCCTGACCGGCTTCGAACGGGCCCTGTACGTCGTCACGCTCGTCCTGGGCGCGTCCTCGACGGCGGCGCTCATCGCCCCCGTGTCCATCCACCGCTGCCTGCGCGGCATGCGCCTGAAGCACGAAGTGGTCGAAGCGGCCGGGCGGATGATGGCGTGCGGCATCGTGCTGCTGGCCCTGACCATCGCGTGCACCCTGCTGCTGATCCTCGACGTCGTCCTGCCCAGCCCCCTCGCCCCCGTGATCGTCTCCACGGTGATGGCGTGGTTCGTCCTGTGCTGGTACGTCCTTCCCCTGCGGCTGCGGCACAGGGCGACCAGCACGTCCTATGACACCGGGGGACGTCGTGGACCCGACCCCGCTGACCCCGCGTGAACGCCGCCAACTGGCCGCCATAGAAGCCGAGCTGCGCGGCGACCGGCGCATGGACCGCCGCCTGCGCACCATGCGCCGCAGACCGCCCGGCTCCACGCTCCTGGCCCGCCTCGCGCTCACGGCCGCGCTCGTCGCCAGCGTGGCCCTGCTGGCGGTGGCGGTGGCCACCGCGTCGGCCGCCTGGGTCACGGCCTTCGCGGTCGTCTGGCCGGCCACGCTGGTGCTCGCGGCGCTGATGCTCCGCCGCTGGGGCCGCCGCCAGCGCTAAGGGTGCAACGTCCCCGACACCTCATCCGTAGCACTGGACGCCGGGTCGCGGCGGGAGGGGGAGCCCGGCCACCAGCTGCGCGGACCGATGTCGATCACCAGGGCGGGGACGAGCAGGGAACGGACCACGAGGGTGTCCAGCAGGACGCCGAAGGCGACGATGAAGGCGATCTGGACGAGGAAGGCGAGCGGGATGACCGTGAGGGCCGCGAAGGTGGCGGCGAGGACGACGCCCGCCGAGGTGATCACGCCACCGGTGGTGGTCAGGCCCCGCAGGACTCCCTGGCGGACGCCGTGGTCGCGGGTCTCCTCCCGGACGCGCGACATCAGGAAGATGTTGTAGTCGACGCCGAGGGCGACCAGGAACACGAATCCGTACAGGGGAACGGAGGCGTCCGTACCGCTGAAGCCGAGCAGGTGCTGGAAGACCAGCGCGGAGACCCCGAGGGTGGCCAGGAAGTTCAGCGCGACGGTGGCCACGAGCAGGACCGGCACCAGGAGCGAGCGCAGCAGCATGACCAGGATGAGCAGGATGATGCCGAGGACGACGGGGACGATCACGGTCCGGTCCCGGGCCGCGGTCCGTTCGGTGTCGTACTGCTGGGCGGTGTAGCCGCCGACGAGGGCGTTCGCGCCCGGCACGGCGTGGACGCGTTCCCGCAGCATGCGGACGGTGTTCTTGGCGGCGTCGCTGTCGGCGGCCGCGCCGAGGACGGCATCGACGCGGATCCGGCCGTCGACGACCCGGGGCTCGCCCCCGCCGGGGCGTCCCGCGGCCGTGACGGCCGCCGCGGAAGCGACTCCCGGGGTTCCCTCCGCGGCAGCCCGTACCTCCGCGGCGGCGGAGGCATCGGCGATGATCAGCGCGGGCTGGCCCGAGCCCCCGGGGAAGTGCCGGCCGAGGTTCTCCTGCGCGGCGACGGAGGGCGCGTCCTTGACGAAGATCTCGTCCAGTGGAACGCCCCGGGCGGCCAGCGTCGGCGCGAAGGCCGCCAGCACCAGCAGCAGGAGGGTCGTGGACACCCACACGCGGCGCGGCGCCCGGTCGATGACCCCGGCGACGCGGCGCCAAACCGGGTGCCCGTCGGCGGTGGCGTCGGACGGTTTGGGGGAGGCGGGCCAGAACGCGCCGCGGCCCAGCAGGACCAGTACGGCGGGCAGGAAGGTCAAGGTGGCCAGGAGCGAGCACAGGATGCCGATCGCCCCGACCGGGCCCAGCGCCCTGTTGTTGGTCAGGTCGCTCGCCAGCAGGGCGAGCAGGCCGAGGGCCACGGTCGCGGCGCTGGCGGTGATCGCACCGGCCGAGCGCCGCACGGCGGCCACCGCGGCGGCCGTACGGTCCTCGTGGGCGGCCAGTTCCTCCCTGAACCGGGCGGCCAGCAGCAGCGCGTAGTCGGTCGCCGCCCCGATGACCAGGATGGACAGGATCCCCTGGACCTGCCCGTCGACCCGCACCACGCCCCGGTCGGCCAGGGCGTAGACGACGGCGCAGGCCAGGCCCAGGGCGAAGACGGCGCTGATGATGATCACCAGCGGCAGCAGCACACTGCGGTAGACCAGCAGGAGGATCAGCAGGACCGCGCCGAGCGCGACGGCGAGCAGGATCCCGTCGATGCCTGCGAAGGCGTCGGAAAGGTCCGCCTGGGTGGCCGCCGGTCCGGCGATCTGCGCGGTCAGGCCCGGCACGGCCGTGACCGCCGAGCGCACCTCGTCCAGTACGCCGGGGAGTTCCTTCCCGAGGTCGGGAGCCAGCGGTACGACGGCCTGCAGGGCCCGGCCGTCGTCGGACCGCAGGGCCGGCGACGGCGCCGCGGTGACGCCCTCGCGCCCGGCGAGGGCGGCCACGGCCCGGGTGGCGTCCTGCTGTTGCGCGTCGCTGACACGAGCGCCTCCGCGGGCCTCCCAGACGACGATCGCGGGCACCGACGCGGAGGGCTCGAAGGCCTTGCGGGCATCGAGGACCTTCGTGGACTCGGCGCTGCGGGGCAGGAACGCCGCCTGGTCATTGGTGGCGACCTCGCCCAGCTTCCCCGCGTACGGCCCGAGCGTCCCGCCGATCCCCAGCCAGACCACCAGCAGCACCACGGGCACCAGCCAGCGGGCCCAGCGCGGTGTGCGCTTCATGGCGAACCCCTCCCATCTCGACATTCTCAACACTCTCAACGATGAAGTATCTCAATCATCAAGAGATCTTATGCTGAGGGCATGCGCAGCGCCGACCACGCCGACAGCCCCCCGCCCACTCTTCCGCCCGAGGACCCGATCGGGTTGCAGTCGTTCGCCGTGTTGCTGCGCGCGATGAACGCCGAGTTCAACCGGATCGCCCAGGAGTTCGCCCAGTCCCAGGGCCTGCACCTGACGGACGTGCAGGCGCTCATCGCGGTCCTGGACGCGGAACGCGACGAGGACGCCGGCCCGATGACCCCCGGACGTCTGGGCGCGCACATGAACCTGACGTCGGGAGCGGTGACGGCGTGCCTGGACCGGCTGGAGAAGGCCGGCCACATCCGCCGGGTCCGGGCGGCCGACGACCGGCGCGTGGTGCACGTGTACTACGCACAGGCGGGCCGGGAAGCCGCCCGGGAGTACTTCCGCCCCCTGGCCCGGTCCACCGACGCGGCCCGCGCCCGCTTCAGCCCCGACGAGCTGCTCGTCGTGGTGCGGTTCCTCGCGGAGATGAACGGGCAACTGAGCCGCGAACGACGCTGAGGGCGGCGCGGCGGCAACCGCGTCCGCGGCGCGGCGGCAACCCCGTGCGCGCACCCTCGCGCCGCCGCGCGCGGTGGCGGCCCAGTACTCTTGTGCATCCGCAGAACGGGCCGGTTGGCCGGAAGGGGGCGAGGTGAGAGCGGCGCGGGCGTTGGCGACACTGGACGAGGTCGAGCTCGGTGACCACGTGTGCTGGTTCACGGGATCTGCCGGTTTCTCCGACGACGCGAGGGCATACGTCGCCGACGGAGCCCTGTACGGGGACAAGATCGTGGTCGTGGGATCCTCCGGCGCCGCCTACGGGGTCACCGGCCGCGGCGGCTCGCTGCGCCCGGCCGCGGTGGTCCTCGACATCCCGCAGCCGATGGACACGGACGTGGTCCTGGCCGCCGTCCGCCAGGAGGCCCGCACCGCCGCCCGCGAAGGCTTCCGGTCGGTCCGCGTCCTCGCCGAGCGGACCCCCCTCACGGCGCCCGGCGCGGCCGCCGAGCTGCTGGCCCAGGAGCTGGGGCTCGACGCGTTCGCCTCGGAGAGCGGCGCGATGGTGGTGTGCGCCTTCCAGCCGTCCCAGTGGGATGTGGCTACGCTGGACAACGTGGCAAGTGTGCATCCGCACGAGATGGGCACACGTGCACAGCGTCCGGCTTTCCGGATGTACTGCACGGGTGCCGACATGTGGAGCGTGGATGGAGTGATCGACTCTGAGTGCGCGCTCACGTTCAACGCGGCCGCCCGTGCGGTGGTGCGGGGCGCTTCCACGGTGACATTGCGCTTCGACCACCTCCAGATGATCGACGCCGCGGGCATGCACGCCCTCGTCGACGCGGCCCGCCACCTGCCCGGCCGCCGGGTCGTCGTGCGGGGCGCCAACGAGACCGTCCGGCTGTGCTGGGAGCTGGCCGGCTACACGGCCGCCGACCTGCCGGTGGTGATGGCCGCATGAACGCGATCGTGCCCCCCGAGCGGTCCGGCACCGCCGGGCCCCCCGGCCGGGCGGAAAACGGATTCCGGCACGAGCTGTACCCCTACCGCGGCGAAGCGGAGTTCGTGAGCGGAACCCTCGGCTTCATCCACGAGGCCCTGGAGGAGGACGAAGCCGTGGTCGTCGCCGTTCCCCCCGAGAAGACGGCGCTCCTGCAGGACGAACTGGGCGGCGAGAGCGCCGTCACGTTCGTCGACACGACGACGGCCGGACCCAATCCGGGCCGCCTGATCGCCGCCTGGGTGGCCTGGCTGGCCGAGCGCGGCGAGGGGGACCGGCCCGTCCGGGGCATCGGCGAAACCTCCTGGCGCACGGCGCGCAGCGCCGCGCACCTCTCGGAGCTGCGCTACCACGAGTGGCTCATGAACCGGGCCTTCGCGCAGAGCCGGGCCCGCTCGATGCTCTGCCCCTACGACGCCGCCGACGAGGACGAGGCCGTTTTGCAGTCACTCTCACGCTGTCATCCCCTGATCCGCCGGGACGGGCACTACACGCGCAACGACGGCTACCTCTCCGCGGAGACGTACCCCTTCGAAGTGCTGGCCGACCCGTGCGATCCGTACCAGGAGCTGAGCTATTCGCACGGCGACCTGGCCGCGATCCGGTCGAAGGTCGCCCAGTGCGCGTCCGACGCGGGCGTGCCGGAGGAACAGCTCCCGAAACTGGCCGTGGCCGTCACGGAGATCGCCACGAACAGCATCCGGCACGGCGGCGGCAAGGGCACCCTGCGCACGTGGGCCCAGGACGCGACGTTCCTGTGCGAGTTCCGCGACGCGGGCTACATCCCCGACGTGATGGCCGGCCGCGTCCGCCCCTCCGCGGAACAGATCGGCGGCCGCGGCCTGTGGCTCGCGCACCAGCTGTGCGACCTGGTCGAGATCCGCTCCACCCCCGACCGCGGCACCACCATCCGCCTGCACATGGACGTGCCCCGGTAGCGGGTTGCGGCAGGGCTGGGCGGCCCGTGGCGCCGGGCTGACCGTGACATTCGTACGGCCCGGGAGGGGATCGGCGGCCCTGCCGGGGCGGCCGGTGGGCTCCGTAGAGTCCTCGCATGTCGAAAACACACGAAGCCGGACGTGACGACGCCTGGGAGGGCGTCGTCACCCACCTGTCCCGCGGCATGCTCGACGGGTCGAACATGTACCACTTCGCCGAGGTACGCCGTGCCGACGGACCGACCGCCAAGGTCCGGATCGGCCGACGGCTCTGGAAGTCCCTCGCGATCGGCGACCGCCTCGTCAAGCGGCCCGGCGCCGACCCGGTCAAGGAGTAGGCCCACCGGGGCAACGGGCGTGCCGCCGGGCGTGCCCCCGGTCAGGCGTCGGCGGCGGCGGGGTCGAGGGAGTCGATGTCCTCCATGAAGCCGAGCATCCGCGCGTTGACGAGGTCGGGATGGTCGATCTGCGGTCCG
Organism: Streptomyces sp. NPDC043876; assembly: GCF_056435825.1. Lineage (NCBI taxonomy): Bacteria > Bacillati > Actinomycetota > Actinomycetes > Kitasatosporales > Streptomycetaceae > Streptomyces > Streptomyces sp. NPDC043876. Next base: position 196,292 of record NZ_JBWKDV010000004.1, on the reverse strand, counting down.
TGGCCCGTCGAGGCGAGGATCTCGACGCGGGCGCCGGGAATCAGCCGTGGGATGCGTTCCACCTGCCGTTTCGGGTGCACCAGGAGGCTGTGCTTGCCCATGATGACGGAGAGCGGGGTCCGGATGGAGCGCAGCTCGTCCTCGGACAGCGGCAGCGGCGCGGGCCGCCGGATCCGGTAGGCGCGGGCGCCGAGCTGGATCCACGGACGCATCTCCGGGACGGCCAGCACCGGCTGGTCCAGCCAGGCGGCGAGGCGCGGTCGCAGCGCCGCGGGGGCGAAGGTGGCGAAGAGGCTGACGAAGACCCAGGCGAAGAAGCGCAGGCCGACCTTCTCCAGGCCGCCCGGGTCGAGGGCGGTGACCGAGGCGAGCCGTCCGGGCCGCAGGTGGGCCTGGTTGAGCACCAGCCAGCCCCCGTAGGAGGAGCCGACGAGGTGGACCCGGTCGAGGCCGAGCGCGTCGAGCGCCTCGTCCATCCACTGGGCGGCGCGCTCGGGCTGCCACATGGGCTCGCGGTGGACGCTGCGGTTGGCGTCGCCCGGGGTGTCGAGGGCGTAGACGGGCCGGTCCACGCTCAGCCCGGGGGTGTTCGGGTACCACATGGCGGAGGAGTAGCCCGCGCCGTGGATCAGGACGATCGGGGTACGGCCCTCGGCCGCCGGGTCCTGGGGTCCGTACCGGTAGACGTGCGTGGTGCCGAAGCTCGTCTCGACGTCGGTCTCGGCGCGCAGCGGCGCTCCCATTGCGAAGAGCACGTCGGCGGCGGCGAAGTAGCGGTCGCGGAGCGCGTCGTTGACGTAGCGGCCGACGTCGCGTCGCACGCGGGGGGTGGTTCCGGGCACGGGGCACCTCCGGGGGTTTCGGCGTTTGATGGTACGAACGTATCACGTTGATGGTACGGCGGTACCATGAAGTGGCCGAGGGGCGGGCGCCCGGGGAGACCGGACCGCGACGACCGTCCGGCGAAGGGAGACACCGGCAGATGCCGAAGCGCGTGGATCACGAGGAACGGCGGGCCCAGATCGCCGAGGCGCTCATCCGGGTCGCGGGGCGCCGGGGGCTGCACGCCGTCGGCATGCGCGACGTGGCGGCGGAGGCCGGCGTGTCGCTGCGCCTCGTGCAGTATTACTTCGAAACCAAGGAGAAGCTGCTCTTCTACGGGCTCCAGCACCTGACCGAACGCTTCACCGCACGCGTGGGCGCCCGGCTGGCCGCCGCCGGGCCGCACCCCGGGCCGCGCACCACGATCGAGGCGCTCCTGCTCGCCTCGCTGCCCACGGACGAGGAGAGCCGCACCTTCCACCTCCTCTACAGCTCCTACGCGCTCCTGGCCGTCACTGACGCGGCGCTCGCCGCGCAGCCCTTCATCGACAAGCCCGACGCCGCCGAGGACGCCCTGACCGGCCTGCTCCGGCAGGCGCAGGACGCCGGCGCGGCCGATCCCGGGGCCGACGCGCGGACGGAGGCGATCAGCCTGCTCGCCATGACGGCGACCATGGGCACCAGCATCCTGGTGGACCAGCGCACCCCCGAGTCCGCCGTGGCCGTGATCCACCACCACTTGGACCGCATCTTCACCCCGCCGGGCAGGCCGGACAGCCGGATGACGGGATAACCGCGGCCCTCGCGCGCCGCGCCGCTACGCCCGGCGCGCGGACGTCCAGCCCTGGCGCCGAAGGCCTTCGAAGCCCTCCAGCAGGAGGTCCAGGGTGAACTCGAACTCGAACTGGTCGTCGCAACCGCCCCCGACCGCCGAGCCCCCCTCGTGTGCGGCCGTCGCGGCCAGTTCCGCGATGTGCGGGTAGTGCGCCGCCAGGGCGGGGTCCGGCGGGCCGGAGGGGCCCGAGGTGTCGAACAGTTCCTGGCTGAAGCCGAGCAGCCGGCTGCCCATCGCGTGCATGACGTGGTGCGTGAGGTCGGCGGAGAGGCCGCCGTCCCGGGAGGTCGCGGCGATCGCGGGGGCGGTGCTGTACCGCCCCCTGCTGGGCGCGGCGGACGGCCGGCTCGCGCAGGTCGCCGAGACGCGGGCGCTGCTCGGAGTGCTGTGCGAGGTGGTGCTGGTGGTGGCGGTGGCCAGCACCGGCGCGGCGCTGTTCCCCGTGCTGCGGCGCCACGGCGAGGGGCTCGCGCTCGGGTACGCCTTCGGGCGGCTGCTGGAGGCGGCCGTCATCGCCATCGGGATCGTCTCCGTACTGGCGCTCGTCACCCTGCGCCGGGACCCGGACCCGGCGGCCGGCGCCGATGGCGCGCTGGTGGCCGTCCACGCGTGGACGTTCCTGCTCGGGCCCAACATCGCCCTCGGCCTGAACACCGTCCTGCTCGCGCACCTGGCGTTCCGCGCCCGGCTCGTGCCGCGTTTCCTCGCCGTCCTCGGACTGGTCGGCGGCCCGCTGATCTGCGCCTCGGCCGTCGCGGTGATGTTCGGCGCCTACGCGCAGCTCTCCGTGGCGGGGTCGGTCGCCGCGCTCCCGGTGTTCGCCTGGGAACTGGGGCTCGCGGGGTGGCTGATCGTCAGAGGGTTCGGCCCCGGCCCGGCGGCCGCGTCCGCGAGGGGTACGGATGCCGCCCGCCCGGCGGGCCGTCCGTCGGTGGGGCAGGCCGGAGCCTGAGGGGGCCCGTGCGGGGCGGCCTCCCGCCCGGCCCGCACGGCGTTCCGCCAGGTCGGCGCCGCGCCGAACCGGCGACCGGGTGGGCGGACCGGCTGCGCCGATGCTCGCGCGGCGGGACGAGTGGGGGAGGATGGACCCCGCAGTGAGGGCGCCGTCCCCACCGGCCGGGCCCGCCCGGAGCCGGACGGGCGGCCTTCACGCGTTCGCGGGGCGCGGCCCCGGGGAGGGCGGCCAGGCGGAGTGAACATGATGGATGAACGGGTGTACTGCGGCGACGAGGGGCACCGCGTGCGGCCGACCCCCGGGCGGTTGTACGTCAGGCTGGTGGGCGGACCCCTCGACGGGCAGCTCCTCGACGTCACCAACCTGCCCGCACAGGAGCGGGTCGACGGCGTGTTGCTGGCCACCGACCGAGGCCTCTTCGGCCCCGGCGGATGCGCGCTCTACAGCCCCTCCGAGACGGACGCCGAGGGATCCTTCGTCTGGGACGGCGACACTCCCTGAGGGCGACCGCCGAACGGCCGGGCCCGTCCTGAGGGCGGCGCCCAACGGCCGCACCGTGCAGGCATCTTGACGCGGCCGTACCGTGCGCCTTGAATCAAGTCGTGAACAAAGGGGCCCGGACGAGCGGGTTCCGCGTTCACACCTTGGCGGCGGCTGCCTTGTGATCTGTCATGGGCATGTCGAATCCCCCCGCCTGTCCCTGCCTCCGTACGTCCCCCCCCACACACGGAAGCGATGTGATGACCGTGCACCCCACCTGGCACCGACGCGCACTCTTGTGTGCGCTCGCCCTGGTCTGCTGGACCGGCCTGGCCGCCCCGGCCACCGGCGCGCCGGCCCCCGCAGCCCCCGCCGCCGTCCCCTCGGCCGGCGCGGCCGCGACCTTCACCGATGACTTCGACGGACCTGCCGGAGCCGCCGTCGACCCGGGCAAATGGCAGGTCGAGACCGGTGACAACGTCAACAACCACGAGCGGCAGTACTACACGGCGGGCAACCGCAATGCTGCGCTCGACGGGCAGGGCCACCTGGTCATCACCGCCCGCCGCGAGAACCCGGGCAACTACGCCTGCTGGTACGGGCGCTGCGAGTACACCTCGGCCCGCCTGAACACCTCCGGCCGCTTCACGCAGACCTACGGACACGTCGAGGCGCGGCTCAAGGTGCCGCGCGGCCAGGGCATGTGGCCGGCCTTCTGGATGCTCGGCAACGACATCGGCCAGGTCGGCTGGCCCAACTCCGGTGAGATCGACGTGATGGAGAACGTCGGCTTCGAACCGTCGACCGTCCACGGCACGCTCCACGGCCCGGGCTACTCCGGATCCGGCGGCATCGGGGCGGCGTACTCCCTGCCCGCCGGCCAGGCCTTCGCCGACGCCTTCCACACCTTCGCCGTCGACTGGGCCCCCGATTCCGTCTCCTGGTCCGTCGACGGGGTCGTCTACCAGCGACGCACCCCTGCCGACCTGGGCGGACGGAGCTGGGCCTTCAACAAGCCGTTCTTCCTCATCCTCAACCTCGCGGTCGGCGGCTACTGGCCGGGCGACCCGGACGGCAGCACGGCCTTCCCCCAGCAACTGGTGGTCGACCACGTCCGCGTCACCACGTCCGACGGCGGCACCGGAGGCCGGACCGGCCGGATCAGCGGGCTCGCCGGCAAGTGCGTCGACGTCGCCGGGGCGAACCCGGCCAACGGCACACCGGTCCAGCTCTACGACTGCAACGGCACCGGCGCCCAGAACTGGACCTTCGGCTCCGACGGCACCGTACGTGCGCTCGGCAAGTGCCTCGACGTCGCGAGCGGCGGCACCGCCGACGGGACACCGGTCCAGCTCTACGACTGCAACGGGACCGCGGCCCAGCGCTGGGCGGTGTCCCCGGCCCGAGACATCGTGAACCCGCAGGCGGACAAGTGTCTCGACGTCACCGGCGGCGGCTCCGCCAACGGGACACGGCTGCAACTGTGGACCTGCACGGGGGCCGCCCAGCAGAAGTGGACGGTACCGGCGGCCTGACCGTCGCAGCGGGGTGATCACCCGGGGCCCTGCGGACGCCAGCAGGGCCCCGCCCGGCGTGCCTTCACGGACCGCGTCCCGCGCGGCGTAGCGTGGTCCGGGGCCGGTAGCCCGGAGTCCGGACCATCCGAAGCGAAGGTGACCGCGCATGGGACGGGACGAGAAGAACGGCCCGGACGTGATCGTGATCGGCGCGGGCGCCGCCGGCCTCGCCTGCGCCGCGGACCTGGTCGCGGGAGGGCTCCGCGTCACGTTGCTGGAAGCCTCGGACGGGGTGGGCGGGCGCATGCGCACCGACCGGGTCTCCGGGTTCACCCTCGACCGCGGTTTCCAGGTCTTCAACACGGCGTACCCGCAAGTCAAACGCCGCCTCGCGCTGCGCCCGCTGCGCCTGCGGCCCTTCACCCCCGGGGCGCTCGTCCACACGGGGGAGGGGCGCCTGCTCCGGTTCACCGACCCCACCCGGCGCCCCCGCGAGAGCCGCGACCTGCTCCCCGGCCGGCTGGCCTCGGCCCGCGACCTCGCCGCGCTCGGCCTCCTGACCGCACGCGACGGGCTGCTCCCGCCCCGGTGGTTGCGGGCGGGGGCCGACCGGACGACCCGGGCGGCGCTGGCCGGGGCCGGGATCTCCGACGAGCTGGTCGAGACGTTCTTCCGGCCCTTCCTGTCCGGAGTGTTCCTCGAAGACGGTCTGGAGACCTCCTCGCGGATGTTCCACTTCGTCTGGCGCAGCATGGTGCGGGGCACCCTGTGCCTGCCCGCCGACGGCATCGGAGCAGTTCCCGCCCAGCTCGCCGACGGACTGCCGCCCGGCGTGCTGCGCACCGGCGCCCCGGCCGCCCGGCTCACCGACCACGGCGCGGCCCTGACGGACGGCGGTGAACACCGCGCGCGAGCGGTCGTCGTCGCCACGAACCAGGCAGCGGCGGCCAGGCTCCTGCCGGCGCTGGACGTGCCCGCCGGCCGTACGGTCACCACCCTCTACTACGCCGCCGACCGCTCCCCGCTGCGCGAGCCGACGCTGCTCGTCGACACCGCACGCCGGTTCCTCAACACCTGCGTGCTCAGCGAGGTGCACCCCGGCTACGCGCCCGACGGCCGGGCCCTGATCGCCGCCTCCGTCCTCGGCGCGCCCGGGCCCGCGGAGGAGGCGGTGCTCCGGGCCGCGCTCTCCGAGGCGTACGGAGCGGACACGGACGGGTGGGAGACCTTGCACCGCTACACGGCCCGCGACGCGCTCCCCGCGATGCCCCCGCCCCTTCCGCTGATCCGGACGACCAGGGTGGGCCCGTTCCGCTACGTCTGCGGTGACCACCGGGCGACCGGCTCGCTCCAGGGCGCAATGGCCTCCGGCGCCAGGGCCGCCCGCGAAGTCCTCGCGGACCTTCACCGCCCGGGTGGCTCCGTACGCCCGTCACCGCGTCGCGCACCGTAGCGGCCGGGAGCGCCGGTCTCAGCGGAACGCGTCGATGTGCTCCGTCAGGAAGTCCTTCAGCCCCCGCGGGACGCGCCCCAGCAACCGGGCGACCGTGTCGGTGGGCTGTTCCGGTCGCGCGACGGCGAGCTGCTGGATCTCCACCACGTGGTCCGCGAGCCAGTCCGGCATTCCGCGCGCCGTGCTCAGCTGGGCACGGAACTGCTCCGGCGGCAGGTCCACGTAGCGCACGGGCCGCCCCCGCAGCCGGCCCAGCAGCTCGGCGAGCCGGTCGAAGGAGCAGGTCTCGGCGCCGGTCAGGGTGTACGTGCCCCCGGTCGGCCCCGGCCGGGTGAGGGCGGCGGCCGCCACCTCGGCGATGTCCCGGCAGTCGACGTAGTTGCACGCCGCCCGGCCCATCGCACCTGTCAGCAGGTCCCCGTGGGCCACGCCGGGCCCGAGCATCAGCAGGTTCTGCATGAACGCGTACGGACGCAGGACCGTCGCGGTGATGCCGGCCGCGCGCAGCCGGGTCTCCACGGTGTGGTGGCCGCGGGCTATGGCGACGGGGGAGTCCGGCTCGGAGGCGGGGGAGGAGATCTTGACGATGTGCCGGACGCCGGCGGCCACGGCCGTCTCGATGGCGCGCAGTTCGAACTCCACCTGGCGCGGGCCGTTCTCCATCGTGAGGAAGAGCTGGCTGCCGCCGCGGAACGCGGCATGCAGTGAGGCCGGGTCGGCCGCGTCGGCGTAGTGGCCTTCCACCAGCGGGCCGGCCGTCGCGCCGAGCCGGGTGCGCAGCCGCTGCGGATCGCGGCTGAGCGCCCGGCACGGCACCTCGCTGTCGGACAGGGTGCGCACCAGCGCGGCACCGGTTGCTCCGGTGGCTCCCATGACGATGATCATCGGTTTCCCTTCGAGGACGGAGTGGTGAAGCGGCCGCGCCAGCGCCAGCCGACGATCGTGGCGGCGAGGGCCGCGGAAAGCGGCAGGTCGAGGGTGAGGCGGTCGAGCGCCGGACCGTGCGGCCAGCCGGCCCAGGCCGGCTCGCCGTACTGGGCCGCGCGGGCGCAGATGAAGGCGAGAGCGGCCGCGAGGGCGGCGCCGGCGAGCGCCAGGACGGCGCGGCGTCCCGCCCCGGTCGCGCGGCGGCGGCCGAAGAGCTGCAACCAGCCGCCGACCAGCAGGGCGACCACGGCCGAGGTGCCGGCGATCGAGGTGCCGGCGGCCCGCAGCAGCTCGCTGTTCCCGCCGACGAGCGCGCCCGCGCCCGCCGTCAGCGCTGGCGCGGCGTACGCGGTCGCCACTTCGCGCCAGAGTCTGAACGGCGTTGGCTCGCCGGTCCGTTGGGCTGCTCGGGACATGTCATCCTCCCGAAGAGAGTCGGCCTTAGTCATTAGCTGCCTAACTATCGGGTCCGAAAAAAGCCGCCGCCCCGTGGCGACGGTTCGGCGGCGGCGCCACTCGCGCCGCCGCCTGCTCTGTTGCTCCTACTCGTCGACCAGGGCGTTGATGCCCTGTGCGATCCGCCCCAGCAGCACGAGGAACGTTCCGAGTTCGGCCTCGGTGAGGCCGCCGACCATCGCTTCCAGTCGCCGGAAGTGCTCGGGAGCCATCTCGCGCAGCCGCTGTGCGCCGCGCGCCGTCAGTACGACGACGCTTCCCCGGCCGTCCTCCCGGGAGGAGCGGCGGGCGACCAGGCCCTCCCGCTCCAGGCCGTCGACCAGCCCGGTGATCGTGGCTCGCGATACGCCGAGCCCGGCCGCCAGGTGCGAGGGCGACTTCTCACCCCCGCTGTCCTCCAGGTCGGCCAGTAGCCGGTAGCGGCCGGTTGAGAGGCCGAACCTGCCGAAGTGCACCTCGGCCGCCTGCCCGAGCCGAGCGCCCGTCGCCATCAGCCGGACCGCGACCAGCACGGCCTGCGGATCGGCGGACAGCCCGTAGCTCCGGATCTGGCGTGCGGCCTGATCCAGTGTCGGCTGTGCGTCGTCGCGAGCGGCGTTCTGAGGCATGCGAGTAATATGGCAGCTAATTACTTCCGCGTCAACGCGCATCCCCCTCCGGCTGCCGCGCGCCCACGACGGCGGAGCGCAGACCGGGGAAGCCGCAGGGTCGGTGCGGGCAGGAGGCTGGTCGTCGCCGGATCGCGACGAGCGGTCGGTGACGGCTGGCCGCACGCGGACGGGGCGCTCCGCGTAGCGGTGCAGGGCGACGCGCGGCCGTTCAGTTCCGGGGTGCCGACTGGGGCGGGTCGGGCGGGAACGGGGGGTTCTTGTCCGGCGCGGGGCGAGTGGTGGGGCGCCCGGCCGGGGGGTTGGACGTCGGGCGGGGGGATGGCCTGCGCGCGGTGACCGTCATGACCGGGACGGTACCGGCCGCCCCCGGCCGGGCGGGGCCGAACCGCGAAGTCCCGGGTGGCGGACAGTGGGCCCGCAGGTGTCGTCCCGCGATGCGAGGTGTGCCCGGCCATGGACGGCAACGATTACCTACTCGGCGGCTGCGCAGAAATCTGTCGTGGTCGCGGTAGACATCTGCCAGTCCTGTGGTTATGGTTTCTCTCGTAGCCAGAAAGACCGCAGGGCCGGGCAGACACGAACTGCCCGGCAAGAAGTACCAGCAGTACCAGCAGTACAAGTAGTTGCAGTACAGGTAGTTGCAGTACAGGTAGTTGCAGTACAGCAGTGCGGTGCGGTGGTGGAGTGTCGAAGCCAGGGCAGTTGCAGGACGGCGACGGGGCTGACGACCGGACCGGGTGGCCCGCAGTGATGAGGGGCCGCCGTGAGTGGTATCCCGCAGCGGAGTTCAGTGGAGTGGTACCTCGGTGAAGGCGTCGGCTGCGGGCGCGCGCACCGGGAAGTTCGGCAGTGGGGTTCTAAGCCAGAGCAGACGCAGGATGGGCGACGGGGCTGGCTGTCGAAGCGTGGCGCTGACAGAGGTCACGAGCAGTACGCAGTACCCAGCAGTACATGCAGCAGTTCAGTAGTGCAGTTGCAGTACCGGTTTGACGAGTCAGTGATCCCAGAGGGATGAACGGAGGAGCGGAAGCGCCATCAGGATCGCCCGGACGCCACGCGAGTCCGGGTGCCGCAGGACATCGATAGTGAGGTGGTCTCCGGTCACGCATCAGCGATCCCCGTACGGCCGACAGCTTTCGGGTCGGGCCTGCGGAGTCAGAAGGCCGGCGCGGTATCAAGGCCGGCAGATGGTGTAGCAGTTCCTTCGGGGCCCGGGTGCCACAGGCACCCGGGCCCCTCAACGTGTTCCCCAGAGAGGTGCGATGACCGCAGAGGACAGCCTCGGCCGACTCGACGACGACGATTTCCCCGCCTACACCATGGGCCGGGCCGCCGAACTGCTCGGCACCACCCAAGCCTTCCTCCGCGCCATCGGCGAGGCCCGCCTGATCACCCCGCTGCGTTCCCCGGGCGGACACCGCCGCTATTCCCGCTACCAGCTGCGCATCGCGGCCCGCGCCCGCGAACTCGTCGACCAGGGCACCCCCATCGAAGCCGCCTGCCGCATCGTCATCCTCGAAGACCAGCTCGAAGAAGCCCAGCGCATCAATGCCGAACACCGGCGCGCCGCGGGTTCTGTGAAGAGCACGGCGGTGGCGTGAGCCGAAGCGCCGTGGTCAACCACCACCCCTCTCCCGTAAGGTTCGTTCATCACTGGTAGCTATTACCGTTCAGAGGGATGGGCAGCGATGTCGGACACCGGGCTCACGGAACTCGTGCGGATGTGGATCGACGGCTGGGTCGTCTCGCGCGGCAGCTCGGACCCCATCGACGAGCCCTGGGGCTGGACGATCGACGTCGGGCAGCCCACGCACGTCGCCCGGCACGTGCTGCCGGAGCCGACCGAGGCCGACGTGCGCAAGATCGCCGCAGCGACGACCGCGCCCGGGACGTGGCTCAAGCTGTTCGCCGAGGACGAGGTGGTCCTGCCCTGGCTCGGGGCGGGCTGGCGGCACGCCGGTGCCGGTTTTCTGATGACCTGCCGACTGAAGCCGGAACGCGCGCAGGCGCCGGCCGCTTACACGCTCACCCGTTGGAGCCGGGGAGGCGTCACCCGGGTACTGGTCCGTACGCGCGAAGGGCACTTCGCCGCCCGAGGGCAGATCGCCCGGGCAGGCGGCCACGTGGTGGTCGACCAGATCGAGACCGCGCCCGAGCATCAGCGCAAGGGTCTTGGCGGCCTGGTGATGCGTTCGCTGCAGAGCGCCGCTCACGAGGCCGGCGCGACCACGGGCGTCCTGGTCGGGACGCCCGACGGCCGCGCGCTGTACTCCTCGCTGGGCTGGACCACGCGATCCCCGATGGCAAGCCTCTGGTACGAGCCCTCGGATGCCGCCCTCGACGAGTGAGCGCCGGCTGCCGGGCGCGCCCGGTCACAGCAACGACGCGAGACGCCGCACGCTCCGGCCCCCCTCACGCCGTACGCCCACGGGAACCAGCGCGGCACGGGTCGGCAGCCGCACCCCGCCCGTGAACGCCACCCGCGTGCCGCCACCTTCCGGCGCCGCCGCCACGCCGACCAGCAGGAACCGGCTCTGCAGCCAGCACCAGCCGGGCCGCTGCACCCCGCGCAGCCGTGCCCTCATCCCGTACCTGCTGCGCACCTCCGCCTCCACGCGCTCGCCGTGCCGAGCGACGACGCGCAACCGCTCCATGTCGGGCACCACCTGCCCGAAGCCGCCCTCCAGGTCGCCCAGCAGCTCCCAGACCCGCGCGAAGGGAGCGTCGACGTAGGCCTCGGTCACATGCGCCCCGCGCACCCCCGCCGCCAAGGCGCGCAGGCGGCGCACGGGGTCGGGATCGGTGCTGGGCCAGAGCTCGTTCATGACGTCCACGCCTTCCGGAAGGTGTCGCGGGCCCGGTGCAGCCGCGATTTGACAGTGCCCGTGCGCACGCCGAGCAGGGCGGCCGCGGTGCGCTCGTCCAGGCCCTCGACGTCACGCAGCATCAGCACCGCGCGGTGTTCGGGGGAGAGCCGTTCCAGTACGTCCGTGATGTCAGCGGAGAGCTGGGGATCTCCGCGGGCGGGCAGCGCGCTGAGATCGACGGGTACGGTGCGGGCGGCTCGGTGCGCGGTACGGATCGCCTCCCGCACGGCGATCGAGCGGACCCAGCCGTGCAGTGCCGCCGGGTCCTTGAGGGTGCGCAGCGACGTGAAGACCGCTACGAGCGTCTCCTGCGCGGCGTCCGCGCCGTGGCCCAGGGCGATGGGCGCGCAGACGCGGCCCACGTACGGGGCGAGGACATCGAGGAGTTCGGCCATGGCGAGGGTGTCGCCGCGCTGGGCGGCCCGTACGAGGCGGACCGTCCGGCCATCGGATCGTTGGTCGGATCGTTCATCGGGCACGGGCCGCGTCCTTCCAGCGCGCGACGCGCAGGGCGGCGACGGCCAGGACGGCGCACAGGGGGGTGTAGAGGATGAGGTTGAGCCAGTGGAAGGCGGTGCCGGTCTCCTTCGTGAACAGCCAGTAGACGCCTGCCAGGGCGCGCAGCGCGAGACCGGCGGCCACGGCCAGCGTGCCCAGTCGCAGGAGCGGGTGCCGGGGCCGGCGGGAGTGGGCGAGGACGAAGGCGGCGCCGGTGAGGAGCAGGGCGACGAGGGGAAGCAGGATCGGTGGTGTGAACGGCACGTCCGTGCCCAGAACCGCCGCGGAGAGGCTCCTGTCGTCGGCCGCGGGCCAGGTGGCACCCGTTGTCCAGTACAAGTGCAGCGCGGCGTCCGCGGTGAGCACCGAGGCGACGAGTGCGGCGGCCCCGGTGGGCGCGGCGGTGGGGGTGGGGAGCCGGTACGGCATGGGTCCTCCTGTGCGGCGGTGGATTTCCGGTCGGCATGAGGAGGAGCGGCGCGGGCAAAACGTTCCCTCGGACTCCGCGATTTCTTGACCGACGTACGGACCTCAGCCCCCGGGCCGACCGGCGGGCCGCTTCCGGCTCGGGCGGGAGGGGGGAAGGGCCGAAGCAGAGACGGGTCAGTGCCCCCCGGGCGTCCCGGGCGTCCCCGGCGACCCGGGCGCCGTTTCCGTCCCGCGTCCCGCGCAGTGTGCGCAGCGCTCGCGGCCGTCCCACACGGACCAGCCGAAGTCGGACGGGCTCAGGGCGCGGCCCTCCAACTCCGCGCGAACCGCCTCGCGGTAGGCCCAGACGGCGTCCAGGTAGGGGTGGTAGACGTCGTGGAACGCGGGGGCCGAGATCCCGGCGCCCGCGGCGACCGCCTTCCGGAGGGCGCGCAGGCGCTCGAACATGGTCTGGCCGGCGCCCGCGACCCGGGCGCTGGCGTCGAGGAAGAGGCGTTCGCGCACTTCGTATACGCGCGCGTCCGTCAGCGCCAGGCGGCTCGCTTCCTCCAAGCCGGTCGTCCCGGCGCCGTTCTGCGCGAGGTGGCGCAGTTCGGTGTGGGCCGCTCCCGCCGCCGCGATGAACTCCGTGTAGACGTCCCGACGGCGCGCCTGAAGCGCGCGGCGGTGCTCCTGGCGGGTGCGCAAGCGGTCCGCCAGCACCGTGCCCGCTATCGCGATCACACCACCGCCCAGTGTGGCGACCAGCGTTCCCCACTCCATACGTACGTCCCCCCGCGCCGGTGTTCCGCGGGGCGCCCCCCGCGGCGCCCGTCCCGCATCATGCCCGACAGCGGCGCCGGCCGGGGGCGGGGGGAGTGGATGGGCCACAGGCGGCCCCGTCACGGGGTGCCTCCGGCCTGCATGGCGTGCCGCACCGGGCCGAGGCCCCCTGCCGCGCCAGGATGGGCACGCTCCGGCCGGGAACCCGGTCGGCACGTGAGGAAAGGGCCCTTGTTGATTCCCGCGTTCACCGCCGAGGCCGAGCGCCGCGGCACCACCCTGCTCGTCAGCTTCAGCGGAGACCTGGACATGGCAGCCGCGCCTGTCATGCACGCGGCCCTGGCTGACCGCCCGGGCGACGCCCTCACCGGCCCCATCGCGGGCCTGGTCACTGGTGCCACTACCGACCTCGGCGGCAGCGGCGTCATCACGGACGCGGCCGACGGCATCACCGTCACCGTGCTCATGGTCGACCTGCACCGGGTGCCGTTCATGGACACATCCGGGCTGCTCCTGCTGCTGGACCTGCACCGGCGAGCGGAATGCCTGGGCCTGCGCGTCCTGGTCGTCGGATGGCAGACGCAGCCCGCCAAGCTCATGGCCGGCGCCGCCGGCATCCCCGGACCGGGCCCCGCCACCGGCGGCCGCTACGCCGTGACCGGCTTCCGGCGCCTGATCGAAGAACGCGGCGAACGAGCCCGGGCCGCAGCCCTCGGTGCGTCCCTGGCCTGACCTCCCGACGGCCGTCGAAGCGGGACCGGCTCAGGGGGTCTGGTGCATCTCCGCGCCGTCGCGATGCAGACCCGACAGACACCCGCTAGTGGGCCGGTGCGGGCGGCGGGGTCATCGCCCACCGGATCGTCCGCGTCAGGGCGTGCCCCGACAGGCGTACGCAGGTCTCCCGCGGGCCCGTCGCGGCGCGCAAGCCGAGGAGCGGGGGAGCCCACGGCGGGAGCAGGGCCACCGCGTTCGCGGCGAGCAGGGCGTACGGGGCCCGGGCGGCCCGGGGGAGCGGCGGCTCGCGGAGGATGAAGCGGGCCGCGTCGAGGGCCTCGGGCGTGATCCGCAGCTCCGGCCGGTACCCGGCGAGCACGGCCGCCAGCGCCTCCCGGTCACGGGGCGGGTCCACCACGCCGAGCGCCGCCGCCACCCGCGCGGTGTCCTCGACGTAGGCGTCGCAGCCCGCCGCGTCCAGGGGCCGCGCGCCGAAGCGCTGGTGCGCCCGAAGGAAGCTGTCGACCTCGGCCGCGTGCACCCAGCCCAGCAAATGCGGATCGCCGGCCCGGTACGGCTCGCCCGCGGCGGTGGCGCCCCGTATCCGTTCGTGCACCGCCCGGACCCGGTCGACGGCGTCCTGTGCGTCCTGCGCGGCGCCGTAGGTGGTGACGGCCAGGAACGTGCTGGTGCGTTGCAGCCGGCCCCACGGGTCCCCGCGGAATCCGGAGTGCGCCGCGACGGCGGCCATGGCGAGCGGGTGCAAGGACTGGAACAGGAGCGCGCTCAGGCCCCCGATGAACATCGACGCATCGCCGTGCACCCGGCGGATGGGCCGGTCGGGGCCGAACCAGCGCGGCCCCGGCGCACCGTGGATCCGGGCGCGGTTGTCGGGGCCCGACGGTCCGGCGACCCGGCTGAACAGCGCGGAGCCGAGCCGCTCGCGCAGGTGCCGGCCGCCGGCCGCAAGCGTGTCCATGCAAGGGTCCTACCCACCGCGAGCCCGGCCCATCGCCGCGCGGCGCATGCACCCGTCCGGGCGCGGGCGGCCCGGGAGCCCCGGCGGCACACCGCCCGGGGGCAAGACGGGGCAGCCGACCGAGGCGTCTCACGGACCTCCGGGCTGCCAGTCCCCTTAGCTTAGAGTCCTGGCATATGCCTTCCGCAGAGGCGGCCCCCGGCCCTACGGTGTGGGGCACCGGCCACGGCCGGCCCGGGCGTCCCTCCCGCCCTCCCTGCGGGAGGGCCTCCGCCGGGCGCGCCCCGCAGCCCGTCGGCTCGGATGTGAGGCCCAGCCGGAGGACCGTACGCGGTTCGGTGACCGGCCGCGCTGACACGGGTCCACATGAGCACATCATTCGGCCCTGAACCGAGGCCCACCGCCTCGCCGCGACCACAGCCTCAGCGGAGTCAGTAGCCGGCTGTACGGCCGACGAGCGGGTGCTGCGTCCTGAGGTTCTGGCGGAGTTTCAGCTTCGATCTCCCTCAGCAGTTCCCCCTCCAGGTCATAAAGCTCAACACTGAACCGCAGGCCGAACCGGGTCAGCAGTGCGGCCAGGTCTTCGAACCGTTGGGGATCGACGACTCCGTACAGGAGCGTGTCGCCCGAGGTCGGCTCCACCTCGATGCGGCACCAGCCGGTCTCGACCTCATACGACTCCCACGACGCCGACCTGGAACTCCAGCCTGCCCCGATGAACCGCTCAGCCACGAACGAAGCACTCGGGGCGCCTGCCAGGCCCCCGCACACGTTGTTGTTGATCTCATGCCAGGCGGGATCGAGCGGCTGTCCCTCATCGGATATGTCCACAGCCGGATTATGAAACGAACCGCAGCTCTCGATCGCACGCGCTTCTCCCTCACCCGGCCGGGGGAGGGGGATCACTCCGGTGGCTGACGCCGTCGCGCCGCGGTCGGTGCGACGTTCAGAGCATGACCAGTGGTGAACGGACGGTGCAGGCGCTCTGGAGCGCGTGGTGGCAGCGGTGGCCGTGTTGGGTGGCCCGGGCAACGGCGCTGTGGGGGGTGCTGTATGCCGGTTTCGGTCTGGCGTGCGCGCTGAGGGGGACCGCCCTGACCTCCTTGCTCCACCCCGGCGGCGGTTCGAGGGCCTCCGGGACGGGGTGGGTGGTCATGGCGGTGGGCGCGCTGGTGACGCTGGTCGGCGCCGCGGTGGTGCGGTACGGGCTGCGGCCGGCGTTACGGGTGCTGCTCTGGGTGGGCTGCGGGCTTGCCGCAATCACCGCCTTCGGCCTGCTGATGGATGTGATCACGTTGATGCTCGGTCAGGGCGTGGACAGCCGGGCGTCCGCTGCGAACAAGGCCCTGGCGGCGGTCGGGGCGGTCCTGCTCGCGGCCACGGCCCGGTCCGGCCGCCTGTCCTCCGGCGCTGCCGTACGAGCGTCGGCCGCTGCATCGCGGCTCGTCCGACGTGCCCCCTGGGCGGGGACCCTGGCCTTCGTCCCGTACGCGGCGATGAAGCTGGTCTGGGCGTCCGGCGGCACGTTCGCGGGGATCACCGGCGAGGAGATGCTCGCGGTCTCGGAGCGGAACGGCGCCTCGGGGATCTTCCTCACCCTGGAGTCCTGGGGTCTGGACCCCACCGCGCTGCTGGCCGCGCTCGGCGTCTTCCTGCTCTGGGGACTGGTCCGGCCGTGGGGTCAGGTCTTCCCGCGCTGGACTCTGTTCCTGCGCGGCCGACGGGTGCCTCGCTGGCTCCCGCTCGCCCCGGCTCTGCTCGGCGCTGCCACGCTCGCGCCGTACGGCGTTGTGGGCGTCGGGTATCTGGCACTGGTCGCGGCCGGCGTCGTGACGATGCGGCGAGGTGACTTCCACTCCGCGGGCGACGCGCTGCTGGTCGGCTGGATCGGGATGGCCGCCTTCGCCGTTTATGGCATCGCCCTGACCGTCGCGGCCCGCTCGTACTGGCTTCGGACGCGACCCGCCTGCCGGACGAGCCGGATGCGTGTCAGTCCTTTCCCGTAGGACGGGCAAGTTCTCCTACCGCACCACCCTGCCGGGCGCGGCAAACGCGGAGCAGTGCGACGTGGACCTGGACGAGGGAATGCTCACGGACGATCGGGTCGGGCGCTTCGGACGCCTCAGGTACCCGGCAGTGCGTCCGGCTCCCGGCCCTCGACCCGGTACGTCTCGGTCCAGGTGCTCCCGCACCGGCAGTGGTAGGTCTCCACCAGCTCGCCGGTCGCTGATATGTCCATGCCGTCCCTGAGGCGGACGTGTACGTGTTGGCCCATGGCGGCACCTGCTGATCTGTGGTGGTGGGGTCCGCCCAGTCTGGGTGGGGTCGTCAACGCCCGCAACGGCTGTCCGACAGGCGGGATCGATCAGAGCCTTAGAGATCGCGTTCTGTTTCCGTTGTCAGGGGGCCTGGAGGGCCGGGCGGCGTCCGCCCGGCCCTCGCTGCGGTGGTCAGTTCCGGAAGGCCTCATGGGTGACGTAGGCCCCCGTCGGCGGGGTGACCGTGGTGCGGTTGGGGCCGTTCTCCCATATGACCGGAGCGTTGACGGCCTTGATGATGTACTTGTACTCCACGTGGGCATTGGCCGGCAGGACCACGGTCGCCGACCAGGTCGGGTAGGTCGCCGAGGACAGCGGTACCGCCTTGTCCGGGTTCCACGACCCGAGTTCCGGACTGTTGCCCGTCAGGTAGACCTGCTGGCCCCACTGCGTGTAGGTGGCGACGTTGAACGTGGCCACGACGGAACTTTCCCGCACGGCTACGGCTGCGGCCGCGGTCGGGGCGGCCAGCGCAGGCGGAGCCATGAGCGCCCCGAGGAGCAGGGCGAGTACGGCCGCGAAACCCAGGCGCAGGCGGGTTCGAGGGTGATTGCGGTCCATGGGGAACGTCCTTTCGGTGAGAGTGGAAAGGGGTGTCAGGCCCTGACGCGACCCCATCCTCATGAGGCCTCCCACCTTGCGCAAGTAGGTGAAGGATTTTTCAGACGTTGTCGATACGTGCGCCCAAGTGCCTGCTCAGACTCGCTTTAGGTGCTGCAAGAAGTTTCAATCAACGTGCCAAGAGTTCGGCTTCCCAGCGGAGGACCAGGTGACCGCCCCGACCGTCGCGTAAGACCGTTCCCCCCGCCACTGCTGACGCGAGCGGTCGATGTCTTGACTTGTCCGCGAGCGCTTCGTGCAACGTCCACCGCGCATCGTCAGACAGCCGTTCCGCCCCAAGATCCCGTGCGCGATCATGACCGGCATGAAGACTCGTTTCCTCGGTATCCCCGATCTGGCCGACGTCCCTTCCGTGGCGGTCGTGGTGGACGTCATGCGCTGCTTCACCGTGGCCGCCTGGGCCTTCGCACGGGGTGCAGAGAAGATCGTTCTTGCCGAGTCGCTGGACGAAGCCCTGGAACTCACCTCCCGGCACCCGGATTGGGTGGCGCTGAAAGACGGGCCGCCCGCCCCCGGGTTCGACTTCGTCAACTCGCCGGGCATGTTGCGCTCCGCTGACCTCCGCGGTCGGACCCTCGTGCAGAAGACCACTGCGGGGACGGTCGGCGCCCTCGCGGTCAAGGAGGCGTCACTGGTGCTGTGCGCGAGCTTCGTGGTGGCCGAGGCCACGGCTCAACTTCTGCGGACGCACGGCGGTGACGACGTCACCTTCGTGATCACCGGCGAGGACGGGCGGGCCGACGAGGATCTGGCGTGTGCGCAATACATCGCCCGCAGGGTGACCGGGACCGGGATGACCGGGACCGGGGCGACCGAGTCGGGGACGGGCGCGGCGCAGTTCCTCCGCCGAGCCGCCCAGTCGCGCGCGGCGGCCGAACTGGCGGACGGGAGGCGCCAGGGAGTCCATCCCGATGACACCGCACTGTGCCTCGACCTCGACCGGTTCCCGTTCGCGCTGGTGGCGACCGCGGAAGGCCCCCTCATGGTCCTGCGTCCCTCCGGCATCCCGAGTGATCAGAAGGCGTAGCGGATCCGCAGCCACGGGGCGCGGGAGGCGACAAGGCGGCCGACGGTCTCGACGGCGGCGGCCTTGTCGGCGTTGCGGTAGCGGACGTTCCAGCTGCCGTTCTCGGAGCGTTTGGCCTGCTGGAGCTCGGGGCGCCACAGCATGTCCTCGGCTCGCGGGTGCCAGGCCAGGTTCAGGTCGTGCAGCTCCTTGTTGTGCGTCAGCATGATCACCTCTGCCGCCGCCTGCTCCTTCACGGCGCGGGGCAGCACGTCGTCCATGTGGCGCAGCAGTTCCGCCCAGTCGTGCTCCCACCCGGGCCGGATGACGACGGGCGAGAGGTTGAAGTGCACCTCGTAGCCCGCTTCCAGGAAGTCGGCGGCCGCCGCGATGCGCTGCTCCACGGGGCTGGTACGGATGTCCAGCACCCGGGAGTCCTGCGGCGGCATCACGGAGAAGCGCACCCGGGTGCGGGCGCGGGGGTCGAGCAGGAGCAGATCGGGGTTGACGAACTTGGTGGCGAAGGAAGCCTTGGCCGTGGGCCAACGGGCGAACGCGTGCACCAGGTCGGCCGTGTTCTCGCAGATGAGGGCGTCGACCGAGCAGTCGTTGTTCTCACCGATGTCGTAGACCCAGGCGGTGGGGTCGCACTGGTTGGCCTCGCGCTTGGGTCCTTGCCGCGCGATGTGCCGACCGAGGTGGGCGATGATCTGCTCGATGTTGGTGAACACCGTGATCGGATTGGCGTACCCCTTGCGGCGGGGAACGTAGCAGTAGGCGCACGCCATCGCGCAGCCGTTCGCGGAGCCCGGGGCGATCCAGTCGGCCGATCTGCCGTTCGGCCGCGTGGTGAGGGTCTTCTTCTCGCCCAGGACCAGGACCTCGCTCTTGATGCGGACCCACCGGTCGAGGTTGCCCTCGTTCCCGTGCAGCTGCGGAATGCGCCAGTGCGAGTCCACGTCGACCACCCGGGCGTCCGGGAACCGCGCGAGGACCTGCCGCCCGCGGGGCGAGGCCGCGGCCGCGGGTTCGGCGTGGATCTCGCGTACCGAGAGCATCCGGCGTGCGGCGGGGGAGTCGCGGAACGAGGGGCCGATGAGCGGGCGGGACCGCGGGGCGCCGTAGCCGTCGGCTCCCGCCGGCAGGTCCTCCAGAGAGAACAGCGCACCATCGCCCTCGTCTTCGCGGTCCATACATGCACTCTAGGACGTCGCGCCCCGCCGAGCCCGGTCCGCACGGGACGACCGGGCCGTCGGACGGCGAGAGCGTGCCGGGGCCCTCGTACGCGGGTGGCGGCCGGGCAGGCTACTTTTCTCGGATGAGTCTCCTTGATGATGTGGCCGAGCGCGACGGCTGGCAGTGCTGGGTCTGTGACGAGCCGGTCGACCCCCACGAGTCGGTGAACGACCCGCGGGGCCCCAGCGTGGACAGCCGGACCGCCGACCGGAAGGCGAAGGTCCCCGAGCGGCTCGCGCACCGCGGCTGCAACACCCGCAAGGGCGCGGTCAAGGTGGTCATCGCCTGGCCCGAGCGCCTGTACGTGGTCGAACCCGCGCCGCTGATCACCGTCGCCGAGCGGCTGGAGCGCAAGGGGGGCCGCGAGATGGTGGGCCGGTGCCCGACCAAGAAGGACGCCCAGGAGGCGGCGGACTGGCTGGTGGACCGCTTCTCCCGGCTGGTCCCCGGGCTGCCGGTGACCGCCGAGGTCCAGCCGGGCGGCGGCCAGTTCCTCGTCATGCTGGCCGCCGGCCGCCGCTGACCGGGGAAGCACACGCGTCCGCACGTGACCACGCGGGGCCCGCGCCCGGGGGAGCCGGCCGGCTCGTGGTCAGAGCGACTGCTCGCCGTCCTCCCGGGCGAGACGGAGCGCGAGTTCCTGGAGGATCTCGTCCGTGCCCGGTTCCGCGCCTGTTTCGTCGTACGCGGCGGCGACCGCGGCAAAGGCGGCGATGAAGCCGTTGACCAGGGCGCTCAGGGGCGCGGAAAGCTGCGTGAGTACGGCGCTGCCGATGTCTTCCGGGTCGCCTTCCGCCGGCACCAGGAAGTGGCTCGGGGTGACCTCGGCGAGGAGTTCGGAGGCGAAACCCTCGCCGACGTCCGCGCGCAGGGCGGTGAGCGCTGCGATGGCTTTGAGTTTGATCTCGTTTTCGTGCACGGCCCGAGCCTACGGGCGCCCGGGACGAAGGGCGGTCGATACTGCGGTCGGCTCGACCGTCACGGAACCGGCACCGGGTCCCGCCAGATGTCCATCGGCACGGCGCGGATCGCGCGCCCGTCCGCGTCGAGGATCCGGCCCATCCGTTTCACCGTGCGCAGGGACACGCGGCGCTCCGCCACCCGCAGGTCGGGGAACCTGCGGGCGAGTGCGGCTTCCAGTCGCTGCACGTCGGCGAGGGAGCGCTGCCAGACGGAGAGGACGAGGTTGTGCGGGCCGGTGACGGCAACGCACAACCGGACCTCGGGAAGCCGGGCGAGCTGGGGGCCGACCTCGTCGAGCCGGTCCGGGGGAAGGTCGGCCCGGAAGGTGGCCAGGACCGGTCGCCCGGCGTCGCGGGCCGCGATCTCGCAGCGGAACCGGATCGCGTCGCAGGCGCCCAGCCGGTTGAGGCGCCGGCGCAGCGTGGAAGGGCTCAGCCCGGTGGCGGCGGCCAGCTCGGCTTGGTCGAGGCGGCCGTCGACGCCCAGCCTGATGAGCAACTCCCGGTCCTCCTCCCGGATGTCGGCCCGTACCGCGGAGGGCGTCCCGTGACCCCTGGCGTGATCGGCGTGGAGTCCCCCGCGCTGGGCGGGATCCAGCGAGTCCAGTCGCCAGCGGATGCCCTCGGCGTAGAAGGCGGTCGACAGGTGGACGCGCACGCCGGTGACCCCCGGGAGCCGTCCCAGCCGTTCGGCGGTGTACCGCGAGACCATCGACAGGTCGGTGAAGGCCGCGGTGACGGCCAGGTCGCAGCCCTGGGAGACGTGTTCGATGCTCATCACGTGCGGGTCTTCGGCCAGGTCGGCGGCGATCCGCCGGAGCCGGTCGGGAGCGCAGTCGAGGTCCAGGTGGGCGACGCAGCCGCGGTCCTCCGGGTGCGGCAGCCCGTAGGCGGTCACCCAGGCGATCCCGGCCTCCGAGAGCCGTCGCCACCGGCGGGCGGCGGTGACCGGGCTGATGCCGAGGGTCCGGCCGAGCAGTGACCAAGGGGCCCGGGGCCGCAGCTGCATCGCGTTCACCAGGGCGAGGTCCAGCTCGTCCACGGTCACATCGGCGCCCGTCACGCTCACCGGCCGGTTGGTTCGTTCATCGAGGGGCCTCCTGGTGGCGCGATCGTGCGATATCGCAGGGTGTTCCCGCGGCTGGACCCAGAATTGCGGAACAAGATCGCTTGGGACAAGTTGCCCCTTCACCAGCCCGGGCAGGTCGCCCCTCCACGAAGGAAGACATGATCGAGCACATGACCGCACCGCGCGACGTGGTCGAGCAGCAGCTCGCCGCCTACAACAGCCACGACATCGACGCGTTCGTCGCCACCTATGCCGAGGACGTCACGATCCGCCGGGCCGACGGCAGCCGACTGCGGGGCCGGCAGGCGCTGCGCGAGCGGTACGCCGGACAGTTCGCCGAAGGCCGCTGCCGGGCGGAGATCGTGGGGCGGCTCGGCGAAGGCGACTGGGTGGTCGACCACGAAGTCGCCCACGGCCTCGCCGCCGAGCCGGTCCGCGTCCTGGTGGCCTACCGTGTGCGCGAAGGCCTCATCGACCGCGTCGACTTCCTCGGCTGAGCAGTCCGGCGCGCGGCAGCCCGCGCGCAGTGGGACGATGCCGGGTCGAGGAGGCGGACGAGGCTTGAGAGACTGACGGACATGGATATCGAGCGCAGGAACAACGTCACCGTCACCGGCAACCCGCAGGGACGGCCGGTGGTGCTGGCTCACGGGTTCGGCTGCGACCAGAACATGTGGCGGTTCACCGTGCCCGCACTCGCCGCGGACCACCGGGTGGTGCTGTTCGACTACGTGGGCTCCGGCCGCTCGGACCTGACCGCCTTCAGCGCGGAGCGCTACTCCAGACTGGACGGCTACGCCTCGGACGTCGTGGAGGTCTGCGAAGCCCTCGACCTGCGCGACGCCGTGTTCGTGGGCCACTCCGTCTCCGCGATGGTCGGCGTGCTGGCCGCCGGCATCGCCCCGGAGCGCATCGGCGCGCTGGTGATGCTCGCCCCCTCTCCCCGCTACATCGACGACGAGGGGTACCGGGGCGGGTTCAGTGCCGAGGACATCGACGAGCTGCTCGATTCGCTGGAGTCGAACTACCTGGGCTGGTCGGGGGCGATGGCGCCGGTGATCATGGGGAACCCGGAGCGCCCCGAGCTCGGCGAGGAGCTGACGAACAGCTTCTGCGCCACCGACCCGGACATGGCCCGCGTCTTCGCCCGGACCACGTTCCTGTCCGATTCCCGGGACGACTTGAAGAGTGTGAGCGTGCCCACGCTGGTGCTGGAGTGCACCCAGGACGCCATCGCCCCGCGCGAGGTCGGCGCCTTCGTCCACCGGGCGATCCCCGGCTCGACGCTGGTCACGCTCGACGCGACCGGCCACTGCCCGCACCTGTCCGCGCCCGAAGCGACGAACCAGGCGGTCACCGGCTTCCTCGCGGGCCTGCGGTGATGTGCCGCACCGGGCAGCTCCCCGACCCCCACGAAGCCGATGACGGGAAGACGACGGACGCGGCGGTGTTCGCCGCGCTCCTGGAGGACAGTGCCGAGGAGCTGTACGAGAGCGCCCCGTGCGGCTACCTTTCGACCCTGATGGACGGCACCATCGCCAAGATCAACGCCACCCTGCTGGACTGGCTCGGCCTGGAGCGCGAGGCGGTGGTGGGCCGCCTGCGCTTCACCGACCTGCTCAGCGTGGGCGGCAAGCTCTACTACGAGACGCACCTCGCCCCGCTGCTGCGCATGCAGGGCGAGATAGGGGGCATCGCCCTGGAGGTCAAGCAGGCCGACGGTGCCCGGATGCCGGTGCTGGCCTCCTCCAAGGTCAAGTACGGGACCACCGGCGACCCGCTGCTGATCCGCACCACGCTCTTCGACTCCCGCGACCGCCGCGCCTACGAAGAGGAACTCCTGCGCGCCCGGCAAGCCGCAGAAGAGGCGCGCCACCGCGCCGAGCAGGACCGGGCCCGGCTCCAGGACGCCCTCGCCGCGCTCCAGTCCTCCCTGCTGCCCGACTCCCTCCCGGACGTCCCCGGCCTGGACCTGGCCGCCCACTACCGCACGGCGTCGCCCGACCGGCTCGGCGGCGACTTCTACGACGTCTTCCGCATCGACAGCACGCGCTTCGCCTTCTTCCTGGGCGACGTGTGCGGGAAGGGATCCCAGGCCGCGGCGGTCACCTCCCTGACCCGCTACACCCTGCGGGCCGCCGCCCTGCACGATCCGGATCCCGTCTCCGCCCTGTCCACCCTCAACCGGGTCCTGCACGAGCGCTACAGCAGCGGCGACCCCCGCTACTGCACCGCCATCCTCGGCATCCTCGAACCCGACCCCGCCACCGGCCGCGTCAGCGTGCACCTCGCCTCCGGCGGCCACCCGCCGGCCCTGGTCCTGCGCCGCGCCGAGGGCTGCGCCGACTTCCTGCCCACCCCCGGCGGACTCCTCGTGGGCATCCTGCCCGACGCGCCCTTCACCTCCGCCACCACCACCCTGGAGCCGGGCGACACCCTCCTCCTGTACACCGACGGCCTCACCGAAGCCCGCACCGGCAGGAGCCGTTCGGCTCTCTACGGGGACGAGGCCCTGTGCCGGTTCGCCGCCGACCATGCCGGCGAGTCGCCCGCCGCCCTGATGAAGGCACTGACCGGCTTGCTGGACCAGTTCGGCGAAGGCCTCGACGACGACACCGCCCTCCTCGCCCTGGGCGCCTCCACCGCCAGCCCTACGACCGGGAAGCAGACATGAGCCCACTGGACATCACCGTCCGGAACACACCGGCCGGCCCGGTCGTAGGGGTCATCGGCGAACTCGACTTCGACACCGCCGCCGAGCTGCGCGAGCTCACCGCCGCGCTCCCCCTCACGCCGGGGCAATGCCTCGTACTGGACCTCACCCGCATGGAATTCTGCGATTCCAGCGGCATCAGCGCCCTGATCGCCGCCCGCAACCACGCCCTCGCCGCGGACGCCCGGATCACGCTCGAAGGCGTCCCCGCCGACACGCTCCGGGTGCTGCGCGTCGTCGGCCTGGCCCAGGTCTTCCACCTCTACTCCGAGACCGAGTCCCGCACCGGATTCTGAGGAAGGGGACCCGCGGCGCACCACGGCCGCGGGCCTCGGTCGGGGCCCGTGGCCGGGGCGGCCGGTCCCCCGACCGGCCCCCGGAACCCGCGCGGCGCGTCCCCGGATGGATCTTCGGATCACATACTGGCGCCATGGGACTCCCTCACAAGCTGTCCGGCACCGCGCGGGTATCGGCGTGGCTGGGCATCTGCGCGTGCCTGCTCGGTTCGGCGCCCGCCGGAGGCGGGGACGGGGACGCGCTCAGACTGGCGGTCTCGACGAACGGCGTGCCGGCTCCCGGGGTCCAGGTCCGGTCCGGACAGCAACTGCTCCGCCTCTACCACCTGCGGAACCTCGCGGAATACGGCCTGGAGAACGTAGAGGTGCGGGACCCGCAGCTCGTCGGTGGAACCGCGCGGTGCCCGAGCACCTCCTTGGCGCCCCTGGGCACGATGACCTGCCGTGCGACGCTTCCCGCCCTGGCTGGGCGTCATACCGTCCGGGTCGCGGCGACCGGTGTTCCGGCCTGGGAGGGGTACCACTCTCCCCGGGCCTCCGCCCCCGCGGGGTACGACGCCCACGCCTCGACGCTGACCCTCCTGCGATCCGCCTCGCAGAAACGTCTCTCCTACCGTCTGGCCTACGCGGGCCCCGCCGACCTCGAAGACGTGCGCCTGCGGGACCCGCTCCTGCTGACCGCCGGGCCGCTGACGTGTTCCACGGGGCCGGGCCTGCCCCGCCGACTGCCCGCCGGGGCGGGGGTCGAGTGCTGGGCCACCGCGCCGGCCCGGCCCGGCCGGTACGAGTCCGTCGCGGTCGCGTCCGGGACGACCCCGGACCGGGCCGTCTCCCCGACGGGGTCGATGCTGCCCCCGCTCGCCCTCACCGCCGAGGCGTCCGCCGCGTACTCCGTACCCGCTCCGCCCCCTCCGCCCCCTCCGCCCGCGGCGCCCCGTCCGGCCGCGCCCGTTCCACCGCCAGGGAGTCCACGGCCCCCCGGTGGTTCCCCGCCCCGCGGCACCGCCCCGGGCACCAGCCCGCCCCGCGGCCCGTCCGGCCGTACCACCCCTCCCCGGGGAGCAGCGCGCCCGGGCCCCGGCAGCGTGCCCGCCCCCGGCGCCCCACCGCGCGGCGCCCTCGCCCAGCCGCCGGGGAACGCGCCCGGCGCGGCTGCGGGTGCCGCGGCCGGTGTCGCCCCCGGCGCCGCAGCCGCTGCGGCGGGCGTGCCCTTCGCACCGGGCGTCGCCGCGGCTCCCGGGACGCAATTCCTGGCGGCGGGGCCGGGCACACCGGCCGGGGCCGCCCCCCCGGCTCTCCCACCGGCCGCCCCGGCGGCCGCTGAACCACCCACCGGCCCCACCACCCCCTCTGGCACCGGGCCCGTCACCCCACCCGCCACCCCACCGACCGCGCCGCCCCCTTCCGCCCCGGCCGCCCGTCGGCCCCCCGGCACGGCCCTGTCCGACGTAGGACCCCCACCGCGCCGCGAACCGCTGGCGGACAGCCTCGACTGGGCGTTCATCACCCTCTTGATCGTGCTGTTCCCCGCCCTTCTCGCCGCGATGAGCTCCACCTCCCGCACATCGAAACGGCAGGACGAAGGGGAAGGTGACTGAGGGCATGTTCGGCACGGGAATCCTGTACGCGCTCCTGGGCGCCGCGGCGGCATGCGGTCTGACCTGGGCCCTGTCCCGCAGCGAGGCATCCAAGAAGGCCCACCTGGAGGCCCCCGCACTGGGGTTCGTGGGCAGTGCGACGCTCGCGCTGTTCGTACTGACGGCCGCCTTCCTGGTGGCCAGTTCCTGGCAGCAGCGCAATGCCGCCACCGACCACACCTACCAGGAGGCGCGGAGCCTGGAGGCCGCCTACGCGCATGCCGGCGAACTGTCACCGGCCGTGCGCCGGTCGGCCCGCGAGCAGCTCAAGGCCTACACGCGGGAGGTGGCCGGACCCGAATGGACCCTCATGCGGAGCCGGGAGATGAGTCCGGCCGCCGCCGGCCTGCTCGACCGCGCGCGGCTGACCGTCGCCCGTGCGCAGGGTGCGAACGACGAACAGAAGAGCGCCCAGGACTCGGTCGCCTCCGCGCTGGACAGCGTGGTCATCGCGCGCAACCAGCGCTCCAGCGACATGCGGTGGGCCGTCCCGGATCCGATCTTCTACGCCCTGATCTCGACGGCCGTACTCGTCGTCCTCTTCCCGGCGCTGGTCGGCATCAATGCCGGCCCCCGGCACATGCTGGTGATGATCCTGCTCGGTACCGTCCTGGGTTTCGGCGTGTACCTGGTGTCGAGCCTCCAGCATTCCTTCACCCCGCCGCTCGGCATCGAGCCGGACGCCTACCGCCAGACGCTGACGCGTTACGACCAGCTCGACGCGGCCGCGGCGCCCGGGCCGCGTACGGGATCTCCTCCCGCACCCCGCTCCGGCACGACGACATGACGGTGGCCCGCCTCCCGTACGGACGGGATGACGGGCCACGCCACGGTGGTACCGCTACCAGCGGTACCAGCGGCCACCGCCCCCCGCGGGACGGGCGACGAAACCGATGAGCCACAGCACCAGAACGGCGATGGCGACCCACCACAGGACCTTCACGGCGAATCCCGCGCCGAAAAGGATCAGAGCCAGCAGAAGAACGAGAAGCAGGGGAACCATGGTTATCAACCTCCGAGCCCTCACGTGCCCGGCGTTCCCCCGCTCATGCGTTCGATCTTATGGGTTTCTTATCCGCCCTCGCGGGTAGCCGAGGACGCCCGGCAGCCCCGGGCGCGGGCGCCTGCGGGACCTGCGTCAGCCGGTGTTCGGGCGCCGCCGGTGGCGGAGGAACACGGCGCCGCCCGCGAGGGCGAGTGCCGCGCTGGAACCGCCGGCGAGGAGCAGGGTGGAGGACGGGTCGTCGGTCGCCGTGTGCGCAGAGCCGTAGCCGCTGGAGTACCCGTTGGTGTCGTACGCCGAGCCCGGGAGCTTGTCGGCGTAGCGGGCCTTGACCAGCTTCTGGTAGTCGCCGAGGGACGCCGACGACTGGCCGCCCAGGCCTTGGCGGGCCTCGTCGTTGAGCGGTTCGACGGTGGTGAGTTTGAGCTGGTACCAGCCGCGGATCTGTGGCTCCGTGAACACGAGCGTGCCCAGGGCGGCCTTGCCGGCGAAGGCGGCCTCGGTGTCTCCGTCGCGAATGGCGGCGAGGTGCCAGCCGCCGCCCTGGGTGGGGGCGAGCATGACGGTGGCGGTGCGGCCGTTGACGGTGGCGCTCAACGAGGACACCAGCTGCGTCAGTTTGACCGCCTCGGTGGGGAGCGGTTTGGCGGTGCCCGCGACGAATGCGGGGGTGATCTCGTTCCGTGCCACCGGGTCCTTGATCGTGAAGGCCGGGAGGTTCTGGCACGGCTCGGCCGGTTCGGGAAGCGCCTGCACCGAGCCGCCGGCGACGTTGCCCGTGGGCAGCGGAGTGCTCAGGAAACGGCAGACGGCGTTGCGGACGTCGATCGACTTCACCGCGTTGAGGGCGGCCTGGTAGTCGGGGATGTCGACGGGGAGGGGGTCCTTGGCCACTGCCGCGTGGGCGGGGCCGACGACGCCCAGGAGTGCGGAGGCACTCAGTGCGATGACGAGGGACAGGCGGGAGGAGCGGGAGGCCGCCCGCATGCCGGACAGGTGGCGGCCGCCGGGGTCGCTGGTACAGCTGGTGTCGCGCATGTCGCCTGCCTTAGCGGGAGATGCCGATGCGGGAATGGGTCCACTTGGAGGAGCTGTTGCTCACGTAGTCGCTGTAGTTCCACCACGTGTACGTGGTGGTGTCCGGCCAGGGGTCGGCCACGGCGATCGTGCTGTTCGAGGTGTCGAAGCCGTAGACGACGTTCATGTGGCCGCCGCCCGAGGCCCACCCGATGCGGGCGCCGATCGGCCGGGCCGCCTTGACGTCGGTGTACACCTGGTTGAAGGTGGCCGCGCTGGCCAGGCCCGAGCCGGTGTGGCTCATGCCGAGGCTGCTCCAGCCCTTGGCCATGTCGTCGAGCGTGGCGGGCTGGTTGTTGCACCCGTAGGCGGGCTGGGCCCGGGTGCAGAAGTCGGCCTGGGTGGAGCCGTATCCCTGGAACTTGGCGATGGTCAGCCCGGAGGCGACCCAGCACCACTGGGTCTTCTCCTGCTTCAGCATGGTGATGGTGTCCTGGCCCGCTTCCGCGTGAGCCGTGCCTCCCATGGCCGCGAGTGATCCGACGGCGCTCAGCACGACGGCCGACGCTGCGGTCCGGTACCTGAATCTGCCCATGTTCCTGCCTTCCCCTGATGGGTGCATCGAGACGAGCGGGGCAATCTGGGAGGAATATGACAGCGCTTCATGCCCACGGCACGGGAGGCGCGGGCGAAGTCCCCCCGTACGGGTGAGAGGCGGGGCATTCCCGGCACGGCACGCGCTGGGCGCCCGGACACTGGCCCGGTCGGGTGGCCGAGTGGAACGCGTGAGCACGGATGGGGAGCGTCATGACGAACTGCAGTGTCCTGCTGGCCTTGCGGGAGGACCCGTTGGGCGGGGGTGTCGGCGGCGAACAGCTGCGGCGCATCGGGAAGGAACTGGAGAACCGCGGACTGGACGTGCGGTGGGCGCGGACGGTCGAAGGCGCCTGCGCGGTGCTGAGTACCGAGGCCGGTCTGTCGGGCGCCGTCGTGGCCTGGGACCTGCCGTCGGAGAGCGGAGCGGGGAGTTCGCAGAGCGGAGCGGAGAGCGGGGAGGGCGGGGCGGTCCTGCGGCAGATCTCCCGGCGGTTCAAGGACCTGCCCGTCTTCGTCGTGATGTCGGAGACGGCGGACACGGGCCTGGACCAACTGCCCCTGTGGGTCGCGGAGATCGCCATGGGCTACATCTGGCCCCTGGAAGACACCCCGTCCTTCATCGCCGGCCGCGTCGCCCACGCGGCGCGCGCCTACGGCGAGGCCGTCCTGCCGCCGTTCTTCAAGGCCCTGCGCCAG
This sequence comes from Streptomyces sp. NPDC043876, assembly GCF_056435825.1. Taxonomy (NCBI): domain Bacteria; kingdom Bacillati; phylum Actinomycetota; class Actinomycetes; order Kitasatosporales; family Streptomycetaceae; genus Streptomyces; species Streptomyces sp. NPDC043876. Next base: position 166,816 of record NZ_JBWKDV010000004.1, on the reverse strand, counting down.
TTCGACGACGCCCACGAGTACTCCTGGCACACCCCCGCGCACTCCGGGGGAGTGGCCTTCCTCAAGTCACCGGTCGGCAGGGCGTTCTTCGACTACTACGGCGAACGCCTCCTGCGCACCGACCTGTCGATCTCGGTGGAGGAACTGGGCTCCCTCTTCGAGCACAGTGGTCCGATCGGCGACGCGGAGCGCAACGCCGCCCGGATCTTCGGGGCGGACCGGACGTACTTCGTGCTGCACGGGAACTCCACCGCCGACCGCATGGTCGGCCACTACTGCGTCACCACCGACGAGATCGCCCTGGTGGACCGCAACTGCCACAAGTCGGTCCTGCACGGGCTGGTGATCTCGGGAGCGCGGCCGGTCTACCTCGTCCCGACCCGCAACGGGTACGGCCTGGCCGGTCCCCTTCCCGCCGACCAGACCCTGCCCGCCGCGGTCGCCGCGCGCATCGCCGGACACCCCCTGACCGCAGGAGCCACGTCACCGCAGGCCCAGTACGCCGTCGTCACCAACTCGACGTACGACGGCCTGTGTTACGACACCCTGCAAACGGCCCGCGCGCTGGCTCCCAGTACGCCCCGGCTGCACTTCGACGAAGCCTGGTTCGCCTACGCCCGGTTCCATCCCCTGTACGCCGGCCGGTACGGCATGGCCGTGGGCCCCGACACCTTCGAAGGCGACGAGCGCCCGACGGTCTTCGCCACCCAGTCGACGCACAAGCTGCTGGCCGCCCTGTCGCAGACGGCCATGGTGCACGTGAAGTCCTCGCCGCGGGCGCCGGTCGAACACCACCGCTTCAACGAGGCGTTCATGATGCACGGCACCACCTCCGCCCTGTATCCGGCCATCGCCTCCCTGGACGTCGCCGCGGCGATGATGGACGGGCCGCAGGGCGAATGGCTGATCCACGAGGCGGTCACCGAAGCGATCCGGTTCCGGCAGGCGGTCGTCCGTACCGGACGCCGGATCGCTGCCGCCGGCGACCGGTCGCCGTGGTTCTTCGGCGTGTGGCAACCGGATACGGTGACCGACCCGGCCGACGGGAGCACCGTCCCCTTCGCCGACGCCTCTCCGGCGCTGCTGGCCGCCGACCCCCGCTGCTGGGAACTCGACCCCGACGCACCGTGGCACGGCTTCCGGGGACTGAGCCGGGGCCAGTGCCTGCTGGACCCGATCAAGGTGACGCTGACCTGCCCGGGCGTCGACGCGAGCGGCGGGGCCGACGCGTGGGGCATTCCCGCCCGGGTCCTCACCGCCTACCTGGCCGGCCGGGGCATCGTGGTGGAAAAGACCGACACCTACACCGCGCTCGTCCTGTTCTCCATGGGCATCACCAAGGGGAAATGGGGCACCTTGATGGACGCCCTCATGGACTTCAAGGCCCTCCACGACGCCGACACGCCCCTGCGGCAGGTACTGCCCCGCCTGGTCGAGAGCCACCCGAAGCGCTACGGGCACCTGACGCTGCGGGCCCTGTGCCAGGACATGCACGAACACCTCACGCGCGCCGAACTGATCGACGCCCTCGACACGGCCTTCCAGCAGCTGCCCGAACCCGTCGTCCCACCGCAGGCCTGCTACCAGCAGCTGATCCGGGGCGGTACCGAACGCGTGCGCCTCGCCGACGCCGCCGGGCGCGTGGCGGCCGCCATGATCACGGTGACCCCGCCCGGCATTCCGGTGTTGATGCCCGGCGAAGCACTCGGAGCCCCCGGCGGTCCCGTCCTGCGCTACCTCGGGGCGCTGGAGGCGTTCGACCGGATTTTCCCCGGGTTCCACAGCGAGGCCCACGGAGTGTCCATCGACCCGGATACCAGCGACTACCTCATCGAATGCGTACGCGAGGACGTGGCGTCGCGGTGGCGCGGTTAGGGGGTGTCGTGCGGTCTGCTCCATGAGCAGGTGGCTTGTCCGTCGGCTCACCGCCCGGCGTCGGCCCCCCGGGTTTCGATCCGCCCGAGCGGGTGCGGGTCCGCCGCCAGTGCGTCCTGCGCCGCCTGCCACGACGGGTCGGCGGGGTAGAACTCGCTGCGCAGATAGGCACGGGTGAGCCGCTGGACCGCGGACACCCGGGCGGGATCCTCGTCCGTGGTCTCGGCCACGTCGTATCCGGAGATCCCGCCGAGGCCGTGTTCCGCGCCGAAGAGGGTCAGCAGGGATGTGCGGCCCGGGGAGAGGGTGTGGGGATCGGTGTGCCAGTCCGGGCCCCGGACCGTCAGGTGGGCGGAGGCGTCCTGGTCGCCGGCGACCACCAGCGCGGGCGTGGTCATGGTGGAGAAGTCCGTGGTCAGGAAGGCGGGATAGTTCTCCGCCACGAACGGGGTGAGGGCGTCGCCGCCCCGGCCGGGCGCGGCGAGCAGGATGCCCGCCGTGATCCGGGGATCGGCGAGATCCGCCTCCGTTCCGTCCTCCGGGTCGGTGAGCCGCGCGCCCAGCAGCAGGCTTGCGGTGTGGCCGCCCATCGAGTGTCCGGCCACGGCGACCCGGCTCCGGTCCAGGCGGCCGAGGAGGTGCGGGACGGCGGTCTCGATCACGTCGAGCTGATCGATGATGCGTGACATGTCCTCGGCGCGGGACCGCCAGTACAGAGGTGCCCCGGGAGTGCCGGGATCCAGACGCAGCGTCGCGGAGCCCAGGTGGGTGGGCTGGATGACGACGAAGCCGTGCGCCGCCCAGTACTGGGCGAGCGGCGCGTAGCCGTTCAGCGAGGAGAGGTGGTTCGAGGGGCCCATGCCGTGCGAGAGGAGGATGACCGGCAGCTCGCTACCGGTCAGCGGCGCGGAGACCCGTACCTCCAGGTCAACTGCCCGGCCGGAAACGGCCAGTATGACCGGGCTTACCGAGAGGACGGGAGCGGGCGGGCTGACGGCGCGGTCCGCGTAGGTCGTGTCGTTCATGATCCGGATGGCCCTTCCGTGGTGGGACGGCACGCTTCGGCTACACTCGGCCCGAAGCGGAACCTTGTTCCACTTACGATACGGAACGCTGTTCCGTTTAGTCAACGGCGGGGAAGGAGAGCACGCGTGCCTACTGCGAGTGAGTCCGGAGGCGCGCCGCCGGTCCGGGGCAAGCGGGCCGACGCCGTGCGCAACCAGCAGGCGTTGCTCGACGCCGCTGCCGAGGTTTTCGTCGCCTCGGGCGTCGACGCACCCATCCGCGAGATCGCGGCGCGGGCCGGCGTCGGGCTGGGCACGATCTACCGCCACTTCCCCAACCGTGCGGACCTCGTCGTCGCCGTCTACCGCCACCAGGTCGAGGCCTGCGCCGAGGCCGGGCCGGCCCTGCTGGCCGGTGCGGCCGCTCCGCTCGAAGCGCTCCGCCAGTGGGTCGACCTGTTCGTCGACTTCCTGGTCACCAAGCACGGACTCGCCACGGCGATGCAGTCGGACAGCAGTGGCTTCGACGCGCTGCACGCGTACTTCCTCGACCGACTGGTCCCCGTCTGCGCGCAGTTGCTCGACGCCGCGCAGGCTGCGGGGCAGATCAGGCCCGCTGTGCAGGCGTACGAACTGATGCGGGGCATCGGCAACCTCTGCATCGGGCGCGACGACGACCCCCGCTACGATCCCCGCCGCCTGGTCGGCCTCCTGCTGCGCGGGCTCGCGAGCGGCTAGCCGGGGAGATGCGGGACTGCCGGCGCCGCCCGCCCCCGGTGTCGCTCGGCCGGGATATTCGGTGGTCGTTGTTTGCGGGGGTGTTCATACTGCCGCAATGGATCCGGTGACGATTGAGACCGAGCGTCTGCTGCTGCGGGCCTTCGTGCCGGCCGACGTGGATGCGGTGTACGAAGCCTGCCAGGACGAAGACATCCAGTTCTATACGCCGGTGCCGGTGCCGTATCGGCGTGCGGACGCGGAGAAACTCGTCGGCGAGACACTGCCCGCCCAGTGGGCCGAGGACAGGGACTACACCCTCGGTGCGTTCCGCAGGGACACCGGCGCCCTGGTCGGCTCGTACTGCCTGACCCTCATCAGCCGCGGCGTATGGGAGCTCGGTTACTGGGCGGTCAAGGGACGGCGCGGCCGCGGGTATTCGGTGGAGGCTGCTCGGGCCCTGTGCGACTGGGGCTGGGCCACGCTCGACGTGCACCGCATCGAGTGGTGGGCCATGGCCGGGAACACCGGCTCGCGGGCCGTCGCCGAGAAACTCGGCTTCACCGTCGAAGGGACACTGCGCAATCGCGGAATCGCCAACGACGGCAAGCCGCACGACTGGTGGGTGGGCGGACTGCTGAGGCCCTGATGGTCGGTCCGGTGCTGCGAACGGCTGTAGCAAGCGAGAGACCTCCGTCCCGTGCGTGGCTGACTTCGACGAAGTTGTCCTTCACCCGTCCCTCTTTACGCCTTCCTGCCTTCCCGCCTTCACGAGGAGATCGCCATGGCCGCCCAGTCCTTTCCGCCGATCGAGCCGTACGCGCACGGCCTCCTCGATGTCGGTGGCGGCAACCGGATCTACTGGGAGACGAGCGGCAACCCCGACGGAAAGGCGGCTCTGTGCGTGCACGGCGGTCCGGGCAGTGGGGGGCGCCGCAGCGGCCGCACGATGTTCGACCCCGAGGTCTACCGGATCGTCGTCTTCGACCAGCGCGGTTGCGGGGAGAGCCGTCCTCACGCCTGCGACCCGAACGTCAGCCTCGAAGACAACACCACCCACCACCTCGTCGCCGACATGGAGCGGCTGCGCGAGCACCTGGGCATCGATCGCTGGCTCCTCTACGGCGGTTCCTGGGGTTCCACGCTGATCCTCGCCTATGCCGAGCGCCACCCCGAGCGGGTCTCCGAGATCGTGATCGTCGGCGTCACCACGACCCGGCCCGAGGAGACGGACTGGCTCTACCGCGGCGTCCGGCGGCTGCTGCCCGGCCCCTGGGAAGCGTTCCGCGACGCGCTGCCGGAGGCGGAACGGGACGGCAATCTCGTGGCCGCCTACAACCGGCTCGTGAACCATCCGGACGCGGCGGTCCGGGACAAGGCCGCGCGGGACTGGTGCGCTTGGGAGGACGCGGTGATCGCCCACGAGGTGCTCGGCAAGCCCGGTGCCTACAGCGCCAAGCCGGACGACGCCCTGATGGCCTTCGTCCGGATCTGCGCCCACTACTTCGCCAACGACGCCTGGCTGGACGACGGACAACTCCTGCGCGACGCAGGGAGGTTGGCCGGCATCCCCGGGGTGCTGATCCACGGCCGGCTCGACCTGGCCAGCCCGCTGACGACCGCGTGGGAGCTGGCCAAGGCGTGGCCGGAGGCAGAACTGATGGTGATCGAGGACTCGGGTCATACGGGCAGCCCCGCGATGCAGGAAGCGATCCTCAAGACGACTGAGCGGTTCGGCAGCAACAGGCGGTGACCCGCCCGGTATCAGCCACATGGTCGGCCGATCGGTCCCTGGTCCGGCGCAGCCCGCGCGGGACAATCGAGGTATGCCCCTGTCGAGAATCGCGTTGCCCGTTGCCGTCGGCGCCGTCCTGGCCCTGGTTCCCCTGGCCCGTCCCGGCGCCGTCGCGGACGACTCGTATCCGGCGGCCTCGGCGGCCTCGGCGTCCTCGGCCGCCTGCAAGGGAGCCCGTACCTGTTACGTCGACGTGTCCGTCGCCCAAGTCTGGGAGAGCCCCGACAAAGTGCGGGCGGTCGACGCGAAGGCGCTCACCAACCCGGTCGACATCCGGGGCTGGTTCGCCGCGATGGCCCCCGACATCAACCTGCGCCGCGACGTCCCGGGTGAGACGCAGGCCCTGTACGGGGGCCGGGTCACCGTGGTGGACACGATGACCAAGGACGGCGTCCTCTGGGACAAGGTGGTCGTCCACGGGCAGCCCACGCCGCGGAACACGGGCGGCTACCCCGGCTGGGTCCCCGACCGGCAGCTGACGAAGCTACGGAAGAAGGCCCCGGCCGGCACGACCGCGCAGCGCATCACCAGCCCGACCGCCTGGGGTTACAGCTCGCGTCAGGCACTGGCGGCGGGGGCGCACTCCAGGGGCGCCACGGAGTACTCCTTCAATACGGAGTTCGCCGTGAAGCCGGTCGCGGGTTCCCCCTTCGTCATGGAGGCCCGCGCCAACGACGGCACCCCCGTCTACTTCAGGCGCGGCGACCTCGCGAAGGTTCCGGCATCCGGGGTGACCGGGGCCGACGTGGTGGCCCAGGCACGCAAGTTCCTGGGCCTGGAGTACCTGTGGTCCGGCACGGCCGGCTTCGGCTACGACTGCTCCGGACTGACGAGCCAGGTGTACTCCCTCCTCGGGATCACCATCCCGCGCGACAGCCAGCCGCAGTTCGACGCCGGCGGCGGCGCGGCGCCCGCGGGCTCGGCCCAGGGCGAACGGATCACCTCGCCGGCGGACCTCCGGCCGGGCGACGTCGTGGGCTTCGGCACCAGCACCACGAACGTCACGCACATCGGCATCTACGTCGGCAGGAACGCTCAGGGCGAACCGATGATGATCAACTCGCCCAAAACCGGGGAGAAGGTCCGGGAGGAGCCCCTGTCGAACCGTCCGTTCGTGGGCGCCACCCGCTTCATCAGCCCCTGATCCGCGCCGGGCGGGGACCGGGGCCGCCCGCCATGACGTGGCCTCGGTCCCGGTCGTCAGCGTTTCACGGGCCGCCGCGGCCGCCGGCGCCGCTTCTCGTACGCCTCCCGGATGCCGCCGGCCAACCCCATGAGCATCGCTACCCCGACCGTCACCTCGGCCGCGGTACGCAGCCCCCGGCCGTGGACGTCACCGGCCGCCCGCGGGGAGACCTTGCCCTGCGGGTCGTACAGCACCGCCAGGGATTCGCCCTCCTTCGCGAGCCGACCGGGGACGTCCAAGTGCTTCGGGCCGCCCGCGGGGCAGTCCAGTCGGTGGTCGTAGGAGGTCCGGGTCGTGGAGGTCGGGTGGCCCTGGGCGTCCGTGGAGGACTCCGTCCAGGTGCGCTCGGTGACCTTCAGCACGACGCAGCGGATCTCGACGCCCCGGTCCTCCAGCGCGCTGTGCCCCACGGACACGAGTGCCAGGAAGGCGCCGATGCCGGCGGGGAGGGCGGACAGCGCGACGAGCGGGGCCCGGCGCCGAGCGGCGCGGGCGGCGTGCCAGCCCAGTAGGGCCGGCGGGAGCAGCAGGCCGGCGAGGATGAACCCCCAATTGCCCAGTGACCCGTACGCCGACCACCGGGCCACCCCGAACGCCAGCGCCGCGCTGAGCGGCGGCGCGGCCAGCGCCACCGCGGTCCGCCACAGCCCGCGCGCCCAGCCCCCGTGCCAGCCCGCCATGCCGGCCCCCCGCCGCTCGTTCCCGTGCGTACCAGGTAACCGCGACGGCGCGGGCCCGTAAAGAGCGCGGCGGGCCGGCTGCCCCGTACGTTCGGCGTAACGCGGACATGCCGGTCGGATCTCTGGCCCGTACCGCTCCGGCCGCGCGCGGCTACGGCACGCCTCGGCGGGTGCGTCAGGCGTCCGCGAGGAGCGGGTCGTACGGGCTGCTGGAGCGGCGGCCCGACATGAAGGAGAGGAAATCGCCGACGAAGGCGCTGCGGCCGTAGCCACGGCCGACGGCGCCCGGGTCGCCGAGGTCGCGGTGGAAGGCGGTGCGGAAGAGGGTGCGGTACTCGTGGGCGTCGATGCTCCCGTTGCCGTCCTTGTCGGTGGCCTCGAAGAGGACCTCGGCGACGCGGATGAGCGCGGGTCCGGCGAACGAGGGGACGGCGGCGGCGTACTCGGCGGCGCTGACCCGGCCGTCACCGTCGGTGTCCAGGGCGCTCTGGAGCTCGCGCCACCAGGCGGCGAAGGCGTCGTAGAGCCGGGTCTCCTCGGGTTCGTCCAGGTCGAGGCGGGTGGAGAGTTCGCGCGCCATGGCGGCGAGGTCCGGCCAGTCGAGGTGGCCGTCGCCGGTCTGGTCCAGTACGCGGCGGAAGAACTCCTCCGCCGCGCGCCGGCTTTCCGCGGTGGCCGCCGAAGGTGCCGGCTCCGCGGGGAGGTCGGCCTCGCCGCTCAGCGGCGTGAGCAGGCGGAGCAGTGCCGTGGCCCGCTTCATGCGGGCGCGCAGGGCGGCGACGGTCCGGGCGCGGGGGTCGTCGCTGCCGGGGGAGAGGGAGAGGACTTCGATGACGTATTCGGCGTTGAGCCACCCCTCGGGCAGGAAACGCGCGAGCCCGGCGGTGAGGTAGGCGCCTTGCATGAGGGTGGCGGCGCCGGGCATCTCGGGAAGACCCGCGCGGCGCCGGTACGGCTCGGGGAGCGAGGCGACGGTGATCACGCCGAGCAGGGGACCGACGACCGCCCGGCCGGCCGCCCACAGCGTCGGTGCACCCTCGAACAGCGCGGGGGCGGGCAGGTGGTCGAAGAGCCGGTAGAGGATGACGCGGACGGCCTCGGTGTTCTCCAGCTCGTTCTCGACGACCCGGTCGAAGTACGGCCAGAAGCCGCTCAGGTCCTCGGGGAGTTCCGCGGCGTCGCCGTCGAGCGCGGCGAGGAACCGGCGGTACTCGGCGTACATCCGCTCCATCGTGTCCTGGTCGAGGGGCTGGCCGCTCAGCCGGCACATGGTGACGGCGCTCTCGAAGAGGGTGGCGACCACCCAGGCACGGGTCGGCCGGTCCATCGCGTCGTAGGCGCGGCCGCGGGAGTCGGAGCCGCTCATCCGGGCGTGCATCCGGTTGAGCCTGGCCGCCTCCCGTTCGCGTGCTGCCGGGTCGGCGCCGAACATGCGCCGCATGCTGAGGAAGGTGTTGCGCAGGCGGCGCCACGGGTGCGTGACGAACGTGGAGTTGTCGGCGAGGGCGGCGCCGATCTGCGGGTGGGCGGCCTCCAGCACAGTGGCGCGGATGATGGCGAGCGCCCAGCGCGGGTCGTCGAAGAAACCGCTGAACCGGGAGTCGGGGCCGAACAGGGGCGTCTCGTCGGTCGTTCCCGGGTGCACGTTTCCTGTGGTCACGAGGGGGCTCCATTCGTCCGGGGCGGCACGCCGCCGAAGCGGCGGTCGCGGCGCCGGTAGGTGTGCAGGCAGGCGAGGAAATCGGGGGCCCGGAAGTCCGGCCAAAGGGCCTCGGGGAACACCCACTCGGCGTAGGCGACCTGCCAGAGCATGAAGTTGGAGATGCGCTGCTCGCCGGACGTACGGATGACGAGGTCGACGTCGGGGGTGTCGGGGCACGGCAGGTGGTCCGCGAACAGCCGCTCGGTGACCTCCTCGGCGGGCGTGCCACTGCGGATCAGCGACCGGGTGGCCTCGACGATGTCCCGGCGGCCGCCGTGGTCGAAGGCGACGGTCAGCGTCATCCCCCGGTTGTCGGCGGTCAGCGCCTCGAGGTCCTCGAAGTCGCGGGCCAGTTCGCGGGGGATGCGCGCGTCGGTGACCCCGAGGAAGCGGCAGCGGATGCCGCGGACGAGCAGCAGCGGCGCGTGCTTGCGCACGACCCGGCGGACCAGACGCATCAGGTAGTCGACCTCGGCGCCGGGACGGTTCCAGTTCTCGGTGGAGAACGCGTACAGGCTGAGCCACTCGACGCCGGCGCCCCGGGCCGCCTCGATGATGTCGATGACGGTGCTCTCCGCCGCCCGGTGGCCCGCCGTGCGCGGCAGTGAACGCCGCTGTGCCCAGCGGCCGTTGCCGTCCATCACGCAGGCGACGTGCCGCGGCACCCCGCGCACCGGACCGTCCCCGAGCCGTCGTTCGTCGCCGTACTGCCGCCCGTCCGCCCGGTCTTGCGCCACCACGCCCGCACGCTGGACACCGACACCGTGGTCCGTCACACCCAGCCCCTCTCGCCCGCCCCGGCGCGCCCTCGCCCGGAGCGGCGCCACCGCTCCCGCCGCGCTCGGCCACGCCACCGCCGCATCGCCATGCCCGCGCCCCCTCGGGGGCGCTCCCTCCCAGGAGTCTGCCGCTGCGAAAGCGCTCCGACCGGCCGAACGAGTGAGCGTCACCCTTGGCTCATATGCCCGATTCCCGCGCTTCGGCGGTGGCCGGGGTGGCGGCGATGACCGCGATCGGCCATCTGATGGGCCGACTGCGCCGATGAAACCCGACGTTCTCGCTGTCCTCGGGACCACGTAGTTTCTTGACCCTCACACCGTGTCAGGCGGTCACGTCGGAGGCACCATGTTCACCATCGGAGACTTCGCCCGGCACGGCCGCGTCTCGGTCCGGATGCTGCGTCACTACGACGCGACCGGTCTGCTGCGCCCGGCCCATGTCGACCCTGCCAGCAACTACCGCTACTACACCGCCGGCCAGCTCGCCCGCCTCAACCGGATCATCGCGCTCAAGGACCTCGGGTTCACCCTCCAGCAGGTCCAGGACATCGTGGACGAGAAGGTCGGGGCCGACGAACTGCGCGGCATGCTGCGACTGCGGCGGGTCGAGCTGGAAACCGCCGTGGCCGTCGCGGAAGCGCGGCTGATCCAGGTCGAGGCGAGGCTCCGAGCGATCGAGAGCGAGGGGCGCATGCCCACGAACGACGTCGTCATCAAGAGCGTTCCCACCGTCCGGGTGGCGGAGCTGACTGCGACCGCCGCCGGTTTCGGGCCCGAAGACATCGGCCCGGTCATCGGGCCGCTCTACGCGGAGCTGTTCCGGTGCCTGAACTCGGCGGGCATCGCCCCCACGGGTCCCGGCATCGCCCATTACGAGGACGCCCCCGCAGGCGGCGGTGCCATCCGCGTCCACGCCGCCGTCCAGGTCTGCGCACCCCTCCAGGACGGCACCTTCCGCGTCCTTGACCTGCCCTCCCTCGACCAGGCTGCGACCATCGTGCACCGCGGCCCGATGGAGACCGTGCTGCCCGCCGCCCAGACCCTGGCCCGCTGGATCGATGGCAACGGCTACCGGTCCAGCGGCTACCCCCGCGAGGTCAACCTGGAGTGCCCCGAGGACCGCGACGAGTGGGTGACGGAACTGCAGGCGCCGGTGACCCGCGCCTGATCGACTGCGCTCCACCGTTCCCATGGGCGGGGGCGGACGCGTCGCTCCCGGGTCAGCCGGGGTTCCCGTCAGTCGTTGTCGTCCAGGGTGACGACTACCTTGATGTCGTCGTCCCGCGCGGTGAAGGCGTCGGCGGCCCGTTCCAGCGGGACCCGGCGGCTGATCACCCGCTCCAGCCAGGTGCCGTCCGCTTGGGCCAATGCGGCCGCGGCCTGCCGGTAGTGGCGCAGGTTGGCGTTGACCGAGCCCACGACCGCGTCGTTCTCCAGGACGAGTTCACGGTTGAGGCTGCCGGCGTCGACCGTGATGCTGCGGCCCTTGGGGGACACACCGGTGAGGCAGACGATGCCGTAGGCGGCGGTGCCTGCGAGGGCGTCGAACACCAGGCTGCCGGCCCCCGTCGCTTCGATGATCACGTCGGGCCGGACGGATGCGGTCACCCGGTCGACGTCCCCGCTGTGGTACTGAGCGCCCAGGTCGGCGATCAGCGCGGGCTTGGGGCCGGTTGTCACCCGGTCGAGGACGTGCACCTCCAAACCCTTCTGCGATCCGAGGAGGGCGGCCAGCAACCCGATGGGCCCGGCGCCGGTCACCAGCACGCTGCGCGGCTCGAACCACGACCGTGCGCCGACCCGTTCCACTTGCTCCCACGCCTTGGCCACCACCGTCGTGGGCTCCAGGAGCACGCCCACGCGCTCCAGCCCCGCGTCGAGCTTGACCGCGTAGTCGCGTTCCACCGTCCAGGCCTGGGACGCGTAACCGTCGAGTTCCTTGATGCCGCGCTCGGTGTACCGGCCGTTGCGGCACATGTCGAACTCGTCCCGTGCGCACGCGCCGCAGGGCTCGGGATCGGGCCGGCGCACGACCCCCACGACCAGGTCGCCCGTGACGAATCCGCTGCCGTCCGGGGCCCGGCGCACCCTGCCCAGCGACTCGTGGCCCAGGACGAGCCGCTCCCTGCCCGGCGGTGGCCAGCCGTACTGGCCCGCCACGATCTCCTTGTCCGTACCGCACACGCCGACGGCCAGGCCGTCCACGAGCAGTTCGCCCGCGGAGGGTTCGGGGTCGGGCACGCGGCTGACCTCCAACGAATCCGGATGCATCGGCCGGACGGTCACCGCACGCATGTCCTCTCCCTTCGTCGTGAAGGTCGCCCGCATGTTCCCGTGGGGCTTCCCTGCCCGGCGCCTACCCGGGCACCGGGCCGGTAGTACGGCCAGGGCCCGCGGAGCAGCGGGCGCGGCCCGTCGGCATCGAGCGGATCGACCCCGAGACCGACCGGCCGACCGGCTAGCGGACCACCTTGAGGCCGAAGTGCCCACCGAACCGGTACCCCAGGGCGAAGCCGATCGCGGAGTGCAGGTGGGCGTACATCTCCATGCCGCGGGCGCTGACGAGGGGACCCAGATCGAGGATGTCGGACCAGCCGTAGGCCTTGAGCAGGGCGGTGGTCCGCTCCTTGGCGTCGGGGTCGTCACCGGCGACGAACATGGTGTGGTCGCCGAGGCCCACCGCCGCCGGGTCGACGACCGTGCTCTGCTCCTGGGTGACGAAGGACTTCACGACGCGGGTGCGCGGCAGGGCGCGCTGGATCTGTTCACCGAGGCTGTCGGTGTCGCACGGCCCCAGCTTCGGCATGATCCCCCAGGGCGTGGGCCACGGGTGGTCTGGCCGGTGGTCGTAGACGTACGGGACGGCATAGTCGATCAGGATCTTGCCGGCCAGCTCGTCGGCGATCGCGGTCAGGGCGGCGACGGCGTTGCGGCCGTCGATCCCGTTGATCACCAGCTCGTCCGCCGCGGCCGCCGCCTCACCGAACGGCCGCAGCGTGATGCCGGGGTGGTCGGCCAGGAAGTCCCGGTAGGGCGGCGTCCCCATCATGTCGGGTTCGGTACGGGCCAGGGTGGCTTGGACATCACGGGTTCCGACGTACACCTCGTGGCCGAGACCGAGCAGCTTCGCGGCGTGAGCGCGGGCGCCGCCACCGGTGCCGAGAACGGCGATCCTCATGGACTTCTTCCTTCCTGGCCGGGCCTCCCCGGACAGGCGGGTCGGACCTCTTTCGGTACTGTTGTTCTGTACCGTAACACCTTTTGTCCGTTTTGCTGCAATCAAGGACGTGTGATGGCCCCCTCCGATCAGCCCGCGAACCAGCCGCGCACGCGCCGCCGCCGTGACCCGGATGCCCGCAAACGGGAGGTGATCGAGGCTGCGGAACGGGTGATCGCCGCCCGCGGCGTGGAGGGGATGACCCACCGCGCGGTCGCCGAGGAGGGCGGCATCCCCGTCGCCTCCACCACCTACCACTTCGCCACCCGCGACGACCTCATCCAGCTCGCCTTCGCGCGCTCCGTCGACCGCTTCGCGGCCTCCCTCGACACCCTCGACCGCGAGCGGCCTGCGACCACGCTCCCCGAGCTGGTCGACCGGCTCACCGACGCCGTCGTCACCGCCTGCACCACCGACCGCGACCGCTCCGTCGTGCAGTACGAACTCTTCCTCGCCGCCCTGCGCCGGCCCGCCCTGCGCCCGCTCGCGGACAGGGACATCGCGCTCGGCCGCACCAGCCTGGAAGCGCTGCTCCCGCCGCACCGGGCCGCCGCCGTCACCGCGCTCATGGCCGGACTGATCCTGCACGCCCTCGCCGGCACCACCCCACCCGACCGCGAGCACGTCCGCGCGGTCCTTGCCGACGCCTGCCACCTCGACCCGCCCGCCGGGCCCCCCACCGGCAGCTCCTCGCCGTCGCCGTCTTAGCGTCGGGCCACGATCCGCCGGACAGGAGGTGCCCCGTGGGCTACGGTCCTGACGTGGAGCCATTGATCACTGAAGACCCGTCCCACATAGGCCCCTACCGCCTCGTCGCCCGCCTCGGCGCCGGTGGCATGGGCCTGGTGTACCTGGGCCGTTCGGACGTCGGCCGTACCGTCGCGGTCAAGGTCGTGCAGGCCGAGTACGCCAGGAACGCCGAGTTCCGCAGGAGGTTCGCCCACGAGGTGGCCGCCGCGCGCCGGGTGGGCGGGGCCTGGACGGCGGCCGTGCTCGACGCCGACACCGACGCGGCGGTCCCGTGGGTGGCCACGCAGTACGTCGCCGGTCCGCCGCTTCAGGAGGTGGTCGCCCGGGACTTCGGGCCGCTGCCGGAGGCTTCGGTTCGTTCCCTCGCGAACGGGCTGGCACGGGCCTTGACCGAAATCCACGCCGTGCGCCTGATCCACCGGGACCTCAAACCGCAGAACGTCCTGATGACGATGGACGGGCCGCGCGTCATCGACTTCGGTATCGCGCGGGCCCTCGACACGCTGGCCGAGGGCGCGATGACGCGTACGGGCGCGGTGATCGGGTCGCCCGGATTCATGTCGCCGGAGCAGGTGCGGGGACTGCGGCTCACGCCCGCCTCCGACATCTTCTGCCTCGGCTCCGTCCTCGCCTACGCCGCCACCGGGCGCTCCCCCTTCGGAACCGCGGGCAGCGGGCTGCACGCCCTCATGTTCCGGGTCGCGGAGGAGGAGCCCGACCTCGACGGCGTCCCGGAGCCCCTCCTCGGGCTCGTACGGCAGTGCCTGCACAAGGACCCGGCCCTGCGGCCCACTCCCGAGGACGTCGCCGCCCGCACCCCCACGGACCCCGACGAACCATGGCTGCCGGGGAAGCTGCTCATCCACATAGGCCGTTCCGCCGCGCAGCTGCTGGACTTCGCGCCCAGCCCGGCACCGGGACCGGCATCGGGACCGACGATCGATTCAGGCCCCGCCCCCGGCTCGGCCCCCGCTCCCGCCCCGGTACCCGAGCCGACCCATCCGCCCGCGTACCGGCAGCCTCACCCCACCCGGCAGCAGCCGCCCGCTGCCGCGCCGCGGAGCACCCCGCCCGCCCCGGCCCGCGCACCGGGCGGAGCGCCCTCCCACCGTCCGGCCCCGATCAGGTTGCCGGCCTGGCTCCGCATGGTCCTGGCGTGCGCCGCCATCCTGATCGCCGCCTACCTCGTGACCAAGATCGCCTAGATCTCCAGGTCCCAGGAACAGGAAGGCGAGGATGTCCGTCGTGACCGCCGACCAGAACCTCGCGCCTCGCCGCCTCGCCCCGCCGTCACCCGTGGTGTTCGGTGCGGGAGCGGCCATCGGGGTGCTGGGAGGGATGATCGGGCTGGGCGGTGCGGAGTTCCGCCTGCCGCTGCTGATCGGCCTGTTCGGATTCGCCGCGCTGTCGGCGGTCATCCTGAACAAGGCGATGAGCCTGGTCGTGGTCCTGGTCGCGCTGCCGGCCCGGCTGGCGGCGGTCCCGGCCGCCGAGGTTGCCGCCCGCTGGCCGGTCGCGGTCAACCTGCTGGCCGGGAGCCTGCTGGGTGCCTGGGTCGGGGCGTCCTGGGCGGTACGGATGTGCTCCGCCACCCTCTACCGGGTGCTGGCCGCCCTGATGGTGCTCATGGCCGTGGCCGTGCTGGTCACGCACACCACGACCCTGGGCACGCTCGATCTGCCGTCGTGGGCGAAGGTGCCGTGCGGGGTGGTCGCCGGCTTCGGCATCGGGGTGGCCGCGGCGATCATGGGCGTGGCAGGCGGTGAGCTGCTGATTCCGACGATCGTGCTGCTGTTCGGGGAGGGGATCAAGACGGCGGGGAGCCTCTCCCTGCTGGTCTCGCTGCCGACCATGCTGGTGGCCTTCGCGCGGTACAGCCGTGACGGCAGCTTCGCCGTCCTCGGCGCGAACCTCCGCTTCGCGGCCATCATGGCCGCAGGTTCGCTCGCCGGCGCCGCCGTGGGCGGCCTGCTGCTGGGTGTGTTCCCAGACCTGGTGCTCATGCCCGCGCTGGCCGTGATCCTGCTCGTTTCCGCGGTCAAACTCGCCCGTCACGACTGAGGCCGCCAGCGGCGGCGGGCGCCACCGGCCCCGTTCCCGGCGGGGCGGGCTTGCGGAGGGCCGCGGAACAGCGGGAGGATCGATTCGGGCCGTCTGGTGCCCTAATCCCGGCGGCGGGCGTGCGTCAGGCCGTCCGGTCGCGGTGAGGTGAGAGGCCATGGACTTCCACATGACGATGAGGCGCTACGGGCCGACCGTGCACCTCGTTCCGGCCGGTGAACTCGACCTGGAGACCAGAGCCGCCCTGGACGAGGCGGAGGCCGCTCTCGACGGCGTCGAGGTGGTGGCCTGCGACATGGGAGAGCTGTCCTTCCTCGACGTCGCCGGGCTGCACGGCCTGCTCGGCTTCGTCCACCGCCTCGACGGGCGGAGCATCGCCTTCTTCACCTACGACTGGCAGCCCCAGCCGCTCCGGCTCCTCGATCTCATCGACAGCCTGCATCCGTCCCCCGGCGACCACGGAAGCCGCGGCGCACCCACCGAGCCGCTGCGCAGGTCCCTGGCGGAATCCGCTGCCGCGGCCCGCGCACGCGGGGCGGCCCGGGCCTGGCAGGACGCCATGCGCCGGGCGGCTGTCGCGCCACCGCTGCGCTAGGGCGCGTTTTAAAAGTAGCGCCGGGCGCCCGGAGGGCGCGGGCCTGCGGCGTCTGGTGCCGTGCATCGCAAGGCGGAGGGGCGCCCGTGTACTGGAGTACTCGGGCGCCCCGACAACGCAGGGGGCACCTCCCAGCGGTAGCTGGGGGAGAGGTGCGGTGCCAGGCGTCGCAGGCCAGGCGGGACTTTTAAAACACGCCCTGGGACGCGGGGGAGTAGGCCAAGTGGGCCACAGTGGTCGGCGACGCGGGCGCGGATGCTTGGTGGACGCGCGGGCCGGGCGTGAAGCTGCGGGGGACCGACGTGGTGTCTTTCTGGAGGGCGCATGGCTACCGGCACAGTGAAGTGGTTCAACTCGGAGAAGGGCTTCGGCTTCATCGAGCAGGACGGAGGCGGCCCGGACGTCTTCGCCCACTATTCCAACATCGCCTCCAGCGGCTTCCGCGAACTCATCGAAGGCCAGCACGTCTCCTTCGACGTCGTCCAGGGACAGAAGGGCCTCGAAGCGCAGAACATCACCGCCGAGTAGCGGTCACCGCCGCCCGAGGGGCCCCGGAGAGCACCGTGTTCCCGGGCCCCTCCGCCTTCCCCGGCCTCCGGTGTGGCATCAACCGCCGAAGCCGGGGCAGGAGCGGCGGCATGACCATTCTGCTGATGTTCCTGCTGCCCCTGGGCCTGGCACTCGTCCTCCTGGCGACCGGTGAGCCGGGCCGTCACGGCCGTCATCGTTCTTGATGCCTACCGGCTGATGCCGGCCGATCCCGGTTCACTCCACCGCCGCGAGCCCGTCCCCGAGGGGGCTGCGGCGGTACAGCACCTGCCGCCCCTGCCGGGCCCGGGTGACCAACCCGGCGGCGAAGAGCACCCGCAGGTGCTGCGACACGGCGCTCGGAGTGACCCGTAGCAGGCGGGCCAGGTCCGCCGTGGCCCGCGGCTCTCCCAGCAGCCGTAGCAGCCGCGCCCTCGGGGCGCCGAGCAGGGGTACGAGGGCCGACGCGTCCCGCGCCGCACCCGGGCCCCCGTCCGGTACCGGATGCCACAGCGTCGCCACCCCGCGGCTCGGGTAGATCAGGGACGGCGCCTCCTCCGCGCTGACCGGGGGCGCGGGCTTGTGCGCGAAGACCGAGGGCACCAGGAGCAGCCCACACCTGACCCCTCCCCCCGGCTCGCCGGCCGACGTCCGGACCCCGGAACCGTTCGCAGGCTCCTGTGCGCTTGAACCGCGACGGGCGGGGCAGTCGACGAGTCGATGATCACCACCTGATGGATCCGCTGGCGAAAGGCACCCCCATGCTGATGGCTCACCCGGCCGTGCTTCCCGGCCTCGTCGACCGCTACTGGGCGCTGTCCGTACTCGATGCGGCAGGAGACGACTCGCCCGTGCGCAAGGAGCTCGAAAGCGTGGAGCGAGCCCTGTGCGTGGCCACCGGCACCGCGGACGTCCACGCCGCCCTGATAGCCGCTCGCCACCGCCTGCCCGGTACGGGCCCGCTCGACGACTCCGTACTCGCCTCCACCTGAGACGGCGAGCGCCTGAACGCCGTGCCCGCGCAACGAGGGGCGCCCGCCCCGGAGTGCCGGGGCGGGCGCCTGAGTGAGCGGGACGGCCGGGGAGGAGTCCGGTTGCCGCGCTCACGGTCTCGCGGACCGGGGAAAGCCGCTGGTGCGCGCTTCGACCGGGGGACCGAGCGTCAGTCGTTGACGCAGACGTTGCCGAAGGCGGGGTTCAGGACGCCGACGACGTTGACGCTGTTGCCGCACACGTTGACGGGAACGTGGACCGGGACCTGGGCCAGGTTGCCGGACAGGACACCGGGCGAGCCGATGGCCGCGCCCTCGGCGCCGGCGTCGGCGGCAGCCATGCCGGCGCCGCCCATCATGACGGTGGCCGCGGTCGCGGCGATGGCGAAGCTCTTCTTCACTGCGGACATGACGTATCTCCTCGAACATGTTGGGGTGGGGGTCCTGCCGGGCCAGAGCCCTGACCTGCGTAACGACTGCCCGGAGGGTCGGGTAACGGTTTCGTCTGCCGACCGCACGGGTTTACCTTCCGCATGGCCACGGGGGGTTTCTCCGTCCGATCCGCCGTTAAGGATGCGTAAAGGTTTTTCCGGGGGCGGTCCATCGAAAGCCCTGGCCGCGTCTTCCGCACGCGGGGCCAGGGAGGCTCTTGGCGCGCTCCCCGCTGCCGAGTTGCCTGCTGCGCGCGGGTCGTTGAGGTGTGCAGGCCCCCGGGGGTGGCGGACGGTGCGCGGGGCACATGGGCGGAGCGGGTGCTGGAGTCGGCCTGTCCGGTGCGGGACGCGGTGGCGGCAGCCCCATACTCGTTGATCGTTGCGAGGCCCTCAGCCGATGGCCGTCGTGCAGGAGCTGAGGAAGGTCGGGAGAGGTCGATGGGGGACATGAACGAAGTGGCTCGGGCGGGGATGCCGGAGGTGGTGGACAGCCCCGCGGCGCGGCCGCAGCCCACGGGCAAGGTCGCGCAGTGGATGCTGCGGCACCGGGTCCAGCCGGTGGGACCCGCCGCGGGCGAGGGGCACGCCGTCCCGCACGCGTGGTGGAAGGTGATGTGCCTGACCGGAGTGGACTACTTCTCCAGCCTCGCCTACGTCCCCGCGATCGCCGCGCTGGCCGCCGGAGCGGTTTCGCCCCTGGCGACGCTGCTGATCGTGGCCCTGACCCTGCTGGGGATGCTGCCCATGTACCGGCGGGTGGCGAAGGAGAGCCCCCACGGTGCCGGTTCCGTGGCGATGCTGGAGGACCTGCTGCCGTTCTGGTGGGGCAAGCTGTTCGTGCTGGTCCTGCTCGGCTTCGTCGCCACCTCGTGGATCATCACGATCACCTTGTCCACGGCGGACGCCTCCGTGCACGTGGTCGAGAACCCCTTCTTCCCTCCCGCGCTGCACGGCCACGAGGTCGCGCTCACGGTGACGCTGCTGCTGGTCCTGGGAGGGGTGTTCCTGCTCGGGTTCAGCGAAGCCGTCAGCGTGGCCATCCCCCTGGTCGTCGTCTTCCTCGTGCTCAACGCCGTCGTCATCGGCGTCGGCCTGGTCCACGTCTTCACCACCCCCGGAGCCTGGTCCGCCTGGACGGACGCCCTCGCCGACGGCGGGGGAGGGATCGGCCACCTGATGGGCCCGGCCCTGCTGGCATTCCCGCTCCTGGTCCTCGGCCTGTCGGGCTTCGAGACCGGCGTGAGCATGATGCCGCTCATCGCCGCCGAAGGCGCCGATCCCGAGCAGCAGCTCCGCTCCCGCGTCCGCAACGCCCGGCTCCTGCTGACCACCGCCGCCCTGATCATGAGCGTCTACCTGCTGGCGGCGAGCTTCGTCACCACCGTCCTCGTCCCGCACAAGGAGTTCGAGCCCGGCGGCGGCGCCAACGGCCGCGCACTGGCCTACCTGGCCCACGAACAGGTGGGAGAGGCGTTCGGCACGGTCTACGACATCAGCACCATCCTGATCCTGTGGTTCGCCGGTGCCTCCGCCATGGCCGGGCTCGTCAACATCGTCCCCCGCTACCTGCCCGACTACGGCATGGCTCCCGAGTGGGGGCGCGCCGTACGCCCCGTCGTGATCGTCTACACCGCCCTGTGCGTCCTCATCACCATCGCCTTCAACGCGGACGTCGACGAACAGGCCGGCGCCTACGCCACCGGCGTCCTGGCCATGATGGTCTCCGGCGCCTTCGCCGTCACCGTCTCCGTCGCGCGCCACCGCCGCCGCGCCACCACCGTGGGCTTCGCCCTGCTCACCGCGGTGCTGCTCTACGCCCTGGTCGCCAACATCGTCGACAAGCCCGACGGCATCGTCATCTCCGGGTTCTTCATCGCCGGGATCATCATCGTGTCGCTGATCTCCCGGGTCTCACGCACCACGGAGCTGCGCGCCGACCGCATCGTCTTCGACGCCGCCGCCCGCCGGTTCATCGACGACACCCTCGCCCACGACAACTCCATCAACATCATCGCCAACCGCCGCCAGACCGGTGACGTCGACGAGTACGGCGGCAAGGAACGCGAACAGCGCGGCGTCAATCCGGTGCCCGGCGCAGCCGACGTGCTGTTCCTGGAGATCGACGTGATCGACCCCTCCGACTTCAGCGACACCCTCAGCGTGCACGGCGTCGAAGTCGACGGATACCGGGTACTGCGCGCCGACGCGCCGGCGGCCCCGAACGCCATCGCCGCCATCCTGCTGGCCCTGCGCAACGCCACCGACGTCCAGCCGCACTGCTACTTCGCCTGGGCCGAGGGCAGCCCGCTGGTGCACATGGTCCGGTACTTCCTCCTCGGCCGCGGCGACACCGCCCCGGTGACCCGCGAGATCATCCGCAGCCACGAACCCGACCCGGCCCGCCGCCCCGGAATCCACGTGGGCGGCTGACCCCGGCGTCAGTCGGGCAGTGCCACGGTGAGGTCCACCTCGACGAGCTGTCCGGAAAAGCCCAGCTGGGCGACGCCCAGGAGCGTGCTGGCGGTGGTGAACGCCGGACCCAGGTCGGACTCGGTGAGCCGCCGCCACACGGCTCCGAGGTCGTCCCTGTCGTCACTCCGTACGTAGATCACGGACCGCACCACGTGCTGCGGCCGGGCACGCGCCGCCGCCAGCGCGGTGAGCGCGTTCGCGGCCACCTGGTCGACCTGCGCTTCGAGGGAACCGGAACCGACGAGGTCGCCGTTGCGGTCGAGCGGGCACTGGCCCGCCAGGTAGGCCGTACGTCCTGCCTCCACCACCGTGATGTGGTGGTAGCCGGGCGTCTCGTGGAGCTGCTCGGGGTTGACGCGGGTGATCTTCTCAGCCATGTCCGCGAGTCTGACCGACGCGGCGCCGGCCCGCACCGCAATTTCCCCGCCGGCAAGCGCTGCGCGGCAACCGGAGCCGAACGGGCTGACGGCGGGCCCGGGCGCCGGGCTCCCGGCCCTCGCCCAGGCCGCCGGCCGCGAGGCAGGGCGGGGGGCGTACCCGAGGCGCCGTTCCGGGTGTGATGCACTTGATTCCGGTAAGCCTCAGGTCGTGGCGTGCCTCGGGTTGAGTTGAGGAGATGGGACAGGGATGGCCAAGTCGGCGGTTGCGCGTGCGGGTGCTGTGGCGCCGGGCGCGGTGGGGGAATCCGAGCTGCGGCAGCTGCTCGCCGGACTGACGGCGGTGCGCGACGGCGACTTCGGCACCCGGTTGCCCGATGCGGCGGACGGGCTCCTCGGTGAGATCGCCACGGTCTTCAACGGGATGGTGGACCAGCTGTCGCTGTTCACCTCGGAGGTCACCCGGGTCGCCCGCGAGGTCGGCACCGAGGGGACGCTCGGCGGTCAGGCCGAGGTGCCCGGGGTGTCGGGCACGTGGGCCGACCTCACGGACTCGGTGAACGCGATGGCCGGAAACCTCACCACGCAGGTCCGTGACATCGCCCAGGTCGCGACCGCGGTGGCCCGGGGCGACCTGTCGCAGAAGATCGACGTCGCCGCGCGGGGCGAGATCCTGGAGCTGAAGGACACCGTCAACACGATGGTCGACCAGCTCTCCTCCTTCGCAGACGAGGTCACCCGCGTGGCCCGGGAGGTGGGCAGCGAAGGCCGCCTCGGCGGACAGGCCGAGGTACCGGGCGTCGCCGGAGTGTGGCGGGACCTCACCGACTCCGTGAACTTCATGGCCGGAAACCTCACCGACCAGGTCCGCAACATCGCCCAGGTGACGACGGCGGTCGCCAAGGGCGACCTGTCGCAGAAGATCGACGTGGACGCCCGGGGCGAGATCCTGGAGCTGAAGAACACCATCAACACGATGGTCGACCAGCTCTCCGCCTTCGCGGGAGAGGTGACCCGCATGGCCCGCGAGGTCGGCACCGAGGGCATCCTCGGCGGCCAGGCCGACGTCAAGGGCGTCTCCGGCACCTGGCGGGATCTGACCGACTCGGTGAACTTCATGGCCGGGAACCTCACCTCCCAGGTGCGCTCCATCGCGCAGGTGGCGACCGCGGTCGCGCGCGGCGATCTCTCGCAGAAGGTCCGGGTGGACGCCCGCGGCGAGATCCTGGAGCTCAAGACCACCATCAACACGATGGTCGACCAGCTCTCCGCCTTCGCCGACGAGGTCACCCGCGTCGCCCGCGAGGTCG
Organism: Streptomyces sp. NPDC043876; assembly: GCF_056435825.1. Lineage (NCBI taxonomy): Bacteria > Bacillati > Actinomycetota > Actinomycetes > Kitasatosporales > Streptomycetaceae > Streptomyces > Streptomyces sp. NPDC043876. The sequence continues at coordinate 144,342 of NZ_JBWKDV010000004.1, read as the reverse complement.
GCACGGACGGCCGGCTCGGCGGCCAGGCCGACGTGAAGGGCGTCTCCGGCACCTGGCGGGACCTGACCGACTCGGTGAACTTCATGGCCGACAACCTGACCGCGCAGGTGCGCTCGATCGCCGAGGTCACCACGGCGGTGGCGCAGGGCGACCTGTCGCAGAAGATCCGGGTGGACGCCCGCGGCGAGATCCTGGAGCTGAAGGACACCATCAACACGATGGTCGACCAGCTCTCGGCCTTCGCGGACGAGGTGACGCGCGTCGCCCGCGAGGTCGGCACCGAGGGCAATCTCGGTGGGCAGGCCACGGTGCGCGGGGTGTCGGGCACCTGGAAGGACCTGACCGACAACGTCAACGTCATGGCCTCGAACCTGACCGGGCAGGTGCGGTCTATCGCCCAGGTGGCGACGGCCGTGGCCAGGGGCGACCTGTCGCAGAAGATCACGGTGGAGGCGAAGGGCGAGGTGGCCGCGCTCGCCGGGGTCATCAACACGATGGTGGACACGCTGTCCGCCTTCGCCGACGAGGTCACCCGCGTCGCCCGCGAGGTCGGCACCGAGGGCCGGCTCGGCGGGCAGGCGCGCGTCCCCAACGTGGCGGGCACGTGGAAGGACCTCACCGACAACGTCAACTCGATGGCGAACAACCTCACGGGCCAGGTCCGCAACATCGCGCTGGTCACCACGGCGGTCGCCAACGGCGACCTGTCGAAGAAGATCGACGTCGACGCGCGGGGCGAGATCCTGGAGTTGAAGACCACGATCAACACGATGGTCGACCAGCTGTCCTCTTTCGCGGCCGAGGTGACGCGCGTGGCGCGCGAGGTGGGCAGCGAGGGGCGGCTCGGTGGCCAGGCCGAGGTCGAGGGCGTCGAGGGCACCTGGAAGCGGCTGACGGAGAACGTCAACGAGCTGGCCGGAAACCTGACCCGGCAGGTCCGGGCGATCGCCGAGGTCGCAAGCGCGGTGGCGGAGGGCGACCTGACGAGGTCGATCACCGTGGACGCCTCCGGCGAGGTCGCCGAACTCAAGGACAACATCAACTCGATGGTCGGCTCGCTGCGCGAGACCACCCGCGCCAACCAGGAACAGGACTGGCTCAAGTCCAACCTGGCGCAGATCTCCGGCCTGATGCAGGGCCACCGCGACCTCGCGGTCGTCGCCGAACTCGTGATGGACGAACTCACCCCGCTGGTGAACGCCAGCTACGGCGCCTTCTACCTCGCGGAGGAAGCCGACGGGCAGACCTGGCTGTCCCTGATCGGATCCTTCGGCCGGCCGGCCGCAAGCCCCGCGCCCACGCGCCTGCGCCTGGGCGAGACCCTGGTGGGGCAGGCGGCCCGTAGTCGCCGGATCCTCGCCATCGACGACGTCCCCTCCGGCTACGTGATCTCCTCGGGGCTGGGCGCCGCCGCACCCGCCAGCCTCATCGTGCTGCCCATCCTGGTCGAGGACCAGGTCCTGGGCGTCATCGAGCTGGCGTCCTTCACGTCCTTCACACCGGCCCACCGCGATTTCCTGGGCCGTCTGATGGAGACCGTCGGCGTCAACGTCAGCACCATCGTGGCCAACGCCCGTACCGACGAACTCCTGGGCGAGTCGCAGCGGTTGACCGTCGAGTTGCAGGCCCGCTCGGAGCAGCTCCAGGTGCAGCAGGACGAACTCCAGCGCTCCAACGCCGAGCTGGAGGAGAAGGCCGCCCTCCTCGCGACCCAGAACCGGGACATCGAGACGAAGAACCTGGAGATCGAGCAGGCGCGGCAGGAACTGGAGGACCGCGCGCAGCAGTTGTCGCTGGCCTCGAAGTACAAGTCCGAGTTCCTGGCCAACATGAGCCACGAGCTGCGCACCCCGCTGAACAGCCTGCTCATCCTCGCCCAGCTCCTGGCGCAGAACCCCACGCGCAACCTGACCGCCAAGCAGGTCGAGTACGCCGGGATCATCCACTCGGCGGGCTCCGACCTGCTCCAGCTGATCAACGACATCCTCGACCTGTCCAAGGTCGAGGCCGGAAAGATGGACATCAACCCGGAGCGGGTCTCGCTCCAGCGGCTGCTCAACTACGTGGAAGCCTCCTTCAGGCCCCTCACCAGCCAGAAGGGACTCGAATTCGACATCGAGACCTCACCCGGCGTGCCGGTGGACCTGCTGACGGACGACGCGCGGCTCCAGCAGATCCTGCGCAACCTGCTGTCCAACGCGGTGAAGTTCACCGAACAGGGCCGGGTGCGGGTCCGTATCGAACCGGCGGACAGCGCGGAACTGCCCCCCGAGCTGGCCCAGGCCGGCTCCGTGGTGGCCTTCCGGGTCATCGACACCGGCATCGGGATCGCCGAAGAGCAGCTGGAAGCGATCTTCGCGGCTTTCCAGCAGGCCGACGGAACCACCAGCCGCAAGTACGGCGGCACGGGCCTCGGCCTGTCGATCACCAGGGAGATCGCCCGGCTCCTCGGGGGTGCCGTCACCGCGCGCAGCGTGCCCGGGGAAGGCTCCACGTTCACCCTGTACCTCCCTGTGTCCCGCCCCGACGCCACGGAGCAGGACGCAGGCCTTCTCGTCCTGGAGCCGGCCGCCGTCACGGCGGCGGCCGAGGAGCGTGAGGACACGAGGCCGCAGGCTGCCCGGTCCCGGCGCCCCCGGCGCCTGCTGGTCATCGAACAGCGCAGCAACGGCCTCCTCAGCCTCGTCGCCGAAAGCGCGGCCGCGGACCTGGCCGCCGGACGCGTCTCCTCGCGACCCGACGAAGGGATCGAGGTAGTCACCGCCCTCAGTGCCGCCGAGGCGGCCGACGTCCTGGCCCAGTCGACCTTCCACTGCGTGGTCCTCGAACTGGACGCCGACGGGGAGGCGTTGCGCTTCCTGCGGGCCCTGGCGGGTGACACCGCCCTTGCGTCCCTGCCGGTCCTCGCCCACGACAACCGCCGGATGACCCTCGCGCAGCAGCAGGAGGTCGCCCAGCGGACCGCCGCTCAGCCGCTGGAAGTCCTCGCCAGCCTGGACGAACTCCGCGAGCGCATCGCCCTGCACCTCTCCGCCGACCGCCCCGGGGACGTCCTGCCGCTGGTGCGCTCCGACGGCGACCTCGCCGTCCCCGAGCACTCCGTCGTCGACACCAGTCTCGCGGGCCGTTCCGTCCTGGTCGTCGACGACGACCCGCGCAACCTGTACGCGATCAGCGGCATCCTGGAACTGCACGGCATGCGGGTCATCCACGCCGAGAACGGCCGCAAGGGCATCGAGACCCTGACCAGCACGCCGGGCATCGACCTGATCCTGATGGACGTGATGATGCCGGAACTGGACGGCTACGGGGCGACCGCCGAGATCAGGCGCATGCCCCAGTACGCGGACCTGCCCATCATCTCCGTCACCGCCAAGGCCATGCCGGGGGACCGCGAGAAGAGCCTGGCTTCCGGGTCGAGCGATTACGTCACCAAGCCCGTGGACGCCGATGACCTCATCACTCGGCTGCGCCGCTGGCTGCCGCCGCACGAAGGCTCCGGTACCGCTCGTGCCTGACTTCCGCAGCGCCCACGTCGCCCTTACCGAGAAAGCCGCCCGACGGTGAACACCAACCCCACAGAACCCCCAGCGTCCCGGCCGGAAGGCCGCAGACCGCACGGCACACCGGCGGTGCCGCCCACCACCGCCCCGGCACGCCGCCCCGGCCCCGGCGCCGAGCCGGCGTCCTCCACCGCGCAGGAGGCGGGACGCCTGGCCGCCACGGTGGAACGGCTCCGTCAAGAGGCCATCGAAGCCCAGTCCGCCGCCGACGGACGGGCCCTGATCGAGATGGCCAAGGGCATCCTCGTAGGGCGCCTGGGGTGCGGGCCCGCCGAGGCGTCCCGGCAGTTGGCCAAGCTCGCCGAGCAGTCCGGGGTGACCCTCCTCGAACTGGCCGTCGACGTCATCAACCAGGCCGCCCGCGACCGTGTCAGCGACATCGCGCAGCAGTTCCTCAACGCAGCGGTCGACGAGCCGGCCGAGGGCGGCGACACCCACGCCGTACGGCTGCGGGCCGCCGAGAGCGGCGTACTGGCGGCCACCGACGCCCAGGCCGTCGCCACCTCCGTGTGGGAGAACGCGCTGCGCCCGCTGGGCGCCTTCGCCGTCGCGATCTGGGTCGCCGCGTCCGACGCGTCCCTCACCCTCGTCGGCCAGTGCGGCTTCACGGAGGAGGACGCCTCCCGCTGGCGCTACGTGCCGCCCGAGGTGACCACCTGCGCCCGCCTCGCACTGACCGCGCGCGACACGGCGGTCGTCGCCGACCTCTCCGAAGCCGGCATCCCCACCATCGGCCGGCGCCAGCACCCCGAGGGCGGACGCATCATGCTGCCGGCGGGCACCGGCGGCCGCATCCACGGCGTGCTGGAGATCGCCTGGCCGAACGACGTCCCCCCGCAGTCCCCCCACCTGCTGCGCCAGCTCGAAGCCCTGGCCGAACTGTGCGCGTACACCATCGACGAACAGCGGCCGCACGCCGAGGACCGCGGGGCTCTGCTCCTGCCCGCGGTCGCGGAGCTCACCGAGCTGGCCGACCATCTGTACGATCCGGCCCTCGTGCTCACTCCCAGCCTCGACAGCGAAGGGCACTTGGCCGACTTCCACATCCACCACACCAACGACCGCTTCATCGACCCCGCGGGCCGCTCCCGCTCGATGGTCACCGGCAGCCGCTTCCTGGAGGCATACCCCGCGGCAGCCGACAGCGGCCTCTTCGAGAGCCTGGAACGGACCTACGCCACCGGGGAAGCCTGCCAGATGCGGCACACGACCCTGACGGCCTTCGTCGGGGACGTACCGCTCACCACCGTCGCCGACGTCAGCATCACCCGCCACGGCACGGCCCTCTTCCTGATCTGGAAGATCGAGGACGAAACGGCGCGACTGGCCAACCTGCTGCAGCACGCGCAGCGACTCGGCCGTGTCGGCGGCTTCGAGCAGAACATGACCACCGGCGAAATCAGCTGGAACGGCCAGCTGTTCAGCCTCTTCGGCCTGCCGGCCACGGCGTCGCCCGTACCCCTCGAAGACCTGGCCTCCTACGCCCACCCGCACGACATGAACTCCATCGGCCGGTTCCTGCGCACGCTCCTGCACCGGCTGCGCGAATCCTCGGTCGATTTCCGCCTGCAGCGCTCCGACGGCATCACGCGCCACATCCGCATGGTCGCGGAACCCGTCCTGGACGACCAGGGCCGCCTGCGCGCGGTCCGGGGCGCCTGCCAGGACGTCTCATCCCAGCACTGGACCGAGGTCGCCCTCGCCGCCACCCGCGACCAACTCGCCGACACCGAAGCCGAATCGGCCGACCGCAGCAGGCTCACCCTGCAACTCCAACAGGTCATCATGCCGCCCGCCCCGGCGCCCATGGAGGTCCCGGGCATCCGCATCGCGGTCCGCTACCGCCCCGCGGAAACCGAGTCCCTCGTCGGAGGAGACTGGTACGACTCGGTGGTCCTGCCCGATGGCAAGATCCTCCTCAGCGTCGGTGACGTCGCCGGCCACGGCATCCCGGCAGCGACCGGCATGGTCATCCTGCGCAACGCGCTCCGCGGCCTCGCCGTCACCGGAGCAGGCCCCGCGCAACTGCTGGCCTGGCTCAACACCATCGCCTTCCACCTCACCAGCGACCTCACCGCCACCGCTGTCTGCGGCATCTTCGACCCGGAGAACCGCTCCCTGCGCTGGGCCCGCGCCGGCCACCTGCCCCCCGTACTCATCCGCGGCGCCCAGGCCCAGAGCTTCCCCATGCCCTCCGGACTGCTCCTCGGAGCACTGCCCGACACGGCCTTCACGGAAGAAGAGGTGCAGCTCGAAGCCGAGGACATCCTCCTCATGTACACGGACGGCCTCGTGGAGCGCAGGGACATCGCCGTCACGGAATCGCTGGCCCAACTGCTCACCATCGCCTCCCGGACCGCGGACTCACTGGAGAAGCGCCTCGACAACCTGCTGACCTACAGCGCGTCCGACACGGACGACGACACGTGCCTCATCGGAATCCAGGTGCACTGACCGCCGCCCCGGCGCGGTATCAAGGCCGGCAGATGGTGCGGCAGTTCCTTCGGCGCCCGGGTGCCACAGGCACCCGGGCCCCTCGACGTGTTCCCCGGCGCATCAACCGGGTTCGGCTGGCTGGGCGGTGATCTGGGCCAGCGTGTCCCGGAGCCGGCGGACGGCGTCCTCGGCTTCTGCGTATTCCTCGGGGCTCGGGAGGACGGTTCCGAAGGTGCCTCCCCGGTCGGCGGGCAGGGCGCGCCAGCGCAGGACCGGTTCGAGGGCGTCGATGGCGCCGGAGAGGAACCAGGCCAGGCGGCCGTGGGTACGAGCGAGGGAGACCGCCAGGACGGCAAGCGCTTCCCGCAGCTGACCGAGCCGGTCGATCGCCGGCAGCGACTCCTGGACGTCCGGCGGGCCGACGGCGTCGCGCAGGCCGGTCTCGGCCTGCAGCGCGAGAGCGCGTTCGCTCGGCGCCAGTGCCCACATCTGGTCGCGTACTTGCTGCTCGGCCTCCTCGGCCAGCATGGCGACGATCCTGCGCATGTCCATGCCGCTCACCCTAATGAATGAGGCCACGGACGGCAGCCTCACCGGTGCGGCACGGCGTCCGAGACGCCGGCGGCCACGAGTCCCACCGCCTACGCTACGGACGCCGCCGGGGCGACCTCAGCCCGCGGCCCAGAACTGCGCCAGTGCCGCCTCCTTGTACGGCGCCGGACTCACGCTCAGGTCCCCCGCGAAGGGCCGGTCCAGCGCCACCACGAGGAGCAGGCTGAACCCGATGAGCCCGGCCACCGCCGACACGAACAGCAACTGCATCTTCATGCTGCGCAGCCCGAACAGGAAGGTGAGCGGGACCGTCACGAGCGCGCCCCCGTACACCAGTACCTGGAGCAGGACCGGCAGCGACGTCTCCGCCATCGAGACGCGCGCCCGGCGCTGCGAGGCGACGTCGTTGAGCCGGGTGACCGCCTCGGTGTAGAAGGTCTCGGCCCGGGCGCCCTTCGGCTCGTACGCCTGGAGGGCCTCGTACAGCCTGCGCGTCTGCGAGCCGGTGGCCTCGTAACTCGGCCGGCCCTCGCGCATCAGCGGCCACTGCACCTCGACGACGGCGTGCACGTACGCGCCGACCGCCCCGTTCACCCTCGCGCGGTCGGCCGGCGGGAAGGCATCGGCGCTGCGCACGACGAGGGCCAGGTCGGTGGCCTCGTTGGCGACGATGTTCTCGGTGTTCTCCAGTTGAGTCCAGAGGGTGACGACGACGAAGGCGAGGATGATGCCGTAGATCGCGCCGAACATGCCGAGCGCGACGCCGACCATCTCATTGTGTTCCCCCCGCGCCAGGTGCGGGAAGCGGCGGCGTGCTGCCAGGCTGCCGACCACGGCGAGGGCGGTGAGGCCGCCCACCACGAGGACGGCGATGAGGAACGTACTGAGGTGATTGAGCAACCAGAGGATCATGCGCTGCTTAACGAGCACCCACCCTCCGGGAAGCTCCGCGCAGGCCGGGGTGGGTTCAGTCGATACAGAATTCGTTGCCTTCGATGTCCAGCATGGGGATGCACGACTCGTTCTCCCCGTCGGCGTACAGCGTTTGCACGTGCGTGGCGCCGAGCGCGACCAGGCGCGCGCACTCGGCTTCGAGTGCGGCGAGGCGTTCGTCCCCCACGAGCCCCGTGCCGACCCGGACATCGAGATGCACCCGGTTCTTGACGGTCTTGCCTTCGGGGATGCGCTGGAAGTACAGACGTGGCCCCGCGCCGGAGGGGTCACCGCACGCGAACCACGCATCCCGCTTCTCAGGAGGGAGGGTGTGGTTGAAATCGTCCCAGGTCGCGAACCCCTCCGGTGGCGGCGCTGCGACGTACCCCAACACCTCGCACCAGAAGCGGGCGAGGCGCTCGGGTTCCGCGCAGTCGAAGGTGACCTGGAACTTCTTGACGGCTGACATGGATGACATCACCGCACCGTAGCAAGGGGACTTGGGACGCTGCCGCCCATTTCGGCCGGGCGTATCTGCCCTCCCGGCATGTCCTGCAGACGCGATACGGCAAGCCGCATTCAGGCTCGGCGGTCCGGGAGGCGGAAGCCGTTGAAGAGGTCGTCCATGCCGCGCAGGGCCAGACGGGCGGGCGTGGTGCGCACCGCCATGTCGCGGGCGGCCACCGCGAGCGGGTTGCGGAGGGCGCCCAGGCGGCCGACCCGGCGGGCGCGGACGCGCACGGCGTCGGTGCGGCCGAGGCGTGCGGCCGTGTAGGCGGCGAGGGCGGCGGGAAGGGAGTCCCCGCTGTCCCCACTATCTCTGCTGTCCCCGCTGTCCCCGCTGTCCCCGCTGTCCTGGACCTCTCCGTCGGGGAGCAGGTGGGCGAGGACCACCGCGTCCTCGATGGCCTGGCAGCCGCCCTGTCCGAGGTTCGGGGCCATGGCGTGCGCGGCGTCGCCGATCCAGGCGATCCGGCCGCGGTGCAGCCTGGGCAGCTGGGCGGCCAGGTCGTAGAGGTCGTTCTGCAGCACCTGGCCGGGGTCGAGACGCTCGACGCGGTCCAGCAGGGCCGGAATCGGGTCGTGCCACGAGCCGAAGCGCTGCCGCAGTTCGGCGCGGGCGTCGGCTGAGCGGGTCCCGGCCGGGACGACCGCGGTGGCGTACAGGTAGAAACGGCCGTCGGAGAGCGGGGTCAGCCCGAAGCGCTCGCCCCGCCCCCAGGTCTCGCTCATCTCCGGTATCCGCAGGTCCGGCGCGGCCACGATGGTCCGCCAGGCGGTTTCGCCGATGTAGTGCAGGCCGGGGTGAGCGGGAAAGTGGGCGCGGCGCAACGGGCTGTGGATGCCGTCGGCGGCGACCACCAGATCGGCGGTGAGGTCTTCGCCCGCCGCCGTACGGACGGTCGGGCGACCCGTGGCGCCCTCGACGGCGGTCACGGTGGTGCCGTAGCGAAGGGACTCCGGCGGGAGGGCGGCGGCCAGAGCCGCGGTGAAGGCCGGGCGCGGCACGGCGATCGGGGGCATGCCGTAGCGCGCAGCCATGTCCGCGGTCCCGGCCCGGTTCAGCCACCGGCCGTCGGAGCGGCGTACGCCCATGGTCGCGGGCACGGCGCTCCCGGCGGCGCGGGCGGCGTCCACGCCGATGGCGTCGAGTGCGCGCAGGGCGTTGGAGGCCAGGCCGATACCGGCGCCGGTGCAGGGGAGTTCGGGCGCGCGCTCGCAGACGGTGACGCGCCAGCCGCGGCGGTGGAGTGCGATGGCGGCCGTGAGGCCTCCGATACCGGCCCCGGCCACCACCGCATGACGTTTCGGCATGGAACACATCTCCGTTCGGTTCGGAATTCGTGCGTCCTCTACAGCTGTAGAGCCGCCAGAGCTTCACTCTACAGCTGTAGAGTGAGGGCATGTCCAGCCCCGACCGCCGCACCCTCATCGCGGACACAGCGATCGCCACCGTGGCCACGGCCGGCCTGCGCGGGCTCACGCACCGCGCGATCGACGCCGCGGCGGGGCTGCCCGCGGGCAGCACCTCGTACTACTTCCGCACGCGGACGGCCCTGATCGGCGCCTGTTACGCGCGCATCGCGGAATTGGACCTGGACGACTTCGACGCGGGGCAGCCGGCCCCCTCCGCCGCGGGGCGGCCCGCTTCGCGGGAGGAGGCGGCGGCCGCGATCGGGGCACTGCTGCACCGCTGGCTGACCACCGGCCGCGAGCGGCAGCTGGCGCGTTACGAGCTGAGCATCGAGGCCGCGCGCACGCCGGAACTGGGGACGGCCCTGCATCAGGCGGGCCTGGCGGCCCGCGGCCGTACGGCCGCCGCACTCGCGGCACTGGGCGCCGCCCGGCCGGCCGAAGCCGCCGAACTGCTGGTCGCCTGGACCGAAGGCGTGCTCTACGACCGCCTCGTGGGTGCGATGGCCCGTACGCGGCCCGCACCCGACCCGGCGGAGCTCACGGCGGTCGCCCGCAGGATGCTGGACGCCGTACTGGCCGGCTCCAGTGGGTCGCCGGAGTGAACGCCTGCCGCGGCCTGTCGGGTCATCACATGTGCCGGCTCATTGGGATGAACGTGCTGCGCAGAAACCGTTGGCCAACCCTTGGGTGGTGCTACCAATTGGCCCGCGTTCGGAACCGCGTGGGGAAGCCATCTCGCGCTCGGGCGTGAATCCCACTTCTCCCGCAAGAACGGATTTCGCCCCCATGACCATCGCCTTCCGCAAGACGCTCGCCCTCACGACGTTGGCCCTGGCCGCCTCCCTCCTGCCCACCGCCGGAGCGCAGGCCGCGACCACCACCGCCCCGGCGCTGCGCGCACCCGGTCTCTACTGCCTCGCCAACGCCTGGAACACCCCGAAGATCTCCACGAAGCCGTGCGACCCCAAGGACCAGGGCCAGCACTGGACCCTCTCGGGCCACCAGATCGCCCTGTCCAACGCTCCCGCCTACTGCCTCGCCAACACGTGGAACGCCCCGGACGTCTCGGTGAAGCCGTGTGACCCGAAGGACCAGGGGCAGTACTGGAACGTCTCCGGTCAGCAGGTCGGCCTCGCCTACGCTCCGGCCTATTGCTTCGCCAACACGTGGAACTCCTCGGGCGTCTCGGTGAAGCCGTGCGACCCGAAGGACCCGGGCCAGCACTGGGTTCTGTTCAAGGACCAGCTCAGCCTCGCCGCTGCCTGACCCCTCACCCCGCAGACGCCGTCCGTGCCGGATCGGCAAGCCGACTGGACCAGCGGTCCCGGCTGTCAGCGGCACGGACCCGAGCGGGGCCGCACCGGCGACCCTGTGGGGCGTCGTCTTCGCGCCTTTCATGGGTGGTGGGGGCATGGGGGTGGGCAACGGCGTGCGCTCCTCCGGCTGGGTGGCCAGCCGGCTCCTGCCCTCGACATCGTCGCCGGCTGAGCGGTCACACCGACGGGCGGCGCGGGCAACTCCGTGCCGCCCGCCGGCGGATCCGGATCCGGGTATCAGGCCAGCGGGATCGACTTCGCGTCATGTCCCCGCCTCGTGCTCGGAAGCTCTGGAAAAGTGCCCGTTTGTCACGCAAGCTTCCCGCAACCGGCGGCGCTGAGCCGCCCGTTGGAGACACGTCACGCCATTCTTGGGGGGAATCATGAAGAAGCCCGGCATTCTTGCCGTGATGGCACTGGCACTCGTGGCCACACTGAGTCCTGTCGCCACCGCGCAGGCGGCACCGGCTCCGAGTGGGCCCAGCGTGGTCGGAGCACCGACCGTCGGCGAACGCACAGGCACCACAAGCGCCCCCGTCGTCAGTATGACCCGTACCGGCAGCGCGGCCTGCGACGTCAGCTTCACGGGGAACGGTCCTGCCGCCGCAGTGGTCCTGTGCGGATCCATCGTCCGGCGCTTGGACTGGCCGGACGGCCGGTACGAGTTCGTGGTCATCGGGAGCGACCGCCAGATCTGGCACAGCTATCAGTTCAGCTCGAACAGCTCGTGGTCCACCTGGGGCACCCTCGGCAACAGCAACAACGTGCAGGCTGGCGTCTGGGCCTGGTTCTCCGGCGGGAATCCCACGGTGCAGGTGCTCGGGGGCAACGGCGGCTACTGGTGCAACACGTTCAACGGCAACGGCACGTGGACCAACTGGTACGGCTGCTAGCGTGCGGGCGCATCGATGAAAGTGCCTGCGAGGTGCAGTCCGGCGAGCAGACGGTCGCCGGGATAATACGACGGCCTCCGCGACCGGGCGCGGTAGGGTCCGGGCCATGAAGATCGACTGGGACGACCTCTGCGCCACCGGCTTCGGCGTCCCGTCGGGCGTGGGTCTCGACGAACTCACGGTGCAACTGGCGGATTGTCTGCGCGACCGGGACCCCGAGGTGCGCGACGGCGCGCCGTACGTGGTGCTGCGGACCTGGATCGCGCGCGATGTCATCGCCGGTGCACCGCGGCTGCGGCTGGGCGACGAGATGGCGCGCCGGTTCACCGACAGCGAGGTCCAGGCCCGTACGTTCGCCCCGCTGGTCCTTGACATGATCGTCACGCGGGGCGACTTCCGGCAGCCCTGGCTCGACGCCTTCGCGGCCTGGTTCCCCGAGGAGAGCGACCTGCGCGCCCACGATCCGAAGCTGGGCTGGCTGCACGCCGTCGCGCACGGGTCGGACCTGCTGGGAACCTTCGGCACCCACCCGGACGTCGACCCCGGGTCCATGCTCGCCCTCGCGGCCGGGCGCATGCTCGCCCGCCACGACCAGGTCTGGGACCAGCAGGAGGACGACCGGCTCGCCGGTGCGATCGCCAGGGTCCTGACGCGACCGGAACTGAGCGACGATGCGGCGACCGCCTGGCTCGACCCGGTCGCTGCCGACTTCGGGGCGATCGGTCCCGGACCGAAGCCCGCGTACGCGACCAACACGATGCGCACGCTGCGCATGCTCTACCTGCTCCTCGACCTCGGCGCGCCCCTGGTGCCGCGCGGCCCCCAGCGGCCGGTCCCGCACGCCGAGCCGCTGAAGGCCCGCCTGGCGTCCGTCCTCGACCAGGTCTTCGGACACCAGCCGATCAAGGACTTCCCGCCTGCGGTGTGATCGCGAGCCTGCCGACCAGGAAAACGGAACGCGGGCGGGCCGGCATCACGGTACGTTCGTCCATACGGGGTGCGGCCCTGGCCAACAGGGCCGCGACGGGGGCCGCACCCCGACATGTGAAACGTCGACCCTTGGCCGGGCCCCCGGTTACTCGACCCTGGGGAGGGACGGGGAGGAGTCACTGTCCCCGGTCTCCAGCGCGCGCAGGATGCCGTCGACCGCGGATTCCTCCCACCCCATGTAATCCGTCTCCAGAAGCAGGGCCCCGTGGTGGTCGCGGAGCGTCCGGGCGATCTCTCCCAGCTCGCGGGCCTGGCGGGGGGAGATCCGTACGGGCGGCCGGTCGTAGCCGAACGTCGAGCGTGCGATGTGTGCGAGCGTCTCCGGGGTGCAGTCTTCCGGGAGTGCCAGGGGCACGCCCTCCTCGATCAGCCGGCAGGCGGCGGCCGCGGTGGTGTAGACGGGAGACAGCCGTTCTGCGAAGCGGGGGTTCCAGGAGTACCAGTCCCCGGCGTCGTCGCGCCAGAACCGCCCGGCCGGTGATGTCTGTTCGGCTGTCACGTGTGCTGATCCTCCTGGTAGTTCAGTTCTGGCGAAACGGTATCTGTAGCACCGCGAGAGTGGTACGTCTTCCGCCGAAAGTGCTCACGCGACCACCTAAAGACCACCGAGGCCGGGGCCCCCGTCGGGCTGGAAGGTGGAAGCAGGCTCGCGACGCAGCAGGCGGCTCAGGTCCGCCGGCATTCCCTCGGTGGACGTGCCCTCGCGGGCCACGCGTCGCAGGACCTCCCCGTGCGGCCCGTCCGCCGTCGAAGGGACGCGCTGTTCCTCGATGAGGGGCGCGCCCTCGGGGGTCGGGCCGTCGGGTTCCGGCCCCTTGAAGCAGGTGAAGACCAGGGCCGGTACGGCGAACCAGGTGACGACCGCCGCAGGTTGGCCGGGTGCCCAGTGGCCCGAGACGTCCGCGATGATCGCCGCGGACATCCCGAGCGTGGTCGGCGTCAGCAGCAGGACCATGGCCAGGATCGCGACCCAGGTCTCCGCCCGCTTGCGCAGGACGGGATGGCGGATCAGACCGTCCCGGGCGAGGGTCTCACCGACCCGGCGGACGGCGAGGCTGTGTTTGGTCCGCTTCTCCGCCCCTCGGGGCGACAGCGGCCGCCGGAAGCGTCCCGGGTCCCAGCAGGCGGCCAGGGCGGCCGCTTCCACCGGATGCGGGGCCCCGACGGGCCCGGCGAGGACGATCCGGTCCTCCTGCACGGTGATCCGCCCCGCGAGGTGCAGGGCCGCCAGCGCGGTCTGCGCCGTGCGTCTGCGTCCGCCGCACAGGTAGGCGTACGCGTAGACGTCCAGCCTCGGCGGCGGGTCGGGCACCACGCCCCGGAAGACGCGCAGTTTCCGCCGGAGCACCCCTTGCACGAGGAGCCCCGCGCCCAGCAGGATCCACATGCCCGCGGTCAGTCCGATCCACATGAGCCCACCCCCGCCCTCAGTGTCCGCCCGCTCGGCCGCGCCGCCAAGAGGGGTCAACTGCGCGGCGGCGCAGGAGACCTGCCCGTCGCGGGCCGCTTCGCCGAAGGCCCGTATGAGAGACTCGGCGCCACCTGCCTGTCATGGACCGGACATCCGGGCATCCGTGCGGCGCACAAGGAGAGGGGCTACGGCGCCATGAATCGGTTATCAGCCAGCAAGAAGGTGGGCCGGGCGAGCCTCGCGCTCGGTGTGGCCTTCGCATCGACCGTGCTCTGCGCCACGGTGAGTGCGGCCGCGCCCGCGAGGGGCGTCACGGGTGTGGGCTCCGTGGCGAGTGCCGGGGACCAACGCGCTTGTCCCGTCGCGTACTTCGATCTGGGCGAGACCCTCGTGCACACGGCCGAGGACGGCAGCATCGCCTATCGGTCCGGAGCGGCCTCATATCTGCGCGCCCTGCGCGAGCGCCACATCAGAATCGGCTTGATCACCAACGTTCCGCCCTCCTGGGGCGCGACCGACGCCGAGCGTGCCGCCCGGCTCAAGAAGGAAGTCGACGCCACGTGGGAGGGACCCGAGCCCTTCGCCTGGCAGGACTTCGGCGACCGGATCCTCACCCCCCGCACCGAGGCGGAGCGCAAACCGGCCCCCGCTCTCTGGCAGCGCGCCAGGGCCGAGTCGGGGCCCTGCCGGCTCGTCTACCAGGCGGAAACGACCGAGGAGGTCAAGGTCGCGGCCTCGCTGGGCTTCGTGCCGTACCAGGTCGGACAGCCCCGCCGCCCGGCGTTCCTCCCGGTCGGGCTGGTCCAACTGCTCGGGTAGCCGGCGGCTTCGCGGAGAACGCGCCCCAGACGGTGAACGGTCCGTGGACGTACGGGTCAGCTGCCCCGAAGTCCGACCGCCAGTGTCAGTTCCAGGACCCGGTGCGGCGATGCGAGGTCCGGGAACAGCTCGCGCAGCTGCGCCATCCGGTACCGGACCGTCTGGGGATGGACGAACAGCGCCGCCGCCACCTCGTCCCGCCTGCCCTGGTGCAGCAGCCACGCCCGCAGCGTCTCCTCAAGCCGCCGTGCGGTCGCGACGGACACGGTCCGCAGCGGTGCGAGGGCCCGGGCCCGCAGGTCCGCGAACGCGTCCGCGTCGGCGCTCAGCACCAGCTCGGGCAGGTGGTCATCGGTGTCGCGGATGTCGGGGGAGAGGGAGCGCGCGCGTACGGCTCGTGCGTGGGAGGCGGACGCACGGGTCCACGGCCGGGCCGGGCCGACCACGGCGGCGCGGTCGGTCAGCTGCCGCAGCAGATGTGATCGGTCGGCATCGGGGACGAGCAGCACGCCGGAGGCGTCCGGCAGATCGTCGAGGACGAGGGTGCTCGGGTCGAGCGCGCGGTACGCGGGGCGGGCCTGGTCGGCGGGCAGCAGGACCGCGGTCAGTGAAACGGGAGGCTGCCACCCGGCCCGTTGCGCAGAGGCCAGCAGTACGTCCGGGCTCGCGCCGGCGAGGAGGTCGCGGGCCAGGTGTTCCAGGTGGCGCTCGTGGGCCCGGCCCCGGGCGGCCAGTTCGTCGGCGTGGCCGGCGGCGCTCGCGGCCGAGAGCTCGTCGATGTAGGCGAAGGTCAGCTCGGCGAACTTGGCGACCTCGGCCGCGGGCAGTCCTGCGGGTACGGCGCCCGCCGCCAGGCAGCGCCAGGCCACACGGGCGCCGACGCGGTAGGCGCTGAGCAGGGCGTCCATCGAACGGCCGTCGCGCACTTCGCCGCGGCCGAGCTCGTACGCCGCGTCGTCGCCGTCGCCGCCCGCCGCGTTCCCGCTCGCGAGGTCCAGGTAGTGCCCCAGGGCGGTGCGGACGGCTCGGCGGATGGTGCCGCCCATGCGGCCCGAAAGGGCGTTGGCATAGGACGGGACCTCGTCGATGATCGCCTCGACGACTTCGTCGGCAGTGGTCTTCAGTGCGGCCCGAAGTACTGTGACCGTCGTCTCATCCAGGGCCAGCTCGGTGGCCCTCCGGATCGCGTTGCTCATGTTTTTGTTCCCTGCGAACAATTCCGCCGACCAGATTTACATCCTGCGGACAGGACTTTACGCCCTGAGGCGCACCAAGCTGGAGTCATGACGAGTGCAGCCCTCCGCAGTAGGGCGTGGAAACTGCTGGAGATGATCACGACGCCGCTGCTGCCGTCGGACTACCTCGACCTGGTCAGCCCGCTACGGGCGGGCGCGGACCTGCGCGGGCGCATCGAGGCCGTGCACCCCGAGACGGATGACGCCGCGACCATCGTGATCAGGCCGGGCAAGGGCTGGCGCGGCCACACGGCCGGTCAGTACGTCCGGATCGGGGTCGACGTCGACGGGGTGCGCCTGTGGCGTGCCTACTCCGTCACCTCGCCGACCGACCGCCGGGACGGCCGCGTCACGATCACCGTGAAGGCCATCCCGGACGGCAAGGTCAGCAACCACCTGGTCCGCAAGGCGAAGCCGGGCACGCTGATCCACCTCGACCAGCCGACCGGTGACTTCGTCCTGCCGCCGGCCAAGCCCGCCAAGGTGCTCTTCCTGACGGCCGGCAGCGGCATCACGCCCGTGATGGGCATGCTCCGCGACGTCCGGATCGACGACGTCGTCATGGTCCACTCCGCGCCACGGCCGCAGGACGTGATCTTCCGCCAGGAACTGCACGATCTGGTCGCCGACGAGAAGCTGCGCCTCACCGAGCTGCACACCGAGACCGACGGCCTGCTCGACATCGCCCGTCTTGCCGAACTCGTGCCCGACTGGGCCGAGCGCGAGACCTGGGCCTGCGGCCCCGCGGGCCTGCTCGACGCCGCCGAGGACCACTGGAGCCTGCACGGCGTCCCGGAGCGCCTGCACACCGAACGCTTCCGGCCCACCGTCGTCGTCGCCGGCGACGGCGGCGAGGTCACCTTCAGCACCACCGGCAAGACCGTCGACGCGGACGGCGCCACGCCGTTGCTCGACGTCGGCGAAGAAGCCGGCGTGCTCATGCCCTCCGGGTGCCGCATGGGCATCTGCTTCGGCTGCGTCACGCCGCTCAAGGCGGGCGCCGTCCGCGACCTGCGCACCGGCGAGATCACCGAGGCCGAGCCGGGCGTCCTCATCCAGACCTGCGTGTCCGCCGCGGCGGGCCCCTGCGACATCGAACGGTAGGAGCACTTTGACCGCCATCGACCCCACCGCCCACCTGACCGCGGACCAGATCGAGGAGCTGGGCCGCGAGCTGGACGCGATCCGTGACGTGGTGATCGCCGACCGGGGCGAGAAGGACGCCGCCTACATCCGCAAGGTCATCTCGGCGCAGCGCAAGCTGGAGCTGGTGAGCAGGGGCGTGCTGCTGTTCTCGGTCTTCCCGCCGGCGTGGCTGCTCGGCACCGCCGGGCTGTCCGTGGCGAAGATCATGGACAACATGGAGATCGGCCACAACATCCTGCACGGGCAGTGGGACTGGATGCGGGACCCGAAGATCCACTCCACCACCTGGGAGTGGGACCACGTCTCCCCGTCCGAGCAGTGGAAGCACTCGCACAACGAGCTCCACCACGCGTACACGAACGTGATCGGCAAGGACAACGACCTCGGCTACGGCATCATGCGCGTCGACGAGGACCAGAGGTGGCACCCGTTCCACCTCGGCCAGCCGCTGTGGAACTTCCTCAACGCCTGCTTCTTCGAGTACGGCATCGCGGCGTACGACCTGGAGCTCGCCAAGAACCTGCACAAGCGCCGCCGCAAGAACCCGGAGTTCCGTGCGCGGGCCAGGGCCGTGGGGCGCAAGATCCGCAAGCAGGTGCTCAAGGACTACGTGATCCACCCGCTGCTGTCGGGCCCGTCGTTCCTCCCCACCCTCGCCGCCACCTTCACCGCGAACCTGGTCCGCAACATCTGGACCCACTCGGTGATCATGTGCGGGCACTTCCCCGAGGGCGTACAGGTCTTCGAGCGCGGGTCGATCAAGGGCGAGACGCGCGGCCAGTGGTACCTGCGCCAGATGATGGGATCGGCGAACATCAGCGGCAGCAAGGCCATGCACTTCATGACCGGCAACCTGTCGCACCAGATCGAGCACCACCTCTTCCCGGACCTGCCGAGCAACCGCTACGCCGAGGTCGCGGTGAAGGTGCGCGCCCTGTTCGAGAAGTACGAGCTGGAGTACGTCACCGGCCCGCTGCCCAAGCAGGTGTACTCCGCGTGGCACAAGGTCTTCCGGCTCTCGCTGCCGAACAAGAAGCCCAAGGTGCAAGCGCCGGACCGCGAGCGGGAGCTCGTCGCCGCCTGATTCCCGGTGCCGCAGAAGGCCGGAGCCGCCCGCGCCGGCCTTCTGCGGTTGACCATTCCCGCCGACCGGATCACGCCCTAGACTGCGACCGCTCCGCAACCTGGCGATCATCAGGAGGGCGTACGAAATGAACCGAGCACTGATCAGCGGATTAGCGGCCGTGACGTTGGCCGTGTCCGGGGCAGGCGCCGCCACCGCTGCCGACGGCGTTCCGCCGCGCACCACGCACGGCCCGTGCCAGTACACGCAGACCCCGGACGAGCCGCCCGCGCGCCGCGTCCCGCTACCGCCCGATCCGCGGCGCACGCCCAGCCGCGGCACGGTCGACGTGGCCGTTCCGACCAGCCAGGGCTCCCTCCCGCTGCACCTGAACCAGGCCCAGGCGCCGTGCACGGTCCAGAGCTTCCTGCACCTGGCGCGCCACGGGTTCTACGACCGCACGGTGTGCCACCGCCTGACGGCGTATCCGACGCTGAAGGTACTGCAGTGCGGTGACCCGACCGGTACGGGTGAGGGCGGGCCCGGGTACAAGTACAAGGACGAGCTCCCGGTGGACCTGCCGCCCGCACCGACCGATCCCACCGGCGCGCGCCGCCTCTACGGGCGCGGCCTGCTGGCGATGGCCAACGCCGGGCCGAACACGAACGGTTCGCAGTTCTTCGTCGTCTACGGCGACTCCGCACTGCGGCCGAACTACACGGTGTTCGGCACGGTCGGCCCCGACGGCCTGGCCACACTGGACAAGGTCGCCGCCGGAGGAATCCAGCCCACCGCGGAGAACCCGGCCCCGGTCGACGGCGCCCCGGTGCTGCGGACCGAGCTGTTCCGCGTCCGGCAGTCCAGCCGGCACTGACCCCCGCTGCCGCGGCGCCGGGCGGTCCTACGGCGCGGCGCCGCCGGTGACGCTGCGCACGTGGTCCCGGCTCGGTCCGGCGAGGACCTCGTGCAGCCGCTGGAACACCTGCCGGGCCGCGACGGCGTTCCAGTCCGCTGGCAGCAGCTCCGCGGGCAGGCCCGGGTCGAGGTAGGGCAGGCGCCGCCAGGCGGTGAGCATCGGCACGTAGTGGCGGAACGCCTCGGCGCGGTCGATGTCGCCCCCCTGCCGCGCGAGGCGCGCGGCGACCGGCGCGTAGGCGTCCGTGAAGTCGGCGTACTGCTCCTGGATCGCGGGGAAGTCCCACCAGGAGCTGACCGCCCCCGGCAGGTCGCTGAAAGCGGCGTAGTCGGCCGCGGCGAAGAGGTGGACGTACTCGCTCAGCCCCAGCCGCAGCAGCATGGCCCGGGCGTCCTCCAGCACCCGGCCCGGCGCCAGCCACACGCCGGAGGCGATGTTGCCGAAGCCGAGCCAGGTCAGCCGGGTCCGCAGCTGGTAGCGGTGGGAGCGCTCGGACTCCGGTACGGAGAACACGGCCAGGGCCCAGCCGTCCGCCAGGTCCGCAGGCTCCAGACTGGCGAAGATGCGCCGGTCGCCGGCGTCGAAGACGGGATGGACGGCCGGGCTGAGCCGGTAACCGGTGGCGCCGCGCCGCTCCGGTTCCAGGACGCCCTTCTTCTTCAGCCGGGAGATTGCCGAGCGGACGGCCTGGCTCTCGACGTCCAGCTCCGCCATCAGGCTGATCAGGTCGGCGATGGAGATCCATCCACCGCCGCCGCGCAGGAACGCCCCGTAGACCGTGTTGATCAACGAGCTGGGCCTGAGGGGGCTGTCCGACATGATCGCCTTCCGTTGGATGCGGTGGCGATCCTACCGATCGGCGCGGCCGGGCACCGCGCCGCAGGTCAGTCCCCGCTCGCCGCCCCCCGGCCCAGGGGCGCCAGCGCGTACGCCCCGGACAGCAGGTGCCCGGCCCCCGGCGCCACCGCCGGCAGGCCGAGGGCCCGCAGCATCTGGTGCGCCGTGCAGACGGCCGCCGAGACGACCGGCTTGCCGAGCAGCTGTTCCGCCTCCTCGATGGCCCCGAGCGACGGCATCTGCACACAGGCGGAGAGGACCACCGCGTCCGCGTCCGCGTGATCGAGGGCTTGGGCCAGGCCGGGCAGCTTCGCCGGGTCGTGGGCGGCCACGTCGAGGTTGTTCGGTATCTCCAGCGCGCGGTGGTCCAGCACCTCGATGCCCTCGTGCGTGAGGTAGTCGACGACCGTCCGGGTGAGCGGGCGCATGTAGGGGGCGAGCAGCGCGACCTTCTTCGCGCCCATGGTGTGCAGCCCCTGGACCAGGGCTCCGGCGCTGGTCACCACCGGAGCGGGGGCCCCGTTCTCCACGGTGCGCGTGTGCAGGCGCGCTTCCGACGCGCGGTGGTAGCCCAGGCCCGTGCTCATGATGGCCACCAGACAGGCGTAGCCGAGGACGTCGACGTGGGCGTCGGACAGCTCGACGGCGCAGCGGTCGGAGTCGGCGTCCATGGCCCTGAGCTGCTCGGGCGTCACGTGGGTCATCCGCATGCGGCTGGAGTGGAAGGTGAAGCGCTCCGGCGCGACGGCTTCCCGCGCGCGCAGGATGGCCGGGACCTCCGTCTCCATCGTGACGTTCGAACTCGGCACGATCTGGCCGATGCGGTAGGTCTGCTGTGGCACGGAATCTCCTCGGTGCGGGTGGTGGGCCGGTGGCGTCGGCATCAACGGGCGTCCACGACGGGGTTGGTGAGGGTGCCGATGCCCTCGACCGTGGCCTCGACGGTGTCGCCGGGGACGAGGAACTCGGGCGGGACCATGCCGGCTCCGACGCCGGAGGGGGAGCCGGTGGCGATCACGTCGCCGGGCTCCAGGGTCACGCCGGAGCTGATGTCGGCGATGAGCCGGGCGATGGGGAACAGCATGTGGCGGGTGTTGGACTTCTGCTTGGTGACGCCGTTGACGCGCAGTTCGAGGTCCAGGGCCATCGGGTCCGCGATCTCGTCGGCCGTGACGACGACCGGGCCGAAGGGGGCGTAGGAGTCCTGGCCCTTGGAGAAGAACCACTGGCCCGAGCGGCGCTGGTCGCGGGCGCTGATGTCGTTGACGATGCTGTAGCCGAAGACATGCCGGTACGCCTCCTGCTCGCTCACGCGGAAGGCGGTCCGGCCGATGACGACGGCGAGTTCGCACTCCCAGTCCAGTCGGCTGGTGAGATCCGCGTTGTGCAGGATCGGCGCTCCGGGACCGGTCACGGCGGTGGACGGCTTGCTGAACAGGACCGGGCGGGGCGGCAGTTCCTTGTCGGTGTCCAGGGTCCGGCTCGACTCCGCCACGTGTTCCACGTAGTTGAGCCCGACTCCGATGATCTTGCCGGGCCGGTGCGGGGCGCACAGCCGGACGTCTTCGAGCCGGTGGACGGCGTGGCGCGGCCGCGCGCCGTCGAGCAGGGCGCGGACGGTGTCCAGTGCGGCGGGCCCGGCCTGGACGAGCGAGAGCAGGTCCGCCGGGATCGCCGCGCCCGCGTGGCCGGCGAGCGCGGCGAGGTCGTGGACGAAGCCGTCGCTCTCGGCGCCGAGGCGCGGCGGGGAGCCGTCCGCGGAAGCGGTGGTGAAGGTCAGCAGGCGCATGGGGGTGTCTCCTGGTGGTCGCAGCGGTGGGAATCCGGCGGTGTGGTGCTCAAGGGGGCGCTCAGCGGGCGTCCTGGTGGCCGCCGTTGTCGACGTACGCCTCTTCGCGGTGGAAGCCGAGCGAGCGCATGACGGGGAAGTCGTTGAAGGAGAAGAGGCACGCGTCCTCGGCCGGATCGAGGTTGTGGTGCTCGTGCCAGGCCCAGGACGGGACGCAGAAGATGTCGCCCTCCCGCCACGCGAAGCGCTGCCCCGCGATCACCGAGACCCCGCGGCCCTTGGCCACGGTGTAGATCACCGATCCGGTGTGCCGGTGGGCCTGGGTGGCCTGACCCGGGCGCAGCAGCTGCATGTGGGCGCCCATGGTGGGCATCACCGGACCGCCGGTCACCGGGTTGGTGTACTCCGCGATGATCCCGTCGTAGGGGGACCCCTCGGTGGCCTTCGCGAGGCCGAGCAGCGCCTCGTACGTCGCCTCCCACGGGTAGGCCAGCAGGGGGGAGTAGGGCCGGGTCCAGCGCTCGGCGCCGTAGGGGAGCAGGTTCGCCGCGTAGGTCAGCACCGAGGAGTTGATCACCTTTCCGGGCTCCTGGTGGAGCCCGGGGTGGACCTCGTAGAACCCCGCGTCGAGGGCGTTGACCAGGGGGATGTCCAGGCCGTCCTGCCAGATCACCGGGGCGTCGTCCGCGTCGTTGCCGTGCTCGTGCCAGGTGCCGTTCGGAGTGATCGCGAAGTCGCGCGGGCCCACCTTCAGCTTCTGCCCGTCGATGATCGTCCAGGCACCGGTTCCCTCGTGGACGAAGCGCAGCGCCGCGGCCTGGTGGCGGTGTGCGGTCATGGCCTCGCCGGGGCCCATGATCTGCAGGCCCGTGTACAGCAGCCCGGCCGCCGCACTGACGTCCCTGCGGCCGGGGTTGACCAGCATCACCACTCGGCGGCCCGCGTCGTCGGCCGTGACCAGACCCAGCGCCTTGTGCACGAGCGGGCGCAGCTCCTCGTACCGCCACAGCACGGGGACGGACCTGGGCTGCGGGTACCAGGGTTCGATGTCGTTGGCGACGGTCCACAGCGCGCCCGCGTCGCGCGCTTCGAGTTCGGCGTAGTAGGCGGTGAGTTCGGGGGTGGCGAGGACCCGTGCGCGGCCGAGCGCGGTGTCGTCCTGTCCGATGGTCATGCGTCCTCCTCGGGAAGCGGCGTGGTGCGGGGGGCGGAAAACGGTGCGGTGAAGGTCACGGGTGGACGGGGCCGGTTGTCGACTTCGAGGCGGAAGACGTCGAAGCGGTTGTAGTGGCCGGTGATGTCGTGCATCTGCTTGGGCTGGATGCACCGGCCCAGGTCGATCTCCGCGTAGACGATGCCCTCGTCGTCCACGAGCGGCGGCGTGACCGGGCGGCCGTCGGGGCCGAAGATCCCGGACAGGGCGCTGCGCGGGCGGCCGAACAGGGCCCGCAGCTCGGCGTCGTCCCCCGCGATCAGGTCGACGATCTCCGGCGAGACGGTGGAACAAGCCACGACGGAGAAGACCTTGCCCTCGAAGCTGTGGGCCGCCGTACGCACCGCGATGGCGTCGGCCATGTCGTAGTCGGCGGGGGCCACGGGCAGGGCGATGTAGCAGGAAGCGTGGACGAGTTCGCCCTGCGCGAGGAGGGCGAACCGGGCCAGGGTGTTGGTGTTCTCCCCGCAGGCGAGGGCGCCGAGCGGGCCGACCGGGGTCCGGTGGACGCGCAGCGAACTGCCGTCGCCCCCGGTCCAGGTGAGCTTCTCGGCCCAGGTCGGCACCAATTTGCGGTGCACGCCCAGCAGTTCCCCGTCGGGACCGATGGTCAGCAGGGTGTTGTAGAGGACGCCGAGACTGTGCGGAGCACGTTCGTTGACCCCGATGACGAGGGTGACGCCGTACTGCCGCGCCGCCGCGCGCAGCGTGTCCACGTACGGCCCGGGAACGTCGACGGAGGCCCGCTGGAGGCGCTCGAACCAGGGCGAACCCTGCACCGGGTTCATCGTCCAGTTCCAGTACGGGTAGCCGGGGACGAACACCTCCGGGAAGACGACGAGCGCAGCGCCGTTCCCGGCGGCCTCGGCGATGAGCGCGACGGCCTTGTCGACGGTGGCTCCGGGGTCGAGGTAGACCGGGGACGCCTGCACGGCCGCCGCCGTGAAGCGGGGCAGGTCGTACGGGGGAGGGGGTTCCATGGAATCTCCTGGATCTCCGCTGGTCAGCGGGTTGCGGCGGCGGTCACGGTCGGCGCCGGGACGGCGGGGGACGCGGCGGCGTGCGGACGCCAGCGCCGGTGCACCGCGGCCTCGGCCGGCCGCAGCAGTTCGAGGCGGGGCGGTACCCGGTCGGTGCGAGCGGCCGGCGGCCGGGCACTGCCCGCCGCCCAGGAGCGGGCCCACGGCGCGGCGGGCCCGCGGTACCCCTGGGCCGCCGCCGCGTGCAGGGTCCACAGCGGGTCGTGGAGCTGCGCGCGGCCGAGGGCGCACAGGTCGGCGCGGCCCGCCAGGATCACCGAGTTCACGTCGTCGTAGGTGGAGAGCGCGCCCACGGCGATCGTCGTCAGCCCCGTGGCGTTGCGGATCAGGTCGGCGTACGGCGTCTGATAACTGCGGCCGTAGCGGGGCCGTTCGTGGGACACGACCTCGCCCGTCGAGACGTCGATCCCGTCCGCGCCCGCCGCCCCCAGGGCCCGGGCGATCTCCACCGCCTCGCCTTCGCCCAGACCGCCTGCCGCCCAGTCGGTCGCGGAGATCCGCACCAGGAGCGCCTTCCCGGCGGGCCACACCGCCCGTACCGCGCCCAGTACTTCGAGCGGGAAGCGCAGCCTCCCGGCCGGGCCGTCTCCATAGGCGTCGGCGCGCCGGTTGGTCAGCGGGGACAGGAACCCGGACAGCAAGTGGCCGTGGCCGTATTGAAGTTCCAGTACGTCGAACCCGGCCCGGTCGGCGCGCTCGGCCGCCCGGACGAAGTCCCGCACGACCAGGTCCATGTCCGCCCGGGTCGCCTCCCGCGGCACCGGGCTGCGCTCGTCCCAGGCCAGCGCGGAGGCTGCCAGCGGTGTCCCGTCGGCCGCGCGGCGGCCCGCGTGGGTGAGCTGGATGCCCAGGCAGGCGTCCGACTGGCCGTGGACGAAGCCGGTGATCCGGCGCCAGGCCTCCTCCTGCTCGTCGGTCCACAGGCCCGGGCAGCCCGCGTCGGTCCGCCCGCCCGCGCTGACGGCGGTCATCCCGGCCAGCACCAGGGCCGGACCGCCGAGGGCCTGGGTGGCCAGGTGCACCAGGTCGAAGTCGCCAGGAATCCCCTCGCGGGCCGTCGACAGGGCGACCGGGGCCGCCACCACCCGGTTGCGCAGCCGCAGTCCGCCGAGCCGCAGCGGCCGGAACATCGGCGGTACCGGCGCCGACGCGTTCACCGCGGTGGTGAAGCCCTCGTCCCGGGCGCGCAGCCCGTCGTAGGTGGCCCGGCGGCTGCGGGTCAGCAGGTTGAAGGCGAACTGGTGCGGGTCCTGGCCGGTGTACCGGTCGATGTGCTCGAACCATTCGAGGCTGGCCTGCGCCGCCCGCTGGGTGGACTCCACGACCGGCCTGCGCTCGTCCTCGTACGCTGCCAGCGCGCTGGGCGCGTCGGGGTGCTCGTGCAGGCAGGCCGCCAGTGCGAGCGCGTCCTCCATGGCGAGCTTGGTGCCCGAGCCGATCGAGAAGTGCGCGGTGTGCGCGGCGTCCCCGAGCAGCACGGTGTTGCCGTGTCGCCAGGTGCGGTTGCGCACGGTGGTGAACCGCAGCCACTTGGAGTTGTTCGGCAGCAGCCGGTGGCCGTCCAGGTGGGGGGCGAGGATCTCCTCGCAGCGGCGGATCCCCTCCTCGTCACTCGCGCCGGGGGGCAGGTCCAGGGACTCGGAGCGGTCGAAGCCGCCGCGCCGCCAGGCGTCCTCGTTCATCTCGACGATGACGGTGGACCGGGTGGCGTCGTAGGGGTAGGCGTGCACCTGGAGGGTGCCGAACTCCCGCTCCTCGACGATGAAGGTGAAGGCCTCGAAGACCTTGTCCGTGCCGAGCCACATGTAGCGGCCGGACCGTTCGTCGAGGTCGGTGGCGAAGGTGTCGGCGTGGGCGGCGCGCGTGCCCGACCGTACGCCGTCGCAGGCGACCACCAGGTCGTAGGCCGAGGCCAGTTGCTCCGGCGGCGGGGCCTGGGTGCGGTAGCGGACGTCGACCTCCAGCGCGGCGCAGCGTTCCTGGAGGATCTCCAGCAGCCGGCGGCGACCCAGGGCGGCGAAGCCGTGTCCGCCGGAGGTCAGGGTCCGGCCGCGGTGGCGGACGTCGATGTCGCTCCAGCGGGCGAACTCCGCCGACATGGCGGCGTGCACGACCGGATCGGCCTGGGCGATGCCGTCGAGGGTCTCGTCGGAGAAGACGACACCGAAACCGAAGGTGTCGTCGGGAGCGTTGCGCTCCCAGACGGTGATCTCCCAGTGCGGGGAGAGCTGCTTGGCCAGGGCGGCGAAGTACAGACCGCCGGGTCCGCCTCCGATGACTGCTACGCGCACGGGGCGCCTCCTCGGACGTTCTCGATCAGTTCGGGGGCCTGCGGACCCGCCTGGGTGAGGACCTCGCGGACCTCGGCCGGCCAGGGGGTGGCCCCGGTGGCGCGGGCGGCGGAATGGGCGATGACCATGCGGCCGGCGGCCGCCTCCGCGCCCGCCTCCCCGCGCACGGTGAAGGCGTAGTGGAGCGAGCTGGCGCCGACCTTGGTGACGCGCAGCTCCGTGCGCACCGCCTCGCCGAACCAGAGCCGGGCCCGGTAGTCCGCCTCGAAGCGGACGCGGGGCGTACTGCCGAACAGGTGGGCCAGGCCCAGACGCCTCAGCAGGACCGCCTCCGCCGCCTCGACCCAGCGCACGACGGTGGAGTGGTGGTAGTGGCCGGCAGCGTCGGTGTCGGGCCACTCCACACGGCGCTCGATGACGACGCTGGGCAGCGACTCCACGACGGTGGCGCGCGGGACCGTCGCCGCGGGAACGGCCGGTTCCCGTGCCTGGGCCCGGAGTTGGCCGCGCCGGAGCTTGCCGGTCTCCGTGCGCGGGAGGTCGGTGACGAACTCCACCGCGCGCGGGTACTTGAAGGGGGCGATGACCGCTTTGACGTGGTCCTGGAGCTCCCGGGCCGTGGCCGGCGAGGCCGGGACCCCGGCGCGCAGCACGACGTACGCCTTGACGAGCATGCCCCGCCGCTCGTCGGGCACCCCGATGACCCCGCAGTCCGCGACGTACGGGTGGCCGGTCAGGGCCTTTTCGACCTCGGGCCCGGCGATGTTGTAGCCCGAGGAGACGATCATGTCGTCGCTGCGGGCCACGTACCAGAAGTAGCCGTCGGCGTCGCGGACGTAGGTGTCGCCGGTGATGTTCCAGCCGCCCCGGACGTAGGTGGACTGGCGCGGGTCGTCGAGGTAGCGGCAGCCGGTGGGCCCGGTGACGGCGAGCAGGCCGGGCTGCCCGTCGGGGACGGGTTCGCCGTGCTCGTCGACCACTGCGGCCCGGTAGCCGGGCACGGGCCTGCCCGTGGATCCGGGCCGGATGTCCTCGTCGGCCGCGGAGATGAAGACGTGCAGCATCTCCGTGGCGCCGATGCCGTCGATGATGCGCAGCCCCGTGGCGGCGTGGAACTCCTCCCACACGACGGCGGGCAGCGGCTCGCCCGCGGACACGCAGCGGCGCAGGCCCGCGAGCAGGCCGGCCGCGCCCTGCGCCAGCATCGCGCGGTACGCGGTCGGCGCCGTGAACAGGACGCTCACCGCGTGCGCGGCGATCAGGTCGGCCAGCTGCCCGGGCGTGGCCTGCTCGATCAGCAGGGTCGAGGCTCCGACGCGCAGCGGGAAGACCACCAGCCCGCCGAGGCCGAAGGTGAAGGCGAGGGGCGGGGTGCCGGTGAACACGTCGTCGTGCCGGGGCGCCAGGACGTGCCGGGAGAACGTGTCCGCGTTGGCCAGGACGTCCCGGTGGAAGTGCAGGGTTGCCTTCGGCCGTCCGGTCGTGCCGGAGGTGAAGGCGATCAGTGCGACGTCGTCGGCGGCGGTCGCGACGCTGGTGAAGTCGCCGTCCTTGGCGGCGCAGCGGACCGCGAGGTCGTCGTCGCCGGGGCCGCCGTAGGCGATCACGCGGGGGGCGGCGCCGGGATCGGAGCCGGTGGCGGAGCGGAGTTCGTCCAGGTAGCGGTGGTCGCAGAGGGCGATCGCGGGGCGGCTGATCCCGCACAGCTCGGCGAGTTCGGCGGCGCGCAGCAGCGGCACGGTGGTGACGGCCACCCCGCCCGCCTTCAGGACGCCGAACCAGGCGGCGACGAGCCACGGGTTGTTCGGTCCGCGCAGCAGGACGCGGTTTCCGGGCAGCAGGCCCAGCTCCTCGGTGAGCACCTGGGCGACCTGGTTGGCACGCCGCAGCAGGTCGCCGTACGTCCAGCGCTCGGTCGGGGTCAGCAGGCAGGGCCGGTCGGGTCCCCAGCGTTCGACGGCTTCGTCGAGCAGGCTGTGGGCGCAGTTGAGCCGGACGGGATAGTCCAGCTCCGGCAGGTCGAAGTGGAGCCGGGGCCAGAGGGAGAACGGGGGGAGCCGGTCGCGGCAGAAGGTATCGGCATGTGCCGAGGGGGAGAGCTCCATGGGGCGGCACCTCAATCAGGGAGCAGCGGGGGAGATGGGGCAAGTATCTCGATATTTTGGCGACCGTCAATCAGTCGCCATATTTTCTGCTCCCGAAAGACCCTCACGCGACGGGGACGCGGACGGCGAAGTGCTGCCCGAACTCGCCTCCACCGCAAGTGAGTTCGCCTCCCGCCTCGGCCGCCATCAACTCCACGATCAGCAGGCCCCGCCCCGTCTCGGCGTCCGGATCGACCGCGGGCCGGGGGAGGAGCGGCCGGGGCGGTGTGCGCGACTCGTCGGCGACCTCCAGGTGCAGCCAGCCCTCCCGGAGGATGACCGCCACCCGCATCCGGCGCGGGCCGGCGGCATGGAGTACGACGTTGCCCGCGAGTTCGCTCACGGCCAGCAGCAGGACGTCCGCGAGATCGGCGGTCACCCGCCAGTCGTCGAGCACCGCCCGGACGCGGGACCGGATGAGCGGGACGGTCGCCGCACCGGGCTCGGCCGTCCACCGCACGAAGGCGCGCGGGCGAACGGTGGCGGGGGTGGGGGCGGGAGTGGCGGTGAGCATGGGGTGCTCCCTGGGGGACGGTGACGCAGTTCGCGCTGTGGCCCGTGTAACAAGTGCGGAAGTCGGCCCGCTCGTGGGCTTGTGGTCAGCGGAAATGCGTCGCTAGAGTCGTGATTACACGTGTAACACGTTATGCCTCCCGGGTGGGTCGTGCAAGCAATTCGGACATACGTTACGAAGCCTTGCCCCTACCGGGTCCGCGCTGATTGGAAGGGCCGCAATGACGCACTCCCCGCCCGCGATCGACATGGCCGACATGACCTGGCCGCCTCCGCCCTACCAGACTCCCGTCCCGGCGCTCACGGACGAGAACGGCGTCCGTCACCACCACGGCGCCACCTACGCCACCACGCCCGGCTACCGCCCCCGGCTGCTCGACGTGCAAGTGCCCCCGGGGAAGGGCCCCTTCCCGGCGGTCGTGTGGATCCACGGCGGCGGCTGGCTGGACGGCGACCGCCGCTACCCGCCGCCCACCGTGCCGGCGGCCCTGCTGCACGGAGCGGTGCTGGGGGCAGGGCTCGCCCTGGTCTCCATCGACTACCGGCACAGCCTGGAGGCCCCCTTCCCGGCCCAGCTGCACGACGTGAAGGCCGCGATCCGCTACGTCCGAGCGTTCGCCGGGATCCTCGGCATCGACCCGGACCGCATCGGCGTCTGGGGCGAGTCCGCGGGCGGCCACCTGGCCGCGCTCGCGGGCCTCGTCGGCCCGGACAGCGCGGACCGCGAGGCGCTGGAGGGCGCGCACGGCGTGGGCACCGGCGACACCGCGGTGCGGGCCGTCGTCGACTGGTACGGGATCTCCGACCTGGTCTCCCTCTCGGCGCACCCGATGCCCGAGCTGCCGATGGCACCCGGCACGGAGTTCCCCGACCCGTACGTGGCGCTCCTCGGCGCGCCCGTCGCCGAGTGCCCGGAGCTGGCCAGGGCCGCCAGCCCGGTCACGCACGTGACCCCGGGCTCGAACCCGCCGCCGTTCCTGCTCGTCCACGGCCGGCAGGACGGGCTGGTCCCGTACAGCCAGAGCGAGTTGCTCGCCGCCGCCCTCACGCAGGCGGGCGGGGAGGTCACCCTCCAGCCCGTCGAAGGCGCCGACCACATCTTCCTCGGCTCGCCCGACGTCCCGCGGATCGTCGCGGACAGCGTCGCGTTCCTGGCCCGGCACCTCGGCGAGGGTGCCTGACCCGTCACCTCGGCGCGGGTCTGAGCTGGTCGCCAGCGAAGGAGACGGGGGCGCGGCCCGGAGGGGCGGCACCCCCGTTCCCGCACGGGCGGCGCCCCCGTTCCCCGCCCGGGCCGGGCGCCCGTGCCCCGCAAGGCCGGGCGCCCGGCACCCCCGGTCCCGTCCGGGCATGTCGATCCCGCCCGGGCGCGCACGTCGATTCCCCGAACCACGCCGTGCCCCGTCACGGTCGCGAGAGGCAGGCATGTCCAGGAATCCGGTCGCTTCCCCGCCCACCCGCGGCGCCCCCGCCGCCCCGCCGCCCCCGCAGGCGGCCGCCCGCCATCGGCCCGGCGTCCTCGGCGCGGGGGTCCTGCTGCTGGTCGTACCGGCGGTGCTCGCCCTCGCCGTCCGGCGGGACCCGGCGCAGCCGCCGTTCCAGAGCGCGGACGACCGCTGGCTGACCTGGATGGACGGCCCGCACGGGGGGCCGTACGGCATGGTCGCGGCGGTCCTGAACTGGTTCGGCGGCCCGCTCGGCGTCGTCGTGCCGCTCGCACTGCTGGTCTTCCTGCTCGTGCGCCGCAGACGGGTGTCGGCGGGCTTCCTGCTCGGCGCCTACCTCGTCGGCAACGTGCTCGTGGTCCAGGGGCTCAAGTGCGCGGTGGACCGCCCGCGTCCGGCCCACCCGCTGGTCCGGGTCGACCACGGCTCGTTCCCCTCCGGGCACGCGGCGGGCGCGGCGCTGCTCGTCGTCCTCGTCGGCGTCCTGCTGGTGCCGGCCGCGCGGCGCCGGGCCTGGTGGGCCGGAGGGACGCTGTTCACCCTGGTCATGATGTGGAGCAGAATTTGGCTGCACGCGCACTGGCTCAGCGACACCGTCGCGGGCGCGGCCGCCGGAGCGGGGGCCGGGCTGCTTGCCTGGTGGCTCTGCGCCCCCGCGCTCGCGCGCGAGGCCGCCCGCGTCAGCAACCGCCGAGGGCCGGCCGGGGGTACGGGAGCCGCGCCCGCGGTGACCGTGACCCTCGCCGCGTCCGCGACTGCACCTGACGGACCGTCAGCGTAGTTTCCCTGGCCAGCGGTTCGTACATGCCTATGAGGTCTGGCGGTGCACCAGCACCGCCTCTATCTCCGGCACGGGGGCGGTCGTGCCCGTCTCGATCAGCTCGTGCACGGCGTCCGCGACCCGAGCGGGGGACGCGAGGTCCAGCCGGATCGAGGTGAGGGCGGGCTGCTGGAGCGCCGCCAGCACCAGGTCGTCGCAGCCCACGACCGCCACGTCCTCCGGTACGGCGATCCCCTCGGCCCGCAGCGCGTGGAGCAGCAGCGCGGCGTACTCGTCGTTGTAGGCGAACACGGCGTCCAGGCCGAGGCCCGGCCAGCGCCGGGCCAGGGCGGTCGCGGACTCGCGGGTGTAGGACAGTTCCACCGGCGTCACGGTGGCCATGTGCCGGGCTGCGACGGACTCGGCTCCCGCCAGTCGGGGCGCGGCGAGCGTGGCGAGGCCGCGCTCCTGCGGCATCACCACGCCGATACGGGTCCGGCCGCGGGCGATGAGGTGCTCGGCTGCGGTCGCGCCGATGCGCGCGTGGTCGAAACCGATGGTGTGCACGCCCGCCACGGGGTGAGCGGCGAAGGCGAGCAGCCCGCGGACTCCGGCCCGGCTCAGCAGCTCGGCGGCCTGCGGGGTCAGCCGGTCGCCGTCGAGCGCGATGACGGCCGCCGGGCGCAACTCGGCCCAGGCACGGGCGGCGTCGAGCGGATCGGTGAAGCGTCCCGCGTGCAGGACGGCCGTGTAACCGTGCCGGTCCAGCTCGCTGTGCAGGTCGTCCACCCAGTCGCTGACCAGTCGGCCGACGGCGGAGATCGACGCGGGCATCAGGACGAGGTTGCTGCGCCCGGCGCGCAGCGAGCGGGCGGCCGCGTGCGGGACGTAACCGAGCTGCCGGGCGGCGTCGAGCACGCGCGCGCGGGTGGCCGCGCTGACGCGGTGCCCCTGGGTGTCGTTGAGCACGAAGGAGACGGTGGCGCGTGAGACCCCGGCCAGCCGGGCCACGTCGGCACTGGTGACCGAAGCGGGGACGGGAATGTCTTTCGCCATGACGTCCCTCGACGCTCGTTCTGATCGGCCCGGTGCCTTCTCTCCACAGGTTACACGAGTTAGATCACGGGAGCGGGGGTCCGCTCGGACGTACGTGCCCCGCCGGGCCCCCGCGGCGTGGTTCCGTGTGGCGCTACGAGGAGAGCCGGCGCAGCGCGCCCTCGTGCAGCCGCCGGGCGTGGCCGGCCAGGTCGTCGAGGGCGCCGACGACCGCGTCGAAGCGCATCGTGGTCCGGGTGCCTTCCTCGTACGGGCTCCACTGCGGCATGTCCGGGTGGTTCGGGTCGCCGGTGCGGACGAAGGCGATCCAGGCCCGGTGCATGGTCTGCGCCAGCCCGTCGCGCACGGCGGGGTCCAGGCCGGCGGCCAAGGGGGCGTGTGCCCATTGCTCGAAGTTGTCGAAGGCGAAGGCGAGGTCCAGACAGTGCGCGGCGCCGAGCCGGCCCTCGTGGGCGGGGGAGGGGAGGTCGAACTGGTACGCCCACACCGGGCGCCCCATGGCCGCCCGCGCCTCGGCGAACCGCACGGCGGGCGCCCGGAACAGCTCGTCGGTGATGAGGTCCATCAGGACGTCCCCCGGGCGGGCCCCCGGCCGGGCGCGTTCGTACGCCGCGTACACGGCGGGAGCCGCGGCGGCTCCGAAGGTGTCCGCGATCCGGCCGGTCACCTGCTCCCGGTCCGCCCCCGCGTGGCCCTCGTCGAGGGCGAACCCGAAGTTGGCCTCCTCGCGCGTCCAGCCGATCATCACCTCGATCCCGGCCGCGGCCCCGTGCAGCAGGGCCTCGGCCGGATGGTGGTGGAGGGTGACGCCGTCGATCACGGGGAGGAACGGGGTGGGCCAGTAGCCCCACCGCGCCGTCCGGGCGAAGAGGCCACCGCCGGCGCCGATCAGCTCGGGCCACGGGCGGTCGCGCAGCTCGGCCAGGTCCTCGGCCCCGGCGCATTCCACGTAGGCGGTGGTGCGCTCCAGGGAGGCCGCGGGTGTGGGGAAGTCGAGGCCGAAGGGCGGGCTCATCAGGATCACCCGCCGGATCAGGCCCGCGGCCTCGGGTGTGGCGGCGAGGGCGGCGGTGGACACCGCGCCGCCGGACTGACCCGCGACGGTGACGGCCTCCGGGTCGCCGCCGAAGCGCGCGATGTTCTCGTGCACCCAGCGCAGCGCGGCGAGCTGATCGCTCAGCCAGTGGTTGCCGCCGCCCGCCGGGTCACTGCCCCGGGTGTCGTCCTTCGCGTCGGGATGCAAGTAACCCAGTGGCCCCACACGGTAGTTGATGCTGACCACGACGAGGTCACCGTCGCGCGCGAAGGTGGCGCCGGAGTAGATCGGCAGCGACCCGGAGCCGGATACGAAGCCGCCCCCGTGGATCCAGACGAGGACCGGTCTGCGGGCGTCGTCGGCCGCGGGCGTCCAGACGTTCAGGGTGAGGCAGTCCTCGTCGAAGGGCGGCTCGCCGTGGCCGCCGAGGACCGGGTCACCGCCCTCGCGGTACATCTGAGGAGCGCTCGGGCCGTCGGTGCGCGCGTCCCGGGTGCCGTTCCATCCGGGGTGCGGCTGCGCGGGCCGCCAGCGCAGCGCGCCGACCGGCGGGGCCGCATAGGGGAGGGCGCGGAAGACGGTGAGGCCCTCCTCGACCATGCCGCGCACGCGTCCCGTCGGCAGGTCGACCACGGTCTGGTCCGGGCGTGGGGTGTGAGCCATGAGCCGTTCCTTCCTCGGCCGTGCGCCGTGTGCGCGACGGCCCTTCGAG
Source organism: Streptomyces sp. NPDC043876 (assembly GCF_056435825.1). Lineage (NCBI taxonomy): Bacteria > Bacillati > Actinomycetota > Actinomycetes > Kitasatosporales > Streptomycetaceae > Streptomyces > Streptomyces sp. NPDC043876. Next base: position 110,316 of record NZ_JBWKDV010000004.1, on the reverse strand, counting down.
AATATGGCGTCAAATCAACGATCGTCAATTGTGCTCGATATCATGTGTCGTCGTCCGCTCAGAGCCAGAGGGTGTCGGCCGCCGCGCGCTCCGCCTCCGTCTCCAGGAGCCGCGCGAACGCCCGCCACAACAGGAGGCAGGCCCCCGCCCCGGCCAGGGCGCCGCCGAAGGTGTCGGTCAGCCACTGGGTGTGCAGCCACGTCCGGCTCCACATCATGGCCGCGCCGTACCCGGCGCCGAACAGCCACCACCAGCGCCGCGCGCGCGGCGGCATCGCCACCACCGCGACCGCGACGACCAGCGCCACCGCGCTGAAGACCTGCCCGGAAGGGTAGGAGCCGTCGTTCACCAGGACCCAGGTGTGCGGCGGCCGGGGCCGGTCGGCGAGCTGCTTGAGGGGCAGCGCGACGAGGATGTTCGCCAGGACGGCGGTAGCGAGGACGAAGAGCGCCGAGCGCCAACGCCCGTACAGGCAGAGACCGCAGGTCAGCAACAAGGGGAGGAGGAGCCCCAACGGGCCGCCGAGGTGGTCGAGCCAGAGGGCGAACTCGGTGGCGGGACCCGTGGACGAGCCGCGGGCCGCGTCGGCCCAGGAGTCGTCGAGGCCCTGGAAGAAAGGCCGTTCGCCCGTCCGCAGGAGGAGCCCGGCGAGCAGGGGTACGAGGAGCAGCGAAGCGCCCGTCGGGAGTGCGAAGCGGGGCGGAGGGGCGGGGAGGTGGTGCAAGGGCGGCGGCGCGGAGACGGGCAGGGGCGCGGGGGCGGGTGGCGGCGCGGGGGTGACGGAGTGCGGCATGGCGGGGCCTTTCGGGTCGGTGGCCGGGGCGGTGGGCGCCGGGTGCTTAAGTGCCGGGCGGCGAGGCCGGAGGAGCGGTTGGGCGGATGCGGGCGGAGTCGTGGAGCGGAGGGGCCTTCGGGATGCCGCCTACGGGTCCGCGGGAGGGGTGTGCCGGGGCCCTCGGGGATCGGACCGGCGTGAGTCGCGCCGCCGGACCGGGGTCGGTGGCCGGGGCCGTGGGGGTGGTGCGGGGCGGGCGCGGCAGTGACGGAGCGCGGGCCTGGTCCCCGGCGGCGCGGGGGAGGCGCCGCACCGCGGCACGGAGTATCGCGGACAGGTGGCCGGGGCCACAAGGGCAAGGGGGTTCTCGGTCGTGATCGGCTTGTCAGGTGGCCGGGCTCTGGCGGTTACACGTGCCCCTTCCAAGAGGCGCCGCTTGTGTCACGATCCGCGCATTGCTGCGTGCCAACCCTTGGCGACGCCGGGGAAGTGGTGCTACACAGTGACCAGGCGCACCAAGTGACACGTGTAACAACGTTCGCGTACATCCCGGAAATCGCGCCGAACGAGCCCGGCCCGCCGGGCTTTCGCGGACACCACGTGAACCAGCACGTCGACCGCACCCGCATGCGCCACCCGGCTGGCCGCCGGGCCACCCGCACCCGTAACCGGACCCCACCCGTATCCCCACCCACCGGACTCGGACCCCGGTCCCGCAACCCGGGGCCCGTACACGGACACGGCGTCCCGGCGACTCCGTTCCGCGCCGTCCACCCCCGCCAGCCCGCCGTACCGCGCCCCGCCGCGTGCCCGCACCTCGGCGGCACGCCACCCGCCACACGCCACCCGCCACACGCCACCCGCGCCCCCCCGCCCCACCTCCCCGCTCCGTCCCCGAGGAGTCGTCATGGTCACGAACGAACTCATCGATCCGCCCGTCCCGGCGGACCACCAACCTCCCCGCAGAAGCGGACTCCTGTTCCTGCTGCTGGTCGCCAACTCCGCGATGATGGCCGTCTACATGGGCGTCGGATCCATCCTGCTCCCCACCCAGATCGCCGAGATCGCCGGTGACGACAAGGTCGCCGTCCTCGGCCTGATCGGCGGCGTCAGCGCGATCTTCGCGACCGCCTTCAACCCCGTCGCCGGTGCCCTCTCGGACCGCAGCGGCCGTCGCAGTCCCTGGATCCTGGGCGGCGCCCTCGCCTCGCTCGCCGGCCTGGCCTTCCTGGGCAGCGTCTCCACGGCCCTGCTCGTCGGCATCGGGTGGTGCCTCATCCAGGCCACCATGAACGTCTACCAGGCCGCCGTCACCGCGATCGTGCCCGACCGGGTCGCGGTCGCCCGGCGCGGCACCGCGTCCGCGGTGGTGGGACTCGGGCTGCCGATCGGCGGCACGGTCGGCGTGCTCATCGCCTCCCAGACCGCGGACCACCTGCGCACCGGCTACCTCGTCTTCGGCGCGGTGATCGCCACGGCCGCGATGCTGCTCACGGCCTTCTGCCGTGACGAGCCGCGCTCCGCGGCCCCGGCATCGGCTGCGGCATCGGGCGCCGCCGACGGCCCGCGTGCCCCCAAGGGGGCGCAGGTCAAGGCGTTCCTCTCCGCCCTCGGCCACCACGACTTCCGGTGGGCCTTCATCGGGCGGGCCCTGATGGTCCTCGGCTACTTCTCGGTCGTCGGCTACCAGCTCTACATCCTGGACGATCACATATCACTGCCCGGGGGACTGACCCCGCCCGCCGCGATGGCGGTCCTCACCCCGGTCTCCATGGCCGCGATGGCGCTCTCCACGGTGGTCGGCGGCATGCTGTCCGACCGGTGGAACCGCCGCAAAGTGTTCGTGGGTCTCTCCGCGGCCCTCGCGGGGCTCGTCATGGCCGTGCCCGTCATCAGCCCGACGTGGACCGGGATGCTCGTCTTCAGCGCCCTCAACGGCCTCGCCTTCGGCTGCTTCATGGCCGTCGACACCGCGCTGGTCACCCTGGTCCTGCCCCGCGCCGAGGACGCGGCCCGCGACATGGGCGTCCTCAACATCGCGAACGCCGGACCGCAGATCATCGCCCCGTTCGTCGCCTCCGCCGTGGTCACCACCCTCGGCGGATACCCCCCGCTGTTCCTGGTCGGCGGCGGCCTCTCGCTGATCGGCGCGCTCGCCATCCTCCCCATCCGCAACGTGCGCTGACCCGCCACCCGGTCCGTCGCCCCTCACCCACCACCGCATCGCCCCTCATCCCTCACCCCGTCACCCCTCTCCCAAGGAGCTTTCCGTGCAACGCAAGCGAGTCCTGCCGCTGGCCACCCTGCTGCTGTGCGCCCCCGCCCTCGCCGGTACGGCGCCCGCCGCCGCGGCATCGCAGGCCGGACCGGCGCCCGTGCCGGCGCGCCCGTTGCGGATCCTGCTCACCAACGACGACGGTTACGGCGCGCCCGGCATCCGCCTCGCCTTCGCACGGCTGACCGCCGCCGGGCACGACGTGACGATCGTTGCTCCGCTCACCAATCAGAGCGGAGCGGGCACGAAGACCTCGAACGCCCCCTCGGTCACCGTGCGCCACCCCGAGCCGAAGGTGTGGGCCGTGGACGGGTCCCCCGGCGACGCGGTGGCCTTCGGTCTCTCCGAGGTGTTCGAGGGCCGCGCCCCCGACCTGGTGGTGTCCGGCACCAACTTCGGCCCGAACGTGGCGGGTCTGGCCACCCACTCCGGTACGGTCGGCGGCGCCGTCGCCGGGCTGGAGTCCGGCGTGCCAGCCATTGCCCTGAGCACCGGTGGCGTCGCCGCCCCCGACCCCGTGACCACCGTCAACGCGATGGGTCCGACCGTCGACTTCGCGGTCCGGCTGATCGACCGGCTCCGCTCGCGGGCCGGATCCGGACCGCTGCTCCCCGCGGGCGTCGGCCTCAACGTCAACCACCCCGTCGTAGGCGCCGACGGCAAGGGCGCCGCCGCCGGGGTGGCGACCACCTTCCAGGACCCGCAGACCCTGCTGAAGGCGGACTTCACCGACGCGGGCGACGGCACCTGGAAGGTGGGCGTACGCGTCGACCTGCGGACCCCGGCCCGTGGCGGCGACATCGAAGCCGTGAGCGCGGGGAAGATCGCGGTCAGCCCGATCAACGCCGACTGGAACACCGGCCCCGCCGACCTCGCCGTCACCCGGGCCCTGATGGCCGGACTGCGCCCGTAACACCCTCCGCCCCGTCCGGGGAGGTGCAGGCCTCCTCCCCGGACCCCCGGCTCGTCGGCGGTCGCCCCTTACGGTGCGCCCAGCCCAGGCCCGTGCGTCTCTCCGAGCGAGGACGACTCACCCACCGCGGCAAGCAGTTGGAAAGGCAGCTCCGGATCCGCCTGACCGATAGCCAGTGCGAGCCATCGGCCGCAGGTCGGTGGCTGCCACAGCCGCATGCTGCCGGCGACGGTGCACAGGAAGCCGAGCGGCTCTGGAGCCACGAACTCGGGGTCTGGATGGTCGAACCCGAGATACGGCCACAGATCCACCATCGTGGGACCGCCCCACAGAGCGGTCAGAGCGACTGTCAGTGTGTCGAGATCGTCTTCCAGCTCCTTCTCGGCTGCCTCGACGATCTCCTCACTGCGGTCATCCCAGAAGTCCCGGCTCTCCCGGAGCACGGCCACGTGGTATCCGGGCCCACCCCACCCACCGTCCGTCCCCGGCTTGCCCTCTTCCTCCGGGAACGGCAGGGCGGTCAGTTCATCGATGATCGACAGCTGGGCTTCGGTGAAGCCCGTCGAACGCTGCTGGCTCGCCATGAAAGAAGCCTATCCGTACGTCAGTTGCGCGCCGGCGCTTCCGGGGCTACGCGGCCCTCCGGCTCGTCCGCAGCCTCCCAGTGCAGGAGGTCTCCCGGCTGGCAGTCGAGGACTTCGCAGAGCGCGGCGAGCGTCGCGAAGCGCACGGCCTTGGCGCGGCCGTTCTTGAGGACCGCCACATTGGCCGGCGTGATCCCGACGCGTTGGGCCAGCTCGCCCACGGACATCTTCCGTTTGGCCAGCATCACGTCGATGTCGACGACGATCGGCATCAGATCACCTCGTCCAGCTCGGCCTGCATCCGCGAGGCCTGCGCGTCGCGCGCGACGGCCTGGGCCAGCAGCATCCGCAGCACGAGCACGATGAGCGCGACGCCGAGGACTGCCACGCCGGCCGCGCCGATCAGGAGGACCATGCCGGGAGGGACGGCCTCACCCGGCGCCAGGACGACACCGAGCACCCACAGCAGGAGCGCGGCTCCGGTGAAAGCACCGGTCACGAGGTCCACGTACCGGAAGGCGGGCTGGGAGAACACCGTTCCGTGGCGGGCCATCGTCACCAGCCGCCACACGCAGGCCAAGACGATCTCGGCGCACACGATGCCCACGATGATGATCAGCAGGACCGGAAGGCGCGGGAAGTCCACGGCGTCACTGTCCACTCGCCCCTCGTCGCGGACCAGCAGCAGCCCCATCACCACCTGTGCGAACAGGGAGCCGGCTAGCAGTACCACCATCACCGCTCGCAGCGCGAGCACTGTAATTTTCCCCATGGAAGCCTCCTTCTATCGTGAGGCGACGATAATCTATCGTTTCTCGATAGGCAATGCTGATATTTTTTTGCGCAGCGGTGGCAACCTTCTGCGCAGCAGCGGCAACTGAGGCACTGACAGGACTCTCGTCTCTCACAAAGGAACGACACCACGTGTCTGCTTCATCGCACCGCCGCTCACCCGCCCGCAAGCGCCTGGCACTGATCGGCGCGGCCTCCCTGGTGGCAGCCGGTCTCGCGGCCGTGCCGCTGGCCATGAGTGCGGGCGCTGCCCCCGTGGACCTCGCGCACGCGGTGCTGCCCGCCAACGACGGCTGGGCCGCCGACGGATCGGGCACCACGGGCGGGCACGCCGCGGACTCCGCGCACACCGTCACCGTCTCGACCCGCGCGGATCTGGCCAAAGCCCTCAAGGCCGGCCCCGAGGGAGCCCCGCGGATCATCCAGGTCAAGGGGGCGATCAATATGAACACCGACGATTCCGGCAAGCCCCTGACGTGCGCCGATTACGCGGCCGGGACGGGCTACTCGCTCAACGCGTACCTGAAGGCCTACGACCCCGCCACCTGGGGCCGCTCGAAGCTGCCCTCGGGCACACAGGAGTCGGCCCGTGCCGCCGCCCAGGCCCGGCAAGCCGCACGCGTCGTCGTGAGCGTTCCCTCCAAGACCACGATCGTCGGCGTGCCCGGCTCCGGCGCGGCGATCGTCGGCGGCAGCCTCCAGGTGAGCAACGCGGACAACGTCATTATCCGCAACCTCAGCTTCAGCGACACGCGTGACTGCTTCCCCCAGTGGGATCCGACCGACGGATCGACGGGCAACTGGAACTCCCAGTACGACGCCGTCTCCGTGCGCCGCTCCACCCACGTCTGGGCCGACCACAACACGTTCGGCGACGGCCCGCACTACGACAGCTCGAACCCCTCGTACTTCGGCCGCGAATACCAGGTCCACGACGGCGCCCTCGACATCACCAACGCCTCCGACCTCGTGACCGTCGAGTACAACCGGTTCACCAACCACGACAAGACCATGCTCATCGGCAGCAGCGACAAGGACACCAAGCTCCGGGTGACCTTGCACCACAACCTCTTCCAGGGCATCGTCCAGCGCGCCCCGCTCGCCCGGGTCGGCCAGATACACCTGTACGACAACTACTACGAGACGGCCACGCTCAACGGCTACGCCCACAGCTACAGCATCAACTCCCGCGCCCACGCCCAGATCGTCGCCCAGAACAACTACTGGGCCCTCTCCGGCGGCCGGAAGGTCTCCCAACTGCTCAGCGGCGACGGCACCGGCGCGGTCGCCGGCAGCGGCAACCTGGTCAACGGCACCACGACCGACCTCGTCGGTGCGTACAACGCCGAACACTCCAGCAAGAAGATCGCAACGACCGTGAACTGGACGCCGAAGCTGAACGCGGGCCTGGAACCCGCGAGCGGCCTGCCCGCCAAGCTCACCAAGTCAGCGGGTGCGGGCGTACTGAACGGCGCCAACGGCAGCACGAGTTGATGCCAGAAGGGGGACGTCGGGCCGGGGCCCCCAGCCTCATTTCGTCTTGTGGCAAGATCGCGGAATGCTGCGACTCACCGATTTCATCATCGACTGCCCGGACACGATGGAGCTGGCAGGTTTCTACTCCGAGGTGACGGGCCTCGCCGTCAAGGAGGACAGTAACGAGCACTGGGCCGGTATCCGGTTCGGCGAGATCGAACTGGCCTTCATCCAGGTGGACGACTACCGCGCCCCGCAGTGGCCCGACAGCGAGCACCCCAAGCAGTTCCACCTCGACTTCGAAGTCGACGACATCGAGGCCGAACAGCGCCGCGTCCTGGCCCTCGGCGCGACCCTGCAACGGGACTGCATCGACCCCGACGGCTACGGCTTCCGCGTCTACACCGACCCCATTGGCCACCCCTTCTGCCTCTGCCGCAACAAGGGTGTCGTCTGGACCGATGGGGGTCCCGTCTGGCCCCAGCGCGAGTCCTGACCTCAAGGGGCGAGGTCTCCGGTAACGGTTCATCGAGCAGAAGGACCGGACACCGGAGACCTCGCGGCCACTCCGGCTCCCGGGAGCCGGAGTGGTCCTCGAAGCGGACGGAGCGGCAGCTCACCGAGGGCATCTGAGGGCGAGGGCGGCGGTCGGCGTCGGGTTTTGCCAAACGGTCGACCCGTTGTTTTCCCAGGTCACGTAGGTTTCAGGTCATCCATTGATCTTTATCCGTGGCCCTTCGGCACAACCGAACGGGTCCGTGTGGAGGGGTGTGCCATGAGTGCCATTGACCTTGCAGAAACGGCCGCCGGTCTGCCGGAGGCGTGGAGCTCTCGCAGTCTGGGCATGGTGGGAGCGGCCTGCGTGAAGGTGCTGCGCATGGACGAGTTGCCCGTCGGGGAAGAGAGCCATGCGGCTGCCGAGGCATTGGTGGTCCTCGACGGCCGACTGGAGCTGGAGGTGGAGGGCGCGCCCGTTTCCGTGCGGGCCGGCGAGCTGTTCATGGTGCCGGCAGGAACGGTGCACGCCGTCCGCCCCGGGAGCCGGGGCACGTTGCTGATCGTGGAACTGCCGTAGGAGACAAGGCACTTCATGCCGCCTCGCTCGGTTGTTCAGAACGGGCTGGACTGGTGCGCGGTGGTCAGGGGCGGTCTCCGTGAGACCGCCCCTGACCTTCTCTGCCAAGACCGCCCCGTGCCCCGTCGCGATTTCGGTGGATCGGGCGGGTCAGCGCTGGAGAGTCAGCAGCCCCGGCCGGTACGGCAGCTTCAGGTAGTCGGTCCCCGCCGGCGTGTCGGTGGGGAGACCCTGGTAGAGGAACTGCAGGTTGCAGAGATCGATGGTCATGGTCTGGTCGGGGTTGTTGCGGACCAGGTCGCCGTGGCTGACGCCCTTGGCCCAGGTGGAGCCGCTGTTGGCCTGGCCCGCGAAGGGGCTGCTCTCGCTGCCGGCCTGGACGGTCCACGGACCGTTCAAGCTGGGGGCGGTGAACGAGCGGAAGTAGCGGTTCGAACCCTGCGCCTCGACGATCATGAGGTACTGGTTCTGGCCCTGGACCTTGTAGACCTCCGGCGCCTCGAACAGGAGGTCCGTCGCGTCGCTCATGACCGTCGTGTACGAGGAGCCGAAGTTGCCCGGGAAGTTCCCGATCGGCATGCTCGCCCGGTAGATCTTGCCGTTGTCGGCGCCGAAGAACAGGTACATGTTCTGGTCGTCAGCGATCATGGTCGGGTCGATCGGAGCGTCCCGCCGGTCCCCGGGGCCCGTGGGAAGGCTGCCGGTGAACAGCGGCTGCGCCGCGGACCAGCCGTTGGGGTTGGTCGGGTCGCTGGACGTGCGGTAGTAGAGCGGCCACTGACTCCACTGGGACACCATCACCCAGACGTTCTTCGGTGCGAAGTAGAAGAGTTCGGGCGCCACCGCGGGCTCGTTCATCGCGGTCTGGGTGGCCGCTCCCATGTCCGACCAGTTCGTGAAGGGACTGAACCCCGTCGAGCCCCACGCCGTTCCGTTGGAGGTGGTCGAGTAGACCAGGTGCTTGCCGTTGTACGTGGTGGTGGAGAAGTCCTTCAGCGCGAGCTGCCCGTTGGCCGGCTGCGCCAGCGGATCGGTCGAGGTCCACCGGTAAGTGGAGGGAAGAGCACACGCGTTGCTCGCCCCGGCCAGGCCGGTCCACTTCTGGTTGCTGCCGCCGTGGCACGACCAGACCTGCACCCCCGTGCCGTTGGTCGTACCCCAGCCGGACACCTCCAGGCACAGCCCGGACCGCACGCCGACGACCGTGCCGTCCGAGTTCACCCGCCACTGCTGGTTCTCACTGCCGTTGCAGGTCCAGATCTGCACCGGGGTACCGGACGTGGTGCCGCCGCCACGGACATCCAGGCACTTGTTGCCGAACACGGTCAGCTGGCTGCTGCCGGTCAGCGTCCACTGCTGGTTGACTCCACCGTGGCAGTCCCAGATGTGCACGTTCGCGCCGTCGTTCTGGCTGAAGCCCGCCACGTCGAGACAGCGGCCGGAAGCCGCACTGCGCAAGTCGCTGGTCGTGGCCGCCTGAGCCGGGCCGGCCACGAGCAGCGCCGCCAGCGCGACCAGGGCCGCAAACACGGCGGCGAGCACCGCGGAGGGGCGCCCGCGGCTGAAACTTCGTCTGCGCATGGAGATCTCCTTTGTGACCGGATGAGCTGTCACACGGTTCAGGCAGGGGCGACCTGTCCTCGGCGCCTGCGGATCCGGCTGGACCGGATGCGGCGCGTCGGAGCGGCGACAGGGTGTGACCCCTGGGTGGTAGGGGGCGCCGGAGTATTGTTAGCGCTAACAATTCGCGGCTCGCGCAACGGCGTTGGAGCAGGAAACCAAGGGTCTGAGTGAGTGTCAAGATCTACTACAAGAATCCTCGGCGGTTCCGCAGCGATCTCGGATCACCGACCGGAGGGAGGCGTCCGATCAGCAGCCCAACCCGTCGAAGAGGCAACTGCGATCGGCGAGCAGGACCGCCGGCAACGGGGCCTCAAGCACCAGGGCCCGGGGGAGTGTCAGACCGAAGTACCGCTCCAGCACGCCCAGGACCGTCCGGTGCACCTCGCGATCCGCCCGCTCCTCGTCCGGCAGGCCTTCTGCGCGCAGCAACTTCTCCAGCTCGCCTCTGACTTCGGGGTCTCCGGCGACCTTGCCGTTGCCCCAGGAGTCGTCCAAGTGGAGATTGAACGAGCACACCGTCCGGCCGTCCCGGTGGTAGCGGAAGGTGGGCGGCACCGGCTTGCCGTTCTCCTCCTCGTACTCGATGAGGAAGACTTCGGCCCCGTCCTCGGAGATCGCCGGATCGTCCCGGAACTCCCCGAACCAGCCCCCGTACGCCACCGCGAAGGACCACCCGCCGCTCACCCCCAGCCGCAGCCCGATGCCGTCCCAGACGTCCCCGCACTCCGATTCCAGCACCTCGTCCAGCCCGTCCCCGGTCAGTTCCCCGACGGGGTGCGCCGTCCGCTGAGACCACTGGGACAACCCCGCGATCCGTGCTGCCAGCGCCTCCACCCCCAGGCCTCGGGCCAGCGTCACGCTGTAGCCGCCGAAGGCAATGCTCCGTGGCTCCGCGAGCCAGGTGATTCCGTCCATGAGGCGATCCTCCCGCACCCCACTGACACGCCCCCAACCCCTGGAGGAGGTGGTTCCCAAGCGATCTCCACCCTGCGGTACGGAGGTGTTCGCGGCGATCACGCGGCAGGCCCGTTCGCTGGGCGAGCGCACGGATATCGCGGCAGTCCGGGCTCCGGAGCATCTGGCCCGGGCGCTCACCGCTCTCACCGGCGGCGCCCCCACCCGAGCTGCGGGCACGCAACCCGCTGCCGGCCTCCGGACGGCGGGCCCTGGGCAGGGACGACTGGGCGGTCACAAGGTGGGCGTGGCCCTGGAACCGGAGCCGTAGGCGTCACAGTCGCGGGCCCGGCGCGCCAAGCGGCCCGCAACTCTGGCGCTACCCGCCCGGTCCCACCCCCCGGCCAGGCCGCCCGAACTCCCGGCGCGGGGCGTGACGCGTGGCGCAGGCCCGCGACCGCGCGCGTGCGAAGGCGGTGCGGCCGTAACCGAGCGCCTGCTGAATCGTTTATCCATATCGTCGCGGCAGATGCACAACCGCTCCCCCTGCGGTGCCGCGACCGGCCCCGGGACACACCCCCCGTCCCGGGGCCCTTGTTCTCATCGCGCCGGTGGCGGTGGGCGTCGCCACTTGCTCTCATCTGAGCCGCCAGATTCTCGCCGTTTCGTGGTTGGCCCCCGATTCGTCTCGTCAGACGCCAGGTGGATCACCCCTCCTATCATGGGGACGTGAGTTCGAATGTGGATGCCGAGGCACGACCAGCGCTGAGTGCGGCGTTGAGCGGGGACGAGTTGTCCCGCTGGTACTGGACGCTGGCCGAGCTGACCCTGCTTGCCCGCGAACTCGGGGTGCCGCGGGGCGGTGGGAAGGCGGCACTGACAGAGCGGCTACGGGCCGCATTGGACGGCGTCGCCCCGCTTCCCGCGCCGCCCCGGCCGCGCAAGGCCGGCCGCCGGCTCGCCGCGCCAGTGGACGGGCTCACCGTGATTCCCGAGGGGCAGCGGTGCAGTCAGGTGCTCCGCGAGTACTTCCGCCGCGAGATCGGAGCTGGTTTCCACTTCGACGCCTACATGCGGACATTCGTAGCCGAAGGTGCAGGGCGCACCCTGGCCGATGCCATCGATCATTGGCACGCCACGCGCCAAGCCGCTGCCCAGCCCCAGGAGATCGGCTCGCAGTTCGAGCTCAACCGGTTTCTGCGTGACTGGTATGCCGAGCATCCGGCCGGAAGCCGTGCCGAAGCACTCGCCGCCTGGCGCGCTCAGCGCGACCGGCCTCGTAACCCGGCCGCGGGGTGACCGGTCTGCGGTGATGTCCGGGAGCCGAGCGCCCGGGAACATCGCAGATGACCGACCGCACGGGCTGTGACGCACGACCGGACGACAGCCTCCGGTCCGCCGGGCTCGCGCCGGACCACCTCGCGCGCCGCGTCCAGCCGGTTCGCCGGATACGGGGTCGGCTGCCCGTCCCCCAGACCCGCCCCGAAGACCGCACGCAGCCTGGAGGGCGGCCCCGAGGCACTGGGGCGCGTCCTCGACCCCTACCTCGCCACGGGCATCGCGGCCGTGGCGGCGGCCGAGCCCGGCAACGAGGACTGCTTCCCGCTGCCGGCGGACTACCTGCCGCCTGCCGCCGTCCGGGAATTCGGCGACCGGTCCGCCGCCGTGGGCTGGTACGCGGCCGAGCGGGACGACCTCGCACAGGCGGTGGCCGCGGCACACGCCGCCGGACTGCACGAGCGGACCTGGCGGATCGTCCTGACGATGTGGCCGCTGATCGTATGGCGCGTCCGGGACGGCTGGGCCCCGCTCCTGGAGACCGCGCTCGAAGCCGCCCGGTCCGCCGGCGACCAGTACGGCGAGGCACGGGTGCTGAACGTGCTCGGCCGGGTGCTGACCGAGGAAGGACGCGTCCCCGAGGCGCTCACCCACCTGGAGGCCGCCTCGACGCTGGCCTCCCGGGCGGGTGACGCGGTGGCCGAGGCGAACGCCCTGGTCGTCCTGGCCGTCGCGCAAGCCGCACGCGGCAGCCTGGACGGGGCCGCGCAAGGATGCGAGCGGGCGGTGGAGCCGGCGCGCAAGGCCGGTGACCGGACCATCGAGAGACCGGCCATGCAGTACCTGGCCCGCCACCGGGCCGACGCCGGGAAGTGGCGCCAGGCGCTCGACACCGCGACCGAGGCGCTGGCCTTCGACGACCGCTCGGACGCGGCCGACGTGCCGCGCATCCTGCTCCTCACGGTACGGGGAGAGGCGCTGCTGGGGCTCGGGGACGAGGCCGCGGGCCTCGGGCAACTCGACCTGGCGGCGCGGGAAGCGGAATCCTGCGGCTATGACGACTTCGCCGTACGCGCGCTCGGCGCGCTGCTGCGGGCATCGGCCGATGCGGGACTTCAGGCACGGTACGACACGGCGGTCGCCCGGCTCACGACCCGGGCGGCCTCGGACAGAGGGCGTTAAGGCCAAATTTTGCCCAGAAGGTCTGTTTTGAGCTATTGGATCATTGTGTGAAGTTTGGGGTGGTGTGTTCTTGCGTAGGTTCAGGGTGTCGGCCGTGGAGCATCTGCGGTCGCGCACTTCGAGAGGCTTCCTCATGCGCTTCATGCGCACCACCACTCTCTCCCGGACCTTCCTGATCTCCGTGATCGCCGTGGCCGGCCTCACCGCCGCCCCGGCCTTGGCCTCCGCGTCGGCCCGTGCCGAGTTGGGCAGTGCCCGGGCTGCAAGTGGGTTCGGTCTGCTGGGGCTTCCTGGGAGTAACGGGGCCAACGGCATCGGCACCGGTGGTGGGATCGGCGGCCTGGGCGGTACCGGTGGTGCGGCCGGTGCCAACGGAAACGGCGGCAACGGGGGTATCGGCGGCAACGCGAGCGGCAGCGCCAGCGTCGGTGGCGCGGGCGGTGCCGGCGGCGCCGGGGGCGCCAACGGCAACGGCGGTAGCGGTGGTTCCGGGGGTGGCGCCGCGCTGGGTGGCACCGGGGGCAAGGGCGGTGTGGGCGGCGTCGGCAACGCGGGTGTCGGCATCGGCGGCGGCAAGGGCGGCAACGGCGGTGCGTCCACGGTCGGTGGCGGACACAAGGGCGGTACCGGCGGTGCGGGTGGCGCGGCAAGTCCCGTGTGTCCCGGCAAGCCCGGAGGCAACGGCACTGCCGCCACGTCCACTGCGGACGGCACCACCGGTGCGACCGGCGCCGCAGGGAACTCCACCCTTCCCTGCTGACCCCCCGCAGCGGTTGCCGAGCCGGCTCCCGTAGCACAACGAGCATCGCCCGGTGCCACCTCGCCCCTACAGCGTCTGCAGGGGCGAGGTGGCACCGGCCTGCCGCAGTGATCCGCACTCACCCGCGCTTCACCCGAGTCTGAGGAAACCCCGTCATGCACAGGAACCAGACCGCCGCTCTCCTCGCCCTGCCCACGTTCTTCGCCGGCGCAGCACTCTTCCTGGGTTCTCCCGCCGCAGCCTCCGCCCTCGCCTGCACCGCAGGCACCGCGGGCGTCGCAGGCGCCCATGGCAACCCCTCCCACCCCAGCGGATTCCCCGGCACCGCGGGTGGCCCCGCGACCGGAACCGGGGACTGCGCCGGCGGTGCGGGCGGCCCCGGCGGCAACGGTGTCCTGGGCGGCGTCGGCGGGGCGGGCGGCAACGGCGGCACCGGCCTCGGCGGCGGATCCGGCGGAGCGGGTGCTCTCGGTGGCGACGCCGGCCCCAACGGCGCGGCAGGCGGCAACGGCGGCACCGGCGCGGCCGGCGGACTGACCGGCGCGGGCGGTGCGGGCGGCGCGGGCGGTCCGGGTACCCACGGGGGTGCGGGCGGCGCCGGCGGCTCCGGCGGCAACTCCGGCGCCGACGCAGGCGCAGGTGGCCGCGGCGGTCTCGGCGGCGCCGGGGGATCCAACGGCGGCGCGGGTGGCAACGCGGGCAGCGGCGGCACCGGCCACGGCGGTGGCGCGGGCGGGAACGGCGGCGCGGGCGGCATCAACAGCGCCGGGAACGGCGGTAAGGGCGGCAAGGCCGGCAACGGTGGCAATGGCAGCTCCGGTGGCGCCTACCCGGGTGGTGCCGCAGGCATCGGCGGTGCGGGGGGCCTGAGTTCCGGAGGCGTCCTCAACTCCGGTGGCAACGGCGGTGGCGGTGGCAACGGCGGCACCAAGTCGGGTGCCGGCACCGACGGAGCGTGCGGTATCGGCGGCGCCGGCGGCAACGCCACCGGCGGCCTCCTCTTCCACGGCGGAACCGGAGGGGCGGGCGGGATCGTCGGCTTGGGCAGCCCCTGCGCCAGCGGAGCCAACGGAACCCCGTGACCCACCGCCATCGATGCGGAGGTGTGGGTGGTGACCAAGGGCCCTGAGCGGACGACTGGTTGGCGTCCGGGGATCGCCGTCTCGCTCGTCCGGTCGATGACGTACGCTCCAGATGAGGGCGACGCGATCCGTGCGGTCGGCCCGGAGCCCGATGGCACAGGAGCGGATGACACACGAACGAGACGCCGGCCCGCCCGGCAGCGCTGCGGGTCGCACGGGCAGGCCCTGGGCCGGCGGTAGCTGGGACTCGGCTCTGTCGGTCGAGGAGTTCGCGGCGGTCCAGGGCGTGGGGTTCGAGCCGGTCGGGCAGGTGCTCGGTACGGCCGTCTTCACCATCGGCTACACCGGCCTCGGGGGCTGCCCAGGCGCATGGTCGGTCACGGGCGGCAAGAAGGTGCCGTCCTCGGCGTGGACCTCGTCCTTCTCGCCGTTGGTGAAGACGATGTACGAGGCGCGCAGGCTGGCGCTGGCCCGCGCGGTGGCCCAGTGCGGTGCGCTCGACGGTGACGGGATCGTCGGGGTGGAGCTGCGGGTCCGTGCGGTCGAGTCCTCGCCGGGGGCAGTGGAGTTCACCGCGCTGGGCACCGCGGTGCGGGCCTCTTCACGCGTCCGGCCGAGCGTGCCCTTCACCTCGCACGTCAGCGGCCAGGACTTCGCCAAGCTCCTGTCCGCCGGGTGGGTTCCCACCGGACTCGCCTTCGGCATCGCCCTCGAAGCCCGCCACGACGACTGGCGCACCTCCCGCCGGACCGGTTGGACCGCCGGGAACCAGGAGGTCGACGGCTACACCCAGCTGGTCCACCACGTGCGCAGTGACGCCCGGCGACAGCTGACCGTGCACGCCGCGAAGCACGGCGCCGACGGGGTGGTGCTGGACGACGTGGAGTTGCAGGTGCACGAGAGCGAATGCCCCAGCTTCGGGTACGCGCGCGACTTCAGCGCGGAGGCGGTCTTCGTCGGCACCGCCATCGCCCGGTTCAGCCGCTCCGGGCGGCCTGCCGGGCCGAGACCACTGACCATCATGAGACTGGAGCGCGAGGGCTGACATGACCGAGACAACGGGGCGGGAACCGGTCGGTGCTGCCGCACAGCCGGCCGCAGAGGGAATACCCGAGGGGGCGATGCGGCGGCTCGCACAGCTGCAGCCCGGCGAGAAGGACTCGTTCTTCACCTCTGACCTGACGGTGAACGAGTTCCTACTGGTGCGCGAAGCCGGCTTCCGCCCGCGCGGCCTGGTCCTCGGCTCCTCGGTCTACCACGTGGGCCTGCAACTCGGCAGGTGGTCGAAGAACCAGGAACTGACCAAACTGTCCCAGGCCATGTACCACGCGCGCGATCTGGCGATGAGCCGGATGGAAGCCGAAGCGAGCGCTCTGGGGGCGGACGGGGTCGTGGGAGTGCGACTGGACATCCGGTTCAAGGAGTTCGGCTCGGACATCGCCGAGTTCATCGCGGTCGGCACGGCCGTCAAGGCGGACGGCGCGGACCCGGGGCCGGGCGGCACCTGGCTCAACAACAAGGGCAAGCCGTTCACCTCGGACCTCTCCGGCCAGGACTTCTGGACGCTGATCCGGGCCGGATACGCGCCCTTGGACATGGTCATGGGCTCGTGCGTCTACCACATCGCGCACCAGCGCTTCGCCCAAGCGCTGAGCACCACGGGCCGCAACGTCGAGATCGAGCCGTTCACCCAGGCGCTCTACGACGCGCGCGAGCTGGCGATGAGCCGCATGCAGGCCGAGGGCAAAGCCCTGGACGCCGAAGGGATCGTGGCGGTCCAGCTGAGGCAGCACTCACACAGTTGGGGATCGCACACCACCGAGTTCTTCGCCATAGGCACTGCGGTGCGCTCACTGCGCGAAGACCACGTCATCGACCGGCCGACCATGGTGCTGGGCCTCGATGGCTGAGCGGGAAGTGGAACTGCTGGCCGCGGCGCTGCGCCGCGACAGCGCGGACCTGAACCTCTACGTCAACGTGCTTGCGGCGAACCTTGCGGACTTGCTGCCGCCGGGCGCCGTACGGGTCGAGCGCAGGCGTTCCGTCACGCAACGGCTGGCCGGTCGCGAGGGCGCGGTCGCCGAACTGGACGTCGCCCTCGGGGAGCAGGGGCTCTCGCTGCGGATGGACCGTGGCCGGGTGACCGGGGAGATCCGCCACGAGGTACGGGGCATCGTGCTCTCGCGGCGGCCCGTCGGTATGGACGAGTGGATCGATGCCCTCGCCCGGTACCTCGCCGAAGCGGCGGCCTCGAACGCCCGCGCCCGCCAGGCCGTCGAGCGGTTCCTGGCCTGAGAGCTACCGGAAGCGCCTGACCCGTAGTCAGAGCGATGCGCGCATACGTGTTGACACCCCGGTCCGGGCGCTCCAGACTCCTGCATGGGAGCGCTCCCACGCGATGACTCGCCCCACTGGGCGGCGAGTTGCGTACCGGGTCTTCCCGGCGTTCCCTCAGCGCGGTCCTTTCCGTCCCCCCGTCCAAGGCCGCGGCGCTGCCGGTGGTACGTGTCGATCGCACGCTCCAGGCGTTGCGGGCCGTACCGCCCGCGCTCGGCTGCTGAGAAGGAGACCATGCGTACGACACACAAGGCGGCCGCCTTGGCGGCGGTCGCGGTACTGCTGGCCGGGACCGGAGCGGCGCAGGCCGTCGGCACCGCGCCCGGGCGAGCGATGTCGGCGGCCGCTGCCACCGCGGGCCCGGCGATCACCGTGGACGCCACCAGCGGGCGGCACTCCATCGACCCCCACATCTACGGCATGAACTTCCCCGACGAAGCCCTGGCCAAGGAACTGCGTCTGCCGATGGGCCGCTGGGGCGGCAACGCCACCAGCCGATACAACTACAAGCTCGACGCCTACAACGCCGGGTCGGACTGGTACTTCGAGGACCTGCACTACGACAACGACCCCGCCGCACTGCCCGCCGGATCGCAGGCGGACAAGTTCGTCGAGCAGAACCGCAGGACCGGCACCGACACGCTGATGACGGTGCCGCTGATCGGCTGGACGGCGGCCGGCCGCGACAGCGGCTGCGGGTTCAGCGTCGCCAAGTACGGTCCGCAACAGGAGACCGACGCGCAGTGGCGCCCCGACTGCGGCAACGGCAGGAAGCCCGACGGCACCCTGATCACGGGCAATGCTCCGGCCGAGACCAGCACGCCCGCGGGCCCGGACTTCGTCAAGGGCTGGGTGCAGCACCTCGACAGTGCCCACGGCACCGCGAACAGCGGTGGTGTTCGCTTCTACAACCTGGACAACGAACCGGACCTGTGGTTCGGCACCCACCGCGATGTCCGCCCGGTCGGGGCCGGTTACGACGAAATGCGTGACAGTACCTACGCCGTCGCCGCAGCCGTCAAGGACGCCGACCCGGCGGCGCAGACCCTCGGCCCGGTCGGCTGGGGCTTCAACTCGCTGATCTACTCCGGCCTGGACCAGCAGGTGTGCGGCCGGCAGGGAGGCAGTTGCTGGTCGAATCCGCCGGACGCCGCCGCGCACGGGGGCGCGCAGTTCGCCCCGTGGTACCTGCAGAAGATGAAGGAGTACGAGCAGGCGCACGGGCGCCGGATCCTGGACTACTTCGACGAGCACATCTACCCGCAGCAGTCCGGTGTGTCCGGCAGCGCGGACGATGCGGCGACGCAGGCCCTGCGACTGCGCTCCACCCGCCAGTTGTGGGATCCCTCCTACGTCGACGAGAGCTGGATCAACCAGCCGATCCAGTTCGTCCCCCGCATGCGCTCGCTCGTCGACCAGAACTACCCCGGTACGAAACTGGCCGTCTCGGAGTACAACTGGGGCGCGCTGGACCACATCGACGGCGGCCTGGCCCAGGCCGACGTGCTGGGGATCTTCGGACGTCAGGGGCTGGACCTGGCCACCCTCTGGTCACCGCCCAAGGCGACCGACCCCGGAGCGTACGCCTTCCGCATGTTCCTGAATTACGACGGCCAGGGCGGCACCTTCGGCGACACCTCCGTCAAGGCCGCGAGCGCCGACCAGGACAAACTCTCGGTGTACGCGGCCGAGCGCAGCAGCGACCATGCCACCACGGTCATGGTGATCAACAAGAGCACCGGCGACCTGACCGCACCCGTATCCGTGACCGGTGGCGCCGCGCTCGCGGCAGCGGCGCAGGTCTACCGCTACGGCCAGGGCGACCCCACCACGATCCAGCACCTGGCCGGTCAGCCGCTGGGCGGCGGCTCCTTCACCGCGACCTTCCCGGCGTACTCCATCACCGAATACGTCATTCCCGCCGGCTCGGCCCAGACCACCCCGCCCTCGGCGCCCGGCGCTCCCACGGCCTCCGCGACCGGCCCGGACCGCGTGACGCTGACCTGGCCGGCCGCCACACCCGGGACCTCCCCCCTGGCGGACTACCGCGTGTACGCCGGCGACCCGGCCACCACGGCGCCGCTGGCCACCGTCCCCGCGCCGGCCACCACCGCCACTGTCACCGGCCTGACTCCGGCCACCGCCTACACGTTCCGCGTGGTGGCCGTCGACACCGGGGGCCGCAGCTCACCTCCGTCGGCTCCGCTGCAGGTCACCACCGGCCCGGCCACGACGAGCGGCTGCATCGTCGCCTACCAGGTCGGCAACGACTGGGGCGCCGGCTTCACCGCCAGCGTGAAGATCACCAACCTGGCGGCACCGGTCAGCGGCTGGAACCTCGGATTCACCTTCGCCGGCAACCAGACGCTCACCCAGGGCTGGAACGGCACTTGGGCGCAGACCGGTGCCAAGGTCACCGTCAAGGACGCCGGCTGGAACGCGTCCCTGCCCACCGGTGGTTCCGCCACGATCGGCTTCAACGGCGCCTACTCCGGGGCCAACCCCACACCGGGCGACTTCACCCTCAACGGCGCCACCTGCGCCACTGCCGGCACCGCGCCGCACTGACCCACCCCTGCCACGCATGGCCGACCCCGCACAACTAGGGGTCGGCCATGCGCCGTCAAGACCGGCTGCACATGGACGCTCCAGACGTTCAGGTGGGCCTGGCCGCGATTCCCGGTCGGACCGCGGGATGACCTTGCGCGTGACCTTGACGCACTACTCGGGCTGACACATAGTGATGGCCATCAAGCCGCCTTCATTCAACGCCTGACTCTGCCGACTGAATTGTTAGCGCTAACAATCCAGTCCCGCTACACCGCCCCGCACGCCCGACGGGCGGGCCCCACGGAAGGGCAGCACCCCCCTGAGCAGGGACGCACCGTCCGCGACAACCCGCGGCACCCGTTGCATTCCGCGGTCGGGGTGCCTCGCCCAGCACCGCGACGGTGCATGCCGTGACCGCCGAGAACGGCCGCCCGCCCCCCACGCACCCTGGAGCGCACATGACCGCCACCACCGGCCCCGGCCCGCACCCGTCGCGCCGGCTGTTCCTCGGTATGGCCGCCACCGTCCCGCTGGCCCTGACCGGAACGCTGACGCTCGGCGCCCTGCCCGCCTACGCCGCCGACGCCGCGTACGTCATGGGCTACTTCACCGAGTCCGCGACCATGCTGGAAGCCGACTACGGCCTGCACCTGGCCGTCAGCACCGACGGCCTCCGCTGGATGCCGCTCAACCAGAACAACCCCGTGGTGACCCCGACCGCGGGCGCGGGCGGCCTGCGTGATCCGTTCATCATGCGCAAGCAGGACGGCACCTTCGTCGTACTCGCCACGGACCTCAAGGGCACCGACTGGGGCTACAACAGTCAGTACATCCACGTCTGGGACTCCGCGGACCTGCGCAGCCTCACGGGCTACCGGCGCCTCAAGCTGCACGACATGGTCACCCACAGCTGGGCGCCCGAGTCCTTCTGGGACGCCGGCAGGGGCCAGTACGGGATCATCTACTCCTCCGTCAATGCCAGCGGCCACGGCGTGATCATGGTGAACTACACCACCGACTTCCAGACGGTGTCGTCCCCGCAAGTCTTCTTCGATCCCGGCTACGACATCATCGACGGCACTCTGGCCGTGGGCGTCAACGGCGTCAACTACCTCTACTACAAGAGGGACCAGACCCTGGTCGGCGCACGGTCGACCACCCTCGATCCGGGCAGCTTCACGCCCTTCAGCACGGCGGTCGCCCACGGCGGCACCGAGGCGCCGACCCTGGTGAAGTCCCTGACCTCCGGATCCTGGTACCTGTGGGGCGACACCTACACGCCGAACGGCGTCTACTACGCCTGGCAGAGCAACGACCTCGCCTCCGGCACCTGGTCCCCCCTCGACCAGCGCCTGTACACCCAGCCTCTCAACTCCAAGCACTGCACCATCGCGACGATCACCACGACCGAGTACAACAACCTCGTGGCGAAGTGGGGCAGCCCCGCCTGGAACCGGCTGAAGTCCTACAACTACCCCGACCGATACGTCCGTCATGCCAACTCCGTCGGCCGGATCGACCCCTACCCGTTCGACCCGTTCACCGACTCCCAGTGGAAGCTCGTGCCCGGCCTGGCCGACAGCGCGGGTGTGTCCTTCCAGTCGGCTAAGTTCCCGACCCGCTATCTGCGGCACTACAACTACGACCTGCGGCTGGAAGAGAACGACGGCACCGCGACCTTCGCCGCGGACGCCACGTTCCACAGGACCGCCGGACTGGCCGACTCCGCCTGGTCGTCGTTCCGTTCGCACAACTTCCCGACGCGCTACATCCGGCACACCGGCTACGTCCTGCGCATCGACCCGATATCCACCACCACGGAGAAGGCCGACGCCACCTTCCAGGTCGGCTACTGACCGGTCCGGCTCGGGCCGTTACCTTGACCGCCGCTGGCTTCACGGCCGGTGGGAAACGCGGGCCTGCTCCCTTCGGGTGGACGCGAAGGGACCACGCCCGCGGCGAATTGATGGAACGCATGAACGGTGATCAGCCCCGTTGAATCAGCGCCCACCACCGAAGAGGACGCCTTCATGAGAAAGTTTTGGGTTCCCTTCCTGCTCGCGCTCGTCGCTGCCACCCTCGGGGTGACGACGACAGGAGCGACCTCTGCCTCCGCCGCCTCCAGCACACCCTTGCGGGTCATGCCGATGGGCGACTCCATAACCTGGGGCGTGGGAAGCAGTACGGACAACGGCTACCGAAACGCCTTGTGGAGCAAGCTCGCCGCGGACGGCCATCCGCTGGACTTCGTCGGCACGCTGCGGGCCGGTTCGATGTCCGACCCCGACAACGAAGGTCACCAGGGATACAGGATCCACCAGGTCGCCGAACTCGCCGACGCCTCGCTGACCCGCTATCGGCCCAACGTCGTGACGCTGATGATCGGCACCAACGACCTGGCCGGGAGCTACCAGGTCTCCACCGCTCCCGCCCGGCTGAAGTCGCTGGTCAACCAGATCACCGCCGACGTCCCCGACGCCACCGTCCTCGTGGCCTCCCTGGTCGTGTCCACCAGCGGCGCGGAGGAGCAGTACCGTGCCGCGTACAACCAGGCCATCCCCCAGATCGTGGGCGAGGCACAGTCCGCGGGCAAGCACGTGGCGTACGTGGACATGAGCAGCCTGACCACGGCCGACCTTGCCGACGCCCTGCATCCCAACGACGCGGGCTACCAGAAGATGGCCGACGCCTTCCACCGCGGCATCCGAACCGCGGACAGTGCCGGGTGGCTGAGGAACCCCGCCCCCGCTCCCGCAGCCGTGCAGTCCGGCCTGGGCGGCAAGTGCCTGGATGTCAGCGGCTTCGGCACCGCCGACGGGACCGCCGTCCAGATCTGGAGCTGCGGCAACAGCATCAACCAGTTCTGGTCCGCCTACACCGACGGCACCCTGCGCTCCATGGGCAAGTGCCTCGAAGCCGCCAGCTTCGGGACGGCCAACGGCACCAAGATCCAGATCTGGGCCTGCCACGGCGGCTCGAATCAGATCTGGCAGCCCTACAACGGTGGCTACCGCAACCCCGTCTCCGGTCGCTGCCTCGACATCCCGGGCTACTCCACGACCGACGGAACGCAGCTCCAACTATGGGACTGCCATGGCGACTCGAACCAGAAGTGGACCACCCTGTCCGCCGGATGACGAGCAACGCAAGGGGGGTTCATGTGGCCGCGGGCGGGACAGGATGGGGTGATGCGGCTGGCGGAGGGGGACGGTGTGCGGCGGTTATGGGTCGGCAATTGCAACAGCGAGTACATGGTGGATCGGCTGGAGGACCTGGATCCCCGGGAACGGGAGGGAACGCCGGTCGTCGCGGCGCGGATGGTGTGGCTGCTGCGCGACGGCGACGCCCTGGTGCTGCCGCAGCCGGTGGACCCGTCCTTCGTCGCCCATGTGGGTGCGCTGATGGGCTTCGATCCGGCACGTGTGGATTTGTTGACTCCCGAGGACAGCGACGTCCGGGTGTTGGGCCAAGAGGCGTTGCTGCGGCCCGAGTTCCTGGACCGGTTGCGCAAGGTCGTAGCGGTCCCCGAGGACTGGGAGATCCGGGCGTACATGTCGGACCGTGGAATCGCCGCCGTGGCGTCGGAGATCGCTCTGCCCCAGGACGCGGTCTCCGCGTTCGATGCCTCCGGTGGCGCGGAGCTGTTCAACAGCAAGGTCGTCTTCCGCGCTCTGGCGGCCGGCCTCGATGTCCCCGTCCCGGACGGGGCGGTGTGCGCCAACCGCGGTGATCTGGAGCGCGCACTTGACCGGCTTGCCGCGCCGACCGGTGCGGTGATCGTCAAGGCCGACCGCATGGGCGGTGGCGCGGGCAACGTGCTGTGTCGCACCGACCCCAACGTTCCGTCGGCCGGCGCTGCCTTCACGCTCCCCCTGGGCAGCGCCCAGGACCGGGAGGCGATCCTCGCCCACACGGGTCTCGCCGTCACCCATGCCCCGCGCGGGCAGGTCGTCGCCGAGACCTACCACCCCCACTGTCGATCCTTGTGCGTGGAAGTACTCTGCCCTGCACCGCAGTCGGGAGCCCCGCACATCCTGAACGTCGGCGAGATGCTGATGGAGCCGATCTGGAACGGCTTCGTCATGCCGGCCCAGGACCTTTCCGCCAAGGTGCTCGAGACCATTTCCCTGCACGCGCTGCGGCTGGCCGGCGCCATGAGTTCCTTCGGCTACCGCGGATTGGTCAACATCGACGCCATCGTCGCGCCGAACGGGCAGGTGTGGTTCAACGAGGTCAACGCCCGGCTGGGCGGCTGCACCCACCTGCACCACCTCGCCACCGCACTCCTGGGTCCGCAATGGGAGCGCCACCATGTCCTGGTTGCCCACAACGACCTGTCCGTCACCAGCGTCCCCCGGCTGTTGGAGGCGCTGAACGAAAGTGGCTCGGCCTTCAATCCCGCCACCGGAACCGGGGTGGTGATCACTGCGGACGACACCCTCAACTGCGGCACCGTCGAGTATGCCGCCCTCGCCCCGGACCTGGACACCGCGCGAGCCTTGGAGCTCGACCTGCGGGCGCTGGCGCACCGAGCCGCGTAGCGCTGCCGAAGCAAGCGCCACCGGTGTGCGGCGCCCGGGGTGCCCGGCGGTGCCCGGGCCGGCGAGCCGTGCCGGTGGCCGCCGGCCCTTGTGCCCCGGGCCCGCGAGCTGCGGGTGGCGCCGTTACCTGGTGCGCAGGTAGGCCGCGGTGTACGCCACCGGGTCGGTGCGGTACCGGAAGCCGCGGGTGCGGCCCCGGCACGCCGTGCTGGCGCACAAGCAGGTGCCGACGGCGATGCTCTCGTATTCGGTGGTCTCGTAGTCCCAGGTGATCTCTTCGGTGGCCCGGATCGCGGTCAGGGCCACGAAGTCGTAGCCCCCTTGGGCGTTGTCCACGACCCCGGTGTTGGGTGCGCAGGAGTGGTTGATGCTGCGGGCCACCTCGTCCAGTTCGACGTGAAGCTCCCAGTCCTTCTGGAAGGAATGCATCGTGCGATGTGGCTCGGTCCGAACCGGCACCCCGCGAACGACCCGCTCACCGACCGCGAAGTCCCTGACGGCGTAGACGCCGAACCCTTTGCCAGGAGCCTCCCGGACAACGACCGCGTCCTTTGAATTCAGCGTGGATCCAGCCGCCGCCGCGAGCGTGCTGCGCGCCGGCAGGGCCGTGGCGTCCGTGTTCTCGTGCACTCCGCCCCCTCAAGAACGATCTTGTTATGGCGCAGCGACGCTACCGATCGGGACAGCCGGCGGCTAGAAGTGCATTTCAGCCACCCATAGGGCGCAATCACCGCCGCAGCACGGTCACACCCGCTGCCCGAATGCCCATACCGTTGCGGCCGCCGGGGGGCTCGGGGCCGAGCGCGACGCCCCACGGTCCGCCCTGCAAAGATCCGGTGTACTTCCAGGAGGTGCAGCAGGCGGTCCGCGTTACGGGGGAGACGGAGTAGGCGAGCGGCAGGGCAGCGGAGTGGCTTTCTCCTGCTTGGGTTTTGCGTTCGGTGCGATCTGGTGAGGTTGTCGGTAGTCATGAACTACCGAAAGGCGTCGCTGTGAGCGAGTTCAACATCTGGGGCTACCACCCCAGTGCGGGATACCTGAAGGGCGCCGACATCGTCGGCTACAAGGTCGAGGCCACCGACGGGAGCATCGGCAAGATCAGTAAGCATTCCGAGGATGTCGGAGCCTCCTACCTGGTCGTGGACACCGGGACGTGGATCTTCGGCAAGCACGTGCTGCTGCCGGCCGGGACCATCGAGCGCATCGACATGATCGGAGAGAAGGTCTACGTCAACCGGACGAAGGACCAGATCAAGGACGCCCCGGAATACGACGAGGCCAAGCAGGCCGGCGAGTCCAATTACCTGGAGCGGTTCGGCCGGTACTACGGCCAGCCCCACACGTAGGCGTGGCGGTCACGCGGGCTGAGGGGCGGGGGCTCGGCACCCCGCCCTGATCCTTCGCGGTCGGCGGCGCGACCCGGGTGCGGTGGGTGAGGTCAAAGGCAGCCGACCAGGAGCCGTCAGTCCGCCTTCGACGCGGAGGTGGAGCGGAAGGAGCGGGCCAGGCTCCAGGTGAGGACGGGGCCCAGCAGGAGCATCGCGTAGAACGCCGCCTCCATGGCCCCCAGCGCGAGGGCGACGGTGAGCGGGATCGACAGCACGTGGTCGGCAGGTGGCGAAGCCGCAGGGCGCCGACTTTGCACCGTCCGTGCCCACACGACTCGATCAGCTGCTGCCACTCCTCCTGGACGCTGCCGCGCATAGCTGGGAGCGAAGGCCCGGCCGGCGCCGCCCAGGCCGCCGAGGTGTGGGGCCCGTCTTCCCCACTCGGCGCCACACAGCGCCGTGGTCCGCCAGCGGGGCGTACCCATGGGGGCGGTAGGCAGCCGGGCTACGCGTTCGGCGCACTCAGTGGTGCGGAGGTGATGTGGGCCATGGGGGCGCAGCGGACCTGGTAGCGGCCGTTGGGGACGTGTTCGGCCGCGGCGACCCGCACGGTGAGCGGCCCGGCCCATTCGTAGCCCTCGCGCTCGCCGTGGCGCACCAATCGGTCGGTCAGATCCTGCCCCACGACGGCGAGGTGCGGGCCGATCTCGGCGTACACGGGCGAAGGCAGCTCGACGGTGTACACGTTCGGCACCACCGTGCGCTGGGAGCTGCACACGACGGCCTGCTCGTCGCACGTCCGCAGCAGCGCCTCGACCACCTCTGCCTCCATCGCATCACTCCCGAACAGCTTCGCCACCAGTGCCTGCTCGGCCCGCTCGATCGCCCGTTCCCAACCCTTCAGTGTGCCCATGAACTACACATGCCCGGGTTCGACGGCGCCACTCGCCCGCTCTGGAGCAGGAGCCGTCGCCTTGCGACATTTCAGACAGAGTCGTCCGCCCGGTCGAGATGGCGGGCGGCCGTCGATGAGTGGTCGGTTCAGTCGTCCGACCGGCTGCCGTTGGGTCCCCTGCGGGCCGTCCAGTCGCTCGCGTCCTGGCCGTAGCGGGTGAGGAAACGTGCGAACTGCAAGCGGTCCGCGGTGTCCCAGTGCGCGGTGATCTCCTCGAAGGCACGGCGCTGCTCGGCTGCGTAGGCCCGACGTGCGGACTCTCCCGCGTCGGTGAGTTCGAGCAGGCTGCTGCGCCCGTCCTGCTGGGAGGCGACTCGACGGAGCAGGCCCTCCGCGATGCATGCGGCAACGGCACGGCTGGCGACGGGCTGGGCGACGCCCATCTCTTCGGCCACTCCTCCCACCGTGATCCGGTCTGCTGCGTCGCCGACCACGTTCAGCACGATGTTGCGGGTCAGGTCTCCGCGACCGCCGCCGATGCGCCGACGCAGCCGGGACAGCGCCGGCCCCACGTTGTCGAGGAGGGAGTCGTCATCGGGCGCACGATGTCCTTGGCTGGTCACACCCCTAATCTACGACACGGTTAATCAACATGCGTGCCGCATATATATGACTCAAGGTATACAGTGAGGAGTCGGTCCACCAGAAACGAGGCACAGCCATGAGCACTACCGCCATCACCGGCGCCCGGGTCTTCGACGGGGAGAAGCCCCTGGGCGTCACCACCGTGGTGATCGAAGGAGGCAGGATCGTTCAGGTCGGCGGGGAGGCCCCGGCCGGAGCCGAGGTCGTCGACGGCTCCGGGGCTACGCTGCTGCCGGGGCTGATCGACGCGCACGTCCATACCGACCGTGACTCCCTCGCGCTGGCCCTGAAGTTCGGCGTCACCACCGAGCTGGAGATGCAGGGTGTGCACACCCGTGACCGGCGCGGAGCGATCAGCGAGGACGACTCGGTGGCCGATGTGCGCTCCTCCGGGTTCGCGCTGACCCCGCCCGGAGGACACCCCAGCGAGCTCTTCCCCGAAGGCTTCGACCCGGGCAGGCCCGTCGGTGGCGGACAGGGCGGCGGGCAGGGCGGCGGGCACCGGGGTGCGCCGCCCTACCGCCCCGACGCCACTGGTCCCGAGGCTGCGGCGGCTTCCGTTCCGCAGCTGATCGCGCACGGCTCGGACTACATAAAGTTCATGATCGACGACGGCAGCGTCGAGGGGCATCCGGGCCTTCCCATGCTCGACCAGGACACCTTGAACGCCGGCGTCGCCGCGGCGAAGAAGCTGGGTGTGCTGAGCGTCGCCCATGTGCTCACCATCGACGCCGCCCGCATGGCGGTCCAGGCCGGCATCGACGGCCTCGCCCACCTGTTCGTCGAGCCCCCCACCGACGAGATCATCACCATGATCAAGGACGCCGGGATGTTCGTCGTGCCCTGCACCGTGCTCAACGCCTCCATGATGGGCATCACCGGCAGCGAGCTGGCCGACGACCCTCGCGTGTCCTCCCGCCTGGACACCGAGTGGGACACCACCTTGCGCTCCTGCTTCGGCCACTACCCCCAAGGCAAGCTCCAGGACGTCCTGGACAGCGTCAAGGCCCTCGCCGACGCAGGAGTGGACCTGCTCGTGGGCACCGACGCCTCCCTGCCCATGCCGTTCCTCGGCGGCCTCGCCCACGGCGCCAGCGTCCACCAGGAACTGGAGCACCTCGTCCAAGCCGGCCTGACCCCCGCGGCGGCACTGCGCGCAGCCACCGCCACCACCGCCCGGCGCTTCCGTCTCTCCGACCGCGGCCGCATCGCCGAGGGCTTGCGCGCCGACCTGCTCCTGGTCGACGGCGACCCCACCACCACCATCACCGACAGCCTCAACACCCGCGCCGTGTGGCGGCGCGGAACCCGACTGGCCTCCTGAAAACCCCCGCCAGATCGATGGCCGGGCCGAAGGGCCCGGCCTTGCCCCTTCCTCTCCCCGCACCTGGGGCCGGCGCGGACACACCCCGTCATCCGCGTCCGCGACCGGTCCCGTCGGCAGCCCTCCGTCGCCGCCGCCCCGACCAGGTTTGATGCCCCGCGGCAGCAACGGCTCAAGCGGGGGCCACTGGCCGTTCGTCAGGTCCGCACGTCCCACGGGACGTGCGCATCAGCGTTGAAGATCCACTTTCGCAACAGGCCTTATCGCTGCAGCGTCAGTACCCCCGGCCGGTACGGCAGGATGCCGTAGTCCATGCCATCCGTGCTGGGGTCGCGCCCCTGGTAGAGGAACTGGAGGTTGCAGGGGTCGATGGTCTTGGTCTGGTCGGGGTTGGTGCGCACCACATCGCCGTGGCTGATGTCGTTGGTCCAGGTCGCGCCGCTGTTGGCCTTGCCGGCGAAGGGGTTGCTCTGGGTGTCGGCCTGTGGTGTCCAGGTGCCGTCCAGGCTGGTGGC
Organism: Streptomyces sp. NPDC043876; assembly: GCF_056435825.1. Lineage (NCBI taxonomy): Bacteria > Bacillati > Actinomycetota > Actinomycetes > Kitasatosporales > Streptomycetaceae > Streptomyces > Streptomyces sp. NPDC043876. Next base: position 81,472 of record NZ_JBWKDV010000004.1, on the reverse strand, counting down.
GGTGAACGAGCGGAAGAAGCGGCCGCGCCAGTCCTGCGCCTCGACGATCATGAGGTACTGGTTCTTGCCCTGGATCTTGTACACCTCCGGCGCCTCGAAGAGGTTGGCCGCCGTGTCGCTCATGATCTTCGTGGACGACGAACCGAAGCTGCTCGGGAAGTTGCCGATGGGCATGCCGGCGCGGTAGATGCCGCCGTTGTCGTCGGCGAAGAACATGTACATGTTCTTGTCGTCGCCGATGAGGGTCACGTCGAGGGGGCCGCCGACCGGGAGGGTGCCCGAGAACAACTCCTGCTGCGCGGACCAGCCGTTGGGGTTGGTGGGGTCGCTAGAGGTGCGGTAGGAGAAGGTGTGCGGCCAACCCCCGTTATAGGCGAGCACCCAGAGGTTCTTCGGGGCGAAGTAGAACAGCGTCGGCGCGATGCCGTCGAAGGGAATCGTGTTCTGGGTGGCGGTGGCCATGTCGGACCAGTTCGTGAAGGGGCTGAAGCTCGTCAGTCCCCAGCGCCCCTGTTCCCCGGTGGCGGTGTTGTGCGTCGTGCCGTAGACGAGGTGCTTGCCGTTGTAGACGACGCTGGTGAAGTCCTTGAGCGCGACCCACCCCGATTTCGGCTGGGCCAGCGGGCCGGTCGATGCCCAGCGGTACGTCGAGGGAAGAGAGCACGTGCCGGTGTCGACATCGGCGACGGGGACGAGCTGCCACTGCTGGTTGCCGCCGCCCCAGTCGGCGTACTGCACGATCTTGGCGCCGTCGGCGGTGGAGGCGCTCTGGACCTCAAGTGCCTTGCTGCTGTGGCGGTTCAGGAGGCGGACGTAGCCGTCGGCGGAGTCGGCGAGGCGGAACTGCTGGTTGGTCGCGTTGAGGTCGCTCCACTGGACGACGTCGGCGCCGTCGGCCGAGGACCAGCCGTAGTCGTCCAGGACCTTGCCGGAGTTACGGTTCTGCAGCCGGTAGTAGCCGCTGCCGGAGTCCAGGAAGCGCCACTGCTGGGCTTGGTTGCCGGACCGGCTCCACTGGACGACGGGCGAACCGTCGGCGGTGGCGAAGTTGTAGTCGTCCAGCGCCTTGCCGCTGTTGCGGTTCACCAGCACGTACCACTTGCCGGTGTCCACGGAGGCCGCCAAGGCGGTCGACGGATTCACCATCACCAGGAAGCCGGCCACGAACACCATCGAGAGGAGGGCGGCCACCCGTGGACGCCATCCTCGCCGTGTCGAGGTTCGGGGAGCTGTACCTAGAACGTTCATCTGCACCCTCCTGAGGGCGACTTGGGAAGGGGTCGGGTTTCCTCGGTGCGTGCGGACCGGCACGGCAGGTCCGAGGCGGCGCCAAGACGTGACCCCTGCAGGTGGAACCCTGGTTCTCCGGCGTTTTGTTAGCGCTAACAATTTGAACGTCGAACATCCGGCGTGTTTCAGGGAGAAGACCATGACATGTCAGAGGGCGTCAAGGGATTCGTCGCCACCCGTTCGTAACTGAAAGGCCATCAGGGCAGTTTTTCGTCACAGCCGTTGACGAGATGATGTGAACGCGCACACTCCTTCGGTGGCCCACTGGAGGCCTCGCTGTCACACCGGCGTCACATGCTGCCGAAGGGACGCACCTCCAGGGAACCCGCACGAGCGCGCCGGCGCGCGAGGGCTGCCAACAGAGCCGGTGCCCCTCAGGGCCCCGGCTCTCGGCACCTCTCCCGACGTGTCAGGGCCCCTCCCAGCAGGCCCCGACACGCCCTCGTCGCCCCGGCGGGCCGCACCCCAGGCCGGCGCCGGCCTGTGCACACTAGCCCCGACCCGCCCCGCCCTAGTCCCCGCCGCCGAGCACGCCGGCGGCGTTCAGCAGCAGCACGGTCGTCGAGACGGCGCCCATGAAGGCGACGGCGCCATGCCGGAACGCCTCCGTGCGCTTGGCGCTGTCCGCTTCGCCGATGACGCTGATGAGACTGACGGCCAGCGCTGTGGTGACACCGACGAGGATCACTACGAGAACGAGAAGTCCCTTGTGGACCGAGCTGTCCATGTCCGATCTCCCTCCCACTCCACCAAGCCGCGCGGTGCACGGGGCCTGCGGATCACGACGGTAGGGAGGGGCGGCAGAGGGCGTAATCGACGTGCGGAGGACGTCCCCGCCGCTATGGACCCCCGGTCCATGGACGGCGAGGGGGTAGCTGTCGGAAGGATGACGCGGACCGCCCCGGCCCTGCCATGGTGAGGCATGACATCGCAACCCGCTCTGGAAACGGCGTTGGAACGGACAAATCGAATGCTCCTCCGTGCTCTGGCCTTTCTGCGGGCCGTTCAGTTCGCGCTCTGGCTGTGGGTGCCCTTCGTCGGTGACGGCCTCAGCGCCTACCCGCTCCAAGTCCCGGTCGGCTATGTGCTGGCCGCGCTGTTCTCGGCTGTCCTCTTCGGTACGGCGATCCGCCGTGACGCGCTGCCCGGCCGCTGGGTGGCCGCGGACGTGGTGCTGGCCGTCGCCTACGCCTTGGTGATCAGCCGCTCGTATCCGCCGGTCGAAGCGGCGTCCATCAGCAACTGGGTCATCCCACCCCTGTGCGGGGTGACGGTGACGGCGGCGATCTATGGCGGCCGCTACCGGAGCGTGGCAGTGGCCGCCGTCATAGCGGCCTGGGTGGTGGGGGCCTGGCCTGCGGTCGGTACGGACAGCAGGCTGGAGCTACTGACCAACAGCACGATGATGACGCTCTTCGCCGTAGTCGCGGGCTTCACCGGCAAGCTGCTGCTGGCCGGGGCGGTGGCCGCGGACGACGCCACGGCGCGCGCCGTGACCGCCGAAAACGCGAAGGCACGGGTGGAGGAGGAGAAACGGCAGAAGGGCCTGATGCACGACCACGCCCTGCAGACGCTCCAGGTGATCGCTCAGGGCGCTCACACGATGGGCGCCGACAAGGTCGAACGGCTGGCCAGGAAGGATCTGCAGTTCCTGCGCACGATGACCTACGTGGAATCCGGTACGTCCGCTCTCCAACTCGGCGAGTCTCTGGCCACGATGATCCGCGCGCACACGGCGCAGGTCGTACTCGACCGGGTGGAGAGCACCATCTCGACACTGCCGGCGGATCTGCCGGAGGAGGTGGTGGAGGCACTGACGTCGGCCACCTGCGAGGCGCTCAACAATGTCGTCGCACACGCGCGAACGGACTGGGTGCGGGTCACCGCGGCCAAGTACCCCCGGGGCGGGATACGCATCGCCGTCACCGACCGCGGCGTCGGGTTCGATCCGCAGACAGCGGACCGCCGGGGCCTGGAGCGCTCGGTCACCGCCCGACTCGAAGCGATCGGCGGCCTCGCCACCATCAGGAGCACGCCCGGCAGCGGAACGACCGTGGAGTTGAAATGGCCTCAGTGATCGACATCAGTGTGATCGACGACGACAGGATGTTCCGCAGCAGCATCGTCTCGTGGCTGGCAGCGGAGACCGAGATCCGCGCCACTGCCTTCCCTTCGCTGCCTGAATTCCTTGCCGCCAAGTCCGCGCCCGGCATCGTCACCCTCGATCTGCACCTGGGTGACAAATCCATGCCGGGGGAGAACGTTCGGGCGCTCACCGCGGCCGGGCACAAGGTGGTGGTCATGACGGTCGTACCTCCCAAGGAGTGGATCGGCGACGTCACCGCGGCGGGCGCAACGGCTTATCTCCTCAAACCTGAGCACGGCCTGGACACCCTCGTCCAGGTCGTGCGCCAGATCGCGGCGGGTCAGGTGCCGACCACGGCCGACCACGCGTTCTGGCTCGCACAGGACGACAGTCCGCCGCCTTTATATCCGCGCGAGGAGGAGATCCTGCGGCTCGTCGGCGACGGTGTGTCCCACAAGGACATCGCGGCAGAATTCGACTGCGCGGTAAGCACCGTACGCACGCATCTGGCGAACGTCCGGCAGAAGTACCAGTCGTCTCAGCGGCCGTACAAACGACCCACCGACTACCGGGACTGGGCTCAGGAACGCATCCTGGACCGCGACCGGCTCGATCCCGGCGCGGGCGGCCCCGCCTGAAACCGTCGCTGGCTTCACGGGCTTCACCGGCAGCCGGCGTATCCCGGTCGCCTCGTCGTAGCGACCTCTGGCGGCCGGACCGTCCGGTGGCCGCCGGCCTGGCCGGGGTCGCATGGGGACACCGCGGCGTGCCGTGGTCACTGGCTGCGTGCCCGAGCCGCAAGCGTGAACGGCTGAACGGTTGAACGGGTCCGGCCGGCGGTTCTGGATCTCCGGCCGGGTGGCGCGGCACTGCCTCCGCGGCCACGCCCGGCACGGTACCGACACCCACCCGGGCGCCGGACGCCATGTCGGCCACCCCGACCGGACCCCCTTCGCCTGCGGACCCGGTCACGCCCGCTGGGCCGAGCCCGGCCACCACATCAGCCGCACCTGCCACCGAGGCTCCGAGCGCGTACTACCGAAGGTGTGCCGACGCTCGCGCGGCCGGCGCCGCGCCGCTGCACCGCGGGGAGCCGGGCTACCGATCGGAACTCGACCGGGATGGCGACGGCGTAGCCTGCGAACCTTGGCGGTGATCAGCGGTGATCAGCGGTGAACGGCCGGTACGAGCCACCACGAACCTCTGGGTGTGGACGGACCGCGTACGGGCGAGGCGGACCGGACGGACGTCCGTGCAGCAGCGCACCGGCCCCAGGACATCGCTGCTCCGCCTGCTCGTTCGGGGATTGTGCCGCGCCGCCAGGTCCGGCTGCGGCATCGTCATAACCGGCGCCCCCGCCGGGCGCCCCGGGACCGAGCGCAGCTGGAGGGCTGTCATGGGCGCAGGTGAGCGGGAGACGTGGACGACGGACGAGTTCGGCCGGTCCCACCAAGGCACGGTGGGCGTGCTCCAGGAAGACGGCACGGTGCCCGGTCCCGTGTACTTCGATGCGGGCTCCGGCGCGGGTGGCTCCACGGTGTCGCAGTGGAACGTCTACGACGGCCGCTCCCCCCGGGTGCCGCGTGCGGCCGCGCTGCGCGCGGTGTGTTCCTGCGGCTGGACGGGCCCGGAACACCGGCTGGACTGGGAGAGCATCGCAGGCAAGGCCCTGGCGGAGGCCGGCGCCGGCGAGGCGGATGCCTGCCTGCGGGACTGGGACGGGCACACCTCCCAGGTCGAGGCGTCGGCGATCCCCCTGCCCGAGGCGGTCACCACGCTGCTCGCGCGGCTGGAGGAGGAGATCGACAAGCTGACGAAGACCTCCCCGGCCGCCGCGGTCCGCGCTGCACGCCGCCTTGAGGTCACGGCTGAACGGGTGGGCTACTGGGCCGCTCACGGCACCCGGACGGACCTGACGCTCTTGCAGGCGGCCGCGGCGTTCGGGCTGGACGAGCCGGCGGCGCGCCGCCTGCTGGCCCGCTTCGGCCGCTGGGACTTCTACCGGTGACCGACAGCGGGAAAGCGCACGTGGTGCCGCACCTTGTGCTGACCGAGCGGGCACGCAGCACGGTTGAGCGAGGATTGCGTGAAGGGCCGTCCCGTGTACCGGCCAGGCACCGGGCACCTCCCGCGTCGAGGAGTGGAAGTACACCTACCGGGCCGCCCACATCCCCCCCCCCCGGGCAGGCCCTCGGCGCCCAGGTCAGCATCGACGGCCGGACCGTCACCTGCACGGCCCGTCCCCCCTCACCGCGGCCCGCGTCGACGGCCCAGACATCCGGGCCACCGCCACGGGCTTCTCAACTCGGCTGCCGCTAAAGCGATTTGTGGTCCAAGTGCGCGGCGCTCGGTGCCACGTGGGGAACGTGAGTGCGTCACTCCAGGGAGTGCCATGGGGCGGGGAGGGCAATCTCTCCCCGGCCGCTGGTCAGAGCAGTGCTGTACGGCCCCACACCCGCCCGCGGTCCTCTGGCCTCAGCTCGCCGGTCCCAGCCCCTCCGGGAGGGCGGCCACCGTGAGAGCGACGGCTTCCTCCGGCGTCTCGGCGCGTGCGACCAGCCTGCCTCCGTGGCGCACCCCGTACAGCCCCTCGTCGTACGGGCAGATGGTGTATCCGACCCGCGTCTTCCAGAATTCCTCGACACTGGTGGAAAACCAGAGGTTGAAGTGACTGTTGACCGGCATCAACTGACGGAGCACCGGCTGGGCGTATGCCGCCACCAGAAGCGCGTGGGGGCGCGGATGCCGGTCGTACGGCGGCATGTGGACGCGGTCGAGCTTGACGCGCCACGCCAACTCCACGACACCGAACGGTTCGCGCTCCTGGACGAGGGCCCAGGGTCTGAACCGGACGAACGGGGCACTTGCCCTTGTCTCTTCGAGGCCCAGTCCGCCCGTCCAGGCAGCCGTAGCCCTGACCACTTCGGCCAGGTCTGCGGTCTCTCCCCAGGCCAAGGGTGTGCGGTTGGCCTTGAGGAACACCTGGAAAGTTCGACGGCGCTCGCCGGGCGGATACACCATCACGCGTCGACTGCTCCTCGCGTCGAGGTACTCCGCGAGGCTGCCCCACTCCGTGCCCGACTCGGGGAGGTCAACCCCGAGCCGCTCAGCTGTGCGCCCCAGCGCGGCCCGGAGGGCTCCGTCATCGCCCCAGCCACCCTCGCCAAACCCCGCCCCGAAGTTCATCGCACCAGTGTGGCCGAACGACTCCGGCCTGACGACCCCACCTTCCGATCATCGGTTGCCCGGGAGCGGGAGCGGCCTGGGTGATGTCAGCGGTCGGCCAGCTCGCGTAGGAAGCGCCGTTCCGCCGCTGGAAGCGCGTGCCGTCCTTCTCGTTCAACTCCAGGTTGCTGGTTGCCTTGCTGCGTGGATGTCTGCCGTCGCCGTCAGGCTGTCGCCGCCGGGGTAGGGGCGCTGCTCAGGCAGTGGTCGAGGAGTGCGTGCATGCGGGGAACGGGCAGTGATGGGTCGGCGGCCGCGCCCTCCGCAGTGCGGGGGAGTTCCGCGGGCAGGCCCGGCCAGCTCGCCGCGACACGGCGGAGCACCGGTTCCCCGGACGCCGCGCAGGCGGTGAACCAGTCGGGCGAAGGCTCCTCGGCCAACTCGGTGATGGTGCACGTGCAGTCCGGGCCGTGCTCGATGACCGCGTGGATCGCCGCGTGCTCGGCCCATGTGCGGGGGAAGAGGTGCAGGCGTGCGCGCATCCGCACATCCTCGTCCGGATCCTCCCTCAACCCAGCGACCAGGTCCGGTCCCAGGTCGGGCCGTGCGGCGACCATCGCACGGACCTTCGCCTCGGGGTGGCGGGCGAGCCGGGCGACGGCGTCGGCAGGGGTGTGGCGGTTCCAGGCCAGGGGGTACACCGCGTCGTCCGCGAAGCACTGCTCGACCAGTGCGGGAGACAGGGTGCACGTGCCGAGCACGAACGACTTGCTGTGCGAGCCGATGGACGGCAGCGTGGCCTCCACCGCTTCCGGGTCCAGCTCCCAACTGCTCTCCTGCGCCGCTTCCCGTACGGCGGGGTCGGGGTCGTCGAGGAGCGCCTGCCACTGGGCAGGGGTGAGCGACTGCCACCTCCGGGCGGCGCATACGCGGAGCCCGGGGTGCTCGTGCCCGACCATGGCGCGGTAGAAGGACAGAGGGATCTGCCGCGAGAAGCCGAGCGCCTGGACCATCTCGTGCTCGGTGACCACGCAGTCCTCGCCCCCGTCCTGGGCGGTCAGGAGGGTGGCGAGGATGTCGTCCGGCATCGGTCGGACCCATCGGGGCCTGGGCCGGGGGCCCCCGGCGAGCCGATAGCGGACGATCCCGGACGGGTCCGTGGCCAAGGGAGTGAGCGAAGCGAGTCGGACACCGCGTCATCCTGCCACCTCGCGGCACCCCGACCGGGGCCACGTGGCGACAACGTCGTCAGCGCTTCTCTCCGGCCCCCGATGGGCAGAGCGCGACGAACGGGGGGCTTGCCCACGCCGCCCCGGTGGGCTGAGGTGGTGCCCGCGTGGCCGGACATCCCGGCCAGGTTCGTGAGGGAGGCACTCGGTGGAGACCTTCGAGGTGGGGGAGACGGTGGTGCGCCGTGATGTGCACCGCTCCGGGCGGGTGTGGAGCGAGCATGCGTTGCGTGTGATCGCCGACACCGGCGAGGCGTTGGTGACCGCCTGCGCACCCGGCGCACAAACGCTGTGGCCGGCCCTGTACGCCAAGGCCCGGGAAGAGGGTGACCGATCGGTGCGCTCGGAGGCGTTCGATGCGATGGCGACGGGGGAGTGGGAGCTCGCCCCCGGCGTGTGGCAGGAGACCGAGCTCCTGCTGTGGAAGCCGCCGACGGCGTGGTTCAGCATCAACGCCTTCTTCACCGCGGCCGGGCTGCGGAACTGGTACGTCAACTTCGAGCACCCCACCCACCGCACCGAGACCGGTTTCGACACCTTCGACCTCACCGTCGACCTCGTCATCGACCCCGACCTGAGCACGTGGACGTGGAAGGACGAAGACGAATACGCCCACGTCAGGCGCCTGGGCATCGTCACCGACATCGAGCACCAAGCGGTGGAGGCCGCCCGCGCCCAGGCCCTCGCGATGCTCGAGGAACGTGCCGGGCCGTTCATGGACGCCGACCGGTGGGCGTCCTGGCGCTGGGAACCGGCGTGGCCCGCGCCGCGCCTGCCATGCAGCGGCCGTGAGCCGCTGGTATGGCGCTCTTGACCGAGGGGCCCCGCCCGCGGGACGGTCATCGCGCAACTATGCGCAACCCGACTCCACACGGACGGCGGTCGGATGCCCCATGGGGGCAAGATGCTCGGCTGTCGGACGGGTCCCCCGAGCTCTCGGGATCCCGGTCGTGCAGGTGATGCGTTCCGGCGGAGGCATGCCGTGCTGTGCGGAGTTGGGGCGTCGGCGCATCGGCGCATCGGCGCATCGGCCCGGCAATGGGCGGACGTGGGTGCTGCGGGTAGGCGCGTCGGCCGGAGGCGGCTGGCAAAGCCGGTATCTCTACGGCCTGCTGCGCTTCGACCAGGTGATGAACCACCCCGGTCAACCCCGACCTGCGCATCGAGGTGGACGACGTCGACGCGGCCTACGCGGCCGTGCTGGAGGTCGTCGCGAAAGCGTTGAAGCCCGTCTGTACCGCGCCGACCGAGGAAGCTCCCACCAGCCGGTTCCTCGAGTTGCGCGCGGCATCTGAAGTGCGTCTACCTCGCGGTGATCTCCCTGGACCAGACCGACACCGGCCGCGAACGCTGGACCACCCGCTGGAAGCAAGCCCTCCAGGCTTTCGACATCGCCTTCGAAGGACGCCTCACCGTCAACCGAGCCTGACCTCAGCAACCAGACCGGTTGCACCGTCTACTGGGCAGACCCCCCACGGGGAGCCCGGTTGGCGTACCTCGCGCCGCATGCCCGTACAGTTCGGGCGCACATCGGAGCGAGGAGAGCAGGGCAAGATCGTGGGAACGCAGGGCCGGGGAAGGGGACGCCGTCTTGGGGCGGCAGCGGTGGCACTCCTGGTGCTGGGCGGGGTTCTGAGCTGTGTCGGAGGGCTCGGTGGGTACTTCTTCATGCCGACCAGGGTTATGCCGTCTCACCATATGATGCCGTCCCTTCCGGCAGGCGGGTCGATGGTCTTCAACCTGTTGGTCACCGGTGTGGACCGGGGCGACGTGGTGCTTTTCGACGCAGCGGCCTGGGGTGAAGACCACCTGGGTGTGGAGCGGGTGGTCGCGGTGGGCGGCGACCGTATCGCCTACACCCCCGGGGACCGGACCCTGACCTTGAACGGGAGGCCGCTGGACGAGCCGTACGTCATGAACGGCGATCCGGTGGCAGGGACGCCCGCCGCGTTCCACGTCGAGGTGCCCGAGGGCCGGCTGTTCCTGCTGGGCGACAACCGCGGCAACTCCGCCGACTCCCGGTACCAGTACGCGGTGGCGGAGGGCGGCACCGTGCCGCTGTCGGCGGTCAAGGGCGCGCTCATCGACGAGGACGACCCGCTGGTCATCGGCCTGCGGTCGGCCCTGCCCGTCGGCGGGGGGCTGCTGTTCCTGGGCGCGGTGTCCGGCGTCGCCGCGCTGCGGTTGCGCCGCCGAGCGGTGACGGCCGCGGCACCGACGGCGGACACGGTGCCGGTATCCGCACCCTGAAAGCAGCGCACCACCTCGTCGTTACGCGGCAGAGAGCCAGGCCGTGGCGGCCGCCGCGCTGCCGGGCCTGCCGTGCGAGGACCGCGGCCAGGAGCAGACCGCCGGGCAGTACGAAGTACCCGTCAACGTCCGGGAGACGCTCCGGGTCGCGGTCCGAAAGGCGGTGAACGGCTTTCTGGGTTCGACGGCGCCGGGCGAGTTGCATGCGGACCCACCGAGCATGCCGTCCGTGCTGCCGTTCGGTGCGCTCCCGGCCGTGCAGGACGCGGCCCCGGAGCGCCGCCGCCAAGCGCGGGAGATGCTGGTCCGGACCGAGGGGGCCGAGGCCCCGCCGGCGTACCGGACCGAGCAGGGACGGCGCTGGTTCCGGCACAACCCCCTGGGCGACCGCCTCCGGACGCCTCTGCCTCCGGCGGGACGCCGGTGTGTTCACCACCCTGCCGGAAGGCCAGATGGCTGCGGCGGCCCGGACGGGGAGGGGGACTTGTCGCTGGTCAACGTGGACTCCACCACGGTGCACGCCCATCACGAGGCGGCGGGGCTCCGCGTCAGCAACCACCTGATGTCGGCCCTGGAAGGAGTCGTGCAGGAGCAGAAACAGCCAGGCAAAAGAGGGCAGTTCGGAGGAAACAGAACGGACAGGCCGAACGCTGGCGCATCCGACGCCGACGCAACCTCCGCCTGAGGAAAGCCCTGCTCGGCCGGTTCCGGGGCGGACTCACCAGCAAGATTCACGTTGGCGCGGGCCGTAGATGCCGCCCCTCGCGTTCGTCCTGACCCCCGGACACCTCCTCCTGGGACGTTGCCTTGCGACCGAGGGCCGTATCCGACACCGGCCGTCGCGTCGAGGGCGGTCTTGAGGAGTCGCTTGGAGGGGGACATGGAGGTCGTGCAGTACCAGAAGTACCAGAGGCCACGGTGGAGAGCCCACGGCAGCATGACCTACACCAGCGGCTGCGATGGCCCCCCGACGGTTCAGACGGCCTCTTCTACAAGGACGTGACCACCGGACGTGGGTTAATGGCACCTGTGCGAAGAGCTGCTGAGATGAGGAAGCTGCCATGACTGCGGGAAGTTGGCTGTGGGTCTGTCTACGGCGCTACGTCATGACCGCCTCTCTCGGCTGGATTTCCGCAGCCCTGGTGCTGCCCGTTCTGGGCGATGATCCCTTCTGGGCGTCGTTGGGAGCGGGGCTGGGAGCGGGGCTGATCGTGGTGCCGCCCCTGACGGTCGTGACCATGTTCGTACTGGTCATGCTGGCCGGTCGGCGGTTCGAGCCGCCGACCGGCGGCCCCTCGCGGATCCGGGGTGGCTGGCTGATCGTGCTACCCCTGGTCCTGCTGCTGCCCGTGGCCCTGCTCGTGCCACTGCAGTATTTGATCGTGGTCGGCGCGCAGTTCGTCTACCTGGTCTGGGTGCTGCCCTGCCAGGACGCCCGCGACACTGCGGACGTGCTGCGCTCGCTAGTCGACCCGGCCGTCCCTGCGGACCAGCGGGCCGGGATGGCCCGGGCGGCCGCGGGACTGCGGGGGAGGCCGGTAGTCGAAGCCCTGCTGCAGACCTCGGCCGACGCGGAGCCGGAGGTCGCCGAAGCAGGGTTGGAAAGCCTCTGCACCATTTGGCGGCGCGACGGAGTCGTCGGCGAGGACCTGCTGCTCAAGCTCGACCCTCGCGCCCAGGAGCACGTCCGGGCCCTTGGCGTCAGGGTACGGAGCCCTTGGTGAGAACGGCGGCGATGGGAGGCATATGACAGGGCCTGGCCTGGCCCGACATTCGGTACCGGTCCCGGACGGTGCGGTGCTTACCGGAACGGTGAGGGCGTACGAGAGCACGGGGACGGAATGATGAACTCGCTGCCGCCGTCGAGGGTGACCGCGCCGGCCTGAAGAATGTCCATGTCAGAGTCTGCGGACCTTTCTCCATCTCGACACACCGAGGATCGACGATCTCGTCAACTTCGACGCGCCGCATCAGGCCCAGGCCTAGGCTACCGAGGCGAACCAGCAGCTCGGCCAGGGTCACGCAGTGCTTTGCGCCATGCGACCCGTTCGTTCAGCGGACTAGCCCACAGCCCTGATCTGCGCACACGGCCCATTGGACAGTCCCTGGTGGTAGCCGCCGCCGCCGGACTCCAAAGAACGTCCGCGTGGATGAGATCCTCTACGTTCAGCTCACCGGGGCTCGCCGGAGTCGGCAGGTCTGCTCGACATCCGGGGGCGTCGGAGGGCGCGTGTCCGTAGTAGGTCAGAACCTGTCCTATCTGGTCCCTAGCCTGCCATTCATGCAGACATACGAGGACGGCGTCGAGATTCTTGTCCCCGCCAGCCCGGCCGATCTCGAGGCATGGCTCGACGAGCATCACGAGGAACAGACCGCGCTCTGGGTGAAGATCGCCAAGAAGCATGCCGGCATCCCGTCGCTCTCCTGGGAAGAGATGGTCGACACGGTGCTGTGCTTCGGCTGGATCGACGGTCTGCGGCGCGGCTTCGACGACACGTACTTCCTGCAGCGCACGACACCGCGCCGCCCCCGCTCGTCCTGGTCGCAGGTGAACGTTGACAAGGCCGAGGCCCTGATCGCCGAGGGACGGATGCGCCCCCGCGGCCTCGCCGAGGTCGAGGCGGCACGTGCGGACGGTCGCTGGGCGACGGCATATGCCTCGCAGAGGAATGCCACCGCACCGCCGGATCTCGTCGAGGCGCTCGACGCGAATCCGACGGCGCGGGCGTTCTACGAGACGCTCGGCAAGTCCGACCGGTTCGCTCTGTACCTCGGCCTGGTCACCGCCCGCACCGAGAAGACCCGGATGGCCCGCCTGGAGCGGATGGTGACGGCGATGGCGAGATCCGAGCGGCCATCATGAGCAACGTGCCAGGGGTCCAGCGGGCACGACAATCGCCCCGAAAGGCCCTCGGCGGATAACTCACCCGCGCGGGCGGCCGGATTCACCGCAGACACCTCGCGACGCCAGGCGTCAAGTTGACGTTGCGCAGCAGGCTGGGGCTGCTGCCCCGAATCGGGATGCGCCCACGGCAAGATGTTGAGTGCGACCATCCGAAAGGCGCATGCCTCAATAGCGGCGACGGTCGCCGTATCGCCTTCTACGACGACCCGCTCCTCGTCGATGACCCATTCGCCCTCAACAAGGTGCCCGACCCCGTGGCCTGAGCAGGCTTGGTCCCGAACTGCTGGGCGTACATCCCACGCAGTACTTCCTGTTCAGAAACGGGGCAAGGGACTCCGTGGGTCAACAGTTTCCATGAAATCGTCGAGCGATTGGCTGTTGTGAGCATCGACCTGACGCTCGACCACTTGGGCTTCCTCGGTCTCCAGCGGTAAGGAAATCAATTCCTTCATTTCATCAATCACAGCGATTACCTTACGGTTTGACGACCGCTCGTATTGCTCGCATTGCGGTGTCGGGATCGTCCGCCGCAAAATAAATGTTCTTCGCCGCTACAACACCGGCCTTCCCGAGATCCAGACTCAGGAGTTGATCAAATTCCAGGTACATATTCACGCTGGCGCCGACGGAGCAGGCAACGGCGTCACCCTCGTCCGTTATGGAACGAAGCCCCCGGCCGGTGACCGTGCGCGTCCCCCTACCGACGGAACTGATGGCATGGACCGGGATATCCACTGCACCGAGAAAATCCGTCCGCAGCGTGATCTGCTCGGAGGTGAGGAGGTGCGGATGGCGATGCATGGCGACAACCGCACCGAACCCGATCAGAACGATCGATATCTCCAACAGCGCATGCGCGGGCCGCATAACCGGAGGCACCATCCTCGAGACGAGGAATGCCAGGAAGCCCTCCATGACGCAGAGAATGATGATCATCTGGCGAGTGTCGGAGGAGTGTCGTAAGGACGTCGCCTGTCCGACCCAGGGAAGAGGCCCGCGGGCAGCCCAATTGCGGAGGGATCCGCCCATTACTTTTACCATCCCGAGTATCCCGCCCCGCCGTCATTGCAGCGGTGCGGGACGAACCCATGCAGCACTGCGGCGGGTTCGGCGCCGTTCCCGCCCTGCTGGCCAATCCGCTCAATGCCCTGGCGCCCGATACGTACCCAGGTCCTCCGCTCCGTGCGGGCTCCGGCGAACGTTCACGCCCTGTTCCATCCCAGATCAGTCCCCCAACGGACTCATGGGGCAAGTCACGGCAGCAGGTGCGGATCCGGCCGGCAACCCCCCCTCGGCACTGAACGACCGTAGCCAGGGTTTAGATCTGCGCGGGAGATGCGGCGCAAGCGGAGCTGCGCCCTGTCCGCGTCCCGAAGGGCGCTCCACCCGACAGCCGCTCGGGCCTCATGAATCTCCGCATCGCAGCTCCGTGAACCTTGCGGACTTCTGGGCGAGCACCTCGGCGAGGTACCCGGGTGCCTGGGCGCCGAGCATCCGGAACAGCGTGACCATGCAGGTGATTGCGGTGTCCGCGACTTCCTCCTGGACGTGCAGCCATGAACCCTGTCCCTTTCGGGGGTTCGTGCCCCAGGCGCCGACGACGGCCTGCGCGGCTTCGCCGACTTCTTCGGCGACCTTGAGGACCTGTAGCGTCCACTGCTGCTCCGGGGTCATGCCGCGCTCGGTGTCCAGGCCGGTGAACAGTTCGCCGAGCATGCCGATCGTGTCCCACACGGCCGGGTACGGCGGTTGTGGTGTGAGGGAACTTCGCACGGGGCCGGCCAGGGGACCGGTGTCCAGGCGGGTGTACCACTCGGTGGCCAGGATCCGGTGCCGGACGTCGTCCGGGACGCCGGAGAGGAGGGCTGGCAGGGCTCGCCGGCCTGCGACTTGACTCCGGTGGGCGAGGATGGCCTCCCACTTCGTCGTCGCCACGGGTCCCACGTCGACGCTCGCGGTGACCTGGTCGTCGGGGATGCTCCGGACCGTCTTGCCGACGCGCGCGAGGAGGGGGCCGAGGTCGGCGACGCCCGACTGGGGGTGCGTCGCCAGGTAGAGGGCGCCCGGCGTCCAGGGTTCGCCTTCCTCGGGGTAGAGGTGCGGGAGTCCGGCGGCGTGCACGGCGAGTTGGGTGACGCGGTGGGTGTGCAGGTGGTCGGGGTGGCCCGTCAGCTGGCCGTACTGGTCGTGGGTGATCACGATGTCCGGCCGCAGCTCCCGGATGTGGCCGACGATCCGCCCGACCACCTCATCGAGAGGGGCATCGCACAGGCGGGGCCGCCCGGGCGCGGACTCGGGAACGCGGGCGTCGGCGTACCCGAGCATCCGGGGCTTCCCGGCCCCCAGGATCGCGAGGGCATCGGCGAGTTCGACGGCCCGGTGCGTGTCGGCGGCCCAGGTGGCGGTGACCACGGCGGTCACCGCGCCCGCGCCGGCGTGCTGTGCGAGGACGCCCCCAGCGAGCAGCGCTTCGTCATCGGGATGTGCGAAGACTGCGAGAAGGGAGGGCTTTGGTTGTGTCACGGGTGTCTCCAGACAGTGGAGTCGGTGTGCGGGGACGGGGTGGTTGGCGGTTACGGGCTGGGGATTGAGCCCTTGCCGGTGGCTGCGGCCGGCGGGGCAGCAAACCTGGCAGTGATGCGCTGCGTGGCGGCAAGATCGCCGGGAAGGTACCGGTCTCGCTCGGGTCCTGGTGGTGCTCGCCGGCGCTCAGACCTCGGGGCGAGGTACAGGTGCCCGCGGGTACGTGCGCCGGCCGGCATCCGCCACATCATCGTCAGCAGTTCGACCGCGGAGGCGCGGATCCCGGCTTCCTCAGCGAGTTCTCGGCGTGCGGTCGGCAGGGTCTTCACCGGACGGGCATCCGCCGCCGAGGCCTCAGCAGCCGTTGTCCTCAGATCTGCTCCACTGGCAGCAGGTCTGAGGCTGCTCGGCGACCGACCCGCCTGCCCGGCGAAGCACGGTGGACGGGTGGCGAACCGGCGTGGAACGTGTACGGGGGCATGGCACTCCCAAGGTGGTGAGGGTGGTCTTGCGGGTCCCGGACGCCCGAAGCTCACGCGGGTCCGTGTGGCGCGGTCGGGCTAGGGTTGGCCGGGTCGTTCGTAGGGCTGGAAGTGGGCGGGCGGGTGGTCGAGGGGGAGGGTGGGGTCCCAAGCCGTCAGGCACTGGGCGCTCGGCACGAAGAGCGGCTGGGGCAGTGTGTCGGCGGGCCAGAACCTCCAGGACCCCAGGGCTTCCTCACGTTGGTGGGGGATGCCGGTCCAGCGGGTGACGAGGACGGGGACGGTGATCCGGACGACGTCGCCCACCTGGTCCAGGAGTGTGCCCAGCACCTGCACGGCACTGGGGTCGGCCAGGATCCCGGCCTCCTCGTGGAGTTCACGGACGGCGGCGTCGGCAAGGCTTTCGCCCGGCTCTACAGTTCCGCCGGCGAGCTCCCAGGCTCCGCGGCGGTGCAGCCCGAGCAGGACGCCGTGCGGGCCGTGGACGATCACGCCGACGCCCAGCGCGGCCGTCGGCGCGGGTGGAGCGCTGCTGCGCGGGCGGCTCGGTACCCGCTCGGGGCGGCGTGCCGAGTACAGCCGGTAGGAGACCGTGCTGTCCGGCTGCGGGGAGTCGATCGCGGTGACCGACTCCATGATGAGGCCCCGCTCGCCGAGGAGGTCCTCCCACAGCTGCGGAGTCAGCGTCCACATGCTCACCGGATGGTCCTCGGTGGTGCCGGGCAGCCGCAGGATCTCGGGCCGCGCAGCCACCTGGGTAGCGGGGCCGGCCCCGGCGGAGTTCGTGTGCAGCGCGGAGAAGAGGAGGCGCCCGCCGGGCCGAAGAGCGTTCGTGAGGGCGGGCAGGAGCCGGGCCGGGTCCAGGTACGGGATCGAGCAGACGGAGTAGATCAGGTCGTACGGATCTGCGTCCCGCAGGTGGTCCACGGCGTCCGTGCACACCAGGTGCAGGCCGGGAGTCTGCGGGTATCGGGCAAGAGCACGCTCGTGCTGTGCGGGGGAGGCGTCCACGGCGGTGACGTCGGCGCCCGCGGCGGCCAAGCGGGCGGCATGCCGTCCGAGACCGCTGCCGAGGTCGAGGACCCGCAGTCCCGATACCTCGCCGATGACCTCGATGCCGGGCCCGACGCCCTCGATTCCCCAGTTCCACTGCTGCAGTTCGGGCGGCTCGATCCCGCGGGCCATTTGGTGTGTCCCATAGGTGTTCCAGATCGCGACGGTGTCCTTCTCCATGGTCGACAAGTCCTCCTTCAGGAAGCGGGGCAGGGTTCAAGGGCGTAGGGCGAAGCAGCGGAGCACGTCGAGGTCGGCGGTCTGGACGCTGGACCAGCCGGAGGTGAGGAGTTCGGTCTCGGCGGGGCTGATTCCGAGGGTGCGGCGGGGGTCGGTGTCCTGGCGGCGGCCTGCGACTTCGGTGACCACCCAGAAGATCCCTCCGGGTGCGAGGAGGTGGCGGACGCGGCTGAGGAAGGCTCCCTTGTCGTCCATCCATCGGTAGACCAGACGGCAGGTGATGACCGTGTACGCGGGGTCCGGCAGGGCCGTGAGGGCGCCGGTGGTGATATCGGTGCACTGCCAGGCCGGCCCCGAGCCGGACCGTGTGTGATGGGAGGCGGCGAGGCCTACGGCTGTGGGGGAGAGGTCGATGCCGGTGGTGCGGTATCCGAGCTCGTGGTGAAGGTGGCGGGCCAGGGAGCCGTCGCCGCAGCCGATGTCGAGGGCCGGGCGCCCTCGGCCGACGCCGAGGCGCTCGTCCATCAGGCGCGCTTCGGCACCGTCGAAGTGTCGGTACCGACGGCCGCAGGACCACAGCGCCTCCCAGTAGTCGGCGTTCACGATCGTCGTCACGAGGCTCCTTCACGGGCGGGCGGCGCGGCGGTCCGCGCGAGCGGGGAAGGCATCTCCCGCAGCGCGCGGACGGGGGAGAGGAGCAGGAGGACCACGGGGACGGCCTGGAGGACCGCGCCGACGGCGAGAGTGCCGCGTAGGCCCACGAGGAGGACCAGAGCGCCGGATACCGCAGCGGCGACGGGTCGGGCTCCGGCGGTGAGCATGGTGCTCGCGGCCTGCATGCGGCCCTGGAAGCGTGGCTCGCACAAGGTCTGTCTCAGGGATCGCTGGCTCGTCCCGGAGGCCGTTGCCCAGAACAACTGGGCGGCGAGCGCCGCTGCGAGGAGGATCTGCCAGGTACGGCCGGGTCCGGCGAGGAGGAGGGGGATGTGGGCCAGCGGGCTCACAGCGAAGCCGATGATGATCGTCGGTCCGATGCCGATACGGGAGGCGATGCGCGGGGCGAGGAGCGCCCCGGCCAGGCTGCCGGCCCCACCCACCCCCATCATCACGCCGAACGCGCTCGGGGACGTGCGCAAGTGGGTCAGCACGTAGTACGCCCAGTACGTGTTCATGATCGCGAGGCCGAAGCTCAGCGTGGACAGGGCGGCGATCACCGTACGGATGGTGGGCTGCCCGGCCACGTAACGCAGGCCCTCACCGATGTCCCGCGCGAGGCTGCGGCGGCCCGCGGGCGGCGCGGCGGCCGGCTCGGGGGTGCGGATGCGCCACACAAGGAATGCGGAGACGAGGTAGGACAGGACGTCGGCGAAGACGGAGCGGGCGGCGCCGACGGCGCCGACCAGCGCGGCGCCCACATTGCTGCCTGCGCTGTCGGCCACCGATGAGGCCGCGCCCAGCCTTGAGTTCGCGTGCTGCAGCAGGCGCGGTTCGACGAGAACGGGCAGGTAGCTGATGGACGCCGAACCGTGCACGGTCTTGGCGATGCCGAGGACGACGGCGACCGCGTAGAGCTGGCCGATGCCGAGCACCCCGGCGATGGCGGCGGCCGGAATGGTCACGAGGGCTGCGGCAGCGGTGAGGTCCGCGGTGATCATCAGGGGGCGCTTGGCATGCCGGTCCGAGAACGCGCCGGCCGGGAGCGCCACGATGGCGTTCGGGAGCTGGCCGAGGAAGGCGAGCAGAGCGATCTGGCTGGTGGACGCATCGAGATCGAGCACGGCCAGGGTGGGGAGGGCAACGGTGCTGACAGCCGAGCCCGACAGGCTCACGCACTCGCTGCCACGAGACGCCGCAGGTCCGGGGAGACGCGCTTCCGCGCCTCGGTCGGGTGGGTGGAGGCCGTCACCCGGTTTCACCACCCGGCAGCTGTGGGGTGGTGACGTTCGCGTAGAGCCGGCCGGTGGCGAAACGGGCCAGGGCCGAGTGTGCGAACGGGTTGCAGCCGAGCGGCGGCGCAGCAGGATCGCCCCACACCGGTTCGCTGTGCGTCTGCGTCTGCGTGTGCGGCTCGCGGTTGTACGGGGCGCCATCCCACTCCCGCACGGTGAAAACGGCGCCGGTCACCCGCTCCCCGTCCGCGGCGTGGAAGTGGGGCGGCCGACAAAGCCGCAGCCGGTCCGGGGCGAGGTGGATGCCGACTTCCTCGGCGAGCTCCTGCGCCGCACCCTCGTCAAGGAATTCGCTTTCCTCCAGGCGGCCCACGACCACAGTCAGCATCCCGGGGGAGTGCCACGACGTCTCCCGGTGCCGCACGGCCAGGACCCGGCCGTCGCCGGGGCGCTGGAGCAGGACTCTGACGTTGCCGATGCTCCGGTGTACGGCGTTCACGGCCGTTCCTCCCTCATGAGGCGGTCCAGGGTCCGCCGGCCCCGGGCCGTGACCAGCTCGTCTCCGTTGTCCGGCCCCCAGGCCAGGCAGTTGACCGCGTCCAGCGCGGTCAGACAGCGCAGAGCCTGACGCTCCGCATCGGTGAGCGACCGCCCGTACCCCCGGAAGAACGCCTTCTCGCGGTCCGGATGGTCGGCCCACTGGGTGGCCGTGAGGATGATGAAGTCCTGCACGCAAGCCGCCGGCCTGGCCCGCTCGAAGTCGATGAGCGCGAGCACGCCCTCGGAGACCAGCCAGTTCCTGGGCTGGTTGTCGCCATGGATGTGGCCGACGGGAACGGCGCCGACGCGGCGTAGCCGGGCAGCGTGGTCCCGGATCAGCTGCCGCTCGTCCTCGGTCAGCCGGTCCCCGGCTCGAGCGAGGTACTTCTCCGCTCCGTCCGCAGCGGCGTCCAGGGAGGCTTCGGCGTCGCCCCGATCGGCGGACTCGAGTTCCCCGGCTTCGTGAAGCCGGGCACACAGCACTCCCGCCTGCTGGTGCACCGCCCGCCACTCGACGATTTCGAGGCCGAGCTCCTTCGCCGGGGCGCCGGGTACCGCGGTGAGCAGCAGGACCAAGTCCCGTGCTTGGCAATCGACGAGCTGCGGTGCCCGGGTGTGCCCCAAGGCAGGAACGACATGACGGTACGCCCGGCTCTCCCGCAGGTAGAACTTTTCGCTGGGCGAGACCTTCAGGTACCAGGAGACCCCGCCGGTGCCCTCCAGCTCCCACACCCGGGAGCGGTCCCAGTCGTGCGAGGCGTCACGTACCGCCGCGACGGCCCCGATCCGTTCCTCCGCCCAGCGGAGCAACAGCGCGGGCAGGGTCTTCGCCGTCTGCTTCACGCGGCGCTTCCCTCCATGCTCGAGGCGAGCGCATGCCGGCCGCGCACCTCGGCCGCGTTGTGGACATCGGGCACGGGCTTCTCCTTCGGTGATGTGCGGCTCGCAGCTTCGCGCGGACCGCAGGAGCAGGCGAAACGGTCAGCGGTCCTGGGAGAGCGCCAGGAGTTCCGCGAAGGTCCCACCGCCGTGGACAAGATCGTCAAAGCGGCCCTGCTCGGAGATCCGGCCGTCTTCCATCACGACGATGTGGTCCGCGATCTTCGTGTTCTCCAGGCGGTGGGTGACCATGATGGTGATCCGGTCGGCGGCGATCGCTTTGATCTGTTCGAAGATCAGGTGCTCACCGCGAGGGTCCATCTGGGAAGTCGGCTCGTCCAAAATCAACAGGTCGGGCTTGCGGTACAACGCCCGGGCACACGCCTCGCGCTGCCACTGGCCGCCGGAGAACTCGACACCTCCCCAGATGTCGCGGGCCTGGAGGCTGTCCAGACCGTTCGGGAGTTCTTCGATGGTCTCGCGCAGGCCGACCGCGTCGATGGCCTCCCATACGGGGCCGTCGTCATGGGTGCGGGGCTGGCCGAGGGTCACGTTCTCACGCACCCGCAGCGGCCACCTGGCGAAGTCCTGCGGGACCAGGCCGGTGCGGCGCCAGACGCTCCCCGGCTCGGTGCCCGCAAGGTCGCTCCCGTTCCAGGTGACCCGGCCCTTGTCGCTCAGGTAGATCCCCGTGAGCAGTCGCAACAGGGTCGACTTCCCCGAGCCGTTCGCTCCGACGATCGCGAGGATCTGCCCACGCTCCAGGGTCAGGGAGACGCCGGCCACCGCGGGGCGGTCCTTGCCCGGGTACTGGTAGACGACCTCGTCGAGCCGGATCTCCTCGACCGGGCCGGTGATCTCGTCAGGTCCGCGCCGGGGAGCGCGGGCGGCGGCCTCGTCGAGGAAAGCTTGCATGTCGGTGAGGTAGAGGCTGGTGTGGAAGATCGCGGCGCCGTTGATGACGACCTGGGAGAGGGCGGCGAGTGCGGTCTGGACGGCGATGACTGCAGTGGCGGCGATGGCGGGTTCGATCCGGCCGGTCACGGCGAGCCAGGCGAGCGCACCCCAGGTCGCGAGGAGGAAGACGCCGCCGGCGAGCGCGGAGAGCAGGGAGATCCGCAGGGTCCGCGGCGCTGCGGCCAGGTTCCTGCGGTCGCACCGGTCGGACAGGGCGCGGTACCAGTAGACGAGGTAGTCGGTCATCGAGTTCGCGCGGACCTCGTCGCCGTACTGGGATGCGGTGGCCCACCAGCGCATCATTCCCCGCACGTTCCTGTCGGAGATGTTGGAGTAGTGGATCTCGTAGTCCACGCGGGCGGTCAGGACGGCGCCGATGCCGGCCGGCAGTACGGCGAGGAGCAACAGGGGCAGCATCATCACGTTCAGCAGGGACAGGACGCTGCCGGCGGTGACCAGGCGAATCAGGGAGGACATGAAGCGCTGGGCGTCCGTGACCATGACGTGGGTGCGGACCACTCCCATCTCGGCCGCTTCCTGACGGTCGGAGAAGCCGTCCCGGGCATAGGCGGCGGCCTCGACCCGGCAGACCGCCTCGACCAGCGCGCTGTCCGTCTCCGAGGTCAGCCGGGGAGTGATCCGCCGCTCGGCGTAGGTGGCCACGGCCCCCGAGACACGGTTCATCGTGGCGGCGAGCGCGACCACGAGCAGCGCGGGCAAAGCGCCTTGGAGGCGGTCGCCGGCACTTCCGGAGCCGAGTACGGGCCCCATCGCGCGGGCGGTGGCGGTCAGCAGCACCGCGGCGGAAACGCCCGTGATGATCTGGCACCCGATCAGGAGCCGGACGGCCTGCCGGTCGGTCTGCCACGACAGGCGACCGATGCGGGCCAGGACGGAAGGGAGCGTGGCGCACATCTTCCGGAAGGAGACCTCGGCGAGCGGATTGACGGAGTACTGCCCGCTGTAGGTGATCTCCGCGGGCGGCGGTGGGGGCGGTGTGCCGACCGGTTGGCTGTGCAGTCCGGATGTGGTCATCGGGTCCCCCTGGATCGCCGTTCGGATGCTGTCGGAAGCTCAACGACAGCCGATGATTTTTCGAACACATGTGTTTCGGTCGACCATGAAATCCCGGAACGGAGCGCCTGTCGGACCGTGGGAGCTACACCGACCCGCGCCCTGCAACGCCAGTGCCACTAAAGGGGGTTGGCCGAATCGCCGAGGGTTTCAAGCACCGCAAGGGCGCGGGAGCGTGGGGGCCGATCGGGCAGGGCGCGCTTGGAGAGTTCGAGGCGTCTCGTACCGCTCGCGGACCAACCCCTGCGGAGCAGACTGTGCATGTGCCCGTTGGCCGCCTTCGAGCGGTCGGTCTCAGCGGCACCCCCCTCGCGGCGACATGGGGGTGAGCAGCTACCGCGGTCACAGAGCTCTTTCAGAAGTGGCCACTGATCGAGTGACGGGCCGGCGTCCCGCAATGCACGAGGCTCCCGTGCCGTTGAGAGAAGTGCCTGACGTGTCAACTCATCAACAGAAGCCTCGTTGGTTGCCCGTCCTGCCGCACTCGACCTGCCGCACGCTCTGGCCGAGTGGGTCTCGATGCTCATCGTCACCCGTGAGGGTGACCGACGCTGCAAGCTCCCGCCCCGCCAGCGCGCCCTCGTCGGCCTGGACTACCTGCGCCGGCACGAGACGCTCGCGCAGATCGCCGCCGGCTTCGGCACATCCGTCGGAACCGCCCACGCCTACGTCACGGCCGTCGTCGACCACCTGTCCCGCCGGGCACCCGGTCTGCTGCGGCTCCTGCGCGAGACGGATCCTGATCACGTCCTGCTCTACGGGACGCTCGCCAAGTGCGACCGGGTCGGCGACAGCCACTGCCTCCGCGCGCCGCCCCGCCGGTGAACGGGCCGCCAGTTTGGGCACGTAGACCAGCTCGACGATGGCCTGCTGCTCGGCACGCCGGGTCGACTCCTTGACACCGGACGCGTTGTTGATGCCGCGGGAGACCGTGCCCCGCCCCACCCCGGCAAGCGTGGCCACTTCCTCCAGCGTCGGCGTGGTGCCGGGGTGCCGCTCCACCCTATTCACCCCACCCCCAGGGCACCCGGTCCTCCGGTCCCGGGCGGGCGCCTGATCGGCGGACCGGCGAGTCGGCGGGTTGGTGTCGGTCGGCGGCCCGTTCGCCTGTCGTACGTCCGGCGCGGTTCCACCTTGCGCACCCCGGGTCCCGCTCTCCTCGACCGGCCCCGCCCAGGCCGCGACGGTGCGGGAGGTGGTGAGTGCGGCAGGGTCGGGGCGGGGGTCAGCGGCGCAGGGTGACGGGCAGCGCCTCCAAGCCGCGCAGCATCATCGTGTTGCGCCAGCGCAGGTCGCGCTCCTGGCAGGCCAGGGTCATTCCGGGGAAACGGGTGAGGAGCGCGGTGAGCGCGATCTCGGTCTCCAGCTTGCCGAGCAGGGCCCCGAGGCAGCGGTGGATGCCACCACCGAAGGCGAGATGGCCGGCGTCCTGGCGGTCGAGGATGAGGCGGTCGGGGTCCTGGAAGCGCGCCGGGTCGCGGTTGGCCGCGCCGAGGGACAGCAGCACGAACTCGTCCTGCGGGATCTCCACTCCGCCGACGTCCACCGGCTCGGTGGTGAAGCGGGTGGTGGCCATGCAGATGGGGGAGTCGTAGCGCAGGAACTCCTCGACGGCCGCGGGCATCCGGGTGAGATCGGCGCGCAGCCAGGCGGCCTGGCCGGGATCGCGCAGCAGCGCGAGGCAGGAGGTGCTCAGCAGGTTCACGGTGGTCTCGTGCCCGCCGATCAGCAGCAGGGCGACCATGCCCACGATCTCGTCGTCCGTCAGCTCCCCGCGCTCGCGGGCCGCCATCAACTCGGTGAGGAGATCGGCGGGACGGTCATTGCGGCGGATACGCCGGTCTGCGAGGGCCAGGACGTACGAGCCCATCTCCTGGACGGCTCGCAGGAACGCCGCGTGGTCGCCTCCATGGGTGACGACGGCGGTCGACCACTGCCGGTAGAGGTCGCGGTCCTCGGGCGGGAAGCCGAGCAGTTCGCAGACGACGAGGATGGGCAGCGGGAAGGCGAAGTCACGTACCAGGTCCACCGTGGCGGTGGTGGTGCGGGTCATGTGGCGCGCGGCCGCCTCGTCCAACCCGTCGAGGAGTTCGCGGGTGATGCGCTCGACCATCGGCCGCATCGCCTCGACCCGCTTGCGGCTGAACGCAGCCTGGACCACGCGGCGGAGGCGGGTGTGGTCGGGCGGATCACTGCTGAGCATATGGGTGATGTCGGTGCCCAGGTTGACGCCCTCGACCCGGCTGTCGGCCAGGGCCTGGGCGCGCCGCGCATCCTGTGCGAAGCGGGGGTCGAAGAGCGCGGCCCGGACATCGTCGTAGCGCGGGATGATCCACAGCCGCAGGCCGCCGTCGCCGTGCAGCACGGAGACCGGGGCCGATTGCCGCATCCTGGCCAGGTTCGGGTACGGGTCGCTGAGGAACGTCGGCGGGTTCTGGCGCGGTTCCGTCGTCTCGGGCTTGTCCGGCCGGTGCTTGTCCGGCCGGGTACCGTTCGTCCGGGGTGCTGCCGTAGCTGTGGTCATGATGTTCTCCTTTCCTCACCGGCACGGCCGGCGCCGTGGCGGGGTGCCGGGCGTGGCACCCCGCTACGGCGCTGCTCGGGCTCACTGCAGAGGCGACTACTTCTCCGTGTTCTTCTCCGTGCGGGCGGTGCAGTTCCGCGCCGCGCCGTTCGGCCGGACCGGGACCGCCTTGTCCAGGGAGGCCTCCTGCGGCGGGATGATGAGTCCACGCTCCCGCTCGGTGGCGCTGATGGGGTCGACGCGCAGTCCATGACGCTTCATGAGGTTGACCTTTCTTCGGTTTCTTCGGTTTCTTCGGTGTGGTGAACAGGGTGGTGCGAGCCGGTCCGTCCGCTGTCGCGGCGGTCGGCGGTTCTGGGGGATACGCGCAGCGCGTCGTCGGCGTAGCGCACCATGGCGGTCCAGGCGGCGGCGTGTCCGGCCGGGTCACGGCCCACGTCGTGTCCGCCGCCGAGCCATCGGACGCGATGCGGGACGTCGCGGCGCCGCAGCGCGGCGAGATAGCGCTCGATCTGTTCCGGAGGGCACTTCTCGTCGTCCGCCGAGGCGGCGAGGAAGAGCGGGCCGCGTACGCGGCCCACATAGGTCATCGGGCAGGCCGCGCGATAGCGGTGTGGCACCTGTTCGGGGGTGCCGCCGAAGAGGCGGTCGTCGACCTCCCGCAGCGCCGGCGTCGTCGCCCGGTACGCCGCCGTGTAGTCGGCCACCGGCACGACGGCCAGCCCCACGTCCCACAGCCGGGGCTGGATGCCCATCGCCAGCAGCGTCAGGTAGCCGCCCCAGGAGTAGCCGCACAGGCCGGTACGGCCCGGCTCCGAGACTCCCGCGTCGATGAGGTGGCCGCGCACCGCGGCGAGGTCTTCGAGCTGGGCGAGACCGACCCGGTGGCCGAAGTCGTCCCGCCAGCGGGGGCCGTAGCCCGTCGAGCCGCGGTAGTTGGTGCGCACCACGGCGAAACCGGCTCGGACCAGGGCCTCGGTCCGGGTGTCATAGGCGTCCCGGTCGTGGGTGTGGGGCCCGCCGTGGACGAGGAAGATCGTCGGCCAGGGGCGGTTGCCCGCACTGCGGCCGGGCGGGGTGGCCACAAAGCTGTGGATCTGCCCGTACGGCCGACGTGTCCACAGCTCGCGGCGCCCGGATCCGGTCGTTCCGCCGGGCGCCGTGCCGCGTGACGCCGTCGTGGAGCGGCCGGAGCGGCCGGAAGGGCCGGAGCGGTCGGGACGATCCGGGGGTTCCGGGGGTTCCGGGGGTTCCGCACTTTCCGATCCTTCCGATCCTTCCGGGCTTTCCGGGTGGCAGATCAGTGCCCGGGGCAGTTCGCCGTCGCGGCTCCACAGGCAGTGGACCGTGCGGTCGGGTGCGCAGGAGAAGTCGATGATCGTGCCCTCGGGCGTGGGAAGCACCGTCGTCGTACCGCGGTCGAGGTCGGCGCGGAGCAGGCGGCTGCGTCCCGCCCGGTCCTGCTGGACCAGCGCCGTGCGGCCGGGCCCGTACCAGCAGGCGGTGATCTCCGTATCGAAGTCGAGCGCGGAGCCGGGACCGTGCGTACGGATCCCCTCGCCCTGCCGCCAGAAGGTCAGGGTGTAGCGGCCCGCGCGTTCGAGGACGAGCAGCAGTTCCGGCCGTGCGGTGGCGAGGTCCGGGCGGAAGCCCAGCGCCCACACCGCGCCGCCGTCGCCGTCCCCCGCCGCGCCGGGGATGGCGTCCACGAGGACGCCGGAGGCCGGTGACCACAGCCGGACCGCGGCCACTCCGGCCGGGTACCCCGCGGTGGCCAGCAGCCGGCCGCCGGGGGCCAGGCCCACCACTGCCGCATAGCCGGGCTCCTCGGCCACCAGGCGGGCACGCTCGCCCGGTCGGCCGACGTAGTACCGCGAGCGGTCCGCGACCCCGACGCCGACGGCGGCGAGGCCGCTGCGGGGGTCGAAGGACAGGCCGTGCATCCGCCCGGCGGGTACGCCGTCGAGCGCCGGGCGCGGGTTCCCGCCCTCGAACGGTCCGCGCAGCCAGCGGCCTTGACCGCCGGCAGCGTCGTCGAACCACCACAGGCCGTGGCCGTCCGGCTCGATGGCGGCGGTCTCCACACCCAGCGGTGCGGTGGTCGCCTGGCGGCGCTGACCCGTCGTCAGGTCCCAGGCCACGATCTGCGGGAGACCGTCCACATACCGGGTCTCGACCGCTCGTCGTCCGTCGCGGGTGGCGAAGGACGGGACGTGCACCGCCGTTCCGATACCGCCGCTCATCGCCGTCCCTCCCTTCGTTGGTGTCCGCTTCCGCCGCCGGTGGCCTTGGCCGTGCTGGGCTCCGACGACCATCACACTGCCGGACGGGCGGGCTGCGTCATAGGGAAGAAAGCGCAGCGGCGTCAGTGAGCTACTGCCGGTCCTTCCCTGGCACCGGACGGTGGGCGGGCGACAGGGTGCGGGGGCGGCCACACGGCCCGGACCCACCGAGGAGAAAGGGGCGACCCGATGACGATCGCGGAGACCCGGCCCAGCGCAGCCCCCGTCCCACCTGGCGGAGCACCGAACGGCACACCGGGTGGCAGGCCGAGCCGTGCGCTGACGACGGTCTACGTCGCGGGCGCGGTGACGGCGTTGGGCACCCAGATGACCATGCTCGCGCTGCCCTGGCTGGTGCTGGAGACCACCGGCTCGGCCACCCGGGCGGGCCTGGTCTTCGCGGCCCAGGTGCTGCCCATGGCGCTGCTCGGCTTCGCGGGCGGAGAGGTCATCCAGCGCCTGGGCGCCCGCCGGACCATGGTCGTCTCCGATCTCGCCCGCGCTCCGGTGGTGGCGCTGATCCCGCTGCTGCAGACCCTGGGCGCGCTCGATCTGGCCGTCCTCCTGGTGATCGTCACGGCGCTCGGGGCCCTGGCCGTTCCGTACCACGCGGCACAGCGGGTGCTGGCGATGGAACTGCTGAGCCCGCACGCCCGCTCTCTGGCCCGCGCCAACAGTGCGCTGGCAGGTGTGCAGAACGGCTCGGCGTTCGCCGGACCGGCGCTCGCCGGCGCGCTGATCCCGCTGGTGGGGACCATATCGGTGGTGTGGCTGGACGCGGCAACGTTCGCCTTCTCTGGGTTGTTGCTGCTGCGCCGCGTCCCGGCAGGGCATGGCGGGGCCGAAGGGTCCGCGGCTGGGCCCCGCGGCCTGTGGGCGGGGGTGCGGCATCTGTGCGACGACTGGTTCCTGAGCCGGGCGATGCTGTCCACCGTGGTGTTCGGGCTGATGCTGCGAACCCTGATGATCACCATGCCGGTGCTGGCGTTCGCCCGGTTCGGAGGGGACGCCAGGATCGGCGGCCTGCTGATCGCCGCCCATGGCGCCGGTGGCCTGGTGGGCGCGGTGGCCGCCTATGTGCTGGCGGCACGGGTCGCCCCCGTACGACTCGCCTGTACGGCCCTGGTCTGCGTCGCTCTGCCCCTGTGGACGCTCCTGGCGCCCGTGCCGGCCGGCGTGCTCGTCGTCGCCGTCGGCCTGTCATCGGCCGCCGCGCCCCTGGCGAACGCGCCGCTGATGGGCCTGCTCTCCGTCCGGCTGCCGGACGGCTTCGGGCCCAAGGTGTTGCAGGCCGTGGTCACGATCAGCGCCCTGGCCGGGCCGCTGGGCTTCCTGGCTGCGGGCGCCGTGCTGGACCGGGCCGGTGTCGCGGCGACCCTGTGGGGCATCGCCGCGCTCGCGACGTTCGCCAGCGGCAATCTGATCCTGGCCCTGCGCCGCCTCCAGGCCACCGGGGACTGCGATGAAAACCTCCCGCGAACAGCCTCGAAGCTGAACACGGCGACGTGACAGGGAAGATGGCTTCGGTGGTGTCGCGGCGGCGAACCTTGGTCCAGTCGCCCGCGGGTGCGGGCGTCGGTCCTGAATCAGAGCCTCGCCGGGTCTGCAACACCACCTGCCCGCCCGGGGCGGCCGGGGTGAAGAGGATCGTCCGGTGCCCGTCGAACTTCTGCTCATCGGCGGCGCCACCCACCGGCGCTCCCGGGCCGGGCACCGACTCGGCGGCCTGCGCCGGCATCGACTCCACTGGCGGCCTGAGCACCATCCGGGGGCCTTCCTCGTAATCGCCCCCTTCCAGGGCGGTGCAGCCGTGGGCCGAGGTGCCGCTCTGGGCCCCGGACATCCCCGAGGTCGTCGGCAACTGGACCGCTTCCTCGGCCAAGGCCCCGGCCACCGGGATGCGTTGTCGCCCCGTAGCCGAGACGGTCACTGACACCTGGCGGGCGCTGAACGACGGCGGGTACCCGCGGCCGAAGTACCTTCAGGGGAACGCGGCCGATCAGGCCCGCGTACCGGATCGCACGCTCAGTGGACACGGACGACCGTGAGCACCGCATGACGCGTCGTACCGGCGGCTACTTCGACCACCAGGCCGGCGGCTGCCTGTTGGTACGGCTCCCCGTCTGCAGTGCCGGCCGCCACACCACTCTCGGCCGCCCGCAGGTGATGGCGTGAACCGGCGGGTCCGGGGCTTCGCTCCGGCCCCCACAGGGAGTGATCCGCCCTCCCGAGGCGCTGCCTGAGGCATTGTCCGAGGCTGCGCCTAGAGTCACACCAACGTGATCGCGGCGGCGCTGCGACGGGGGGTGTGCCATGCCTTGCCATGCCCCGGACCAGGCCGTCTGACCGAGGAGACAGCACATGGGGTGGGTTCCGGCCGGCGACTACGAAGTCGCCCTCGACGACGGGAAAGTGGTCTGCCGCAATGCGGCGGGTCGTCGGCTGAAGACGGTCCCGGGGAAACTCGCGGACGACCCGGCCGTGGTCGGACTGCGCCAGCTCGTGGAGTGGTTGGATCGGCACGAACGTCAGTGCGTCGCCGACGTGGAGCGCTGGATGGTCCGCTCGCTGCCCGTCCCCGCCGCGGTCATCGCCCAGGTGTGGCAGGACACGGCTTGGCGCGCCGCGCTGTACGACCTCGTCGTCACGGGAGAGGACGGCGAAGTCGCCGGATTCCTCCGTGACGCCGACCCCGTCCGGGGCCTCGGCCTGGTCGACCTCGACGGCGACACGGTGCGCATCAGCCCCGAGCTGGTCCGCATCCCCCACCCGGTGCTGCTGGCGGACCTGGAGGAACTCCGCGAGTTCGCGGTCGAACTCACCGTGGACCAGCGGGTACAGCAGCTCTTCCGCGAGGTCTGGCACCGCCCGGCGGACCTGGACCCGGAGACCGCCTCGGTCGACGACTACGCGGGCGGCGCCTTCAAGGAACTGCGGTTCCTGCACGGGCGCACCACCCAGCTCGGCTACCGGGCCCGCGGCGGCCAGGCGGTGTGCCCGGTCGTCGAGGACGGCGCGACGGTCGAGGCACGCATCTGGATCGGCGACTACGACAGCTACGAGCGGACCGAGACCGGCTCGCTGACCTGGACCGACGCCGCAGGCCGTGCACTGACCGCCGGCCACGTCGGCCCGGTCGCCTGGTCGGAAGGCATGCGCATGGCGGCGGCCCTATACGCGGGACGCGACATCGAGGACGAGGAGCAGGCGGCATGAACACCGACGAGATCACCCGGGCCGCGGCCCTGCTGGACGCCGGGGCCATCCTGCGCACCGGCACCGTCGCCCGCGACGACGCCGACACCCTCACCGCCCGCACCTACACCCACCCGGCCCTGGACGACCGGCGCGTGGTGCGCCTGGTGGCGGGCACCCTGGGCGAGGCGGAGGACCTGGCACTGGACTTCCTCGGACTCGCCCGCGAGCCCGAGGCCCCCGAGGTGGGGCAGGTGCGCCGCGAGACACTGGGCTTCCCCGCCTGGGCCCTGGTCAACGATCCGGCCAACGGGCACCACGCGCTGGCCCTGGTCAAGGACATGGAACGGCTGTCCCGCCAGGCCAAGTCCCGGGCAGGCGCCGCCAAGGACGGCTTCGAGGCACTCGCCACCCGGCTCGGCCGCGCCGTACCGCACTTCCTGCCGACGTTCTACGAGCAGGCCGCGCGCGTCTTCCTCCAGCACGACAACAGCACGTACGCCGCGACGCTCTTCGGCAAGGCGCGCGCCGCCGAGCGCGTCCACGGCCTGCCGGTCGACGAGGAGCGGCAGCGCGCCGTCTTCCTGGAGTTCGCCTTCGCCGGGGCCCTGACCGTCAAGGCGCTCAAGGACCACGCGCAGGACCTTTCGCGTCGCCTCGACCCGGCCGAGGCCTGGGCGCAGTTCCGTCAACTCGCCGTCGAGCGCTGCGGTGCGGGCATGGCGCCGTACGCCGCCCTGCCACAGGACGCCCGCGCGCTCGTCAAGGCCGCGGGCCTTGACCGGGAGACCGCCGAGATCGCCTTCGTCGCCGACCTGATCGGCTCACCGAGCATCGTCCGGGCCCCCGCGTCGTTCTGGACCGCCTACCGTCCGACCCTGGTGGCGCTCGCCGCCGCGCGACCGGAGATCCGCGCCCGCCTGCTGGAGATCATGCCGACCGGCCTCGGCGACGACCGGAAGGCCGACGAGGCCTGGCTGTCGCTGCTCGCCGAGACGGGCGCGGACGCCCTGCTCACCGATGCGCAGAGCACGGACGGCGTCGACCCCGCGGACTGGCTCAGCCGCTGGGCCCTGCACCGCAAGCACGGCTCGTCCAGTTCGGAGCGCTGTGCGCGCACCCTCGACCTCGTCGAGCGCATGGCCCCCCGGCTGCGCTCCGACGGCCGCCCCGTCGACCTCTTCCGGGGACGCTGGCACGCGGGCGCCGACCTGGACCTGCTGGACGCCTGCGTCGCCTGGGACATCCCCGTCGTCGAACCGGCGGCGGGCGCCAACGTCCACCTGCCGCTGGAGCGCTGGATCGGCGACGATGCCCCGGGCCGCCGCGACCTGACGGCCGTCGCCGGCCGTCCCCGCTTGCGCGGACTGCTGTACGACGCGCTGAACGGCATGAACGGCCACCGCTCGAAGGACTCCGCGCTCGCCGCGATCGCCGCCCACCCGGTGCTCGGCGCGGTGCTCCACGACTGGCTGGGCGATCGCGCCGCGGAACTCACCGAGGCGGCGGGACTGCCCGGTTCGCGAGCGGCGCTGCGGCGTCTGTCGTCCTTCCGCGCGGTCGCCGGCCAGGTCAATCCGGAGGCCGTCGCCCGGATAGCCGCCCACGACCTGGCGCCGGTCCTCGGCGCCACCCTGCGCGCCGGCGTTCTGGACGAACTGGGCTGGCCCGCCCTGGAGGAGACGTACCGGCGGCTCGACACCGACCGGACCGACCAGAACCACTGGATGGTGGTCGCCGAGGCCTGGCCCGCCCTGGTCGTCGCCAACCGCCACACGGCCGTCGTGGTCGGCCCCGAAGGGGTGCTGCTCGAACACGAGCTGCGCCTGCCCGCCGACCTGGACCGCTGGCGGCGACCCCGTTTCCGGTACACCGACGGCGAACTGCTGGTCATCTGGGCGGAGGACGGCAAGCAGCGCGCGTACTGGTCGGCCCGCCCCGGTGAACCCTTCACCCTCGGCGGCGAGCAGCTGCCGCAGTGGTGGAACGGGCAGGAAGTCGGCTCCCCGTCGCTGCCGCTGCCCGGCGGCGGCCGTGCCACCGGCGGCCGCACCCTGCACGCGGGCGACACCACCCTGCCGTCCACCCGCCCCGTGCTGGGCGACGGCACCGGACACTGGCGCCAGGGTAAGCAGGGCCGCGACCACTGCTGGGTCGAGTACGACCCGGCGGGCGGCACCCACGGGCGTGCTTCGCTGCCCGCGTTCCTCCAGTCGGGAATCCGCGACGGCGCCCACCTCGCGACCGAAAAGTGTGAGGTCCTGCCGCTGTTCCCGGGCCTGGAGAGCACCCCGTTCGGCACCGACGGCACCGTTCTGGGCCGCTGGGTGCGCACCGAGGGACAGGACCCCGACCGCCGCGTCACCTCCGGAACCCCCGACGGGCGGACCGTCACCCTGGCCGTCGCGCCGGGCCGCCGGGACCACCCCGTACCGCTGGGCGCCCTGCGGCTGCCGGGCGGAGCCGCGCCCCTCGCCGCTGTCGTCGGCGACAGCGTCGAGCTCTATCCGGCGGGCGCCGTCACCACGGACGCGCTGGGATCGGTCCCCCTGGGAGACCAGGGCGGCGAGTACGCCGCCGGCACCCGGTACGTCCCGCCGCCCGCGTTCTGGCACGCCCTGCGCCCGCGCGACGAGCGGGGCTCGGCCGCCCTGCGCGCGGTCACCGACGCACAGGTCGCGACCCTCCTCGACGCCGTCGACACCGCGCTGGCCGAGCGGAAGGCCGCGGTCGCAGCCGACACGTCGTACAACGGTCCCTCCGCGGACGAGCTCATCGAGGCCGCCGTGGCCACGGCGCTGCCCGCGCTGACCGACGCCCGGCTGCGCACCGGCGTGAGCGCGCTCGTGCGGACGGCCGCCCGCCACCGCGCCGCCACCGCCGCCTACGTCGCACCCCCGCAGGACGAGCCGCACGGCGCGAAGCGGCACGGCGACGGGATGTACGCCGACCACCGGCCCGTCCACGGGGACGACACGACCCTGACCGCCGCCGTGAACGGGATCGCCGCGCCGGGCAGGTACGGCTACTGGGGGCGCGAAGCGAAGTGGAGCGGCCTCCAGCAGATCCTCTCCGTCAACCAGGTCCTGTCCGGCAAGCCCGCCGACGGCAAGCCGCTGCCCGACCCGGCCCCGCTGCCGGTTCTGGGCGACGGCTGGACGAGCGAGACCCACACCGTCCCCGGCATGGACCTGGCCTGGCTGCCGTTCCTGGACGCCCTGGGCCCCCTCGCCTACCGCGCCGCCGCCCCCACCACCACCGACGAACACCGGGAGGCGCTGCTGCTCCTCCTGGAAGCGGTCGCCACCGGCCCGCTCGCCCACCCCGCGGGCGCCCTGCGGCAGGTCCTGCTGTGCGAGGAGGACAGTGAGGACCGGGTCGGCAAGAGGCAGCGGCTCGGCCAGGTGCTGCGCCGCGGCGACCGCACGGTGGTGATCCTCCGCCGGGAGCACACCCACCGCAACGACCGCGTCCACTGGCTCGCCCTCGACCACGATCCGGAAGGGGCGTTCGGCCAGATCGCCGACTTCACCCACCACGAGGACCAGCGGTACACCCCCGCCTTCCCGCACGAGCGCCTGCTCCCGCTGATCCGCCTCGTCCGCGAGCGCGGCGCCGCGCCGTGGCGGCCCGAGGCTCCCGTCACACTCGACGCCGCCACCGGCATCGGCCCCGCACAGGCGGCCGTTCTCGTCGCGGCGGGGACCGGCGGACTCGACGCGGCCGGGCTGGACTTGGTGGGCCTCAAGGCCCGGCAGGCCGAACGGGCCGACGCCAGGCTGAGCGCGCTCGGCGCCGGCAACCGGCTGGCGCTGCTGGACGCGCTGCTGCCCGCCGACCCCGCCGACCTGTGGGAGAGCGGCCCCGACACCGCGGCGGCCGCCGAGACCTGGGCGGAGCGCCTGGGATCGCTGGTCCGGCTGCCGGAGGAGCTGGGAGACGCCCTGGCCGGTGTCTCCACGGCGTCGGCGGAAGCCGTCCTCAACCCCGGCCGCACCGCGTGGCTCAGCCGCACCACCGCGATGGGCCTCGACAAGGACGGCGACCTCGTGGCGGAGGACCCGGCCGCGGTCCCCGCCCGCGGAAGCCTCACGAGCGCGGTGGCGGCGCTCGGCGGGCTGGCGTACGGACTGCCGTACGGCCATCCGCTGCGCGCCCACCTGCCGGCCGCACTCGCCGCGCTGCGCAGGCGCCTGGCCGACCCCGGCCTCATCCTCGACCTGGACGTGGAATGGACGGAGAAAGGCACCCCGACCGCGGTCCCACTGCGCACGGCGTACGGACTGCCCGCGACGGGAGGGGCGGGAGCCGACGGCCTCACCCGGCTCGGGGACGCCCTCGTGCTGCGCCCCTGGTACGGCGACAACGAGATGACGCTGGTGCGTACGGCCGGGATCACCGGCGCGGACGATCCCGTTCTCGGGCTGCTCGAAGGGCTGGTCGGCCCGGGCCGTTGCCACTCCCTGGCCGCCGTGCGGGCCCTGCTCGGCGACGACCTCGAACAGGCCGTCCTGGCCGGATCGGCTGCCGGCGGCTTCACCGGCTACGCCCAGGACCCCGCCCGCTCGGTCCCGGAGCTGGTCGCCGAGGTGGCCGCGACCCACGGGCTGGGCGACGACGCGGCCGCGCTCTACCTGCAACTGCTCGCACTGCCCGACCCGACCGACCGCGACCGCGCGCGCTGGACCGGCTGGACGCCGGGCCGGGCGAAGAAGGCCAGGACCGAACTGGCCGCCACCGGCCTGGTCCTGGAGGCCAAGCGGTCCCGCGCGGGCCGGACCCTGTTCCTGCCCTGCGGCTGGCACGACTTCAAGGCCCCCGCCCTGCCGGTGGAGACCTGGAAGGAACCCCTCTACCCGCTGCGCGACCACACCCGCGCCGTGCCGCAACTGCCGGTGCCCGCCCTGTTCGCCCGCGCATGGAGCCGTGTCAAGGACGGCGACGCCCCCGCCTTCGAAGAACTCACCACCCGTGCCACCCGGAAGGGCCGCCGCCGATGACCACCGACACCACCACTCCCGTACCCCCGTCAGCACCCCCGTCCGGCCGGCAGGTCAGTCCGCCCGAGGACCGCCACGCCACCGAACTGGCCTTCCTCGCCGCCTACGACGACGGCCCCCGCCCGCCCGCCTGGCTGCTGAGCCCGCGCGCCGTCGTCACCTTCGTGATGGGCAGCGCGGGCGAGGCCCTGCGGCTGCCCGAGGGCGCCGCGGCGCCCGACGGCGTCCCCCGCAAGCTGGTGGTCGAGCAGAAGTTCGTCGGCGACCGCGCCCTGGTGGAACGCTGCGTCGTCACCCTCGCCGGAGAACGCGGGCTGCTGCTCGTCGGCGAGCCCGGAACCGCCAAGTCGATGCTCTCCGAGCTGCTGTCCGCCGCCGTGTGCGGCACCAGCGGCCTGGTGGTGCAGGGCACCGCCGGCACCACCGAGGACCAGCTCAAGTACGGCTGGAACTACGCGCTGCTCCTGGCCCAGGGCCCCACCCGGCAGGCCCTGGTGCCCTCCCCGGTCCTCACCGCCATGACCCGTGGCGCGGTGGCCCGCGTCGAGGAGATCACCCGCTGCCTGCCCGAGGTCCAGGACGCCCTGGTCTCACTCCTGTCCGAACGGCGCATCGCCGTCCCGGAGCTCGCCGGCAGCGCCGACGCCCTCGCCCACGCCGCCCCCGGCTTCACCCTCATCGCGACCGCCAACCTCCGCGACAAGGGCGTCTCCGAGATGTCCGCGGCCCTCAAGCGCCGCTTCAACTTCGAGACCGTCGGCCCCATCGGTGACCTGGACGCCGAGACCGCCCTGGTACGCCGCCAGGCCCATGCGGCCGTCACCCGGGCCGGCGCCCCCTTCCAGGTGGACGACGCGATCCTCGAAGCCCTCGTGACCGCCTTCCGCGACCTGCGGGACGGGCGGTCGGCCGAAGGCTGGGAGGTCGAGCGCCCCTCCACGGTGATGAGCACCGCGGAGGCGGTGTCCGTGGCCGGTTCGCTGGCCCTGGCCGCCGCGTACTTCCCGGGCGACCGGGACGTGCTGTCCCTGCTCCCCGGGCACCTGCTGGGCGTGGTCCGCAAGGACGACCCGGCCGACGCCGCCCGGCTGCTGGGCTACTGGGACGGCGCGGTGCGCCGCCGCGCCGAGCAGGGTTCGGCCACCTGGCGCACCCTGTGGGACCTGCGCCCGGCCCTGGAGAACTGACGCCATGACCCTTCCGTCCCCGGCCGCCACTCCTGCGGAAGCCTCCACCGCCCTGTCCGAATCCACCGTTGCACCGGACTCCGCCGCCCCCGCCATGACTCGGGACGAGGCGGTGGCGGCCCTGACCGACCCCACCGCCCCGTACCTCATCGGCGTGCGCCACCACGCGCCGTCGCTCGCCGCCGTCATGCCGGAGCTACTGGACGCGGCGAAGCCCGAGGTGCTGCTCGTCGAGCTCCCCGCGGATCTGCAGGAGTGGCTGCCCTGGCTCGCCCACGCCGACACCCGGGCCCCCGTCGCCCTGGCCGCCGTCCCCGCCACCTCCGGCAGGGACGGCGCGGGGGAGGGGCGCGGGCCCGCCTTCTACCCGTTCGCCGACTTCTCGCCCGAACTCGTCGCCCTGCGCTGGGCCGCCCGCCACGACGTCCCCGTGATCGCCTGCGACCTTCCGCTGTCCGACCCCGCCCGGTTCGAGCCCCCGCGCCCGGCCGGGGCGGGGCACGAAGGACCCGGGCTGCGCGAGGCGCTCACCGCCCGCCTCACCGGCCGCCCCGGCGAGGACCTGTGGGACCGCCTGGTGGAAGCCGCCGCCCCCGGCTCCCCGCCCGAGGCGCTGCGCCGTGCCGCCCTGCTCACGGGCTGGGCGCTGCGGCACGACGCCGAACGGGCCGGGGCGGTGGACGGGTCGGACCTGGCCCGCGAGCGCTGGATGCGCGCCCGGATCGAGGAGGCCACCGCCGCCGGGCGCCGGGCCGCCGTGATCGTGGGCGCCTTCCACACCCCGGCGCTGCTGGGCCCCGGGCCCGGCCCGGTGCCGCCAGAGGACGAGCTCCCCAGTGGTCCGGCCTGGACCGTTTCCCTGATCCCGTACACCTATCCACTGCTGGACGAGCGTTCCGGCTATCCGGCGGGCATCCGCGACCCCGAATGGCAGCACCTCGTTCTGGAGGCGGCGGGCCGCCCGGCCGCCCTGTACGAGGCACTGCTCACCACGGCCGTACGGATCTGCGGCGAACTGCGTGCGCAGGACCACCCCTCGGGGCCCGCGGACGCCCGCGAGATCGTCCGGCTGGCGGGCGACCTCGCCCGGCTGCGCGACCTGCCCGCGCCCGGCCGCGGCGAACTCATCGAAGCCGTGCAGACCGTACTGACCCAGGGCGAACCCCTCGGCCGGGGGCGCGCGGTCGCCCGATCGCTGGAACGGGTCCTGGTCGGCACCCGCTCCGGCCGGCCTGCACCTGCCGCCCCGCGCAGTGGTCTGGCACCGGCCGTCGAGGACGAGGTCGCGGCCCTGGGCCTGCCCGGTCCCGCCGACACGGGCCCTGCCGCCCGCGACCTGCGGCTCGACCCCTTGCGCTCCGACCTCGACCGCCGCCGCGAACTCCTGCTGCGCAGACTGACGGTCTGCGGCATCCCCTACGCCACGTCGACGCCCGTAACGGGCGCCGGCGCCGGCGAGGCCGTGACCACCCGGTGGGAGGTGCGCTGGACTCCGGCCACCGCCGCCATGCTCACCGCCGCCGGGATCCGCGGCGTCACCCCGGCCCAGGCCGCCGAAGGCCTGCTGCGCGAACGGCGCCGAGCCGAACAGGACGACGGAGGGCCCACCGCCGCCCAGAGCATCGACGGCCTCGCGCAGGCCGCCGCCTGCGGACTGCCCGCACTGGCAGACGAACGGCTCACCGCACTGGCCGAGGTCGTCCCGGCCACCGGCACGCTGCCCCAACTGCTGGCCGCCCTCGGCCTGCTGGACCGTATCCGGGCCGGCCACGTCGCCGGACTCGGCCCGGACCCGGACCGCGCCGCGCGGTCGGCGGCGGCAGGCGAATTGCTCACCTCGGCCGCCGTCCGCCAGGTCGACGG
Organism: Streptomyces sp. NPDC043876; assembly: GCF_056435825.1. Taxonomy (NCBI): domain Bacteria; kingdom Bacillati; phylum Actinomycetota; class Actinomycetes; order Kitasatosporales; family Streptomycetaceae; genus Streptomyces; species Streptomyces sp. NPDC043876. The sequence continues at coordinate 42,919 of NZ_JBWKDV010000004.1, read as the reverse complement.
CCTCACCGGCTCCGACGACCCCCATGACGCCCGGGCCCTGCTCGAACTCGCCCACCGCGCGGACGTCTTCGGCGGGATCCGGCTCACCGACGCCCTCACCCGGCTGGCCGCCGACGGCTCGCCCCTGATGTCCGGGGCGGCCGGAGCCGTTCGCGTCCTGCTCGGCCACGAGGACGCCCACGCCTTCGGCACCCGTACCGCGTCCTGGGTGGACGCGGCCACCGACGCAGCCACCCGGACCGCGCTGACCGCGCGCCTCACCGGCCTGCTCACCGCGGCCGCTCCGCTCCTGGAGACCATGGCGCCCGTCCTCGACCCGGTGCTGGACCGGGTCACCGACCTCGCGGACACCGCTTTCCTGGACCGCCTACCCGCGCTGCGCGGCGGCTTCGACACACTCAGCCCCGCCGCCCGCGACCGGCTGCTCGCGGCGGTGGAGGACCGGCTCGGGGACGCAGCCGGCCTGGTCACCGACACGGACGGCATCGACCCCGCCACGCTGGCGCTGTGGACCCGCGCCGACCTGTCCGCGCGCGAGACCCTGGCCCGGCTGGGCCTCCTGCCACCCGCCCTCCCGGCGGAACCCGACCTCTGCGGACCGTCCGCGACGCCGCCGCAAGACGGCGATCACCGCTGCGGCGAACCGTCACCAGCCACCGCGGCGGAGCCCACGCCCCCTGGCCTGACCGGTACGCCGCCGCACGCCCCCGGCCAGCCACCGGCCCCGGCCGCCGCTGCGCCCGGTGTCGCCGCCGACCGCGCGGCCGCACCACGGGCGGGCCTGCCACCGGCAGCATTCCCGGCGGCGCCCGCCGCATCCGGGCGCGCGGCCGGGAAGGCCGCAGCCGCGCCGGATCGCGTCCTGGCCCCCGCCGACCGCTGGCGACTGGTGCTCGGCCGCCGCACGCAGCAACTGCCGCCATCCGCAGCGCCGTTGGCCACCGCGCTGGACGAGCTGTACGGCAACGGCCGCGGCGAGGGCTCCCGCGGCGATCTCGGCGCGGGCAGCCGCGGCGGCCGCCAGGCGCCCTACCCCGGCGTCCGCGAGTGGTCCGAGGAACTGTCCGCCCTGTTCGGCCCCGGCATCCGCGAGGAGGTTCTCGCCGCGGCCGCCGCGACCGGCCGCCGCGACGTCCTGGGCGAACTCGACCCCGCCGTCGTCCGCCCCTCCGTCGACCTGCTGCGCACGGTACTCCAGCACGCGGGCGGCCTGCCCGAGGCCCGGCTCGGCGTACTCCGCCCCCTCGTCCGCCGGCTCGTCGACGAACTCACCCGGCAGCTGGCCACCCGGCTGCGCCCCGCCCTGACCGGCATGACGCTGCCCCGCCCGAGCCGACGCCCCGGCGGACAGCTCGACCTGGCCCGCACCCTGCGCGCCAACCTCGCCACCGCCCGCCGGACCGCCGACGGCAGCGTCCAGATCATCCCCGAGCACCCGGTGTTCCGCTCCCGCGCCCGGCGCGCCGCCGACTGGCGGCTGGTCCTGGTCACCGACGTCTCCGGCTCCATGGAGGCCTCCACCATCTGGTCGGCCCTCACCGCCGCCGTCCTGGCCGGGGTACCCACCCTCTCCACCCACTTCCTCGCCTTCTCCACCGAGGTCATCGACCTCACCGACCACGTGCACGACCCGCTGTCCCTGCTGCTGGAGGTACGGGTCGGCGGTGGCACCCACATCGCCGCCGGGCTGCGCCACGCCCGCACCCTGGTGACCGTGCCGTCCCGCACCCTGGTCGTCGTGATCAGCGACTTCGAGGAGGGCCACCCGGTCGGCGGGCTCCTCTCCGAGGTACGCACCCTCGTCGGAGCCGGGTGCCACGTACTCGGCTGCGCGAGCCTGGACGACGCCGGCCGCCCCCGGTACTCGACCGGCGTCGCCGGGCAGCTCGTCGCCGCAGGGATGCCGGTAGCCGCCCTCAGCCCGCTCGAACTCGCCCGCTGGGTAGGGGAGAAGATCGCATGAGCCACCACCTGCCCGCCGTCGCGCCCGCTGTGACCGCCGAGATCGTCGGCGCGCTCTCGCCCAGGCTGCGCAAGCGGCTCGACGCCGCCATCACCAAGATCGCCGACCGGCCCGTCAGCCGCGACGGCGACACCGTACGGATCGAGGTCGACGACGAGACCGGCCTGGAACTCCACGCCCCCGCCGGGATGGTGACCACGGCGGACGCGATCCGCTGCGGCTGCCTGCTCGCCCCGGGCTGCCTGCACCGGGCGGCGATCGCGTCCGCCGCGCCGGTGGCCGACGTGGTGGCCGAACCCGTTGCCGGCCCGCCCTGCGGCGCGGACGCCGGGCAATCGTCCTCCGGCGCGGACGCCGGAACCCCGGAGACGCCGCAGACGCCGCAGGCCCAGGAGAGCGCGGCCACCCCCGATCAGCGTGCCGCGGCCGGCCACCTGTGGGCCGCGGGCGCCGCCGTGCTCGACACGGGCATCGAAGGCGCCGGAGCGGTCCTGCAGTCCGAGCTGCTGCGGGCGGCCCACACGGCCAAGCTCGGTGGTCTGCCCCGCCCGGCCGCGGCCGCCGTCTCCGTCGTCACCGCGCTGCGCTCCGCCCGCTCCGCCGACCCCGCCCACCGCCTCGCCGACCTCACGGCAGCCGTCCGGGAACTGCTCGGCATCGCCCACCGGCTGCCCGACGCGACCGGCCCCGAACTGGCCGCCCTGCGCGGCACCGCCCGGCAGACCTACCTGCCCGACGGATCCCTGCGCCTGTACGGCCTGTTCACCGAACCCCTGATCACCGCCGGCGGCTACGCGGGCGCCGTTACCTGGACCGCCGCCGCCGACGGCCGCCTCCACACGGTCTCGGACGTCGCCCCGGGCGGCCCCGGCCGTGCCACGGCGGCAGCCGGGCGCACCGTACGCCTGGGCGACACCGCGCTCACCCACCGCCAGCTGTCCCACGCCGGGCTCGCCCTGTCGGGGGCCACCGTCTCGCCCACCGGCCGCCTAGGCGCGGGCGCCGGCTGCAAGGCGGTCCAGGCGTCGGGCGCGGCCTGGACGGACGAACCCATTGCCGCCCTGTGGGCCCCGCCGGCCGCCGTGCAGGCCGCGCGCGCCCTGCACTCCGACGCTCCCGGCGCCGACCTGCTCTTCCTCGACGTGACGCTCATGGGTCCCGCCCGAGAGACCGGCGGCGACTGCCTCCTCGCCACGTGCGGCGACCTTACGCTCCGCCTCACCGCGGCCCACGACCATCCCGCACTGGCGTACCGGGACAACCTCCGGATGCTGGCAGCCCTGCCCGGCACGCGCCTGCGGGTCGTCGGCCGCCTCGTCCCGGACTCCCGGCCCACCCTCCAGCTCCTGGCGGCCGCCCATCCGGCGGATCCCGCCCGGCGCGTCGACCTGGGGCTGGACCGGCTGCAACGCGCCGACCTCCCCTCCGCCCCGCCGCCGCCCGTCGCACAGGTCCCCACCGGCCGGGGGACGGACCCGGCCCCCCTCCACCTCCTGCGCCGCCGCCTCGAACAGGCCGTCGCCGCCGGACGCCCCTTCCTGGCCGTCCCCGGATCGCTGTCGGCCGACGCCGGGCAGCTGCGCCGCTCGGCCCTCCCCACCGCCGCCGACCTCCTGGCCGAACTGCAACGCACCGCCACCCGGCGCGCCCGCGACCCCTTCGGCCGCCTGCTCCCCGCCGACCCGACCGACTTCGCCCGCGCCTGGTTGGGCGCGGCCCTGTACGCGGAGGCGGCCGAGACCTCACTGTGTGCGGCGGCGTGGCAGCCGGAACCGTGAGGAACTGCGGGATGAGCCGAAACGGCCACCCAGTTCGCGGATGTCCTGCTGCTCCGGGCGCCCAGCGCACAAGCCGTCGGCTCGGCGTCCCGCCCCTCGGCCGCTCTCACGAGTCGGCGGAGCCGTGAGCTGCTGGGGCTGGACGGGTGGTGGTTGAGCGCCTGGTGGCGGTGACGTCTTTGTTCACGACAACTCTCGTGAACAAAGACGTCTTCATCCGGTCAGCCGGGTGGTCCGAGAGAAACGGCCAGCCCGTCAGTCCTTCGGCAGGGGAAGCAGCTCGGCATGCCTGACCGTGTAGCCGCCCTTGGTCACCGGGGCGTACGGGGCCGGGGCCATGCAGGTGCCGACCAGGGCCTCCGCGGGAACGGCGTCGCCGGTCGGCAGCAGGTTCACTCCGTTCCAGGAGAAGCCCACGCGGTCCCGGGAGCGCCCCTTGTCCTCGCCGCTGTCGTAGACACTGAACCCGACCCGCTTGCCGACGTCATCCACCGGGCCGCCGTCGCTCACCCTGGTGATGATCGCCGTCAGCGTCGCGGTGTGGGGGCCGGTGACCAGGCAGTCCACGAGGCCCTCGGACGTGTAGGTCTTGTTTCGCTCCGCGGAGTAGTGGGAGACCGTGACCGTGCCCCGAGCATCGCTCGGAAGCCCCGTGGGGATCCCCGGCAACGGCCGACTGTACGGAGCCGCCTGCGCGTCGAACCTGAACGAGCGGACGTCCTCGTCCGGGTAGTAGGGAAGGACGAACTCCGCGCTCCCCGTGACGCTTGCGTACGCGGTCTTGTCGGCACGCTGCTCGGCGGACGCGACGGGGGCAGCACTCAGGGGTAAGCCGACGACGAGGGCGGCGAGGAGGGCCGGGAGGGCCATCGTCCTGGGGCGGGGCAGTGCAGTCATCGGGCTCTCCAGGTGATTGCGGGCCCCGTTGATGGGGTCGCCCCATCCTGGCGTCCGTCCCCGCCCGGGCCATCCGCCTTGATCCGTAATTGATCGCCGGTTCGCCTCAGACCCGGGACCGACCGGCGTCAGCCTCGGGTCTCACGCACATGCCGCCGTCTTCCCCCGCTGGCTGAAGGTGAAGGCCGGCGGGGCGGCGCAACTGCAAGACACTCCGAGCCGGACCGTTCCGACTTCTCTGCCGCTCCGTTGGGAGCTCTCTCTGGGAGGTCGTGTCGATTGGGTTCGATGCGGGCGGGAGAAGGATCTTGGTTTCCGATGGCGCGGTGAATCGTTCTTGCTGGCGTGGCGGTCACCTGGACCGCCCTTCACCGAGGACGTCCCTTTGATGACCGAGCCCGTTCGTGTCGTGTTCCGCTCCGCCTCGCATGCCGCGCCCGCTGTCGGTGAAGGGCTGCGGGTGGCCCTGTATCAGGGCCAGGGCCCTGTCGGTACCCGGCAGGCGGTGAAGCAGAACCTGGAACGCCTGGTCGAGGTGGCCGCGCTCGCGGCCGACTACGGCTGCCAGGTGGTGGTGTTCCCGGAGAAGTACACCACCGGCTACGCCATCGGGCCCGAGCAGTGCCGGGAGCTGGCCGAGCACCGCGAGGGTCCCTCGATCGAGCGCGCCCGGCTGGCGGCCAAGGAGAACGCCCTGGCCATGGTCCTGCCCTACCCCGAACGCGACGGGACCGCCTTCTACGACTCGATCAGCGTGATCACCGGGGACGGGCTGGTGGCGGCGAACTACCGCAAGACCCACCTGTACGGGGCCGCCGAGCGGCGCAACTACTCCTTCGGGCAGGAGCTGCCGCCCGTCGTCACCATGAACGGCATCGCAGTGGGGGTGCTCAACTGCTACGAGTGCGAATTTCCGCCGCTGTACCAGTACCTCGCCGGTCAGAACGCGCAGGTCGTCCTCGGGCCGACGGCTGCGGACTTCCACTTTCGGCTGGCCGACGGCAGCATGAGCCAGGTTCCCTACCAGGACGCCACCCGCCACATCATCCCGGCCATGGCCAGTATCTGGCGTCTGTTCATCGCTTACGCCAATCGCCGCGGCTGGGAGCAGGTCCCCGCCGGCACCTGGCAGTACCAGGGCAACTCCGGCATCTGGGCACCCGACGGCGAACCCCTTGTCGCGGCCACCGCCGAAGACCGCCACCATGACTGCCTGCTCATCGCCGACTGCCTTCCCGGGACGGTCCCGCCGTTCAGCCCCGAAGGCCACCACCCCACCGACAACCGCCTCACCCTCAACCCCGCCCTGCAACCCGCCCACTGAGGCCCCCACCGGTACCGCAGAGCAGGCAGCACGCGGACTCGCCGCCATCGGAACCGCACAGCGTGCCCCATGGCGGCCAGGCATCTCCCCACTCGCTGGTAGCAAGGGGGAGGATTCCACTGAGCTGGGGCCCGCCGGCTCAGCGGCGGGGCTTGAGCGTGCGGCCGGCATCCGATCAGGCGGCAGGGCGCCCGCCGGAGTCACGGCGATGCCGATGGCCGTCGTTGCCGGGGGAGAGCGTGCGCCCCCGGTCGGTCCGTCAGGAAGTGGTGCGGTCGGTATTGGTGTTCCGGTTGCGGAGCTTGGCCTGAATCTTCTTGGCTGTGTACCCGGCCCCGCTGATGAGGGCCGCGGCCAGGGTGTTGCCGAGGAGGTCGTGGCCGAGGAAGGCGTACAGCGTGGACAGCGTCATGGTCTGCTCCCTGTCGGCAGGGCGTACTGGGCTGGCCAGAGAGTGACCGGCGAGCGCCTGTCCAGGGGCGGGCGGGTCGTATCGAGGCTGGTGGGAGGGGGGATCGGGTTGGTCATGGGGTGGTCAGGACTGAACTGGACGGCGGGGGAGGGGCGCGGTGGCACCGCAGCGTGACATCGACGAGAGGACCGCCGGCGGGCAGTTGGCGCTGTTCCTGGTCCGGCTGACCGGGGGCGCGACGGTCCGGGAACTCGCGGACCGCTTCGAGCCCAGCAGCTCGACGTGGGGGAACTACCTCAACGGCTCCCAGCTCATCCCCAAGCCCGTCCTGGGGATCCTGCTGGAGGCGTTCACCAAGCCCGGCGCGGCCCGCAACACCGCGGTGAGGGACGCCTGGGAGCGATGGGCCGCAGCGGACGCCGAGCGCCGTGCCGCCCGCATGACGCCCGGCGGGGACGTGGTGCGTCAGCACCAACGGCGGGACGACGCCCTCCAGCAGGTCCTCAAGTACCAGGCACTCGCCGCGAACGCGGAGAAGCACCTCGCGGAACTGCGCCCGATGCTGGCCTACACGCAGAGCCGGCTGGAGAACGCTGAGCTCCTGCTGCACATCGCCGACCAGAGGGAACGGGTCCGGGCGGAGCGCCGTCTGGGGCAGGCCAGGCAGTGGCTGGGCCGGGTCCGTATCCAGCAGGAGCGGGCCCGCGGCCGCCGGATGACGGCGGAAGAACAGCAGGACTTCTGGATGACCGAGGTCCTCAGCGCCCAAGAGGAGATCAGCCGTCTGGAGCGCGAGACGCAGGACCTGACCGTTGTCCCGCACGGTTCCCTGCAGCCGGTCCCCCCGGACATGGCGGACGAGGTCGACGACGTGGACTTCGAGGCCCGTTTGGATCACATCACGGCCGAGGGCCTCCAGGACGAGGCCCTGATCGAGGAAGACCTCCAGCCCGTCCACGACCCCGACCTGCCACCGATCCCTCTGGCTGCCCAAGACGCTGTCCAACGCGTGTCCAAAAGCGTGTTGGACAAGCCCCCCACCAGCAGCGACACCGAGCGCCGAGCCGCACTGACCCAGGTGGTGCGGGCACTCCACGCGGCAGGCCCGGCACGCCTGGCGCCAGCTCTGCATGCGGCCGGCCCCGCTCGCCTGGCCACAGCTGTCCATGCGTCCGGCCCGGCCCGTCTCGTACCGGCCCAGCGCGCGGCCACCCTCCACGAATCAAGCCCCGCCGCGTCGAGGCGGAACCCGGCATGGCTGCTACTCCTTCAGCACCTCGGGCTTGTCGCCGACGAACCGAAACCTCCCTCCAGTCCCCCTACCGTTCCCGCCCTGGACCCGGCTCCGAAGAAGGCGTCCTCCCACATCAAACTCCTGAAGGCCGTGCGCGCCCTGCTCGCCGTCCCGCTCGCCCCCGTCCTCATGGTGCTTTACCTGTCCGGCCAGATCATGGCTGCCAGGCACGGCAGTGCCGGCGCCCGGTGGACAGACGTCCTCACGACGACGATCCTCTGCCTGGCACCGCTCTACGGCGCCCTCAGGCTCATCGGAATCACGAAGGTGCCCGCACGCATTGCGGCCCCTGCCTTCCACCTGCTCTGGATCATCCTGATGCTCTTCGACCTCTTCCCCTGGCCCGCTCCCCATTACACGAAGCAGTAGGACCGCTCTCACTCCACCGGTGCAGGTCCGCAGGCACGCAGCCGCTTGCGGGGCCGCGAAGCGTCCGCCCTGCTGGACCGCGGGGCAGGAGGCAGGCGCGGGCCACGTCGTTGCATGGGAAGACCTCTCGGCGGCGCCGCTGTTTTGCGGGCCCGGTCCGCCAATGTGCCGGTTCGGGTCTGCCGCGGAGCTGGAGGTGGCATGCTGGGCGAGTCGAGGGGCCAACACTGTTGGTCACCAAGGATGTTCGCTCCGTTGCGGGTACGTCCCGGTGCGGTGACCGGGGGCTGGCGAACATGCGGCGCTCTCAGGCTGCCCCGCGACATCCTGACGCCGGACGAGCCCTGAGGAAGGGTTGAGGCACCTGATGTCCTCACGTTCCGTCTTACGCCCGTCGCGTCTGCGACGTGGATTCTCCGCGGTGGTCGCCGCCGGTGCGCTCGCCATCGCCGGACTGGTCGCGCTGCCCGCTCCCGCCGCGCAGGCGCTGCCGTCCGCCCCGGTGGCATACGTCGCCGACCTGAGCGACAACACCGTCAGGGCGCTCGACACGGCCACCAACACGGCGGTCGCGACCATCCCCGTCGGTTCCACCCCGATCGGTGTGGCGGTGTCCCCGAACGGTAGCCGTGCCTACGTCGCGAACAACGGCTCGTCCTCCGTGTCGGTGATCGACACCGCCACCAACGCCGTCACCGCGACCATCGCGGTCGGCAACGGCCCCGTCAAGCTCGCGGTGTCCCCGGACGGCGCCACCCTCTACACCGCCAACTCCGGCGCGAACACCGTCTCCGTGGTTGACACCGCTACCAACACGGTCACCGGAACCGTCGCGGTCGGCGCTCTCCCGTTCGGCATCGCGCTGTCCCCGACCGGCACCCGTGCCTACGTCTCCAACAACAACGGCAACACGGTATCGGTGATCGACACCGCCACCGGCACGGTCGTCGCCACCGTCGGCGTCGGCGAGAAGCCCAACGTCATCAAGGTCACCCCGGACGGCACCCACGCCTATGTAGGCAACCAGAACTCGCACACGGTCTCGGTGATCGACACCGCCACCAACACCGTGTCCGCCACCATTCCCGTCGGTATCGGCCCGTTCGGCCTCTCGCTGTCCCCGGACGGCACCCGCGCCTACGTCAGCAACAACTCCGCGAGTTCGGTGTCGGTGATCGACACGGCCACCAACACCGTCACCGCGACGGTCGGCGTCGGCAACGGCCCGTTCGAGTCCGCTGTCACCCCCAACGGCGCCTCGGTGTACGTCCCCAACGGCTACAACGGCACCATGTCGGTCATCGACACCGCCACCAACACCGTCACCGCGACCTTTGCGTTCGGCTCCTTCCCCTACGCGGTCGCCTTCGCCCCCGCCGCCCCCAGCGCCCCCTCCGCGGACCTGGCCTCCACAGTCACCGACTCCGCCGACCCGACCGCCCTGGGCGACACCCTGACCTACACCCAGACCGTCACCAACAACGGTCCGGCCGCCGCGACATCGACCACCTCCACGCTGACCCTGTCCGGCTCGGCCGCCGGCATCGTGTCCGCGGCCAGCTCCCAGGGCTCGTGCACCGTCAGCGCCCCGGTCGTGAACTGCACACTGGGCGCCCTGGCGAGCGGGGCCTCCGCGACGATCACCGTGACCGTGGAACCGCAGACGACGGGCACCATCACGGCCACCGGCACCACCACCTCGGCGGTGACCGACTCCACCCCGGGCAACAACACAGACGCGGAGACCACCACGGTCACCAACGGCCACGGCTGCACGATCACCGGCACCGCAGGCAACGACACCCTCAACGGCACCAGCGGCGCCGACGTGATCTGCGGCCTCGGCGGCAACGACACCATCAAGGCCAACGGCGGCAACGACACTGTCTACGCCGGGACCGGCAATGACACCGTCGACGGCGGCAACGGCGACGACACCTTGTACGGGGGTGCCGGCGACGACATCATGGGCGGCGGCAACGGCGCCGACTACCTCTACGGCGAAGCCGGCAACGACACCAACTACGGCGAAACCCTGCTGGGCTCGCTGCTGTACCTGTTCGACAATGGTGACGACCACATCTACGGCGGCCCCGGCAACGACGACCTCGACGGCCAGAACGGCAACGACACCCTCGTCGACACCGAAGGCACCGACACCATGGGTGGCGGCGTCGGCAACGACCACATCAACGTCCAGGACGGCGCAGGCGGCGACACCGCCAACGGCGGCCTCGGCGCCGACACCTGCACCACCGACCCGGGCGACACCACCACCAGCTGCTGACCAGCTACCGGCACGCATAAGAACGAGGCCGCCCGTGAACGCGGGCGGCCTCCTCTTTTGCGCGTCTCGACGATGTCGTCGTCGATCATCTCCGCGCCGAACTTCTCGGCCGGGCCCGCATGTTGGTCATGAGGTCGGGGCCGTCGACGCCCTGGGGGAAGCCGGGGAAGTTCTCCACCTCGGTGGTCGTGGCGAGGGAGCCGCCGACGAAGATGGAGCTGCCGAACAGCAGCGGCTACAACTGGGCGCGGGCGGTGTAGAGGGCGGCGGTGTATCCGGCGGGGCCGGAGTCGATGATGATGACCTCGCGTATGCCGTCATCGGTGGTGGTGGTCGTGTCGGTCACCGGGTCAGCCCTGCTTCTTGGCGTCGATCTCGGCGATCAGGCCTTCGATGAGGCCCTTGATCTCGTCGCGGATGGGGCGGACGGCCTCGACGCCCTGGCCGGCCGGGTCTTCGAGCTGCCAGTCGAGGTAGGTCTTGCCGGGGAAGTACGGGCAGGCGTCCCCGCAGCCCATGGTGATGATGTAGTCGGACGCCTGCGCGGCCTCGGGGGTCAGCACCTTCGGCTTCTGGCCGGAGATGTCGATGCCCAGCTCGGCCATCGCGGCCACCGCGGAGGGGTTGATCCGCTCGCCGGGTCTGGACCCGGCGGAGCGGACCTCGACGCGGTCTCCGGCCAGGTGGCGCAGGAACCCGGCGGCCATCTGAGAGCGGCCTGCGTTGTGGATGCAGACGAACAGGACGGACGCGAGCGGGGTGGAGGACATCGTCTCTTCCTTCATCGACCAGGGTCTGCCGGGCGCCGGCACGATCCATGAATCAGCCCAGACTGGTGTCAGGCCGGAATGATGTGACAGTATCAGTCCATGATGACGTCAGTCGACACTGAACTGATCCGGGTCCTGGCCGATCCCCTCAGGCTCCGGATCGTGACCCTGCTCGCCCGCGAGACCCTGTGCACCACCCACCTCGTGGAGGAGACGGGCGCGAAGCAGACCAACCTGTCCAACCACCTGAAGGTGCTCAGAGAGGCCGGGGTCGTGGAGACCGAACCGTGCGGCCGCTTCACTTACTACAAGCTGCGTCCGGACGTCATCGCCCAGCTCGCCGGCCAGTTCGCCGACCTGGCCGCCACCGCTCGCTCCGCTGCGGAGAACAAGAGGGCCTGTCCGTGACCCCCACCCAAGCTCCCGCGACGACCGAGGACGCCTCGGTCGTGGCGAAGCTGTCCACGCTCGACCGCTACCTCGCGGTCTGGATCCTGCTTGCCATGGGCCTCGGGCTCGGGCTCGGACGACTGATCCCCGGCCTGAACGACGCGCTCGCCGAGGTCGCGATCGGCGGGATCTCCCTGCCCATCGCGATCGGCCTGCTGGTCATGATGTACCCGGTGCTGGCGAAGGTCCGCTACGACAAGCTCGACGCGGTCACCGGCGACCGCAGGCTGATGATCTCCTCCCTGGTCATCAACTGGCTCCTCGGCCCCGCCCTCATGTTCGCGCTCGCCTGGATCTTCCTGGCGGACCTGCCCGACTACCGCACCGGCCTGATCGTCGTGGGACTCGCCCGGTGCATCGCCATGGTCATCATCTGGAACGACCTCGCCTGCGGCGACCGCGAAGCCGCCGCGGTCCTGGTCGCCCTGAACTCCGTCTTCCAGGTCATCGCCTTCGGCGTGCTCGGCTGGTTCTACCTCGACCTGCTGCCCGGCTGGCTCGGCCTCGGCAACGGCGAGCACCTCGACATCTCCGTGTGGAAGATCGCCCTGAACGTCGTCATCTTCCTCGGCATCCCGCTGCTCGCCGGCTTCCTCACCCGACGCATCGGCGAGAAGAAGCTCGGCCGGGCGCACTACGAGGCGAAGTTCCTGCCGAAGATCGGCCCCTGGGCGCTGTACGGGCTGCTGTTCACGATCGTCATCCTCTTCGCCCTCCAGGGCAAGACCATCACCTCCCAGCCCCTCGACGTTGCACGGATCGCGCTTCCGCTGCTCGTCTACTTCGCGGTGATGTGGTTCGGCACCTTCGCCCTCGGCAAGGCGATCGGCCTGAACTACGACCGCACCGCCACCCTCGCCTTCACCGCGGCGGGCAACAACTTCGAGCTGGCCATCGCCGTCGCCATCGCCACCTTCGGCGTCACCTCCGGGCAGGCCCTCTCCGGCGTCGTCGGCCCCCTCATCGAGGTCCCCGTCCTCGTGGCCCTCGTCCATGTGTCGCTGGCCTGGCGCAAGAAGTTCACGGACAACCAGCTCAGCTCATGACACAGCGCACCGACGTGGTGGTGATCGGCGGCGGCCAGTCCGGGCTCGCCGCCGGCTACCACCTGCGCCGCCTGGGCATCGAGCACGTCATCCTCGATGCCCAGGCGGCACCGGGCGGAGCTTGGCAGCGCACCTGGGACTCCCTCCACCTCTTCTCCCCGGCCCAGTACTCCTCACTGCCCGGCCGCTTCATGCCGGCCCCGCCGGGCGAGGTCTACCCGGACGCCGGGCACGTCGTGTCGTACCTCGCCGACTACGAGAAGCGCTACGAGCTCCCCGTGCAGCGGAGCGTGTGGGTCTCCGCGGTCCACCGCGACGGCGCGTACCTGTGGGTCGAGACCGACGCCGGTGACTGGCGGGCCCGAGCCGTCATCAGCGCGACGGGAACCTGGACCCGCCCCTTCCTGCCCGCCGTCCCCGGCCGTCGGGAATTCACCGGCCGCCAGCTCCACACCGTCCAGTACAAAAGCCCAGGCGAGTTCGCCGGGCAGCGGGTGATCGTGGTGGGCGGCGGGAACTCCGGGGCCCAGATCGCCGCTGACCTCGCATCCGCCGCCGACCTGACGTGGGTCACCCAGCGCCCGCCCCGCTACCTCCCCGACGACATCGACGGCCGCGCCCTCTTCGACGCCGCGACCGCCCGCCGGCGCGCTCTCGACGCCGGTCGCACCGACACCGGCGGCATCGCCTCTCTCGGCGACATCGTGGCGGTGCCCCCGGTCCGGTCGGCCCGTGATGCCGGGCTTCTGGCGGCGAAGCCGATGTTCACCCGCCTCACCGCCACCGGTCCCGAATGGGCCGACGGCACCCGAGCCGAAGCGGATGCCGTCATCTGGTGCACCGGCTTCCGCCCCGCCCTCGCCCCGTTCGCCCCCCTGCGCCTGAGAGGCAGCCGCGGCCACATCGCCACGGCCGGCACCCGAGCGGTGGACGAACCCCGCCTGCACCTGCTCGGCTACGGCGACTGGACCGGCCCCGCCTCCGCCACTCTCATCGGCGTCGGCCGCACCGCCCGCGACGCGGCCCGCGAGATCCGTGAACTCCTCGGCGACGCTTGCTAGGTACGCCCGCCAGTAGGAGGCCGCCGTGGTCGCAGGGGCGCGCCGGCTAAGACGATCCGGAGGCGGCGTTCCAGGCCATGATCAGGAGAACGACGATGATCGACAACGGGACGGCGATGAGCAGCCCGCACCCGATGGCACCGGGCAGGTTCTCCCTGCGAAGGCGCTGATCGAGCAGCTTCGCCTCGGGGGTGTCGTTCCGCCAGTGCGGCTGGAGCTCGGCGGTGCCGTCGGCGATCGCCCTGGCCACCCGGGCGACGTCCGCGGGATGGTACGCACGCCACTGGACCGGTCCCCAAGTGCCGTGCGCTACACGGTGGTTGTTGCGGACTCCGTTGGCGTTCGCGGTGGCGTCCAGGCAGGTCGCCCGGATGGTCGGCCAGGCTCGGGCCAACTGTCTCTCGGACAACCAGGCGACGCGCTCCGGTCCTGCTGCTGCCATGGGCGCACCTTCTCTCGGCTCGCAAGCAGTCTCTACCCGATCCGGCGGGATAGGCAACACCCGCTTCCCGTAAGCGACTTGGCTCCTCGACTGCCCATATCGACCTGGGCGTCCAAGAGCGGCCGTCACGGGTCATCGGACGTGGGAGCAACGCGCGCGGGTGTCCCAGCGGCAGGGAAGGCAGACACGTCGGGTCGGGCAGCGGACGGTGATCCGGTGGGAGGTGACGTCAGTCAACGGTTGGGCTGCGGCGCTCCAGCAGGACCACGTCGCGCCACACGCCGTGGTGGCGGCCGACGCGCTCGCGGGTGCCGATCACGCGGAAGCCGGCCCGCTGGTGGAGGGCGAGGCTGGCGCGGTTCTCGGGGAAGATGCCGGACTGGATCGTCCAGATTCCGGCGGCCTCGGTCGAGCCGATGAGGGCGCTCAGCAGCGCGGAGGCGACTCCCTGGCCGCGGGCGCCGGGGTGCACGTAGACGGAGTGCTCGACGACGCCCGCGTACGCGCACCGGTCCGACACCGCGCTCGCCGCCACCCACCCCCGTACCCTGCCGTCCGCCCGACGGCGGCGAAACGGTGTTCCGCCGGCTTGCCCTCCTCGAACACGCGCCAGGTGGGGGCGGTGGTCTCGAAGGTGGCGTTGCCCTCGTCGATTCCGGCCTGGTAGATCGCCAGGACCTCGTCCGCGTGTACGTCGGCCAGCGGCGCGATGGTGAGGCTCACGCGGCGGCCGCGCGGGTGAGGAGCTGCCCCATGGCGGCGAGCACCGTGGGCTCCACCCGGTAGTACACCCAGGTGCCGCGCCGCTCGGAGGACAGCAGTCCGGCCTCCCGCAGCTTCTTCAGGTGATGGGAAACGGTCGGCTGGGAGACGCCCACGTCGGAGATGTCGCACACGCACGCCTCGCCGCCCTCGTGCGAGGCGACCAGGGAGAACAGGCGCAGGCGGACCGGGTCGCCCAGGGCCTTGAACATGCGGGCGGTCCGCTCGGCCTCCTCGGCCGTCAGTGGGCGCTCCGACAGCGGTGGGCAGCACGGAGCGGCGGTCGCGGAGTCCAGCAGCGGAAGAGCCTTCACATTCGACATGCGTCTATGTTGACACACGTCGAAGCAGTGGACGAGGGTGCGCGGCGGGCTGCACCGCACCGGACCGGTCGCCTTCGATCGCCGCCACATCGACACTCCCATCCGCAGCTAATTCGACATCTGTCTATGTTGACGCTCATCGAATCAACTGCCATGCTGACACCGCGAGCCATCGACGGATGTCGAAACAAGCGAGGAGCCTGCCGTGAACGCGCCTGCCACCACCGCCGACCTGCCCACCGTGGTCATCGGCGCCGGACCCGTCGGCCTGGCCGCCGCCGCCCACCTCATCGCGCGCGGGCTCACCCCGCTGGTCCTGGAAGCCGGCCCCACCGCGGGCACCGCCACCCGCGAGTGGGCCCACGTACGCCTCTTCTCCACCTGGTCCGAAGTGGTCGACCCGGCCGCCGAGAAGCTCCTCGCCCCCACCGGCTGGACCGCGCCCGACGGCGCCATCTACCCCTCCGGCGGCGACTGGGCCGAGCTCTACCTCCAGCCCCTCGCCGACGTCCTCGGTGAGCGCGTCCGGTACGGCGCCACCGTCACCGGCGTCTCCCGCGCCGGCCGCGACCGCGTCGTGGACGCCGACCGCGAGTCCCAGCCCTTCACCATCCGCGTCCAGGGCGCCGACGACAGTGAGGAGCGGCTCCTGGCCCGCGCCGTCATCGACGCCTCCGGCACCTGGTCCACCCCCAGCCCGATCGGCGGCGACGGCCTCCCCGCGCTCGGCGAGCAGGCCGCCTCCGACCGGATCTCCTACCGCATCCCCGACCTCAAGGACCCGGCCGCCCGGGCCCGGTACGCCGGGAAGCGCACCGCCGTCATCGGCTCCGGCGCCTCGGCCTTCACCGCCCTCGCCTACCTCGCCGACCTCGCCGAGGCCGAGGACGGCGCCGGCACCCACGCCACCTGGATCCTGCGCCGCGGCATCTCCGGCTCCACCTTCGGCGGCGGCAGCGCCGACCAGCTGCCCGCCCGCGGCGCCCTCGGCCTCGCGGCCAAGGCCGCCGTCGACGGCGGCCACGCCGACGCGGTCACCGGCTTCCGCACCGACGCCGTCGAACGCGACAGCGACGGCCGCCTGGTCCTGGTCGCCGAAGACGGCCGCCGCCTCGACGCGGTCGACGAGGTCATCGTCCTCACCGGCCTGCGCCCCGACCTGTCGTTCGTCTCCGAGCTGCGCCTGGGCCTGGACGAGTGCCTTCAGGCCCCCGTCGCACTCGCCCCGCTGATCGACCCCAACCAGCACTCCTGCGGCACCGTCTACCCCCACGGCGTGAAAGAGCTCTCCCACCCGGAGAAGGACGTCTACCTCGTCGGCATGAAGTCCTACGGCCGCGCCCCCACCTTCCTCGCCATGACCGGCTACGAGCAGGTCCGTTCCATCGCCGCCCACCTCGCCGGCGACCAGGACGCCGCCGAGCGCGTCGAACTCACCCTCCCCGAAACCGGAGTCTGCGGCGGCGCCGGTCTCTTCGACCAGCCCCGGGCCGCCGAAGAGACCGGTGGCGGCTGCTGCGCGGCCCCGGCCACCCTCACGATCGGCGCCCCGGCCTCCTCCGGCGGCTGCTGACCTCCATGCAACACACCCAGGCCGACGCGGCCGTGACCGGGACGGGGGTCCGGTCACGGCCGCGCGCCGCACTGAGCCTCCGCCAACTTGAACTCGCAGGTCAACGGGCTGGTGTGACGGTTCTCGGGGTCCTCGTGCTGGTCGTGGGTGGGAGTCCGCGGAGAAGATCGTTTGTCAGCGGTTGACTTCGAGGTTCGTCAGGACGAGCAGGGCGCGCAGGAGGTGGATGGCGCGGGCGGGGTCGGTACGGAGCTTGGTAAGGATCGCCAGTTCTTGAGGTGGGCGAAGCCGTGCTCGACCGGCGCGCGTCCAACGGTGAGGACGCGGTTGGCGTCCTTCTGGCCTGCGGTGAGCTTGTGGGTGCGGCTGGCGACATAGCCGGTGACGATCACGGGGTCGTGGATGTCGTTGTCCAGGCCACGGAAGCCCAGATCAGCCAACGCCCCGAGGCCAGCCTCGCGCAGGTGGGCCAGGATGCGGTCGTGGCGGGCGGCGGTGTTGTCGTGGGTGCGGCCAGGCCGGGCAGCGGATATCCAGATCAGTCGGCCTCTTTCGTCGGTCAGGGCGAGAAAGTGCAGGCCGTGACTGCGGTGCTTGCCGGAGTAGTTCCACCGGTCGGCCCTCCCGGTGCGGCGCTGGGTGCGGATGAGGGTGCCGTCGACCAAGACGACCTCCCCGCCCTGCTTGGCGACCTTCTTCAGGGCACGGTCCAGGCGCGGCGCCTGGGCGGCAAGCAGTCCGATCAGCTCGTCGCGCCAACGGCGGATGGTGGACTCGGACACGTTATTGCCGCCGGCCATGTCGGCCAGGCGCTGGTCGTGGCGCAGTACGGCCAGGACGATCACCGCAATCTTCCCCGGCGGCAGGATCCGCCACCGGGACCGGATCGCCTTCAGGTGGCGTCGCAGCAGGTCGGCGAGGTGGTTGACGGTGCTCGTGGACAGCGGCAGGCGGCACCGGTAGACAATCGGGCAGGTGTCCTCGGCGAACTCTTTGGTATTCGTCACACAATTCCGACGGCCGCCGGGGGCACCCCGGTTACGCCGGTACCGAGCCGCTCCGAGTGGCGGCGTTCCCGGTCACAGGCGGGTGGTGAACCGGCCGTCGGGCAGTTTCCGGAGCCAGCCGCGATCGACGAGTCTGACCAGCTTGCTACGCAGTGGTTCCAGCTTGGCTCGCACGCTGACGTCCACCCTCACCGCTTCGCCGACCTCGCGAGCCATGCCGGTCCGGCAGCTTGCCGCACGGCGGCGAGGATGCGCTGGTAGTCCGGCGGGAGCAAGCTTTCGTCCGCACCCGGCTCGCGGTGCGGGACCAGCGTCACCGCCCGGCCGCCCACCTGCCCGGGCATCGGCGCAGCCTGGGCGCGTTCGTCGGCGAGCTGCTCACTCACCCGCTCAAGGACGCGTTCGGCGACAGCGAGTTCATCACGCTCAGCCCGTACTTCCGTCAGCTGCTTGGCCAGCTCTTCTTCAAGTTCGTCCAGTTCCGCACGCCGCGCGGTGATCCGTTCGAGCAGTTCGGGATCCAGCATGCGGCGGATCGTAGAAGGCATCCGGGCGACACAGAGGAGAAACCGACGAGCCGGCTGAGAACGGCTGCGCACACCGTGGCAGCCGTTCTCACCCGTCTGTGTCACTTCAATTCCAGTGGCCCGCGATCGCTGTCAGCGCGGCAAGGTGGCGCCGGTAGGCATCTGCTCCGTCCTCGGTCAGACGCAACCAGGTCCGCGGCCGACGCCCGACCTGCCCTTTCTCGACCGTCACCCAGTTCGCCTGCTCCAAGCGCGACACCTGCTTCGACAGGGCGGAGTCGGTGATCTCCACGAGATCCCGCACGTAGGCGAACTCGGCCTTCTCCACAGCAGCGAGAGCCGCGACGATCGACAGACGCACAGCCGAGGCCAGAAGAGGAGCGAGGCCGTGTCGCGGGTGAGGGCCCTGCCCTGCGCCGGCCGAGGTTTCCTGCCTCATGCGGCGCGCGCTTCCCGCCAGGCCGCCGCGGAAGCCGGCAGCGCGCATACGAGAGCAGCCACCGCGGCAAAGGCGGCATTGCTCACGAAGACCGTGAAGCCGAGCACGAGAGCCAAGACGTAGGCAGCCGTCCAAGCGCCCACCACTTTGAGGTGCAGGCCGCCGTAGCCGCGCGGAGTCACAGGCTGTCGTATGGCGAACAGAGACAACCCCATGACCACGAGGGCATTTGCAAGTGCGCCGACCAGCGCCCCCGTCGCCCCGTGCCACAGCAATACGAGAGGGACCAGGACTAGCTGCCAGACGGCGAACAGCCACAGGTAACCCACGTACCAGCGGCTTCGCAGCCGCGCTGTCGCCTCGATCCGCGCAATCCCCTTCAACGCTGCCGCTACGTCAGCCTGTTCACGCATGACACGCCCCTCCCGTCGCCGCCGAGGCATCCCCTTTTACTCCCGGCATCCACTTGCCAGAGTAGCAACTACTTGATGGGATGGAGAGTTCACAGCGTAAATGCGACCTCTCGACTCGAAGGCGCAGAACGTCACCCCCCTGTCCGATCCGGGCCTACCTGATCACTCTCCGTGGCGCGGCCTACGTAGCCAACAAGCCGCCCGCCTGACAGACGATCTTCTCCGCAGACTCCCACCCACGAGCAGCACGAGCACCCCGAGAACCGGTCACACCAGCACTGCGACCTGCAAGTTCAAGTTGACGGAGGCGCACCGCACCGCACCGCACCAAAGGGCGCACCGCGGTGGCGGGCCCTCCCGAAAAGGGTGTGACCGAGCCTCCGCGACGACTACGGCTGCAATCCGATGGTCACGTCCAGCCTGCTGCCCTGAGCACCGATACGGCGACGTCAGCGACGGAGTCTGTGCCGACATCGACGACGAAGTCGTCGACTGCGGACCGGCTGAGGATGCCGTCCAGTTCACCAGACCGGTTCAGATGCCATTGCAGTGCTTCGGGCTCGCTGTCGTGGCGTTGGGCCAGTCGCTGGTGGATGATCGACAGCTCAGCCTGGAGCCGACAGACCGAGAGTTCAGCACCCACGGCATCGGCCAGTAGCTTCCTCTCGTCCTGGTCCTCAATCACACCAGCGAGGACCAGGCGCGTCACCCCGGCATCAAGATAGTGACCGGTGACGCTTCACAGATTCCGCAGCAGCATGCCGAAGTTGAAACGGTCACCGGGAGGCGCAGGCCACGACTTGCGCAGCCAGTCGAGATCGACGACAGCATGAGGGACCCCGGCATCGGCGAGAAGGTCGCCCAGGACCTCGGCAACGGTTGTCTTGCCCACGCCGACAGTGCCGTTGAGGAGGAGGGCGCGAGCGTCCCGAGGGCTGTCTGCGTGCATCTCGGCATCGTACGTCGAAATCGAGCACCGAAAAACTGGCAACCAACCGCTAACGGACGATCTACGGCGCGGACAGCCGCCCACGACCAGCACGAGTACCCCGAGGATCGATCACACCAGCCCTTCGACCTGCGACTTCAAGTTGGCGTAGGCTCACTGCCCGCCCTGTGCGCCACCCAGATCACCAGCTGGGGAATCGTCTACTACGCCTTCCCCGTCCTGAACTCCCGCATCACCACTCAGACGGGCTGGTCACCGGCCACCACCGCCGCCGCCTTCTCCGGCGCCCTGCTCGTCTCCGCCCTCGCTGGCATCCCCATCGGCCGCATCCTCCACCGACGAGGACCACGCGCCGTCATGACCGCCGGCTCCGTCCTGGCAGTGCTGGCGCTCCTGACCATCGCCTGGGCACCGAACCTCGCCGTGTTCTCGGCCGGATGGCTCCTTGCGGGCTTGGCAATGGCCGCCACGTTCTACCATCCCGCCTTCGCCGCCCTGACCCGCTGGTGGGGCGAGGACCGCGTGCGCGCCCTCCCCATCGTCACGCTGGCCGGAGGGCTCGCCTCCACCGTCTTCGCACCCTTGACCGCGGCTCTCGCCGAACACTTCAGCCGGCGCACCACCTACCTCATCCTGGCTGCCGTCCTCGCCCTCGTGACCATCCCCGCGCACGCGCTCGGCCTGCGCGCACCCTGGCCGCCCGCCCCGGCGGTCCACCCCCGGCACGCCATCGCCACGGGGCAGGCGGTGGAGCGCAGCTGTCCCTTCCTCCTCCTCGCCGCAGCCCTGACCCTGTCCGTCACCGCGCGCACCGCCGCCCTGATCGCAGCCGGCGGAGCCACCACAACGGCCCTCGCCCTCATCCCCGGCCCCCTGCCACTCCTGGCCCTCTTCGCAGTGCTGGCGGGCACCGTCCGCGGCAACCTCACCCTTCTGCAGGCCACCGCCGTCACCGACCGCTGGGGCACCACCCACTACGGCCGCCTCTCCGGCCTCCTCAGCGCGCGCGCCCGCCTCCGTCGCCGCAGCCCTCGCGCCCTTCGCGGGCGTGGGCCTTGCCGGCCTCCTCGGCGGCTACCCCGCCCTGTTCCTCCTCCTCGCCGTGTTCTCGCTCGCCGCAGCTGCCCTTTCCCTCGGCGCGGCGCCAAGCCGCAACCGACCAGCATGAGCAATGCCCACCCGCCGCATTACCGGGGTCTGTTGCGAAAGGGGATCAAAAGTCGTGGTCGGCTCGGGCTGCTGTCTGGTCTGACCAGCCCCGTGACAGGGGGAGGCGGCCGGATCGGAGCGCGTCGCGCTGTTCGGTCACCCATTGCTCAACCTGATCCACGGAGTCCGCGACAGGCTGGTCCGTGGTGTCGAGGAGGTGGGTGCACCATCGCCGATCGTCGGAGGTCCACCCGGTCCAGCGGCGCCAGGCCATGCGGGGCCAGCTGTCGTCGATGATGACGTCGGGTTGGGATCGGGGATCCTCGGCGTGCTTGCGGTGCCAAGCGGCCCAGCCGAGAAAGGCGTCGACCGCCGGAGCGTCCCATCGGTCCGGGTCGCGCTTGGTGAGCCTGCCGCGCCGGGCCTCGTCGGACACGTCGACCAGACAGACCGCGATGCCGTCCAGCAACGGGGCGGAGGGGCTGGCCAGGACCTCCCCCAGCGGGGACTGCCCGGTCAGCAGGAGGTCGACTCCGCGGGCCTGGTATTCCAGCGCGCGACGCACCCACATCTCGGTCATGCGGTTTCGCCACTGGCGATCGGCGTCTTCCGGTACGCCGAGCTCGTCGAAGTCGTGCACGGCAATCCGCCCCAACCGCTCGCCCACGGAGTAGGCGAGCGTGGTCTTGCCCGAACAGCTGGAGCCGGTCAGTTTGAGCAGCATCTCACCAGGGTTGCAGGTCAGTAATGATGTCCTCGAAGGGTTTTCCTGGAACCTTCCACCCCGTCTGGTGCTGGTCACAACCACTCTTTGATGGCAGCGACCCGTACGGTCGCTTCGTAGCGGACAGCCCTCGGCGAATGCCAAGGTGAGACACCGAGGTCCTGTGCTGACGTGCGGCTTGGCCGACGGCCGGAGACGGATGAGTCATGATGTCCTCGATGACCGTCCCCGGCGTGGGCAGGCTCAAGGGGACCGTAGGCAAGCCCGTCCAGCCGCCTCTGTCGCGCTCACTTGACGCCCAGCTTCCGCAGCGCGTCCAGCTGCTCCGCCGTGAGCTTGTCGCGCATCGACCTGGGGATCTAGATCCCACGCCCAGCTTCACGATCACTGGCCTCCCCATGGCCGCCGACCGCGATCGGCTCACCGCCCGGCGCGGCACCGACCGGCCCGCGCCTTCCCGCTCCACCCGATGGGTGAGAGCCTCAGGCGTGTACCCTCCCACCCCGGCCAGGTTCCGGTCCGGCGCTGGCGTACATGGCGCGCTGGGACGAGGCAGGCCGGGCGGCGGGCAGTGCCCCGCCACCGTGCCGCCGGCCGCCTCCGGTCGGGAACCGGCGCAACGCCCGGTCGGGGCCGATGGCGGCAAGGCGGCGCAGCGGCCGCGCGCAGTGTCCGGTGACGACGCACTGCCGGCGGGGTCGGGCTGCGATCTGACCCGCCCGTATGACCGTTCTCCCTGCTGCCCCGCCGGACGGTCGACGCCGGCGGTCGGGTCCGCGAAGCTGTAGCCCAGGGAGACCGGACGGCTTGTGATGACCTCGGGCACCCCCACCAGCACCTTGCCGGGCGGTTACCGACTCACGGTAGACGCCCATTCCTCGACTTCTTCCTCGGGTGCCACGCTCCGCAGTGCGTCCAGCAGATCTTCCTCCAGGACGGTCAGCTGCTCGTCCTGGCGCAGCCCGTCCGCGGCATGCAGCAGCGCGCCGAACATCACGTTCCCCCTCGGCACTTGCAGAGCTTTCCGCGCCATCCACGAATCCTCCTGCGCCCCCGACAGCAGGCAGGCGTCTGCGTTGACGACGGGTTGGAAGGTGCGGAAGCCGCCCTCGGCCGGTGTGCTGCGGCGGGCGATGTCGATGGCGAGGGCTTCGGCTTCCTGCCTGGGCATCGGCTCGCTGCCGGAGAGCAGCAGGCCCGGCTCGGCGGAGCCGGGGCAGGCGACCCTCACCGTTCAGCCTTCGTCGAGCACCGTCCGGATCACGTGACGGGCATTGCGCGCCATCGCCGGGTTCGTCCTTCGGTAGTACGGCAGCGCAATCAGCGCCTGTGAGAGCGTCCGCCCCCGGCCGCGGATCCAGGTCGCGTCGTCCACGCCCAGCGCCTCGCGGAAGACTTCCCTCACATCGGCTGGCAGCAGATTCCACGCCGGGAACAGATCGCACGCCGGATCACCCACGCCCAGGCACCCGAAGTCGATTACCGAGGTCAGCCTGCCGCCGTCCACCAGCAAGTTGCCCGGCATGAGGTCGGCATGCAGCCACACCGGCCGGCCGTCCCAGCCCGGGGCCCGCAGCGCCTCCTCCCACGCGTCGGCGGCAGCATCGCAGTCCACGCCCTCCTGCGGGATCCCGCGCAGTTCCTCGATCGCTGCCCGGGTCTCTGCGTCGAGCGAGGCGATCGGCCCACCGCGATGGGCCCGCGGCGCACCCGGCAGGGTGATGCTCCGCATCGCTGCCACAAATGCGGCCAGGTCCTCGGCCAGCAGGACAGGTTCGCTCAGCGCCCCCGCCTCGGGATTCTCCCCCGTGAGCCACTGGCACACCGACCACGGCCACGGATACCCCTCGGCGGGCTGCCCGTCCCGGAGCACCTCGGGGATGGGTGTGGGCAGGTGGGGTGCGAGTCGGGGCAGCCACGTCCGCTCCAGCAACACGTCGTTGGCCCCGCCCTTCACCAGCGGAAGCCGTACGACCATGTCATTGCCCAGCCGGTACATGGCGTTGACCGTGCCGCTGGACGGAAACTGCTCCACCGCCAGCTCCGCCCACTGCGGGAACTGCCCGGCGATCAGTCGTCGCACAAGGTCGTCGTTGATGGGATGTGTGCCGGGATGCATGTGCCCTGTGCTCATGGCATGTCATCCGACCGTCGGGCGCCGACGGGCGTCAAACGTTTTTCCGGCAAGCACCACGCCCGGCCACCCCGGACACCTGATGGTCCGCACGGCGGAACAGGCGCTCCTGTTCACCCCGCCCGCCCCCGACCGGCTCTCCTTCGTCGCCACACCCTGCACGCCCGCCCAGGAGATCCGCGAGATCGTGGCCGTACTGCGCCGCCGGTTTCCCACCCATGCGCGGCAGCACCACGCCGCCTCGGGTTACGTCGCGCTGCGCTACGACCACGTCGTCAACGGATAACCCCCGGCGCGAGCGAAGGCCGGACCGCCCTGCACCGGGCGGTCCGGCCCTCAGTCGTCGGTCACTCCGGGGCCTCGGAGGCCGCGGTCCGGAGCCCGGTCATGCCTGCGATCACGTCCGGGGTGACCGCGCGGGGGGACAGCCGGCCCTGGCCGGTGCCACAACCCCACATCGCCCGTCATACCCGATTGACAGCCTCATCGGGAATCGGAGCCTGGGCGCCGCGCAGCCGGCGGCGCTTGCCGAGCAGAACAGCCGTGCGTACGAGGACCATGGCCAGTGCCATGAAGACGAAGGCGTTTGAGTAGACGTCTTGCCCACTCAGCTTGTTCTCGATGCTGAAGCGAATGACATCCTCGGTGAACCAGTGCTCGGAACCGTAGGCGAAGAGCACGCGGGAGGCGGACATCAAGGTCCAGACGATCGCATAGGTGATGCCGCCCTTGGTGTAGATATCGCCGTCGGAGCCCCGGTGGGCGGGCAGCAGGACCGCGGCGATCAGGCCAAAGACGACTCCCGCACCGATACCGGCCAGCTGGAGCCAAGGGTCGTTGCCCCCCAGCGGGAGGGTGTGGACGAACAGCGCGATCACGATCGCGACAGCGATGATCGAGCGCAGCAACCGCATGTTGGTGACTTTGCGGGTGCCCAGGTCGGTGGACAGGATGATGACCAGAATCACCGAGCTGGCGATCAATGCGGTCAAGAACGGGCTCATGGGTCAAGTCCCCCTCATGTCGATGAGTACGGGGGCGCGTTGCGGCTCTCCCGGATCTTCCACCTGCAACGTTAGGGAGCGGGAGGGGTGCACGTGGACAACCGACCGACGGACCCGGCTGTCAATCGACCGGTGGACAAGAGTCAACGCGGGTGACGCCCGGGTGGCTGCGCACGGGCCCGCGATCCGTGGTCGTCGGGGTCGGCGCGCGGTGGGCCGATCGCCGCAGCATCAGCAACGATGCGTTCCACCGGACCCGGACCGGGATTCCCTGAGGAGACCTGCCCGAACGCTACGGAACCACCCACCGTGCCCCGGGTTGCTCGCGAAGTCTCCCGTGGAGGTCTCCCGTGAAGCGGGGGCGTGAAGCGAGGGCGTGAAGCGAGGGTGTGAAGCCCGCAATGTTGCAGTTCGTTCAAGAAATGAGCGAACACCCGGCACGGTGGTCTCGTCTACGTGGCTGAATGTGTTCCCCACCAGGTCGCTTCCGCCGCTGCATTAGAGCCATCGGCCCGTCTGGCTCGACCGGCCATAAGGGCCTTGTGGACCCGGTGCGCCCCGCTGCCCGACGTGTGTGGCCAGGAATCGCCCCCACTGCGCACGTTGTCGTCCGGCTGATTTCCAGTCCTCGTAGGGGGCAAATGTAGGGGTACTGGACGTAGGGGGAGCTCTGCTAGACATGGGGCAAACGGAACGCCTGTACGGATGTAGTCGCAATGTCCGGGTCTGACGGACTGTCGCGCTGTGCCCGGACAAGAACACGGAGTTTTCATCCCCTTGATCGACAATCAGAACGCCGACGCCTGGATCCGCCGCTATCAGGCCGCGGACGACGCTGCGATCCGGCTCGTCTGCCTGCCGCACGCGGGCGGATCCGCCTCCTTCTACTTCCCCATGGCCCAGGCACTGGCGCCCGCGGTGGACGTCCTGTCCGTGCAGTACCCGGGACGACAGGACCGCCGGCACGAGCCCTGCATCACCGACATCGGTGTCTACGCCGACGCGTTGACCAGCGCACTCCTGCCCTGGGCGGACCGCCCGTTGGCCCTGTTCGGTCATAGCATGGGCGCCGTCCTCGCCTTCGAGGTGACGCGCCGCCTCGAACGCGACCACGGCATCGTCCCGGTCCACATCTTCGCCTCGGGCCGGCGCTCGCCCTCCAGCCACCGCCCGGAGACCGTGCATCTGCGCGACGACGACGGCATCGTCGCCGAAATGCGCGAACTCAGCGGTACCGACGCCGCCATTCTCGGCAACGAGGAAATCCTGCGCATGGTGCTCCCCGCCATACGGAGCGACTACACGGCCATCGAGAACTACCGCGCCGCTCCCGAGCACACGGTGAAGACCCCCGTCACCGTGTTGACCGGTGAATCCGACCCGCGCACCAGCCGCGAGGAAGCCGAAGCCTGGGAAGGCCACACCCTCGGTGGATTCGACCTCCGGAGTTTCCCCGGTGGCCATTTCTTCCTCGCCAAGCAACAGCCGCAGATCTTGAAGATCGTTTCCGAAGAGCTCGCAGCAGCCACCCGGAAGGGCTGAGCCGGTCGCCGGGCGGGCCGCGCGAACCGCCGCCCGCCCGGCGACCGCGAGGAACGCAGGACCCGGTGCACCGCCGGGCGCACATCCGAACACCCCCGGTGAAGGGAACGCAGTGGTTGCAAGGTTCGTCGAGCGTGAGAAGCAGTGGGAGACGCTGACCGACCTGCTCGGGAGCGCCCGCCGTGGCCGTGGCCGCGTCGCTGCCATCAGCGGGCCGATCGCCGTGGGCAAGACGGCCCTGTTGGAGCGCTTCACCGAGGAGGCGGTCTCCGACGGTGTGCTGGTCCTGGAGGCTGCCGGATCCCGCGCCGAGCGCTACCTCTTGTTCGGCATCCTGCGCCGGATTCTCGACGGCGCCGCCGCCTTCGATCCCGCCGTCCACGCCGAGGCCACCGCCCTCCTGGACGGCGTCACCGCCCAGGCCGTGGACAGCGGCGACACCGCGGCGGCCGTCGAGGCCGGCATGCGTGTCCTGCCACACGTCTGCGCCTCCCTCCTGCGCATCGCCCGCGACCGCACTGTCCTCATCACCGTCGACGACGTCCACCACGGCGACGAGCTCTCCCGCGCCTTCCTGCTCTGCCTGGCCCGCCGCGTCCGCCAGTCCGGCGTCCTGATCGTCCTCACCGAGGGCGTTCGACTGCTACCCGCCCAACTGGCCTTCCATGCCGAACTGCGCCGCCAGCCCCACTGCACCGCCATCCGCCTGCCGCTGCTCTCAGCGGAAGGCACCGCGCGCATCCTGTCAGGCCCCTTCTCCACGGCGGCCGCACGGCTCGCCGTCGACTGCCACGACACCACCGGCGGAAACCCGCTCCTCGTCAAGGCGCTCCTGGAGGACGGACTCGCCGCCCTCGGCGACAGCGAGCCCTTCCAGCCGCTCGCCCCCGCCGAAACCTTCGAACGAGCCGTCCTGGACTGCCTGCACCGCGGCGACCCCGACCTGCTGGCCGTCGCCCGTGGCATCGCCGTCCTCGGCGACGCCGCCCCGGCGGCCCTCGTCGCCCGTATCACCGACGTGCACGTCCGCGCCGTCGAACTCGCCGTCCAGGACCTCACCCGCTGCGGCCTCCTGCACGGCGGATCGTTCCGCCTGGCGGCCAGCCGCGCCGCCGTCCTGGCCGCGGCCCCGCCCGGGGCGCTGTCCGCGCTCCACCAGCGTGCCGCCCGCCTCCTGCACGAGGAGGGCGCCGCGGCCCTCGACATCGCCCGCCACCTCCTGGCCACCCGCAAACCGGTCGAGGAATGGGCGATAGCCGTCCTACAGGAGGCGGCCGAGCACGCGCTCGTCGAGGACGACCCCCAGCTCGCCCTGAGGTGCGGCGAACTCGCCGTCGACTCCTGCCCCGACGGCTCGCGCCGCACCGCCCTGAAGTCCCGCCTCGTCAGCATCGTCTGGCGCAGCAGCCCGGGCGCCGCCGAAGGACACCTGCGCCAGCTGTCCCGCGAGTTCTGCGCCGGCCGCCTCAGCGACCAGGACCTGTTGCACGCCGTGAGCTGCCTCGCCTGGATGGGCGAGGCCCGCCAGGCCGCCGAGGCCGTACGGGGCCTGCAGGCCGCCGCGCAGCAGGCCGAGGAGGCCGGGCAGCCCATCGCCTACGCCCCCGACACCCTCGCCGCCGCACAGAGCTGGCTCTCGCTGGTCAGCCCCCCGGTCCGCGAGGCGTTCCCCGCCGACGGCCCCGCCCGGGCCGAGCCCGCCGCCCACGGTGCCGCCCCCTACGACATGCCCGAGGACGCCCACCTGCCCGCCGCCGAGGCCCTGCGCACCGCCCTGCGCGGCGGCCCGGGCGACGCGGCCGTCGCCGAGGCCACCCGGGTGCTCCAGCGCTACCACCTCAGCGACCGCACGCTCACCCCCCTCGTCCTCGCCGTCCTTGCCCTGATCTACGCGGGTGACCTCGACCTCGCCCTCACCTGGATCGACCGGCTCCTCGCCGAGTGCTCCGCCCGCAACGCCCCGACCTGGCACGCCGCCCTCGGCGTCGTGCGCGCCGAAGTCGCCCTTCGCCAGGGCGACCTGCCCGGCGCGGCCGCCCAGGCCCGGCAGAGCATGTCGCTGATCTCCACACAGTGCTGGGGCGTCGGCATCGCCCTGCCGCTCGCCGTCCTCATCGAGGCCGAGACCCAGATGGGCAACCTCGACGAAGCGATGGCCCTGCTCGAACAGCCCGTACCCGAATTGCTGTCGGAGACGCAGTTCGGCCTGAACTACCTCCGCGCCCGGGGCCGTTGCCACCTCGCCACCGGCCGCTACCACGCTGCCCTGCGCGACTTCCTCACCTGCGGCGAACTCATGCAGGCCTGGGGCATGGACGCCGCCGAACTGGTCCCCTGGCGGCTGGACGCCGCCGAGGCCTGGCTCGCCATCGGCAACGTAGCCCGCGCCCGTGAGCACGTCGAGCAGCAGAAGCAGCGCGAGACCGGCCCCTGCGGCGTGCGACCGCGCGGACCCCTGCTGTACGCGCTCGCCCGGACCAGCGGCGACCTCACCTACCGGCTGAAGCGGCTCACCGAAGCCGTCGAACTCCTCGAACAGGGCGACGACCGGCTCCAACTCGCCAAGGCCCTGGGCGAACTGGGCAGCGCCCACCGCGCCGCGGGGGACTACAACCGCGCCCGGATGTTCGTCCGCAAGGCCTGGCACGTCGCCAAGTCCTGCGGGGCACAGCCCCTGTGCCAACAGTTCACTCCCGGCCAGGTCGACGGAGAGCCCGTCACCGTCGGGCGCGAGACGGAACCGCCCCGGGAGGCGGAGGTGCTCTCCGAGGCGGAGGCGCGGGTGGCCCTCCTCGCCGCCCGCGGGGACACCAACCGGGAGATCGCCACCAAGCTGTACGTCACCGTCTCCACGGTCGAACAGCACCTGACCCGGATCTACCGCAAGCTGAAGGTCAAGCGGCGCCGGGACCTGCCGGCCCGGCTGTGGGACCTCAACCTGACGGGGATCGCCTGAACCCGTCGGCCCCGGCCGCGGCCGCGCACGCCCTGCTCCCACCGGGGCCGTCCCGCGCCCGGCCGGAGCACGGGATCGCTGCGCGCCGGACACGGGCCGGCAGGCCCCCGGCCGGGGCCCGTCAGGACAGCAGGCCCCGCTCAAGGGCCGTCATCACCGCGGCCGTGCGGTCCGACACCGACAGCTTCTTGAACGCCCGCAACAGGTGCGTCTTCACCGTCGCCTCGCTGATGAACAGCAGGCGCCCGATGTGCGCGTTGGTCAGCCCCTGCCGGACCAACTGGAGCACCTCCCGCTCCCGCTCCGACAGCACCGGTGCCTCCACCACCCGCGCCCGGAACAGCTTCGGCGCCAGCGACGGCGTCAGCACCGTCTCGCCGCGCGCCGCCGCCTTCACCGCGTGCACCAGCTCCTCGCGGGAACTGCCCTTGAGCAGGTACCCGGCCGCACCGGCCTCCACCGCCCGCAGAATGTCCGCGTCGTCCTCGTACGTGGTGACGATGACGACCCTGGTGCCCGGCGACTCCCGCAGGATGTGGCCCGTCGCCGTCACCCCGTCCATCGCGCCCATCCGCAGGTCCAACAGGACGATGTCCGGCCGCAACCGCGCCGCCAGAGGCACCGCCTCCTCACCCGAACCCGCCTGCCCCACGACACGGATGCCCTCGTCCAGCTCCAGCATCGCCGACAAGCCCTCCCGGACCACCGGATGGTCGTCGACCAGCATCACCCCGATCGGGCCGCGCTCACTCATCGTCGGGCTCCTGCCCCACCGGGCCCAGCGGCACCGACACCTCGATGACCGTGCCCGTTCCCGGGCCGCTGCTGACCTGTGCCATTCCGCCGATCTCCTCCACCCGGGCACGCATCCCGCGCAGCCCGAAGCCGCTCTGCCCGCCGCCCGCCGCGTCCCGCGGAACGTCCGGCGAAGTGTCCGGCACGAAGCCGGGGCCGTCGTCGCGGACCACGAGCCGTACCGCGTCCGGTGCGTACGCCACCAGTACCTCCACCCTACGGGCGCCCCGCGCGTGCTTGCGCACATTGGCGAACGCCTCCTGCGCGGAGCGCAGCAGCACCACGCTCACCGCCATCGGCAGCGGCTGCTCCTCGCCCCGCGCCGTGCACCGCACCACCAGGCCCGTCTCCTCCTGGAGCAGATCGGCCTGCCGGTGCACAGCCTGCACCAGCGAACTCTCCCGCAGCGGCGGCGGGGTGAGCGCCGAGACGAAACCGCGGGCCTCCCCCAGACTGTCCTGGGCGACCCGCCCGGCCAGCCCGAGCCGGCTGCGGGCCCGCTCCGGATGGGCGGCCACGTCCGACTCGGCGGCCTGCACCAGGCCGATGATACTGGTCAGGCTCTGCGCCAGCGTGTCGTGGATCTCCCGCGCAAGCCGCTCCCGCTCCGCGGAGATCCCCGCCTGATGCGACAGTTGGGCCTCCCGCTCACGGCTGCGCCGCAACTCGGCGATCAGCTCCGCCCGGTCGGCGCTCTGCCGCACCACCCGCGTGATCCACAGGCCGAGCAGCACCGACAGCGCGATCCCGAGCAGCGAGATCGGCAGCACCGAGAGGATGTGCGGATCGAACTCCCCACCCTGCAGCCACACCACCGTCACCGGCCACAGGTTCGCCAGCACCACCAGCACGATCGCGGGCGGCGTCGACAGGCTCATCATCAGCATCGGCACCACCGCGAACAGCGCGAACGAAGCCGCCAGATCGAGCAGGCCGGCCGCGGCGAACAGCACGAACAGTCCGACGGAGAACACCGCGCTCTGCCGGTGCCTCGACCGGTTCATCATCAGCCGCCGCCCGAGCCCCGCGTACCAGGGCACGATCAGGGTCAGCGCACCGACGGACAGTGCCCGGTGGGTCTGGCTCTCGGCGGACGTGAAGAGCAGAATGACGGTGACGAGGTAGGAGATCGCGAAGTAGCCGTCCCACAGGCCGAACCAACGGCTCCCGGAATCGGGGCCGTAGCTCGCGGCCCGCGGGGTCGGCCCCTCACCCTTCGTCCCTGCCTGCGTCTCCTCGGGATGTGTGTGCACGGCACCAGTCCTACCACGACCCCGCACGTGTCCATCGATCGGTGGACAGCCGGTCCCACCGATCGGTCGTCCCGCCACCCGCAGCGCCCCGCCTACCGTGGGATCCAAGAAGAAGCGAGGGGCTTCGAGGAATGCGGGAAGGGCGGGTTCGGGCACGTGGGCCAGTTCACGACGGCACTCATCACCTGCGGGTCGATCCTGGCCGTCATCCTCGCGACGGATTCCGGCAACCGGCGCATCACCGCCGTGAGGACCACGATCCCCACACTGGTGGCCGTCCTCGCCGTCGCCGTCAGCGTGGACTCCTTCCCGACGGCGGGCAACGACATGTCGCTGCACCTCGCCGGGATCGGGATAGGGGCCATCTGCGGCCTCGTGGTGAGCTCCCTGCTCGGCGTTCACAGCGACGGGGCCGGGGACGTCCGCAGCACCGGCGGGCCAGGGCACGCGGCGGTCTGGATCCTGCTGTGCGCGGGCCAGATCCTCTTCGCCTACGGGTGCGAGAACTGGTTCGGCGCACGCATGACCCGGTTCACCGCCGACTACCAGCTCAGCGGCAGCGACGTCCTCATCAGCTCGCTCGCCCTGATGTCGCTGTCGATGGTGACGGCCCGCACCGCGGTGCTGCAGTCCCGGTTGCGGGCCGCCCGGGCCGCGAGCACCCCCGTCGCCGAAGCCGGCCCCGACGACACCGACACCGATGCCGATACCGATGCCGACCGCAGCCACCGACAACAGCGCGGTGCGCGTTGACCGGCGAGATCCACGACCGTTCAGGAACAAGGATGAAGCAGTGCTAGACAACCAAGAACTGACGCTCCGTCCGCCTCGCCACCGCGTCGACAGCCGCGCCGTCGGCTGGTGGACCCTCCAGTCGTCCCTCTTCGCCCTGCCGCTCCCGCTCGTCTTCGGCGTGCTCTGGCTCACCATCGCACCGGCCCGATTCGTCTTCGGCCCGCTCTTCCTCGTCGCCCTCGTCCCCGGACTCCTCTACATGGGCCTCATGCCGACCTGGCGCTACCGGGTCCACCGCTGGGAGGTGACCGACGAGGCCGTCTACGCCGCCTCCGGCTGGCTCTGGCAGCGCTGGCGGGTCGTTCCCCTGTCCCGCGTCCAGACCGTCGACATGCTCCGCGGCCCGCTCCAGCAGCTGTTCCAGCTCTCCGGGATCACCGTCACCAGCGCCTCCTCCGCGGGCGCCGTGAAGATCAAGGGGCTCGACCACGGCACCGCCACCGACCTCGTGGAACACCTCACCCGCTCCACCCAGGCCGTACCCGGTGACGCCACGTGAGCCCCGACGCCGCGGTGCGGCACACCACGGACCGGGCCTCCGACGACAGCTGGGGGCGCCTCAACCCCCGCCTGATCCTCGTCAACCTGAGCGTGCTGGCCGTCCCCCTGGCCACCTTCGGTGCCACCACCGCCCTCGCCGGCGGCAAGGTCACCCTCCAAGTCCTCATCACCTGCGCCTCGTTCCTCATCACCTGCCTCGTCATCTCCGGCATCAGCCTGATGCGGTACTTCACCACCCGGTACCGCATCACCGACGACCGCGTGGAACTCCACAAGGGGTACTTCTTCCGCAGCGAGCGGTCCGTCCCCGTCGACCGCATCCGCAGCGTCGACCTGACCGCCAAACCCCTCCACCGGATCTTCGGCCTCACCTCCCTGAAGATCGCGACCGGGGACCAGGGCTCCACCTCCGGCGGCCTGTCCCTGGAGGGCCTCGCCGTCAGCGACGCCGCAGCCCTCCGCCGCCAGCTCAGCGAACTGCGCCAGGCCCGCCACGGGTTCGCCCCGGCCGACCCCGCCGCCGACACCACCGTCGCCGAACTCGACTGGGCCTGGCTGCGCTACGCCCCCCTCACCCTCTGGGGCGTCGGCGGCGTCTTCATCGCCGTCGGCAGCGTCTACCGCACCCTGCACGAGTTGAAGGTCGACCCGCTGGAACTAGGCGTCGTCAAGGACATCGAGGCGCGCTTCGGCTCCGTGCCCCTGTGGTACGGCATCCTCGTCACCCTCCTCGTCATCGGCGTCATCGGCGTCATCGGCTCCACCGCCACCTTCATCGAGGGCTGGGGCGGCTACCGCCTCGACCGCGACGAACCAGGCATGGTCCGCGTCCGCCGCGGCCTGCTCATCACCCGCTCGGTCAGCATCGAGGAACAGCGCCTGCGCGGCATCGAAGTGGCAGAACCCCTCCTGCTGCGCTGGGCCCGCGGCGCCCGGGTCAAGGCCGTCGCCAGCGGCCTCGGTGACGAGGACGAGAACAGCAGCCGCAGCCGCCTCACCCCGCCCGTCCCCGTCGCCCTGGCCGAGGAGATCGCCGCCCGCGTCCTGGGCGAGAGCGCCTCCCCGACGACCACCGCCGACCTGGCCGCCCACCCCCGGGCCGCGCTGCGCCGCCGGATCAACCGCGCCCTGATCTGGGCCGTCCTGCTCGCCGCACCCTTCGTCGGCCTCGGCCTGTGGCTCACCCCGGTCCTCGTCCACACCGGCTGGATCACGGCCGTCGTGCTGTTCCCCATCGGCACCGCCTTCGCCTACGACGCCTACCGCAACCTCGGCCACGCACTGGACGGCCCCTACCTCGTCACCCGGGCCGGCACCTTCACCCGCCGCACCGTCGCCGTGCAACGCGACGGCATCATCGGCTGGTCGATCACCCGGTCCGCCTTCCAGCGCCGGGCCGGACTGCTCACCCTCGGCGCCGCCACCGCCGTCGGCGACGGCGTCTACAAGGTCCGCGACGTACGGGTCTGCGACGGCCTCGCCTTCGCCGAGGAGACCGTACCCGGCCTGCTGGCGCCGTTCATCGAACGCCGCCCCTAGACCAACTGGCGCACCCCCGGGAGGAGGAGGGACGGTCCCCGTGACCGCCCCTCCTCCTCTGCTTTCCGCTCTTGCGCCCAGAATTCATGCCGTGGAATTCTTGCAATTCTCCGCGCGCCGGGGGCATCATGATTCGATTGCGCCCGCAGAGTCGCCCAATACCCCCTGCCGGGACCCTGAATAGGGGCCCCTAGGGGAGCGATAGGGGTTTCTGCGGCCACTCTTCCGTGCCAGGGTCGTCTCTGGTCTCAGGTTTCTGTGCACGGAGTGATGGAGCGCACGATGTTGAACGAATCCCAGGATTTCGCAGCCGAAATCGACGGGTCCTCCCAGACGGGCGGAACCCAGGGTGAAACCGACAGCGTCACCGCCGCCGACCTCCGGGAAGGCTGGCGCGAACGCCTCGGCGGGCTGACCCCGGAAGAACAGCACACCGAGCTCCTCGCATGGGTCTCCTCGCTGGCCATCGCCGCCATGCGCGACTCCGCGCCCGCCAGCCTCGACCCGCACCGCTCCTTCCTCGACCTCGGCTTCGACTCCCTCGCCGCCGTCGACCTGCACGCGCGACTCGTGGCCGGCACGGGCCTGCTCCTGCCCGTCACCCTCGCTTTCGACCACCCCACCCCGCACCACCTCGCCCGCCGCCTCCACACGCAGCTGCTGGGACTGACCGCCCCCGCCGAGGCCCCGGTCACCGCCGCGATCAGCAGCGACGAACCGATCGCCATCGTCGGCATCGGCTGCCGCTTCCCCGGCGGGGTGAATTCCCCGGAAATGCTCTGGGAACTCGTCGCCGACGGCACCGACGCCATTTCGGAATTCCCCACCCGGCGCGGCTGGAACCTCGATTCCCTGTACGACGCCGACCCCGACCGGTCCGGCACCACCTACACCCGGGAAGGCGGATTCCTTCACGACGCCGACGAATTCGACGCCGCTTTCTTCGGGATCTCCCCGCGCGAGGCCCTCGCGATGGACCCGCAGCAGCGCCTGCTGCTGGAGACCTCCTGGGAGGCCTTCGACCGGGCCGGCCTCGACCCCGCCGGGCTCCGCGGCGGCCAGGTCGGCGTGTTCGTCGGCGCCGAGACCCAGGAATACGGCCCCCGCCTGGAGGACGCCGCGGACGGCTTCGAGGGCTACCTCGTCACCGGCAACGCGGCGAGCGTCGCCTCCGGGCGCATCGCCTACACCTTCGGCTTCGAAGGCCCCACGGTCACCGTCGACACCGCCTGCTCCTCCTCGCTCGCCGCCCTGCACCTCGCCGTCCAGGCCCTGCGCACCGGCGAATGCACCCTGGCCCTCGCCGGCGGTGTCGCGGTCATGGCGAGCCCCGGCTCCTTCGTCTCCTTCAGCCGCCAGCGCGGCCTCGCCCCCGACGGCCGCTGCAAGCCCTTCGCGGCCGCCGCCGACGGCACCGCCTGGGGCGAGGGCGCGGGCATGCTCGTCGTCGAGCGCCTCTCCGACGCGCGCCGCAACGGCCACCAGGTGCTGGCCGTCGTCCGCGGCACCGCGATCAACCAGGACGGCGCGAGCAACGGCCTGACCGCCCCCAGCGGTCCCGCCCAGCAGCGCGTCATCCGCCAGGCCCTCGCCAACGCCGGCCTGAGCCCCGCCGACGTGGACGTCGTCGAGGCCCACGGCACCGGCACGAAGCTCGGCGACCCGATCGAAGCCCAGGCGCTGCTCGCCACGTACGGGCAGGGCCGTCCCGAGGGCCGGCCGCTGCGGCTCGGCTCCCTGAAGTCGAACATCGGCCACACCCAGGCCGCCGCCGGTGTCGCAGGCGTCATCAAGATGGTCATGGCGATGCGGCACGGCATTCTGCCCAGGACCCTCCACGTCGACGCGCCGACCCCGCACGTCGATTGGGCGGCCGGATCCGTCGCCCTGCTGACCGAGGCCGTGGACTGGCCGCCCTCGCCCGACGCACCGCGCCGGGCGGGCGTCTCGTCGTTCGGCATGAGCGGCACCAACGCCCACGCCATCATCGAGGAGCCGGAGACCGCGCCCACCGGTGCGCCGGACGACTCGGCCATCGAGCCCGGGCACGGAACGGCGCAGCTGCCCGGCCCGCTTCCCTGGGCCCTGTCCGCCAAGACCCCCGAGGCCCTGCGCGGCGCAGCCCGCCGCCTCGGAGACTGGATCGACACCCACCCGGACGCCACCCCCCTCGACCTCGGCCACTCCCTCGCCACCACCCGAGGCCGCTTCGACCTCCGCGCCGTGGTCCTCGGCGACGACCGCACCGCCCTCCAGCACGCCCTGCGCTCCCTCGCCGACGGGATCGACGCACCCGCCGTCGTCCACGGCGCCCCGGCCGCCGGCCGCTCCGCCGTCCTCTTCACCGGCCAGGGCAGCCAGCGCCTCGGCATGGGCCGCGAGCTGTACCTGTCCCACCCTGTGTTCGCGGACGCCCTCGACAACGCCGCCTGGTACCTGGACGAGCAGCTCGAACTCCCCCTGCTCGATGTCCTGTTCGCCGCCGAAGGCACACCCGCCGCCGCCCTCCTGCACCAGACCGCATACACCCAGCCCGCCCTCTTCGCGATCGAGGTGGCGCTGTTCCGCCTCGTCCAGTCCTGGGGACTGCGGCCGTCGTTCGTCGCAGGTCACTCCGTCGGTGAGATCGCCGCAGCGCACGTCGCGGGCGTCTTCTCGCTGGAGGACGCGTGTGCGCTGGTCGCTGCGCGCGGTCGCCTGATGCAGGCGCTGCCGGGTGGTGGGGCAATGATCGCCGTCCAGGCCGCGGAGGACGAGATCCTGCCGTTCCTGACGGCGGGCCGGGTCAGCATCGCCGCCGTCAACGGACCGCAGGCCGTCGTGATCGCCGGCGACGAGGACGCGGTCGTCACCATCGCCGAGGCCTTCGAGGCCCAGGGCCGCAAGACCAAGCGCCTCACCGTCAGCCACGCCTTCCACTCCCCGCACATGGACGGCATGCTCGACGAGTTCCGCCGCGTCGCGCAGGTCCTGGAATACGGCACTCCCACTCTGCCCGTCGTCTCCCTCCTCACCGGCACCACGGCCACCGCCGCCGAACTGGCCGACCCGGAGCACTGGGTCCGGCACGTCCGCGACGCCGTCCGCTTCCTCGACGGCGTACGCACCCTGCGTGCCCGCGGCGCCGACTCCTTCCTCGAACTCGGCCCCGACCCCGTCCTCACGGCCATGGCCCAGGACTGCCTCCACGCTGCCACCGAAACCCAGGGCACCGCTGCATCGGTACCCGTCTTCGCCGCCGGACTGCGCGCTGGCCGCCCCGAGGCCGCCACCCTGCTCGACGCCGTCGCCCGGATGTTCGTCCAGGGCGCGGACGTGGACTGGGCCGCCTTCTACGCCGGTACGGGCGCGCAGCGGGTGGATCTGCCGACGTACCCCTTCCAGCGCCGGCGCTACTGGATGAACGCCCGCCCCGAGACCACCGAGCAGGCCACCGCCGGGTCGCGCGGGACCGACCCCGCCGACAGCGAGTTCTGGGACGCCGTCGAACACGAGGACGTGGCCGCGCTGGCCGCTGCCCTCGAACTGGACGCGGACGCAGACCAGCCCCTGAGCGAGGTGGTCCCGGCCCTGTCGGCGTGGCGCCGCCGGGTACGGACCCAGTCGGAGGTCGACGGCTGGCGGTACCGGGTGTCGTGGAAGCCGCTGGCGGCTGTGTCTGCTGGTGGGCTGGATGGTGAGTGGTTGGTCGTGGTGCCGGCTGGTGGTGTGGATGACACTGCGGTGGTTGCTGCGCTGGGTGCTGGGGTGCGTCGGGTTGTGGTGGATCCGGGAACGGACCGCGCTGGGCTGGTTGAACTGCTGGCTGGTGCCGGTGTGGGCTCTGTGGCTGGTGTGGTGTCGTTGCTGGCGCTTGATGAGGTGGGTGGGCTTGTTGCTACCGCCGCTTTGGTGCAGGCGTTGGGTGATGCTGGGGTGGGGGCGCCGTTGTGGTGCCTGACGCGTGGTGCGGTGAGTGTGGGCCGTTCCGACAAGCTTGTGTCTGCTGTTCAGGCGCAGGTGTGGGGTTTGGGTCGGGTGGCGGCTCTGGAGGTTCCGGAGCGTTGGGGTGGTCTGGTCGACCTTCCCGAGGTGTGGGACGAGCGGGCCATGAGCCGGCTGGTTGCGGTCCTGGATGGTGTCGAGGACCAGGTGGCGGTGAGGTCCTCTGGTGTGTTCGGTCGTCGTCTGGTGCGTGCGGCGAGGGCTGGGGGTTCGTGGTCGCCGTCGGGGACGGTGCTGGTGACGGGTGGTACGGGTGCGTTGGGTGGGCGGGTTGCTCGTTGGCTGGCTGGTGCGGGTGTTGAGCGTCTGGTGCTGACCAGTCGCCGTGGTCCGGATGCTCCTGGTGTGGCTGAGCTGGTGGCCGATCTGGGTGTTGATGTGTCTGTGGTTGCTTGTGATGTTTCTGATCGCGGGGCGTTGCGGGAGCTGTTGGCTGCCGAGGCCGGCGCGTTGACGGCTGTGGTGCATACGGCTGGTGTGCTGGATGACGGTGTGCTGGATGCGTTGACGCCGGAGCGGTTCGAGAGCGTGCTGCGGGCCAAGGCCACCTCCGCGCTCAACCTCCATGAGCTGACGGTTGAGCTGGGGATCGAGCTCGATGCCTTCGTGCTGTTCTCCTCCATGAGTGGGTCGATCGGTGCTGCTGGTCAGGGCAACTACGCGGCTGCGAATGCTTACTTGGATGCCCTGGCAGAGCAGCGGCGTGCGGCTGGTCTGGCCGCGACGTCCATCGCCTGGGGTCCGTGGGCCGAAGGCGGTATGGCCGCCGACGAGGCGATGGATGCGCGGATGCGGCGCGAGGGTGTGCCGCCGATGGCGCCCGACTCGGCGATCGCCGCTCTGACGCAGGCCGTTGGCTCTCCCGAAGCCGCCCTGACCGTCGCGGACATCGACTGGGAGCGCCTCTCCGACGTCGTGGCGGCCGTCCGTCCCAACCCCTCGCTCGCCGACTTCACGCACCGACCCACTGCCGCCGTCACCGGTCAGGGGACCGTGGTCACAGGCGCCGACGTCGCCGGAGGGGCGTTCGCGAAGCTGGCCGAGCTGCCCCGGGCCGAGCAGGAGCGCGAACTGCTCGGCCTGGTTCGTACGCACGTCGCCGCGGTCCTCGGGCACGACGGTGTGGAGGAGGTGGGCGCGGAGCGCGCCTTCAAGGAGCTCGGCTTCGATTCCCTGTCCGCGGTCGACCTCCGCAACCGACTCGGCGCGGCCACCGCGCTTCAGCTCCCCACCACCCTCGTCTACGACTACCCCACGGCCTCGGCCCTCGCGGAGTACCTGCGCGGGGAACTGACGGGCGCCGCTCCCGAGGCCGATACCTCCTCGGACCGTGCCGTAGCGGCGGACGAGGACCCGATCGCCATCGTGGCCATGAGCTGCCGCTTCCCCGGCGGTGTGCGGACGCCTGAGCAGCTCTGGCAGCTCCTTTCGGAAGGCACCGACGCCGTCGCCGAGTTCCCCGCCGACCGTGGCTGGGACCTGGACCGACTCTACGCGGCGGCCCCGGACCAGCCCGGGACCTCGTACACCCGCGAAGGCGGCTTCGTCTACGACGCAGCGGACTTCGACGCCGACTTCTTCGGGATCTCGCCCCGCGAGGCCCTTGCGATGGACCCGCAGCAGCG
Organism: Streptomyces sp. NPDC043876; assembly: GCF_056435825.1. Taxonomy (NCBI): domain Bacteria; kingdom Bacillati; phylum Actinomycetota; class Actinomycetes; order Kitasatosporales; family Streptomycetaceae; genus Streptomyces; species Streptomyces sp. NPDC043876. The sequence goes on along the minus strand of NZ_JBWKDV010000004.1, from coordinate 2,832 downwards.
CCTGCTGCTGGAGACCTCCTGGGAGACCTTCGAGCGGGCCGGCATCGACCCCGCCGTGCTCAAGGGCAGCCGCGCCGGTGTCTTCGTCGGCACCAACGGCCAGGACTACCTCTCCTTGGTCGCGGGCGACGCCGAGGGCCTGGAGGGGCACGTCGGTACGGGCAACGCGGCGAGCGTCGTCTCGGGCCGCATCTCGTACGTCTTCGGCCTCGAAGGCCCGGCGATCACGGTCGACACGGCATGCTCGTCCTCGCTGGTCGCCCTGCACCTGGCCGTTCAGGCCCTGCGCCAGGGTGAGTGCACCCTGGCGCTCGCCGGTGGTGTGACCGTCATGTCCACCCCTGACGCGTTCATCGATTTCAGCCGTCAGCGTGGGTTGGCGCAGGACGGTCGGATCAAGGCTTTCGCGGCTGGTGCGGACGGGACCGGTTGGGGTGAGGGTGTCGGCATGCTGCTCATGGAGCGGCTGTCGGATGCCCGGAGGAACGGTCACCCGGTCCTCGCGGTGGTGCGGGGTTCGGCCGTCAACCAGGACGGTGCCAGCAATGGTCTGACGGCCCCGAACGGGCCTTCGCAGCAGCGTGTCATCCGCCAGGCGCTGGCGAGTGCGGGGCTCTCGGCTGCCGACGTGGACGCGGTCGAGGCGCACGGTACCGGTACGCGGCTCGGTGACCCGATCGAGGCGCAGGCGCTGCTGGCTACGTACGGTCAGGAGCGCGAGGACGGCCGTCCGCTGCTGCTCGGTTCGGTGAAGTCGAACATCGGTCACACGCAGGCCGCCGCGGGTGTGGCCGGTGTGATCAAGATGGTGCTGGCGATGCAGCACGGGGTACTGCCCAAGACCTTGCACGTCGACGCTCCCACCCCGCACGTCGACTGGTCCGCGGGTGAGGTCGAGCTGTTGACTGAGCTCCGCGAGTGGCCCGGGACGGGTCGCCCGCGCCGGGCCGGTGTGTCCTCCTTCGGCCTGAGCGGGACGAACGCCCACACGATCATCGAAGAGGCCCCGCCGCTCGATGGCGGGGCGACGGCAGCCGGTCACCGGACAGGGACCGGGATCGCAGCCTCTGTCCTGCCCTTCGTTGTCAGCGGCAAGGGAACGGACGCGTTGCGCGCCCAGGCCGAACAGCTCGTGTCCTGGCTGGCGGATAACCCGCAGGCAGCTGCCGCCGACGTCGCGCGCTCCCTCGCGGCCGGACGGTCCGCCTTCGAGGCCAGGGCCGTTCTGGTCACGCAGAACGCGGACCGCGAAGAGCTGCTCACCGGACTGCGCGCCCTTGCGGCGGGCGCGCAGGTGCCGGGCCTGGTCCAGGGCACGGTGTCCGGGGAAGGGCTGGCCTTCCTGTTCACGGGTCAGGGCAGCCAGCGACTGGGGATGGGGCGTGAGTTGTATGACGCCTTCCCTGCTTTCGCGGATGCGCTGGATGCGGTGTGTGCGCGGTTCGATCTGGATGTGCCTTTGCGGGATGTCCTCTTCGGTGCGGATGCGGAGCTGCTGAACCGTACGGAGTGGGCGCAGCCGGCGTTGTTCGCGGTCGAGGTGGCGCTGTTCCGTCTCGTCGAGTCGTGGGGTGTGAAGCCGGACTTCGTGTCGGGTCATTCGATCGGTGAGATCGCGGCCGCGCATGTCGCGGGTGTGTTCTCGCTGGAGGACGCGTGCACGTTGGTGGCTGCGCGGGGGCGTCTGATGCAGGCGCTGCCGGGTGGTGGGGTGATGGTGGCGGTGCAGGCGTCGGAGGACGAGGTCCTGCCGCTGTTGAACGAGCGGGTGAGCATCGCTGCGGTCAACGGTCCGCAGTCGGTGGTCGTTGCCGGTGACGAGGACGCCGTGCTCGCGGTGGTGGAGGTGTTCGCCGACCGCAAGAGCAAGCGGCTCACCGTCAGCCATGCGTTCCATTCGCCGCACATGGACGGGATGTTGGAGGACTTCCGTGAGGTGGTGGCGGGGTTGGAGTTCGCCGCTCCGCGGATTCCGGTTGTCTCCAACCTGACGGGTGCGCTGGTCTCGGACGAGATGGGTTCGGCGGACTTCTGGGTGCGGCACGTCCGGGAGGCGGTTCGCTTCCTCGATGGTGTGCGGGCCTTGGAGGCCGCGGGCGTGACGACGTTCGTCGAGCTGGGGCCGGACGGTGTGCTGTCGGCGCTGGCCCAGGAGTGTGTGACGGGCGATGCGACTGCCGGGTTCGTGCCGGTCCTGCGCGCCGGGCGGCCGGAGGCGGAGACCGCGGTGGCGGCTCTGGCGCAGGCGTACGTGCGCGGTGTGACCGTCGACTGGTCCACCTTGCTTGCTGACGCGGGTACCGGTCGGGTGGAGCTGCCGACGTACGCCTTCCAGCGTCGCCGCTATTGGCCCGAGGCCGCCCTGTCGAGCGGCGGTTCGGCCCCAGTGCAGGCGGTCGACGCGGTGGACGCCCGGTTCTGGGACGCGGTCGAGCGCGGAGATCTCGCCTCGCTGGTCGCGGAGCTGGAGGTCGACGACGACGCGAGTTTCAGTGAACTCGTCCCCGCCCTGTCGGCGTGGCGCCGCCAGACGAAGGAGCAGGCGCAGGTCGACTCCTGGCGTTACCGGGTGTCGTGGAAGCCGCTGGCAGCGGCGTCTGCTGGTGGGCTGGATGGTGAGTGGCTGGTCGTGGTGCCGGCTGGTGGTGTGGACGACACTGCGGTGGTCGCCGCGCTGGGTGCTGGGGTGCGTCGGGTTGTAGTCGATCCGGGCATGGACCGTGCTGGGCTGGTTGCACTGCTGGCTGGTGCTGGTTCGGTGGTTGGTGTGGTGTCGTTGCTGGCGCTGGATGAGGTGGGTGGGCTTGTTGCTACCGCCGCTTTGGTGCAGGC
>NZ_JBWKDV010000003.1:0-947437 GCF_056435825.1 Streptomyces sp. NPDC043876 | reverse complement strand
GGATCAGGATCATCTTGCGGAGCAGTTCGAATCCGGCTCGGCCGCAAAGCTGCCGCTTGATCTTCTTGATGCGGTTGACGGCGCCCTCGATGCTGTCGGCGCTCCAGTCGAGAGTGCATCCGGCTGTCACGGCAGCGCTCCTTGCGGCTCGCGGCCGAGCTGCGTGACGGACCGCCCGGCGAGCCCTTGTGGGAGGCAATCACTCGGGCGGCACTACGGCAGCTGGAGCCCGGCCCGGAGGTGGAACACATGCCACCCCAGGAGCCCGGTGAGTGGGCGGACGGTCTGCGGGTGATGTTGGCCGAACCCGCAGAACGCATCGCCCGCCTGCTCGCTGGAACCACCGAGGACTTCGCGCCCGACCTCGTGGTCCACACCGGCGCAGGCACCCGTCGGCTGGCCGACTTGACCACCACCGCCCGGCCCCTGCTGCTGGAGCTGTGCGGTGACTTCGCCGAGACCGCGAAGCCCTGGCACGACCGGGTCGATGTCATAAGCAGCAAGGCGGAAAACACGAGCGTGACCGGCCTGCTGCTGCGCCCCGACTCCCACATAACGTGGACCGGACACGAGCCGAAAGACGCCAGCGGTCTGCGAGCCGCACTGCACCAGTGCTTCGGCACGCCGCTGAGCGGCGCCCGTGAGCCGGAGCAGGTCAGCGGCTGACCCGGGCCATCAGCTCGCGATTCGCAGCGCGGGCGGCTTCAAGGTCCTCGTCCCGTTCGGCGTTGCAGTACTCGGTGGAACTGGTGCTACTGGTTGGCAGGGGCCTGCTGATAGAGCGTCACCAGCACACCGTGCAGCGGCTGGTCTTCTGTATCCTCCTCGGCATCGTCGACCAGTTTGGCGAGGGCCTCGCCGAGTTCTCTTGCCTTCGCGGGGCTGAGGCGCAGGTGGCGCAGTGTCAGGTGGGGCTCGCCGGGAGAGAGGTCCAGCTCCTGGGCGAACGCGGTGAGCATCGCGGAGGTGCCTGCCGCTTGGGGTTCGGCGACGACCATGTGGCGGGCAGTGCGCTGGTAGTACTGCTCCGTGCCACCGCGGACCTGGCGGGTCTCGGTGATGTGGACCAGCCCGGCCTCGCGGAGCACTTTGAGATGGTGGGCCACGTTGCCCTTCTTCGCATCGAGCTGCGCCGCAAGCTGCCCGACGGTGGCAGGCCGGTGGCCCAAGGCGAAGAGCAACCGTTGACGCAATGGGTGGGCGAGCGCTGCGAACTGCTCGGGCGCACCGATCTCCAGGACATCCTCGGGAGGCGGCGTGTGGGAAGGGTGATCACGCATACCGAAAGTGTCTAAATTCGTTGACGCTTTCGCAAGGGCGGTGCTCTACTCCCTGCCATGACGACTCTGACGAACCTTCAACCCGCCCCTGTCATCGATGAGACAGCCCGGCTCCTGACCCAGCACTACGTCTTCCCCGAGATAGCCGAGCAGCTCGCCGGCCTGCTGCAACGACGCCTCGCCGAGGGCGCCTACGACGTCGACGATGCCGAGGAGCTCGCCCGTCTGGTCACCGCGGACCTGCAGTCGGTCAACGGCGACCGGCACCTGAGACTGAAGCACCACGCCGACCCGGTCTCCCCGAAGCAGGGGGCGGCCACCCTGGACGCCATGCGCCGGGACTTCGACACCTCGCTGGGCGGTGCGCCCCGGGTGCAGTTGCTCGACGCAGGGGTCGCCGTGCTGGAGCTGGCGCCGATGCTGTTTCCGCTGGAGTGGGCCGCCGAACCGCTGGCCGCCGCACTCACCCTGGCCTCCCGCGCCCAGGCACTGATCGTGGACCTTCGCGCCAACCGGGGCGGCGACCCGGACACGGTCGCCTTCGTCTGCAGCTACCTCCTGGACGAGCGCACCCACCTCAACACCATGCACTGGCGCAGTGGCGACCGCAGCGAGCAGTCCTGGAGTCTGCCGCACGTTCCCGGCGCGCGCTTCGGCGGCATCAAGCCGTTGTATGTGCTCTCCAGCGCCACCACCTTCTCTGCCGCTGAAGAGCTGGCGTACAACCTCCAGCAGCTCGGCCGCGCCGTGATGGTCGGCGAGCCCACCCGCGGCGGCGCACACCCGTGCAAGGGCTGGACGGTGCACCCGCACCTGGAAGCCACCGTCCCCATGGGCCGTGCCATCAACCCCGTCTCCGGCACCAACTGGGAGGGCACCGGCGTGCAGCCGGACATCCCCTGCGCTGCTGCTGACTCCCTCGACCGCGCTCACGCACTGGCCGTCGCCCGCCTGGCAGGCTGACCCAGCCCCAGTTCATGGACGGCACTGCACGCAGCGCCTCCCCTATCCACGTCGGCGGCTGACTTCAGCGGCGGAGGACCCGGTCCCCGCCGTCCCCCGGCTCCAAGGGCGCGGTGAGAACCACTCGGGACGGCCTCCCCCAGCGAGCCGCGCGTGTACAGCAGGCCGAGCCGGCCACAGGACCCCTGCCATGGCAACAAGTGGGGCAGGCTACGGGCTCGCAATCAGCGAGCGGTCACAGTGGTCGCGGGCGAGTTCACCCACACCGCGGTGCCGGCTGATGTCATGGTCAGGCCGTACTTGTCGATGCGCGGCCGGCCGAGCTCCTCCCATCGGCGGTATGCCTCGGTGATCTCCTCCCACAGCTTTCGGGGCCCGGCCTGAGCGACCGCGAAGTCGGCGGCGGTGCGCCCGTCGTAGTCGACGCTCGCCCACGAGCCGGTGGCCGGGTCATCGACCGCGAGGCGGGTGTGGGCGTGTGCACCGCTGGTGTCCCAGGCGAAAGAGGCCCCGGGGACGGTGAGGCCGATGTGGAACTCGGCATCGAGGTCGCCGCCCGCGACAGTCCACGGAGACAACGTCGTCGACGAGTACACGGCTGCGCCCGCATCGCCCCCGGCTGCGGCCGGCGGCGGGTCCGTCTCGGCGTCGGGGCGGGCGATCTGCATGAAGGAGGCGAAGGGGTGGAAGCGGCCCTGGGCCCGGCCCTCGTCAGCCGCCGTCAGTGCGAGGGTGCCGTAGCGGCACCAGGCCGAGGTCCAGGGGGTCACGATGCGGCCACCGGGCCGGAGCTGGGCCGGCCATGCGGGCGGGATGCGGTCCACGGAGAACGTGGCAAGGACCACGTCGTACGGGGCGTTCGGCGGCCAGCCCAGGGCGCCGTCCCCGGCCACGACCGCCGGCGCGCGGCCGAGCGCCTGGAGGTTCTCCTGCGCGCCGGTGGCCAGGGTCGGGTCGAGGTCGACGGTGGTCACCTGCTCATCGCCCACCAGAGCGCACAGCAGACCCGCGTTGAAGCCGGTGCCCGCGCCCAGCTCCAACACCCCCGTCTGGGTGCCGTCCTGGGCGGGAGGCCCGGTGAGGCCGGCCAGGAGGAGCATGCGGGCGACCATGGAGGGCATGGACGCCGACGAGGACGGCAGATCGTCGGTGAACCGGGTCACCAGCGGCTGGTCCGAATAGGCCGCGGCCAACCACCCCTCGGGCTCCGCCGCGCGGTCCAAGGGCTCGTAACCGCCGCAGCCGTCGCGCAGCCAGATCCGGCCGGGCAGGAACCGGTGGCGCGGTACGCGGTGGAAGGCCTCCTGCAGACGGGCGGGCAGCGGTCGGCCGAGCTGCTCGGCGACCGCCGCCAGTAGAGCCTCAACGAGCACGTCCGCGGCGGGCGCGCCAGGGGCCGTGGGCACCGCTACTTCTTCGGACCGGTGTCCGTGGGCGGCGGCGGAGGAGGTGGTGGTGGGAGGGGCCGGTTCGGCTGATGACCGTCATCACCGATCGGTGAGCGGTGCTTACCCTCCACGATCCCCGCCACAGCAGCCCTCCCTCAGGTCCCGAACACCCAACGGTAGAACCGGAAGAACAGATACGGCAGAGCGCGCCCCAGACATACGGGGCAATCTCATGGCTACTTCCCGCCCCCCGGACCCGGGGCTCACGGTCACAGCGTGGCAGACCGCCGGGGGGCCAGGCCCCTTGGCACGCAGTCCCCATGGAGAGCGGTTGAGGGGCCGCCACGTCGTCGGTGCGTGGGCGTCATTGAACGCAACAGCTGACCGTTGTCGCCCAGACTGCTGGGAGCGCCTACGGTGACGGGGATGAGCGATGATTCCGTGATATTGCGTCCAGTGGTCCAGGATGACCTGGCGGTGCTCGAGCGGTTCCTCACGGATCCGGAGGCGACGGGGCCGTTCCAGTGGCTGGGCTGGTCAGATCCGGGGCGCTGGCGACGGCGTTGGGCGCAGGACGGTCTGCTGGGCGATGACGGCGGCCAGCTGATGGTGGTGGCCGGCGTCGACGGGCTCGGTTTCGTGGCATGGCGCAAGGTCGTGACGTCGCGGAGTTCGTACTGCTGGAACGTGGGGGCCCAGTTGTTGCCGGAGGGCCGGGGGCGTGGGGTCGGCACGCAGGCGCAGCGGTTGCTGGTTCGCTACCTGTTCGCCCACACCCCCGTGGTCAGGCTCGAGGCGGACACCGAGACGGAGAACATCGCCGAGCAGCGCGCCCTGGAGAAATCCGGCTTCACCCGTGAGGGCGTGCTGCGCAGCGTCGTGTTCCGGGACGGGCAGTGGCGCGACATCGTGCGCTACAGCGTCCTCCGCCACGAAATCGCCTGGGCGCAGTCGGAGGAAGGGGCCCGCACCAGAGGCGGGCAACTCACCTGATCCCGGATCGGGTTCGCGTCAGGGAGCCCGGCCGCACCGGCCGCCACCAGCACGGAGAGGACGCCTTCATCCCCACCGTGAGCTTGGCGGCCTTTCCGAGATCGCCCAGAACATCCGGTGCGTCGGTGCCGCAGCACCCGCGCTCCACACCGAACCGAGCAGGTCGACTGGAACGTTCGCCCAGCCTTGGCCCTCGACGCCTTCGCCAGTTCGACGGCGTGCCTCACGAAGCACTCGATCCCCTCTGAGGAGGACCGCGCCGCCGGGTAAGCCGCTCCCGTTTCCCGTCCCGTCGTTGGGGCTCAGTCGGCAACGGCCTCGATGAGGAAGTAGGGCGCGGCGCCCTCCAGCGGGGTGACCGCGGTGAGGGCGAGCCCTGCGCGGCGGCAGAGGTCCTCGAACTCCGCGCGGGTGCGTTCCCGGCCACCCATGTTCACCAGCATGTTGAGGTCGCTCAGGTAGGTGACCTCCTGGCCTCCGCGGGCGTCGGGGCCAGGGTCGGGGTCGACGGTTTCGGGAAGTACGGGCTCCACGATCAGCACGCGGCCTCCCGACGGGAGAACCTCACGGCAGTGGCTGAGGATCGTGACCGCTTGTTCGTCCCGCCAGTCGTGCAGGACGCTCTTGATCAGGTAGAGGTCCGAGCCCGGGGGGACGCTCCGGAAGAAGTCCCCGGCGACCAGCGAGCAGCGCCCGGTAAGACCGAGCCGCCGCAGTGTGTCGGGCGCCCGGGCCAGGCCCTGGGCCGAGTCGTGGACGACACCCACGAGTGCCGGGTGCGCCGCGAGGACAGCGGCGAGAAGGGTCGCGTCCCCGCCTCCGACGTCCGTGACCGAGGCGAACCGGCCGAAGTCGAAGGCGTGCGGGAGCGCGGCGGCGGCCGCCCCGGTCGCCTGGCTCATCGCCGTATTGAACGCCGTGGAGAATTCGGGGTGTTGGGCGAGGTGGCTGAAGAAGTCGGAGCCGAAGACGTCGTCGAACGCGACGTCACCGGTGCGGACACTCGTGTCCAGGTGCTCCCATGCCCGTATGGCCAACGGGTCTGTGAACACCTGCACGAAGGACGTGAGGGAGCCGGGGGCCGCGGGGTCGAGGAGCGCTCCCAACGGGCTTACGCAGAAGGTGCCGGAAGCGGGTTCCGTCAGCAGGCCCAGGCCGGCCAGGGCACGTAGCAGCCGGGTCGTGGCCCGAGGCTCCGCCCCGACGGCCGCGGCGACTTCACCGGCCCGGCGCGGTGCGTCGCCCATCAACTCGACCACCCTCAGCCGCACCGCCGCGCGCAGGGTCTGCGCGGCCATGCTGCCGAAGGCGATCCGTACGATCAGCTCGCGGTCGGCTGCGGCTGCTGATCGGTCATCAGTGGTCGTGGTCACAGGTCTTCCTTCGATCGTGTCCAGTGGGGTGAAGGTGAATGGGGCGAGTCACCGCAGGAGCGGTGTGGCAGCGCCGCGGGCCGCCGAAACCGTGTCATGCAGGCCGTGTCTCGTAGAGCCGGGCTCTGGTGCGAACCGGGCCCGCCTACGAATCGGCTCAAGCAGGAGAGGACTTCGGCGTGGCCAGGGCACTCGGTGTGCAGCCGGCGAAGGCCAGCACGTCACGATGGAGGTGGGGCTGGTCCACGTATCCGCAGGCCAGGGCGACATCGGCGGGGTTCTCCCCCGCTCTGAGCGCCCGGGCGGCGTGATCGAAGCGCACCAGCATGGCCGCACGCTTGGGCGTCAGGCCGATCTGGGCGCTGAACCTCGACCACAGCCGTTTACGGCTCCAGCCGCAGGACGCGGCGAGCTCGTCGACCCGGACCAGGCCGCGGCAGGCCACGATGTGGTCCCAGACGGCCGCGACCTCAGGCGCCATGGAGGGACCCGCAGCGGCCCGTCGCAGGAGGAACTCGTCCACCAGGAGCAGGCGTTGCTGCCAGGCCGTGGCCTGCGAGAGCTGTTCACGCAGGCGTTGGCCGGGCCGTCCCCACAGGTCGTCGAGGTCGAGGGCCGGCCGGTCGAGTTCGCGTGGACGGACACCGAGCAACGCATAAGCGGCGGGCGGTGACAAGCGCATTTCGATGCACTCGACCCGCTCGCCGCGCACGCGTGCCCGGCCGGGCGACAAGGGGGAGGCGAAGCCGCACAGGGGTCGTGCCCCGCGGTCGTCCTCGACCATGAACGGAAGGTCGCCGAGCCCGATGACGACGACCACGGAAGCCTGCGCGAACACCCGCTTGTCCAGGCCCAGGCCGACACGGTCACGGAACCCGGCCATCCGGACACCCCCGAGGGGCGGGCCACCGAGAGGGCGAGCGACCTCCCACCCTGTCCCGGCGTCGTGATCCGGCGCTGCCGGACCCGTTGCGTAGCTCTGCATGCCCCTACGGTCGCCGACTTCGGCGGCCCTGTCTTGGACGAAAGTTCCCCGCTGCCCCGGAGGACACGAAGCCGTCGCCTCGATAGGCGCCGTCTCGACGACCCTGCTGCTGCTCAACGCAGCCTGCATGCTCGGCGGCCGGGGGCTGGCGGGCACGTCATGGACGGTCACCCGCTCATCCAATCCGATGCCACAGACACCCCGACCCGCCAGGGATATCGTGAGCCACTCAGTTCCACGACTTCCCAAGTTCAGCCCTGAACCGACTGGTTGGATGCAGGTCCGAGCCCGGCGAAGGAGCGCATCATGCTCGAGTTCCGACACCAGCACCATCCCGAGGCGACTGGCACGGGCACCTTCCGATACGACGGACGCCGCTACCGGCGCACCGCTGGAATATCCGCCGACGGTGCGTGGACCCTGATCACGGCGCGCGCCGATCCGCGTCTGGGGACAGGCGTGCGGGGCTACCGCGGCTACCGACTGGCCATGCACCGCGCGCAGCGCCGCATCGAGATGCCCATAGGCGCGGTTTCGATGATCTTCAATTTCGGCGACCCGCTGCACATCTCGCGGATGCCCGGATCGGAATGCGACGAGCCGGCCTGGACCCCCCACGCCTCGCTGGTGGCGGGCCTGGAGACCCGGGCTGCGCTGGGAGAGCACAACGGCCGCATCAGGGGCGTCGAAGTCCTCCTGGAACCCTGGTTCGCTTTCACGGTCCTGGACCTGGCCATGCACGAGATTCAGGGGAGCATCCTGCCCCTCACCGATGTCGTCGGCCCGGCTGGTGGCCTGCTTGAAGAACAGCTCGCCCACACCCTGGACTGGTCCGACGCCTTCGCCTTGATCGACACCTTCCTCCTGGACCGCCGGACACGCGGCCGAGAGGCCGCGGCCCAGGTGGTGCACGCCTGGCAGCATCTGACCCGCACGACCGCGACGGAGCCGATCGGCCGCGTGTCCCGTTCCGTCGGCTGGAGCCAACGCCACCTCGAAGGGCGATTCCGTGAACAGATCGGCCTGCCGCCACGACGTGTCGCCCGCATGGCTCGTCTACGGTGGGCGCTACGTCTGCTGGCAGCGGGTCACCCCCCGGCCCACGTCGCTGCCGTCTGCGACTTCTACGATCAGGCCCATTTGAACCGAGACTTCAAGGCCACGGTCGGCTGCGCCCCCGGTGTTCTGGTCATGCACCATGCCCACCAGCCGCGCCCCCTCGACCGCCTCACGAACCAGCCGACCAGCGCGCTGCTGCCAGGAGCCGGCGGGTAGCCGGGCGGAACACGCCTGCGCGGCGGCGCGGCGGCGCGGCGAGCAGGGTGGTCGGCCCGGTGCACCGTCCGCTGGGACTGCGGTTTTTTCCTATACCGCTGAGATCGCCGTCTGCCACCGTTCCCGGCAGGCCAGCCAGGCCGATCTCCGTCCGAAACGAAGGATGCTGATGAAGACCCGAATCAAGTGCGCTCTCGGCCTCGCCGTCGTACCCGCCCTCGTGGCTCTTGCGGCCGGGCCCGCGCAGGCCGCGGGCGGGACGTACGACGTGACCCACTCCGGCGGGGACATCGCGGGCGCCTGGGCGCACGGAACCTTCTGGAAGGCGTCGGACGGCCGCTGGCACCTGAACGGCGAGCTCAAGGACACCGCCAGCGACGGGAAGGGCGCGGCCCTCAAGATCCTGGCGTACTACGCGGACGGCGGCACCCGCTACGAGGAGGTGAAGAACGCGAATGGCAACCAGGCGGTCGTGAACATAGGCGAGTTCAACTTCGCGTCGAGCCTGCGGTACATCCAGCTCCAGGAATGCACCATGACCAAGAACTCCCAGGGAGTCCCGTACATCAGCGCCTGCGCCAACGGCACCTTCACTTTCGCCGCCTCGTAGCGACAACGTCAAAGCCTCAACCCCGCTCACTCGTGACGGCCCATCGGTTCCCCCGGTGGGCCGTCTCGTCCGTCGAACGTGTGCGTGGTCAGACCGATGAGGCAGCTGCCGAGGCCGGAAGCGGAACGCAATATGCTTGGCTGAGCACATGTCTGACACGCTGAGTTCCAGAAAAACCGCGTCCGCGCTGCGGGCGTCCGCCCGGGTATCCGCCGAGTTGCTGCTGGTCCTCGTGGCGGTCGCGGTGGCCTTGTGGCTCCTGGGCCGTATGTGGTCGGTGATCTGGCCGCTGATAGTGGCTCTGTTCCTCACCACTCTGACGTGGCCCGTGGCCGCCTACCTCCGCCAGCGCGGGTGGCGCCCCGCCCTGGCCGCCTCATCGGTCACCGTACTGTTCCTCATCGCCGCCGCGGGCATCGTGGCGCTGATCGCCGTGCCCGTGGCCTCACAGTCCGGCGAGCTGGGCGACGGCGTGGTCAAGGGCATCCAGCAGCTGCGCGAGTGGGCCGCCGGGCCACCGCTGAACATCGGCGACGCCCAGATCACCGGGGCGTTCGATGCCGCCGTCGACCGCGTCCAGAACAGCGTCGGCAGCGCGGTCTCCACTGTCGTCACCGGTGTGAGCACTGTCTTCAACGGCCTGGTCACCGCCGTCCTGGCGCTCTTCCTGATGTTCTTCTTCCTCAAGGACGGCCCGCGGTTCCTGCCGTGGCTCACCCGTCAGCTCCCGGGCCGGCTCGCCACCGACGTCCCTGTGGTCGCCGCGCGCGGCTGGGAGACGCTCGGTTCGTTCGTGCGTTCCCAGGCCTTCGTCGGCCTGCTCGACGCCGTCTTCATCGGCCTGGGCCTGTGGATCGTCGGCGTCCCTTTGGTGCTGCCGCTGGCGGTGCTGACCTTCGTCTCCGCGTTCGTGCCGATCGTGGGCGCCTTGTTCGCCGGCCTCGTCGCTGTGCTGATCGCGCTTGTCTCGAACGGCCTGACGGACGCACTGATCGTACTGGCGATCATCATCGTGGTGCAGCAGCTGGAGGGCAACGTGTTCCAGCCGATGATCCAAAGTCGCGGTCTCGGCCTCCACGCGGCGGTGGTCCTCCTGGCCGTGACGCTGGGCGGCAGCCTGGCCGGAGTGGTCGGCAGCCTGCTGGCGGTACCGGCGGCGGCGCTGCTCGCGGTCGTCTGGAACTATCTCCGCGAACAGCTCGTCGAACCCCCGTTCGATGCCGAGACCACCGGGGCGACCACCGGCGCCGCCCCCTTGTAGCGCCCCCACAGCAACGGCCCGCCCGTGGGCCGATCCCGGGGCCTACGGGTCAGGGAAACCCCTTACGAGCGCGGACCGTCCGGCAGCCCGGGCGCCGATCCCGACCAGGGCGAACACGACGGCGAGCAGTACGAGGGCACGCGGGGCACGCACGCGCGCGGCCCGGCCGCGACAGGAGGACTGCCGCGGCCGGGCGCGTGGACCGCGTCAGCGGCGGGGGCCGCCACGGCCTTCGTCGCGGCGGGAGTCCTTGCCGTCCTCGTAGCGGATCTTCTCCTTGCGGACGGTGTCCGAGACTTCCTGCTGCTCGGTGACCTTGTCCGTCTCCAGACGCACGCGCTCGACGGGCACGGTCTCCTTGCGCGTCACCGCGCGCTCCGCGTGCAGGGTCACGTCCGTCTCGGCCTCGCCGATGTTGCCCCGGACCTTCTCCCCTTCACGAATGGGCTCGCGTACGACACGAACCTCCTCGTGGCTGACCGGGACGGTGGTGGTGACGTTCTCGGTGACGACCACCTTCTTGAGGCGGGCGCGGCCGACCTCCTCGTTGGTCGTCCCCACGCGCAGCCGCTCCTCGGAGCGGATCAGCTCGTCCTTGCCGCGTCCCTCGCCCCGGTCCTCGACGTACGTCCCCGTGGCGATGCCCGGCGCGTCCACGGCCGTACGGTGGCCGTTGCCGTTCCCGTTCCCGTTGCCTGCGGCAAGGCCGTAGTGCTGGTAGAGCCTCTGCTCCTCGTCGACGTCCAGGTGCTGGTCGGCGTCGACGCGCGGCGCGTCCTTCACGACGTCCTTGGAGTGCGGGACGTGGAGGGCCTCGCCGTCACTGCGGGCGCCCGACAGCGGAACGAACGACTCCTTCATGCCGAACAGACCGGTCTTGACGGTGACCCACTCGGGCCGGCCGGTCGCATCGTCGCGGTAGACCTGACCGATGCTGCCGATCTTCTCGCCGTCGGCGTCGTACGCCGTCAGCGTCATGAGCTGCTCGGTGCTCAGGAATCCGTTTCCAGCGCTCATCGAAAAATCCTCCAGTGCGTGGGCACGCGACGCGCGGCGACCTCGATGTCCCGCGTTCACCGCGTCCTATCCCAGACCGCCCCGAGAACGAGAAGAACGCAACCGGTACGAGCGGCCCGCATGCGGTGCCGATCCCGTTTCGCGCGGTGCTGAAGCCGTAGGGCCCGCCCCGTGACCCGGGCCGCGCTGATGGCCCCAACGGGTGACGCCGTCTGGGGTGACGCGCACGCGGGCATCGTGTCGGCTAGGTCCGCGGCACAGTGGTCGATGACCTGCGCGGCCCCCAGGGGCCGGGCATGGGCGTGGTCCTCACCGGCGGCGACGGCGATCACGTGGATGCCGCGGGTTGATCGAGACCACCCGCCATCGCTCCTTCGGCCTCCTTCCTGTGCCCTCAGACGTTCGGCGCCCGGAACACCATGTGGCCGAACTCGCTCGTGCCCGTCGCGGTGAGGGCTAGGTTCCCTTCGGCGTAGTCCACCGCCAGGGAGGAGATCGCGAGCAGTAGGTCCGGTGCCTGGACCGTGCTGATCTCCTGACGGGTGCCGTCCTTGGCCGCGTACGAGTAGATCCGCATGCCGAGCGAGGTCTTCCCGCCAAGGACGTTCGGACCCCGCGTGGGGGGTGATCAGCGGGGAGGCCCGTACGGCCGCACCCTGACGGTCGTGCACCACCACGGCGGGCGGGGTCGTGCGGTCGAAGGGCGCGGGCATGATGATCACGGTCAGGGGTGCGGCGGAGAGGATGCTCGCGGTGCCCTCCTCGGGGACGACGAGGCTCGGGGTGGCGGCGGCCGACAGCTGACGTCCACTCGCGTCCAGCGTCGAGAGGGCCCAGACCTCTCGCGTCGAACCGCGGGTCCGTAGCGTCATCATGATCGAGACCCGGTCCGGCGCCGTCACCATGTCGCCGTTCACGACGGGAATTCCGGTGGCGCTCGGGTTCACCCAGGTCCAGGCCTGGCTCCTGTCAGCGGTCCGCAGCCCCACGACCTTGGCCGATGACATGACGGCAAGGACGTCCCCGGTGAATCCGAGACGCAGCGTGTGCGCTGGGCGGCCCTTCGTCGCCTTCCACTCGTCGAACTGGGAGGCGAGGGAGAGGGACCACACGGTCTTCGTACCGGCACGGGTGTCGACCAGAGAAACGCGGTCACAGGACGCCATGGGTGAGAGCGGGTCACCCTCGACCCAGGCCAGCGCACCGAGGCCGTCCTTGCTCAGGCCGTCCGTCATCCCGCACAGGCTCAGGCCGGGCTCCGGCGGCTACACCGTGCCCAACGACGTCCCCTTGGCCGCGTCGAACACCTCCACGCCGGTACCACGCCCCACGTAGTACGCCGTGGGCGTCCGCCACGTGGTCAGCAGCTTCGCCAGCAGGGGTTCACCCCCCACCTGCGGACTCTTCCACGCCGGTCCCAGGTTCGCCCCACTGGGGGCGGCGCCGGAAGCGGAGGGGGAAGGCGCCCCACCGGATCCGCCCGTGGCCCACACCGCGGCGGCCGCTCCGCCGACCACCAGGACCGTCGCGCAGGCTGCGATGACGCGCCGCCAACGCCGCGAACCCGCTGGAGGCCCCCGGTGAAGTGGCTGGACCTCCGCAAGGCATTGGCCGCTGCCCGAAGGGACGTTGCCCGTTGACGCCCAAGAGGCTGGCGCCATCTGGACGGTGTCGGGCCGCGCTGGGGATCGGTCCTGTACCGGCTCGGGCGCGAGCACCATGTACGCGCCCGGGTGGCGCGCCGGGTCCGCGAGCCCGCCATCCGGGACATCGGCGCCGGGCGGGCCCGGGAGGCGTGTCACGACTGGCGGGCCGCAGGCCGCATGCGCTCCGCTCTGCCTGCGGCACGCCGGGCCCCGGGCCCTTCGCCGCCTTCTCGTTCTCATGACGCCGATGGGCCGGCGGGCGATTCCCGCTTTGACAGTGCTGACGAAGCTGATGGGGCGGCGTACCCGCAAACCGGTCAACTCCACGCGGGACGGAGAGGCGAAGCTGGACGAGAGGCTGTTCGCCGCCGCGATCGACGCCCGCATCGTGCGGTCCTCACAGCCCCGGCTCGTGGCCCCGTCGGGTGGTCGTCGTCAGCTCTGACCCGCGGCGCGCAAGGCCCGCGCCAGCCAGCGCAGTTCCTCCGTCGCGTCGGGCGACGCACGCTGCCCGCGCACACGGGCTACGAGACTGCGGTAATGCTCCGCTCCTGCCTCGATCCCGGCCTCCAGACTGCGCAGTACGGCGGCCCGATCGGTGTCGCCGAACAGCTCGGACAGCAACTCGGCCGCTGCCGGTGCCTCCGGAGCTGTCCCGCCCCTTCTGGCCTCCGCGACGGCCTGTACGGTCTGCCGCGCCCACCAGATGGACGCCCCGGGGGGACGGCCCTGCCCGGGTACGGGAGTGTTGAGTTCCATCCAGGTGCGCAGCCGCGCGCGGAACCCGGAGTCCCGCACCAGTTCGGCCAGTTCGATCCAGGCGTCGACCTGCTCCGGGGTGGGATCGTCGGGCAGGTCGACGGCGTAGCTGCGCATGCGGTCGCGTAGGCGCGGGTCGTCGAGGTCGCGGAAGACCTCCTCCTTGAACTCGTCGATGATCTGCTCGCGTTCGGCGGCGGAGAGCCGTGCCAATCGGTTCATCAGTGTTGTCTCCTCAACGGTCGAGCGTCGTTTCGCCACGGTGGACAGGACGGCCCGGCTCACCTTGAGCGACCGGATCCGTGCGTCGAGCGCGGCCACGTGCGCGTCGGCGACCTCGGCGACCGTGGTGCGGCCGCTCAGGATGCGGCCCACGTCGTCAAGCCCGAGGCCCAGCTCGCGCAGGGTGCGGACCAGCTCGACGCGGGCCACGGACCGGGCGTCGTACAACCGGTACCCGCCGGCGGAGCGGGACACGGGCGGCACCGCTCCCTCGTCGGACCAGAAGCGCAGGGTGCGCACCGGGAGTCCGGTGCGGTGCGCGAGTTCACCGATGGTGAGCACGTCGGGGTGTTCGTCGTCCATGGGGAAGATCCTGAACCTTCCAGCGGGTGGAGACGCAAGTGCCGTGCTCCCGCGCCTCCGAGGAAGGCGCCGCCCTCGATGGGGGCGTAGACGCCGATGCTGTCAGCCCTGTCCGCTGCCCCCTGGGATTACGGGTGGGTGTGCCCCTTCGAGGCCGGGTGTCCCGCCGATGTCGCACGGCGCCCGGATCGGGCTCACGAGGTGGACGGGACGGGGCCGGCCCGACAGTCGGCATGCCGAGGCCGGCACGCGCCGGGGCGCTCCGGCAGGATGCCCGTCGGCGTCGGCGCCGTACGAGCGGGACGCCGAGTACGGCGGGGCCACGGTCAGGGCCGCGAGGGCGGGCCGGCACACGGCTCCGATCGCCGAGAACGCCGATGCCGCCGAGGGCGGCCAGCAGCGGTCCGACGCAGCACACCGCGCAGGCAGCGGCTGTTGCAGCGCTGGCGCCGAGCGTGCCCGAGCGGCGGGGCGGGCGGGGAGCGGAGGCGGTCCCAAGGACGTTCCGCTCGGGGGCCGGGGCCAGACGCCGGCACCGACAGCACGTCGGTCACCAGCACGGTCATCTCCATCATGGCCACCACCACCCGGTCCCGGCCCTATCCCAGCCCTGTCCCACCTCTCTTCCGCGCCGGTCCCCCACCCCGGGCCCGGGTTCAGGGGTGGCGCGGCGCGTCCAGCCGGCCCTCATTGTGCCGAGCGCCCAGCACCGACGCACGGCGATGACACGGAGGGAGTCGATGCCCGAGCCGACCTTCTCCGTTGCGTCGGGGCATGTTCAGCAGGACCTGCAGCAGCAGGTCGTCGTCCTCCTGCTCGACGACCTGCCCGTCACCGGCGGCACCTGCCTGGCGGAGCCGGAGGGGCCGGAATTACTCCGCGATGTTGAGGCGCGCGATGTCCGCGGCGTACGCGGCGGTACGGACCGTCGCGGTGCCGGACATGAACAGGCCGGTGCCCCCGATGGCGAAGGGGAGGGAGAGCAGAAGGCCGGCGGTGATCTGGCCCCAGTCGCGCGCATCCGCACAGCTGTCGCCCGCGCCGTAGGACTCGCTGAGACGTCCGGCCTCGTGGAAGGCGCGGGACTTGCACTCGATGGTGCCGGGGTGGCCGTCAACGCTGAAAGGGAACACGAGGAGGTACCCCAGCCACAGCCAGATGAGTACGGCCACGGCCATCAGGCCGCGGCCCGCGCTCTGTTCGCGCAGACCCGGTACCCGAAACTCCCTGTCGTACGCCTGAGCCAAAGAGTTCATAGGGTTGACTTTCATACGTGTGAACCTAGCCCAAGCGGCCGTTGACCTCGTCCACTCGACTTCGGCATGGGGCCACACCTTGAGGTCCACGCAGAGGTCCACGCACCGTGAAGGCCGCATGGCCCGCCAGCATCCGCTGCATCGTCTCCGCTGCCCGTACGGACGCGTCGGCACAGCAGTTGTTGAACAGCACGTGGACGGAAGCGGATTGCTCCGCCATGTCCCGCAGCCGCGGCAGCCACTCGGCCAGCTCCGCCTCGGTGTAGGTGTGGCGGTACTTCGCCTCCCTGGAACCGGGGCCGCTGGAGCCCCATGCGGCGCTCCGCCCGTGGAAACGCACCACGGCGAGGTCCGGTGAGGTGACGCACGCGACCGGAGGGACGGACGTGGGCAGCCCCTGGGCCGTATCGACGGCCACGGTCGCGATCGCGTGCCGCGCCAGGAGGGCGGCGGTGGCCGCCCGCCGCTCCTCGGCCCACCACCCCGGATGGCGCAACTCCACGGCCAGCGGCCAGCCGACCGCCCGTTCGGCACACTCCTCCACCACCGCCTCACCACGGGCCCCCGGCGCGAGCGAGGCCGGGAACTGGAACAGCAGCATCCCCAGTCGTCCGGCCTCGCGCAGCGGCGCGAGCGCCCCGCCGAAGCGCTCCCACACTTCCTTGCGGAGTGCGCCGTCGGCCCGCACCCAAGGGCTGCCGCCGACCGGCCGCAGATCCGCGGGGAGGGCGGAGGTACGGGTCGGCTGGCCGGTCAGCAGTGAGAACGCCTTGACACCGAACAGGAAGCCCGGCGGGGTCCGTTCGGTCCACAGCCGGCTGTTGCGCGCGCTCGGCAGCCCGTAGTAGGTGGAGTCGACCTCCACGACGGGGAAGCGGGAGGCATAGTGCCTCAGCCGCCCCTCCGCGTCCCGCAGCCCTGCGGGGTACCAACCGCTGGCCACCAGCGCCGGATCCGTCCACGAACACGCGCCCACCAAGATCTCACCCATGGATCGCCGTATACCCCGCCGTGCCGACGGCACCGGCCGCGCCGTTCTTCAGCCGGGAATCCACGGGTGTACCGCGGGTGCGGGGTCGGGAACGGCCGCGGACGTTCGGGGTTTACGACGGGCGCCCGCCGAACTGCCAGTCATGCACATCGATGTCGGCGTACCGGTCGGGGGTCAGGATGGCCCGTGCCGCGTCCGGGTCCGGTGCCCGGATCAACGCCGCTGTGCCCAGCCAGGTGGCCCCGTCGTCGGACAACAGCGGCCCGTACGCGATCAGCGCGTCCCGGTCGGGCGGCGCCGCGAGGTCGGCGGGCTGTCCGGCGCCGAGGCCGAGCACCAGGTACCGGTTGCCGCCGGTCCGGCCGCCGGGAAAGTCCCACATGGTGCGCCCCAGCGTGTTGCGCCACCGTCGTAGCAGCACGTCCCGGTAGACGCCGGCCTGAAAATTCGGCTCGTCGAAGGCGAACGCGCGGGCCGCGCCGGGATCCGGCAGGTCGACGATGTGGATGCTTCCGGTAGGCGGGCCGCCGTCGCCGGCGAAAGTCGGGCCCCGGGCGATCATCTCCTTCGCATAGCGGTCCATGTATGCCAAGTGTTCTGCGAACAGCTCATCGCGCAAAGGCAGAGAGCCGGGCCGGTCGCGGTGATAGCAGAGGAACTCCATGTGCGTAGCGTCTCCTCAACGGGGTACCCAGGTCGAGGTTTCACTGCGACAACCTGCGACGACCGGTCGCGACCCACAACCGGCCGCGACCGGCGACAACCACTCGCCGGCCTCGCCCAGCAGCGCCCGGGCCGGACTAAGGCCGGGCCAGGACGTCGGTCACCCGGTGCGCGTAGATCACCCGGCCGCACGGGGAACCCGTGTCCGTGCACGTGGGGTCAGCGGTGTCCGCGCGGTGTTCGGTCAGCGACCAGAGGTACTGCGTACCGCCGCCCGGCACGCCCTGCCCGTGAGCGAAGGACAGGTCTTCGGGACCGACCGCATTGGTGATGTTGGCGCCGTAGTCGACCAGGCGCCCGCCGGAGACGGTCGCCCGGCGCAGGCTGCCGCTGTGCGTCGTCCAACTGCGGTTGAAGTAGTACATGCCGCCGTATCGCGCTGCGCCCTGGGTGAGGTCGCGGGGAAGGTAGAACGCTCCCGTGGCGCTGACCACGCCGTTGACCGACTTCAGCAGACCGGTGCTGTCGTCGATCGGCAGTGCGCCGACCCGGCCCTTCTCGGGGTGATCGGGATCGGAGTCGCAGTACTCCCCCATGATCAGGGCCGAAGCGGCCGGGGCGCTGCGGTCGACGGAAATGTAGGACGCCTTGGGCGCGCCGGTGGCGACGCACGTCCCGGCGGAGGAGTTGCCCTGGGCGCTGACGAACTTGTACGACGCCACCTGCGGCATCACGTACCGGTACGTGTGGCTGTAGTAGACGTTGTTCTGCCGGCCGATCTGGGATTCGTCCCGGACGTTGCTCTTCAGGCCGTCCAGCGTGGTGTCGTCCACCGAGGCGTTCTGGTCCGGGTTGAGGTCCAGGATGGAACGCATGTCGAAGACCCGCAGACCGTTCATGGTGTCCGCGACGTAGAGGTAGTACTTGTACCAGGCGATGCCGCCCGCGTGGACGTCGACAGCCTTGTACGAGACGTGGGCGTTGCTGTTGTAGTACGGCTCCACCAGCAGGACGTGACGGTACCGCCGGCCGTCGGGGTCTCCCGGCAGCGCGGTCTCCGGGTCGAGGAACGACAGCCGCACGCCTTTGCCGCCGACCTTGTCGTACCAAGAGGTGACCAGCGGCTTGCGGGACCCCCAGAGTTCATCGGTCTGGGCGTCCGAGACGCCGGTCAGGCCCTGGGGAATCCATTCCTCGGTGGCGGAGTCGCCGGGATCCCAGCAGAGCTTCCTCTCGGGAGCCAGCACCTTGCCGTCGTCGCCCGTGCCGAACGGGTCCGTGGCGCAGGACGTGCCCGTCCTCGCGACCCGGTTGCCCTGGTCGAGCAGCTCCTGAACACCCTGCACGGGCAGGGCACCCTTCAAGTCGGCCACCTGACGGCTCAGGTCGGGGCCGGACTTGAGATTGAAGGAAGAGGCGGCTGCCGGGTCTCCGGGGGCCGCCTGAGCGGGAGAGCCCGACACCGGAACCAGCAGGACCGCCGCGACGGCGGAAGCAATCCAACTGGCACGTCTGCCCTGGGCCTTACGGGATGTCATCGCTGATTCTGCACCTTCACTCGGAGCGGAAGCGAAGATCATACGCAGGCCCCGGGGGCGCCCGTGCGCCGGGGAAGCATCAGCGTCGCAGTTCGCAAACCCCCTCGGTGCAAGAGCGTTGCAGCCGCCCGGCCGAGATGGTTTCCATCAGGCCGATCGCCCAGCACATCGGGCAGCCGCGCAGCGCGATGAGGCCGACCGGGGCCAGGAGCAGGCTCACCGGCCCGGTGAGCGGCAGCAGCGCCAGCGAGCCGGCGAGGGCGCCGAAGCCGATGGCGCCCCGGGCCAGGTGACGGGGGACGGTGGTGCCTGCGAAGCCCCCGCGCTTCCGCGGGCGGGCGGCAGTGACGGACGAGGAGCCGGGCGGGGCGACGCTCGCCGTGGTCGGATCAGCTGTCATTCGTCGGCTCCCCCGGTGTGTGCCGGTTCCTCGCGCAATGCCTCGCGCACGGTCGAACGGGCCCGGTGCAGGCGGGACTTCATGGCGGCGGTGCTCAATCCGAGCCGGTCTGCCACCGTGTGGCCCGGCAAACCCTGGATGTCCCGCATGACCAGCACCTGCCGCTGGTCGGCGGGCAGGGCGGCGACCACGGCCGCTACGCGTTCGGCTTCCAGGCGCAGCAGTACGTCGTCCTCGGCGGACCGTGCGGTGGGGCCGGGCATGTCGTCGTGCCCGGCCGGCGACTCGTACGGTTCCTCGCGGCAGCCGGGTCCACCGCGGTCCCCGGCGGCCGGACCGCGGGGAAGCAGGGCCCGGGTGCGGCGCAGACATTCGTTGCGGACGATCCGGAACATCCACGACGCCAGCGCCCCCGACGCCCGCAGCATGCCGATCTTGCGGTAGAGGATGATCAGCGCTTCCTGCGCGGCGTCCTCCGCGTCCTGGGGGGTGGCGCACAGCGTGTGCGCGAACCGGCGCACGTGCGGGTACGAGCCGTACACCAGGGCGGTGAGCGCCTCCACCTCGCCGCGCTGCGCCGCGGCGACCAGGGTCGCGCCGGGCCAGATGTGCTCAGCCACGCCGACGCCCCCGGCGGCGCAGCAGCGTCACGGTACACGCGCACAGCAACAGCACGGCGGCCGCGACGATGACGGTAGTGGTCATGGAATCCTCCCGGTGGGACGGGGCGGACCGTCTCGTCCGCACACTCATGAGAGAGACGGCGGGCCGGAAAGGATTCACCCCGCGCGGAGAAGGATTCGCACGACGCAGTGGGCGGCAGTGGATGCCCCAACGGGCCCGCCCCCCAGCGGTGCCGGGCAGCGGGGCCGGGTGGGCCACCGGTCACGAGCGCGGAGCGGACTCCTCCGGCGCGAGCGAGTTGCCGTCGGCGATCCGGCCGCAGTCGGACGGCGCCGTCCGGCCGGCGAAGCGGTCGCCCAGCCAGCCCAGCGCGGCGGGGGCCCAGGCCAGGGTCGCGCCCGTGTGGCTGAGCACCTCGTACTGGCTGTACTTGACCGCGGAGCCGCCGGTGGCGCAGTACTGCCGGGCGAGCGAGCGCACGTCACCCGCGACCATCACGCCGTCGCCCGTACCGATGCCCGGCCGGTTGCTGAAGGTCCCCTCGAAGACACCACCGTTGCCCTGGGCGATGAACCCGGGGACGGAAGGAGTCCCGGCGGAGCCGAGGTTGAGCTTGTTCATCGCCGTCACGAAGGCGGGGATCGAGTTCGGGTCGGCGTATTCCGGCTTCGCCATCTTCTTCCAGGTCAGACCCGGGTAGTGGCCGAGGGCGTCGATGATGGAGCCGCGCTCCAGGTCCTGGTAGACGCTCAAGCCGTAGCCGTTGAGGTAGCTCTTGAGGTCGATGCCGTACGAGCGGGAGACGCCGATGACGGCCATGGGAATGACGCCGGACCACGCGAGCGAGCCGTCGACGTACTTCAGGTTGTGCGCCGGGTCCACGAGCAGGCCGCCCTCGGCGTATCCGACCAGTCGGCGGTTCACGTCCGGCGCGTAGGTCGGCGCCAGCGCGGCGGCCCAGTTGGTCGCGATGGCCCCGCCCGAGTA
This sequence comes from Streptomyces sp. NPDC043876, assembly GCF_056435825.1. Taxonomy (NCBI): domain Bacteria; kingdom Bacillati; phylum Actinomycetota; class Actinomycetes; order Kitasatosporales; family Streptomycetaceae; genus Streptomyces; species Streptomyces sp. NPDC043876. Next base: position 926,843 of record NZ_JBWKDV010000003.1, on the reverse strand, counting down.
GCCGATGAGGCCGAACGACGTGGTGGGGTTCAGCCCGGTTTCGGCCGACCTCGTCGCGGCACGGATCGAGTCCAGGGTGTTGGTCCCGTACTCCGGTCCGGCGGCGAAGTTCGCCTGCTGTCCCTCGGTGTCCGGGATGACGAGGTTGTATCCCTGGAGCAGCAGCGGCGCCATGAAGAGCGCCTCCGCGTTGGGGATGGCGCCGCCGAGGCTGACGCCGCCGGCGATCGCCCGGGAGGGGCTGTCCTCCGGGTTCAGCGAATCGTAGAACGACTGGTAGGAGACCGCCTTGCCGCTGTCACCCGTCAGACTGCGCACCACGGTGGTCACGTTGGCGGCCGGGCGGCCCTGGGCGTCGGTGGTGCGGTACAGCAGCTGGACCGCCTTGAGCGGCGTGGGGATGCCGACGACGTGGTACTGGAGGGTCCGCGTCTTCAGCACGGTGCCCGGCGCGAACGAGGACAGCGGCTCGCTGCCGGAGTAGCTGTAGAACGCATCGCTCGCCGCGGCGACCGGGGTTGCCGCGACGGCGGTGACGGCGGCCGGAGCGGCCGCGACGGCGGTGACAGCGGGTGCGGCGGCCATGGCCGCGGCGGCGACAGCGACGGAGATGAGGCGAACGGCAGTCCTGGACACGCGTTCCTCGATTCCTGTGTGGGGGTCCGACGCGCCGACAGGGGGTCCGGTGCGCGGCACATCTGACCGGGCGGGCGGTGCCCGGCAGGGAAGTGCGGTGAACGATGCAGCCGAGGTCCCGCCACATCTGGCCATGCACCGGCCAGTCGTGTTACCAACCAGTAGGTGATGTCCCGGAAACATCATGGGGCCGGTACGCGGCCGCGTCTCCGGGTGGGGAAACAGAGATGTGCGAGGTGGATTGTGACCGCATCCAACGCGGCGGCAAGGGACCGGGTGCCGCGGTTCGGTGGTGTGCCGGTGCACAAGCGACTCCAGGACGCGGCCGGTGCGCTCGAACGCGCCGTCATGATCCGGCTGGTCGAGGGGCTCCCCGTGTACGGAACGCTGCCGGCCGAGCAGCTCGGCGGCGACATCGCCAAGCAAGTCACCCACGGCATACGGGGCTTCGCCTCGGTCCTGTGCACCGGCGAGATGCCCGGGCAGGCCGAGGCCGCGGTCGTCCGCGAGTCCTCGGCCCGGCGCGCGGACGAGGGCGTGCCGCTGGAGGCCGTGGTCGGCGCCTACCACCTCGGTGCGGAGGAGTGCGCCGCCCAGGTCTTCTCCGCGGCCGAACCGGGTGACCTGGCCGACGTGCTGCTGGTACAGCGCCAGATGCTCGCGTACCTGCGGCTGATCAGCTGCGAGGTGGCCGCCGGGTACGTACAGGAGCGCCAGACGGCGCTCAGTGACGAGCAGGTCGCCCTGCAGTCGCTGCTGTCCCGGCTGCTGGAAGGCGGCAACCCCCAGGGCGCGGCGGACCGGGCCGGCATCCGGCTGCCGGCCTGCTACCTGGTGCTGAGCATCGCGGTCGGGCCCCACCCGGACGAGCTGGTGCCCGGTGTGAACCACTCGGTCGCGGCCCGCCGCAAGCTCCGGCGGCTGCGCAACGAAATCCAGCGCCAGACGACGGGCGTTCCGCTCTCCGTCCTGTCCGGCAGCGGCGGCCTGGTCCTCATCCCGTACGAGGCGCCGCCGGCCGACTTCGGCGGCGCGGACCGTGCCCGGCTGTCCCGCCTGGTGGAGCAGCTCGGCCGGATGTGCGGCGCCGAGCTGCTGACGGCGGCGACGGCCGCGGCGCCCGAAGGGGTTGCGGAGGCCGCCCGGCTGGCCGGCGAGGTACGCGCGGTGGCGGAGGCGTCCGGCCGAGGGCCCGGGCTGTACCTGCTCGACGACGTGCTGCTGGAGTACCAGCTGAGCCGGCCGAGCCCGGCCAGGGCGGGGCTGGCCGCACTCCTCGACCCGCTGGACGCCCGCCCCGAACTGCTCGACACGCTGCGCGCCTTCCTGGCCGGGGGGCTCGACCGGCGCCAGGCCGCCGCCCGGCTGCAGGTGCACCCGAACACGGTCGACTACCGGCTGCGCAAGGCCACCGAACTCACCGGCCTGGACGCCTCCCGGGGCGCGGACATCCTGACCTTGCGCGCCTCCCTGGCCGCCCACGACGCCGTACGCCAGACCGCGCCGGGCACGAGCGGGCCCGTGACGCCCCGGCCGCCGAACCGGTGGTCGGGCCCGGCATGACCCTCCGCACACGATGCGGCTCCCCCCACGGGCGCGGGTACGGCTCGGCACGGCAGGTCCGGGTAGCTCGCCGGGGAAATGACCCGGGCCGCATCGGCGGTCGGCGCAGGATCACGACGGCGCGTCTACCGAGTACTCCCCCACGGGCGGCAACAATCGGCTGTGTACGGGCGTGCTCCGCACCCGGGTCGCGGGCCGGTTCGTGAGCGGGTCATCGAGGGGGGACGGGAGCACCGTCGTGAACACGTTCGCATTGATCCATGGCGCTGGTGACGGCGGCTGGTACGGCATGCTCATCGGCATGGTGGCCGATTCGGGGCGGGACGGCTGTTGACGGCCCACCATTGGCAGCCAGGGACCGGCGGACGATCCCACACCGTCCGAAGCCGCACTCCCAACGCCTCGACGACCTGGCGCCCGCGACAAGCCACTGCGAGAATCCAGGACATGCCCAGCCACACCACGGAAGAGCTCCTTGCGAACGTTCACGGACTGACCCCTGAACAGGCGCAGCAGACCGGTGATCGGATCGACGAATGCAGGCGGCTACTCGCCGCGGGCGTCGACATGGACACCGTCCAGCAGCATCTCAAAGACAACGGCATCAGCATTCTTCAAGCCATCCTGATCACCACCAGACTGGTGGGCGACAACCGGAGCACGCTGCGTGCAGCGCGAGAAATCGTGGAATGCAGCCCAGCCCGGACACACAGCACTCGCCTCCCCGCCGAGGCAACCGTCCCAGCGCCCCCTCGTGCCCGCGGCGCCCACCGGCCACGCTGACCACCGGCCCGAGCCGCACTTTTCGACGTGCCACCGCCAACCAGGCACGTACTCGTCAGCGTGCGTTGAACGCAACCCAAGTGTTCGCCGACAACTCGGGCCGCCCGGGCACCGGGCGCCGCTCCTCCGTCCAGGCCTCGCCCGCGACTTCGGAAGCGACGCGACGCCAGAAGCGTGCCGCGCCCACGTTCTCTTCCTGAAAGGCGATCTCCCACCGGCCGGGGTGCGCGCTCAGGACGGACTGCACCGCCCGCAGCCCGAGGCCCGCGCCAGGTCTTCCATCCGATCCCCTTTTCAGCGTGCCGGATCGGCCGCCTCCCGCGCCCGCGCGACGTAGCAGATCGTCGAGGACGACACCGCTGGTCTCATGGCCAGCGTACGGGCGCACCTGCCGCTGAACCCGTACACGCGGGTGTGCGGGCGGCAGCCTCACCCGAGTTCCCGTCATCGGCCTTCTGCCGACCCGGCTCCAGGCGGCCGCTCCGCTGAGGCCGCCGCGAGTTCCCTGAGGCGCCGCTTGTCCGGTTTGCCGCGGTCCGTCAGCGGGAGAGCTTCCATCCAGAACACCGCCGTCGGCCGGTGGCCCGGCGCCAGCGCCGCCTCGACCAGTGCGCACGCCTCGGCGGCCGCCGCGTCCGTCGGAGCGTGGCCGGGGGCCGCGACGAGGAAGGCGCACACCGCCTCCCCCGTGCGGGCGTCGGTCCGCCCCACCACGGCCGCCCTAGCGACGGCGGGGTGCCGGGTCAGCGCCGTCTCGATCGGGCCGCAGTAGATGTTCGCCCCGTGCACCATGACGACGTCCTTGATCCGGTCGTCGAGGTACAGGTACCCGTCGCCGTCGAAGTGGCCGACGTCCCCGGTGCGCAGCCAGCCGTCCCGCAGTACCTCGGCCGTCAGCTCGGGCAGGCCGCGGTAGCCGGCCATCACCATCGGGGACCGCACCCACACCTCCCCGGTGGCGCCCGGCGCGGCGCCGCGGACCTCCACCTCCACCCCGGGCACCGGGCGGCCCACGGAGGCGAGCAGGTGCGGGCGGTCGGCGAGCGCCGCCTCGTGGTCGGCCGGGGTGAGCCGGCAGAGCACCCCGGCCTCGTTCAGGCCGTAGCCCTGGCGCCAGCGCACCCCCGGACCCCAGCGGGACAGGGCGCTGCGCAGCCGCTCCGGGTGGACCGGGGAATCGCCGTACGAGACCTGCGCCAGGCCCGGTATGCCGTCGGCGGTTTCCGGGTCGTCGAGCAGCCGGTACAGCGTCGAGGGCGTCAGGTACGTGGACACGGGCCCCAGCCGCAGGCACGCGGCGGCGAACTCCCGCGTGCCGAAGGGGTGGAGGATCTCCGAACGGCCGCCGGTCCTCAGCTGTTCCAGGCAGCGGCCGCCGGAACGCTGGGAGAGGGCATCGGTCGACACGAACACCATGGGGCCGCCGGAGTCCGGGGCGGAGCCGCCGCGCTCGTCGCGGGTGGCGGTGCGGGCCGCCATCGCGGCGAACGTCGAGGCCACGCCCTTCGGCCGGCCCGTCGTCCCGCCCGTGTAGGTCACCCGGGCCACGTCCTCGTCGCGCGCCGCCACCGCCAGGGGCAGGGGCAGGGCCTCTCGGCCGGAGGCCAGCTCGAGGAGTGCGGCCAGGCCGATGCGCTCGCCCGGACCCGGCGGTACCGGGGTGTCGTGGACCACCAGGGAGGGTGCGCAGTCCCGTAGGAGGTGATCGAGGGCGTGGGTGGTGGGGCCGACACACACCTGGGTCAGCCGCGCGCCCAGCAGATGCGCGGCCAGCCGTACCAGCAGCGTCTCGGGCGGATTGCCCGCTGAGACACACGCCAGTCCGGAACCGCGCCGGATCCCCGACTCGCTCAGGACACCCGCCAGCCGGTACGTCCAGGACAGCACCTCAGCATGGGTCAGGACCCAGGCCCCCGAACCGAAGGCCGGGCGGTCGGCGTACCGTTCGCACGCTTCGACCAGGTCCGTCACGTACCGCGCGGCGCCGCTCATGACGCCAAGATACCCGGCGCCCGGATTCGGCGGGGGCGGCTACGGACCGGCCGGGCGGCGGGCGATGATGCAGGGCCGGTCAACCGGCTTGGGGCTGCCACATCTTGACGGTCGTCTTCGGGTTGTTCGCGGAGTTGGATTTGTGCGTCACCAGGCACCGGTACTGCTTGCCGAAATGAACGACACGCTCGTTCTCGGAATACTGCCGGTTCACTTTCCATTCCGAATGCCCTGCTGCCATGCGACGCCACCTTTCACCGGGCCGGCTCACTGCCAGCCCGTATGAAGCATCGCACCCTTCCGAGCAGGTCAGGCACCTGATCCTGACGGGCAGCCCTCAGTCGGCATCCGCCAGCACCCTCGTCCGCGCCGCCTGGTAGTGGCAGCCGGCGGCCTCGAATGCGTCCGCCGTGGCGAGCAGGCGCTTGTGGTCCTGGTCGAGAACGGCTTGTGCCCGCTCCACGATGGCGCCGGCGACCGGGTTGCCGGCCGTGATGGTGCGGCCTTCGGCCAAGCGCTCCGGCGCCTCGGGACTTCCGGCCAGAACGGCGGCCTCGGCGCGTATCGCCACGTACCAGTGCAGCCAGATCCAGGTCACCCATTTCCACACCTCCTCGGGTGCGGGCGCCATCCGCTGCACGGCTTCCTCGGCGCGTCCGTGATGGAGCAGCCGCATCGCGTCGAAAACCGCCCCGTAGCCGTACGTGCGCTCGGACGACTCGCCGAGCCGGTCCAGCACCACCCGCCATGCGCGCTCGGCATCGTGGTCGCCGCGGAAGTTGTGGATCATCGCGACCGCGGCAGCGGCCGGGCCGAGGACCGCCTTGGCCGGGCTCCCCGCGCGCTGCCACGCGTCGAGGAAGCGCGTGCTGCCCGTAAGCACCTCCTCGGCGTTGCCCGCCAGCGCGTCGGCGACCAGCAGCCAGCTCGTCGCGCGGTGGCCCACCTCGGCCAGGGCCGGATGGTCGGCCAGCCGGCGTCCACAGCGGAGGGCGTCCGCCAGGTTCCCCGCGCCGAGGCTGGTCTGCACGGCCATGCCGAGCGCGTCGATCAGTTCGTGGACACCGCCCGGCGTCTGCGGCCCCTCCGCCGTGGAGGAGAGCAGCGTGATCCGGCACCCGGCCGTCGCCGCGCAGGCGAACGTGTCACCGGCCCAGGCGTGCGCCGCAGTGAGCGCGTCCAGCGCAGCGGACTCCGCGAGCGGGTTGCCGGTACGGCGAGCCAGCTCGACCGCGCGTTCGGCGCGCGCGAGCGTCTCCGGCACGGCATTGTCGGCCGGGCCCTGCACCGCGCCGAACGCATCGCTGAGCACTCCCGCGTCCGCCAGCGCCACCGCCGCCCCGACGGCCGGGTCGTCGCCTCCCAGCTCCCGCGCTTCGCCGACCAGGGCGAGCGCCTCCTCTTCGGGCGGGATCCGCGTGAACGTGCTGGAGAAGCGGTACGCGACGGTGGCAGCGGTGGCCAGGTCCACCGCGGCCCCCGCGCTGTCCCCCGCACGGCGAGCGGCGGCCGCGGCGGCGCGGTGCAGGCGGTACATGTCGTTGCCGTGCGTACGGCAGCCCGCCACCTCCGCGGCCTGCCGGAGCATGTACGCGGAGACGGTGGGGTCGTCTGTGAGCGCGGACGCCTGCTCGTACCGCTGCTGCGACTCCCCGATCAGGTGGCGGGTGAACGTCAGCTCACCCAGACACCGGGCCAGGCGGCAGGCGGCCGCGCGCTGCTCCGGCTCGCTCGCCGCCCATCTCAGCGATGCGCGCAGGTCATCGGCGGCCGCGTCGAACCGGGCCCGCCAGTCCTGCCCGGCCACCGCCAGGTCGGCGGCCCGGGTGAGGCACCACTGCAGGTGCCGGGCCCGGACTCCGGCCAGCTCACCCGCCTGCTCCAGCCGTTCCGTGCCGTACTGGCGGATGGTTTCCAAGGCCCGGTAGCGGGTGCCCTGCGGGGATGTCGTCACGCCCAGCAGGCTCTGCTCGGCGAGCCGGGCCAGGCCGTCGGCGACCACGTCGACCGTGGATCCGGCGATCTCGGCCGCCGCCGGTACGTGGAACGGTGCCACGAAGACCGACACCCGGTGCAGGAGCTCCTGGTCGACCGGCTCCAGCAGGGCGTGGCTCCAGTCCAGCACAGCCCGCACCGAGCGGTGCCGCTTGTCGGCCCGGGAGCCGCCGGTGAGCATCCGGAGCGGGTGGGACACGGCGGCGGTGATGCCGTCCAGTCCGAGCGTCGGGCAGCGGGCCGCGGCCAGCTCGATCGCCAGCGCCATCCCGTCCAGCCGCGCGCAGATCGCGGCGACCTGCTCGTACTGCGGCTGCTCCAGCGGCCGGCCGGCCGCCCGGGCCCGCTCCATGAACAGCGCGACCGCGTCCGACTCGTCCGCCAGCGACAACGGCGGCACCTGGTACACCCGCTCGAACGGCACCATCAGCCGGGCCTGGCTGGTCGCCAGAACGGTCACTCCCGGACAGGCCGCGAGCAGCCGCTCCAGCAACAGCGCCACCCCGTCCACCACGTGCTCGCAGTTGTCGAACACGAGGAACGCCTGGCGGGCGGCCAGCGCCGTGACCACCGACTCGGTCAGATCGCGGCCGGGCTGCTCGCCGAGTCCCAGCGCACCCGCGAGAGCGGTCGCGATCAGCGCGGGGTCGGTGACAGGGATCAGATCGACGAACCACACCCCGTCGGCGTACCGGCCGGCCACCTCCGCCGCCACCGCCAACGCGAGCCGGGTCTTGCCCACGCCGCCGGGGCCGAACGCTGTCACCTGACGATGCGTCATGACAAGCTCGGACAGCTCTGCCCGCTCCCGGGACCGGCCGACGAACGAGGTCAACGGGGCCGGGAGCGGCGCCGGTTCCCGATGAGGCCGATCGACGGCCGCGCGCTGGGCCAGAGCCCGCCGGTCCGGCAGGTCCAGCTTGCGCAGCAGCGAGGAGACGTGGCTTTCGACGGTGCGAACCGAGATGAACAGCCGCGCCGCGATCTCGGCGTTGCTGAAGTGGGAGCCCAGGAGCCCCAACACCTCTGACTCCCTTGGGGAGATGTCACCTTCTCTGGCCATGGCCGCATTCTGTCGCATCCGCTCCGCGGCCTCCCCGGGACGGCGTTCCGTGATCCGTTACGTAGTCCATTACGTGGTCCGTTACGCGGTCACCACGGATGCCCGCAGACCCGGCCGGGACGGAAGCTGAGACCACAACCGAGCGCGCCGCCCACAGGAGCGAACATGATCAAGACCGTGCTGCACCCCGTGTCCGACCTGAGCAAGGCCAAAGCCGTCTACGCGGCCCTGCTCGGCCTTCAGCCGGTGAGCGACACCCCCTACTACGTCGGCTTCGAGGCCGACGATCAGCACATCGGGCTCGTGCCGAACGGTGGACCGCAGGGCATGACCGCCCCGGTGGCCTACTGGCACGTACCGGACATCGAGGCCAGGCTCACCGAGGTGACCGCGGCGGGGGCCACGGTGCGGGAAGCGGCGCACGAGGTCGGCAGCGGCCGCCTGGTGGCCACCTTCACCGATCTCGACGGCAACGTCCTCGGCCTCATCCAGGACCGGTGAGCACCGCGCCCGCGAGCGATTCATACCGGCGGACACACGCGCCGTGGTGGTGTCCGGGCCCTGCCCGGACACCCGATGGACAGACCCGGCACCCACGCACCACATGACCACTCACGCACAAGGAGCACGCCATGAAGGCACACGTCAGCTCGATCCTGCTCGGCGTCCGGGACATGGACCGGGCCAAGCAGTTCTACACCGAGGGACTCGGCTGGAAGGTCCGGAACGACTTCGGCATCTCGGTGTTCTTCGCATCGGACGGCGCCTCGCCCGTCGGCTTCTACCGCCGCGAAGGCCTGGCCTCCCAGGTAGGTGCGGACCCGGAGGGCACTGGCTTCAGCGGACTGGTCCTCACCTACGTCGTCCGCAGTGAGACGCGGGTCGACGAGATCATGGCGGAGGCCCGGGAGGCCGGTGCCACGGTCCTGAAGCCCGCCGACGCTCTGCCCTGGGGCGGCTACGGCGGCACCTTCGCCGACCCCGACGGCTACGTCTGGAGCGTCGGCTTCAGCGACCGGGGATCCGACCAGCCCTACGCCGAGTAGCCAGGACCTCCGTCTCACCGGCGTCCGGAACGGCGGTGCGCGCCGCTGCCCGTCCCGGACGCCGGTGACCCCCACTGCGGGAACGGGGGACGTGGCCGCCGTCCTGCCGCTGATCCCCGACAGACGAACGTCGCTGCCCGCATCCGACACAGGAGACCCGACACCATGACCACCTCGCCCCGACCGCTCCCGCAGCGCATACAGGACACCCTGCGCCGCCTCGACGAAGACGTCGATGCCTGGGTCGCCACCGCCGACCGGGCGGGTACGCCGTATCTGGTGCCGCTGTCGTTCCTCTGGGACGGCGAGGCGCTGTTGATCTCCACGGCGGCCGGCAACGCCACGGCCCGCAACCTCCGGGCCGGCGGCCTGGTCCGGCTCACGATCGGGCAGACCCGCGACGTGGTCCTGATCGAAGGAGCCGCGGCGGTCGCCGACGGGATCACCGACGAGGTCGCCGACGCGTTCGCGGCCAAGACCGGATTCGACCCCCGCGAGCAGCGGGACTGCCCGTACTTCCGCATCCGGCCGAAACTGATCCAGGCCTGGCGCGAGGTCAACGAGATCGCGGGACGGGACCTGATGGTGGACGGCGCGTGGCTCACGTAGCGGCTCGACCCGGCTGGGCAACAGGCAGTTGCCGGGCGAAGCGGGGAACCGCGCCGGTGAAAGCAGCGGGGTCGTCGAAGTTGAACAGGTGCCCGGCGCGGGATCAGTTCGACGCGTGCCTGCGGATGCGCCGAACGTCGCTGCCAAGGGGTCCGGACCTGACCTCGGACCGGACCCCTCAGCGCTGCTACGCCTCGCTAGACCCCTTGGCCCGCCGGGTGGAAGTTGATGCGTTCACGGATGACGGGGAAGCCGGCCTTGGCGAAGTTCGCGGCCATGGGGAAGTTGCCCTGGTCCGTCGCTCCGCTGACGAACTCCGCGTCATGCTCGACGAGGAAGTGGGTGCACTCCGCGAGGAGGTCGTAGGCGTAGCCGCGACCGCGCTGTTCCGGGACGACTCCGATGAAGCCGATGGTCGGGCCGGAGGGGTTGTGGGCCGGGATGTGGATGCCGGCCAGGTCACCCTCCGGCGTGTGCGCGATCTGCCACCACTCCCGGGGAGAGGGGCACCAGTGGAAGAAGTCGAGTTCCTCCTGGGCGGCCTGGTCGAGGCCGCCTTCCTCGATGGCCCTGAGTGCGTGGGCGTCCAGGGTGGCGGAGTGGATGCGCCGCAACGCGTCGAAGAACACGGTGTCGTCGGGTTCGGCGCTGAAGCGCAGGCGTCCGGGCCGCTCGGGCAGACCTCGCTCCGGGGTCCAGCGGTACAGGAAGCGTTCCACCAGGAGTTCGTACCCCGCTGCCCGTGCGGCGGCGAATCGTGCCTCGGCGGCGGCGCGCAGGTCGCTCTTTTGCCGCCAGTCGCCGGGCAGGTTGATCTCGAGTTCGACCTGCCAGGGAGCAGAGCGCAGGAGTTCGGCCCCGGCCTCCTCCTCGCCCTCGGCCACGTCGAACCAGTTGATGTTGACAGGCTCCGAGTCGTCGGGGCCGCCCCACCACGCGCCGCGTGCGACGACCTCGCCGTCGCGCAGGACGACGCGCTTCCAGTCGGGGCGGAAGTGGGTGCGCCGATGTCCTTCACGGGCACCCAAGGGGTCGGGGAATGCGTCGAAAAGATGAGCGTCGCTCGCAGAGAGCGTGCGGATGACCAGATCGGTCATGGATTCCTCCGGGGTACAGGCTGCTTGGAGCGCTCCCGGTCAGAACTTGTGAACCACGCCGGGACAGCGGAAAAGGGAGCGCTGGAAAGGTGTGAACCGCACGGCACTCGCCTCCTTCCATCCCTCTCAGGGCGTGGAGCCACACACTAAGTGATCTACCGCGGGCCCGTCCACGGATTTCCTGGCGGCGCTGGACTTCGACCCGGTTCAACCGGGACATCGTCGGCCGACCGCTGCCGAGCGGACGAGGGGGCGCAGGGTTGGAAGACGGCCTCGCGGCAACGCCCTTCGCTGTCGCACTTCTTGACAGTGCATGGACAGTGCGGGAGTGTCCTCGTGCCGGAGCTTCTCGGCCCTATCCCGCCATGGACATGATTCTGGCTGTCATGAATTGTTAGCGCTAACAATAAACGGATCTTGCTCAATGCAGAGCTGGGAGATCACATGAACATGCTCATACGGGCATGCCGTCGAGCCGGCGCGAAGCGCCGGGCACCAGCTCCGCCCCGCGGCGCAGGAGGGTCGCACACGCCGGATGCGGTCGCCGTCCGTCGGCCGACCCGTGGACCGGGCCGCACGCGGCTGGCCCGTCTGGGGGCCGCTGCCGCGGTGCTCCTCGGCGTACTGGCAGGCAACACGTCCACGAGCGCTCCGGCCCAGGCCGCTGTCCAGACGGTCGCGTCGATCAGTACGCCGCCGATGGGCTGGGCCTCGTGGAACAGCTTCGCCGCGCAGATCGACTACAACGTCATCACGTCGCAGACCGACGCCTTGGTGGCTTCGGGCATGAAGGACGCCGGATACCAGTACGTCAACATCGACGAGGGCTGGTGGCAGGGAACCCGCGACTCCGCCGGCAACATCACGGTGGATCCCGCCGACTGGCCCGGCGGCATGAAGGCCATCGCCGACTACATCCACAGCAAGGGCCTCAAAGCCGGAATCTACACCGACGCCGGCCGCGACGGCTGCGGCTACTACTACCCCACCGGCCGTCCGGCGGCGCCGGGCAGTGGCAGCGAGGGCCACTACGACCAGGACTTCCTCCAGTTCTCCCGGTGGGGCTTCGACTACGTCAAGGTCGACTGGTGCGGCGGCAACGCCGAGGGGCTGAACGCACAGGGCACCTACCAGGCGATCAGCGACTCGATCGCTCGCGCCACCGCGACAACCGGCCGGCCGATGGTGCTGTCGGTGTGCAACTGGGGCAACGACAACCCGTGGAACTGGGCACCGGGCATGTCCAGCCTGTGGCGCACCAGCGGCGACATCATCTTCTTCGGCGAGAGCGCGTCGATGCCCCGGGTGCTGTCCAATTTCGATGCGGCGCAGCATCCGAGCGCCCAGAGCCCGGGTCACTACAACGATCCGGACATGCTGGTCGTGGGAATGGCCGGGTTCACCGCGGCGCAGAACCGCACCCACCTGAGCCTGTGGGCCGTCTCCGGCGCCCCGCTGTTGGCGGGAAACAACCTGGCCACGATGAACAGCGACACGCGCAGTGCCCTGACCAACCCGGAAGTGATCGCTGTCGACCAGGACGCCCGAGGCCGGCAGGGCGTGAAGGTCGCCGAGGAGCAAAGCGGGCTGCAGGTCTACAGCAAGAACCTGTCCGGCAGCGGCCGGCGTGCGGTGGTCCTGCTCAACCGCACCGGCTCGGCGGCCACGATCACTGCCAACTGGGCCGACCTCGGCCTGACCGGCGCAGCGTCGGTACGCGATCTGTGGGCCGCCACCGACCGGGGCAGCTTCACCGGCAGCTACGCCACCAGCGTCCCGGCGGGCCAGGCCGTCCTGCTCACCGTGACCGGCACCGACGCCAGTACGACCGGCGCGAAGCAGATCGTCGGCGGTCAGTCCGGCCGCTGCGCGGACATCAACAACTCCTCGACCACCAACGGCACCCAGGCGCAGCTGTGGGACTGCAACGGGCAGGCCAACCAGAAGTGGACGTATACCGCGAGCAAGCAGCTGATGATCTACGGCAACAAGTGCCTGGACGCCTACAACCACGGCACCACCAACGGCACGGCGGCCGTAATCTGGGACTGCAACGGCCAGGTCAACCAGCAATGGAACGTGAACGCCGACGGCACGATCACCGGCGCCCCGTCCGGGCTGTGCCTGGACGGGGCGAGCGGCGCCACCGCCAACGGCACGAAGCTCCAGCTGTGGGCCTGCCATGGCGGCAGCAATCAGCTGTGGGCCATGCGGTAGACGGCGGGCGGTGGGGACGCTGTCTGCGACCAGCGCCCCCGGACCGGTCCGGGGGCTTCCGGCCGGGTCTCGATGACTGAGACCTGGCTGACCTCGGCGACTGCGGCCTGACCGCCCGGTTCAGCCGCGCTCCTAGATGATCAGGAGTGTTCAAAGCCCTGGTGATCATGCAAGTGTGCAGGTCACGGCGGCATGACAGGACCGCGCCAGGCTGTTGCGGACGGGCAGTGGGCCGCCGAGGCGCCCCGGTCCGGCGCGGAGCGCGGACCGTGGGCGCGTTCGGCGTGTGCGTGGCGTCCAGCACCTCGACGTTCCAGCGGGTGGTCGGCGCGGTGTGCCCCGGCCAGCCTGGCCGATGTGACCGGGAAGGATCCCGCCGGGACGGACACGGTCGCGGTGGCCGACAGCCCCGGTGAGCTGGAGCTCCCGGCTACTCCTGACGGGCGCTTCAGGGGGCGCGGTCGCCAGAAGGCTGCGCGGTCAGCGCCGGCCGCCGCCCATGCGGCGGTCGTCGGCCAGGGCGGTCAGCGGGCCGAACTCGCTGGCAAGCTCGTTCCACGTGAGGACCTCGCCACAGCGGGCCGGGAACTCCTTCGGGTTGAACTCCGGCATGGTCCAGTTGCCAGTGCCCCGGTCCCGCAGCCACAGGTCCCCGTCACCGTCGACCACAGTCGGCGGGACCGGTACGGGCTCGGCCTGATCGGTCGGATCCCAGGTGACCCGGCCCGGGTGGGAAGCGCGGCGCAGCTCGGTGGTGGCCAGCCGCGCAGCCAAGTCACGGGTGGACTCTTCGGCGTCCTTGACCGACGCGAGTCGGAATGCGTCGTCAAGGACGGGCAGGGCTGCGGTCTTGCTGCGCTTTGAACTCATACGCTGACTACCTCCGGTGGGGGGCGTCACATCCGATATGGCACCCCGTAGGGGAACACGGTATCCGACGCGGGAGCCTGGCCGGGGCGGGCTCGGTGGCGGTCGGTGATGTTCCCTGGTCTTCAGGTCCGGCCCTGCGGGTGGGGCCAGGCCGCTCTCAGCGGCGATACTGCTCTGGCCCTGGCCAGAGGGCCAGACTGGTTGTTTCAGCTCACCAGAACAGAGCGGTCCGGCTACTGCCACTGCCGTGAACCGACCCGGACCGCCGAGGCCGGGCCGCACACTGCGAGCCACAACCCGAACGAATCCGGAACGCCTGACCGGCGACGTGGCCCAACATCACACCACCGAGCGATGACAAGCCGGACGGAAGAGCACGTACCGCGGCGCTCTCACATCCCCAGTACGTCGTATACGGCATCCATGGTGGCATCAGTGCGGGTCAGCCTCCTGATGCGATCAGCCTTGGCCGTGGAGCCGAGCTTGTCGAGCACCGCGGCGTAAGTGATCAGTGCGCCTCTCAGGTCGTCCGCGTACTCGTGCGGCGCGTACGCGGCCAACTGCACGAACAGGGCGACCGCTTCCTCCAGCGCGGCCTCGGCCTGGGGGAGCCCGCTGCCCCGGGCGGCCCTCAGCCGGCCCGCTCCCCACAGCGCCTTGGCGATGAAGGGGCGGTAGACGGCCGGGTCGGCCGGAGAGAGGCGGCGCAGGTTCCCGACGACGTCGTCGGCCGCGGTGAGTGCTTCGTCGTACCGCTCATCTTTGACCAGCAGGCTGTTGAGCCTGTTCACGGATACGGCGAGATGCGGCAGATGGGTCGCGGGATCCGCTGCGACCAGGTGCCAATAGACGGCCAGCGCCTCGCGCGCGGCCGACAGCGCCCCGTCCTCCTCAGTGTCGGCCAGCAGACTGCTCAGGTCGACCAGGCTCCTGGCGAGGCCCGCCTGGTGGGCCTCGGAGCCGATTCCGGCCAGGCGCCGGTGGATCTCGACCATCTCGCGCAGGGGCACCAGCGTCTCCCGCAAGCGCCCGGCTGCCCGGAGGCGGGTGGCCGACTCTTCCAACAAGGCGAGGAGACGGTCGAGTTGGGCGTCCGGGTCGGCTTCGGCCAGTCTCCTGCGCACGTCGGTCGCCTCCCGCAGGGCGGCCAGCACCTCGGGGCGCCGCATGCCCCCCAGCAGGGCGCACAGGTTGTCCAGGGCCAGCGCGAAGTCGGCCAGGTGGGCGGCGGGGTCCACCTCGGCCAGTCGGCGGCCCACGTCGACCGCTTCCCGTATCACCTGCGACGCCTCGTCCAGACGCCCCAGGCGGGCGAAGGCGGCACTCAGGTTGTTCAACGACTTGGCGAGGTCGGGCTCGTGGGTGTCGGGGTTGACCGCGGCCAGCCTTCGGAAGAGCGCCACGGCCTCCTCAAGCGTCGGCACCGCCTCGTCCGGCCATCCGGCCTCGACCTGGTAGCTGCCGAGATTGTCCAGGGCCGCGGCGAGGCCCGGTTCATGGGCAGCGGAGTTGGCAGTGACCAGTCGTCTCGAGGTGGTGACCACCTCCTGCAGGGCCAGGGCCGCCTCCTGCGGCAGTCCGAGTTCCCGCAACCACATCGCCCGGTGGCGCAGCGCCCGGGCGAGATCGGGCAGGTAGGCGGAGAGATTCTGCTCCGCGACCAGCGAGAGAAGCTCGATGGCACTGTCGGCTGCCGCCAGCGCGTCCTCCGGCCGCTCCAGGGCGGAGAAGATCATCCCGAGGTTGTCCGCCGCGGTGGCGACGGGGACGACGTAACGCTGTCGCGTGGCATCGTCGCCCTGGAGCAGGATGGCCGCCGCCTCCATCGTGACCTGCAGAGCCTCTTGGGGCCGTCGGTGTCGAAGCAGGGCGGAGCCCAGATTGATCAAGGCTGCGGAGAGGCCGCTCGGGTCGCTCTCCGGGTCGGCCCGCATCAGTTCCCGCGAGATCGCCACGGCCTCTTCCGCCACCAGCAGTTCCTCGGCCTCCCTGCCCACGCCGGGCAGGCGGGCGCTGAGGTTGACCAGAGCTCCTGCCAGGCCTGCCCGGTGAGCCCGAGGATCGGCCTCTGCCAGCGAGCGGAACATCGCGGTGGCACGTTCCGCAGAGGCCACTGCTTTGTCGGCCAGACCGGCATGGGCGAAGCGTGCGGCGAGATGGCTGTGCAGGATCGCCCGGTCGACGGCGGATTCGTTGTCCGCCAGGCGGCGGTCGGTGAGGCGCTCGGCCACCGCGGCGATGCCCGCGTCGAGGTCGATGTGCCGGTGGGCGGGCAGGACCGTGTCGATCGATTCGAGGACCCCGAGCAGGCTGCCGTCCAGCACCTCGCCGTCCGCGATCCTCGCCAGGGCGCCGAGCGCGGCCGAGCCCGCGTCCAGCGCGATCCGGGGATCGGCCTGCACCAGCGGGTACAGGTACCTCTCCCCTACGTGCGGCCAGCGGTCCGCCGCCGCCGCGAGGTGGGCGACGGTCCGCGGCGTCCAGGTCGGCGCAGCGCCGTCGTCCCCGCGACGCAGGACCGCGGCGGGAACGGAAGCCGCCCAGTCGTCCGACGGGTACCCGG
This sequence comes from Streptomyces sp. NPDC043876, assembly GCF_056435825.1. Lineage (NCBI taxonomy): Bacteria > Bacillati > Actinomycetota > Actinomycetes > Kitasatosporales > Streptomycetaceae > Streptomyces > Streptomyces sp. NPDC043876. The sequence goes on along the minus strand of NZ_JBWKDV010000003.1, from coordinate 910,409 downwards.
TGATCGGGCTGCCGGGCAGCATGAGGGCGACGAAGTCCTCTGCCAGGCGATCGGGCAGCAGCGGTTCGAAGGAGTTGACCCGTGCGGGGTCGCCTGGCGGGTAGCAGATGCCGTGGTCCAAGAGGATCCGCTCGGCGGGTGCGTGCGGCATCAGTCGTTCGATGACGCTCCTGGCCGTCCCCCGGTCAGCGGGTCCGACCAAGGTGGCGGCGAACACCGCGCGTGCCATGTCCCGGTCGGGGGTCCGGAAGTCGAGGCCGTGCCGGGCGTTCTCGTACAGCTGGCGCCAGTTCTCGTGCTCCCGGTCCAGCAAGTAGACCGTCCGGCCGACCATGTCGGCGGGGGCACGGCGGCCGTGGGCCGCCGCGTCCACCGCCACCAGGGCGGTCATGTGCACCACCAGTGTCACCCCGGAGTCCGGATCGTCGAGGGCATCCGGAGGCGGGATCGCCCGGGGGTCGTCGATCTGCGGGTAGTGCCGGGCGAAGCACTCGCACGCCGTGGTGAACATGCGCTGGCGCGCACTGCCATCGTCGGGCAGCGGCGGCAGGAACTGATCGGACGTGCCGATGCTCTCCCGGAACTGGCCGAGCTTTCCCCGCAGTGCCGGCCATCCGGTCGCCGACCGTGCGATCAGCAGGACCCTGGCCGGGACGGAGTGGCGCAGGATGCGGTTGTGGAGCAGCCAGCTCAGGTCCGCCAAGGGCCAGCGGTCCGCGTAGTCGATCAGCAGCAGGATCCCGGTGTGCCCGTCGGGACGCAGGTCCTCGCCGCCTTCCGTCGGCGGGTGGGCATCGGTGCCGTGGATCGCGTCGACCACTTTCCAGCCCGCGCCCAGGGACTCGGCGGCCAGCAGGTTCGCCAGGCGCGTCTTTCCCTGGCCGCCCTTCCCGTGCAGCCACCGCACCGAGAGCCGCGGCCCGGTGTCCCGCCACGTGACCAGCTCCGCCAACTCGGCCGCGCGGCCCGTGAAGTCGACGACCTCCGCACGTGCGTCGAGCATCCGGCTGGGCTGGGCCCGTAGCCACGGCGACTCCAGGCCCGTCCGCCGGCGGTGGCCGAACAGCAGGTACACCGGCCTGCCGTCGCCGAAGACATGGATGTCCGCGCCGACGCACCCGTAGCCGAAGCCGTTCTCGACGTGCACGACCTGCTGGACACCGGCCGATCCCCCGGAGGGCGCCTGGGTCATTCGGGGGCCTCGGACTCGTCGCCGACGACGACCGAAGGTGCGGGCGGCAGCTGCGCCGGCCCGTGATGGACGATCACATTGCCCCCGAGAGAGGCGAACACCTGCCCGTGGTCACGGGCAATGTTCGTCTGTCGCTGCTGCCATACCTGTTGCGCCGACGGCAATTGCTCCTGGATCTCGCGCACCAGCAGCTGAAGTTCCTCCGCCGCGTCGGGATGCTGTCGCAGCAGGGCCGCGAGCTGGAGCCGCCAGACCGGAACCAGGTCCTGACGGACCGCCTCGGCGTCGTCGGAGTTCGCCACCAGCGCGGCGTGTCCGTCCAACTGTCCCTCGACGGCAGCTCGCTGGATGTCATCGGCACGGCGGAACAGTCCGGCCATCCGTGCGCGCGCCGTCGACCAGCCGTCGGTGGCCATGGCAGCCACTACCGTTGTCGCCCCTGTCATGGCCAGGGCGGCCACCTCTTCGAACACGACGCTCCTTCGCCATCCGGAGTCGGATCCCGCTCCCTCGACCACTCAACTTAACCGCACGCACTGCAAGTTGGCCCCCTCCTCTCCCTCCTCCCCTACGTGACGGCACCGTGGGACGCCACGTCTCCGTCGAGTAGGGCGACCACCAGCGGAGCGAGCTCGGGCCGGCAGAACACCACGGCCGCGAGCCATTCCGGGTCCTCGTCCGCGTCGCCAGCAGGCGCATGATGTAGCGGCGGCAGAGCGCGGGATCGACGGCCACGGCCGCGAGCACCAGTGCCCGCACCTCGCGCTCCTTGTTGGCCAGGCTCCGCGAACCGAGGCAGCCGAAGGCTTCCTCCAGCAGGGCGGCGGCCGCGTCCTGGTCGCCGTCGCGGGCCAGTGCCTCGGCACGGGCGGCGAGCACCGGGATCCGCGGGTTTCCGAGCGCATCGTCCGCGAGACGAAGCATCACGTCGGCGCGGTCCGGACGGCCCATGCGTACGGCCGCCTCCGCCACGGCCGCCCCTTGCTGTACCCGCACGCCCTTCGTAGCCTCCGTCCATCCCTCGGCGGCCTGACGGGCCAGATCCAGGAGGCGGTCGACATGCTCGTCCCTCCCGAGGGCGGCCGCGATCTCCGCGACTCTGAGCAATGCCTGCGCCCTGTTCGGCTTCGCCACCGCCAGCGCCTCGTACTCGGCGGCGGCGAGATCTCCCCCGACCGCGCGCTTCACCGCCGGTCCCGACTGGTCGCTGAACATGTCGGGCATCCGGATCCGGTCGGCGAACCTCCCGGCCCACTCCGGTTCCCCGCCGCGCAGGGCCGCCGACGCCGCAACGGCGGCGGGGTCCTGCTCCAGGCCCCTGCGGGACCTGGAGACCGTGGCCTTGGACGCGGACCGGGCCGCGGTCAGCAACCGCTCCGCCAGGGCGAAATGGCCCCCTTCGGCAGCTCCGATCGTGGCCTGTTCGAGGGCGAAGACGTGGCTCTTCTCTCCGGCGTGCGAGGCGAACTCCCGGGCGAGGGCGTGATCTCCGGCGTGTCCCGCACCCCGCCCCAGGATCGCCGCGATGCGGTGCACCGCATCGGCGCCGCCGTTCGAGTGGGCCAGCGTGAACAGCGGTCCCGCCTGATCGAACCGGCCGTGGTGGGCCACCGCCTCGGTCACTGCCAGGGTCTCCCAGAAATGGCCCGTGCCGGGTGCGTCGAGGTCCCGCAGGATCCGTTCGGCGCGGCCCGGACTCCCGCATCGGGCCAGGGCCACGGCGAGATCGACCCGGCTGTCCGAATGATGGCGTGGCCGGTCGATCGAGGCGGCCGCCCGCACGGCGTGTTCCAGATACACCGACGCGGCATCGGAGTTGCCGCCCTCGTGTGCCGCCTCGGCGCAACGTATCAGCGCGGCCAGCCGCGCCTCCGGGTCCACGAGACCGTCGAGCAGACGCCAGGCCTGACCGGGGCGGTCGAGCAGCTGGTACAGGTGCGCCACGCGGGCGGCCCCCTGGCTGCCCTGCCCGGCCGCCTCTTCCACCAGACGGAGGCAGAGGTCCCGATCGGGCACGCGCGCCGCGGCCTCGGCGAGGCCGAGCACGGCGAGGAACCGTTCCCGGACCGCTCGCAGCACAACGGCGTCCGTCGCGCCCGGTACGGGAGCGGGGAGCCTGGCCAGCATCTGCTCCGCGACCCGCAGCAGCGCGGCACCGGCCTCGGTCCCCTCCTTGTGGGCGGCCCCTCGGGCGAACTCGGCGTACACACGGATCTGCGCGCCTGCGCCCTGGGGCCGAGGAAAGACGAGAACGCACTTCTGCGCCCCGCGCACCTGGGCCGAGCGGGCGGCGATGCCGACGAGGGTGTCGATGCTTCGCCCGCCGGCGCTTGCGGCGAGGCCCTCGGCGGTCCCGAGAATCCGCAGGGCGTCGGCGCGGTCGCCGATCTCTATGTGGGCCTCGGCCACCGTGGCCAAGGCCACGGCCATGAGATCCGTGCCGGGGCTGGGCGGTGCGGCACAGGCGATGTGCTCCGCCTCCCGGAGCAGTTCCAAGGCCGTCGTCCACGCACCGCACGTGTGCGCGGTGCGGGCCAGGGCGGCCAGGGAAGGAGCGTTCCAGACTCCGCCGGCCGGATCGTCGAGCGCGATGGCCCGGGCCCGAGCGACGTACCGGAGGGCGCGCTCGGTGTCCCCGCGGCCTGCGGCCACCCCGGCCATGCCCGTGTACGCCCGGACGGAGTGCCAGATCACCGATGCCAGGCACTCGGCCCAGGACCACTCCCCCTGCTCGGCCCAGGCCACCGGGAGAGCCGGTGCGAAGCCGAAGCTCACATGCCCCGGACCTTCGGTCAGCCGGTAGCGGCGCATGGCCAGGACGCAGGCCTCGCCCAGCCTGTCCGCCTCCGTCGCGGCCAGGACGTTCAGGACATCGGTGATTTCCTGCCAGGCAGGGGCGGGGTGACCGGCCCGGCGCTGCCACAGCGCGATCCGCTCGGGCGAGGGGAGGGCGGCGAGCGCGTCGATGTCCGCGCCCGCGACGAGCACCGCGGGGTAATGGTCCAGGAGATACGCCGGGGTGTCGTCCGGCCAGGCCCGACGGGCGAACTGTTCGGCCCAGGCGCGCAGAGCGGCACGATGCCGCTCCGTCTCGGCGTGACCGATGGCGGCGACGGTCTCCCGGCGCAGTGCGTCGTCGGCGAGGCCGAACCGCTCCTGTGACGAGTCCGGATCGCTACGCGACGCCAGTAAGCCGGAAGGGACCGTCCGCAGCACGGCCCGCGCGTCGTGCGCGTCCATGCCGCCGCCTCCCGCGGCGAGGACCGCTTCGAGGTCGTCCGCGGTCAGCGGGCCGCCGACGGCCAGAGCCCCCAGCACCGCACGGGCATCACGGTCCGCCAGCACGGTGGCGAGGGGACTCGCGGACAACCGGACGCGAGGGCAGCGTCGCTCGTCCCGCAGCGGGTGGGACCGGGGCACGGCCTCCGGAATCCGGGGCAGGGCGCGGCTGAGGACCAGAACGTGACCGTGGGAGCCCGTCGCGGCGGGCAGCAGGGCCGCGATCGGCGGGGACTCGTGGTCCCCGTCGAGGCCGTCCACGAGCAGCAGCAGGTGTCGGCCGCTCGCCTCGGCCCGCGCGCAGGCACGGGCCCAGAGGTCGTGGAGCGTGCTCGGTCCGGAGAGCGGCGGAGCCGACTCGCCCAATAACGCCGCGAGCCGGTCGCGGACTTCCTGTCGAAACCGCCTTGTCTGTCCGCCGGAGGCGCCCGACACGAAAAAGGAGACGACGTCGACGTCCCCCGGCGGGTGAGCGGCGAGCCGCTCGGCCAGAGCGGTCTTGCCGGACCCGGGCGGCCCGATGAGCCAGCGGTAGGACTCATGGGAACGCGCGAACGCTTCGAGCTCCGCCAGTTCGCCGTCCCGGCCGCGAACGTCGGCCATCAACTCCCCCTCGCCGTAAGCCCGGTAGGATGACCCTTGTCCCCACGATGACAGAAAACACCGTCAACGGTCAGGGCGAAGATCCCCGTACGGCCGAGGATTGCTCATGTCAACCCGGACCTCCCCCGGCACACCCAGGTGCCAGGACTCGTAGGCCTGGCCCTTTTTGAGCCCTCGGTGGGCGAGGTGATCGGAACCAGCCGACTTCCGCCCATACTCGGCGTGGCAAGGGCGGCGACCGCTAGCCTCCCGGGCATGCTGACCGAGATGAGGCGCGGACCGAAGTCCACCCCGCCGCCAGGAGGACCGTCCACCAGGGCGCCGACGCGTCCGGACAAGAATCCACCGATGCCTCCCAGCGACCCCCAGAACCCGCCGAGGCCAGGCAGGTGACCAGCTGATGCGCGTGGAGCGGCTGTCCTACGAGGAACTGCCCGAGCTGACCCGGAAGGCCATCACCGACCGCCTCGGAGAGGGCTGCCCCAGCATCCCCGTCGACAGCAGCACCAGCTCTGCGCTCGCCTCCTGGTTCTGGCCGTCGGGGGGCGGGCCGATGGTGTTCATCAAGGGGTTGCCGACCGACCATGAGGCGATCGGGGAGCTGGAGGCTGAAGCGGCCGTGAACCCGTACCTGCCCGACTGCGCCCCCAAGCTGCTCTGGACGGAGCGGGCGGGCGGTTGGCTGCTGCTGTGCTTCGAAGGCCTCAACGCTTCCCGGTGGACCTACTTCGGCGATGACGGCGATCACGTCGCGTCGGTCGCCGCTGTCCTGGACCAGCTGAGCCGTACGCCCGCGCCGGACGTCGTCGCGCGCACCCCATGGGATCGATGGGACGTCTACTGCGACCCCGGCGCCGAACCCCTGTTCACCGGGGACCGGCTCGTGCACTCCGACCCGGCGGCCACGAACTTCATGACCGAGCCCGACGGCCGGGTCAGGGTGATCGACTGGGCATGGGCGATGCGCGGCCCCGCATGGATCGACCCCGCGCTGTGGGGGTTCCGGCTCATCCTCGACGGGGGGCAGACAGTCGAGCAGGCCGCCCGCTGGTGCGCGACGATCCCGGCGTTCGCCCACGCACCCCGGGACGGCCTGCGCGTGCTGACCAAGGCGGAGGCACGGGCGTGGGAGGACTGGCGTGAGCGCGGGCTGACCGAGGCCGACGAAACGATCAAGGCCGCCCGCGCGTGGGCGGCGCACTGGGCGTGAGACAGAGCCCGCGCCGGCAGGATGCCTCCCCGTACCCCGCTCCCGGCACACCTCCGTCCGCACGCTGGAGGCATGAACACCCGCCCGGTCACCGGGTGCCCCTGCGGTTCTGTACCCATGCCGATACAACTACGGGCAGCCCGTTGCAGTTACCGGCAGGCCGGTGCTGGTGCGTCGGATGCTGGGCTACCTCGGGGCCGGTGCCTTGCCGGACATCTTGATGCCCGCCTGGCGGAAGTCGTCCAAGGTGGAGGCGATGGTTTCGGGGGCGACACCGACCGTGTAGTCCAGGCGTACTCGGGTGGTGAATCCGGCCGCGGCAGCGTCCAGGGCGGTGGCGCGCACGCAGTGGTCGGTTGCGATGCCCACCACGTCGACGTGCCGCACCCCGCGGGCGCGCAGCCAGTCCGCGAGGGCGGTGCCTTCGGTGTCCGTGCCTTCGAAGCCGCTCTTGGACGCGCTGTGGGCGCCCTTGAAGAAGACGGCGTGGACCTTGCCACCGGTGGCGGCCGGGGCGAAGTTCGGATGGAACTCCCCGCCTTCGTCTCCGGCGACGCAGTGGACGGGGAAGCTGTCCTTGAAGTCCGGGTTCGCGGAGAAGTGCCCGCCCGGGTCGATGTGGTGGTCGCGCGTGGCCACGACGTACTGGTAGTGACTCCCCGCGGCCTGTTCCACCAGATCGGCGATCGCGGTGGCGAGCTGCGCGCCTCCCGCGACGGGAACACTGCCTCCTTCACAGAAGTCCTTCTGCACATCCACGACGATCAAGCTACGGCTCATCACGAACACCCCTCGGACGACGGAACGACACCTGACGTCTACCGGCCCCCTCACCTACGCCAAAGGCTCATCGAGCTGCGCTCACCCAGACAGCCGCAGACATTCACCGCAGGAACGATTCACACGGTCGCAGCAGTCGGAGCCACATGCGGGTCGCGGGCGGGGGCACGGCTGCGCAGGGCGCCGATAGCGCGGCCGTTGATCAAATCGTTGGTCGGTAGCATCCCGGTGGCTGCGCGCAGATCGGGCAATCGGTTGTGGCTCCGGCAGCTGGGCCGGGCTGTGGGCGCCGTCGGCCGCCCGGGCCGGCGGGAGGGACCCGTACCTCTATGCGGGGTCCAGCGGTCCCAGCAGCCACACACCGGCGGAGGTCGGTTCCTCGCTGAAGTAGAACTCGCGGATTGCCTGGAGCATGTCGTCTCGGCTGATCAGCCCGTCGGCGTCCCGGTCGAGGCGGCCGAAGACCTCGCGAGCGTCCCCTTCAGACAGTCCCATCAGGGCGCCGGACCACCGGACCTGCTCGTCACGGGTCAGTTTCCCGTCGCCGTCCTCGTCGACGATGTCCATCAGCGCATCGAGGAACGGCACGTACCCGGCGTCGAAGGAAGCGGGCGTGACCAGCAGCCCGGCGGCGAACGCCGACTGGTATTCGGCGAGGCTGATGCGTCCATCGAGGTCGGTGTCCGCAGCCTGGTACAAGTGCTGCCACAGGCCGTCGCTCAGCTCCCGCATGTGCTTGAGCTCGGGGGCTTCAGGCGCGAGATGGAAGGCGGCGGCGAGGCGGTCACAGGCCGACTCGAAGTCGGCGCGGTCGATGTAGCCGTCACGATTACTGTCGAAGGTGTCGAAACGGCGGGCGAGCTTGCGCAGCAGGAACGGCGAGATCTCCATGCCCGACACCCTGCCCTACCAGTGCGGTGCCTGGAAGCGGCTCACGGCCGGCAGTACCCGAACGAGCAGATTGAACGTGAGCTACGACAGGTGAAGCGCTCATCCGACGCCGCTGCGCCTGGCGGCGAGCCGCGGGCACACGGCAGTTGTCGGGTTCTGCTCCATGCCGGTGCCCGCACGGGAGCCCAGGGCCGCCTCGGTTGCGTACCCCTGGTACTGGCAGCAGCCACGGTTCACACCAGAGCTCCGGGGCGGAGGCTGGGAATCCGACGTAGCGACCGCTCGTCATCGCAATGGCGTTCGTCGACAGCAGTCGGCGGGCACGCTCCCGGAGCATGCCCGCCGAGGGTGGTGCTGGTGTTGCTGTTACTTCAGGTACGGGCCGTCGGCGCCGATCTTGCCCGGGGCGGCGTTCTTGCCGTCCAGGTCGAGGACGTAGACCCGCATGTTGCCCTTGCCGGGAGCGGCGAGGGCCAAGGTGCCGTCGGTGACCAGCTTGACGTCACCGGAGACGGCGTCCTTGTAGGTGCCGTTGGGGAGGCCGGTGAAGGTGGCCGCGTCGGTGACGGAGACCAGGGCGAAGGAGTCGACGCCGTCGGCGACGTCGGTGTAGCGGCGTTTGAAGGACATGCCGCCGCCCTGGACACCCTCGGTGGAGTACTGGCCCATCTGCAGGGCGGGGACCGCCCGGCGGATCTGGTTGAGCCGCTGCAGCTGCTTGACCAGCGGCTGCTGCAGGGTGGTGGCGACGGCCCCGTCGGCTGAGGAGACGACCGAGAAGTCGCCGGCGGTCACCTGGCCGGCGATCTTGTCGCCGTAGTAGGCGCGGCCGGTGGTGGCGAGCGGGCAGGAAGGGCCGCAGTCGATCTGCTTGCCGGCCTGGAACTCGATCTCGGAGCCGTAGTACAGCGTCGGGATGCCGCGAAAGGTCCACATCAGCGCCATGTTCTCCGCCCACGCGTCGGTACCGCCCGCGTACCGGGTGGACGACTTGTTCGGGCCGAAGTCGTGGCTGTCGACGTAGACCACGTTGTACGTGGCGTCGTTGGTCGAGTCGTCGGAGTCCTTGCCGTTGGAGAACGCGTTGTGCGCGTCGCCGAAGTTCATGTGCATCCGCATGTCGATGATGTTCATGCCGGAGAACTTCGAGTGGTCGGGCGCGCGGTACGCGTTCCCGGTGAGGAACGCGTTGGCCGAGGTGGGCTGGTTGCCCGGGCCGAGTTTCTCCTCCTGGTCGTACTGGTCGAGCGCGGCCTGTACGTCGGCGTCGGTGTACTGCGTGCGCTCCTTCCAGGTGAAGAACTGCGCGGAGTGGTTGACCGAGCCGCGGTTCCACTTGTCGTTGACGAACGCTCCGACTTCACCGAAGACGAAGAAGTTCCGCGCCTTCTCGGGGCCCCAGTCCTGGGTGACGCGCTGCTGGATGGCGGGCAGGAAGCGCCGGTTCCAGGTGACGCGCGGGACGTGCACGGCGGTGTCGACCCGGAAGCCGTCCACGCCCATGTCGATGTACTTGTTGTACGCGCCGATCAGGTAGTTCTGGACCGGGGCGCTCTCGGTGTTGAAGTCCGCGAGGTCGTCGTGCAGCCAGCAGGAGCGCGAGTCCTCGCCCTCCCAGTTGCCGATCCAGCACTGGTGGTAGTACTGGGCGGGGAACATGCGCGACGTGGGGCTGGGCCACTGGCAGTTGTAGATGGTGTAGCCCTCGGGGCTCTTGTACTGGGTCGGGGTGCCCCAGCCGACGCAGGTCTGCCCGGCGGGCTGGGTGGTCGACCACAGGTCGCCGTTGTAGTACGACTTGCCGGTCTTCGTGTCGATGGTCAGGCCGTCGTACTCGAAGCCGTCCTTCTTCTCGTCGTAGTACCAGGACCATTGGGCGTCCCGCACACCGTAGGCGGTGGGCACGAACAGGCCCTTGGCGCCCCAGCGGGAGCTGTGGTTGTAGACCACGTCCTGGTAGATCTTCATGCCCTTGGCGTGCGCCGCGTTGATCAGGTCCTGGTAGGAGGCGCCTGCCGACTCCAGCCGCGGGTCGACCCGGTAGAAGTCCCAGCCGTGGTAACCGTGGTAGTCGTAGTCGGACCGGTTGAGGACCACGGGCGTGATCCAGACGGCGGAGAAGCCGAGCGCCTTGATGTAGTCGAGCTTCTGCACCAGGCCCTTGAAGTCGCCGCGGAACATCGGGTCGTTGTTGGCGGCGTTCCCGGACTTGACGTCCTGGTTGCCGCCCCGGTTGTTCGAGCTGTCGCCGTCGTTGAAGCGGGCGGTGAGCACGAAGTAGATCGGGTCCTTGCGCGGGTCGGTGCCGATCATCTCGCCGGTCTTGGCGGGCGGCGGGGACTCCCCGGTGGTGGCGACCGCGGCCGCCGAGGCGGCCGAGACGTTGCCGGCCGCGTCCACCGCCTTCACGGTGTACGTGTAGGCGGTGCGCGGCTCCAGGCCGGCGTCCGAGTACACGGTGGATCCGACGGTGATCACCGAGCTGCCCTTGGTGCCGCCGGTGCGGGTGATCTGGTAAGCGGTGACCTTGGTGTCGTCTGTGGACGGCTCCCAGGTCAGCACGATCGAGGTGCCGGTGGCGGTGGCCTTGACCGTGGTCGGCACGCTCGGCGCGGTGGTGTCCGGTGTGACGCCCGCGCACGGGTCCGCGGCGTTCGCGGTGACCTTGCCGTTCTGGACGATCGAGACGCCCTTGGGCACAAGGTAGTTCGCGCCGTTGTTGTTGTCCCAGGTGCCCGAGCCGTTGTTGAACGTCGCCGCCATGGTGCCGGCGGAGCCCAGGTCGACGGTGCGCTTGAACCAGCCGGGGCAGGCGGTTTCCATGCCGACGCCGGGCACCGCCGTCCACGACCCGCCTACCGGGGCGTAGTGCAGGTTGACGATGCTCCAGCCGACCACGGCAGTCGAGTAGAAGACGGTGGCGGTGTTCCCGGCCGGCGGCGGGGTGCTTGCGGACGGCGATGGCGAGGCGGACGTGGAGGCGGAGGCGCTCGGCTTGGGGATGTTCGTGCCGCACGGGTCGGCGCTGCCGACCGTGCCGTCCTTGACCGTCACCACACCCGTACCCAGGGCGTAGTTCTTGCCGCTGTTGTTGTCCCAGGTGCCGGAACCGTTGGTGAAGGTCGCCGCCAGGCCGTTCGCCGTGCCGATGCTGACGGTCTTCTTCACCCAGTCGGTACAGGCGGCTTCCATCGCGACGCCGGGCACGGTGGTCCAGGTGCCGCCGTTGGGCGCGTAGTGCAGGTCGTAGGCCGACCAGTTGCGGGTCTTGGTGAAGTAGTAGACCGTGGCGCTCGCGCCCGTGTCGCTGCCGCCGTTGTCGCTCGGGCCGAGACCGGGGCTCGAACTTGGCTTGCCGGTAAAGCCGTTGCCCACTCCGCAAGGATCACTGTGGGCGACCACGCCGTCCTTGACCAGCACGGTGCCGGTGCCCAGGTCGTAGTTCTTGCCGCCGTTGTTGTCCCAGGTCCCGGAGCCGTTGTTGAAGGTGGCCTTCAGCCCCGTGGCGGAGCCCAGGTCGACGGTCTTCTTCACCCAGTCCCTGCACGCCGGCACCATTGCGGTGCCCGGCACGGTGGACCAACTGCCGCCGTCCGGCGACCAGTGCAGGTTGTACGCAGACCAGTTGTGGGTCTTGGTGTAGTAGAAGACGGTGGCCGTGTTGTCGCCGGCCGTGGCCGCCGCGGTCGCGGTGGTGCCGAGCGGGGAGGTGCTCAGCAGACCGGCGGTGAGCGCCGCAGCCGCGGTCACCACGACGACTATGGGGCGGCGCCGGGGGCGTGTTCGTCTGGTCAAGGGACTGTCCCTCGGTCATGCCGCAGGCGGTGGGGAACTGCCTCGCGGCAGGAGTGGGTGGGGGGAGCCTTGCGCAAGTTCACGAAAGAACTTCCAGGAGGTTACTGACGCATGAGAAGGCTGTAAAGACTCCGCGACGACGGTCCCTCCTGCCGCCACGGGCCCCCCGGAGCAAGGGACTTGGTGGCCTTCACCCTCCCGCACTCTCCGCTTCCGCGCCGAAGGTGAAGGGCGGGGCAGGCCGAGAGGGTGGCACCAAGGAAAGCCGTCGACCGGCCCGGCTGCGTCCGTGGCCACTCCATGTCTGACCCGGCCGACAGGAGTGGGTGCGTGCATCAGCTTGCCGCCCGCATCGGGTGAGCACGAGTGCGATGGGAAGGGGCGCTACGGGGAGCCCGGCCGATCCGGCGGGACGGGGGGGTGAGCAACGCTTGTGGCACCGGATCAACGAGGGCGCGCAGTGGGCCCGCAGCAAGCAACGGTGGGACGCCGTCAACGACGGGTTCAACCAGCCCCTCCTGGACGCCGAGGCCATCTCGGAAACCGACACCGTCCTGGACGTCGGGTGCGGGGCCGGCCGCACCACCCGCCTCGCAGCCCGCCGCGCCGCCCTTGGCCGGGCGCTCGGGCTCGACCTGTCGGGATCCATGCTGGCCAAAGCTCGCGAGAGCGCCCTTCACGAAGGGGTGGAGAACGCCTCCTTCGTACAAGGCGACGCCCAGACCCACCCCCTGGAGTTCAAGGGGTTCGATGCGGTCATCAGCCGGTACGGCATGACCTTCTTCAGCGATCCCGTCGCGGCCTTCACCAACCTCCACCGCGCGCTGCGCCCCGCCGGCCGACTGGCCTTCATCTGCGCGGCTGGGGCCGAGAGCAACGAATGGCTGGCGGTGCCGGCCTCGCTCAAGGGCATCCTGCCGCTCGGCGACCTCGGGAAGCCCGGGGGTCCCGGCATGTTCTCCCTCACCGATCCCGACCGCATCCGCGAGCTGCTCGACACCAGCGGATTCGCCGATGCCGACGCACGGCGCATCGAGGCACCGGGGAGGTGGGGCATCGACGCCGCGGACGCCGCGGCGTTCCTGCTGGACTCCGGACCCGGACGGCACCTGCTCGACCAGGTGCCCCAGCCCAAGCAGGACGAGGCCCGCCAGGCACTGACGGCCGCCCTGCAACGCCATGAAGCGGACGGCGCGGTGCGGCTGCGAAGCAGCGCCTGGCTGGTCACCGCTACGCGCCGTGGGGCCGCGCCGCGCTGACACCGGCGGCGGGCTGCTGCCGGTCGAAGGAGCCGCCGGCGTGGCGGTCGCGCGGTCAGTCACGGGGTGGAAGGAGCGGGCCCAGGGGGCCGAGGTCGAGGTTGAGGTCTTCCAGGGCGTAGCCGTGCTCGGCGCACAGGTCGGAGAGACGGTCGTGGAGCGCCAGCAGGGTGGCACCGAGTTCTTCTTCCTGTTCGTCGGTGAGGTCGCCGGCGTCCACGCGCCGCAGGGCTTGGCGTTCGATGAGCTGGCGCAGGAGCTCGACGACGGTGAGCACGAGCTTGAGGAGGTCCTCGCCTACCGTGTCGGGGCTGGTGTGGAGGCGCCGCGCAGGGCTGGGCGGCGCTCCTGATGGGGTGGCGGGTGCCTGGACGAGGCGGAAGGCCTGGTCGAGGTGGTCGCCGATGTCGTGGACGCGTCCGGCCGGCGGCGGTGCCGGGTCTGGGCCCGGGGCTGGGTCAGGGTCAGAGGTCATCACGGTGACCGGCCGGCTCGGGGGCGGGTGTTTCGGAGCTGACGGAGACGATGAGGGCGCGCAGGGAGATGCGGACCAGATCGATGTCGGCGATGGACAGGACGATGTCGCCGGTCAGGACGACTCCGCCGCTGAGGAGCCGGTCGAGGAGGTCCACGAGGGCGACCTGGCGGCCGGGCAGGGGCTCGTCGTATCCGCTGAGGGTCATGGGGGCGGCACCTGGGCGCCGGCCGGGTCGGGGGCATCGGGCGGTGCGGCGAAGGAGTAGGGGGCCCATGGTCCGGTGACCTCGATACGCAGGCCGGGGAAGTCGCGGGCGAGGTCCGCGATGGCCCTCCTGAACTGCTGGGCCTCGCTGTCGGGTATGAGGTAGGCGTCGTTGAGGACGTTCTCCTGGGTACCGGTGAGGGCGCCCCGCTGGGGTGCGTGGCGCACGCGCCGGGTGGTGTGGTGCGCGGCGATGGCTTCGATGGCAGCGGCGGCGTCCTGTGCTTGCTGGTAGGCGGCTTCGCGGCTGTGGTGCTGGCTTCGTCGGGCCCGGAGGTACGCCTTGCCCGGGCCGGTGGGCGGGGTGCCCTCGGGCGGCCGGGCGGGTCCGGGAGACGCGGGGGGCAGCAGGTAGACCTTCACGCCGTACTCGGTGTGGGCGCGCAGCTGGTCCAGGCGCTGGGCGAAGGCGGGCTGCCGGGTGGTGAGGGCTTGGCGGGCGCGGTGGTCGTCCTGGTAGACGGTGGCCAGGCGCAGGGGCAGGACGGTCGCCCGCGCGGCGACGGCCTGGACGACCTCGTGGTGGGTACGGGCGACGTGCTCCAGCCACTCCAGGTCCTCGAAGTGATCTTTGAGGGCCGTTTCGTTGAAGTCGCGTTCGGGAACGTCGCCCACGACGAACGCGACCGGCCGGGGCCCGGTGGCGGGGCTCGCGCCGGGCTCGGGGGGCAGGAGGCGCAGCGGTGTTCCGCCGATGCCGTGCAGAGCGGGGAGCGCGGCTTGGAGGGCGTCGGTGGGATGCGCGGCGGCGTAGACGTAGGTGAGGGTGCCCGGGGTGTTCACGGCGCGCTCCCCCGTCGCCGGCCGGCCGGTGGTTCTTCGTCCGGGGCGGCTGTGTCCTCGGCGGGGTCGAGCCGCCCGCGCAGGGCGTCGAGTTCGGCGCGCAGTCGCTTGTTTTCCTGTTCCAGAGGGCTGCCGGTGTGGCGGGAGGAGAGGGAGGGGTCGTGTTCCCACCAGTCGATGCCCATCTCTTTCGCCTTGTCCACGGAAGCGATCAGGATCCGGAGTTTGATGGTCAGCAACTCGATGTCGAGGAGGTTGATGCGGATGTCCCCGGCGATGACGATGCCCTTGTCCAGGACCCGCTCCAGGATGTCGGCGAGGCTGGAGGACGCGTTCTGCCCGTACGGCATCGGCGCGCGGGAGGCGAAGGATCCGGGTCGGCCGGGCAGCGGGTCGGTCATGGTGGCACCTCCTCGTCGCGCTCAGTCAGCTGCCTGCGGAACTGCGAGATCTCCGTCAGCCGGTTGATGAGTTCGTCCTCCTCCCGGTCGAAGGTCTCCTCGTCGATTTCGCCGCTGAGCAGTTGCTGCTCCAGCTCGGCGAGACGGCGCCGGATCGGTGCGGGGTCGTAGTACTCCTCCTCGGCCTGCTCCACGACGCGCTGGGCGACCCAGGTGACGGCGCGCACGGGCGCTACGGGGAGCGTCAGCAGGTAGGTCAGCAGTCCCATGGGTCTGGCCTCCCTTCCCGCCCGGTGGACGGCTCGGCCCAGTGGACGGCTTGGCCCGGTGGACGGCTCGGCTCGGTGGACGGCTCGGCTCGGGCTATACGAAGCTGTAGGGCGGCAGCGGCCCGGAGAAACGCAGGTCGATGCCGTCGGCGACCTCCCGGGCGATGTCGGCTTCGGCGGTGCGCAGGCGGTCCTCGTTCTCGTCGGGGACGAGCAGCGAGAGGTTGAGGAAGTCGCTGCCGGAGGGCGCGCGGACGAGGTGTTCGCGGGCCAGCGGGGCGAAGGCTTCGGTCAGGCCGGCGGCCAGGGCCTCCTGGCGGCTCTGGACCTCGCGGGCCACCATTTCACCCAGGGCGAGCTGTGTGCCCGGATCGCGGTCTCCGCCGCGGATGCGTTCGTTGAGGTCACGCGCCTGGGGCAGGTCTTCGAGGATGTCCCGCAGCAGGGGCGCCTCGTCGCTCTGGGAGGCCCGGACGTGGTACTCGGCGCAGCCGTCGAGTCGCGCGAGGGCCGCCAGGTAGCCGTCGGCGTCCTCTCGGAGGGCCTGGGAGACGGCGAGGTCGTCGGGGGCGGTGTACCCGAACTGCAGGGGCAGGACGGCGCCGTCCGCCATCAGCCGTTCCTGGACTTCCTGGTGTGCCATGAGGTCGCGGCGTTTGGGCCGGATCTCCTCGGTGATGTCACTGACCACCGCGCACAGCGGGCCTGCGGTGACCGTCCGCAACGGGGACGGCTCCGCGCCGACGCTGTGGGCGCCGTCGAGGCGGCGGGGGTGGTCCTCGGCGATGATCGAGTACACGTAGAGGGGCATCCGTCACTCCTTTTCCCGCCGTGCCGTGCGCCGGACGGGGGGACGCCGTCGCCGGGGCGCCTCCTCTCTCTCCTCTTCCTCTTCCTCTTCCTGGTCAGCCGCTCGCGAGGAGGACTTGCCGGTCAGGGAATCGCTCACGGCTTCCACGGCCCCGCTGAGGGCTCCCTTGCTCTTGCCGTGAGCGCCGCCCTCCATGACTTTGCCCATGACGTCGGGCAGCTGGGCGGGGGCCTTTCGGCCCGCTTCGAGGTCGAGACGGTTACAGGCCTCGGCGAAGCGGAGGTAGGTATCGACGCTGGCCACCACGATCCGGGCGTCGATCTTGATGAGTTCGATGCCCACCAGGGAAATGCGGACGAAGACGTCGATGACCAGCCCGCGGTCGAGTATGAGTTCCAGGACGTCGTAGAGGGTTCCCGTGCCTCCCCCCTGCCCCCGTGCGACGGGGCTGCCGCCCTGCGGCACCATGGTCATGGCGTCTCCTTCCGCCGGCCGGACCGAGGTCAGGTCAGCCGGTCGATCATGCCGCGGCTGTAGCGGCGGGTCCGTTCGTAGGAGATCAGCTCGCCTTCCTCGTCCAGAGCGACCCGATAGCTGGCCATCACGCTGGTCGTGTCCGGGATGCGCTCCAGCTCCACGACCTCCACCTGCGCCACCCAGCCGTCGTCGGTCGGTTTGAGCGAGGAGACCGAGTCGGGGAAGCGGCCCAGGAGTTCGGCGAGCTGCTCGGCGGCCGCACGCATGGCCACGGCCGCTCCTCGCGTACCCGCGGGACGCCGGGGCGCACCGCGCCGGGGCGAGTTGCCGTCCTGCTCCCTGCCTTCGCCGACACCTCGCGAGGAGGCCCGCCGGGGGCGTGTGGGTTCCGCTGCGGCCATATGCCCCTCCCTTGGGGAGACGGCCTCACAGAAACTAGAATGTCACCAAATCAAGGTATTAGTCCCATATCGGGGGCAGGAGCTTTCCGAGGCGGCCCCGGTTGGACCCCTTTCTCTTGGCGGGCGGCGAGACCGTCGCGATCCGCTGTCCGCGGGCGACCCATCAGTCCGTATGCGCCCTGCAAAGGGGATGATCATGGAGGACACCAGCAAGATCGCGCTGGCCGCCGCCGTCGCCGGAGGCTATCTGCTCGGCCGTACGAAAAAGGGCCGCCTCGCGTTCAGTGTGGCGACCTACCTCGCCGGCCGGCGGTTCGGGCTCGAGCCCGGCCAGCTGCTGAAGGAAGGCGTTTCCCGGCTCAAGGAAATGCCCCAGTTCGCCGAAGTCGGCGAGCAGCTGCGCGGCGAAGCCCTCGACGCGGGCCGCCAGGCACTCGCCACCGCGGCCAACCGCAAGCTCGCCGACCTCGCCGGCAGCCTGCACGAGCGCACCCTCGGCCTCTCGCGCGGCGGCGACGGCGGACGGGGGGACGACGAGGAAGACGAGCAGGACGAAGACCAGGAGCCTTACGAGGACGAGGACGAGGACGAGGAGCCTTACGAGGGCGAGGGCGAGGGCGAGGACCCGGAGGCGGACGAGGAGCCGTACGAGGCCGAAGAGGCCGGGGATTACGAGGACGAGGGCGGCTACGAAACCGAAGAGGAGGACGCGGACGAGGAGGAGGGCGAGGAGGAGCCTCCCCCGCCCACGCGTCGGACGCGTTCGGCAGCCCGTACCCGCGCCGCGGAGGAAGGACCGGAGGACGAGGAAGAAGCCGAACCGGAAGACGAGGAGGAACCGGTCGACGACGACGAGGAACCGGAGGAGGACGAGGACGAAGAGCCTCCCCCGCCGCCGCGCCGCACCCCTCCCGCCTCCCGTAGACACGACGGCGAGAGCGCCGCCCCCGCCCGCAGGGCCGCGTCGAGGCCTTCTCCGGGAAAGAAGGCCGCCGCTGAGAAGAAGCCCTCCGAGCCCGCGAAGAAGGCGACGCCCGCCCGGCGGACCGGGACGAAGAAAGCGGCTCCCGCGAAGAAGGCACCGGCGAAAAGTGCGGCCCCGCCCGCGAGGAAGACGCCCGCGAGGAAGACGTCCGCGAAGAAGACCGCGCCGCCACCGGCGAAGAAGGCGGCCACGAAGAAGACCGCGGCCAAGAAGGCGACCGCAGAGCGGCCCGCGTCGAAGGCCGCGCCCGCCAAGAAGGGTTCCGCCTCCAGAAGCGCTCCGTCCAAGGCGGCCGCGAAGAAGGCCCCCAGCAGCCCGCCGCGTAAGAAGGCCTCAGGCCAGAGCCCTGCGCGTAAGAGTGCTGCTGCCAAGACCGGCGCCAAGAAGACCGCCGGCCGCAGCCAGGCCCGTCCGGCGGCCGCCAAGAAGACCACGGCCCGCAAGCCGTCCACGCGGAGGTAGGTCATGGCAACCTCAGACCGCAGCAAGTCACCGGAGCCGCCCTCCGGGATGGACCAGCTGATGAAGGAGCTGGGCGGGTTCCTCGCCGCCCAGGCCGACCAGTTGGCGGACAAGGCCACGGACAAGCTCTCCGGCCTCACCGACCAGCTCTACGACGTCGCCGACAACGGTGGCACCCTCTCCGACGTCGCCGGCATCGGCGGCCGTCTCGTGCAGGGCGACTCGCCCCTGAAGGCCATCGCCGGACAGAAACTCGGCAAGCTCAAGGACAAGGTCACCGAGGCCTTCGGCGGCGGCAAGGGCAAGGGCCGCAAGAGCGGCGGCGGCAAACTGATGAACATCGCCGAGGTGCTCGACGTCGGCCTCCCCTTGCGTACGGTCTACGACCACTGGACCCAGTACGAGGACTTCAGCGGGTTCGCCAAGGGCGTTCGCAGCGTGTCTCGCGGAGACGACACCACCAGCGACTGGAAGGTCAAGGTCGGCCCCTCCACCCGTAGTTGGAAGGCCACTGTCCAGGAACAGATCCCCGACGACCGCATCGTGTGGTCGTCCGAGGGGGCCAAGGGCACCACCCGCGGCTGCGTCACCTTCCACGAGCTCGCCCCGTCTCTGACCCGCATCGTCATCGTCGTGGAGTACTACCCGTCCGGCTTGTTCGAGAAGACCGGGAACCTCTGGCGCGCCCAGGGTCGTCGTCTGCGCCTGGACCTGAAGAACTTCCTGCGTCACGTCATGCTCACCAACGACGAACCGGAAGGCTGGCGCGGCGAGATCCGTGACGGCGAAGTCGTCCAGACCCACGAAGAAGCCCTGGAGGAGGAACAGTCCGAAGAGGGAGAGGACGGGGACGAGGACGAGGACGGGGAGTACGAGGGCGAGGACGGCGACGCCGAACAAGACGACGATGAGTACACGGACGAGGAAGAGGACGAGGAACCGCCCGAAGAGGGTGAGGAAGACGAGGCCCGGTACGACGACGCGGAGGACGAGGACGAAGAGGAGGACGAAGAGCAAGAGCCGCCGCCCCGGCGACGCCGACACCGCGCGCCCGCTTAGCGCGCACGCAGAGGCACCGCGTGCATGAGGGCCGGCGGAGCGCTCCCGCCGGCCCTCAATCCTGTGTCACCTGACCACCAGGTCGTACGGCGAACCTCGCATTAGTGCTTGAGTGCATCCTTGCCCTTTTGCACTGCCTGCTTGGCGTCGCCCAGCGCCTGCTCTCCGCGCCCCTTGGCTTCCAGGCTCTCGTTGCCCACCGCCTTGCCCGTCGTTTCCTTCACCTTGCCCTTGGTCGCCTTCGCGGCGTTCTTGACCTTCTTGCCTGCGCTCATGCCCTCTCACCTCCGCGCTTGATCACGCGTGGCATACGACCCTGCCGGGCACCTGCCCGGCCGCTTGCCCCATGCACATAGCGGGCTAATTCTACTCAAAGCGCGCCGACTACGCAGCTCTCTCGGCCGCTGGACCCGGGCAGCGACCGCAGAGCGAGCAGGGTGACGATCACCGGCGACGCGCCGACTGCCTCGGCCCGTACGGGTCGAGCCGGGGGCACGTTCGCCGTTCCTCAGGTCAGTTCACGTCATGACCGCGGCCAGGGCGCCGGTGACGGCGGCGGCCAGGGTCAGGAACGCCGCGAACGCAGCGGCGGCGCGCAGGCAGGCGGCCGGGTAGGTCGCACCGTCCAAGCGGGCCAGTTTCCCCGCCGCCGCGGCGACGGCGAGGGCGCCGATCAAGATCAGGCAGATCGTGAAGAGCACCACCGTCAGAGCAGACATATCGAACTCCTCGCAAAGACACACCGGTTGATGGCCCGACCCTCTCGAATCGGGTGTGCGACGGGGTTCGGCCAGGCAATGATGAACACCGCTGAACAAGGGCGTGCACATCGGCCGGGGGAAAACATGAGCGTCGCCGACGAGATGCCGGAGCCAGTCGAGGGGGCCGGCACGGCGCTGTCCCGCTTGCAGGCGCAGCTGAGGAGGGCGTTGGCCTCGACGGGCCAGACGGTGGCCTGGCTGGCGCGGCGGTCCGGGCTGGGGCGTACGAGCGTGAGCAACGCCCTGAACAAGCCTTTCGTTCCGACCGAGCGGACCGTGGCGGGCATGGCAGGCGCGTTGCGGCTCGACGTGGACGGGCTGCTGGACCTCAGACAGCAGGCCGAGGAGGCCCTGTCGGGCGCCCGGGCGGTGCCTTTCGGGCGGGTCACGGGGGCCCGGCGGTCAGCGGGTGGCGGGGGCGCGGCGGCCACCACCCCGGGTCTGCTGGTGGGGGCGCCGCCGCGGGCCGCATCGGCGTTCCAGCCGCGCGAGGGGCTCCGGGCACGCATCGATGCTGCCCGTGCGGGGGGCTCGGTGGTGTTGACGCAGGCCAGGCGGGCGTCAGCGGGGGTGCTGTCGGGGATGGGTGGGGTCGGAAAGTCCCAGCTCGCCGCCCAGTACGCCCACGAAGCCGTCGCCGAGGGAACCGGGCTGGTGGTGTGGGTCCCGGCCGGCGAGAGCGCTCAGATCATCGCCCTCTATGCACAGGCTGCCCTGCGGGTCGGGGCACCCGGGGCGGGCGGGGAGGACCCCGAGCAGGACGCGCGGGCGTTCCTGGAGTGGCTGGCGACCACGGACCGGTCCTGGCTCGTCGTACTGGACGACGTCAGTGACCCGGGCGTCGTCGGCCCGTGGTGGCCGCCGGCCCGACCCGGCACCGGGTGGACGCTGGCCACGACCCGCCTGCACGACCCGCGCCTGACCGGCGGCGGACGCAACCGCATCGACATCGACGTATACACCCCCCAGGAAGCCACCGACTACCTCCGGGAACGGGTCACCACTGACGGTGGAAGGCACCTTCTGGACGGGCGGGAGGACGAGATCGCCCGCGTGCTCGGCCACCTCCCGCTCGCACTGGGCCACGCCGCCGCCTACCTCCTCGCCGAGGAACTCAGCTGCTCCCAGTACCTGACCCGCCTGGCCGACCGGGCGCTGCGGCTGGACGACGTCCTGCCGGAGTGGGCGGACACCGAGGGCTATCAGCGGCAGGTCGCCGCGGCCCTGCTCCTCTCCCTGGACGCAGCCGAACAAGCCGGCCCCGATGGCCTGGTCCTTCCCCTCGTCCGGTTGCTCGCGCTTCTCGATCCCAACGGCCACCCGGAAGCCCTCTGGACGACCCCGCCCGTCACCTCGTTCCTCACCGCGACCCCGGGTCAGGGCGACAAGACGCCGACCACGGCGGAAGACGTGGTGCGCGCCCTGCGGGTTTTGCGCCGGTACGCGCTGATCACCACCGACCCGCACGCCACCCACCGTCAGATCCGCATGCACGCCCTCACCGGCCGCGCCGTCCGCGAAGCCACCCCCACCAGCAGGCAACCCGACCTCGCCCTCACCGCCGCCGATGCCCTGGTCGCGCTCTGGCCACCCACCGATCAGCCGCGGGAGCTCGCGCAAGCACTGCGCGCCAACGCCACCACGCTGCTCCAGCACGCCGGGAATCAGCTCTGGCAGGGCGGCATGCACCCGGTGATCCTCGTCAACGGAAGCAGCCTCAGCTCCGGCGGCCTGCACCATGACGCCCACAGTTACTGGACGTCCATCACGGAAACGGCCACGCGAGTACTCACCACGGACCACCCCGACACCATCAGCGCCCGCGCCCACCTGGCCACCACCTACAGCGACCTCGGGCGCCACCGCGACGCACTCACTCTCAAGGAGGCCGTCCACGCGGCCTGCGAACGCCGCTTCGGGCCCGCCCACCCCGACACCATGAACGCCCGCATCAATCTCGCGACCGCCTACCACCGACTCGGGCGCCACCACGACGCACTCGGCCTCCAAGAAGCCGTCCGCATCGACTCCGAACACCTCTTCGGGCCCGACCACCCCACCACCCTGCACGCCCGCGCCAACCTCGCCGACACCTACCGCAGCCTCGGGCGCCACCACGACGCACTCGCCCTCGAAGAAGCCGTCCACGCCGCCTTCGAGCGCCGCCTCGGACCGGACCACCCCACCACCCTCCACGCCCGCGCCAACCTCGCCGCCGGATACCACCACCTCGGGCGCAGCCACGAAGCGCTCGCTCTCCTGCAAGCACTCCTCGCCGACCGCGAACGTCTCCTCGGGCCCGACCACCCCGACACCATCAGCACCCGCGCCAACCTCGCCGCCACGTACAGCGGCCTCGGACGCCACCACGACGCACTCGCCCTCCAGGAAGCCGTCCACGCGGACCTCCAACGTCTCCTCGGGCCCGACCACCCCGACACCATCAGCGCCGGCGCCAACCTCGCGGTCACCTACAGCGGTCTCGGACGCCACCACGAAGCGCTCGCTCTACTGGAATCCGTCCACGCCGACTCAGAGCGCCTGCTCGGACCCGACCACCCCGACACCCTCCACAGCCGTGCCAATCTCGCCGCCGCCCATCACCAGCTCGGGCACCACCACGAAGCACTCGCCCTGCTGGAAGTCGTGCACGCCGACTCAGAGCGCCTCCGCGGGCCCGACCACCCCGACACCCTCCTGGCCCGTGCCAACCTCGCCGTCGTTCTCAGCAGCCACGGGCGTCACCATGACGCGCTCGCACTCCTGGAATCCGTCCACGCCGACTTCGAACGCCTTCTCGGCCCCGGCCACCCCCACACCGTCAACGCCCGTGCCAACCTCGCCACCGCTCATCACCAGCTCGGGCGCCACCACGAAGCTGCCCGCCTGCGGGGGAAGCCGGCTCCTTAGCACCCGTGGGAGGGCGTGCACTCGCCGAAGCCATCGCGGGCCTACCGGTCAGCTGGGGGCAGGGCTGCCGCCAGCCGAGCACTGGCAGCAACCCACCCGCACTAAACCGTCAGAGGCCTCCCACGACCTTGTGCGGCTTGATCCTCACGATCACGCGGTCCGCATCGTTGGCCGAAGCCGGGTTGAACTCCGCGTACCTCTTGCCGGTGTACTTGAGCGACAACGCGTCGATCAA
The DNA here is from genome assembly GCF_056435825.1 of Streptomyces sp. NPDC043876. NCBI lineage: Bacteria > Bacillati > Actinomycetota > Actinomycetes > Kitasatosporales > Streptomycetaceae > Streptomyces > Streptomyces sp. NPDC043876. The sequence goes on along the minus strand of NZ_JBWKDV010000003.1, from coordinate 887,104 downwards.
CTCACGGCCGGGATCGGCGGTCACTTCCGCGATACCGCGGATCTCGGCATAGGTGTACGGCGCATCGGCGGGCTGCGCCACGACACTGACCCGGGGGTCGCGGGTGAGGTTCTTGTACTTCTGGCGGTCGACAGTCGTGGAGAACAGAACATCGCCACCGTCCCGCATGACCCACACAGGGGACACCTGAGGACTGCCGTCCGGCTGGAGGGTGGCAACGGTGATGAAGACGGGCGAGTCCAGGAGCGTCTTCAGCTGGTCGGACAGTTCTGCAGGCATGGTGCTCTCTCCCTGATGTCAGGATGACCCCTGAACGGGCCCGGGCGGTACGCGTACCCGATTCTGCGCCAGCGCACCATCCACCACCGCCATTCCCCCACCCGCGCGTCGCCGCCCAAGACTGGGATGAACGCGCTGGGCGTCGCTACCGTTGCGGCGAACGGCACGCCGAGGACCGGTCGAGCTCGTTGTCAGTCGATGGCCTGGTAGAGGGTGGTCCAGAAGTCGCTCATGGCACGCGGGGAATCCGGGGTGGACAGTCCGACCTGGGTGAGGAGGACTCCGGTGAGTTGGTTGGTCCTGTCTGCGTAGGCGGTGGTGCCGGTGCCGCCGAACCAGCCGAACTGGCCGATGGGCGTGTAGTCCCCGCGGTAGGTGCGCACCGCCATCCCGAAGCCCCAGCCGCCGTTCGCCCCCTGGCCGGACGACAGGTGGGCCACGTTGCTGAACATGGCGTCCCGGGCGGCCATCTGCTGGGGTGTGAGGCGGTTGGTGGTCATCAGCTCGACGGCGGCCCGGGACAGGATCCGTTCGCTGCCGTGCATCCCGTGGTTCAGCAGCATCTGGAAGTAGGCGTGGTAGTCGTCAGCGGTGGAGACCAGTCCGCCGCCGGCGCCCTGGAACGCGGGAGGCGTGCTGGACCTGCCCCCTGCCGCCTCGTCCCAGACGAGGAACTCGCCGGTCCGCGGGTCGGGCCCGTACAGCGGCGGCAGGCGGTCGATCTTTTGGGCGGGAACGTGGAAGGCGGTGTCCTTCATCCCCAGCGGGTCGAGAATGCGTGTGCGCAGGAACGTCTCCAGCGACTGTCCTGTGACCCTGGAGACGAGCACCCCGACGACCTCGTTGCTGAGGTCGTACTGCCATCGCACTCCGGGCTGGTACTGCAGCGGCAGTTCGCCGAGGCGGCGCATCCATTCGTCCGGTTCGGGGGCCGGCCCGGATGCCACGCTGTAGTCGAGACGCTCGAAGGTCGCGGCCCTGATCGGGGAAGTCATCGACTCGAAGTCGACCCCGAGGCCGAACGTGGAGTTCAGCAGGTCCCGTACGGTGATCGGCCGGTGGGCCGGCACGGTGTCGTCCAGGGGGCCGTCGGGCCGCTTCAGCACCTGTCGGTCGGCGAGTTCGGGCAGCCACGGGTCGACGGGGTCGTCCAGTCGCAGCCGGCACTCGTCGAGCAGGATCATCGCCGCCGCCATGGTGACCGGCTTGGACGTGGATGCCATCCGGAAGATCGTGTCGCGGCGCATCGGCGCGCCACCGTCATGACGCATCGTCCCGATCGCTTCGACGTGCGTCTGACCGCCGCGGCTGACGAGGGCGACGAGGCCGGGAATCCGTTGGGACTCGACGTGCTGTGCCAGCACGTCGCGCAATCGGCGCAGCCCTGCGTCGGAGAAGCCGCTGTTGCCTGTTTCCATGATGAATCTCCTGTTCAGGGGGTGGTTCTCACGGCGGCCCGGTGGCTGCCCGGCCCTTCGAAAGGCCTTGAGCAGAGCCTGCAGCCTTGACCCAAGGTCAAGGTCAAGGTCAACCCCGCGCGCTATCCTCAATCCGGTGATCATCCGGACCTCTGGGCGGTCACCGACGCGGTGCACCAGACCGCTGCCACCCGCGACCCGGAGGTGTGCCGAGCCGATGACAGACGGACTCACGATCGGTCAGGCGGCAACGTTCGTCGGTGTCACGATCAAAACGGTGCGGCACTATCACCGGCTCGGCCTGGTCGCCGAGCCTGAGCGCGACCGCTCCGGGTACCGTCGTTACCGGTCGGATGCTCTGTACCGGCTGGTCCAGGTCCGGACCCTGGCCGCGGCAGGCGTGCCGCTGGCCGAAATCGGTGGCCTTCTCGACGCCGATCCCACGACGTTCGCCGCCACCCTGGACAACGTCCACCAGCAACTGACCGAACGGATCGACGACTTGCTCGCGCGTCGCGACAGGCTCCACCGTCTCGACCACGGTGACCGCGCCCTGTTGCCCGACCGCGCCTGCGCGGTCCTGGAACGGCTCGCCGAACTCGACTTCGATCCCGCCTACGTGGCCGGCCAACGCGAGGCTCTGGTGCTGGCCCGGGCACTGGTCCCGGAGATCTTCGACAGCTTCCTCACCCTGCTCGAACACTCCCTGGCCGACCCCGAGTCCGTCGAGCTGACCAAGCGCGGTTGGGATGCGAGGGCCTGGGATCCGGACGACCCCCGGATCGCGGAGCTGGCGTCCACGCTTGCCGACAAACTCCTGACCCGACGGGCGCTGCTGACCATGCCGGCCGGGTTTCACCACCAGTCCGACATCACCTCTCGGTACGCACTGGTCAACCAACACGGGCAGTCACCGTCCATCGCCCGGTTGAACGCACTGGTAGAGGCGAAGCTGCGCGTGGCCGGTATCACCGTTCCGGGTCGGTGAAGGCCGCCGGCAGACCAGGGTGACGTCGATAACCGGGCCGTCCAGGGCGCCGCTGCGTTGAACTCGATTTCTACGCGTCTTCGCTTCGGTCGATCAGGGCGGCGAGGGCGTCGAGGACGCGTTGCAGGCCGAAGGAGTAGGCGTGGGCGGGGTCGTAGGCACTGTTGTGTGCGGCGCCTGCGGCTGCACCGACGCGGACGGCGGTGGGGTAGACGTTCTCGTCGAGGACCCGGGTGAGGAGCGGGGCGTTCAGCTCCCACCATTGCTGGTCGTTCAGGGCGCTGTCGTGCTGTGCGGCTCGGGCGTCGCCGGCGGCGCGGGCGCAGGCCTGCACGAAGGTCAGCAGGTGGGTGAGGCAGTCGTCCATCTCCACGTCAGTGAGGCCGAGACCGTCGAGCCCGGAGAGTTCGTGCTCGTACTTCGCCATCTGCCCCGGTCCCAGCGGCGGGCGGACGGTGGAGACGGCCGCGGCCCACGGGTGGCGTTCGAAGAGGGCTTTGTTCTCCTCGGCGATGGCGGTGACGCGCCGGCGCCAGGGCTGTCCCGTGGTGTCGGCGCGCGGCATGCGGGCGTAGGCGGCGTCGAGCATGAGGTCGAGGAGTTCGGCCTTGCCGGGGACGTAGGTATACAGCGTCATGGGCACGACGCCGAGTTCCTTGGCCACCCGGCGCATGGTCACCGCGTCGAGGTCTTCGGCGTCGGCGACGGCCGTGGCGGCCTCGACCACCGCGTCGATGCTCAGCGCCCGCCTCGGTCCTCGGCGGGGGTCGGCGGAGGTGTCGCGCCACAGCAGCTGCAGGGTGCGGGCTGGGTCGCCTGAGCTCGTTCGTTCCGTTGGCACGGGGCCATCCTCTCGCATCACTACTCTGTACGGTGTACATTGTACGACGTACAGAGAATGTGCTCAGTGGATCTCGGAGGAGCTTTGATGAAGATCACCTCAAGTGCCGTGTCGCTCAACGTCGACGATGTCCCCGCATCCAGCGCCTTCCTCATCGAGCACTTCGGGTTCCGCGAGGAGATGGCCGCCGACGGCTTCGCGTCCCTGACGCGCGACGACGCCGGCATGAATGTCATCTTTCTGCGGCGGGGGCTGGACAGCCTCCCGGCCGACCAGCGCGACGAGCACGCCGCCGGTCTGATCCTCGCCTTCGTCGTGGAGGACCTCGAAGGCGAGCTGGCGCGCCTGCGCTCCGAAGGCGTCGCGATCACCATGCCGCTGACCGACGAGGAGTGGGGCGAGCGCGCCTTCCAGGTCCGCGACCCCAACGGCGTCATCGTCCAACTCGTCGACTGGAACGCACCCACCAGCAGCTGAGCTTGCCGTTGCCACACTGACCGGACATGTCGGCCTCGGGGTACGGACGCCGCCGCGCGCCCGGACCCCGTTCGTCCCGGTCGGGTCGTGCTCGACTCGCCGGACGCACTCAGCCGAAGCGCTTGATCCTGGGGAACGTCGCGGTGGTGTCGACGTAGTACTTGCGGACCAGCGGGCCGAAGCCGCCCTCCTCGTCACCGAGGACCATCGACGTGACGACCCCCGGGCTCTTCGCCGCGGTGAACTCCTCCGGCTTCGTCTCGGGCTCCCCCGCGACCAGCGCCTTCCACGCCGCCCGGGACTCAGCTGTGGCGCTGACATCCGGGTCGAGGCCCAGGTAGTAGACCCGGTCGTCGGCGTCCTTCCCGACGGCCAGGAAGACGATCACGTGGAATCCGCTGGTGAACTTGCTCTTGGCCCGCCCACGCGCTCGGCCGGACCGTTGACGTACACGGCGCGCCCGGACTTGAGGGCCCTGTCGATGCCGGTCCACGCAGCGGAGGCACTGAGCACCGAGCCGAGGTCGGCGGGCATGAAGAGCCCGCCCTCCCCCGGGCTCAGCAGAGCGCCGACCTGCTTGGCGCGCCCCTGGCAGTTGCTGTCGGCCCCACCTGAAACCCACGGTGATGCACGGAACGTACCCACGAAGACGCGGAGCATGAAGAGCCCGTGGCGAACAAGTCCGCGCCCGCGGGCCGCCGAGACCACACGGCGTGACCGCCCGGGTTGTGCGCGGCTGTTGGCTTGGGTGGCGGAGCCGTGGGCGACGGCGGCCGACTTCACCGCCTTGCAGGCGTCCCCGTAGGCGGGGACTGAGACCTGGCCGGCGACGGCGAGAGCCGTGCCGCTCTGGTCGCGAATCTGGTCCACGCGGTGGGCCAGCAGGTCACGCTCGCGCGTACGGGCCCTCGGTCGCCATCGTGTTCTGCATCGCCGTCAGCCTGCGGACGAAGAGGACGGCCAGTACGCCGGCGATCACGGTGACCATATCAGCGGCGATCCCGAGCGCTCCTGCCGACAGCAGCTCGTCCACGGTATCGGCCGCCGCGTAGATCTTACTGAAGACGCGGCCCACGATCGCCGCGAGAACCCAGACAAGCCACCAGGACGTCAGCAGGGCGGCGGGCGCCGTGCGGTCGGAACCGTCGGGGCCGCGCTGGGTGCTGGCCCGCCAGGTCTGCCGCGCGATCCGGTGGGGCAGGAACAAGTTCGCCACGGGGACGAACCAGGCGCCTACGGCCCAGCCGCGGCCCAGGGTGAAGCCGTCAGGGCGAAAGACGCTGCCGTTGCTGCGCACACGGTGGAACCAGATGATGAAGACGACGACCGTGGGCAGCATGATCAGAACCTGGAGCACCCCGGCCAGGATGGTGAGCGCCGGAGACAGGCCCAGTTCGAGGTCGTCGAAGTGGGTGTCTCCGTCGAACCCCTGCAACCACAACTGTTCGTAAGCGCCCGCGCCGGCGGAGAAGAGGTGCACCGCCGCTGCGGCCCCGAGCAGCCAAGTCAGGGCCGTCGCAAGGCCCTTCGGGGAGCGCAGCACAGCCTGGGGGACCGGCGGAGCCGCGTAGAAAGGGCCGCCCGGGTAGGGGTGGCCCTGCTGAGGAGCCCCGTATGGGTCCAGGCCCGGCTGCGGAGGCGGCTGTGAGCTGGGCGCGCTGAAGGACATGACGGTGGACCCCCCAAGGGAATGGATGACATGCAGACGGCCCCCACCCGGCAGGCGGGGGTCCCGGCGAAAATATGCCGGTCCTCTACCCGGCGTCCACAGGATATCCGCTGGTCAAAGCTGGTGGAGGTCCGCGGTCCGGCCGCCCCCGCGCAGAGGGGGACCCGGTTCGCCTCGGTCGCCTTCACCCCGGCACGCACCTGGTGACTGCAGAGCCCGCGTGATGGGCTCCCCCGTTGCACACAACTCCTGGTTGCGGCACAGGCAGGAGCTGCGGCGTGCTGCCGCGGCTCGTGTGCGCCCAGAAGCACGGGTCTGCCAGGGGAGAGCTCAAGTCGCGCGCCCGGTAGGCACGACAAGGCGCGGGTGGTGCTTCGCTCAGTACGGGAGGGTGCTGCTCCAAAACACTGTCGCCGCACTTTTCACGCGTCGCCGACCCAAGGGGTCCTGCTGTCAAGCGCCGTACGGGACCGGATGCGGCGGAGTAAACAGAGCCGGATTCGAACCGGCGTCAGACCCCCTTGTAGGGGAGCGCGTCGACCACTGCTCCACCTGCCCCCGCCATCAGGCTCATGAGGCGGCTAGCCGACCTGTACCAGTCCTCACTCGACTGGAACCACCCGGCAGGGGGCGAGGGCTGGACGGTCGAGGGCCGGAGGGCTGAGTTCGGTGTCAGTCAGGACTGACACCGGTTCAGCAAGGGCACGTCACATCGGGAGAGAGAACAAACGCACGCACTGGCCCTTGAGGCCAGCAGGCGTTGGCGTGCAGGGGCGTCACCATGGTCCGCAGCGGCATGGTCACCAACCGGTTTTCGGGCTGTTCGACGTGCACCTCCTGGTCGAGCGGGGTGCCATCCGAGGCGCTGGTACAAGGGCGCGAGCGCAGGCCGGCAGAACAGGAGTGCGTGGTGAGGACCCATGGCACGAGCATGGGCGAGTACAGCTGCGACGACGCGTCGTGCCAGCCCCCGGCCTTGCATGTCGGGTGCGACGGCCACTCCGCCGACGCCCACCACTTCTGCCTTGACCGCGCCGATCGCGACGGGCAGCCGTAGCAGGCCGGCGTGTGCCACAAGCCGCCCGGCCATCATGGAAGTCTGTAGACGCCGTCGAACCCGCCCCGAGCAGCTCGTACATGATCACCACCGCATCGAGCACCTCAACGCGCGACGGGTGGTCATCAAAATAGGTTGGTTGGCGGTTGGCCAGGCTTTGATCCGACCCCCACCGCGGTACCCCGAGGGAGATTGGCGCTGCGTTCAGGGGTGGTTCAGGGTGATCACCCATGATCGGCAGGAGGTGCGGAGGCGAAGGTTGGTCCAGCGCGGGTACCGCGCTGATCCGAGCGCCCGCCCCGTACTCAGGAGCCACCGATGACCACTCGTCCCCGCGCTGCCCGCCGTCTCAGCGTCACTTGCATGGCCTTGGCCGCACTCGCCACCGGTCTGGCTGCCGCCCCCCATGCCACGGCCTCGACCACCACGCACACCTCCCCCAAGGACACCCGCGGCGCGACCGCGGTCCGGGCGTTGCTGGCCACCCTGCCGGACGAGGTGACGGACGCGGCCGTGGTGCGGGTGGCCGGCGGGGGCACGCGTAGCCTCTACACCGGGACGGCCGGAGAGGTGCAGGCGGGCGGCCGCTTCCCGGTGGGCAGCATCACCAAGGTCTTCACCGACGCCGTGGTGCTTCAGCTCGTCGCCGAGCACCGGATCGGCATCGACGAGCCCGTCCGCCGTCACCTGCCCGAGCTGCTTCCGGCGAGCTACGCCGCCGTGACGGTACGCCAGCTCCTGGACCACACCAGCGACCTCCCCCGTCCGGCCCGGGTGCCGCTCGGCCCCCGCGAAGTGGTGGCCGCCTCCTTCGCGGAGGACGCGGCGAGCCACCCCGGACGCGTCCCGGCTCCGGGAACCATCCAGCAGTACAACGGGCTGAACAGCTTCGTCGCCGGGCTGCTCGTGGAGGCGGTCACCGGGCGCTCCTACGCCGATGAGCTCGACCGCCGGATCCTGCGCCCGCTGACCCTGCGCAGCACCGGGCTCTCCGAGGACCCGACCATCGCCTGGGCCTGGTCGGAGGGCGGCCTGACGTCCACCCCCGGTGACCTCGACGCGTTCCTCAAAGCCGTGCTCGGCGGGCGGCTCCTGCCTCCGGCCCAGCAGCGGCACCTCTTCGAGGTACCCGCCGTCCCCGGCGCCGCAGAGAACACCAGCTGCCCCACCAGCGCGGCCTGTTTCAGTGCCGGCGGCCTGATGGGAATCGAGCTGAACGGAACGAAGATCTGGGGCAAGACCGGCTCCAGTGGCGGCTGGACGAGCGGCGTCTTCGCAAGCACCGATGACCATCGCCGGACGGTCTACACCCTGCGGCCCAACGCCCAGGCCACACCGAAGCAACAGCGCGCCCGTGTCGTGGAAGTGGTCAAGGCGGCCCTCACCACCCACTGAGGATCTCCGCCTGCTGTCACCCCAGGCGGAATCCCGGTCACAAAATTCGCACCGCACAGCAAGCGGACCCTGACCGGTGGGCACGTGCGCTGCCCGGACGCCTACTCCTGCGCACCTTCCAGCGGCCCGCGCCCGCCTGGAACCTCGTTGCCATCGGCGTCGGAGACCGTAGCGAACCACGAGGTGGCCCAGATGGTTATCCGGTTCGGCTCATGGGCCGTCCCGAAGGGGTGGTCGTCCCAGTCACCAGCATCGGCACGGGGTTGCCCAGCTTCTGAATGGCCTCATGGCTGAAGTCCCCGGCCTCGGGCATGTTCTTCACCAACGGCGCAGTGAACCGCTCGGCCGGGGTGGGATCGGGCTCGTCCTGCTTCTTTCTCCTCCACATGGCCCCCATTGTGCTCCCGACCCCCACGGCACCCAGGGGTTGGTTCACCCTGCGACCGGCAGGTCACTGGTGCACTCCCCCGCCGGGGGCGAACGCTTCGTCAGGTAGCAGCTGAGGCGCACATGCCGGCTGCCGAGCGGGGTATGCGAGGCTCACGACCCCAAGGAGGCACCATGTCCGCGTTGTTGACCCGCATCAAGCAGTTCGCACGCAGCCCGCAAGGCCAGCGTATGACCGCCTCGGCCCGGCGGGCCGCCGCCGACCCCCGCAAACGAGCCCAGGCCGGACGACTGCTCAACCGCCTGCGCGGACGCCGCTAACGGACCGGCCGCCGACGGCTCCGCCGGTCGACGCTTCCTGAGCCGACAGTGGCCTTGGGAGTTCGGGTCGGGCATTGCACCACCTGGCATTGAACCACCCAAGCGCCTTGGCGTACGTCGGCCCTGGAGACCGCCCGAGCCGAGTAGCGCTCTGGCCCTCCGCCAGTGGGCAGTTCGGTCACGGTGCGCGTCCTCGTCCTTCAGGCAGAGACCGGTCTGCACGACGCCGTCGGCACGCGCGATCTCCAGGAGGCGCTGCCGCCGCAACCGGTCCCAGGCCGAACGCGATGGTCTCCGTGAGGACGGCCGCCGCAGTGTCTCGTGCCTCTCGGGCTTCGACCCGGGGAGGGGGAGGTGGCTTTCAGCTGGTCGGGCCGGGCTGGGGCGGCAGGAGCGGGGTTTCCCTCCGCGTCGGAGGCCGGGTCTTCCCGAACCCGGTCGGGCGGGGGATCCGCTGCCACAGGCGGCCCAGGGACCGGTAGAAGCGGTCCGGAAGGAACACGGCGTCCGCGACGATCATCACTCCGGAGAAGAGCGGTAGTCCCAGAAGGACCGCGATTCCGAGATGCAAGCCCAACAGCATCGTCAACACAGGGTATTTGAGTCTGCCGAACAGGACGAACGGGAACGCGACCTGTAGCAGCACGGTCAGGTAGCCGACGACGGCGACCGCGATGAAGTGCTCGTCCAGCATGAGGGACAGCGTGGGCCATGGCCGGAACAGTGCGAGGTTCATAACGTAGTGGAGAGCGGTCCCGTTGCCCCAGGAGCCGCCTTGCACCTTGTAAAGACCCGCGGACCCGTAGAGCAAGCAGACCTGGGCGGCGATGACGAACATGCCGCAGTTGTGCAGCACGGTAACCACGGTCCGACGGAAATCGTGGGACATGCGCCGGAGTTGGCCACCGTCCCCTGCCGAATCCCTGTTCCTTAGCGCGTCCAGGGACCAGCGTCGGCCGCACGCGGTGAAGACGAGGTAGACCGACATGAGGAGGATGAGGTTGTCACCCCCGTCCGTCATGTAGATCGCCCGGGCGTGGAACGACGCCACGACGACAGCGAACAGGGCGGACACGGCCCTGGTGTGCCAACCCAGCATGAAGAGCGCGGAGGTGATCAGAGCGACCGCGTAGCAAAATTCGAAGTACGCGCGGCTGTCGGAGAGGGTGAGGACGCTGACCCATCCGGTCTGGTCGAACAGCTGCTTCGCCAGTGAGGGTGTCCACGGCGAACCGGGACCCCAGATCTGGTCGCGATGCGGGAACTCGCGCAACAGGAAGACGAAGTAGAGCAGCCCGTATCCGATGCGCAGGACCGCGGCGCCGTACAGGGAGACGGGCCGATCGGTCAACAGGGCAAGGAGCCTGCCCATGCGGTCGAGGATGGGTTCTCCCGCCGGACGGGTGGGCGCGACTGCTGGGGCCGGTTCAGTGTGTTGCATGGGGAGTCACTTTCCACCAGGGCAGGTAACGGGTCTGAACGGGCGCGGCGCCGGCCGCGGGCGAGTGCGTACCCCCCGCTGGGTTCGGGGCTGCGACGGGGACCGTGACCACCCGCAGCTGGATGGAGTCGAAGCTGCCGCGCCAGTGGTCGGCGATGCGGGACGCCGCGATGTTGCGTAGATACGTCCGCATCATCACGGCTCGTTCCGAACGCGGTTCGTCGTCACCGCCGAACGCTTCAAGGTAGGAACTCCAGGCCCGGCGCAGCATGTTCTGTGCCGTGTGGCTGGGGAAGGGGTTGTGCTCGACCGCGGAGGCGTCCACGGCGCTCAGGTCGAACCACCCGCTCACCTGGACCGTGCCGTCGGGTGCCGTCCTCTTGGTCCTCGCGGAGATCTGCCGGTTGACCGACTCCGGGTCCGGGGCGAACAGCCGCCAATTCTGCTCGAACAGGGGATAGACCCAGGCGTTGATCGGCCGGCTGTACAGCTGCGAGACCGCGTTCGTCGGTGCTACATGCAGAAAGACGAGGAGGACATGAGTCAGCGCTGCTGCCAGACACAGGACGACGGTGATCGCGACCCCCACCGTCAGCGGGCCCCGCGGCGCTGGAGCATTCTCGTCCGCGTGAGGTCCCCCACCGCGGTCCTCCGACCCGGTCCTGCCCGCTTCGGCTTGCTTGGGCTCCGTCGCATTCGCTGACGTCGGGCTGCCCAGCACCGCTCCACCCAGCTTCCCGTCGAGATTGCTCATCCATCCGTTCCTTCGGGCTTCGCGGGCGGCGTGCGAGGTAACGGAAGTTCCGTCGCACGCCGCCGTCCCCTGCAGCGGGCCCTGCCCCGGCAGTCAGCCCGCTGCGGGATCTACGTGCGGTCCGCTGCTGCGGCCCGCATGGTGTGGCGAGCACTCACTCGTGGTCACCGGATCCGCCGTGTCCACCCTGCTCGTCATGCCCACCAGGCTTGCCGTGGTCGTGTTCGTGTCCGTGTTCGCCAGGCTTGCCATGGTCGTGTTCGCCAGGCTTGCCGTGTTCGTGGTCGCCAGGCTTACCGTGGTCGTGGTCGTGGTCGCCAGGCTTACCGTGGTCGTGGTCGTGGTCGCCAGGCTTACCGTGGTCGTGGTCGTGGTGGCCTGGCATGTGGTGACCAGGCATACCGGGCGGCTGGCCGCCGGTTGCGCCGCCCAGCGTTCCGCCCGTGATCGGTCCCGCAGTGCCGCCTGTGGTGCCGCTCGTGGTGGTACCGGCGATGAGGCCGCCCGTCGCTCCACCCAGCACGCCGCCCAGAAGGCCGCCGCCCGTCGTCTGGCCGCCGAGGACGCCACCGAGGACGCCTCCCGTCGGCGCGCCACCGGTCGCGGTGCCACCGGTACCGCCCGTGGTACCGGTACCGCCCGTGGTACCGGTACCGCCCGTGGTACCGGCGATGAGACCGCCGGTGACCAGACCGCCCGTGGTTCCGCCCGTGGTGCCGGCGGCACAGGTCCCGCGGTTGATCGTGTTGGTGTCCATCGTCACCGCGCCGTTACGGGCCAGCGCCCGACCGTCGATGTCCGCGCCCGTGGTCAGAGAGATCGAGGTCAGGGCCATGATGGTGCCGACGAAGTTGGTCTCGGTGCCGAGGGTGGCCGAACTTCCCACCTGCCAGAACACATTGCAGGGTGAAGCCCCGTTGATGAGGGACACGTTGCTGGAGCTTGCCGTGGTCAGACCCGAACCGACCTGGAACACCCACACCGCGTTGGGGTTGCCCTGGGCGTCGAGGGTGAGGGTGCCCGTGAGCCCGAGAGTGGAGGGGGCGGTGTACACGCCCGGAACCAACGTCAGGCCCCCGACGTCCGGGGGAAGAGTCGCGTCCGTCGCCTGTCCTGCGGCATTGTTGTACGCCGCGACCAGGTCGCTCTTGGCCTGGAGACCCACGGGGTCAACCGGGCCGGAGTGCACGGTACCGTTCACGGTCCCGGGCGGGAATCCGCTGATGGCTGTTCCCGGACTCACTCCGAGGTCGCCGGTGATGACGGTGGGGCCGGTGTTGGTGATCTCGGAGCCGGCCAGCACGGCAAGGCTGGTGGCCGTGCCCAAAGGTACGGGTGTTGCGATCGCATATGCCCGGGTGGGCGTCACCGCGATCACGGCAGAGGCGATCACCGTGGCGAGTACGGTCGCGATCCAGACCGGCGTTGTGCGCCTGAGCGCGTCGCCAGAGATATTCAGGGTCATCGAATGGCCAACTCCTGTGAGGGGATGGTGGCATGTCGGCAGGTAGCGGTCACACAGAACCGTCGCACCGTGGATGGCATATTACGCAGAAACTTGCCATGGGCCGGGATTTCCCCGGCGGTTCCTCTGCGCACCATTCGCACCGAGAGACAAACAATAAAAAACAACGAATGACCTAATGGGCCACATGGGGGGAACTGGGCACCCCTCGAAGCCTCTTTTCCTGCGTGGGGAGAATTCTGTCGACCGACGGAACCGAACAGGATTAGGGCAGTGCACGACACAACGCCAAGACTGGCCCAACTCCCCCCGGTTCGTGGCACTCTGCTGCTCTGAAATGGTTCTCGGAGCGGAGGAACGCACCCCGTGGTCGTCGACATCAATCCCACCGTCAGCAGGCGCCGGCTGGGATCGGAGCTTCGCCGGCTCCGACAAGTCAGCGGTATGACGACACAGCAGGTAGCAGAGCGACTGTTCATCTCCCAACCCAAAATCAGCCTTCTGGAAAACGGTCGCCGCCTCATTAAGCCCCGTGACGTCCGCGATCTCTGTCACCTGTACGCGGTGCAGGACCAGCAACTCGTCGACGCCCTGATGCGGCTGGCTCAGGAATCGGGTCGTCTGGGCTGGTGGAACGCCTACGGCGAGGTGCCGTACGGCGCCTACATCGGCCTGGAGGCCGAGGCGGCCACGATCCATACCTATGAGCCCCTGGTGATCCCAGGCCTGCTACAGACCCCGGCCTACGCCCGAGCGGTCATTGCAGGAACGATCCCCCACGCCACCGACGACCAGGCCACAACCCGACTCCAGGTGCGGCTGCGGCGCCAGGGCCGGCTGAGCGCCCCCGAGGACCCACTGCGTTTATGGGCAGTATTGGACGAATCAGCGCTGCGGCGCGTCGTAGGCAGCCCAGAGGTCATGCGCGAGCAACTGGAACATCTCAACAACCTCGGCGCCCAGCCGCACATCACCGTGCAGGTCCTCCCGCACGAGGTGGGGGCCCACCCCGGTGTCGCAGGACAGTTCTCCCTGCTCGAGTTCGCCGACACCACCGATGTGAGCGTGGTCTATCTGGAGAGGTTCACCAGCGACCTCTACTTGGAGAAACGATCCGACGTTCGGCTCTACCGCGACATGTATGCGCATATGCAAGCCCAGGCCCTGAGCCCAGAGGACACGGGGAACTTCATCACCGAAACAATCAAGGCATACGTCGGCACGTAATTCCTCGCCCTGGGCCGGGCTCGACGGAGGCGAGGGGGCCGGGGCGGCAAAGCCAGACTTCCGGCAGGAGGCCCCAGACGGAGTCCGCGGGCGCTGGTGCAGGCGTCGAACTTGTCGCCCTTCCTGTCGCCAGCGGCGTGCTGGTTGGTCTCCAGGAAGCCGCCGTTGTCGTCGTAGATGTTCCACGGGCGGACGACATCCGCCACCCGGACGGTCTGGTCGGTTGGCGTGGAGGGCTGGGCGAAGATCCGCCACTGCCCGGGGCTCGGTCCTTGGACTCCGAAGTCGGAGCCGACGGCCGCCAGGTGTTCGGCGACCTGGCGAGACTGCTCCGGGCGCAGCGGGACGGTCCGGCCCAACGCGCGCAGCCGCCCCGGCGTGTCGTAGCGGGCCCAGGACGACGCCGTTCTCGGATGGACGCCCTGGAGTGCACCGGCGAGGCCGACGGCTTAGCTTCGCAGTGCGATCCCGTTGTCCTCCGGCCGCGGCGCGTCCAGGCGGTCGAGAGGGCAGTCCCATGGCAGCCGTGATGACGTCTTCCTGGCTTGAGATCACACCCGATGTGCACGACGCTTGTGCGCCAGAAGTGGGATGGGAAGACGATGCCCCGGACGGATACGTGCTGCAGGCGCCCGCTCCTGACGGACGCCTGCCACCCGGGGGCCGGCTCAGCGCTGTCGGCGCCGCCAGACTGGATCGCGGCGAGGCGAGAGGCTGGAGGCGGCCCCGCAGGTCTGCCCCGACCGCTGGTAAGCGGGGCACGCCGCCGCACTACGAACGAAGCGAGGCAGTCATGACAGCGACAAACCGACAGGACACGCCAGTCGCAATGGAGGGCGGAGGCGTCGAACTCCGTACCCGAGCGGTCGGCGGGGACCTCTCCGTGGCCTTCGTACAGCTGCCTCAGGGTACGGACCTGCGGCCGGCCCTGAAGGGACTGACCGATGACCTCTGTCAGTGTCCTCATTGGGGGTACATGCTCAAAGGCCGACTGAAAATGGTGACGAAGGACGGCGAGGAGGTCTACGAGGCGGGACAGGCCTTCTACTGGCCGCCCGGCCACGCCCCCGTGGCCATTGAGGACTGCGAATACGTGGACTTTTCACCGACCGACGAATTCACCACGGTCATCAACCACCTCACCTCGCAGGGCTGAGCCCCAGCTGTCAGCAAGAAGTCCGGCCCGGATCGGGTCGGGTCGGCGGGGGCGGACGCTGGGCATGCACCGACCTGGCATCCGCCTCGGCCTACGGACACGGCGGCGCGAATGATCAATCGCCGGAAAGCCGTGACGGCCGCGAACGGACCGGTCGTCATCCGCCCCACCCGGGCAGATTCAGTTGACACCGCCGGTAGCGAGGGAATGCCGTACATGTCGCGCAGCCCGCAATGCGCACGGGCGCCGACTGCTCAGCCTGGGAGATCATCCCGAACAGCTCGCCAGACTGGGCAGTCAGGCGTGATCGCGGACTTCGAAGAGCTCCAGCACGCCGGTGATCTCCAGCAAGAGATGCAACTGGGACGGCAGCGGACCGACGAGCACCACCGGAAGCCTGTTACGCCACGTGATCAAGACGTTGAGGAACGAGGAGTCCGCGAACGTCACGCCGGTGACATCGAGGACCAGCATGCGGGCAGACTCGGCTTCCCGCTCACAGGCGGCCGACAGAGGGCCGATGGTGTCTATGTCGAAGTCCCCCGAGCACACGATCACCCGCGTGTCGCCCGCTTCGGTCCGAACGCTCACCCTCGACGACTCCACCGACCTCACCCCCTCGTGCGCTGACACCGATACTGACCGTACCCCGCAGCAGGGCGATGCTGCACCGGCGCCTCTTCCCTGCCCGTACGAGCGGCCGGGGAAGCAGCCGACGCCGGTCGGGTAAGCAGTCCCGCGCTGGAAGACCGCGAACGGGCACGGGCCAGGCATGACACCGCTCCTGCTCTTCTTCGTGCCCCTGGGTTCTGGCCCTGGTCCTGGTGACCAGCGACCCGCCACACGACCACCGGCGCCGTGACCGCTGACCGAACGACGTAGCACGCCGACGAGCCGAGGCCGTACACCTGCCCTTCGGGCTGCATGGCCGGTGCGGCCTTGGGCAGGCGGACGGTGTGAAGCAGCCGACAACCGGCCCCAGCGACTGCGCCCATGGACACGCACCCAGCTCCAGCGGCGTAGCTCAGCCTGAGCCACCCGCCACCGCAGCCGCCGCCCGCGAGCAGGTCAGCGCCCTCTTGCGGAGTGCGGGCATCAGCCTCGACAGTGTCAGCGCCGCGGACGCGCTCCTGGTCACCACCGAACTCGTGGTCAACGCCATCCGGCACGGCGGCGGCATCACCGCCTTCCACATCGACATCACCGACGACTGCTTCCACCTCAGCATCGACGACAGGAACCCGCGCGCACCCGCCACCCCCGACGGTGATCCCTACCGTGAGGGCGGATTCGGCTGGGCGCTCATCCAACGCCTCACCCACCACATCGACATCACCACCCGCCCTCAGGGCAAGACCATCACCATCACGCTGCGTCTGACCTGAACCGCCCGTCGCGCAGCAGCCCCAACCCACCCCCGGCAGCCGCGACCCGCCAGCTGTGCTGAGGCGCTCGACCCGCGCGGCCGGACGGGGGCCGGTCCCGCAGCCCCGGCCGGCAAACCGGCCAGCCTGCCGCGGCGTAACTCCTTCGTTAGGGTGAATGGCATGGACATGCGAAGAATTGTCGCCGTGCTGGCCGAAGAAGCCGAGCAGCAGATCCGCGACCGGATGTGGGCACTGGCACCGAGCGAACGCGCTCTCGCACTTCAAACCGAGGCGGGCCTGCACGAGGCCGTGGGCCCACCCGACGTCCAGGAGGCACTGCCGCCGATCGACCGGCTCGGACAGCTACGGGACACCCTGGCCGTCCTGGCGGTCTCCCTCGCCCGGACCCACGGTCGCCTGGCCTGGTTCCTCTCCGGCGCCATCGACGCCCTCGAGCCCGTCCTACGCTGGCGCGCCCTGCCGGCCGACCGCGGCGGCACCTTCGGAACCATCCTCCCCACCCCCGAGCAGTACACAGAAGCCGAAGAAGCCGTCCGTCGACTCCGCAGCACCCTCGCCCAGATCGCAGCCGCCGCCGACCCGGGCAGCGTTGCCCCGCCTGAGGAAGGAAACGGCGCCTGAGTCTTCCTGCTGGCAGTGAGAGAGGGCCGCTGCCGGCCGGCTCGGTGGTCCCCGGCGGGGCTACGCGGTGGCCGTGTCCTGGGTGCGGGTGTGCGCGACGAGAGCGTGGGCGGCGGTGGGGTGGGCCGGTAGCAGGGTGCTCAGGCCGGTGAGGTCCAGCATCCGCGCGAGGCGGTCGGGTACGGCGGCCAGGACCAGGGTGCCGCCGGTGGTCGTGGCGCAGCGGAGGATGCCCAGGAGGGCGTTGAAGCCGGAGGAGTCGCAGAAGGTGACGGCTTCGAGGTCCAGGATGAGGTGCCGGTGGCCTTGTTCGATCAGGGCGAGTGCCTGGGAGCGCAGGTGGGGGGCGGTGGCTATGTCGAGTTCCCCGGCGATGTGGGCCAGGGCGAGATCGCCGTCGGTGTGGTGTGTGGTGAGGCGGAAGTCGGTCACGGTCGGCTCTCCGGCGTCTGGACGGCGGGGGCGATGGTATGGGCGGTGGCGGCGACGGTGAGGGCAGCTGCGGTGTCGGTCAGGGGGACGGACAGGGCCAGCAGGGCGACGTCGTCTCCGGCCCCGTGGGGTGTGGCGTCGAGGAGGTCGACGGTGTCCTCTATGACCGCGGTCGCGCCGACGGGACCGGTGCGGGCGGAGAGGAAACGGGTCAGGCCGTCTTCTCCGATCATTTCTCCGCCCAGGGTGCGGGCTTCGGTCAGCCCGTCGGTGTAGAGGAGCAGGCCTTCGCCGGGCGCGAGGTGGAGGGTGTGGGAGGCGAAGCGCGCCTCGGGGAGGGCACCGATGAGCATGCCGCCCTTGAGCTGGACCGCTTCCACGTCCCCCTGGCCGCGCAGGTGGTAGGCCGGCGGGTGCCCGCCGGTGGCCACCGTGACGGTGAACCCGGCTTTCTCGTGTGGTTCCAGGGTGCCGAAGACCGCGGTGCAGAACCGGGTGCCGACGGCCGGGTCGAGGAGCAGCGCGGTGTTCAGGGACGTGAGGACCTTGTCGGGGTCCGGGTCGATCTGGGCGGCGGCACGCAGGGTGTAGCGGGTCAGGGAGGTGACGGCGGCGGCTTCGGGGCCCTTGCCGCACACGTCTCCGAGGAAGAAGGCCCACCGTGTGCCGTCGAGGGGGAAGACGTCGTAGAAGTCGCCGCCCACGTCCTGCGGGGAGGCGGTGGCGTAATGGCACGCCAGCTCCAGCCCCGGTACGACCGGCAGTGCCGGCGGGAGCAGGGTGCGCTGGAGGGTGGAGGCGAACGCCTGGATG
Source organism: Streptomyces sp. NPDC043876 (assembly GCF_056435825.1). Lineage (NCBI taxonomy): Bacteria > Bacillati > Actinomycetota > Actinomycetes > Kitasatosporales > Streptomycetaceae > Streptomyces > Streptomyces sp. NPDC043876. Next base: position 868,975 of record NZ_JBWKDV010000003.1, on the reverse strand, counting down.
GCGGCCGTGTCGCGCTCCGCGCGCTCGCGGGCCTCCTCCTGCTCGACGCGTCGCTCCTGCTCGGCGCGCAGGGCGTTCAAGGCCGCCAGGCGCATCTCCAGCTCATCCAGCACGATCGCGGCCAGGTCCGCGAGGGTGGCGGTGTCGTCCTCGGTGATCAGGCGCGGTTTGGTGTCGAGGATGTTGACCGTGCCCAGCCGGTGCCCGTCGCCGGTGATGATGGGCGCGGCGGCGTAGAAGCGGACCGCCATCGGCCCGGTGACCAGGCCGTTGCTGAAGGCGACGGGGTCGGTGAGCGTGTCCGGGATCACCAGTGTGTCGTCGGCGAGGATGGCCGAGCCGCACAGGCCCGGCTCGCGGCTGATCTCGCTCACGCCCTCCAGGCCGTGGGCGGCCTTGAACCAGATCCGGTCCTCGTCCACGATCGTCACGGTTGCCACCGGCACCTTGAACAGCCGCGCCGCCATCGCCGCGACGCGGTTGAACGCACCGTCCGGCGGGGTGTCGAGGATGTCGTAGCGGCGCACGGCGTCCATCCGGGCCGCTTCTTCCACCGCACTGAGCGTTCGCCGGCCTGGCGTACCCCCCGGGCCGGTCGCATGTCCCGCTTGCGGCATCGTCTGCCTCTCCCTGCCCCGTCGGCCTGGACGGCCGGCAACGGCGGCAGCCTAGACCAGCCTCCTGCCGTCAAGAAACCGGAGGTGAGGTCCAGGCCGATCCACTCGGTGATCTCGTCCAGCAAAGCGCAAGGGTGCGGCCAGGTCGAAGGGAGGTGAACTTCGCGCAGGGCGTCGATGTCGATCGGGCCGGGGAAGCATCCTCAGCGACGACCTGGGCGAGGCGGGAGGGCAGGTGCCAGTGCCCTATTTCACCCGTTGAGCGATCCGATGGGCACGTCCAGCCTGCTGCCCTGAGTACCGATACGGCCACGTCCGTGACGGAGTCTCCTGGTGGTGCACGAACGCGGCGCGCACCACGTACACCATCCAGGAGATCGCCCAGCAGGCCGTCGACCGCATCATCGCGGACCACTTCACCACAGTGAGGGAAGTCCCTGGGCAAGATGTACCGCCCAGACGGCGTCACGGTGACCGGCGCCGGTAGCAGCGACCGTCCGACGTATTACCAGCTCGGCTACGGAGAGGACTTCGGTCTGACCACCCTGACCGAACGCCTGAGCAGCCGAGGCTCCGGCACCGGGCCAGCCGGGGTCCTGGGGCGTGCGGAAGAGATCGCCGACGGGTCCTAGGGTGAGGAGGCCGTCGAACTGGGTAAGGACGCTCGCCGGCTGCGCTTCCGCGCTCCCGGAACGAATCCTCCGCACGGTGTGGCTGGCCTCCACCGGCAACGCCTTCGACCCGGCCGACCACCGTATGACCTGCCGTGGCTGGCTGGAGCGGATCTCGGAGGTGTCCACAGCACGGCTCCGGCAGAACAAGCGCTCCTACACCCCGCCGCCGGTGCGGCCGGTGCGGGACGTGGGGCTGTGTCAGGCGGTCGTGGCGGAACTCCGTATCACGGCGCCAGCCCTTGCCGGCGCGTCGGCGCTGCCGGACCTCGTCGATGCCCTGGAGCGGGTGGTGCGCGGCGCCGACGGTGACCTCGGCATGCGGCTGTTCCTCCGCGCGCTCAAAGCCCACGCCGTGCCCGTCCCGTATGAGCAGTACCGCCGCCTGCTGGCACTTGGCCGACAGCTCGGCCTCCCCGCAGGCACCGTCCACGACGGCCATCACATCGTCTGGCCGCAGGTCAGCACCACCAGGCAGGGCCTCTCCGGGGATTTCGGCCTCTCCCGACTCGCCCGACGGTTCACGGCGGGGTGGCACTACCGCACTCCCCGCGCGACCGTTGAGAACGCCGTGGCATACGACGGCTACGAGAGGCCTCCGGGCTCCGAGGCGGCCCTCTTGTGGGAGGACACGCGCCGGATGCTCGACTCCGGACTGTCCGACGGCACCATCACCGTGCTGTGGCTGTCCGCGACGAACCGGGGCCACACCATCGACGAACTCGGCGTCGGCGGCCGGGAATGGCTGCAGCAGGTCGTGGAAGTGTGCGAGGAGCACCTGACCGCAGTCGCTCCCGCCTACCTCCCGGTGGCCCCGGCCGATCACACCGATACCGATGACGCGGTCCTCCGCGAAATCGGGACATGGCACCCCTCGCCGCGGGCAAGGCGATCAGCCCTGCATTCCGTCCCCTGGAGGGCCCCACGGTGGTGGAAGCACTGGAACAGGTCGTCACCCGGATCGACTCCGACCTCGGATTCCGCCTGTTCCTGCGGCTACTGGAAGTCCTGCACCTGCCGCTCACCGAGGAGCGTTACGCCCGGTATCAGGCCCTCAGTAGCCGTTATGAGTACGGCGAGGACCATCTCCTCTTCTCGATCGACCACCTGGTGCAGCGCAGCTGATCCACCTGCCGCTATCGGTGTAGATCAAACCGAGCGCCCTCCCTGGCAGAGGGGGCTCGGCTTATAGTCGGCGTCGCGTCGGGTTTGGCTAGCAGCCGGGTTCGGGTCGGTACGCGGATCACACCCCCGGTGGAGGTGTGATCCGTGCAGTGCCGGGAACACCGATCAGCCCCGCCAGTCCCGAACTGCAGCCCGATGGGCATGCCGATGTGGGATGGCAGCGGTGAGACCGCTGCTGCCGGTGCGGTCGACGCGGCCGATGGCAGTGCCGGCGGTGATCCCTGCTTCCCGCTCGGGGCGTACGAGGGCCACCTTCGGAATATCGCGGATGTCCCACGCCGTGGCGAAGTGTCCCTTGAAGGTGACGGGTCAGGGCACCTCGGCCGGGGGCCGGCCGCGCTGCCCGTCTGCCGGGCCCGGGACCGCCATGGTGCAATGGTGCCTGTCCGGTGCCGCCTCGGCGCGCATCCTCGCGCATCCGGGTCGAAACCCCCGGCGGCATCGAACTGTGGAGGGTCGCTGTGACCGCAGGAGCACCAGGAGACGGCGGAACGTCTCGTGCCGGCGGGGACGCAAGCCGCCGGGGTGAGGCGATGACGTTGGCGGGGGCGTTGGAGGCTGCCGAGGTCGCCGCGCCGGTGGAGTCGCTGGACGTCGTCGCACGCATGCTCAAGGAGCATCTCCAGGCGGCGTCGGTGTCGTTCCTGATCACCGACTTCACCGGTAGTTCAGTCGTACGCCTCGGAGCGGCCGACAGCGTCCACACCGGCGAGCCGCCCCAGCGGATCCGGCTGCGCGACACCCTGTACGAAGGCGTCATCCGCACCCAGCAGCCGCAGATCGAACACCGGGGCGAGGGCCAGTACGTGCGCGTGATCGCCCCGGTGACCAACCGCGGAGACGCCCTCGGACTCCTCGAACTGTTCCTCCCCGCCGTGCCGGACGCGCAAGTGATGCGGGAGATCGGCGAGGCGGCACACGCGCTGGCCTACATCGTCATCGCGAACCGGTCCCACACCGATGTGTACCAGTGGGGCCGGCGCACCAAGCCGCTGAGCCTGGCCGCCGAGATCCAGCACCGCCTGCTCCCCGCTTCCCTGGCGTGCGAGGCGGCGCAGTTCGCGGTCGCGGGTGCCCTGGAGCCCGCCGAACACGTCGGAGGCGACACCTTCGACTACGTCATCGACCGTGACACCGTCCAGCTGTCGGTGACCGACGCCATGGGCCACGACGTCGACGCCTCGCTGCTCGCCACCCTGGTGGTCGGCGCCCTGCGACGGGCCCGGCGGGCGGGCGCCGACCTCGCCGAACAGGCCCGCCAAGCCGACCGGGCCATGCGCGAACACGGCCGCAGCGGCTTCGTCACCGGCCAGCTGCTGCGCATCAGCCTCCTGGACGGCAGTACCGAGTTCGTCAACGCGGGACATCCCTGGCCGATGCGCATGCGCGACGGAAAGGTCGAGGAGATCGTGCCGAAAGTCGACCGGGCGTTCGGCCTCGGCACCCGTCCCTCCGAGGCCAACGACTACCGCGTGCAAAAGCTGGACCTGCGTCCCGGTGACCGGCTGATCATGCTGACCGACGGCATGCTGGAGCGTCGCGCCGAGGGCTTCGACCTCGCGGATCTCATCGCGCGCACCCGCGAACTCCATCCCCGCGAAGCCGCCCGTACCCTCATCAAAGCGATCGTCGACGCGTGCCACGGCCACCTCGACGACGACGCGACGGTCATGTGCCTGGACTGGCACGGCGTCCACAACTCCGAACGTGACGCCGTCCACGGCGCGGACCTCACCGACGCCTCACCACCGGCAGCGGCCGCCCCCTAAGCCGGGTCCTCGGCGGTCACCTGGCGCTTGGTGAACCGGTGCCACCAGTGGTGGCGCCGGGGATGCACGGCGCGACCCAGCCGGAGGCCTATCAACAGGTAACCGAGGAGAGCGCCCGCGGTGTTGAGCAGAACATCATCGACGTCGAAGGCGCGCCCGGTGATGAGAGCGCCTTGGACGAGTTCGACGAGGAGCATCACGAGGGCGGTGGCCGCCGCCACCCGGACCAGACCGCGCGTTCGGGGTACCAGTACCGGCAGCAGCACACCGAACGGGATCCCCATCACGATATTGCCGCCGAGCTGCTTGACCGTGTCAGCGGCCGCGGGATGCACGAGATAGGCACGGATCGAGTCGCCAGGGCGCAGGTTCGTGTGCGTCAACGGCACGGATGCTGCCGAGGATTCCAGCGTCAGCCGGGCCAGAACAACCGCGAATGCGACTGTTCCGGCGAAGGCCAGCATCATGGCCAGTACGCGGCCGAGCGCAGACAGGGGAGGTTCTCCTGGCACCCGCTCCCCCGGGTTTTTCGCGGTCTTGTCACGCAGGACTGTCCGCGTCATGACGAGCTCCCAGCCGTGGGTAGTTTGCTTGGACGTTCCGATACCCGCGTTGTGGGGTGCGATTCACGCCGGTTCAACGCAAGGGCCCGCAAGGGCCCTATGTGTCCGTACGGACAGGCTCGCCCAGGAGATGGTGAGCGAGCATGCGGCGCAACAGCGTGTCATCGGACGCTGTATGGACCGTGGTGGCCATCGACCACCGATGGATCACCTTTCATTGTGTCATGGCCGGGTGCGCTGTGGTGATGCTCGGGCGGGCTTGGGGGCAGAGGTGCCTGTGCGACGGGCACCGCGGCCATGGAGCTGTGACGACCGCTCCCTTCGGTTGCAGCCCCCCGTCGTTGTGGCCGGATGACGGTTGTCCGGAACCGGCTGTACCGCGACGCCCCTTTCACGGCTCTTGGCGCACGGAGCTGTGCCCGCCATCCCTTGAGGAGAAGCCGTGCGTTCGAGAAGGCAACTGTCGGCCCTGGCCGCTGTCTGTGTGAGTGCCCTGGCAGTCGGGGGGCTGGCACAGCCCGCACTCGCGGACGGCTCGGTCAACGGGCCCGTCGAGAACTGCAACGCCGCGGCCGCCGTGTCACCGGGGTCTTTCGGCACCGGCGCGCTGTCGTGGTGCATCCTGGCGGCCCAGCAGAGCGGTGAAGTCAAGAAGCTGGCCCGCGAGGGGTTCGTCAAAGGCCTGCTCGAGATGCTGACGAACCACACCGGCGGCAATTACAACATCATGATTTTCGACGTCAAGGGCAAGAACGCCTTCGGGGACCCCTGGTTCGTCCACCCCTACAGCGCGAACCTCAAGGACGTGGCCTACCAGGGCGACGTCGACTACCACGACGAGACCTCGCGCGAGGACCAGACCTACCGGATCTGGATCTTCTCCGGCGGCGGCAGTTTCACCAACCCCGGCGACGGCGGATGGATCAACTGGGGCTTCTACGGCCTGTGGGACCGCAACGGCTCCACCGTCGACTTCCGCCCCACCATGGAGCCGGTGACGACCCCCGGTGTCCCCAAGGGCGAGACGCCCGGTCCCGGCGACACCCCCATGACGCCGGGCGTACCGGCCCAGCCCGGCCCCCGTCCCGGCTTCCGCGCCGACACCGCGGCGACCACGCCCTCCGGATCAGGCCGCCCGCCCGTCGGAGTCCCGGTGCGCCTGAAGACCGTCAACAGCCTCGGCGCTGCCGCGACGAACGCCGCCTCCGGCTCGACGGTGGTCGCCGGGAAGCTGGGTGACACCAACTCCACCTGGACGTTCAAGGAGGCGGGCGGCGGCCGCTACGAGATCGCCAACGGCCTCGGTCCTGCCCTCACCGAGAACACGAGCACCTACTTCGCCTCCATCACCACCTGGAAGGGCGGCGCCACCCAGAAGTGGGAGGTCATCCCCATCAAGGGCGACACGTACCAGATCAGGATCAGTGACCAGGACTGCCTGACCTACAACGAGGACTACAAGAAGCTCGGCGTGTGGACCTGCGACGGTTCCCAGGGCCAGCAGTGGGCCATCACCCGCTGAGCGGCACCTAGGGGGTGTCTGATGGATCTCCGTGGCGTCGCGACGCCCGGCACGCGCTCTCGCCGCACCGGCCGAAAGCCCAAGTACGTCCAGTACGCGAGCTTCCGGCCGGCACACCGAGAGCACGCACCGGACGCCACTCCTTACCCACGGAGATCCATCAGACACCCCCTAGGCCTGGAGGAAGCCGACGCCCCCAGTGCTGCGGGAGGCGTAGTGGCCCTGTTCCGGCGGCGGTCGTTGCGCAACCATGGAAGGACGGACCGGGGGCCGTGCGACGGTGGGGAGCGGACGATGAGCGGTGGATGGCGTTCGATGCGGCGGCGTCTGGGGCTGGAGCCGCGCTCCGCGGAGGAAGGCGGGCAGACCGGGACTGCCGGCCGGGACGCCCAACCTGCGCCGCAGACGGGGGAACTGGGCGAGGGCGCCTCGTACAGCATGACGACCTACGACGGGCCCGACGGGATTCCCGTGGTGGACGTCAAGGTCCGGATGACACCGGAGGCGATGGCGCGCTGGACGCTGAACGACGCCCGGGAGCAGAAGGGCGACAGCCACCCCGAAACCCTGACCGCGGCTTACGGACTGGCCGAAGTACTGTGGCGGCAGGCTTGCGCGGACGAGGCGGTGGACCTGCTGCGCCACGTCGTGACCGGTCGCCGGACCGTCCTCGGGCACGGCCATCCGGACACCCTGGCCGCCACGTCCTACCTGGCCCGGGCGCTGGAGACACTGGGTGAACTGGCGGAGGCGGACGCACTGGAGCGCACGGTGTGGACGGAGTACGCGCGCACCTCGGGAGAGGACCATCCGCAGGCCTTGCGGAGCCTCGCCCACCAGGCCCGACTGGCGCTCCGCCGCAACCGGCCCGAGGAGGCCCAGCGCCTCGCCCGCCAGGCACTGGCCGGACGCGAGCGGGTCCTGGGGCCGGAGCACCGCGACACCCTGGGGAGCCGCAACGACCTGGCGGCCACCTGCCGCGCGCTGCGGCTGCCGGAGGAGGCGGAGCGCCTGTACGGGCAGGTGGTAAGGGACGCCACCCGGCTGTACGGCCCGACCGACCCGCTGAGCCTGGACGCACGGGCCAATCACGCCGCCGTACTGTCCGACCTGGGGCGGTGGGACGAGGCGGAGCGGAGCTACCGCCGGCTGGTGGAGGAGCGGATGCGTACCGGCCCGGGGCACGCGGACACCTTGCTGGCGCAGAACAACCTGGCCTCGGTCCTGTTCGGCGCGGGCAGGACGGCGGAGGCCGAGGCGCTCATGCGCACCGTGGTGGAGAGTCGTACGGACCTCTTCGGCCCCGACCACCCCGATACCCTGCAGAGCCTCAGCAGCCTCGCGGCGATGTTGCACCGTCAGGACCGCCGGGAGGAGGCGGAGGTCCTGTGCCGAAGGGTCGTCGCCGCGGCCGAGCGCCGGTACGGCCCCGGTGACCCGCGCACGGCCAAGGCCCGGGAGAACTTGCGGACGGTGCGCGGAGCCTAGGTGTATCGCTCCCCAGCTCGGATCGGCCCCGGGTAACCGGTCCTCGTCAGATCCCTACGTGGACGTGCGCGGCCCACAGGGACGGGAACCAGGCGTACCGGTCGTGCAGAGCGGTCACGGCCGCGTGCAGGGCGAGGGCCACCTCGTCGTCGCCGGACTCCGGCCGGGCGAGCGCCGCGTAGAAGGACTCGGCCATTTCCGGGGCCAGTTCGTCGGCGACGGGCCACAGGGTGCCCACCACGTGCCGGAATCCGGCGAGTTGGAAGGCGCCGGTGATGTGGATGGCCTCGTCCACCAGGTCCTGTCGGGTGGAGGAGGTCGCGCAGGCCGACAGGAACGCCAGGTGCGCATGGTCCAGTTGCAGCCCCGCCACGTCGGTGACGGTCAGGGGGCGTGTCGCGTGGTCGTGCGTCAGGATCCGGCAGGCCGAGGGATCCTGCGGGTCGGTGACGGCATGGCAGGCGAAGTGCGCGGACCGGGCGTGGCGCAGCGCCGCCAGCACGCTGGTCCGGGTCACCGCTTCGTCGGCAAGGGTGAGGGGGCCGCCCGGTCCCGTCAGATGCCGCCCGACGGCATGGGCCTCGGCCTCCGCGTTCGGCAGCGCCGCCTCTCCTGGCGTACGGGACATGGTGACGATGAGGGGGCGGGTGGCGGTCCGGGACGTGTGCACCCTCCTGGTCCGCGCGTGGTGGAGGGCGGTGACGGTCGGGGTGTACGAGGACACCGCGCGGGCCAGGGCGCAGCGCGGCCGGCCCGGGGTGGCGCGGGGGCCGTGGTACCCGGCCGCGTGCAGCGGGAGGAAAGCCAAGGGCCCCTGGGGGCACCACCAGACGCGCCGCGGCGGAGCGTCCGCCCCGGTGGGCGCCGGGGCGGGGTCCAGGCGGTCGAGCACCGGTCCGGTCACCGTGTCCCAGAGCCATTCGAGCAGTTCGGCCACGCTCTCCTGGCGCGCCACCCGCTCGGCCACGCCCCAGCCCGCCGTCCCGGAGGGCGGCGCGTTGACGGTGGCGAGGAATTGGGCGACGCGGCGGTGGACCTCCTCGATCGTGGTCCTGAGCGGCACCACCTCGATCCCGCCTTCGGTCACGATCAGCGCGTCGCAGCGGATGCTGATGTTGACCACCACCACGGGGCCGCCGCCCTCTCCCGTCCGCGTTCCGGCCCGGCTCACGATCTCCGCGGCCGTCGGCGGACGCAGGAAATCGGCGAGGCCGGGCAGGGCCCGGATCTGCGCCACGAGCAGGTCCCATTCGACTTCGCGGACCCGGATCCGCTCGGTCGCCTCCGCCGCCCGTTCCGCGGGCGGGGCGTCGCCGGCGGGCTGCGGGTCTTGGGCGTCGCGCAGCCGGACGAAGCGTTCGGCGAGCTCGGGCGCGCGTTCCCGCAGCTGGGCCACGTCGGTCTCCCTGGACCGCAGGAGCCGGCCGAGCAGCACTCCGCGCCCGTGTTCGAGCACTTCGAGGGCCCGGTCGGGCCGCCCCGCCTGGAGGGCGTAGGCGGCGGCCTCGGCAGCCAAACCCTGCTCCCGGGCCAGGACGTACTGCTGGTCGGTGCGGGTCAGTTCGCGGGAAGCCAGCCGCGGCAGCAAGCGGACCGCCTCCGTCAGCCAGTGCCCGGCCTCCTCCCAGTCGTGTCTCGTTCCGCAGACCTGCCCGAGCGTTGCGCGGGCGCGCAGCCGCGCCTGCACGGGCACGCTGTCCACCGCCACGGCCCCGCGGGCCACCTCGTAGGCCTCGTCGAGCAGTCCGGTGTCCTCCGTGGCCCGGGACAGTGTGAAAAGGGCCTCCGCGAGTGCGCTGCGTGCGGAGATCTGACCTGGGTGGCCGGCCGGGAAGCTGTCGACCACGGTGCGCAGGAGTTCGACGCATTCCTCCAGGTCCGCCGAGTACCCCAGGGTGTGGGCCCGGGAGCGCAGGGCTTCCGCCAGTTGGTGCGCGGTCGTCCGGTGGGATTCCGAAGGCTCCGGCCGCAGGGCGAGCGCCCGGCGCAGCAGCCCCACGGCTTCGTCCACGTCGGCGGGGCCGCTACCACCGCCGGCGTCGTGACGCAGGCGCAGCAGGAGGGCGAGGTTCCCCAGCAGGGCAGGGCGCTCGAGTGCCCCGGCCGTGGTCGCGTCGAGGGACTCGCGCTGTACGGCGACCGCCTCGTCGAGGTGTGGGCGGTATGCGGTGTGCTGGTACCGGGCGACGTGGGCGCTGCTGAGGACGGCCAGGATCGCGGCACGGATCGGGGCCCCTGCGGGCAGGACCGCCAGGGCGCGCAGCAGGTGGTCTTCGCCTCGGTCGAGGTCGTCGAGGTCGTGCCGGGTGCGGAAGCGTTCCAGCAGGCTCTCACCGAGGGCCGCGTTCATCCCGGGGAAGTTCTCCTCGTCCGGCCGGGCGCCGCGTACGGCCTCCTCTTGGAGGGACACGGCCTCGTCCAGGTCGGCCGAGGAGCCGGTCCGGGCGTGGCGTCGGATCAGGTGGGTGGCGAGTTCGGAGGAGGCGGCCCTTCGGTTGGCGGCGTTGTGGGGGCTCATGCCCAACGCGGTGAGGGCGCTACGGAGGCGGGCGACGGCCGTCTCCAGGTCGGCCGGGTCGTCCGTGAGGTGGTAGCGCTCGGCGTGCGCCCTGCCCAGTTCGAACAGGACCACGCCGTGGTTGATGTCCTCGTACGGGAGGGCGCGGGCGGCCTGCACCAGGTTGTGCACGGCCCAGTCCGCCCAGCGGACCTGCCCGCTGTGCGCGGCGCGCTGCAGCGCGAGTTCCGAGACCCGGACCGTCATCGCGAGCCGGTGCGTCCCGTCGAAGTCCTCCTGCGTGTCGGCCTCGGATTCCAGGACGCGACGCAGCAGGGCGACGGCCTCGTCCAGTTCGCCGAGGCTGCCGTCCGTGCGGAACCTGTCCGCCAGCCACTCGGCGAGGGTGGACGTCGGCCGCCAAAGCGGGATTCCGCCGTTGCGCAGGACCTCTTCGCGCATCCTGCGCAGCAGGTCCACCGCCTCGTCCCGGGCCGACCGGTCCCGGGTGAGGCGGTACCAGCTGTCGAGATACGCGGCGAGGTTCGTCCGCCGCAGTACTGCCCGCGCGCTGCCGGGCGGGGTGTGGACCAGGGCTGCGCGCAGCACGGCGATCGCTTCCCGGAGGTTTTCGGGGTCACCGCTGATGACGTGCAGATCGTCCAGGGTCTCGGCGAGTCCGGCCAGCCGGTCGGCTCGTTCGGCGGGCTCCGCCGGTGGCGACTGCGCGCACCTGCGGAGCAGGTCGACGGCCTCCTCCAGCAGGCCTGGTTCTCCGGTGTGCTGGTGCAGCAGTCGCAGGGCGCGACCCAGCCCGTACCGGTAGCCTTCGATGTCCGTCCTGCCCTCGGGAGCGGCGTCGATTGCGCGCCGGTAGAGGTCGATGGCCCGCAGGAGCGGCGGCAAGTCGCCTGTGTGACTGTGCAGTTGGTCTTCCGCGTTGGCGAGATTCCTCAGGTGCACGTCCCGCCGGTGGGTCCGGGCCGAGCCGGCGTCCACGACCCGCTGGTGGAGGTCGCGGGCCCGTTGCAGGGCGGAAAGGTCTCCGGTACGGAGGTAGAGCTCGGTCTCGTGCAGACCGCGGCGGTGCAGTTCCTCGACCGATGCATCCACGGATCGGTCGGGTCGTTGCGAGCGGAACGCCTCGTCACCCATGCTCTCCACGGTACGGCCCTGCCGGCCGGGCAGGGCCCGCTTCGCGCACTCAACTCCCCTGTGCGGAAGGTGATTCGGGAGGATGTTCGTACCGGGAGGGCGGCGGCACGCCTTGGCGCCAGTGCAGGCACAGCGCGTGCGCCAGGGCCCTCTCCGCCTCCAGGCTGTCGGGCAGCGGCAGGTGCAGGGCCTCCAGCAGATCGAAGCGGTGCAACTCCACCGCGGCGCGGACGGCGTCTGCGTACCCGAGGGCGGACTGGACCGCCCCGTGGTAGGCGAGCGCCGCCACCGCGGCCGGCACCAGTGCGAGCAGCAGCCACCAGCCCGAGCGCAGCAGCAGCGCGGCGCTGACCAGCGCGGTCGCCCCGCCGGTGACGCAGAGCCGGGCCGCGCCGTCGAGCGAGTCGCGGCAGTCGTCGACCACCGCGCGCGCCCGGTCGCCGAGCACCGGGTACAAGCGCGGCCAGGCGACGGTCGCGTCCCACCCGTACTCCCGGCCCGCCGTGTCCCGCAGCGCAGCCAGTACGTTGCCCAGCGCCGTCGGCCGCAACAGGTGCTCGGGGAGCGGGTAGCGCTGCCGCAGCCGGGCCGCCGCGGCGCCCGCCCGCTGCACCTGACCGGGCGAGGCGTCGTGCGCCAGGCCGGCCGATTCGGCGCGCGCGGCCAGCCGTTCCTTCCTGCGCCGTTGCAGCGCCCGGCATGGCCCGGCGCCGAGCGCATCGGGCCATCCGCCTTCCAGCAGCCGTATCACGGCAAGCTGGAAGGGCTGCAGGACGAGGGCGACCAGGGTCGTGCCGACGGCGATCCACACCGCCTGCCCGGCCCCGACGCCGGTGGCAGTACGCCAGGCACGCCGCAGGGAGACGTCCGCCCCTGGTGCGCCCGCCCAGATGAGCAGGAGGACGAACAGCGTGGCAGCGTAGGTCGGCAGGTAGGCCACCGAGAAGAAGCGTACGGAGCCGTCGAGGGGCTTGGGGACCACCGGGGCGAGACTCACGCCGGGATCACCCCCGTTCCCCGCGGGGTGCACAGGACAGTTCCATGGACCCGTGGTCGCCCACCCGGCACACCGGCCGGTACCGGTCGTCGTAGAAGGCGGTGTAGGCGCGGCTCCCGCAGGCGTCGCAACGGAAGGCGATGACGCTGAACCGGGTGGATTCCCCCGGCACCGCCGCACGGGCCTCGTCGCCGGGGCCGCGGGAGGTGCCCCCGAGGACGACGCGGACGTAGGAGCGGGAGGTGGCGCCGGCTTCCTCGCCACCGACGACGAGGACGACCCGGTCCAGCCGCTCGTCCCCGGCGAGCAGCCCGGCCAGGGCCGCGGCCGCGTCGTCCATGGAGGTCCCGGCGGGCAGTTCCAGCCGCGGGGCGCCCTCGCCGTCTGCCCTCGGATCCACCAACATGCCGTAGCTCATGCGCCGTTGTCACCCTCCGCCGATGCCGGTGTCCGTCCGCAGGTCCACCGACTCTACCGCTCGCGGGTTCCGTGCTGGAGGCTTGCGCTCACCCGGCTGCGTGCATCGGTCCCGGCATGGACGACCGCGGCGAACTGGCCCGCGAGGCTTTACTCGCGCCCCGCCACGGGAACCACCCGTCGGCCCCTGGGGCGCCCGGGGTTGCGCCGGTCCGTCCGGGGCGAGGGTGATTCCGCTGAACACGTACGCCGGCACGGTCGCGACGCGCCTGAACAGCCGCAGTTGTCGCCTGCCCCCAAAGGTCACCCGGCGACTCGCACCTGATCGCGTGGCAGGCTGCCCGGTCGACGCCTGCAATCCCCACAGCCCCTCCGGCACCAGCCCCTCAGCGAAGGCCGTCGAGTACAGCCCCCTCCATCGGTGCCGGAGTCACCGATGTGTCCGTGGTCTGGCAGGGAGACCCGAATCGTGCCAGGTAGTGCCACACCTTCTTGAGCGCCTGTGGGTCGCACAGGCCGGCGCGTGCAGCGTCTCCGACGATCCGGGGATCGAGCACGCCGTCGACCGCGATCTGCGCACCCAAGTCGACATACTCCTGGCCGCGGTAGTCGGGGTGACGTCGAAGTTCCTCAACGCCGAGTCGGAAGCCGGGGTGCCACTCCACCGGGCAGCCAAGACGCAAACCAGCCTCCTCGACCACCGTGCCCCGGTAGCAGGGGTCCAGCACCAGCGCCTCCACATCGCATCTCAGCCGGACCGACCCGTGCACCTGCGCCTCGATGTAGTCGTCAAGCTCGTCCTGACGATCGGCGCATGCAAGCTCGGTCAGCCCCATGCGGGCCGCGACACCGAAATCCGACGGTTCCAGAAAGCTGTCCGGATAGCAGAACGTGCTCCGTGTCAGCGTCTGGGCCGTCAGCCGGAAGTGGGCCGAGCCGAACCGCGGCGCCCCGCCAACCGGCTTGCGGCGGAAGTTCAACGCCCCGTAGACGGGCCGCTCATGAGCGGTCGCTTCGTCGTACGCCCCGCCGAAGATCCGGCTCTCCCAGCGCCACCGGTCGCCGCCCGGATGCGCGGTCAGGCCGCCGTTGCTGGTTCCCGTGACGAACTGCGAGTGGTAGACGCCGTCCTCGGCCATAGCCGCCAGGATCGGCCGACCGTCCAGCAGACGGTCCGGGTGGAAGTTCAAGGTCACCCGCAATGCCGGGTTCATCGGAGGGCCCGACGCTAGTTCCGCGACATGCCGAAGGGCGCGTTCCTGCGCTGTCCGGGAGGCTGTAGCACTCATCAGCACAGTGTTGCCCATCGTGATCAACCGGTGCACGGGGATTCTCCACCGATAGCCCGTTCCAGCGGGACGGAGCGTTGATGGATCACGGGCAGGGCCCGGACCGGATGCTTGAACCGGTACGGACCACCGTGCGTATCGTGCACCCGCCCGCCGGTCCGGCGGGCGGGTGCAGGAGGTCAGGCCGGGCTGATGTTCTCGGCCTGGGGGCCCTTCTGGCCCTGGGTCACGTCGAACGTGACGACCTGGCCCTCCTGGAGCTCACGAAAGCCCGAGGAGTTGATCGCGGAGTAGTGGGCGAAGACGTCCGGGCCGCCGCCCTCCTGGGCGATGAAGCCGAAGCCCTTCTCCGCGTTGAACCACTTCACAGTTCCCGTAGCCATGTCTCATGCCTTCCAGTCGAAGAACGCCTCCCACACCATGAGGAAGGCGGAGGTGATCGCCCTGGTTCCTGCGGCACAGCACAGCAAAACGCCCACGCCGGAAAGCGTGGGCAAAGGGAACTTCCGAACCACGACAGCTGACGCAAACGCTACACCCTCGCAACGAGCTGTCACCAGCGGAACGGCCCACGCCACGCCGTGGACCGGATACGCGCAGAGCCGCTGCCAGGGCCGGCGGGGTTGGCCAGGCTCAGGCAGCGGCCGTGGTCTTCGGCGCCTGGGTGGCGCGGCGCTGTTCGGCGTTGATGCGCTGGGCTTCTTCGAGCTGGTCTTCGAGGATGACGATGCGGCAGGCGGCTTCGATGGGCGTGCCCTGGTCGACGAGCTCGCGGGCGCGGGCCGCGATGCGCAGCTGGTAGCGGGAGTAGCGGCGGTGTCCGCCCGGGGAACGGAGCGGGGTGATCAGGCGGGCCTCGCCGATGGCGCGGAGGAAGGACTGGGTGGTGCCGAGCAGTTCGGCGGCCCGGCCCATGGTGTAGGCGGGGAAATCGTCGTCGTCGAGACGGCCGAGCGTGTCCTCTGCGGTCATCACACCTCTCTGTGGAGCACGTGGAGGGGCCCGGGCCGCCTGCTGGCACCCGGGCCCCGAAGGAACTGCTACACCATCTGCCGACCCTGAGACTGCGTCGGCCTTTTGTTTCCGACCACCCGACCGATACGGCGTCGGGGGTACGGGGATCGCTGCTGCGTGACCGGAGACCACCTCACTATCGATGTCCTGCGGCACCCGGACCCGTGTAGCGCCCGGGCGATCCTGATGGCGCTTCCGCTCCTCCGTTCATCCCTCTGGGATCACTTACTTACCTGCTGGTGATGCGTACTGCTTGCGGCCTGCTCAAGCGCCACACTTCGACAGCCAGCCCCGTCGCCCATCCTGCATCTGCTCTGGCTTGGAACCCCACTGCCGAACTTCCCGGTGCGCGCGCCCGCAGCCGACGCCTTCACCGAGGTACCACTCCACTGGACTCCGCTGCGAGATACCACTCACGGCGGCCCCTCATCACTGCGGGCCACCCGGTCCGGTCGTCAGCCCCGTCGCCGTGCTGCAACTGCCCTGGCTTCGACACTCCACCACCGCACCGCACTGCTGTACTGCAACTACCTGTACTGCTGATACTTCTTGCCGGGCAGTTCGTGTCTGCCCGGCCCTGCGATCTCTCTGGCTACGAGAGAAACCATAACCATCCCACCGACAGATGTCTACTCTCACCACGACAGATTTCCGCGGGACTGTCCGGCAGATATTCGGCCCTGCGGCTGCGGGGGCGCGTTCGGACCCCGAGGCGGTTGCCGCCGTGGCGCGCGTGCGCCCCCGGGCCAGTTCAGCGCAGCCGAAGCTGCCACCAGGGTCCACTCCACCACCGGCACGGCCGAGCTCGGCTCCGTCGGCGCAGGCACCATCGGGACCGGACCGCGTCCTACTCCTCCGGCTCCCAGGCGCGGAGGAGGTCGAGCAGCCCTGCGTCTCCGTCGACGTGCAAGGAGTCGGTGGGGATGCGGTCGTACATGTAGAGGAGCAAATCACTGGCCGTTCCGTGGACGGAGACGCCGGCCGGGTCCGAGTGCTCGTCAATCGCGGCAGCGGGCGCGGGGATGCGGGTGGAGCGTGCGCCGTCACCGTCGACCGTCAGGCGCCAGGAGCGGCCCTCCGCGACGTGGAAGTCGAAGGCCGTCGGCTTGTGCGGCCAGGCGCTGGGCGTCGCGACGCAGGTGAACAGGAACTCCTCGACGCCGTCGAGTGCGACCTCGGTCGGCAGCGGCTGCGGGGCACCCGCGGCGAGTTGGGCGTCGTAGGTGTGCACCGCGGTCTCCTGGACCCGGTGGCGGGCGACTCCGCCGGAGGACCGCGGCGTCTGCAGGGCACTCCACCACGCCCAGCAGCCGACGTCCGGTCCCGCCTCCCGCAGGGCGCTCAGCAGAAGCTGCGTCGACGCGGCCAGCCACGCCAGCAGAGCCTCGCGTTCCCGGGGCACTTCCAGAGCGGCACGCGCAGCGATGGCCTCGGACGGGGGAGCGTCGGCAGGC
The DNA here is from genome assembly GCF_056435825.1 of Streptomyces sp. NPDC043876. Classification (NCBI taxonomy): domain Bacteria; kingdom Bacillati; phylum Actinomycetota; class Actinomycetes; order Kitasatosporales; family Streptomycetaceae; genus Streptomyces; species Streptomyces sp. NPDC043876. The sequence goes on along the minus strand of NZ_JBWKDV010000003.1, from coordinate 852,337 downwards.
CCCGCACCGACGATGGCGGCCCAGAAACCGTCTCCCCCACCGAGGTGCTTCACCAGATCGAACAGCGTCCACTCGGGGCAGGTCGGCACCTGTACGTCGAGACCGGGTGCGGCGGCAACCGCAGCGCGGAAGGCGGTCGACCGTTCATCGATCAGCCGCAGCAGGCCAGGGAATTCAAGATTCTTTTCCACGCCGGATGTCTATCACCGTGCTCCGATCATCGGACAGCGAATTTCACCCTAGCCGCCGGTTGCCCATGGCGGACGCCACCAGGGTGTCGCCGCACCAGGCCTGTTTTCGAAGGACGCCCGCCGGCGCCCGCCACCGAAGGTAATGGTCTAAAGTATCTTTCGCTCCTATACTTCGACGCATGCAGCTTGCGGAGATCAGACGTGCCACCGAAGAGGACGCGGCAGCCCTGACCGGGCTGGTACAGGAATCCAGTGCCTACCGGGGGCAGTACGCCACGGTGATCGCCGGGTACCAGGTCACGCCTGACTACATCGACAGGCACCTGGTCTTCGCGGCAGTGGGATCTACGGGTCAGGCGCTGGGCTTCTACGCCCTGGTGGTGGATCCGCCCGAACTGGACCTCGCGTTCGTAGCGGATGAGGCGCAGGGGCTGGGTATCGGTCGCCTCCTGGTGGAGCACATGCTTGACCAAGCCGGAAGAGCGGGCCTGACGCAGGTGCGTGTCGTGTCGAACCCTCCCGCCGAGCAGTTCTACCGGCGCCTGGGTGCCGAGCCGGTAGGGATGGTTCCTCCCTCGCCACCGAAGGTGACGTGGGAGCGACCCGAGCTGCTGTTCTCCGTCGTCCACGATGCAGAGGTCACAGCCATTCATGTCAACGGACAGCAGGCCGTCCGGGTGAGTCGACATCTCAGATCCTTGTGTGCGGACAGTTGACCTCCCTGCCCGGTACGCCTATTCGTCCTCGGATGGGGACGTGTGAGCGTTGGGGGCGGGCCCGGTGCGCTGGCGGTGTGATGGGGGGATATAGCGTCGCGATCATGAGACCGCCGACTGACACCACCACCGACCAGGCGCCAGCTGATCCGGCCGCCACCGACGACATGCTGGCCACCCAGCCCGTCGGCTACTGGAGTGGCCTCGCCCACGCGGCCGTCACCCGGCATCTGCGTGACGCTATGGCCAGGATCGACGTCACGCAGCCGCAGTATTGGGTGCTCAATCGGGTGAACGGCGAGCCCGCGGCGCCAAGCCGCGAGGAGGTCGTCGTCCAGCTGACGCCCCTCGCGGACGGGCCGCACGAGATCGCTCGTGTCATCGACCAGCTGTTCCACCGCGGCTGGCTCCGAGTCGACGCCGGGCAGCGTCTGCAGCTCACCGACGCCGGGGAGGCTGCCAGGGTGCGGCTGCGCGAGCTGGCGACCGAGCTGCGCGCCGTGGTCCACGAGGGCATCAGCGACGAAGAGTACGTGGCCGCGCTCAAGGTGCTGCGCAGGATGGTCGCCAACGTCGAGGACAACGGGGACTCCTAGGTTCTGCCTCTTTGGCCAGCCGCCGCAGCCATCAAGGAGACACGCTCCACGCCGCCCGGGCCCCGAGCTGCTGGACGTGGGTGGCTCGCTGCCGGGCTGCGGCCTCTGCGCGACTGCGTGCCGTAACTCCACATGCTCCGGGACACGAAGGTCTTCTCCTTCCGGGCGGGGTGGCCGCCGGGCCGCAAGGCGTCTCGGGGCCGCGATCTCACCATCCCTGCCCGCTGTGCCCCGGGGCACGGCACAGCGCTACGCCAACCAGCTCAGTTGCCACCCGTGGCGGGTGAGGGCCAGGGGGCCGGGTGAGCGGCCAGGGGGGCGGCGAGGCGCCCGCCGTACGGGTGGCGTCGCCCGTTCGCACCGGTGAGAAGGGCAGGGAGAGACGGACAGGCGTGCTGTGCTGCGTAGAAGGCCACGAGGGCCGTAACCGACGTGCGCGGATGTCCGGGCCGGTCTCACGGACGACGCGCAGGACATGGAGGATGTATGTCTCGTTTGCAGGGCAGCCGCCGAACCGGAGCCACCCTCACCACCTTTGTGGGCGCAGTGCTCCTCGCGCAGTCGATACTGTGCGGTGCCGAGGCCGCCGCTCTGGCGAAACCTCGCGTGGACTGGGATGCGATCGCCCGGTGCGAGTCCGGTGGCAACTGGCGGGCCAATACCGGCAACGGGCATTACGGCGGCCTGCAGTTCACCCGGTCGAGCTGGAAGGCCGCGGGCGGTCACAGATACGCGGCCAGAGCAGACCTCGCGACCAAGCCACAGCAGATCACCGTCGCCAAGAGACTGGCCCGCATGCAGGGCATGAACGCATGGACCTGCGCCCGCCATTAGAAACCGGGCCGCGCAGGGGGCCTCTCACACCGGTGCCATCACACACCACCGGCAAGCCCCCGCGACCGGCATAACTGAGCTGGGCGCGCCGTCCCGGCCCGGCAGGCGCCGGCCCTGCCGCCCGGGACACGGCGGCCGGCGCCCCTTAGATGAAACCGAAGTGCTTCCCCCGGTCACGCTCGCGGGGACGGCGCGGGGAGGGTGGCCAGTGCGCCCAGGATGCGGGCCGCCGGCGCGGGGTCGACCAGCCATTTCAGGTGGCTGCCCTCCAGTGTGTGGACGTCGTACGGGTTCTCGGGTGTCAACTGGTTGCCTTCGCGGATCAGGCGGTCCTGTAGGGCGAGGGGCAGGCTCGTGTCGTCGGCGAGGCGGATGTAGGTCTTGGGGATGCGGCCCCAGGTCGAGGCCTGCGCCCGGTCGGCGCGGCCCCCGACGTCCAGGTTCTCGTCCGGCTGGAAGGTGTTGAGGAAGGTGAGGAACTGCTCGTCGGTCCCGTCGGCGAAGAAGGCCGCCTTGAACGCCGCGAGCGCATCCCTGTCTCCGGTACGGAAGTTGATGCGGAGCAGGCCGAGGTCGGCGGGGTTCCCGGCCAGCGCCGTGGCGAAGGCGGTGGGGTCGACCGTGGCCATCTCCGGCTCGGCGTAGTAGTCGTTGACGTCGAGTTCGACCGGGGCCCAGGCCGAGACGTAGACGAGGCGGTCGATCAGATCAGGGCGCGCGTTGGCCGCGGCCGTGACGGTGGCCCCGCCGCGGCTGTGGGCGACGAGTATCACGGGGCCGTTCTGCTTGGCCCGTTCGAGGATCCCGATCAGGTGCGCGACGTTGTCGGTGAGCGTGACGCCCCTGATCGAGCCGGGCGCGCTCGCGAGTTCCGCCGGGTCCTGCGGCGTCTGATAGGCGTGGACGAAGGTCGCCTGGAACCCGTGGCCGGGCAGGTCGACGGCGACTGAGCGGTGTCCCAGGAGGCCCAGTTCGGCCTGAAGGGGCGCGAAGGAGAAGGAGTTCGCGAATGCTCCGTGCACGAGTACGAACGTGGGCTGCATTGTGTCTCACTTCCTGGCCGCCGAGAAGGGCGGCCATGCCTGGGTGCGGGTGGGTCCCTGTTTACGCCGCTCAGGCGGCGTATGGGTGGTCCCGGCAAACGGTGGAGTCGCCGTTACGCGCGGGCACGTCGCGCCATGGGGCACCGGGGCGCGTCCGCCACCCTATGCCGTCGATCGGCTGTCGCCGCGTCCACACCTTCTGTTGATCCTGGCGGTCAGCGGAGATCACGCGACACTCATGCTTCAGTAACTCGGAGAACGTCCCGGTCGGGGCGCCGCTGGGGATTGGCCTTGAGTCTCCAGTGACTGGAGACAGCAGAGTGGGCGACATGGACGTTACGACCCTCTACTCGATCGGGGAGCTATCCCGGCGGACCGGCTTGTCTGTGAGGACCATCCGGTTCTACTCCGATGCGGGGGTGGTAGCGCCGACCACCCGTAGTCCCGCCGGCTATCGGCTCTACGACCTCGACGCACTGCTTCGTCTGGAACTCGTCCGCACACTCCGCGAGTTGGGCATGGACCTGCCCACGGTTCGGCGGGTACTGGACAGCGAGCTCTCGGTGGCGGAAGTCGCCGCGGCGCACGCCGACGCCATGGACGTCCAGATCCGCATGCTGCAAATGCGGCGGAGCGTTCTGCGAGTCGTGGCCAGCCGCGGGTCCAGTCCCGAGGAGACCAAGCTCATGCACAGGCTCACGCAGTTGTCCGGCGAGCAACGCCGGCGATTGATCGACGATTTCATGGATGACACCTTCGGCACAGTGGATGCCGACCCGGGCGCAGTGGCCATGGTTCGCGCTGCAACCCCCGACCTCCCCGATGATCCGACCGGCGAGCAGATCGCCGCGTGGGTGGAACTCGCCGAGCTGGTCGGCGACGAGGATTTCCGTGCCCGGATGCGCCGGACGGCCGTACGCCAGGCCGCCGGGCACCCGCTCGACATCGAGCGCGATGCCGGCGAGGAGCTGATGGAGTTCACCCGTCAGAAGGTGGCTGAGGCCAGGACGTCGGGCATCGACCCGCTCAGCACCAGAGCCGCACCCGTCATCGACGACCTCGTGCACCGCTTCGCCGAGGTGTTCGCGCGCACCCCTGACACGGAATTCCGGGACTGGATGGCGCAGCGCTTCGAAGAGGCGCACGATCCCGGGGTGGACCGGTACTGGCAGCTGGTGTGGATCGTCAACGGCTGGCAGGTCGTACCGAACCTGGTCCCGGTGTACCCGTGGCTCACCCAGGCCCTGCGAGCTGACCGCGCCGCATAGTCCTCCCCTGAAGCGGTACAGCGGCACGGATCGGGCACGTGCCGGAGGGCGGTCGGGCCGAGGCTTCGGCCCTGCACCCTGGATTGCCTGGGTGCAGGGCCGTCGGCCGTACAGGGCTTCGCGGATCTCGTGGGTCTCGTGGGCCCCGTGGCTACTTGGGCATCAGGACGGTGTCGACGATGTAGACGTTGGCGTTGGCGGTCTTGACGTTTCCGCACACCACGTTCGACGTGTCGTTGACCTTGTAGGCCTCGCCGGAGCCCTTGGTGGTGACCGTTCCCTTCTCCAGCGTTTCGAAGGAGCCGTTCTCCAGCTGCCCGGGGGTGAGTTTCTGCGCGACCACGTGGTAGGTGAGGATCTTGGTCAGCGTGGCCTTGTCGGCGAGGACCTTGTCGAGGTCGGCCTTCGGAATCTTGGCGAATGCGTCGTTGGTGGGCGCGAAGACGGTGATGTCCTTGGCGTTGTTCAGGGTGTCCACCAGGCCGGCCTGCTTGACGGCGGCGACCAGGGTGGACAGGGCCGGGTTGTTGGAGGCCGCGGTGGCGACCGGGTCCTTGGCCATCCCGTCGAAGGAGCCGGCGCCCTCTGCCGGAACTCCGGCGCAAGCCGCGCCGAACGGCTTGTCCATGGCCGTCGAGGCGGCCGGCGTGGCGGGCTGCGAGGCGGACACGTCAGCGCTCTTGTCCGCCGAGGGCCCGGCGGCGGCGTCACTGCCCGAGTCGGAGCACGCGGCCAGGGAGAAGGGCAGCAGGGCTGCCGCGGCGACGGCGATGGCGGTACGGCGGATCTGCATGCTGTTCATGATCTGTGTACTCCTTGGATGTTTTCGACTGTCAGGTGGTGCAGGGGTCGTGAGGGTGCTGCTCCGGGGCGGCCTGCGGCCGTGCCGGTGGTCTCAGGGGACGGTGACGAAGACGCTGTGCCAGCCGCTCGCTCCGTCGGGGATGGTGCGAGCGCGGTCCTCGGTCTGCACCTGGCCGGTACCGTCGGTGGCGCGAACGGCGATGTTGTGTCCGCCCGGGCCGGCGTTCCAGCGGTAGGACCACTGGCGCCAGGTGTCGACGGTGTCCTGGACGGCGAGGTCGGCGTCCTGCCACGGCCCGTCATCGATGCGGACCTCCACGCGTGTGATGCCGCGGTGTTGGGCCCACGCGACGCCGGCGACGGTAACGGGGCCGGCGGCGGGGCGGCCGAACGGCTTGGGCGTGTCGATGCGGGCCTGCGTCTTGATCGGTGCCTTCCGAGCCCACTTGCGCTTGACCCAGTAGGGGTCGTACGCGTCGTAGGTGGTCAGCTCGATGTCGGTGATCCATTTGCAGGCGGAGACGTAGCCGTACAGGCCGGGGACGAGCATGCGGACGGGGAAGCCGTGGTCGAAGGGCAGGGGTTCGCCGTTCATGCCGACGGCGAGCATGGCGTCCCGGCCGTCCATGACGTCCTCGACCGGGGAGCCGAGGGTCATGCCGTCCACGGAGCGGGCCACGAGCTGGTCGGCCTTACCGCCCCGGGAGGGCGGCCGCACCCCGGCTTCCCGCAGGAGCTCCGCGAGGGGGACCCCGAGCCAGCGGGCGTTGCCGACGTAGGGGCCGCCGACCTCGTTGGACACGCAGGTCAGCGTGACGTCGCGTTCGATGAGCGGTCGGGCCAGGAGCTGTTCGAGGGTGTAGCTGCGGGACCGGGTGACGCCCTTGCCGTGCACACGCAGCCGCCAGGTTCCGGCATCCACCTTCGGCACGGTCAGCGCGGTGTCGACACGGTAGAAGTCGCGGTTGGGGGTGGTGAAGGCACTGATGCCGGACGCCTTCAGCTGCGCACCGGCCGGAACCGTGGGCGCGGGTGAGGCGGGGGCGGGCAGGACGAGAGTGTCGCGGGAGGCGACGGCGCCGTCGCCTTGACGGCCGGTGAGGTACCGGCCGAGGGCGCCGGCCGAGGCGGCGCCTGCGGCGGTGATGGCTGCAGCGGTGAGGAAGCCCCGCCTGCTCCAGCCGGACGCTCCGTCCTCTGGCCGAGTGCCGGCGCCGGCCCCGGCCCCGGCGGTGGCACGTGCGGCCTTGCCCACCAGGAAGTAGAGGAAGAGCGCTCCGGCGAGGGCCCCGGCGAACGAGGGGAGCACATCGGCAGCTCCCGCGGAATCGGGCCGACTGAGGGCTGCGGCGGCGCCGACGATCCCGAACAGCAGCACTCCGGCAGACCCGGTACGCCGGTAGCGCAGGCTGAACATCCCCAGGGCGGCGGCGATCAAGGCGAGGACGGCGAGGATCCCGAGCTGCAGGACGGTCTTGTCGTTCTCCCCGAAGGTGCGGATCGCGAAGTCCTTCGCGGCCGCAGGGGTGCGGTCGATCACCGCACCGCCCACGACCGTCACCGGTCCGGCGGCCGGGCGCACCAGGCCTGCGACCAGCTCTGCCACGGCCAGTGCCGTGAAAGCGGCCAGAAGCCCGGACAGCGCGCCGAGCGCGGCGCGGGAGAGGGTGGTGCGGAAGTTGCTCACATCCCGGATTCGGCGGCACCGGCCCGGCGGATTGGTCGGAAACCCGAACGAGTAAAAATTGCCCGCCCGGCGCGGTTCCTTCAGTGCTTGGCCGCCGACGCTGCGGGCAGCTCCGTGTCCCTCGGCCCCCCGCCCGCTCAGAGCTGGGCGGGCCGGCCAGAAGGAGGGATAGAGGTCCATCCCCCATCCATCGGGCCCTTCGTTCCGAACCCTTGGTACGGCTCCGGAATCGATGAGGAGCCGGAACATCCGTGACCGTCACGAGCAGTGCACCCGGGTCTGGGGGCACCGCGTGCCCGGACACCATGGCAACTACTGGGTTCCGGGCCACGGGGACTTCCCGGCCGAGTGCTGGCTTCCTGCCGGTCGAAGGTTCCGCGGGCCGGCGTAGCCGTCAGCGACTCCTCCACCGCGCTGCCGCCCCGGCCCGCCCGTCACGGGCGGCTCCGACAGGACGGCCGCGGGCTGAAGATCATCCAATCCTTGGGCGCGGACGTCTTCGTCAGCCGGTCGGATCGCGGCAAGCAGGTCATGGCCGTTCTCACCTGGTAACCCGAACTCCTGTGGCCGTGGGTGCTGGGGGGCTGGGCCGACTGGTCCTGTTTCCCTCGAACGGGGTAACCGCCGGTGGTGCGGGTGACGAAGTAGCCTCCCATCCGCGCGGCCGTCCGCTACGAAGAACTGCTGACACACCACACGCTTCAGCGGCCGGACCGCCCCCGGGGGCGGTCCGGCCCCGCTCCAGCCATTAAGGACCGGCATGCGATGGACGCCCCGCCCCCCGACGGCCGCCCCCGGCCGTCCCTTCGCCTTCACGTCACGGCCGGAGCGGTGCCGGTGAATCAACCGCTCCCCTTCGGCGCCGGCCGCTCCTCGCACCACAACGATCTCGCCGAGGTCATGGACAACGTCGCCCACGGCGACAAGCAGGCGTTCTCCACTCTGTACGACGCCTTGGCTCCCATGGTCTTCGGCATCGTCATCAAGGTCGTACGCGATCGGGCACAGTCCGAGGAAGTGGCCCAGGAGGTCATGATCGACCTGTGGCGCCAAGCCGCCCGGTACCGGAGCGATGCCGGGAGCGTGACCACGTGGGCAGCGACGATCGCACACCGGCGGGCAGTGGACCGCGTCCGCTCGGCCCAGGCCGCCACCGACCGCGAGTACACCCAGGCGGCCCGCGAACACCACACCGCCTTCGACGAGGTCGCCGAACAGGTCGAGACCCGCTTGGACAGCGAGCAGGTCCGCCGGTGTCTGCGCGGCCTCACCGAACTGCAGCGCCAAGCCGTGACCCTGGCCTACTACCAGGGGCTGACCTACCGTGAAGTCGCCGAAACCCTGCGCACACCGCTTCCGACCATCAAGACACGCATGCGCGACGGGCTGATCCGGCTCCGCGACTGCATGGGGGTGACCACATGAAACACCAAGATTCCGATACCCACACCCTCGCCGCCGCCTACGCCCTGGGCGCCCTCGACCCCGGCGAACGGCAGGAGTTCACTGCCCACCTGCGCGAGTGCGAGGCGTGCCGGCAGGAGGTCGCCGAGTTCCAGGCGACCACGGCACGCCTGGCCGCAGCCGTCACCCAGGCACCGCCGACATCGGTCAAGCCGAAGGTCATGGCCGCCATCGACGGTGTCCGCCAACTGCCGCCGCGCATCCCCGCGCCTCCCGCCGCCACCGCCCGCACCAGCGCTGTGCGGCGCCGCGCGGTGCCGCTCGCCCTGGCCGCCAGCGTCGCCGCCGCCGCACTCGGCGGGGTGGCTCTGTGGCAGGCCCGGCAGGGCCAGGAGTTCGAGCAGCAGGCCCGCCGGGCCGAGCAGCGCCTGGACGCCGTCAGCGCCGTCCTGGCCGCACCCGACGCCCGTACTGTTCACGGCAAGGCCGCCAACGGAGCGCTGACCACGGTCGTTTCCTCCGGCCGTCAGCACAAGGCCGTCTTCAGCGCCGCCAACCTGCCCGCGCCCGGGACGGGAAAGACCTACCAGCTGTGGCTCGCCCACGACGGCGCCATGCGCCCGGCCGGACTCATCCACGGTGACGGCACCGTCCTTCTGAACGGCGATCCCGCCGAGGCATCGGCCGTCGGCCTCACCCTCGAACCCGCAGGAGGCTCCGCGCAGCCCACCACCGCCCCGCTGCTCCTGCTGACCCTGCCCGCCTGACCCCGCCACTCCGTACTGCCGACGCCACCGTGTGAGGCATCGGCCATTTGATGAGAAGCCCCGTGTGAAGCCCCGCTCGACGCCCGTACCAATCCGTACGCCCAACGGCCGCGAAGTACGGGTGAAGCACCGCCGACCGGCGGCGTGTCGAGTGGCGGGAGCGCTGTTGTGGAATACCGAAGCGTGGCGGTGGTCGGCGCAGGGGTGGCGGGCCTGACCGCCGCCCACATCCTGGCCGCCTCGTGCGAGGTCACCCTCTACGAAGCGGACGGGCGCCTCGGCGGCCACGCCCACACCCGCGAGCTGACCGGCCCCGGCGGCCGGCCGGTGGCGGTCGATTCGGGGTTCATCGTGCACAACGAGCGCACCTACCCCCATCTGCTGCGTCTCTTGCGCGAGCTGGGCGTCGCCACCCAGGACGCCGAGATGAGCATGTCGGTGCGCTGCGACGGCTGCTCCCTGGAATACGCCGGCGCCCGCGGACCCGGCGCACTGTTCACCTCCCGGGCGGCGCTGCGAGGCCGTTACCTGCGGCTGCTGGCCGAGGTGCCGTTCTTCCACCGCGGCGCCCGGCGGTTGCTGGCCCGCGCGGAGCAGCCGGACCTCACGTTCGGTGACTTCCTGCGCGACGGCGGCTTCTCGCCCTACTTCGTCAGCCACTTCGCCCTCCCGCTGGTGGCGGCAGTGTGGTCCTGCCCCGCCCATACCGCCCTGTCGTATCCGGCGGCCTACCTGTTCACCTTCCTGCACCACCACGGGCTGCTGTCCCTCACCGGCTCCCCCCAGTGGAAAACCATCACCGGCGGCTCCGCCGCATACGTCAGCGCCGCTGCCCGGCGCATCCAGAACATCCGCACCACCAGCGCGGTCTCCGCCGTCCGACGCACCGATGCGGGTGTGCTGATCACCACCCGCGAGGACGCCACCGAGGCGTACGACGCCGTCGTCATCGCCACGCACCCCGATCAGGCGCTGCGCCTGCTCGCCGACCCCACCGGGGACGAGAAACGCCTGCTGGGGGCCTTCACGTACTCCCGCAACCCGACCGTGCTGCACACCGACACCTCCCTCCTGCCCCGCTCGCGGAAGGCCCGGGCCAGCTGGAACTACCACCTCACCGGCTGCGGGTCCGGGACCGATCCCGTCCGCGTCAGCTACGACATGCAGCGCCTCCAGAAACTGCCGGCCGGGAGCGACTACGTCGTCACCCTCGGCGCGGACGACCTGATCGCTCCCGACCGGGTGGTGGAGCGGATGGTGTACGAGCACCCGGTCTACACCCCCGCGTCCGTCGCCGCGCAAAGGGAGTTGCCGCGGCTGAACACCGGGGTGACCGCCTATGCGGGGGCCTGGCACGGGTGGGGCTTCCACGAGGACGGCTGCCGCTCCGGCGTCGAAGCCGCCCGCTCGCTGGGTGTGCGCTGGTGAGCGGCGCGCAGGAGGTGGGCGCGTCCCTGTACGAGTGCGTGGTGGCCCATGCGCGCACCATGCCGCTCCACCACTCCTTCCGGCACCGTACCTACATGTGGTGCGTCGACCTCGACCACCTGCCGGTCCTGCCGCTGCCGCTCCGCCCGCTCGCCCGTTTCGATGCGCGCGACCACTTCACCGGCCGGGCCGGCAGCATCCGCGCCGGCCTGGAGGCCTTTCTCTCCTCCCGTGATGTCGCGTTGGGCGGCGGGCGCGTGGTGATGCTGGCGCACGCCCGTGTCTTCGGTTACGTCTTCAACCCGCTGAGCGTGTACTGGTGCCACGACGCCACCGGCGTTCTGGTGTGCGTGGTGGCGGAAGTCCACAACACCTACGGTCAGCGTCACTGCTACCTGCTGCGCCCCGACGCAGACGGGAGGGCCGAAGCGGACAAGACCTTCCACGTATCACCGTTCTTCCCCGTCGAAGGCCACTACAGGATGCGGTTGCCGGCGCCCGGCGACGACCTCCGGCTCGCCGTCCAGCTGCAGACCGGAGCGGGCCGTCCCTTCACCGCCACCGTCCGCGGCCGCCGCCGTCCGGCCACCGCCCTGAACCTCCTGGCCGCGGCCGCGCGCAGACCCTGGTCGACCGTCGCCGTGTGGGCCGGTATCCGCCGCCACGGCATCCACCTCCTGCTGCGCGGCCTGCCCGTCCAGCCCCGCCCCCGGGCCACTCTGCAGAAAGGCATGCTGCCTTGATCCAGCCCACCACCACGTCCCACGGCCGCACGCGGGCACCGGAGCAGGGCGCCCCGGTTCCGCCCCGGATGCGCCCGACGCCGCATGCGATGGCGACGGCCGATCGCCGTGGCGCCATCGACCCGGTGAAGTGGCCGGATGTCGCCCGTTTGCCGACGGCCCGGCCCGCCCGTACCGCGATCGCCAGACACCTGGTGGGCCGCGTTCTGCAGCGGCTCTCGCTGCTCGAACGCGGGCGCCCCCTGCCCGGAGTCACCACCCCGCCGGGACTCACCCTTCACGACCCGGAAGCCTTCTACCGCCGCATCGCGTGCCACGGTCTGATCGGCTTCGGCGAGTCCTACATGGCCGGAGAGTGGGACAGCAACGACCTTCCCGGTGCGCTGACCGCCCTCGCCTCCCACGCCGACACCCTCGTCCCCCCGCCACTGCACCGACTGCGGCCCCTGTGGGTTTCCACCCGGCCCACCGGCGACCGCAACACCCCCCACGGCGCGCGCCGCAACATCCAGCGGCACTACGACCTCTCCAACGACCTGTTCGCCGCGTTCCTGGACCCCACCCTCACCTACTCCTCCGCCGTCTTCACGGCCTTCCCCGCCCGATGGGAATCCCTGGCCCCCGCCCAGCACCGCAAGATCGACCGCTTGCTCGATCTCGCCGAAGTCGGGAGCGGCACGAAGCTGCTGGAGATCGGCACCGGCTGGGGCGAACTCGCCCTGCGCGCGGCCGCCCGGGGCGCCGACGTGACCACCGTGACGCTCTCCGCCGAACAGGCCGAGGCGGCCCGCGCACGGATCCGCACGGCCGGCCTCACCGACCGTGTGACGGTTCAGCTGTGCGATTACCGGGACGTCCGGGGACGCTACGACGCCGTGGTCAGCGTGGAGATGATCGAAGCGGTGGGCGCCGAATACTGGCCCGCCTACTTCGACGCGCTGCGCGCCGCCCTCGCCCCCGGGGGCAGGATCGCCCTGCAGGCGATCACCATGGGACATCAGCAGATGCTGAACACCGCCGCCACGCACACCTTCATCAGCAAGTACGTCTTCCCCGGAGGACTGATCCCCTCGCGCCGGGCCATCGCCGAGCACGCCGGTGCGGCCGGACTGCACACGGCCGCCGACCACGGCTACGGCCTGCACTACGCGGAAACCCTGCGGCTGTGGCGAGAGCGGTTCATGACGGAGCGAGCGGCCGTGACCGGTCTGGGTTTCGATGCGGTCTTCCAGCGCATGTGGGAGTTCTACCTGGCCTATTGCGAAGCCGGCTTCCGCTCCCGCTACCTCGACGTACGCCAGCTGCTCCTGACCGAAGGAACCTCCCGATGAAGACCGTTGCCGACCGCCTCGCCGAACTCGGGGGCCACCTCTTCACCGGGCCGCTCCCCGTACGCGTGCGCGCCTGGGACGGCAGCGAGGCCGGCCCCGCCGACGCCCCTCTGATCATGCTGCGCTCCCCCCAGGCGCTGCGCCGCTTGCTCTGGCAGCCGAGCGAACTCGGGCTCGCCGAGGCCTACATCGCCGGCGATCTGGACGTCGACGGCGATCTCGCGAGCGCCCTGTCCCAGGCCGGCCGGTCCGTGCGCGACCAGCCCGTCGGCCGCCCCCAGCCGGCGGCGGTCGCCGCCGCCGCGGTACTGGCCGCGCGCCTGGGCGTCCTCGGCCCGCCTCCGGCCCGCCCGGACGGACGAGCCCGCCTCAGCGGCCGACTGCACAGCGCAGGGCGCGACCGGGCCGCCATCAGCCACCACTACGACGTGTCCGCCGACTTCTACGCCCTGCTCCTCGATCCGTCGATGGCGTACTCCTGCGCTTACTGGACCCGTCCGGCCGACCCCGCCTACACCCTGGCCGAAGCACAACAGGACAAGCTGGAACTGATCTGCCGCACACTCGGCCTCCGGTCCGGCGACCGGCTCCTGGACGTCGGCTGCGGCTGGGGCTCCCTCGCCGTCCACGCGGCCCGCGAGCACAAGGCGCACGTCACCGCGGTCACCCTGTCCCGGGCCCAGCGGGACTTCGTCACCGAACGGTGCGTCCGCGAAGGAGTCGCGGACCGCGTGGACGTCCAGCTGCGGCACTGGCGGCACATCGACGGCGCCGGCTACGACGCCGTCGGCGCCATCGAGATGGGCGAACACGTCGGCGACGCCGAATACCCCCACTTCGCCCGGCACCTGTACGGCGCGCTGCGCCCCGAGGGCCGGCTGCTGATCCAGCAGATGTCCCGAGGAGCGAACGCACCGGGCGGCGGCGCGTTCATCGAAACCTACATCGCCCCCGACATGCACATGCGTCCCGTCGGCCGGACCACCGACCTGCTGGAGGGCGCCGGCCTGGAGGTCAGGTCGGTGCAGTCGCTGCGCGAGCACTACACGGCCACCATCGACGCCTGGCGCACCAACCTCGAACACCACTGGAGCACGATCGAGGACCTCGTCGGGGAAACCACCGGCCGGGTGTGGCGCCTGTACCTGGCCGGGGCTTCCCTCGCCTTCGCCGAACGCCGCATGGGCGTCGACCAGATCCTCGCCGTACGGCCCACCCGCGAAGGCCGCTCCGGCATGTCCACCACCGCGGCTTCCCGCTACGCACCCGTACGGCAGTCATGAGCAGCACCGACTGGGGCCCTCTCGCCACCAACCTCGCTGCCACCGCGGGCACCGCCCTCACGGTGCTGCTGGCCACGTTCGCCCTCGCCGCACGCCGCGACCTGCACCGCCTCGTCGACATCGCCTGGGGCCTCGCCTTCAGCGCCGTCGCCGCCGTCACCTGCCTGCTGTCCGCGGGACACGGTGACGACGGCCGACGGCTGGTGGTGGCCGGCGCGACCGCCTTGTGGGGGTTGCGCCTGTCGGCGCACATCGCCCACCGCTCCCGCGGCCACGGCGAGGACCCGCGCTACACCGCCCTCCTGGGCCGGGCTCCGGGAAGCCGGGCCTGGTACGCGCTGCGCACCGTCTACCTCCTCCAGGCCGCGCTGGTGTGGCTCGTCTCCCTGCCCGTCCAGGTCGCCTCCTACAGCACGGAGCCCTTGAACTTCCTCGCCGTCTGCGGGATCGCCGCATGGGCGGCCGGCCTCTCCTTCGAGGCCGTCGGCGACCACCAGCTGGCCCGCTTCAAGGCCGACCCGGCCAACCGCGGCCGTATCATGGACCGCGGACTGTGGTCCTGGACCCGCCACCCCAACTACTTCGGAGACAGCCTCATCTGGTGGGGCCTGTACCTGCTCGCCTGCACCACTTGGCCCGCCGCTCTCGCCGCCCTCGTCTCCCCACTGGCCATGACCCTGCTGCTCACCGTCGGCAGCGGCAAACGCCTCCTGGAGAACCACATGGCACACCGCCCCGGCTACAGCGACTACGCGGCACGCACCAGCGGTTTCCTGCCGCTTCCCCCACGCCGCTCCCCCGACCAGCACAGGAGCTGAGGATGCCGCAGCCCACCGGCAGCACGGACGAGGCAAGCCGCCCCACCCTGCTGCCCGTCTTCACCGGCCTGCCGGCGCACCGCGCGAAAGGCGCCGTCCTACTGATGCACGGCGGCCGCTCCGAGGCCCTCCAGGCTCCGCCGCGGCTGAACCTGCCCGCGCTGCGCATGCGGCCCTTCGGCAGCGCGATCATGCGGGCCACCCTCCACGACGACATCCTCGTCGCGCACATCCGCTACACCCACCGCGGCTGGAACGGCCACCACGCACACCCCCTCACCGACGCCCGCCGCGCGCTGGACGAACTGCGCGAGCAGGCCGGAGCCGTGCCCGTCGTCCTCGTCGGACACTCCCTCGGAGGCCGGGCAGCGCTGCGGGCCGCAGCGGACCCGCAGGTCAAGGGCGTCATCGCGCTCGCGCCCTGGTGCCCGCCCGACGAACCGACCACCCACGTGCGCGGACGTACGGTCATCGCCCTGCACGACGAGGCCGACCGCGTCACCCGCGCGGCGGACACCTGGGCCTACCTCACCGGCGCCCACCGCTCCGGCGCCCACGTGGCAGGGATCCGGATGCCCCTCGGCGGCCACAGCATGATCCGGGCCGCACGACAGTGGCACCGCTTCACCGCCCACGCCGCCTCCGCCCTCCTCGGACTCGGCCCGTACCCGGACCCGATCACCGGGGCCTTCCCCTGGACCGGCCGCCCCAGCACCCTCCAGCCCCGCTAGCCTGCCACCAGGGATGTTCCGCCGACGACAGCAAGGAAACAGGCCATGACGAGCACGGCCCGCGCCAGCGTGCAGCACGAGGACGAGCGGGTGCGGGTCACCCGCTGGGACTTCGAACCCGGCCAGAGCACCGGCCTCCACGTGCACGAGCACGATTACGTCGTCGTCCCCGTCACCGACGGCCGGACCGACGTGATCACCCCCGACGGCACGGTCGCCTCCTCGCAGCTGCGGGCGGGCCAGTCCTACGCCCGCCCGGCCGGCGGCGAACACGAGGTCGTCAACGCGGGCACCGCACCGCTGGCCTTCGTCGAGGTCGAGATGAAGCGTCGGGGGGCGTCGGCGGGGTAGCCGTCGGTGGCCGCGCCCGGGCGGGTCAGTGCTCGGGGCCGCCCGGGTCGGGGCGGTCGCGCAGCTCTACCGTGCGGGTGGCCGAGGCGTGCAGTTCGAGGACGGTGATCTCGTTGCGGCCCGCCCGGAGCACCGGGGCCGGGACGTACAGGGTGGTCTGGGGGCCTCGGGACCAGTACCGGCCCAGGGCGAAACCGTTGACCCAGACACAGCCCTTGGTCCAGCCGGGCAGCGCGAGGAACGTGTCGGCCGGCTCGTCCACCTCCGCGTACCCGCGGTGGAAGGCGGGACCCACCGGCGGCGCGGCCGGGTCGAGGGGGCGGAAGGGCAGGTCCGCGAAGGCGGCGGGGTCGTCCAGGGGCAGGGCCCGGCTGGTCCACCGGTCCGGGGCCCGGCCGTTGACGAGAACGCGGCCGGTCAGTCCCTTGCGGTCGTGGATGCCCTGCCCGTAGTTGACCCGCCCCTGGTTCTCGACGACTACGGACAGCAGGGCGCCCGGGCGGGGGACGGTGAAGGCGAGGGCGTGCTCGTGGCCCTCGCGTTCGAGTACCCCGACGGGCTGCCCGTCCACGAAGACCTGGGCCCGGTCGCGGACGTCCTCGGCGTACAGCACGGCCGGGCCGGGGGCCGTCTGCCGGGTCTCGTACAGCACGAAACCGCAGCCCTGTCCCAGTTCCTCCATCGTGAGCGGCCGGTCGCCCTCCACCGCTCGGCCGACCAGGTCGGCGTACTCCGACAAGGACGCCCATTCGGTGAGTTCGACGGGGCCGTGCGCGAGCTTCGGGCCGGGTGCGGGCACCGGGGCGTCGGGGACGGGGCCGTGCTTCGCGAGGACCTCCCGGAAGGCGGCGTACTTGGCCGTGGGATCGCCGGCCTCGTCCAGGAGCGCGTCGTAGTCGTACGAGGTGACTGTGGGCCGGTACGTTCCCTTGTCGTTCGCGCCGTTGGTGAAGCCAAAGTTCGTTCCGCCGTGAAACATGTAGATGTTCACGGAGGCTCCGGCCGAGAGCAGCCGGTCCAGGTCGGCCGCGGCGTCCTCGGCCCCGCGCACCGCGTGGGGTCCGCCCCAGCGGTCGAACCAGCCGATCCAGAACTCCGAGCACATCAAAGGGCCTTCGCTCCGGTGCTCGCGCAGCTGCGCGAGCCCGGCCTCCACCTTGCTGCCGAAGTTGACCGTGCTCAGCACCCCTTCGACGCTGCCGCGGGTGAGGTCCCCGGGCTGATCGCAGGTGAACAGGGGCACGTCCACACCGTGCCGGCGCAGCAGAGCGGCCAGTTCGGTGAGGTAGCCCGAGTCCTGCCCGTAGGCCCCGTACTCGTTTTCGAGCTGGACGGCGAGCACCGGGCCGCCCCTGCTGCCCAGCCGGGACAGCAGGGGTGGCAGGAGCGCACCGAGGTACTCGTCCACGGCCCGCAGGAAGCGCGTATCGCGGCTGCGCAGGGCGATGCCCTCCTCGGCGAGGAGCCACGACGGCAGACCGCCGCCCTCCCATTCCGCGCAGATGTACGGGCCCGGGCGCAGCAGGACGTACAGGCCCTCGGCGGCGGCGAGATCGAGGAACCGGGGCAGGTCGAGGCCTCCGTCGAGCCGGAACTCCCCGCGCCGCGGGGCGTGGAGGTTCCACGGGACGTAGGTCTCGACCGTGTTCAGCCCCAGCAGGCGGGCCTTGTGGAGCCGGTCGGCCCATTGCTCCGGATGGACGCGGAAGTAGTGCAGCGCGCCCGAGACGATCCGGAACGGCCGGTCGTCGAGACGCAATCCATCGGCGGCGATCTCCAGTCGGGGCATGCCGTGCGCTCCTGGGGAAGAGGGAGGTGGAGGGGAGGGAAGGGAAGGGACGGGCTACTTCAGGGGGCGGCACAGGAGGGCGTCGGGGACCCCGCCGTGGTTCCACTTCCACGTGTAGGCGATGCCCGCGAGGTATTCGGTGTCGGCGCACTGGCCCTTGTAGTTGCCGGGGGCCCAGTCACTGGCGTTCGAGCCGCCGGTGGCGGGCCGGTTGTCCCCGCGGTCGAACCAGAGCGTGCGGCCGGAGGCGGGCAGGCTCGCGGCGGCGGGGGCGCACAGCAGCGCCGACATCGCGTTGCCGCGGACGGCGTAGCCGACGGCGAAGGCCTGCGCGGGGCACTGGAGCTTGTTGTACCCGCCGGCCCAGTCGTCCCCCGTGACGTACCGCTCGTCCGTGACCACGGTCCAGGCTCCGCCGGCCTTCGGCGGGCCGCCCGCGTCGGTGCACAGGCCCCGGCTGCTGCTGCGGCCGAGTCCGGTGAGCCGCTGGGAGTCGGGGCAGTTGCCCTTGCGGTTGCCCGGGGACCAGTCGGGCTGGGTGAGCATCGTGGCGGAGACGTCGTAGTCGGTGTGGTCGAGGTCGAGCATGTTCCAGTGGCCGACCTGGGCGACCGGACCGGTACGGCCGGGGGTGGAGACCAGCCGGGTCCAGTCGTCGGCGCGCCAGTCCCCGCCGTCCCGGACGCCCTGGCGTGCACCGTTCGCCGCGTAGGAGAGCAGGGCCCAGTTGTCCATCGGGGCGCCTGCGGCGTCGGTCCAGCCGACGAGCGGCCAGACCGCGAAGTCGGTGTCGTTGGCGACGAGGATGTCGGTGAAGCGGTGCAGCCAGGTCTGCTCCTTGGCGTCGTCGGAGCCGCGGCCGCCGGCGCCGAATTCGCTGATCCATACCGGGGCGGTGAAGTGCTGCCCCTCCTGGGAGACGAACAGCGCCTGGGAGTTCACCACTTGGGCGAGCTGTTCGGGGGTGAAGTCCTGGTAGCGGGGGTCGTTCGTGGAGCCGGGGCCGCTGCCGGCGCCGGTGTTGGCCGGGCCGGTGTAGGCGTAGAAGTGGGCGGCGTAGACGAGCTTGCCCGAGGTGATCAGCGTGTGGGAGAGATTGGCCACCGGCGTCAGAACGGGGCGCCCGTGCGGAAGGCCGGCGAGCGGGATCCCGTACCAGTTGATGCCCTCCATGACGACCAGCACGTCGGGTGCCGCCTGCAGGATCCGGTTCCCGGCCTCCTCGAAGGCGGCGTAGGCGTCGTGGCTGTCGTACCAGCCCCAGTTGGGGTCGTCCCAGGTGTCGCGGCGCACCTCGTTGCGCAGGTCGGCCCCCACCACCCGCTTGTCCGCCTTGTAGCGGTTCACCATGAACACCCAGTCGTCCACCCACTGCTGGGCGCTCTGGCTGCTGTTCCAGCGCTCGTTGCCGTCCAGGCCGCAGCAGAAGCGGGAGGTGGTGGTGTGGTTGTTGAGGATGACCGCGAATCCGTCGGCGGTGAGCGCCGCGATGACCGCGTCGAGCACCTGGAGCGGGGTCTTGCCCTTCAGCTGCGGGTTCGCGGCGACCGCGGTGTCCGGCACGGGTGCGGTGTCGTGGACGAGGGCGTTGGAGAACGGCAGCCGGATGCTGTTGAGGCCCAGGCCGTGGAAGTCGGCCAGGATGGCGGCCATCGGTGCCCGGTCCAGGCCCAGCGGCATGTCGTGGGCCGGTATGCCGTGCATGTGGTTGGCGGGGTCGTTGGTGTCCCCACTTCCGGTCCATGTCCCCTGGGCGCCCGCCCAGTTGCCCGCCTTGAGCTTGAAGCGGTTCCCCGCGGCGTCCACGATCCAGCGGCCACGGGTGCTGAGCGGTGCGGTCCACGAAGCGGCGAGCTGGGGACCGGTCAGGACCTCGGGCGCGGCCGGGGCGCTTGCCGCGGCGGGGACGGCGGCCGTCGCACCGGCCGCGGAGGTGGTGGCGAGGAGCAGCGCGGACAGCACGGCGAGTGCCGAGGCCGCGCGTCGGAGCAGTGGTGTAGCTGTCACGTTGGATCCTTCGGAGAGGGAGGATGTGCCGTGCCGTGATGCCTCGTGCTGTGCTGCTGCGCCGTGCCCTTGTCATGTCTAGCCCTTGAGGCCGCTGGTGGCGATGCCCGTCACGATGTGGCGCTGGGCGACCAGGAACATGACGACCAGGGGGACGATCGTCACGCCCGCTCCGGCGAACAGGCCGGCAGCTTGATGGTCTGCGCGGTGAGGAACGTCTGGGCGGCCGCGTGCGGGCCCGGTCTGAGCGCCGGCGTGACCCTGCGGTGGTCCGGCACACCTATGTGGCGGCCCATGTCTACGCGGCCCCGGGCATCGGGCTGGGCAGCCGGGGTGCCGGGACCGGGCTCCGGGCACGGACCTCGTCCAAGCCGTGACCCCTTGACCCCGCCCCGGCGCCCCGCCCCGGATCAGGCCCCGGGCGCCGCGGGGGCCGGTCCCGTGGTCGCCCGGATGACCAGCTCGGGGTCGAACAGCAGCTCCCCCGTGGGCACGTCCCGATTGCTGACCAGGGCCAGTACGCTCCGCCCGACCTCCAGGGCCAGCCTGTCGGCGGGCTGGCGCACCGTGGTCAGGGGAGGGTCGGTGAACTCGGTGATGGACGAGCCGTCGTACCCCACGACCGAGACGTCGCCCGGCACCGCGCGTCCCTGCCGACGGATGCCCCGGATCGCCCCGAGGGCCATGTAGTCGCTGGCGGCCACGATCGCGGTGGCACCCAGAGCGAGGAGCGGTGCGACGGCGGCCTGGCCGCCCTCCACCGTGTAGGACTGCCGGATCACCCAGCGCTCCGGCTCCTCGATGCCCCGCTTGGCCATGGCCTCCAGGAAGCCCCGCACGCGCCGGTCCGCGGGCTGGTTGCCGGCCGGGCCGGAGGCCATCCCGATCCTGCGGTGGCCCAGGCGGTGGAGGTGGTCGACGGCCAGCTCCGCGGCGAGCGCGTCATCGGTGGAGAAGACCGGGGTCGCCACCCCGTCCGCGAACTCGCCGTTGATGCCGACGTAGGGCACCCGGCGCTGGCGCAGCAGTTCGTACGTCTCGGTGTCGGCGCCCTCGACGGTGTTGGACGCGGAGAGGAAGACGACGGCCGCGACACCCTTGTCGACGAGCGCGGAGATGAAGTCCCGCTCCTGGACCCCGCCCGGGAAGGCCGGGCACAGAATGGTCTTGAGTCCGTGCGGGGCGAGCGCCGACTCGATGCGCTCGGCGACATCGGCGAAGAACGGATTGGACACGAACTCGGTTATCACAGCGACCAGTTGGCCCTGGGTCTGCCGTTCGTAACCGAGGTCCGCCATGGCCTGTTCGACCGCGTCGCGGGTCTTCTTCGACACTCCCTGGCGTCGGTTGATCACCCGGCTGACGGTCGCCTCGCTGACCTGGGCGCGAGCGGCGACCTCGGTGATCCCGACCTTCATCGTGGTCCTTCCGTGATCGTGAGCGAAACCAGACCGCCGCGCGGCACCGCCAGCGAGCGAGCTCCCTCCGGCAGGTACGACGGCGGACCGTCCATGATACGGCCGTCCGGCCCGTGGACCACTCCCCTGACCGCGCCGCCGCCGAGCACCTCGACCATCACCCGGTCCCGGTCCGAGCCGTTGACCAGGTCGAAACGGCGGTACGCGGAGAAGTCCAGAGGGACGACCCGGTCCCCGTGCACGCTCAGCAGGCAGTGGTCCCCGGCGCTCACCCGCACCAGCGGGTACAGCTCGTCGGGCCGGCCCGGCTCCACCTCCCCGTCCAGCAGCAGTTCCCGGTGCAGCCGCCACCGTCCCAGCCAGAACCCGACCGCTTCCCGGTGGGCGGCCGGCAGCCGGTCCAGCCGTACGGAGATCTGCGGCACCGAGTGGAGGGCCCCGATCAGCTGCCGGGCCACCGCCGCCACGGGCGCCCCGGGCGACCACAGGAGCATGTCGCTGTGGACGGCCCCGCCGACGGCGAGCAGTGCGGTGTCCAGGGTCCGGACCCGGTTCGCGGTGGCGTCGGCCGGGCAGTCGACGGAGCGGAGCATGTTGCCGAAGGGGGCCATCCCGGGGCCGGTGTAGGGCTGGCGCAGTTCCAGCAGTACGCCGGGGCGTACGGATTCCAGGGAGGCGCGCAGTTCCGTCAGCAGGGCCACCATGGCCACGCCGACGTCCCCCGCGCCGTCGCCGACGTAGACCATGGCCTGTTCCAGGAAGTCGAGCTTCAGTCCGTCGAGCCCGTACGCGCGGACCAGCCGGACGCAGAACCCGACGACGTGCGCGCGCACCTCCGGGCGGCGGGGGTCGAGCACGTGCGCCCCGGGCACGGTGGCGGGGACGGGGGCGCAGGCGGCCCAGCGGCCGTGGCAGGCCGCGCCGGGGCCGAGCAGCAGGGGTGCGACCCACGCGAGGTAGCTCAGCCCGTGCCTTCGGACCCGGGCCACGTGTGCGGCGAAGTCGGGGAACTTGGCCCGGTCCGGCTCCCAGTCCCCGCAGCCGGCGTACCCGCGCCCGTGGCCCTGCTCCTGCCAGCCGTCGTCGAGGATCAGCGCTCCGCAGCCGAGTCCGGCGGCCAGTTCGGCCTGGGTTTCGACGGCCGCGGCGCTGACGTCCTGGTTGAAGGCGTACCAGGTGGAGTAGACGGGGGTGCGGGCCGCGTCGGGCACCGGCGCGGGAGCGAGCTCGGCGTCGAACCAGCCGCGCAGGGCACTCATGGCCCGTGCCACCGAGGGTGCGCGGGGGACGAGCAGGATCCGGTGAGCGTGCGGTGCGGCGGGCAGCCGGAGGTGGACGACGTGGGTGTCGTTCTCCTCGGAGACCCCGAAGCGGAGCTCCGCCTCGGGCACCGGGTCGGTGGCGCCGAAGGTGAGCAGGGTCGCGCCGTCGTGGTCGTAGAGGCAGCCTGCGGCGTGGCCGTCGACCAGCGAGACGCGGGAGCGGCCCTCCCAGTCTGCGAGGAGGGTGCGCCGCCATCCGCCCTGCGGGTGCCAGTATCCGGCGGCGTCGCCGAGGGGCACGGAGAAGCGGATCTCGACGGGGGCGCCGTCGGCCCGCACCTCCAGCATCCGCAGCCCGTCGGGGAGTTCGGCCAGCGTCCAGACCGGGTGGACGCCCCGGGCGTGTGCGAGGACGGCGAACGAGACCTCATCGAGCAGCGGTTGCTCGGCGGCGGGCGCCAGCCCCGCGGTGGTGACGGGCTCGGTGGTGGGCGCCGCGGTGGGCACGGCGCTCGTCGCGTCTCCGGCTACGGCACCGGTCGCGTCGCTGGTCAGGGCACTGGTCACGGTCACTCCTTCACGGCGCCGGCGAGCAGGCCGGACACGAACTGGCGCTGGAGCGCGAGGAATACGAGGGCCATCGGAATCGCGGCGGCCGCGGTTCCGGCGAGGATCGCTCCGTAGTCGGTCTCGTCGAGGCCCTGGAGGGAGGCGAGCGCCACCGGAACGGTGAAGGTGGCGCTGTCGCGCAGGACGATCAGCGGCCAGATGAAATCGTTCCACTGGTACAGGAAGAGGAAGATCGCCAGGGCGGCCAGCGCCGGTCTCATGGGCGGGAGCACCACCTTCCAGAACAGCCGCAGTTCGCCGCAGCCGTCCATGCGCCCCGAGTCGAGCAGTTCGTCGGGGAGCGCGGCCATTGACTGGCGCATCAGGAAGATGCCGAAGGGCAGGGCCAGATTGGGCATGATCACGGCCTGGTAGGTGCCCAGCCAGCGGAGTTCCGCCATCAGCTGGAAGAGCGGTACGAGGGTGACCTGGGCGGGAACCACGAGCCCGAGCATGAGCAGTCCGAAGAGCGGTTCGCGGCCGCGGAAGCGGTACTTGGCGAAGCCGTACCCGGCCAGCGTGCAGACGGCGCCCGCGCACAGGGTGTAGATCAAGGCGATGCCGAGGGAGTTGAGGACCACCCGGCCGAAGTGCGCGGTGTCCTGGAGGGTCCGGAGGTTCTCCGTCAGGTGGCCGCCGGGCAGCAGGGGCGGCGGGCTGTCGAAGATCTCCCCGGAGCTGTGCGTCGCGGCGACCACGAGCCAGTAGAAGGGGACCAGGACGGCGGCCAGCGCGATGGCGAGTCCGGAGGTGAGCAGGATGCTGCTGCCGCGGTGGCGGGCGGCGGTCATGCTTTCTCCCCCAGGAAACGGAACTGGATCACGCCGAGGATGCCGATGAGGACGGCCAGGGCGTAGGCGATGGCCGAGGCGTAGCCGAAGTCGAAGTACTTGAAGGCGTTCTGGTAGACGTACACGCCGATGGTCAGGGTGGCGTTGTCCGGGCCGCCGCCGGTGAGCACGTACGGCTCGTCGAAGATCTGCAGGGTGCCGATGGTGGAGAGCACGGTGGTGAGCAGCAGCGCGGGGCGCAGGCCCGGCAGGGTGACGTGGCGGAAGGAGTGCCAGGGCCCGGCCCCGTCCACGGCCGCGGCGTCGTAGAGCTCGGCGGGCACGGTCTGCAGCCGGGCGAGCAGGATCACCGCGTTGTAGCCGGTGTAATGCCAGGTCAGGGCGAGGCCGAGGGAGACCTTCGCCCACAGGGGGTCGGTCAGCCACGGCGACGGGTCCAGACCGACGAGTCCGGTCAGCCAGTTGACCAGGCCGTAGTCCTTGTTGAGCAGGACGGAGAAGACGATCCCGTAGGCGACCAGGCCGGTGACCATCGGCAGGAAGAAGCCGAGCCGGAAGACGGCGCGGGCGCGCAGGGCGGTGGAGTCGAGGGCCACGGCGAGTCCGGTGGCGAGGGCGAGCATGACCGGTACCTGGACGGCGAGGATCACCGCGGTGTTCTTCAGGGCGGTCCAGAACAGCGGATCGTGGAGCAGCCGCGCGTAGTTGTCCGCGCCGACGAACCGGTCGGTCCCGCCGACGGTCTTGTGGAGGCTGATCACGAAGGACCGGCCGATGGGGTAGAGCTTGAAGGCGCCGAAGAGGAGCAGCGCGGGCAGGACGAAGAGGTACGGGGCCACGCGCCGGCCCGCCCGCGGGCGCCGGATGGTCCCCCGCGCGGGAACGGCCGGTGCAGCGCGGCCGACGAGCCGGGCGGCCGGGGCGGACTCCGTAGACGGGGTGGTCACCGGGAGACCTTGCGTCCGGTCTGCCGGCCGAGCTGGTCGGCGGCCTCCTTGAGCACCTTCGCCGGGTCGGC
The DNA here is from genome assembly GCF_056435825.1 of Streptomyces sp. NPDC043876. Taxonomy (NCBI): domain Bacteria; kingdom Bacillati; phylum Actinomycetota; class Actinomycetes; order Kitasatosporales; family Streptomycetaceae; genus Streptomyces; species Streptomyces sp. NPDC043876. The sequence continues at coordinate 827,448 of NZ_JBWKDV010000003.1, read as the reverse complement.
GCCGCTCAGCAGCACCTTGGACTGGGCGTCGGTGACCAGCTTGAGGGCCCGCGCGTAGTCGGCGGTGTAATTGAACGCGGGCGAGGGTGCCTTGAGTGCCTCCAGGAATACCTCACCCTTCTTCTGGCCGCCGAAGAAGGGCGACGGCTCGTGGAAGACGGCGTCCTCGTAGGCCTGCATCAGGGCGGGGGCGATCCCCTTGCCCCGGTAGATCCGCACCTGGGAGGCCGGCCGGGTGAGCACGAACTCGACGAACGACCAGGCGGCGGCCCGGTGCTTACTGCCGCCCGCCACCGCGAGGTGGGTGGAGTTGACCGTGGCCGCGGTGGCTCCGCCCCGGCGCACGGCCGGGGGCAGCCGAACCTTCCACTTGCCCGCTTCCCGGGGCACCTGCTCCTCGATGATGCCGCCGAACCAGGTGGGCATGGGCAGGACGGCCGCGGTCCCCTGCTTGAGCGAGCTCATCAGGGCGTTCCAGCCGCCGGCGAGATCGCTGACCAGGCCGGCGTCGTTCATCGTCTTGATGAGCGTCATGGCCTTGACCGCCTCCGGGGAATCCAGGGTGATGTTCCCGGCGAGGTCGAAGTAGAAGGCGCCCTGGAGCTGGAGCAGCATCTGGAAGAAGTTGGCGGCGTCGGCCTGGGAGGCGGGCTTGTCGATGCCGAGCAAGTGGGCGCCGGTCTTCGCCTTGATCTGCTTGCCGGCCTCGATGGTCTCCTCCCAGGTCTGCAGGGCTCCGGCGTCGACCCCGGCCTTCTCGAAGAGGTCGGCCCGATAATAGAAGCCCCCCGAATTGGCCTCCCAAGGAAGGGCGTTGACCCGCTTTCCGTCGGGGGACACGGTCTGCCACAGGCCTTGGGCGAAAGCGTCCCGGTAGGCGTCCGCGCCGAGCGGGGCGAGATCGGCGAGACCGCCGGGGAACTTCTCCACGTAGCCGGGCAGGTAGTCGACTCCGATGTGCAGGACGTCGGCGAGTCCCTGGCCGCCGGCCGCGAGTCCGGTGGTGATCTTGTCCCAGATGGCCGGGTTGCCTATGTCCTCGACCCTCACCTCGATGCCGGGGTACTTCTTGTTGAACTCCGGTACGAGGGCCTTCATTTCTGCGGCGGGGCCCTGCCAGGACCAGACCGTGATCCGGCCCTTGCCCTTCTCCCCCGGGGCCCCGCCCTCACCGCCGGCGCCCTCGGCTCCGGTGCCCGAGCAAGCGGTCAGGCCGACGAGCGGCCCGGCCCCCACGGCGATGGCTCCCACCGTCCGCAGCACTCTCCGACGTTCCAGTTCCATACCTGACCCACCCCTGCTCGCACCGTTGCGGAAGCCGACTGGCCAGGACTGTAGCCAGGCGTCACGAGTACTTGCAAGACTCCAATGAAATCTTTCAGTTAGATCCAACAGCAGGTTCTGACAAGACCGTTGCAAATTCTGCGAACCGGTTGCTAGCGTGCCGCCCGCTCCGCCATGCCCGTCCGCCGCGCCCAGCCCACACCAGGGAGTACCCGATGACGCGTTCCCGTGTGCCACTCCTGTCCGCTCTCGCCCTGCTCCTGCCGCTCGCCCCGCTCACCCTCGGCGTCCCGGCCTCGGCGGCGGAACCGGTGGAACCGACGGGCACGGCCGTCGGATCCGCACCCGCCTTCGCCCCCGCCTCCGTCCTCGCCCCCGCCTTGCTGACCGTCACCAACGCCGGCTTCGAACAGGGGCGCACCGGCTGGCGGTTCACCTCCGGCACCGGCGTCGCCACCAACTACCCGCACGGCGCGGCGCGGCTGGTCTACCTCGACGGCGGGGCGGGGAAGAAGGTCTCCCAGACGGTGAAGGCCACCGGCGGGGGCACGTACGACATATCCGCCTGGATCGCGACGGGCGGGCCGAACGGCCGCTACGTAGCCCGCGTGAACGGCGCGGTCGCCGCCGCGCTCGCGCTACCCAGCGCCTCCAACTACCGTCGCTACACGCTCAGTCGGATCGCGCTCGCCCCCGGCGACGTCCTGGAGATCGCCTTCGAATCCGGGGACGGCTGGGTCAACGCCGACGACGTGATGCTCTCCCCCTCGTCCCCCGCGGACCCCCGGGTCAGCTCCTCGGACCCGAAGATCGTCGAAATGTTCGACTGGTCCAAGCGCAAGGCCAACAGCTGGGTCCACCTGCCCGGCACCAAGGGCCCGCTCAACGTGGACGAGAACCGCACCGGCGGCAGCGGCACGGGCACCTACGCCGCCTCCTACTGGGCGGGCTACGCCAACCGCAGCGGCTACTACTCGCGCGACATGGCCCACCAGTCGTCCGGCGCGGGAGTCCTCGCCCTGCACGCCGAGAACAAGTCGATGCTCCGCTCCTTCGCCGCGTCCGCCACTGCGGCGCACGCGTACTACCCGGCGTGGGCCATCAACTTCGACACCTCGACCTACCTGTCGATCGACTACAAGGGCCCGACCGACTTCGTCCGCGAAGTGCCCGCCACCTTCGAGCTGGTGCAGAAGTCCGAGGAGGCGTACCGCTGGAGCGGAGACCGCGCCTACCTCGACGATCCCGCCCTGTGGGAGTTCTACCGCCACGCCACCGACGAATTCGTCGCCCTGCACGACGGGCTCAAGGACAACGGCGCCGTCAAGGTGGCCGAAGGCACGGGCCAGGGCATCTTCCAGGGCACCGCCAGCTACAACGAGCAGAGCGGCGAACCGCTCGCCGAGGCCGGCGACGCGATCGGCTCCCAATACCAGGCCTACCTGGCGATGGTCTCGCTCGCCCGCTCCAAGGGGGACGGCCCCCTCGCCGACCGGTACGAGGCCAAGGCCCGGGATCTCAAGGCCTACTTCAACTCCACCTGGTCCGGCACCGGTTCGGGCGCGGCGATGGTGCGCGGCTACACCACGGACGGGCGCGCCCTGACCGGCTGGGGCAAGGAGAACAGCTGGTTCATGCCGATGAAGCGGATCATCGACCCCGGTCCCCGCCGGGAGGCCTACCTGGACTACATCGACCAGCAGGCCTCGGGCACGGGCCGCCCCTCGAACATCGAGGCCCTCACGTACCTCCCCGACACGTTCTTCCGGAACAACCGCAACGACACCGGCTGGAAGTGGATGAAGGACGTCTACGACCACAAGGACATCCAGCACGTGAACACCAAGCAGGGCGCCAACGGGGACTACCCCGAGGTCTCCTTCACCCTGCTCGGCCAGACCGTCGAAGGGCTGCTGGGCGTCACCCCCGACGCACCCTCACACACCCTGAGCACGGGGTCCCGGCTGCCCTCGGGCATGGACTGGCTGCGGATCGACGACCTCCGGATCGGCGACTCGACCTTCGCCCTCCGCCACGACGGGGCGACGAAGTCCACCCTGACCCACACCTCGGGCACCGCCCCGTACACCTGGGAGGCCCGCTTCCCCGGCACCTACGCCACGCTCACGATCGACGGAGTGCCCCAGCCCGCGCGCACCAAGGTCGTGGACGGGGTCACGTACACCTACGCGACCCCGACCGTCACCCCGGGCCGCACGATCACCGTCCAGGCGGGCTGACCCGGGGGCGACGGGGGTCGAGGGCCAGGTGGTCCGGCAGGGGCCCGGGCGCGCCCGCCATCGGCGCTTGACTTTGCCGCTACGTCAACTTCTACCGTCGTGTGTGGCCGGACAGTCCGGTCGGGTTCGGGACAGGAGACGGCAATGGCCTGGTCGATCGCGGAAGTGGCCCGGATGTCGGGTGTGACGTCGCGGACGCTGCGCCATTACGACGAGATCGGCCTGTTGCCTCCGGCATTGGTGGGGAACAACGGCTACCGCTACTACGAGGAGGGGCAGTTGCTGCGACTGCAGCAGATCCTCGTACTGCGGGAGCTGGGCCTGGGACTCGTGGAGATCGGGGCGGTGCTGGCCGAGCAGGTCGACCAGGTGGAGGCCCTGCGGGCGCACCACCTGCGGCTCGTGGCCGAACGGGACCGCCTGGACACGCTGGCTCGCACCGTCGCCCGCACCATCGCCGAACTCGAGGAAGCAAAGGACGGAAGCGACATGCCGAAGATCAACAGGCCGGAGAATCTGTTCGAGGGGTTCGACGGCACACGCCAGTCGGACCAGGCGCGCGAGCGGTGGCCGCAAGCCTGGGAGCAGTCCCGGCAGGTCATCGAGACGCTCACCGCCGAGGACACGGAGCAGTGGCAGCGTGAGGTGACGGCACAGATGATCCGCATCGCCGAGTTCATGGCGGCCGGCACCCCGGTGGCCGATCCCACGGTGCAGGCGGAGATCGACGCCCATTATCAGGGCGTCTGCCGGTTCTGGACGCCCAACGCAACGGCTTACAAGGGGCTGGGCCAGACCTACGTCGACGACCCGCAGTTCCGCCCGAACTTCGACAAGATCGCCGAGGGTCTTGCCGTCTACCAGCGCGACGCGATGGCCGTGTACGCCGACACCCGCCTGAGCTGACCAGCGGGCTCCACGTGTTCGTTCCGTTGTCAGCGGGAGGTTGCGGCAGCACAGGGGACCGCCGCAACGTCCCGCTGTCAGCGACGGATTCGACCGCGAACCGCGATCCGTGCCGCGGCTGCCGTCGATCGACTGGGACGTCTTCAGCTGGCCGGCCGTTGCCCAACTCGGCCTGGGAATTCGCGACAAGGACGGGTACGTCCAGATCGCCATCAACAGCCGCGACGTATACCGCGATGTACTCGCCACCGACCACACGGTCCTCATCCATTTCCGCGAAGGTGACGTGGAGCGTGCCGAAGGGCTCGCCCAGCAGGCTGGGCTGCAGCCGATCGGGCCGGTGGAGGTCGGCTGGTAGCTGCCGATGACGTCCAGGATCCCCGGATCGGGGGGTCCCTGTGTTTCGCCGACCGCAGAACCCGGACGGGACGGGCTCGCCGATCACTACAGTCCGGCCTCATGACGGCGATGACGACACGTACGGTCGAGTACCCGGCAGACGGTCTGACGATGATCGGGCACCTCGCGCTCCCGGCGGGGATCGACCGCCGGCCCGCGGTGTTGCTCGGACCGGAGGGAATGGGGCTCAGCGACGTCGAGCGCCGCCGAGCGGATGCTCTCGCCGAGCTGGGATACGTAGCGCTGGCCTTCGACCTCCACGGCGGGCGCTATCTGGGCGACCCCGCGGAGATGCTGGCCCGTTGCCTGCCGCTGCTCGCTGATCCCGACCGGATGCGGGGCATCGGCCATGCGGCGCTCGACGTGTTGCGCGCCGAACCGCGGACCCACCCCGACCGGATCGCCGCCATCGGCTATGGCACCGGGGGCGCCATCGCCCTGGAACTCGGGCGCAGCGGCGTCGACCTGCGAGCGATCGGGACGGTCAACGCGACGACCACGGGCCGGCCGGGCGAGGCAGCGCGCATTCGCTGCCCGGTGTGGGCCGGGGTCGGGTCGGAAGACCCGATCATGGCGCCCGCGCAGCGGAACGCGTTCACCGACGAGATGCAGGCCGCGGGCGTCGACTGGCGCCTCACGGTGTACGGCGGCTCCTTGCACGCCTTCCACCACCCGCCGGTCGATCACCCCACGGTCCCCGGCGTCGGCTACCACCCACAGCACGCACGGCGAGCCTGGAGCGACGTCGTCAACCTGCTCGCCGAGTGCCTACCCCTGACGGGGGATCCGGAAGCATGACCCGGGCGAACAGCCCGGCGCCGGGCCTGGTCCGCGTCGTGCACTGACAGTCCCTCCCCTCGCTGCCGTGGGTCCCGCGAGAAGCACTCGCGGGAGCGACGCTCCCACCCCGCTGCTGGATAGCCTCGGATCCCCGGCAGACAAGGACACGCCATGCGCCTGCGACAGATCGCAGCCCTCACCGCCGCCACCGCCCTCGCCGTCCTCATCCCCTCCGCCGACGCCCATGCCGCCGCCGTCGCCTGCGGCGGCTCCGTCGCCACCCAGGGCATCGGCGCCAACGGCTGCATCAGCGCCGAGAAGTTCAAGGAAGGAAAGCTCTTCTTCCGCGACATCAAGGCCCACACCGTCATCACCAACACCCGCGCCCACGCCACCTACGTGGAGTACGAAGCCTTCCTCCACGTCGCCGGCGACGGCGACGACTGGACCAAGATGGGCAGCGGCCGCACCCTCGTCCAGCGCCGCTCGACCGTCGGCCCCGTCGAAATCGCCAGCTCCACCCGCGTCTGCTTCGTCGTCAACGCGAAGATCACGATCCGCGTCCACGTCCGGCCGGCGGGAGGTGCCTGGAGCAACTGGTCCAGCGCCGCCACCTCCCAGTGCCAGACCTGACCTGCCGTACCAGCGCCCGGCCCTCCCCGACCCGGTTCGACGGTCGCGGTGGCGGTGACGGTGGCGGTGGCGGTGGCGGTGGCGGTGGCCGATCCTGCATGCAATCGGGATGCCGGGGCAGAAGGAGCTCACCTTCTGGAAGGAGCAGTAATGCTTGGTATTGCCGCCGCCGTCTTGTTCTTCATCAGCTTCCTGATCAACGCGGCAGAAATCTCGACGAACCACGTCTTCTCGTCCGGCAATGTCATGCTCCTCGGCCTGATGCTGCTCGCCCTTCACGTGGCCGGCGTCGCCAGCGCCCTGCCGACCCGTCGCCGGCGTCGCTGAGCAGCCGCGTAGCCGAAGGAGCCGTCACGCATGGCGGCGCCGCGGTGGAACTGCCGGTCGGCTCGCGGTACGAGCCGACCGGCCCGGCGTCAGACGCCGACCGCCTCCTCCATTTCCTCCTCCACCGTCGCGTCCCGCCTCCTCGCGTCCTCTTCTCCGCTGGAGCGGCGGCGTTCGACGAGTCCGGCCGTGGCGGTGAGCAGGAGACCGAGGAGCAGCCAGAGGGCAAGGGTGGCTACCGGCCGGGCGAGGTCGTCGCTGCCGAAGTAGAGGAGGCTGCGCAGCCCTCCGATGTATCCCGCGCCGTTCCAGAAGGCGTTGAGGGCGCCGAAGAACCCGTTCTGCAGTTCCGGCCGGAACAGTCCGCCGGAGCTCGTGAAGTTGAGCATGACGAACAGCACCATCATGGCCAGCGTCGTCCAGCGCTTCAGGAAGGTGTGCAGGCCGACTCCGATGAACAGGATGCCCGCGGAGTAGAGCCAGCTCAGGCCCCAGACTCCCGCCAGTCCGTGATGGGCGAGATGGAAGACCGGTCCGGCGAGCAGGGCGCCGATCGCGCTGACGACACCTGATACGCCGACCACGAGCAGGGCCCGGCTGCGCATGCGCAGGGTGGCGCCCGCACCGCCGAGTACCGCCACCGAGGCGTAGGAGCCGATGCTGACCGCGACGAGCAGGAAGAACAGCCCCTGGCCGGTCGGGTCGTCGTCGACGTTCGGGACGGCGTCGGTCACGGTGAGCGCAACGCCCTGCCGGGCGGCGACCGGGGTGAAGATCTTCTCCGCGACGGTGGCGCCCGTGTCGGAGGCCGCCGTGGCGACGATCAGCTCGGGTGCGGTGTCGCTCGGCACGTAGGCGCCGGTGATGCGGCGGTCCTTGAGCTGCTCCACCGCGTCGGCGCGACGGGCCACCGTGCGCACGTCGAGCGAGTCACCGGCCCGGTCCTTCACGGTCTGGGCGATGACCATGGTGCGCGGCCCCTCGCCGACCACGGCGATCGGCAGGTGGTGGGGCTCCGGCTGCACGAAGGCGCCCATGTAGGCGAGGCCCATCCCGAGGCACATCAGCAGGGGGGTCAGCAGGTGGGTGAGCACGTGCCGGAGCTCTGGGTTGCGGGCTGACTTTCCCGGGTGGCGGGGGGCGGTCGTGTGGCCGGGCATGAGACGGAACCTCCGATGTCGGCTCGGGCTGCGGAACACCCCACCGGCAGATAGTTGGCATATACAACTGCTCTATGGTTGTACTATACAACTACAAGCCGGAAGGGGCGACCATGACCAACGAAACGCCGGGTAACCGGGCCCCGTCGGAGGGCGCGGGCGGTCCGGCCGGCACACGCCGCGACGCGGCCGTCGAGACGATCCAGCGCGAGATGACCTCGTTCGCCCGGCGGGCCCGGTCGGTGGCCGCGCGGATGCATCCCGAGCTCTCACTGGTCTCCTTCACCCTGCTGGGCCACCTGGAGGAGCATCCGGGCGCAGGGGTTTCCGATCTCGCCGCCCACTACGCGCTGGACAAGTCGACCGTCAGCCGCCAGGTCGCGGCGCTGGAGCGGGCGGGGCTGATCGAGCGGAGCGCCGACCCGGACGACCAGCGGGCGTCCGTACTGGCGCTCACCCCCGCGGGAGCCGCGACCCTCGCGCGGGCGACGGGAAACCGGCGGACGATGTTCCATGACCGCCTCGCGGACTGGAACCCCGATGACCTCGACCGCTTCGCCGCCTACCTACTGCGTTACAACGGCAGATCCGGGCCGCGCCAGGGTGGCCCTGACCCCGGCGGCGGAATACCCCCGACCCTTTAGTTGCTATGTACACCGAACTGCGCGGGGCGACACCGTGCCCCGCGCGACCTCCAGGAGATGCGCCATGTCGGACCGCACACCCGAACAGCCCGCAGACGTCGTCGCACGCCTTCGGACCACCTTCGCCACCGGCCGGACGAAGCCGCTGAGCTGGCGCACCGGCCAGCTCGAAGCGCTGCGGACGCTGCTGACCGAGCGGGGCGAGGAGCTGGCCGCCGCGCTCCGGAGCGACCTGGGCAAGAGTCGGTCGGAGGCTTTCCGCACCGAGATCGACTTCACGGTGCGCGAGATCGACCACACCCTGGACCACTTGGCCGACTGGTTGCGTCCCCGGCCCGCTCCGGTACCGGAGCGACTGAGCCCGGCGACCGCGCACACCGTGCAGGACCCGCTCGGCGTCGTCCTCGTCATCGCCCCGTGGAACTACCCCCTCCAGCTGCTGCTCGCTCCGGTCGTCGGCGCGCTGGCGGCGGGCAACTGCGTCGTGGCCAAGCCCAGCGAGCTGTCGCCCGCCACCTCGCGCGCGGTCGCCGACCTCCTGCCGCGTTACCTCGACCGTGACGCCGTGGCCGTGGTGGAGGGCGCGGTGCCCGAAACCACCGAGCTGCTGGCGCAGCGGTTCGACCACATCTTCTACACGGGCAACGGGCAGGTCGGCCGGATCGTCATGCGGGCCGCCGCCGAGAACCTCACGCCCGTCACGCTCGAACTCGGCGGCAAATCACCGGCGTTCGTGGACCGTGGTACGGACATCGGCGCTGTCGCAGCCCGGCTGGCGGCCACCAAGTTCATGAACGCGGGCCAGACCTGCGTCGCGCCCGACTACGTGCTGACCGATCCCGGCACCGCCAAGGAGCTGGAGCAGGCCCTCGCCGAGGCCCTGCGCGGCCTCTACGGCGAGGACCCCGCGGCGGCCCCCGACTACGGCCGGATCATCAACGAGCGTCACTTCGACCGCCTCACCGGCCTGCTCGACTCCGGGCGCACCGTCGTCGGCGGAACGCACGACCGGGCCGACCGCTACATCGCTCCGACCGTCCTGGCGGGGGTGTCGCCCGATTCCCCGGTCATGCAGGAGGAGATCTTCGGCCCGATCCTGCCCGTGGTGGAGGTGGCCGACCTCGACGAGGCCATCGCCTTCATCGGTGACCGTGACAAGCCCCTGGCGCTGTACGCCTTCACCGAGTCGGACGACACCCGCGAGCGCCTGAGCCGGGAGACCTCCTCGGGCGGCCTGACGTTCAACCTGCCGGTCGCCCACCTCACCGTCTCCGACCTGCCCTTCGGCGGCGTGGGAGAAAGTGGCATGGGCAACTACCACGGCCGCTATTCCCTGGACACCTTCAGCCACCGCAAGGCCGTACTGGACAAGCCCTTGCGGTAGCGCTGTGAGCGGGCCGAGCCTCCTCGGGGGTTTAGGACCGGAAAAAGCGGCCATACGGCGTCGCAGAGTGTTCGGTGTCCGCCGCGGTCCCCGACCCCCAGCGGGTCGGGGACCGCGGCGCGCGTGGAGGGGAGGGGACTCGTATGACCACGCCGCAGGAGGAGGGGCGCGCGTCCGTGACGGGCGTCGGACCGGTGGCGCGCGAAGCGGTGCTCGTGCCCGGGCCGGGCCATCGGTGAGGGCGGCGCGATCGTCTGCCTGAAGACCGCCCTGACCCGCAGCGCAGGGTTACCGGTGGCGCCGATCGTCAGGCCCGTACCGCATCCGCCGTCCCCGACCCAAGGATCCTCGTCATGACCCGCACCGACGCCCCTCGCACCGCCGTCCGCCCCCTGGGCGCGGCCGGCACCTCCGGCCTCACGGTCACCGCCACGGCCGCCGCTGCCCGCGGCACCGACGAGCGGATACACCGCATCCGCCGTCGGCTGGAACGCCTGATCGGCATCGCCGCGACCGAGGGGAACTCCGTACGCCCCCTGCGCAACGGCGACGAGATATTCACCGCGATGCTCGACACCATCGCCTCCGCCCGCCACACGATCGACCTGATGACGTTCGTCTACTGGAAGGGCGACATCGCCCGCCGGTTCGCCCAGGCCCTCGCGGAGCGCGCCCTTGACGGGGTCCGCGTACGGCTGCTGCTGGACGGCTTCGGCAGCCGCCTGATCGAACAGGAACTGCTGGACCGGATGAGCGAGGCCGGGGTGGACGTCGCCTGGTTCCGCAGACCGGTCTTCCTCTCCCCGCTCAAGCAGAACCACCGCTGCCACCGCAAGGTCCTCGTCGTCGACGAGCGGACCGCCTTCACCGGCGGCGTCGGCATCGCCGAGGAATGGTGCGGTGACGCGCGCAACCCGAGCGAATGGCGCGACACGCACGCCGAGGTCCGGGGGCCGGCCGTTGACGGGATCGCGGCGGCCTTCGCCCAGAACTGGGCGGAGTGCCATCCCGAACTCTTCGACGAGCGGGACCGGTTCGTGCCCCACGAGCCCGCGGGCTCCGCCATCGTCCAGGTGGTCCGCGGATCGGCCGCCTTCGGCTGGCAGGACATGCAGACGCTGATGCGGGTGATCCTCGAATCGGCCGAGGAGCGCGTGCGCCTGGCGACCGCCTACTTCGCCCCCGACGACTACTTCGTGGGCCTGCTGAGCGCGACCGCCCGCCGGGGCGTCACGGTGGAGATCGTGCTGCCGGGGCCGCACACCGACAAGCGGGTGTGCCAGCTGGCGGGCCGGCACCACTACGAGACGCTCACCGCCGCCGGGGTGCGCATCCACGAGTACCAGCCGACGATGATGCACGCCAAGATCATCACCATGGACGGCGTGGTCTCCCTCATCGGCTCCTCGAACTTCAACCGCCGCTCCCTCGACCACGACGAGGAGGTCATGCTCGCCGTCATGGACCCGGAATTCACCCGCACCCTGGACGAGCACTACGACCAGGATCTCGCGGACAGCACGCTGATCAGCGGGGAGCGCTGGAAGCGGCGCTCCCCACTGGAGCGCGCCCGTGAACTCTCGGTACTGCCGCTACGGCGATTCCTGTGAACCTCCGCCCTTACCGCGACCGGCGTGCTGCGCGTGGGCCGACCGGTGCGTCCGTGACGTTGCACGCAGCCGCAGTGGTCGACCCGGCCGCGTAGTCGGGCAGGTCGAGGCCACTGATCTGCTTGCCCATCTGCAGCATCTTGTCCAGGATCCAGCGCCGGTTCAGCAGCCCGTTGCGCACTCGCAGACCGGTCGCGGTGCCGGGCGCCAGGAACGGGCCGGTACGGTCGCCGCCCTTCTGGCAGCCCTGGGCGTAGTCGCGCAGCGCGTGCTCGTAGCGGGCGAAGGCGGTGCGGTGGTCGCCGCGGGCCCGGGCCAGCTCACCGGCCAGGACGTACGCCGCCACAACGGCGGTGCCGGTGCCCATCCCGCCGATGGTGGCCCCACAGGCCGCGTCGCCGAGCAAGGCGATCCGGCCGGCGGACCAGGTGGGGACATCGGCCCGGCTGATCGAGTCGAAGTACAGCTCGGGGGCCTGCCCCAGGCTCTCCAACAGCCTGGGCACCTCCCAGCCGAGGCCTGCGAAGGCGTCCCGGATCAAGGTCTTCTGCTGCGCCACGTCGCGGCGGTCATACCGGAGTTCGGGTGAGGCGAAGAGGAAGAAGGCACCGGCCCGAGTCGGGTCGCGATGGTCGGCGCCCACCGCGGCAAGCCGGCCCGGGACGTTGAGGCCGACCGAACCGGGCGGCAGGCCCAGGTGGTTGGGCAGCTGCCAGGTGGCCGCGTAGTAGCCGAGGTGGCGGACGTAGTGCTCCTCCGGGCCGAAGGCGAGCCGACGGACGTTGGAGTGCAGCCCGTCGGCACCGATCACCAGGTCGAACTCGCGTGGTGAGCCGTGCTGGAAGGCCACCCGGACGCCGGTGGGCGTCTCCTCCAGGGCGGTGATCGTGTCGCCGAAGAGGTACTCGGTGCGTGGGAGGCTGCGCCGGTGCAGCACCTGGGCGAGCTCCCCGCGCGGAACCTCGACGTCGCCGCCCGCGAAGTCTGCCGGCAGGTGCAGGAGTTGACGGCCGTGCCGGTCGATGAAGGTCATCGGACTGCCGCCGGTACCGAGCGCCCGCAGCTCGTCGAGCACCTCCATCCGTTCCAGCACGGTCAGGTGGGTCGTGCCCCGGAAGTCGACCGCCTGACCGCCGCCTCGCAGGGCGGGGGCCAGCTCGACGACGGTGACCTCGAAGCCGTACCGGCCCAGCCAGTAGGCGAGTGCGGGGCCTGCGATGCTCGCGCCCGAGATCAGGACCTTGGTGCTCACGTGAATCACTCCATCCGAGGCCGCGAAAAACTGTGTCCAGTGGAAACTATTTGTCGCTGTGTACGGTAGACACAGTTGGGCCGCCCCGCAAGGGCAGTCGGAAAACACGGGACGGAGCGCGAAGTGGCGGAGGAAGCGAACGAGGCGGTGCGGCTGCTCTGGGGACCGCCCGCCAAGCCGTCGCGAGGGCCGAAGCCCGCGTTGAGCCTGGCGCGGATCGCCGCGGCGGGCGTCGAGATCGCGGACGCGGAGGGTCTCGGCGCCGTCTCGATGCAGAAGGTGGCCGGACTGCTCGACTTCACCAAGATGGCGCTGTACCGCTATGTGCCCGGCAAGGCCGAGCTGGTCGCACTCATGGTGGAGGCTGCGGTCAGCGAACCGCCGCAGGCCGGGGACGAGCTCGGATGGCGCGAGCAACTAACAGCCTGGGCGATGCAGTTGACCAGGTCGTTCACCGAGCACCCGTGGCTCCTCGACGCCACCGTCGGACCGCGGGCGATCGGCCCCAGAGAACTCGGCTGGCTGGAGCGGGTGGTCGCGGTCCTGGACGGCCACGGGCTGACCGGCCCCGAGCGGATGGACGCGGCGGTGTTGCTGGCCGGACACGTCCGGAGCATCGCCGAGCAGGCCCGTGCGGCACGGCCGGGCAGCCCACCCGAGGCTGAACTCCTGGTCTCGATCGGCGCCTTGGTGCACCGGCACGCCGACCGCTTCCCCGCGCTCGCCGCAGCCATGGTCGCGCAGGACGGTCGGGATCAGGCATTGGGCTTCGGCCTGGAGCGCATCCTCGACGGCCTCGAAGCCTTGATCACACGCCGCACCGGGTGACTCCAGGAGGTGGGCCACCCACGCGCGGGCGCGCCGGGATTCCACCTCGGCCGACAGCCGATTCTCACGCTGAAGCTGCGCCCGGTGCGTCTCGGCTGGGGGGACGGCGCGGTGTGGTCGCGGGGCCACCCGCGGGGCCGGGAGAACCGTTGGGACGGGAGGGGTTGCCATGGGCACCCGCGACGCCCGCGGTGCAGGCGAGAGCGGAGGCCGCGGCGGGAGAGCAGCGACCAGAGGAGGACCACACGTCCCCCTAACCGGCCTTCGCGTCGAGTTCCGGCAGAGCAGCCGGCGAGAATCCGGACCGATTCCCGTGGGGATTGTCGGGCCCACCGACGCCCCCCGCTCCGGCGCGGGGCCCTCGCAGTAATTCCGGGTGGCTCGGCGCGTGGAACACCGCGTCGGGAGAAATGACCTCGCGGCAGAGATCGTCGTGAACTCGCGATACTTGGCTTCCTCGCCGAGGGACCCCTGCCCGGACACGAGCTGCGCCGCCGCGTCTCACAGCTCACCGGCTATACGCGGCCGGTCAGTGACGGCAGCCTGTATCCGGCGATCAACCGTCTGACCAAGGCGGGCCTGATCGAGCGGCGCGCCGACCCGGCCGCCGGGGCGGCGCGGTACGTACTCAGCCTGACCGCGGCGGGTCGGGCCGACATGCTTCAGCGCCTGCGCGAGCCCGCCGATCACGAGATCACCGACTTCACCCGGTTCTACATCGTCCTGGCCTTCCTCTCCCACCTGCCCGACGCGGCCGAACAGCACGCGGTGCTGCGCAGACGGCTGGAGTTCCTGGAAGAACCGGCGAGCTTCTTCTACGACGACGAGCGGCCCCTGCGTGCCGAGGAGATTTCCGACCCCTACCGGCGGGGCATGCTGCTCACCGCCCGCGCCACCAGCCGCGCCGAGCGGATCTGGCTGCGCGAGGCCCTCGGGGAGATGCCGCCCGCATTCGACACCGCATGCACCGACAGCGATCCGCGTGCACCCGCCGCTCCCGCGGTCTGAACCGCCCACGGAGGTACCCCCATGCTTGCTTCCTGGTACGACGGACAGGGCCCCGCCGCCGATGTCCTGCACGTCGGCGAACTCCCCGATCCCGTCCCCGGCCCCGATGAGGTCCGCGTCCGCGTCACCGCCTCGGGCGTCAACCCCGGCGACACCAAGAAACGGCGCGGCTGGCTCGGCTCGTCCATGCCCCACCCGCGGGTGATCCCGCATAGCGACGCCGCCGGGATCATCGACGCCGTGGGCACCGATGTCGACGCCCGGCGCGTCGGACAGCGGGTCTGGGTGTACGGCGCCCAGTCGTACCGCCCCTTCGGCACGGCTGCTCAGTACACCGTCGTACCCGACCACCAGGCCGTACCTCTGCCGGATCACCTGAGAGATGAGCTGGGGGCGAGTCTCGGCATCCCCGGCATCACCGCCCACCGCGCCGTCTTCGCAGACGGCCCGGTCGACGGACGGCTGGTCCTGGTCCACGGAGTACTCGGCGGCGTCGGCTCGCTGGCCGCCCAGCTCGCGCACTGGGCCGGCGCCACCGTGATCGCCACCGTCCGCCGCACCGCGGACCTCGACCGCCTCGACCCGGCCGTCGTCTCCCACGCCGTCGCCCTGGACGCCGGCGACCCCGCCGCGGCCATCCGCTCGTACGCGACGCGGGGCGTCGACCGGATCATCGAGGTCGCGCTGTCCGACAACGCCGACCTCGACCACGCCGTCGCCGCCCAGGGAGCCGTCATCGCCGCCTACGGCACCCGCACGGACCGCACCGAGATCCCCTTCTGGCCGCTGCTGTTCAACAACGTCACCCTGCGTCTGCTCGGCAGCGACGACTTCCCACCCGAGGCCAAGCGCCAGGCCGCCCGCGACCTCACCTCCGCGGCCGCCGTCGGCGCCCTCACCGTCGCCGTCGGCGACCGTCACCCACTGGAGGACGTCGCCAAGGCCCACGACCAGGTCGACGCCGGAGGCCACGGCCGCATCCTGCTCACCATCCCCCACTAGCGCGGACACGGAGCACTTCCCCTGCTCGCGGCGTTCACCGGAACGCTTGCCCCGCCCGCGGCGTTCAGCCGCCCGGCTCCCCCGGCGGCTCACTTCGCCAGGCGGTCCCACAAGGAGCATCCGTGCGCGGCGAACGCATCGACGGGACGAATCCCGCCCGGTCCCGGGGCAAGCGACTGCACCGACGGCCCCAGCGGGGACGACGTGCGGAAAGCCGGCCAGCGCGGTGCGCCGGCGGTGTTCGGGTTGCCGGTACGCGCGAAGTTCGTCCAGTAGCCGATCATGCGGCCGGACAACGCGGACTGCTCATCGGTCAGCGGTCGTTCGGTGGGGAATGAGGGGAACAGGAACGGCATCTCGAAGCCGTGCGCCGCGCCGTAGGGGAAGCCCGGGTTCGCCGGCAGACCGGCCAGGACGGGAGCCTCCCGGTCGCTGAACTCGTAGGCGTACAGCGGCAGGCCCGGGGCGCGGGCGGCGATGGCGCGGCCGGCCGCCAGCGTGGTGCACGTGAAGGACCGGTCGGTCAGCGCCGCGGCCCAGGCCAGCGCGGGAGAGCCATGGCGGGCTGCCGGGTACTGTGCCTCGACGGCCGCGGCCGCGGGCCCGAAGGCCTCCGCCAGTCGGGCGCGATAGTCGCTCTCGGTGCGGATGGGGAACGCGGCGAGGGACACGCCGACGAACATCCGCATCTCGTCGTGGTTGGTGCCCAGCACGACCGGCAAGCGGTGGAAGCGTCCCGATCGCAACGCCTCGTCCGGTGCGAGCGGCAGCAGTCCGTTGCCGTAGGCGGGACGGTTGAACGACTGCATCAGCTGCGCGGTGGCGAGGCGTCCGGTGCTCTGCCCGCGCAGGCACGCGAGCACCGCGTCGGCGCCGCCCTCCGTGCAGCCCAGTTGCCGGGCGGCTTCCGCGCCGGCCGTCTGGACGTCGGCCTGCGGGGCGAACGGCTCGTACGCCGGGGTTCCGGGCGCGAGAGCTCCCCGCGGGAAGGACGTCAGGCAGGAACCGCTCTGGAGGACGGCGCGCTGGAAGAGGCCCGCGGCCGTCGGTGAGGTGAGGTGTGCGCAGATGCCGAGGGCGCCCGCGGACTCGCCGAACAGCGTGACGTTGCCGGGGTCGCCGCCGAACCGCGCGGCGTTGGTACGGACCCAGCGCAGGGCGGCCTGCTGGTCGGCCAGGCCGAACGGCGGGGCGGTGCCCAGGGCGGCGTGTCCGAAGTAACCGAAGATCCCCAGGCGGTAGTTGACCGTCACGACGACGGCGTCGCCCTGGACAGCCAGGCGTTCCGCGCCGTAGTCGCTGCCGGAACCGCCCAGGAACGCCCCGCCGTGCATCCACACCAGCACGGGCCGCTTCTTCCCCGCCGGCTTCGCCGCGGGCACCGTGACGTTGAGGTAGAGGCAGTCCTCCGACCCGACGACAGCGCCCGCATCCGAGGGCCCGTCCGGGCCCGAGCCCGGTGGCGGCATCTGCACACAGCGCTGCGCCGGCTGTGTCGCGTCCCGGACGCCCTGCCATGCGGCGGCGGGCACGGGTGCCTGCCAGCGCAGCGTTCCGGTCGGGGGCGCGGCGTACGGCAGGCCCCCGAAGGTGGCGTACGCACCGTGCGACACGCCACGCACCAGGCCCTGCTCGGTGCGGACGACGGGACCGCCCTGCCCCGCGGAGTCGAAGGGCCCGGCCAGTGCGTCGGCCGGTGTGACGGCGGCCGTGAGCAGGGCCGCCGCGCCCAGCAAGGGGAGGAACGTCCTGCGAAGGCCGCCTCTGCGGCCGGAACTCGGAACGGTCGTGGTCGGGGACATGCGCTTCCACCATTCTTGGGTCGGGACGGCACGGGACGAGGGCGCGGACGGGCGCCGCCGGTGATCAATACGCTAGGACCTCCCCCGCACTGGAGGTTCAAGAGCTGTGACGCAAGACACGTGGAGCATCGGCGAGCTCGCGGCAGGAACAGGCCTTCCTGTCAAGACGGTTCGCTACTACTCGGACAGCGGCCTGCTGCCCGTCGCCTCCCGTAGCAGCGGTGGCCATCGCCGCTATGGCCCCGATGCATGGGAGCGGATCCGGCTCATCAGACGTCTGCGGGCGCTGGACACCCCCATCGCGACGATCACCCACGTGGTCACGGGCGAGCGCACGCTCGACGATCTGGTGTCGTCCGAGCTCGGAGCGGTGCAGGAGCGTCTGGCCGAACTGCGGTGGCGCGAAGCCACGCTCAAGGCTCTGGACGACTGCGCAGGGGAAGAGCGCCTTCGGCGGCTGGAGATACTCGCACGGGTGCAGAAGCTGCCGGAGGCGCAGCACGCGCTCACCGGGCACTGGCACCGGGAGCTGTCGGCTGCCATGCCTCGACGCCGACTCGATATCATGATCGCCATGTTGGCCCCAGAGCCACCGCAAGACCCCTCCCCGGGCACCGCGTTGGCTTACGCGGAGCTGCATCTACTCGTCGCCACGCCGCACTTCACCCGCTGGACCCGGGACCACGACGAGGAGATGCGCGACGGCCCGGCCTTCTACGCGGAGATCGACGAAGCCGCGGCCCTGACGGCCGCCGCCCTCGCCCGGGGGCTGCCGCCCGGGGCGGGGCCGGTGGTGGACGCGTTCGTATCGGCCCACGCCCGCGCTCGCCGCGAGTCGGACACCCCGGCCTTCCGCGCCCACCTGCACGAGCTGGTGTCACGGTCCTCGGCCTTCGACCCCCGTCTGGAGCGGTACTGGTCCCTGGTCGGCACCGTCACGGGCGGCCGCGTGCTGAACATGACGGTCGCTCACCGATGGCTGACCGACGGCCTGCACCTCTCGATCACCGGCACCGGCACCGGCGCCCTGGGGGTCGATTAAAAGGGCTGCGGACAAGAGGGGTGCGGATCCGCCGTTCGCTATCAGCGGGTGTGATTCCGGATTCCGCGTTGTTCGGGCACGGTCCGCCGAGATGAAGGGCAGTGCGTCCCTTTGGTCCGGCCCGGGAAGGGATTGCGGCGTGCGGGAATGCCTGGGGCCAGAGCCAGGAGAAGCGTGAGTACGAGGGGCACGACAAGAATGAAAACGGTCATGGGGGTCACTTTCCTGCCTTCCGTCCGATGACCAACTCTGGTTATTTGGTGTAACCGGAATACCCACAGCTAAACACGTTGAGTAAAGGGCCGGACACGGAATGTGTTGTGGACTCGCCTCTCACGGTGGTGTGTTGCCCGCGGCGCGGTGCGCACGGGTGACCTGCTCGATGTCGCCGAGCCGGTCCAGGCCCTTGACGGCCTGGGCCAAGCGGGGATTGCCCTCCAGCCGTGCGCGGTGCCGGTTCAGGAAGGACCAGTAGCCGACGGTATAGGGGCAGGCCCGTTCACCGCTGCGGTCCGTGGGCCGGTACCGGCAGCCCTCGCACAGGTCGCTCATGCGGTGGATGTAGGCGCCACCCGATGTGTAGGGCTTGGTGGTCATCAGCCCGCCGTCGGCGTACTGGGACATGCCCACCACATTGGGCAGCATCACCCAGTCGTAGCCGTCCACGAAGCTCCGGTGGAACCAGTCCGTCACCTCCGCCGGGTCCCAGCCCCGTTGCAGGGCGTGGCTGCCGAGGACCATCAGGCGGGGGATGTGGTGCGCCCACCCCGTGTCCCGCACCTGTGCCAGCACGGTGGACAGGCAGCGGGCGCCCACCGCGTCCGCGTCCAGTTCGGCGAACCACGCGGGAACGGGCCTGGTGTGACCGAGTTCGTTGCGGTGCCGGTAGTCCTCGCCGAGATGCCAGTAGAGGTTCCAGACGTACTCGCGCCAGCCACAGATCTGCCGGATGAACCCCTCGGCGCTGTTGAGGGGTACCAGCCCGGCCCTCCAGGCCGCCTCCGCGCGGCTCACGCACTCCCACGGATCGAGGAGCCCGAGGTTGAGCGAGGAGGACAGCAGGCTGTGGCTCATGACCGGATCAGCGGCCAGCATGGCGTCCTCGTGCGCGCCGAAGTCCGCGAGCCGGTGGGTGATGAAGGAGTCGAGCGCGGCCAGCGCCTCGCGGCGGCTCGCGGGGAAGAGGCGGGGGCCGTCGCGGCCCACGAAGGTGACGCCCTCCTCGCGTTCCCAGCGGTCGAGGTCCCGTCTGACCCCTTCGTCGATCTCGTCCTCGCGGGGACGGTACGGAGGCGGCGCGCCGAGCGTGGTCCGGCCCCGGGGCGGTGGTTCGCGGTTGTCGTGGTCCAGGTTCCACCGTCCTCCCGCCGGCCCGTCCCCTTCCATGAGGATGTCGTGGGTGCGCCGGGTGTGCTGGTAGAGGTTCTCCTGCAGGAGCCGCCGGCCGTTCTGCCGGGCGGCCCAGTCGGCGAACTCCCGGTGTCCGACCAGGAAACCGCGGGGTGGATGGACGGTGACCTGCGGGAGCGACGTCACCAGGGCGAGGGCGGCTCGGGACGTGGGGTGGTGGACGGAGACGGGTGCGTCACCGACGGCCCGCATCAGCCCTTCCCGGTAGGTCTGCGCCTGTACGTACAGGGCTCGCTCCCCCAGGTCCGCCGCCCGGTGCCGCATGGCGCTGAGCACGAGATGGGCCTTGGCCCGGTGGAACCGGCGCCGCCGCAGCACCGCCAGGGACTCGATCAGCAGCCACCGGACGTTTCGCGGCGTCCCGCCCCCGGCGGTGGCGGTGAAGTGCGGGCCGAGTTGGTCACCGAACAACCAGTGCACTGAACTCATGACCACAACCGACCAATCCTGCGCTGCGGGCCGCTCATGATCCGGGAGCGGTGGCGTTGATGCCGGGCAACTCCGCATAGACGGAAGCGAAGGCGGAAGCCGCGGCGTCGATCGAGTAGTGCGCGCGCACCGTTGACCGGGCCCGGTGGGCCATGGCATCGAGGACCGCGGGCTTCAGGGACAGCAACTCCTCCAGCCCCTCGCCCAAGGTTTTGGACGACGAGGTGTCCAGGAGCAGACCGTTGACCCGGTCCTCCATGTAGTGCGGAATTCCGCCGCGCCGGGTGGCCGCGACCGGCAGCCCCGCGTCCATGGCTTCGAGCACGGCGATCCCGAACTCCTCCTTCGCGCTCGGGCAGATGTAATAGGCGCGGCCCGTGGTGTCCGAGCGGGCCAGTGCCCGCTCCAGGCAGCGGACTTCGGCGTTGGGCATCGCCGGCACCATGGCCAGCCGCGAAGCTGCCTCCGGGGTCGCCGCGATGAGATCGGCGATCGCGTTGCGCACGTCCCGCTCTTCCGGGTCGGCCCGGTCCCCGCGAGGGGATCCGCCGACGATCACGAGCGTCGAGCGGAGATGGAGTCCGGACTCGGTCCATGCCCGCACCAGGACGTCCTGCTGTTTGAGCGGGTGCAGGCGCCCCACGGTGAGCAGGATGGGCTGCCCGCGCTCCTCGGCGTCCAGCGCGGAAGGCAGCCAGGTCTCGAAGAGCCGTCCCAGCAGGTGCTCGTAACGCCGGGGCTCGTCGGCGGCGGGCCGATAGGCCGTGATTCCTTCCGGTGGCGCGCTCGGTCCTCGTCCACCCCGTGCGGCCGCGAGTTGGGGCAGGTAGCGGACCAGCTCGGCCGTTCCC
Source organism: Streptomyces sp. NPDC043876 (assembly GCF_056435825.1). NCBI lineage: Bacteria > Bacillati > Actinomycetota > Actinomycetes > Kitasatosporales > Streptomycetaceae > Streptomyces > Streptomyces sp. NPDC043876. Next base: position 806,457 of record NZ_JBWKDV010000003.1, on the reverse strand, counting down.
CCGCGGCCCGGGATGCCGATGACGGCATCGGCGCGCTCGACGAGCCGGTCGGCGGCGAACACGCGGTGCAGGTCCTGGCGCAGGGCCTCCGTGGGAGAGCCGTCGGCGCCCGTGCGGCCGGCGTGCCGCTCGCTGACGCGGCGGTGCGGGTCGGGTGTGGCGGTGAAGACCAGTCGGGTGCCGAGCGCGCGCGCCGCTTCGGCGACTGCCAGGGATCCGTCGTCGGCATACCTGACGTGGACCAGGTCGGGCCGCCGTTCCAGCCCTTCGAGGAGCGTGCGCGTCCACCAGGTGAGCGCGCTCGCGTCGCCCGCCGGTCCTTCGCCGGGAGTGGCGAGGGGGCGGGGGTCGGTCGGCAGGCTGAGCGTCCAGTGCCCCGGTCCGCGAGCGCGCAGGAGGGTCGGCTCGTCCACCAGTTCCCGCGCGTCCTTCGTCACGAGGGTGATGACGGCGCCGATGCCCTCCGTGCGGGCGAGCGCGTCCCCCAGGCCGGCGAGGAGGACTCCGAGACCGCCGCTGTTCGCCTCTCCCGGTGCGTCCATCTCCCCGAGCAGCATCGACTGGACCACGAGCAGGCCGGCTCCGTGCGGGAAGGAGGGCGAGGCGAACAGCCGCTCCCCGGTGGCGGCCGTGAGCAGCAGTCGTTCGTAGGCCTCGGTGGCGGAGCGGGGTTCCGGGAGCAGATGCCGGCACTCGGGCCGGCCCGCGAGGTGGCGCCACAGGGCCAACCGGGCCGGTCTCTCGCTCAAGGGGTTCTGCCGGGCGCGGGCAGCCCACTGGTCCGCGTCCATGACGGGGAACCGTCCCGCGGTGGCGAGGTCGATCAGGTGGGCCAAGGCCTCGGGGTCGGTGCAGTGCCGGATCTCCCGGGCGAGGGCCCGGCGGACGGACCCGGTTCCGTGGCGGCGCAGCGCCAGTGGCCAGGCTTCCCTGACGGTGCTGCGCAGGCGCCGGTCCGCGTGCAGGGTCGCGGCCAGGAGTTCTTCGGGGTCGGCGGACCCGCGAAGGCGCAGGGTGCGACGCAGGGAGGCCGTTTTCCTGTCGCAGGGATCCGGCAAGCGGTCGGCCGGAGCGTCATCGTGCCACGGGCGGTACTCGGCGTTCAGGAAGGAGGCCAGTGTGCCGAACGCCGCGGGGGTCCGTGGCGCCTCTCGGGCGTCCCAGAAGCCCTGGCGGGCGGCGACGAAGGGGTCGAGCCCTTCCTGCGGGGTGGTTGCGTCCATGGGGCGCTGCTCTCGCTCGGGCGGATGGTCACCACTTTTTCCACCGCGCCCGCGGCTTCGGATGCGGGAGAAGGGAAAACCGTCGCCCCGCTGCCTCCGGATCGCCGCCGGGCGGCGAATGAGGAAGGACAGTCCTCTGCCGGAAGTGGGTCCCTCGTGCCGCGTGTCACCGTGATCGCTCCGCCGTTCCACTCGCACGCGGCCCCGCTGTCCGTGCTGGCGGGCGAGCTGCGGGCCGCGGGGGCGGAGGTCACGTTCGCCTGCGCCGAGGCGTTCGCGCCGCTGGCCGAGGCTGCGGGGGTGGATTTCACCCCGTTGACGGTCACGCGCAACGCGAATACCGGCATCGCGCGGAGCACCGTGCAGGGGCTGGACGAAACGCGGCGCCTGGAGGAGTTCCTCGATGCCACGCGCGCGGGGGCCGTGCCCGCTCTGCTGGTGCAGGCCCGTCATCGCGGGGCCGACATGCTGGCCGAACCGGAGCGGGTGCTGGAGGAGCTGCGGTCGTTGCACGCTCGCCGGCCAGCGGACTGGTACGTGGTGGACCAGCTGAGCTACTCCGTGACCCTCGCCCTGCACTGCCTGGACCTGCCGTACGCGACCTTCTGCCCCGGCCACCCCAGCTATCTGCCGGGCGCCCCGGACGCGCTGTTCGGCGTCCCGTACGCCTGGCCGGGCGCAGTGCGGCCGACGGCCGCGGGGCTGGACGCGCTGCGCCGGGAAGCACGGGCGAACGACCGCTCCTTCACCGCGCTCTTCGCCCGGTTCGTCGCACGTCACGCCCCGCACCGGCCGGTGCCGGGCCGGGCGTTCGCTCTCTGTTCGCCCCGAGCGGTGGTGCTGCACTATCCGCGTCTGAACTGGCTTCCTCCGCGCCCCGAAGGCCCGCAGTACGTCTTCAGCGGGCACTTCACCCGCGCCGAGCCGGACGGGCCGGGTCCCTTCTGGGAATCCGAACTGCGCAGGCTGCGGCAGGGGGGTCGGCGTGTGGTGCTGGTGGCACTGGGAACGTTCCTCTCGGCCCGGCAGGACGTACTGGAGGTGGTGACCCGGGGGATCCTGGCCGAGCGCGCGGACACCTCGGTGATCCTCGCGGCCGGGGACCGGGCCGGCGCGCTGGCTTCCCTGGCGGGGAGCCGGGTCTCGGTCGCGGCGACCGTACCGCAGCAGGCGCTGCTGGGACGCGTGGACGCGATGGTCCACCACGGGGGCAACAACTCCTTCACGGAGTGCCTGGCCGCCGGGGTCCCCGCCCTCCTCCTCCCCTTCTCCAGCGACCAGTTCTCCATCGCCCACGATGCCGAGAGGGCCGGGGCGGGCCTGTGCCTCGACCCGCACGGGCTGGACGCCGCGGGCGCGGGCCGCGCCGTATCGACGCTCCTGGACGCACCCCGGCACGCCCTCGATGAACTACGCCGTCACGTGCGCTCGCGCGGCCCCGCGCGAGCGGCCGGGGCACTGCTGCGTCTGATGACCTGAACCGCAGGGCACCCGGCCACACCGGGGTACACACACCACGGGCGGCGGGGCCGTCTGCCGGAGGCCGATGCGATGCGACGCGATGTGACGCGATGAGCTGAGCTGAGCTGAAGTACCAGCACGCCACGAACACGGCCCGGCCCGGCCCGGCCAGGGAAGGACTCCGGCGCCGCCCCTCGCCGCAGCAAGTGCGAAGCTCCTGCGACCAGGGGCGAGCCGCCCGGACACGCTGTGATCGCGGCCGCGGTCTCGCGCGGCATGCAAGCGTGTCACATCTCTTGACGCCGCATCAGCGGCTGGCGATAGTGAGTGCCACTTGGCGTCGGCAGTCGCGCACCTCCCTTGAAATTCAGCTCTGCCCTCGCCCGTACCGGAAATTGTTAGCGCTAACAAGCCCTCCTCCCACCCGTGCAGGAGCTCTTCATGGCTTTCATGCAGTTGATCGGCCGCGCGCGGCGCACCCTTCTCGCCGTCGGAGCGACGGTCGCACTCACCGCCGGTGTCATCACCGGCACAGCCGCCACGTCGCACGCCGCCACGCAGGCGGCGTGCGACATCTACGGTGCGGGCGGTACGCCCTGTGTGGCGGCGCACAGCACTACGCGGGCGCTGTACGGCTCGTACGGTGGCGCCCTCTACCAGGTCAAACGCGCCACGGACGGCGCCGTCAAGGACATCGGCCTGCTCAGTCCCGGCGGCTACGCCAACGCCGCCGCACAGGACGCCTTCTGCGCCGGAACCAGCTGCCTGATCACCCTCATCTACGACCAGTCCGGCAAGGGCAACCACCTCTCCCAGGCACCGGCCGGCGGGGCGGCCGGCGGGCCGGACAACCTCGCCAACGCGGTCGAGGCCCCGGTCACGGTGGGCGGCCACAAGGCGTACGGCGTCTACATCGCGCCCGGAACCGGCTACCGCAACAACCACACCAACGGCATCGCGGTCGGCGACCAGCCCGAGGGCATGTACGCGGTCCTGGACGGAACGCACTACAACAACGGCTGCTGCTTCGACTACGGCAACGCCGAGACCAGCAACAACGACACCGGCAACGGCCACATGGAGGCGATCTACTTCGGCAGCAACACGGTCTGGGGCTACGGCGCCGGCGCCGGACCGTGGGTGATGGCGGACCTGGAGAACGGCCTGTTCTCCGGCATCAACACCCGGTACAACGCCAACGACCCGAGCGTCAGCCACCGCTTCCTGACCGCGGTCGTCAAGGGGGCGCCGAACCAGTGGGCGATCCGCGCGGGCGACGCCCGGACGAGCGGTCTTTCCACCTACTACAGCGGGCCCCGGCCCAACGCGGCCGGCTACAACCCGATGCACAAGGAGGGCGCGATCGTCCTCGGCATCGGCGGCGACAACAGCAAGGGCGCGGCGGGCACCTTCTACGAGGGCGTCATGACCTCCGGCTACCCCTCGGACGCCACCGAGAACGCCGTCCAGGCCAACATCGCCGCCGCCGGGTACAGCAGCGCCGCCACCCAGACCGGCAGCCTGACGCCCGGTTCACGCGTGTCACTCCGGGCCACGACGTCGTGCTGCGACCGCGACTTCCTCACCCATGCCGACGCGGACGACAAGGTCACCATCTCGCCCGTCGACTCCGCGAGCACGCCCGCCCTCAAAGCCGATGCGACGTGGATCGTCCGCGCGGGCCTGGCGAACAGCTCCTGCCTCACCTTCGAGTCGCTCGACAGGCCCGGCCGCTTCCTGCGGCACTACAACTTCGAGCTGCGCCTCGGCGCGGACGACGGGGGAGGTCTCTTCGCCCAGGACGCCACGTTCTGTCCCGGCACCGGTAACAGCGGGACGGGGTATTCCTTCCAGTCGGTGAACTACCCGGCGAAGTATCTGCGCCACTACAACTACTCGCTGTACGTCGCCGGGAACGGGGGGACGAACAGCTGGGACAGCAGCACCAGTTGGAGTGCCGATACCAGCTGGCTGGTCGCCCAGCCCTGGAGCTGAGCGGTCCCGTCCGGCGGATGGTGGGGGCGGGAGCCGGGGGGCTCCCGCCCCCGCCATCGCGTCGACCCGGCCGTGCGGCCCTACCGGTTCAGATAGTCCTGCCGCAGCGCGTCGAGGATCTCGGCCGCCTCGACGAGGGCCGCCTCGCGACAGCGCCCGCTGCCGTCGCGAGCCGGGCGGCGGACTTTGGTCTGGACCAATCAGTGAGCCGGTCGCAGACTGGTCCGATGAACCCGTTACGGATCACCTCGTGAGCGCGCACCGGACCGGCGAGCTGCCGCTGCACCGGCTGGAGGTCCCGTTCCCGCACCTCCTGCCCTTCGCCATCGGGTCCTTCGACTCCATCGGACCGCTCTCCCGCGCGAACTTCCCGCACCGGCACGCGTTCTACGAGATCGTCCACGTCACCGGCGGTCGCGGCGTGCACGTGCTCGACCTCGCCCGCCGGCGCCTGGACCCGCCGCACCTGTGCGTGATCACCCCCGGCCAGGTCCACCACTGGGAGGACGCCGAGGGGCTCACCGGCCGGGTGATGCTCTTCAACGAGGACTTCCTCCTCTCCCACCCCGACGACGCCGCCGCCCTGGACCTGCTGGCCGACCGGCCGTGGATGCGCCTGCGGGACCACCAGGACGGGATCCCGGATCTGCTGGCGGAGATGGAACAGGAGTACCGGGCCCTGCGCACGGGGTACGCCGGGGTGCTGCGCGCCTACTTGCACATCCTGATCGTCCGGACCCTGCGCAACCGCGAGCCGGGTCCGGGGCGGGGAGCCGCGGCGCCGGGGCGTGCCGCCGAGCTGGCCGCCGCGTTCACCCGTCTGATCGCGTCCACGGGCGGTACGGATTCCTCCGTGGCCTCCTGCGCGAAGGAGCTGGGCGTGTCCGCCGGGCACCTGCACGCGCTGGTGAAGGAGGCCACCGGCCAGACCCCCGGCCGGCTGATCCGCCGCCGGCAGCTGTTGGAGGCCAAGCGGCTGCTGGCCCGTACCGACCTCACGATCCGGCAGGTGGCACGGGACACGGGCTTCGCCGACCCGGCGTACTTCTGCCGCTTCTTCCGGCGCGAGACCGGCCTGACCCCGGGGGACTACCGGGCGGCGATCGGCTCGGGGAGCAGCTCGCAGGGCGGAGGAATTCACCATGATCCCCGGATCCCGTCCATCGCGGCCGCCGCGGAGGGAACCGTAGGTTGACGCCGGGTGGTCCGGGCGAGCGGGTGCGCGCCGCCCGTCCCCGGGCCGCGCCCCACCGCGGCCCGGGGGCCCGGATCAGCCCACCACCCCCTTCCCCGCCCCACGAGTGAGAAGGAGTCCGACCCGTGCCCAGCCCCGGAGAACACACCACCGACCCGTCACGGTCCGCACCGCCGAACGGCGCCCCCGCCCCCACCGGCCGGCCGAGCCGGCTGAGCCGCAAGACCTTCCTCAAGGCCGCCGCCCTCGCCGCCGGCACGCCGCTGCTCATCGGCGGTGGAGCGGCCCTGGCCCGTGACCAGCGCGGCGCCGCTGCCGCGCCCGGACTGACCCCCGCCTGCGACGACGGCGACCACCCCACGGTGCCCCAGACGGAAGGCCCCTATTTCAAACCCAACTCCCCGCTGCGCACCTCCCTGGTGACGGCGTCCACCCCGGGCACCCGGCTCACCGTCAGCGGATACGTCTTCGGCCGGGCCTGCCTGCCCGTCGCGGGGGCCCTGCTCGACTTCTGGCAAGCCGACGCGAACGGCGCATACGACAACACCGGGTTCGCCTTCCGGGGCCACCAGTTCACCGATGCCCAGGGGGCGTTCCGGCTGGCGACCATCGTGCCGGGGCTCTACCCGGGGCGCACCCGGCACATCCACGTCAAGGTGCAGGCACCGGGCCGGCCGGTGCTGACCACCCAGCTGTACTTCCCGGGGGAGCCGCGCAACAGCACGGACTCGATCTTCGACGCCCGCCTGCTCATGAACGTACGTGAGAACGGCCCGGGGAGGGAAGGCACCTTCGACTTCGTCCTGGACGTACCGCAGACGCCGTCACCGTCACCGTCCCCCACGAGCACGTCCCCCGGCCCGAGCACACCGCCCGGGGGCACCTGGGCGCCGGGAACCGCGTACCGGACCGGCGACCGGGTCACCTACGGAGGGGCGGCGTACACCTGCGTCCAGGCCCACACCGCCACCACCGGCTGGGAGCCGCCGAACGTCCCGGCCCTGTGGCGCCGCGATTGAACCACCCGCGGCCCGCGCTCCCGGGCAGGCCGGCGCGGAGGGAACTCCTCCGCGCCGGCCACGGCGGGGGTGACGACGGGGCACGGGCGGCCTACTCGCACACGTCGGCCGCCGTCTGGGCCCTGTGAGGGCCCCAGCTCCAGGAAGTGAGCGGCAGCCACTGCCCGGGCAGGTTGCGGGTTTCGACAAGGCGGCAGCACTGCTACCTGGCCCCGACCTGGCCCCCGCCCGGATGACGATGACCGGGAACCCTCCGTGGCTGAATCCACGGCGGACGGGACCGGAGCGGCGGGCGTGGCGTCGGGATGTGTACGGGTGGTCGGGCGATGATGTCGGAGTGCGACTTGATCACGTGTCCTACGCGGTAGCCCGCGACAGCTTCGTCTCGACCGTCCAGTGGATCGGATCGGCTCTCGGCGCCGGGTTCGTCGACGGGGGCGTGCACCCGCGGTTCGGCACCCGCAATTTCATTCTCCCGCTGAGCGGCGGCACCTACGTCGAGGTCGTCACCACGCTCGACCACCCCGCCGCAGACCGCGCGCCCTTCGGCCAGGCGGTCGCGCGCCGCGCCGCCGAGGGCGGCGGCTGGCTCGGTTGGGTGGTCTCCGTCGACGACATCACCCCCGTCGAGGCCCGCCTCGGCCGCACCGCGGCCGAGGGCCATCGTGTCCGCCCCGACGGGTTCGACCTGAGATGGAAGCAGACCGGCCTGCTGGAACTGCTGGAAGACCCGCAACTTCCCTACTTTTTGCAGTGGTTGGTCCCCTGCGAGGAGCGCCCGAGCGCCGACCCGCGCACCTCCAGCACCATCCACGGGCTCTCCATCGCCGGCGACGCCGCCTCCATCGCCGAGTTCCTCGGTGAACCGGCCGACCACCCCCTCGACCAGATCGACGTCACCTGGGTCGAGGATGAGGAGCCGGGCCTCGTCTCGGTCGAGTTCGCCACCGCCCACGGCCCGGTCACCATCTGACCGCCGGGTCCGACGGGCTGATCGGGGCGCGGCTGCCACAGGTCGAACTCGGCGTGCTCGATGTCCGTGAACCGGACCCCGTCCAGCACGTCGGCCCTGCCCTGACGCTGCGCCCTCACCAGCAAAACTACGCGGCTCTCGATCACACCCCCGATCCCGGGCCGCCCTTCTCCCCTGAAGGGCGGCCCGGGATCGTTGCCGTTGCCCTTGCCCTCGACGGCGCGTTCTCGAGGCCCGGGACCTCTACGCTGCCTCCGCCGATCACCGGGCTGAGCGCCTGGCGAAGCAAGCAGGTACTTGAAGCCGCCACGCCGACGGTTGTCAGCCGGGCATCGTTCGATTCTGCAGCAGAGGCAGTGAGACGCCTGAACGCTGTCGGCGCCCGAGCCGGCTTGCTTTGCAGGTGGTGCGAGCGAGTGATCTCCCTCGAGGACTGCCCGGTGGACGCCGCCCCCTGCTCGTCGCCCTTCTTGTCCCCGGGCGGATGCCCCGCAAGCCGACCGAAGGCGTGACTTCTGCTGGTTCGGGGCTGCTTTCCGGGCACCGTCTCAGCCTGCACAGTGGCCGAAGGACGGTGCCAAGGGGCGATCCCTGTGCGGCCCGCCGTCCTGGCCGGACCTGGTCTGCGGGCCCCCCGACGGATCGTTCCGGGCCGACTCGGGGTCCTTCCAGCACATGCTGGCCCGCTTGCCGGCCGTCCGTAGCCGTGGCTGCGCGGGATACCCGCGAACATCACACACCACATGCGCAGCGGCCCCTACCAGCGCGTTGCGCCCCTGCCAATGCGCTTCCTGCTGGTCGCCGCGGCGGCGAGCAAGCTCGACCGCCTCGACGGCAGTGGCTGGGTTCGCGGTTTTCCACGATGCTGAGCATGACGGCGCCGTGACCGTCTGGCGCCACGCCCCAGTCCCACCGCATGGCTGCGTCGGCACCGACTCCCGCAGGTGCCAGGGCTGTTGACGTCAGTGGCCCAGGAAGAACATTTTCCGCTGTCGAGACCGCGCCCAGCGCTCCGTCTGTCACCTCGGGCACGCTCGCACCCAGCCGTGCTGTGGGAGCGGCAGTCGGACCGCACGGCTAGGGTGCGGCCATGGTGAATTTCGTACTGGTTGCAGGAGTGTGGCTCGGATCGTGGGCGTGGGACGACGTCGTCCCGGAGCTGCAGGCGGCCGGGCATGGTGCGCACGCGCTGACGTTGTCCGGGCTCGCTGAGCGGCGGGCCGTGGCCGCCGGACAGCAGGCACATGTGCAGGACATCGTGGGAGAGGTCGACCGGCTCGGGCTGAGGGACGTCGTCCTGGTCGGTCACAGTTACGCGGGCATCCCCGTCGGGCAGGCCGCCGAGCGGATAGGTGACCGGCTGACCCGGGTCGTCTTCGTCGACGCCTGCGTGCCGACGCACGGCGAGTCCTTCGCCTCCGCCTGGTGGCAGGGGCAGGCGGCCTTCGAGGCGACGCTCGCCGAGGAGGACGGGTTCTGGGCCCCGCGGAGCGCGCCCGATTACGAGGGGCAGGGGCTCACCGACGAGCAGATCGCCCGGATCGTCGGCGGCTCCACGCCGCACCCGGGCGCGACGCTCACGGAGCCGGCCGTCCTGGGGAGGCCGCTGGGAGAGCTCCCGGCGACGTACGTCAAGTGCCTGCTCGACGGGGCCGAGCCGAGCGACGACGTCGCGGAGCTGCTCAAGAGCGAGCACTGGCGGCTGGTCGAGATGGACACCGGCCACTGGCCGATGTTCTCCCAGCCGCGCGAACTGGCGCGGCTCATCCTGGAAGCCACCGGGGGGTAACGGCTGTTCCTTGCAAGCGTGTTGGTCGCAGTCATGGCACATGCGCCTGACCAGACACCGGGCCGCTGCCCGGCCGTCCGCTATTCCACACGCTGCGCGCTGAACGCCTGGTACACGCCGTAGAGCAGCTGTACGCCACCGATGGCGATCAGAACGATGCCCACCTTCGTGAGCGTGAAGACAGGAATGTGAACACCCTCGGTGAACAGGCCCAGCGCAACTCCTATGACGGCGCAGACCGCACCCTCAACGATGTTCTTCGTGGCGGGAGCCATGGCGGCTGATCTCCTTGAGGTCGCTACGTCCCTGACGCCCAGGGCTGTTGTTCGCTCACAACCCTAGGCGGGGACGCGGGGCGTGACCTCGGCCCGCCGGAGGAGATGCGCACTACACACTTCGGTGGACCGGAAGCCACGGCCTTCGCCATGTCGCTCCGCCCCACGAGCGCTACCGGTGGGCTTACCCCGGAACCGTCCGTCGGACGATCCGGGGTGCCGGGTCGGCGAGGTGAAGGAGCCGGTTCGTCAAGGCCGCCGATGCCCGTAGTCGTTCCACACGAAGGGCACAGTCTGATTGTGGGCCAGTGCGCTGTAGAAACTCCGCTCGCGCAAAGCCTCGTGGCGCCTCCCCGCTTCGATCAGCAGTCCTTCTGCGTTCTCTGTCGCCCCGTTGCCGCGCCTTCGTAGGACCCAGACGAGGATGGCCACCGCACCGGCAAGCGGTCCGAAGAGCAACGCTATCGTCACCACGGCAAGCCCCTTCGAGAATCCACCCCTGGCCGTTCGCCTCTCACGGTATCCGCTGGTGTTCGCAGAAAGCCTCCGTTTCCCACACGGGCGGCCAGAAGGCGCTCTGTGTCGGCAGCCACCCGCGAGAGGACGCAACGGTCAGCGCGCAGTGGTGTCATCGGCCACGAAGGGGCCGCCGTGGCCGGGCACGATCAGGTCCGCCGCGGCCAGCACCCGCAGCCGGGAGGCGCGCAGTAGTTCGCGGTCCGGGGACACGGGGTCGTCCGCCGGACCATCGGCGTGCCACCACAGGTCGCCCGCGAAGGCCACCACGCCCGAGGCCGTGCCCGCCAGCAGCGTGATGTCCTCGAGGCTGTGGCCCGGGGTGCGGATCAGCCGCAGCGAAGGGGTGAGTTCGTAGCCCTCCGCGTCCCGGTTCGTCCAGCGGTCGTCCACGTACTCCACCTTGTGGTCGTGCACCCGGGCGCGACCGAAGAGGCCCACGTTCATGGTGTTGTCCGGATGGTGGTGGCTGAGCACCACATCGGTGATGTCATCGGGGCCGAGCCCCAGCTCCGCGAGCGGGGCGAGGATGTGATCGCGGCTCGCCACCATGCCAGGGTCGAAGATCACATGCCGTCCCGCGTCGGAGATGTAGGAGACCGTGGCGGCGACCCCGGGGCCGGTGGAACCCACGTAGCCGGTGGTCAGAACCTTGAAGGTGGCGTTGCGGCCGAGCGGTGCGTTTGTCATGCCTCGATCCTGCCGAGTGCGGCCGACCTCTACGAGTGGCACAGATGCCCCTCACCGCAGGATTCCTGCCAACCGTGTGCCACGCTGTGCCCATGCCGCCTTTCAAGACCGTCGCCGCCTACGTCCCTCCCGGCGTCGGCATGCTCGCCGTCGGCATCGTCACCGAGGTGTTCGGTCCCCACGGGGCCGCGCTGCCCGGTTTCGACTTCGCCCTGTGCACCGACCGGCCGGGGCCGGTGCCGACCGACTGTGGCGTACCGCTGTCCATCGCGCACGGGCTGGACCGGCTCGCCGACGCCGATCTGCTCATCGCCCTGCCCGGGGCCGGGTTCCGCACGCCCCCGACCCCCGCCGTACTCGACGCGCTGAGGGCCGCACACGGGCGCGGTGCCGTCATCGCGGCGCACTGCGTGGGCACGTTCGCCCTCGCCGCCGCCGGACTCCTCGACGGCCGACGGGCGACCACGCACTGGCGGTTCGCCGAACTGCTCGCCGGCCGGCACCCGCAGGTCACCGTGGAACCCGACGCGCTCTACATCGACGAGGGAGACATCGTCACGGGCGCGGGCGCCGCCGCGGGCTTCGACCTGTGCCTCCACCTGATGAGGCGGGAGTACGGCTCGGCGCTGGCCAACACCGTCGCCCGGGACGTGGTGTTGCCCTCCCACCGCGACGGAGGGCAGGCTCAGTACCTGGCTGCACCCGTCCCCGAAAACGGCCAGGACGAGCGGCTCGCCGAGGTCCTCGGCTGGGCCCGCGAGCACCTCCACGAGCCGCTGCCCGTCTCGGAGTTGGCCCGGCGCGCCCTGATGAGCAAACGCTCCTTCGCCCGCCGCTTCACCGCCGCGACCGGCACCACCCCGCACGCCTGGCTCCGGAGCCTGCGGCTGAGCAGAGCCGAGGAACTCCTGGAAACCACGGACCTCCCCGTCGAGGAGATCGCCCACCGGGTCGGCTACGCGAGCGCGGCCGTGCTGCGCGAACAGTTCGTACGCCGCCGGGGAGTCCCACCCCGCTCCTACCGCCGGACCTTCACCAGCACGCCGTAGAACCAGCCGGCCGGTATGCCGCGGAGCTGCGCCCCCGCCGGGATGTGACTGCAGGATGTTTGACGAGGCCAGGGCAGCCGAGCGGCGCCTGGGCTTGGTTCTGCCCGCAGCGCTTCGCGAGGCTTACCTCCTGCTCGGACGCCGGACTGACCTCACCAGCAATCACGACGCCCTGCTCAGCCCTGACGAGTTGCATGTGGTTGACGGCGCTCTCGTGTACCGGGTGGAGAATCAAGGCGCCGCCTCCTGGGGCGTCCTGCTGACGGACCTGGACGACGATGATCCCGGCACCGTGATCCGTTCGGATCTCGCCGACAAGTCGCAGGAGCGATGGGACCCCTGGGAGTCGAGCCTGACGGTGGCTTGCATCGCGATGGTCATGTCCGAGGTGGTGCTGTTTGACGGCGGGTTGAGCGACTTCCTGGAGCTGGGCGCTGACGAGGCCGGCGTGGTAGGGCATTTTGGGGAGCTTCTGGCTGTGGGCGCGACATCCGGTGGTTCGCCGGCCCTGATGTCCTGATCCGCGAGTTCGATGGCTTCTGCCTTGACGTGCGGGCCCGGACCGAAGAGGCACTGGAGCAGTTGCGTGAGTCGGTGCCCGGCGACTGGCTGGCGGGCTGATCGCTCGAACGGCACCCCAAGGTCCGGTGCCCCCCACGCCGCTGAAACTCCGGAGCCCGAACCAGGCTGTGGCGGTCGCCGTCTTGCCCAGGAGGTTGCGCTACGCCCCGCGGCCCTCGGACCGGCCGACCCAGGTCTCCAGGAGCACGCCCATCAGCTCAACCTCGCCGGCCCCGGTGAGCAACCGCTTGGGCACGATCAGCAGGCCCGCCTTCCAGCCGACGCGGCCGGTCACGGCGTACACCCGCTCCGTCTCGTAGGAGCGGTGCACGCTGCGCCACGGCACCCGCATCAGTTCCTCGCCGCCGCGGGCGATGACGAAGCCGGCGGCGTCGATGGTGGCCTGCTTCTCCCCCTTGGCCTGGTCGGCGCGGAACGCGCGGCCCGTGAGCAGCGGGGGCAGGAACACGCCGAGCACCCCGTAGACCACCGCGAAGGTGAGCATGACGCCGTTGACCGGGCCGCCGCCGGCGAGAGGTTGCAGGCTCAAGGCCGCCATCAGCACGGCAGCCACCCCGATGAGCCACCGGATGCGCCGGAACATCCCGGTGGCTGCAACCGCCTCGTCGAACTCCTCCCGCCTCAGGGTCCCGCTGAAGGTGATCCTCGCCTGGCGTATGTCGTCCACGAGCGCGGATCCTATCGCTCCGCCCGCAGCGGGGCGATCGTCCTCGAACCGGCGCGAGAGAGCCGTGTCCCCCCGCCGGCTGGGCAGCGGAGGGACACGGTGGTTCGTTCGGCGGGGCGGGCTACTTCTTCGGGCAGGTCACCGTTCCTATGACGATGCCACTGAAGGCGCCCGTCATCATCCCTACGGCAACCCCGGGGGGACCGCCGAGGAGGCCGGAGACTCCTCCGCTGACGATGCTGGTGCCGATCTTCGCGGCCATGCACTTGTCGTACGCGTCGCTGTTCTGGGAGACGCTGAAGGATGCCGTTGCCATCGTCCGGGTGTTCTTCATGGCGGAGGCGTAGCCGGCGGGAGCGCCGGAGCCCAGGGAGAAGGTCGGGGGCGACAGGGTTCCGGTGATGGTGTCGCCGGTGACGCCTTCGATGGTCTGAGTGACGGTGGCGCCCTGCACTGCCAGAGCGGCCTTGTGGATGACGCCGTTGGTGTCGGTGACTGCGCCGGGCATGACCGTCGCAATGGTCGCGCCGTCCGCGTCACTGACCCTGACGCCGCCCTGTACGGCGCTCAGCTTGCCGCCCGCGGGCACGTCCATGACGGCGGACGCGGTCTTCGCGATGACGGTGGGCTTGACGTCGTCGCTGGTGGAGCCAGTACCGGGAGGGTTCGCGCTCGTGCGGGCCACGTACATCGTCGTGCCGGCCGTGGAGTTGATGACCGGGACCGTGATGGTCGCGTCGGCCGTCCACGGCTGGTTGTCGGTGTCGAACGTCCAGGTTCCGGTGACCTTCTTGCCGACGGCGGCGAAGTCGACCCAGGCGTAACTCTTGGGCGGGACGGTCACGGAGATGCCGTTGATCGTCGACTCGTCCGAGGTGTACGTCTGCGTCGCGGTCAGCTGGTTGCTGATCATGGCCTGGACCGGGGTGGAGACTCCGACCGAGGTCGACAGGCCGGCAGAGAAGGACTGGGCCCAGCCGGAGTGGTAGATCGTGGTGAAGATCTGGGTCATCGTGGCACTGGTGTCGTTGAACCAGACCGAAGAAGCGGGACGCCTGGGCAGTACCTCGGGCTGCCCTTCGGAGCGCTGCTTCCACGAGCAGGTGGAAATCTTCTTGGAACACAGGTCGCTGTAGTAGTCCAGGGCGAGGCTCCTGGCTTCCGCTGCCTTGTACTCGGGCAGCGTCCACTGCTGGCTCGCGCTGCCGTTGCAGACGTTGGGCTGGGCCAGGATGCCCCACAGGTGGAGACCGCCACGGTTGTCCATGCAGTACTCCGTGCCCGCTTCGGCACGGCGGATGATGCCGAAGGTGTTCGGCTTGCCGTCGACCGGGCGGAAGTGCCACTGCTCACCGTCTTGGCCGCACGACATCTGAGTGGCGGGCTGGCTCGCATAGATGCACTTCCCGGAGGACGTGCTGGCGATGTTGAACTGGCCGGGAGCGCTGAGCTTGATGAGGCGCCACTGCGTGTAGTTCATCCCGTCGGGGGTGACGGAGATCTGGTTCCCGTCGTTGTTGCCCGTGGAGTTGAGGATGCCGTCGGGGTTGGTGAAGGTGTACGCCTCGTCCGCCGCCGCGCCGGCCGGGGCCGCCCCCGCCGGGGCCGCGGCCAGGACCGGGGCGAACAGCCCCAGAACGACTGCGGGCGCGAGGAGAAGCCTCGCGGTTCTGCTCCTGATTGTCTTCATCGTCGCTCCCTGAGCTTCGGCTGTGCCGCTTCATGGCCGCGCCGCGGTGTGCGCTGCGGGCCGGACATCCGGAAGCTAGGTGCTAGAGGTGCAGGTCGGACAGGCCAGGAGACCGGCCATTGCTGGCCGGTCACCAGCGCAGGGGCAATGGCCGGGTCGCGGCCGGCGGGAGACCCACCGGTCAGACCAGCCCGATGCGGCGGGCCGTGTCCTCGGATTGCCGGAGGTGTTGGTGGGCGTCCTGGCCGAGGGCCTGCATCACGCCGGCGATGACCGTCTCCACCACCGCCAGGGTGGGCACGAGGCTGTCGTACGGGGAGAGGGTGGCGACCTGGCTGGGGAGGACGACATCGGCCTGGGACGTCGCCGGGGAGAGCCAGGCGTCGGTGAAGACGATGACCTTGCCGCCGGCCTCACGCGTCATCTGGGCGATCGCCGCCTTGTCCGCCTCGTAGCGGCGGAAGTCGAAGAGGATGACGGCGTCGCGGCGGGACAGGTGCGTGAGGTGGGCGGTGCGTTGCACCGCGCCTTCGGGCAGGACGCGGACGTCATCGCGCAGTTGCATGAGGTGCATGGCCAGGTACTGGGCCAGGAGGTGCGTGAAGCGGCCTCCGGTCAGGGTGATCCGGCGTTTGCGGTCGCTGAGGATCCTGATGGTCTGATCGAGGTCGTGCGGGGGGATCTCGGCGAGGGTGTTCCCGACCGCGGCGGTGATCAGGGCGCTGCCGCGTGACAGGAGGCTGTCGTCTCCGGCATCGGTCTGCGGGCCGGTCTGCCGGCCGTAGTCGGTGGACTCGTACAACGACAGCGGGGAGGCGTTGCGTTCGTCGAGTTCCGCGCGCAGGGCCGCCTGGAAATCCGGAAAGCCGCGGTAGC
Organism: Streptomyces sp. NPDC043876; assembly: GCF_056435825.1. NCBI lineage: Bacteria > Bacillati > Actinomycetota > Actinomycetes > Kitasatosporales > Streptomycetaceae > Streptomyces > Streptomyces sp. NPDC043876. The sequence goes on along the minus strand of NZ_JBWKDV010000003.1, from coordinate 790,457 downwards.
CGAGGCGGCCGGCGAAGCGCAGGACGGTGGGGGCGGAGACGGCGGCTCTCTCGGCGATGGTGGCGATGGTCTCGAAGCCCGAGGCGGGGTAGCCGGCCAGGAGCACTCGGGCGACCTTGCGTTCGGCCGGGCTGAGGTCACCCAGTTTGCTGCGGATGTCGTCGGCGAGTGAGCCGGCTGCCATGTTTTTCCTTTCGAGGGGGTGCGGACCGCATCCGCCGAGCCTATCGGCTGGTCCGGCGGATGCGGCAGCGCGCCCGGCCGCGCTCCGGCGGGATGCGCCGGAGCCGGTGGGATCAGGGGCGTCGTTGTTCGGGCCGGATGGAGACGGCGAGCGAGAGGATGCTCTGCGCGCTGCCGGGCACGGTGGTCCAGCTCGTCGTGGCGGGCGTTTTGGCCAGTGTCACGGTGAAGCGGGGACCGCTTTCGAAGGTGGTCGCGGCAGCGGTGCGCCGGGCCCGGGTTTCGAGAAGTGCACGGGCGGTGGAGCGCAGGGAGTACGGGGATCCGTCGGGATTGGCCGCGGAGTGGAAGACGTCGTTGTTGGCGGCTACGGGCTGATCACCTCGCGGGACGAGGAGCCGCTTGTCCGGCGCGGGGGTGGCGTACCGACGGTGAGCGTCGTAGCGGTCGCCGTCGGTGAGGTAGCTGTAGCCGGCTCCGTCGAGGGACCATCCGCCGTCGCTCTGCCGGGTGCGGGCGTGGCGTAGATCGAGTACGGCCACTCCGTTCGGGCCGAGGACGGTGAGGGCCTCGCGGGTGGTGCCCGGATGGTCGACGACGAGGGCGGTGTTCTCTTCCAGCGCGTAGACGCGGTCGTGGCCCGTGTCCGCGGCCAGGCGCACGGCGCGGCCCTCTCTCCCGTTGGCGCCGGTGTGGGTGTCGATGAGTCCGGAGCGCAGGAAGCCGAAGCCGCCTTCGGGGAGGTAGCCGAGGCGCGTGGGGTCCTCGAAGTAGCCGGGGGTGCTGCCGTCGCGCAGGGCCTGGTAGGAATCGCCTCCCGTGACCATGTCGGCACCCGCTGCGATCTGGGCGCCGGCCGAGGAGCCCGAGACGACCGCGCCGGTCGCTAGCTTGGCCCGGATCGCGGCGAGGACCTTGGAGTCGGTGTGGGCGGCGCCGTGCAGGAGGGTGGTGACGTAGCGGTACTGGTCGCCGCCGCCGAAGAAGAAGCCGGTCATGGAGTTGACCTGGTCGACGACTGCCGGAGAGTCGGCGTTGGCGATGTGGTCGAGGTCGATGGGGATCCATTGGGCTTCGGCCGCGCCGTGCCGCTTGAAGAGCTCCGCGTAATAGGCGCCGTTGCAGGCGGAGTTGCTGCAGTTCTGCGGGTCGTCGGCGTTCGGGTCCCGGCTCGCCGGGACCGAGGAGGCGGTGAGGACGCCTATGCGGGCCTTGGCTCCGCCCGCCCGCCTGATGATCTCGCCGTAGATCCGGGTGTTGTCGTCCTGGAGGCCGCCACCGACCAGGACGAGGGACCCCGGACGGTTCGGCGTGGGGGCGGTGGCGCCGGCGGGGGCGGCGGTGAGGGCGATGACGAGGGCGGTGCTGCCGGCCAGGACGGCGCGACGACTGAGGGGGCTGGGAGGGCTGAGGGGATGGGGGATGCGCATGTGCCTTGTACCTCCGTGGCGAAAGGGGTGTGGATGGCTGCCGGCCGGAGACCGTCGCGCGGGAGCTCCGGGGGTCTCAGTGCGTACGGGCGTCGCCCAGGGCCGCGATGAGGGAGGCGAGCAGGGCGATGCGCGGGGCGACGGTGGCGGTGTCGAGCCATTCGAGCGGGCTGTGGTCGGCGCCGCCCACGGGACCGAGGCCGTCGAGTACCGGCACGCCGGCACCGGCGATGAGGTTTCCGTCGCCCGCTCCCCCGGTGGCCACGGCGTCGACGTCGAAGCCGAGGGCGCGGGCGGCTGCTTGGGCGTGGTGGAGCATGGTGCGCGAGGCGGGCGTGTCTTCCATGGGGGCGCAGAGGTCGAGTTGTTCGACGCGTACGCGGGTTCCCGGTACGGCGGGCTGCTGGGCCGCTTGGGTGATGGCGTCCTTGACGCGCCGGATGTCCGTGAGGGTCGCCGCGCGTACCTCGACGTGGAGTTCGGCATCGGGGCAGACGATGTTGGCTCGGGTGCCGGCGCGGATGACGCCGACGTTGACGGTGACGTCGTCCCAGTGTCCGTTGAGGTTCTGCAGGGCGACGACGAGGTGGGCGGCGGTGAGGGCCGCGTTGGCGCCGCGTTCCGGTTCGATGCCGGCGTGGGCGGCGCGGCCCGTGACGGTGAGGCGGAAGTCCGCGACCCCCTTGCGGGCGATGACCAGGTCACCGTTCTCCCGGGCGCATTCCAGGGCGAGGGCGTAGTGCATGCCGCGGGCTGTCGCTTCGGTGACCTCGCGGCTGGCGGGTGCTCCGATCTCCTCGTCGGGGGTGGCCAGGAAGACGATCTCCGCGTATTCCTCGATCCCCTGGTCCCGGAGGATGTCCAACGCGGTCAGTCCGGCCAGCAGGCCGCCCTTGTCATCGCTGACCCCAGGGCCGTGGGCTTTCGACCCGGACAGGGAGAAGGGGCGTGCGGCGGCGGTGCCGTCCTCGAAGACGGTGTCCATGTGGGCCGCGAGGAGGATGCGGCGACCGCCTCCGGCTGCGTTCAGTCGTCCTGACCGGCGGGCGACGAGGGTGTCTCCTGTGGCGGGACGTCCCCCCGCGCCGGTCGCGAATCGCTGGACCGCGAAACCGAGCCGTTCGAGCCGCTCCTGGACCCAGTCCGCGACGCGGTTGACGCCGAGGGGGCTGTGGGAGCCGGAGTCGATGGAGACCAGGTGGGCCAAGTCCCTTAGATAGAGGGGCAAGTGGCGCTGTGCGTGGGGCAGGAGCGTCCGGGCGAGCGCGGCCTGCTGCCGGGCGGGGGCGGTCACAGGACCTTGGAGAGGAAGGCGCGGGTGCGTTCCTGCTCGGGGTCGACGAGGACCTGGCGGGGATCTCCGGCTTCGACGACCACCCCGTCGTCCATGAAGACGGCCGTGTCACCCACCTCGCGGGCGAAGCCGATCTCGTGGGTGACGACGATCATCGTCATGCCGTCGTCGGCGAGTTGGCGCATCACGTCCAGGACGTCGCCCACCAGCTCGGGGTCGAGCGCGGAGGTGGGCTCGTCGAAGAGCATGAGTTTCGGCTTCATCGCCAGGGCGCGGGCGATGGCGACGCGCTGCTGCTGCCCTCCGGAGAGCTGAGCGGGGTAGTGGCCGGCCCGGTCGGCCAGTCCGACCTGCTCGAGGAGCCGCTGTGCGTCCTGGCGGGCCTCCGGCCGGGAGGTGCCGGCGACGTTGAGCGGGGCCTCCATCACGTTGTCGAGAGCGGTCATGTGCGGGAAGAGGTTGAAGCGTTGGAAGACCATGCCGATGTCGCGGCGGCGGTCGGCGACCTCCTTCTCCCGGAGTTCCAGGAGGCGGTTGCCCTGCCTGCGGTATCCGACGAGGTCGCCCTCGACGGCGAGCATGCCGCCGTCGATCTTCTCCAGGTGGTTGATGCAGCGCAGGAAGGTGGACTTGCCCGAGCCGGAGGGTCCGAGCAGGCAGCACACCTGGCCGCGCTCGACGGTGAGGTCGATGCCCTTGAGGACCTCGAGCCGGCCGAAGTGCTTGCGTACGCCCTGGGCTTGGAGCATGGGGGTGATCACCGGGTGACCTCCTTCGAGTCCGTACGGAACAGGCTCACCGCGCCGCCGAGCATGCGCCGCAGCGGCGAGACATGACCGGCGCGGGAGGTGCCGCGGCCGTACCGGCGTTCGAGCCACGCCTGTGGAATGCCGAGCAGGGTGACCAGTGCGAGATACCAGACGCTGGCCACCACGAGCATGGGGATGACCTGGTAGTTCTGGGCGTAGACGTCCTGGATGTTGGACATCAGGTCATGCGCGGAGATGACGGAGACCAGGGCTGTCATCTTCAGCATGTTGATGGTCTCGTTGCCCATCGGCGGGATGATGACGCGCATGGCCTGCGGCAGGACGACCCGCCGCATGGTCAGGGCCGGACGCATGCCCAGCGAGTGGGCCGCCTCGGCCTGCCCGGGGTCGACGGACTGGATACCGGCTCTCACGATCTCCGAGGCGTAGGCGGCCTCGTTGAGCCCGAGGGCCAGAAGCGCCGCGACGGCGGGGGTGAGGAGCGTATTGGTCTCGACGCTGAGGAAAGTGATGTCGGTGAAGGGGATCCCGATCATCACGTACTTGTAGAGCGCGCCGGCGTAGCCCCAGAAGATGATCTGGACCAGGAGCGGTGTGCCGCGGAAGACCCACACGAAGAGGGTCGCCAGACCGTGGAGGACGGGACTCGAGGAGAGCCGCATCACCGCGATGAGCGTGCCGAGACCGAGGCCGAGGGCCATGGCGGCGGCGGTCAGCCACAGGGTGGTGGCGAGACCGTCGAAGATCAGGTCGGCGAAGAGGTAGTGGCCCACGACGTCCCAGTGCAGGTTGTCGTTCTTCGCCAGGGAGCCGGCCAGGCCGACGAGGGCGGTCACGGCGGCAACCGCGGCCGCCCAGCGGCCGTAGTGGCGCACGGGTACGACGTGGAGCGCGTCGGGATTCAGGTCTGTCCGGGAGGTGCCCGCGGAGGTGGTTGCGTGAGCCACGGTTAATTGACCTCCGTGTTCTTCGTGGCTTCCTTGACCGCGATGGAGGCGACGCCGTACTTGTCGAAGATCTTGGTGACGGCGCCGTCGTCGATCAGGGACTGCAGTGCCTTCTGGATCGCGGCGCTGAGCTCGGGCAGCTTCTTGGACACGGCGATTCCATTGGGAGAGGCCGCGTAACCCCCCTCAGCAGCAGGGTCGTTGACGACCTCGAAGGCGCTGCCTCTGTCAGCGGTCTTCGCGGTCCAGCCCGCGGCGGGCTTCGTCTGCACCTGGGCCACCACCTTGTCCGAGCGCAGAGCGAGCTGAGCGTCGGAGTCCTTGGGGAAGGTCTGGACGGCGATCTCGCCCTTGCCCGCGGACTTGCACGCGGCCTGGTGCTCCTTGAGCAGATCGAGCTGGTTCGTGGCCGCCTGGACCGCGACCTTCTTGCCGCACAGGTCGTCCAGCGTCGAGATCTTGGCAGGGTTCCCCTTGAGCACCATGATTCCGGAGCCGGAGACGGAGTAGTCGACGAAGTCGACGACCGTTTGCCGTTCCTTGTTGTCGGTCATCGCCGACATGGCCGCGTCGAACTTGCCGGCCTGGATGGCGGGCACGATCCCGTCGAACTTCTGGGGGGTGAAGGCGAACTTCACGCCGAGCTTCGCCCCGAGCGCCTGCCCCAGGTCGTAGTCGAGGCCGGTCAGCTCCGGCTTGCCCTCGGCCACGAACATCTCGAAGGGCGCGTACGGGACGTCCGTGGCCACCCGAACCGTCCCCGTCTTCCTGATGGCCTCGGGCAGGGCGTCGTGGAGCGTCGTGTCCTTGGCGATGGCGACCCCGGCGACGGTGAGCCGTCCGTCCGCCGAGTCGGCGGCGGCGTCTCCCGCGGTGTCCGAGCAGGCTGTGAGGGTGGTCAGAACGGCCATGGCGGCGAGCGCTGTGAGCGCGTGGCGGGGCAGGCGAGTGTTCATCAGAGGTGGACCTCTCCGGTCTTGGGCCGACGGGAGTCTTCTCCGTCGCACAGCGGTAAATTACAGATGCACCCAGACTTTGGCTAGATGTATCGCCCGTTACATTCACGTGACGGCAGGATCCTCCGGGGGATGAGACCACGGCAGGCCGTCCGAGCAGGCATCTCGGCCCGAGGAGGAGAGGCAGCCGCGTTTTTTCGATTACATCTTCCGAAAATGAACGCTGGCTTGTAAGTTCCGCTACCACGCCGACGCTGCCAGCTCGGTTCGGTCCGGCCCGGACTCGTGCGGGAGGCGCCACCGCACCCCTCTCGGCCGTCCAAAGCCCCCCCACCCCCTGGAGTCCCCATGGGCACCCACTTCAGACACGCGACCCTGGCCTCGGCCGCGGTCGCGCTCCTCACCCTCGCCGGTTCGCTCGCCACCGCACTGCCCGCCGAGGCGGCAACCACCCGGGTCCGCCTCGGCAGTGCGTCGGACGTCAGCCGAACGTCCTGGCAGGGGCCGGCCGTCACCATGAACGGCGACGGAAAGATCAACCCCGGCTCCATGACCGCCGCCCTCGACGCCATCCGCGGCGGTACCGGGAGCCTCGACGTCGTCGTCCTCGCCGGCTCCGCACCCACCACGGGGAGCCCCACCCCCGAGTGCGACGCGGTCATGGCCCTGCCGGGCGTCAACTCGTGTACCAGCTGGACCCTGACCGCCGCATCGGACGGCAACAACAGCCAGGTCAACGCGGACATCCGCGCAGCGGAGTTCGTCTACTTCGCCGGTGGCGACCAGTGCCGCTACGCCGCCTGGAAGGGCACCGCCCTGGAGGCGTCCGTCGAGTCCGCCGTCGCCAGGGGCGGCGGGTCGGGCGGTGGGAGCGCCGGACACCACATCAACAGCCCCATCGTCTACGACGCCTGCAAGGGCAGCATCACCAGCGCCGAGGCCCTCGCGAACCCCTACGACCGCTACGCCACCTTCACGACCGGCATGTTCGACTGGCCGAACTACGCGGGCGTCATCAACGACTCACACTTCACCACCCGCGACCGGATGGGCCGCACCATGGCCTTCGTCGCCCGCGCCATCAAGGACGGACGGACCTCCGCAGGGAAAGCCTGGGGCGTCGGGGTCGAGGAAGGCAGCTCCCTCCTCCTCGACAAGAACGGCAAGGCAACCCTCTACGGCAAGGAGGCCTTCGTCGTCCTCGGCGACCACCAGCCCGAGCAGGCCTCTTCGGGCAAGCCGCTGAGCTTCTCCGGCTACAAGATCTGGCGACTGGGCCCCGGCCAGAGCTACGACTTCAAGAACCGCCCCACCTGCGGTTACTACCTTCGCAGCGTGACGAACGGCGTCCTTGACGCCGACCCCTACACCGGCACTCCCCAGAGCACCTGCACGGCACCCGGAAACACGGCCACGCTGACCGAATCCGAGACGAACGACACCCGCGCGACCGCCGATGACGCCACCACCCTGGCATTCCCCGCCGCGCTCACCGGCACCATGGCTTCCGGCACCGACCGCGACTACTTCCGCCTCTCCTTCGCGGCCGGTGCGCAGGTAGGCGTCCAGTGCGCCGTCCCCGACGCCTACGACGCCGACCTGTACCTCCTGGACTCCGCGGGGACCACCATCGGCCGCTCCGTGAACAACGGCGTGGGCGCCGACGAAGCGCTCTCCTTCACCCGCACCGCCGCGGGAAGCGCTGCCTACTGCCTCGAACTGGACGCCTACCAGGGTTCCGGCAGCTCCCCCTACACCTGCACCGTGACCAAGACCTGAGACCCGGCATGCGCCGGACCGGCCGATCCGCGGCCGGTCCGGCGCATCCGCGTTCAGCGGGACTTACGGTTTGTGGGCCACCCAGAGCATTTCCGCCGGCCAGCGGTGTGCCCAGTCCGGCGGGTCGGTTTCGTTGTAGCCGTTGGGCGTGCCGGGTGCCGGCCGCGGCTCGATGAGGTCGTCGATGACGAGACCCGCGCCGCACAGGACCTTGACCCAGCCTCCGTAGGTGAGCTGGTAGCTGGTCGCGCCCTCGCCTTCGTCGATGGTGTCCAGCCCGAAGTAGTCCTTCTGCAGCGTCGTGGTCACACGGCGGGCGGCTTCGTCGTAGCAGGCTTCGAACCATGGGCCGGCGACGTTGAACACCAGGCGCCCGCCGCGGCGCAGGACCCGTGCGGCTTGCGGGACGGCGAGGTGCGGCGGCGCCCAGCTGAGCCCGCCGTGGTCGCAGAACACCAGGTCGAAGCTTTCGTCGGCGAACGGCAGGTGTTCGGCGGCGCCTTGCACCAGCGGGTAGCAAACGGCTCCCATCTCCCGCACGGCCGCCGCGACTTGGGCTTCGGACAGGTCGATCCCGACCACGTCGGCACCCTCGGCGGCGAGCGCTCTGGACCATTGGCCCGCGCCGCAGCCGAGTTCGAGGACGCGCTTGCCGGTGACGTCGCCGAGGGCGCGCAGGTGTGCGTCGGGGAGGGAGTACATCCCCCACAGCCGGGGCGTTGCGCCGATCTGCGGGTCGTGCTCCTGCTGGTAGGTGCTGCTGATCCGGTTCCAGAACCGCCGGTTGGCGGGGATGCTGTCCACGCGCCGACTCCAGCACTGCATGCCGGGGGCGGTCAACACGATTACCGCATCCGCCTCGGGCACCGGGCAGCCGCGCCGTCGGGCCGCTCAGCCAGTGGGCGTGAACTTCGCCGCGGCGGGGGCCGACGCGGCTTCCTTCACGACCCGCATGCCGCCCGGGACCGCCGCGTCGGGTTTCATGATCACGCTCTGCCGGGTGGACGGGGCCTTCGGGTCCGAGAAGTCGTGGGTGATCCCGAAGCCGTTGTCATAGGACTTCAGGCTCAGCAGCGCCGCCCGGACGCCTTCGCGGGTCAGGTCCTTCTCCGCGCAGGCCTTCTTCAGCACCTCCCCGAACAGGGCGCCGGCCGTGAAACCGGCCACGACGCCGTTGTCGAGTCCGGAGCCCGGATATTCCGCCTTGTACGCGGCGGCCAGGGCTGCCGGGCCCGCCTCGGCCGAGCCGATCGGCAGGGCGGAGGAGGCGACGTAGTAGTCCTTCTGCAGGGCCGCGCCCGCCGGGGTGGCCAGGAGCTGCGGGGAGAAGGCCGAGTTGTTGCCGACGACCGGCACGTTCCAGCCGCCCGCCGCCGCGACCCCCACGAGGGAGGCGGCCTGGCGGGGGCCGGCGCTGACGATGACGGCCTTGACCCCGGCCTGTTTGAGCGCGGCCACCTGGGCCGTCATGTCGTTGTCGGTCGGCTTGATCTTCTGCTCGACGACGCTCAACCCGGCGTCCGCGGCGGCGGCCTTGGCCCCGGTCAGCGCGTTCTCTCCGTAGTCGCCCTCGAAGTAGACGTGCCCGATCTTGTCACCCGCGGCGATCCTCTTCTGGTCGAGGAGGAAGCCGACCGCGTTGATGGTCTCGACGTCGTACGTCGCCCCCACCGTGCGGATGTACGGGCTGCCCAGCAGCGAGGCGGACCAGGCCTGGGGAATGACCAGGCCCTTGTCCTGCCCGTCGATGCGCTGCTTGACGGCGGCGACGAACGGGGAGCCGATGAACTGGGCGAAGCCGAGCACCGAGGGTTCCAGCTCGGTGTAGGCGGCGAGGGCCTTCTGGGGGTCGTAGCCGTGATCGCGCACGGTCAGCTCGATCGTGCGCCCGCAGATGCCGCCGGCCGCGTTGGTCTGCTTCGCCCACAGTTGCTGCGCCTGGGTGACGCTCTTGCCGAGTGAGGCGTAGACACCGGTCATGTCCGTGAGCGCGCCGAGCTTGATGGTCTTCTCGCTCACCCCGGCTCCGGTCTTGACCCCGCCCGCGGCGGGCTTGTCGCCCCCGGCATCGGTCTTGGCCTTGCCGCTGCATCCGGCGGCGCCGGTCAGGACGAGTGCGGCCGCCAGGGCCGCGGCACAGAGCGTTCTTCCGTTCACGTTCGCTCCTTCGGGGATGTGGTGCGGGTCCGGAAGGTCCGGGGGATGCCGGTGAGGCCGCCGGGCAGGAACAGGACGACCGCGACGACGGCGGCTCCGTACAGGTAGCGCGAGGCCTCGCCCGGCGAGACGCCGCCCGTCCCGGGGGCGGACACCAGCGGGAGGGCGTCGCTGTAGCGCGTGAGCAGCTGGGGCAGCAGGGAGACGAAGACCGCGCCGACGACGGCGCCCGTGACCGTACCCAGGCCGCCGATCACGATCATGGCGAGGTACTCCAGGGACAGGACCATCCCGAAGTAGTCGGGCACGGTGCGCTGGAAGACCAGGGCCAGCAGGACGCCGGCCAGCCCCGCGTACATGGACGACAGGACGAAGACGGCGCTCCGGTACCGGGCGACCGGCACCCCCATCACCCCGGCGGCGATGCTGTGGTCGCGCAGGGCGTTCATGGCCCGGCCGGGGCGGCCGCGCAGGACTCCGCGGGCGAACAGGGCGCCGCCGAGGAGGGCGGCCAGCGCCGGGTACCAGAGCTTCTCGGCGGAGCGGAAGGGGACGGCGGCGATGACGGTCTCGGTGTCGTCGAAGGTGAGGCCGAGGAGGGACAGCGGTTCCACGGCGCGGCCGTTGAAGCCGCCGGTGAGGCTGGTGGCGTTGAACAGCACGTGCTGGCCGATGAAGATCAGGGCGAGCGTGGCGATGCCGAGGTACGCGCCACGCAGGCGGCCGGCGATGGGGCTGAAGAGGCCGCCCGCGGCCCCGGTCAGGGCGACGGCCAAGGCCGCGGCGAGCCAGCCTGGCAGGCCGAGCCCGACCAGGGTGTGGCCGCCGGCCGTGCTGCCGTCCCCGGCGAGCGCGCAGTACCCGTACACACCGACGGCGAGGAAGAAGGCGTGGCCCATCGACAGCTGGCCGGTGGCGCCGGTCAGCAGGTTGAGGCCGATGGCTCCGATGGCGGCGGCGATGGCGAAGAGTCCGGCCTGCAGCCAGAACCGGTCGAGGTAGAAGGGCAGCGCGAGGAGCACCACTCCCGCCGCTGCCGCGGCCGCGTTCCGCGCGCTGAGCGGCCGTGGCCGCGGCGCTGCCCCGGTGGCGGCTGCATGGGTGGCATCGGCCCCGGTGGCGGGTTCGGCGGCGGACCGGGTGCGCCCTGCAGGGCCGCGGGTGTCAGACACGGGCGAGCTCCTTCGTGCCGAAGAGTCCGGCGGGGCGGATCAGCAGGACCGCGATCATCACGAGGTACGGAGCCAGGTCGCCGATGCCGCGGCCGAGGAAGGCCAGTTGCCCCTGGTATCCGGTGGCCAGCGCCTCGGTGACGCCGACGATCAGGCCGCCGGCCAGCGCGCCGGAGGTGGAGTCGAGGCCGCCGAGGATCGCGGCGGGGAAGGCCTTGAGGGCGGCCAGCGACGTGGCCCGCTCCAGGCCGGGCGTGGGGAACACCGTCAGGAAGAGCGCCGCCACGGCCGCCAGTGCCCCGGCGACCGCCCAGGCCGCGAGGGAGACACGGCCCAGCCGTACGCCCATGAGCGCGGCCGTCTCGGGCCGTTCCGCGGCGGCGCGCATGGCCACGCCCCAGGAGGTGTGGCGGAACACCAGCAGGAAGACGGTGATCAGCAGGCCCGCGGCGAGGATGGCCGCGATCCGGGTCTGCGGCACGGTGACCGCGCCCAGGTGGACGACCCGGTCCCCCCACGGATCGCCGAGCGGGAGCACGTCGGTACCGATGCGCCGGGTGAGGTCGGTGATGAGGAGGATGTCGACGCCGATGGTGACGATGGCCAGCACGCTCTGGTCCTGGCCGCGGTAGCGCCGCATCACCAGGAACTCGATCGCCGCGCCCACCGCGGCGGCCGCGAGGGTGCCCGCCAGGAGCGCGCCCCAGAAACCGAGTTCCTCGTGCAGCGTCGCGGTGACGTACCCGCCGGCCAGCAGCAGGGAGGCGTGGGCGAAGTTGACCACCTCGGTCGCCTTGAAGATGACCACGAAACCGAGGGCGATCAGCGCGTAGACGGAGCCCATGGAGAGCCCGCCGAGGAGCAGTTCGAGGAAGGTCGTCATGCGGCCGGTTCCTCCTCTCCGAGGTACGCGCGGACGACCGCGGGATCGTTTTGCACCTGCGCGGGAGTGCCGCCGCCGATGCGCCTGCCGAAGTCGAGTACGGTCACCGCGTCCGCGAGCCGCATCACCACCCCCATGTCGTGTTCGACGAGCACGATCGAGATGCCGAGGCCGTCGCGGACGCCGGCGATGACGGCGGCCGTGCGCTGTCTCTCGTCCGCGGTCATGCCGGCGACGGGCTCGTCGAGGAGCAGGAGCCGCGGCTCCATGCACAGGGCCCGGGCCAGCTCGACCAGCTTCTGCTTTCCGTACGGGAGGGAGCCCGCCGCAGCCGCGAGATCGCCGTCCAGGCCGACGAAGGCGGCGATCTCCCGGACCCGCTCACGGTGCCGGCGCTCCTCGCGGGCGGCGGCGGGCAGCCGCAGTCCGGCGGCCAGGAACCCGGTGCGCATCAGCCGGTGGCGGCCCAGCAGGAGGGTGTCGGCGACGGTGGCCCGCGGGGGCAGCGCCAGGTTCTGGAAGGTGCGGGCGACACCGAGGCCGGCGATGGCGTGCGGGGCGAGGCCGGTGAGTTCGGCGGCGCCGAACCGGACGCTGCCGCCCGTGGCCCGGTACACGCCGGAGAGCACGTTGAAACAGGTGGACTTGCCCGCTCCGTTGGGTCCGATGACGGCGTGGACGCTGCCGGGATCGACCGTGAAGGAGACGGAGTCGAGCGCCGTCAGGCCGGAGAAGCGGACGGTGACGTCGGTGACGGTGAGCGGGGGCGGCGGGGACCAGGGTGCGCTCACCGGGCCCACCTGCGCAGTTCCCGCCGCGGCCCGGTGGGGGCCGGTGCGGGCCCGGTCTCGTCCGTGATGCCGAGGTAGCGGCGGCGCACCTCGTCCGAGGCGGCCAGTGCGGCGGCCGGGCCTTCGAGGGTCACCTCGCCGACCTCCAGGACGTAGGCGTGGGAGGACAGGCGCAGCGCCAGGGCGGCGTTCTGTTCGACGAGCAGGACCGAGGCGCCCGAGGCGTTGATCTCCGTGATGGTCTCGGCGATGGTGGCGGCCATGCGCGGCGCCAGTCCGAGGGTGGGTTCGTCGAGCAGCAGCAGGCGGGGGCGGGCCATCAGGGCCCGGCCCAGGGCGAGCATCTGCTGCTCGCCGCCGGACAGCAGCCCGGCGCGCTGGCGCGCCCGCTCGGCCAGCACGGGGAACAGCTCGTGCACCCGGGCGAGGGAGCGGGCCGTGTCGGCGCGGGAGCCCGCGCGGCCGCCGAGTGCCCCGGCCCGCAGGTTGTCCGCGACGGTCATCCGGGTGAACACCGCCCGGCCCTCGGGCACGTGCACCACGCCCGCGGCCACGACCCGGTCCGGACCGAGCCCGTCCAGCGGCCGCCCGTCGAAGCTGACGCTCCCGCCCGTGGCGGCGCCCCGATGGAAGCCGAGCGTCCGGGAGACCGCGCGCAGCAGCGTCGACTTTCCGGCGCCGTTCCCCCCGAGTACGACGACCACCGCGCCGGCGGGTACGTCGAGCGATACGGAGCGCAGGGCCCGGACCGGCCCGTAGCCGACGGACAGCGCGCGTACCTGTAGCGAACCCACGTCCTCTCCTTCCTCCGGACGACCGTGTGCTGGCGCACACACCAGCACCGGGCCGTGTCGGCCGTCCACGGCCGGAGGGGGAATCGCTGCTGATGACCAGCCGGAATCGGAACGCGTTGTGCAGCAGCACAGTCCTGGCGCGTGTGCCGTCGGCAGCGGCCGAGGGGGGTACATCCTCGGCGGCCATGGGTGGACGCAGAACGCGCACGGATCAGGAGTGGTCGGTCCTGCTGTCGGCGGCGGACGTACTGACCGACGGCATTCCCGGGCTGACCGACCAGCTCATCGAGGAGCTGGCGAGGCACTCGCCGCTGTTCGACCTGGCCGTGCCGCGCGACGAGCACTGGCAACAGGTCAGCGAGGCGATGCACTACGGCATCGAGGCCTTCGCCGCGGGCCGGTCCGCGCCGCGCAAGGACCTCGTGTACGCCGAGGAGCTGGGCAGCCGACGGGCCGAGCAGGGGCTGCCGCTCGACCTGCTGCTGTACGCCTACCGCAGGGCGGGGCGGCTCACCTGGGACGCGCTGCTGGACATCGTCACCGACAAGGAGCCGGAGGCGCTGGCGGTACTGGCGCGCGCGGCCGGTCCGATGTGGGCGGGCATCGAGGAGCAGGCGGCCGCGACGGCCGAGGCGTACCGCACCGCGGAGGCGGAGATGCGCAGGCGCAGCGACGAACGGGTGCAGGCCCTCCTGGACGCCCTGCTCGAAGGGGACTCGGCGCCGGCCCTGGCCGCCCAGGTGGCGCTCGCGCTGGACCTGCCGGAGCAGGGGCGGTACGCGGTGGTGGTGCTGCCGGCCGACCGCGGCGACGCGGTGCACCGGGTGTCGGCGGCGGGCGGGATGCGGCTGTTCTGGCGGATGCGCACGGACCGGGAACTGGCCGTGGTGGCCCTGGGCGACTCCTCCCCGGCCGACCTTGCCGCGGAGCTCACGGACCGCTGCCCGGGGCCGGGCGGGATCAGCCCGGCGGTGGACGGACTGGCTCAGCTGGGCCGGGCCCGGCGGCTGGCGGAGACGGCGCTGCGGACCTGCGGGCCGGAGGAGCGGGCACTGGTGCAGCTGGCCGACCGGCTGCCCACGGCGCTGGTGGTCCGCCAGCCCGAACTGTCGGCCGAGCTGGTCCAGGCGGTGCTCGGTCCGCTGCTGGAACTGGACCCGGCGGACCGGGCGATGCTGCTGGAGACCCTCGACGCCTGGCTGGCCGCGGAGGGTTCGGCAGGGCGCGCGGCCGGCCGCCTGTACTGCCACCGCAACACGGTCTTCAACCGTCTGCGCCGGCTGGAGCACCTGACGTCGAAATCGCTCTCCCGCCCCCGGGACCTGATCGCGCTGACCCTGGCGCGGGACGCGTACCGCCTGTCGGGCGGATGACCGCGGGGGCGTCCGCCGCGTGGCCCGTACGTGAGACCGGTGATTCCACCGATGTGCGCCGGACGGACGCGCCCTGACAGTGGTCCGGCCAGCGACAGCGGCGGTGCTCCCGGCAGGCGGTACGGAACTCGGCACGCAGCCGGGTCGGGCCGCGTGGCGCCGGGTCGCGTCCGCCACGACCGAGAGGACGACACCCTCGTGCAGCAGCTACACACCGAGAACACCCACCGGACCCACCACGCCGGCCCCGGACACGATGTCGGTACGAAGGGCCGGGCCGCCGGTCGCGCCGGCTCCGGGAGGGCGGGGCTCCGTCCGCTCGTGGCCGCACTGGCGGCGACGCTGGCCCTCGGCGCGCTCGCCCCGTACACCGCGTCGGCGGCGCACGCCACGGAGCGGACCGAGATGCAGGTCGCGGCAAACCCGTACGAGCGGGGACCCGCGCCGACCACGTCGAGCATCGAGGCCGCCCGCGGCCCCTACGCGGTCTCGCAGACCAGCGTCCCCGCGCTGGGCGTCACGGGTTTCGGCGGCGGCACCGTCTACTACCCGACGGCGACCAGCGACGGGACCTTCGGCGCCGTCGTCATCTCGCCCGGGTACACCGCCACCCAGTCCTCGATCGCCTGGCTGGGCCCGCGACTGGCCTCCCAGGGATTCGTCGTCATGACCATCGACACGCTCACCACCCTCGACCAGCCCGACAGCAGAGGGCGCCAACTGCTCTCCGCCCTGGACTACCTGACCCAGCGCAGCACCGTCCGCTCCAGGATCGACGCTACGCGGCTCGGTGTGATGGGCCACTCCATGGGCGGTGGCGGGACGCTGGAGGCCGCCAAGAGCAGGCCTTCGCTCCAAGCGGCCATCGCGCTCACCGGCTGGAACCTCGACAAGTCCTGGCCCGAGATCCAGACGCCGACCCTGGTCGTGGGGGCCGACGGCGATACCGTCGCACCGGTCCTCACGCACTCGGAGCCCTTCTACACCAGCATGCCGAGCACCCTCGACAAGGCGTACCTGGAACTCAACAACGCCACCCACTTCACGCCGAACACGTCGAACACCACCATCGGCAAGTACAGCGTCGCCTGGCTGAAGCGGTTCATCGACAACGACACCCGCTACGAACAGTTCCTCTGCCCCCTGCCCAGGCCGAGCCTGACCATCGAGGAGTACCGGGGAACCTGCCCCCACACCTCGTGACCTGCCCCCGCGCATCCTGATCCGCCCCCGCACCTCCCGACCGCCGCTGCGGCCGGTGGAGACCGCACCCCCAACCCTCCACCGGCTGCCGCGAGTCTTCCGCCGATGTCCGCACCGCAGTAGCCTCACCGGCGTGACCGGACAGACGACCGCGGGACGTCCTCGCCGGATGTACGGCCGGACGACCGAAAGGGCAGCCGTGGAAGCGCTGTGGGACCACCTCCGGTCCCGGCGCGGCGGCGCACTGCTGCTCGCGGCGGAGCCGGGACGGGGCCGCACCGCTCTACTGGACGCCGTGGGGCGGGAGTTCAGCCTCGGGACCGTCCTGCGCCCCCGGCCCCTCCCCCGTGATCCCCGGCCCTACGACGGCGTGCACGCGCTGCTGTGCGCGGCGGCCGAGCTCGGGGGCGACGCCGCGCCGCCGCGGTCCGCGTGCGCGGCGGACCTGGCGGCGGCCGGCCTGTCCCGGCTGCTGCGGCGGTACGTCCGCGCAGGCGAACCGCTGCTCGTCTGCGTGGACGACGTACACCTGTGGGAAGCGCCCTCACGGGCCGTCCTCGCCGCAGCCGCACGTGACGCCGGCTCCGAGCCACCGACCGCCTTCCTGCTCTCGGCGGCGGAGCAGCTGACGGACGAGCCCGCGTTCGCGGCGCTGCCCGTGCTCCGCCTCGGCCCCCTCGACGACGGCGCGGCGACCGCTCTGCTCCACGACCTCACCGGCGCCGACGTGGACCCGGCCGTGCGGGCGGAACTGCTGTCCGAGGCCGAAGGGAACCCCGCCGTCCTGGTGGCCCTGGCCCGGCGCCTGACCCCGGACGAACTCGGCGGCCACCGCCCCTTACCGCGCCCGCTCGTGGACAGCGCCACCCTGTGGGCCACCTTCGGCAGCCGCCTCGCCCCGCTGCCGAGCCAGACGCGACACCTGCTCCTCCTCGCCGCGGCCGCGCACGAACCCGACCCCGACGCGGACGGCGCGGACGCGTCCCTGGTGCTGCGCGCCGCCCGCGAGGCCGCCGTGGACCCGGCCGCCCTGGACCCCGCCGAGACGGCGAGAGTGGTGCGCCACGACGGCGACCGCATCGCGTTCGGCAGCTCCCTGCTCCGGCGGACCGTCTACACCGGCGCGCCGTCATCGCAGCGCCGGGCGGCCCACGCCCTGCTCGCCTCGGTCATGGACGCCGACCGGTACCGTCTGCGGCACCTGCTCCACCTCGCCCTGGCCGCGCCCGGTCCCGACGCCGCACTGGCGGCCGCCCTCGTCAGCGCGGCCGCGCACGGCACGCCGACGTCCGGCATGGAACGCTCGGCCGCGCTCGCCCGGGCCGCCGGACTCACCGCCCACGAGGATGCCCGCAACGCACACCTGACCGCGGCGGCGGAGTACGCCCGCCTGGCCGGACACCCGCGCAGGGCGCGCCGGCTGCTCGCGGCGAGCCGCGACGGCGCCCTGTCCGCAAGCGGGCACGCCCGCACGGAACTCGTCCGGGGCCGCCTCGCCCTGCGGGACGGCCCGGTCGGGGACGCCTACCAGGCTCTGCTCGTGGCAGCGCAGCGGCTCGGACCGTCCGACGCCGAAGGGGCCCTGGAAGCCAGGATGGAGGCGATGGACGCGGCCTGGGCCGCGGGCGACGCCGGTGCCTGTCTCGCCGCCCTGGCCGACTCCCCCGTCCCCGCTCCCGCCCGGGACTCCGCCGACGCCGACGCGCCGACCACGGACGCCGTGGCCCCGTCCCCCTCGTCCCCGCACGATCCGGAGCGCGACTACCGCACGGGGCTGCGCGCCGCGCTCGGCGGGCACCTCACCGAGGCCGTGCGGCCGCTGCGCCGGGTGATCCACCGTGCGCACCACGACGACGAGGCCACCCGCCTGCTGCGGGCCGGGGTGGCCGCCCTGGTGCTCGGTGACATCGCGGCCGCGTGCCGGGCCAACGCCCGGGCCCTGGCCGTCTCGCGAGCGCAGGAACTGGCCGCCCTCACCCCCCGGATCCTCGAACACCTCGCGTACGCCGAGTTGCGCGCCGGCCAGCACGCACGCGCCGGTGCCCATGCGCGGGAGGGCCTGCGCGCCGCCCACCGGGCGGGCCAGCGCAACGTGGCCGCCGGTCAGCACGCGATCCTGGCGCTGGTCGCCTCGGTCGAGGCCGACGCGGATGCCGTCGCGGCGCACGCCGGCGCCGCTGCGGAGATCGCCCGGCCGCACGGGCTCCTCCAGGCGGTCACCCTGGCCGAATGGGCTCTGGCGCGCGCGGACTTGTGCCGGGGCCGGCCCTTCGAGGCCGCCGCCCGCCTCGGCCCGCTGACCCGGCCGGGCCCCGGGCGTGGTCACTTCGCCGTCCGCATGCTCGCCCTGCCCTGTTTCGTCGAAGCCTCCGTGCTGTCCGGTGCATCGGCCGAAGCCGAAGCGGCCGTCGAGGAGTTCGCCCTGTGGGCCGCCCAGGGCGCCGATCCGCAGGCACCCGCTCAACTGGCCCGCTGCCGCGCCCTGATCGCCGCGCCGGACGCCACCGCCGACGCCCTCTACGCCCTGGCCCTGACCCGGCACGAGACGGCGCACGGCGACTTCGAGCGGGCCCGTACCCTGCTGCTCCACGGGAAGTGGCTGCGTCGGCGGCGTCGGCCGGCGGAGGCGAAGAGCCGACTGAGGGACGCGCTGGTCGCCTTCGAGCGGTGCGGCGCCCCGGCCTGGGCCGCGCAGACGCGCGCCGAGCTGCGGGCCACGGGTGACGCACCGGCCCCCGTACCGGCGGGCGATCTGGCCCGGTTGACGCCGCAGCAGTTGCGCATCGCGCGCTGCGTCGCGGAGGGCGCCACCAACCGGGAGGTGGCGCTGAGCCTCTCGGTCAGCCCCCGAACCGTCGACCATCACCTGCGCAACGTCTTCGCCCAGCTCGGAGTGCGCTCGCGGACCGAGCTCTCCGGTCTGGTCCACCGCACCGAGAACGGCGGTACCCGGTCCTGACGGCCCCGGGTGGCGGAGTGGGACGAGCCGCCGATTCTGCGTCGTCCACCGCGTTTCGGCTGGTGCGCGGGCGGCCCGTGGGCGACGGTGGACCTCGCCCGTACACCGTTCGTTCCGAGGAGGCGCTTCATGAACTGGACGCTCGAAGTGGTTCCGGTCCCTGTCACCGACATGGACCGGGCGAAGGAGTTCTACGCCGACAAGGTCGGTTTCACGGTCGACGTCGACAGCGAGGTCGCACCCGGCATCCGCATCATCCAGCTGACCCCGCCCGGATCGCGCTGCGCGATCGCCCTGCTGCAGGGCATGCCCCCGGCACCCGGTGCTCGCCAGATGGCACCGGGCACGCTGCAGGGCCCGCAGCTGTGCGTCACCGACATCGAGGCCGCGAGGGACGAGCTGGAGGCGCGCGGCGTGGAGGTGTCGCCGGTGCGGCACGTCGGCGAGAAGGGCTGGGAGGACGGCAAGGGCGGCACCTGGAACTCCTTCCTGACCTTCACCGACCCCGATGGCAACGGCTGGGTCGTCCAGGAAGCGCCTTCGGAGCTGTCGGAACGCTGACCGCTTCCCACGGCCCCTTTTCGTCCACTTGACGATATACACGCCCCCTCGTTATCGTCTTTTTGACGAAATCAAGGGGGTCTCCACCATGGCCGACATCATCCGGCGCTTCGGCTGGCGTCATCTGCGCTCCGCGCCCACCGCCCACATCCGCCACCACAAGCGCGGCCGGCTCGTCCATGACGGGCGGGGGCTCAGCTTCTGGTACCGGTCACTGTCGGCCGCGCTGTCCGAAGTGCCGGTGGACGACCGGGAGTTGGCCATGGCGTTCCACGCCCGTACGGCCGACTTCCAGGACGTCGCCGTGCAGGCCACCGTCACCTACCGGATCAGCGACCCGGCCGAGGCCGCGGACCGGCTCGACTTCTCCGTCGACCCGGACACCGGGGTCTGGCGCGGAGCGCCCTTGGAGCAGATCGCCACCCTGCTCACCGAGACGGCGCAGCAGCACACGCTGGACGTGCTGGCCAGGACTCCGCTGGCCGTCGCCCTCGTGGACGGCGTCGCCTCCGTACGGGGGCGGGTCGCCGCCGGCCTCGCCGAGGAGCCCAGGCTCCCGGCCACCGGCATCGACGTGGTGGCCGTGCGGGTCGTGGCGATCCGACCCGAGGCCGAGGTGGAGCGCGCCCTGCGGACCCCGGCTCGCGAGCAGATCCAGCAGGAGGCGGACCGGGCCACTTACGAACGGCGGGCCGTCGCCGTCGAGCGCGAGCGCACCATCGCCGAGAACGAGCTGGCCAGTCAGATTGAACTGGCCCGGCGCGAGGAGCAGTTGATCGACCAGCGGGGCACCAACGCCCGCCGCGAGGCCGAGGAGAAGGCGACGGCGGACGGCATCCGGACCGAGACCGAGGCGGCCCGCAAGGTCAGCCTGGCCCGCGCCGACGCCGAGGCCGCACGCGCGACGGGCGCGGCGCGCGCCGAGGTGCAGGCGGCCTGGCTGCGCGTGCACGACGAGACCGGGCCGGGCACGCTGCACGCCCTGGCGGTGACCCGGCTGGCGGAGAACCTGCCGCGGATCGAGAGCGTCACGCTCTCTCCCGACGTCCTCACCGGCCTCCTCACCCGGCTCGGACGGCCGGAAGGCGGCGTGGACGCGTGAGCCTGGCCCCGCGCGCGGTGCTCGTGCACCGCAGGACCGAGTACGAGGAACTGCTCGCCCGGCACGGGACGCACGGCCAGGCCGCGTTCTTCCTTTCCAGTCGGGGCCGCTCCATCGACGGGGTGGTCCGCCGCCACGACCGCACCCGGGAGGCGTTGCGGGAGGTGGCGGCGGCGGTGCCGCTCACCTGGCGCAGCTCCCGGGTGGAACGGGCGGACCTGGACCGCTTCCTGTTCGCGCCGGAGGACGTGGTGGTCGTGGTCGGCCAGGACGGTCTGGTCGCCAACACCGCGAAGTACCTGCGCGGACAGCCGGTGGTGGGCATCGACACCGACCCGGGGCGCAATCCGGGGGTGCTGGTCCGCCACCGCTGCGCCGACACGGCCGCCCTGCTGCGCGCGGCGACCGCCGCCGGGGGCCGGACGGAGGCGCTGACCATGGTCGAGGTCGTCGCCGACGACACCCAGCGCCTTCTCGCGCTGAACGAGATCTACCTGGGTTCGCGCGGCCACCAGACCTCCCGCTACCGCCTGGGCTCCGACGGCGACACGGGCCCGGACGAGGCCCAGGCTTCCTCCGGGGTACTGGTGGGAACCGGTACGGGCGCCACCGGCTGGCTCCGTTCCCTGTGGCTGGAGCGCGGCAGCTCCTCGGCTCCGCCCGCCCCCTGCGACCAGCGCCTCATGTGGTTCGTGCGCGAGGCCTGGCCCTCCCCCACGACCGGAACGACGAGGGTCGCCGGTGAACTGGGGCGGGGGCAGGGGCTGCGGCTGACCGTGGAATCGGACCGCATCGTGGTCTTCGGCGACGGCATGGAGGCGGACGCCCTGGAACTGGCCTGGGGCCAGAGCGTACGGCTGGGCATCGCGGAAACGGCGCTGCACCTGGTGACGTGAGCGCGGTTGCGCGGGCCGACAGAGCGGGCCGGGCGCAGCGGCGCGGCGCGTGGGTGCCCCCACCCCCAAGGGTTGGGGCGGGGACACCCGGGGCCCGGCCGTCAGTGCTGCTCGTCCGGGTAACCCCAATCCAGCACCACCGTCGCGGACGGCGCCACCTCCTTCACGTACCAAGCGACGGACTCCTCGAATTTCGGGCACCACAGGTAGGAGCGGCTCACGATGAGGGGGAAAGTGGTCCTTCCCCCGACGAGCCAGGCACCGTCCTCCTTCTCCGCCACCAGGCGGACCTGGTCGTCGATGCCCTCGTCCTGCAGCAACTCCCGCAGCTCCGCGAGGATCACCTCGGCCTGCGCCACGTCCGCCACGTTCGACACACGGAAACTGAATTGAATGTTCACTGACATGCCGGGCAGGCTAACGGATCTCCCCGGGCCGGATGGTGAGCAAGCGTGCCCCGCGCCGATCGCCAGGCGGGCAGTCGGCCTCCCCAACCGGCGAACACGCTGGACGTCGTGCGCGTGATCCCCCTTCCTCCGTACGAAGATCCCGAGCCAATCTGCTTGGGGTGGAGGAGCACATGAAGACAGCCGTGGTGACAGCCGGCACGGACGGCATCGGCTTGGAGACGGCGCTGGGGCTGGCCGCCGCCGGGTTCGCGGTCACAGTGGTCGGAAGGAGCGCCGAGCGCGGCGCCCAGGCGGTGGACCGGATCAACGCCACGGGGCCGGCGCGACCGGGTCGGTTCCTCGCCGCCGACCTGTCTTCGCTCGATCAGGTGCGCGCCCTCGCCGACCGGATAGCAGCCGAGCACGAAGCCTCGGGGGATCGGCTGACCGTCCTGGTCAACAACGTCGGGGCGATGTTCCCCGACCGGCGCGAGCTGGGCGGCGTGGCGCCATCGCCCTGGTCGATCAGGGTGTCACGCTGCAGCTCAACGACGTCGCCCGCCGTGCCGGACTCGGCGTCGGCACCGTCTACCGGCACTTCGCCACCCCCGAAGCGCTCCTGGAGGCCGTGGCCACGCCCTGCCTGGAAGCCCTGGCCGCACACGGCGATCAGGCGCTGGCCGACACCGACCCCTGGCGCGCGCTCGAAGGTTTCCTGACACGGACCCTCGAAGCCCAGATCACCGACGCCTCCCTGGCCCTCGTCACCGCCGCACCGGCCGATGCCCTCCCCCGCACCCACGGATCTCAGGCAGTCGCTGACCACGACCGGCACCGAACTCCTCAAACGGGCCCACGAGGCCGCAGTGGTCCGTCCCGAGGTGTCCGCCGCCGATCTCGTCCCGCTGATGTGCGGCATCGCCCACGCCGTCACCGTCCACGGCGGCCCCCCTGCGGCCCGGACCGACGCAGCGCACCGTTATCTCACCACGCTGCTCGACGGTCTGCGGGCCGCCCCCTCCGGAACTGCCTGACCTGCCCCGGCCGTCAGGCGGCGACCCTGCCGAAGAGGTGGTTGGCAGGAGCGTCCGGGTCATCGCCGTAGAAGAACTCCGTGATCGCCTCATGGAACTCGGCGCGGTCCAGCGCACCGGAGCCGTCCCGGTCCAAGGCGGCGAAGACCGCGGCGCAGTCCTCGCCGGGGACAGCGGCGATCGAAGCAAACATCCGCTGGAACTCCGCCTGGTCGATCTTGCCGTCTCCGTTGAGATCGACGAGATCGAAGAAGCAGTCGGTCACCGGCTCGATCTGTTCCGGGTACAGGGCGCGGTCGGTCAGGACGCGCCTGAACCCTTCGGTCATCTCCCGCAGGTCCACCTTTCCGTCACCGTCCTGATCCATCGGGGCGATCACGTTCGTCCAGAACCCGTCCATCCCCTCGGTGAGCCGGCGGGCGGTCGCGGAGTCCGGGGTGGCGCCGCGGGCGGTGACGTAACGCTCGCTCATCATGCGGACGTCCTGCTGGGTGATGAACCCGTCGCCATCGACATCGGCGCCCCTGAACCACTGGCCGTACTTGAGGACTTGAAGTGCAGTCATGACTGCGCACCGTATGCGTGCTGTCACGCAGGCGCAAACCTCGCGCCGCCGGTCCCACGACGGTCGGGACCGGCCTCCTACGTGCTTGACCAGGGGATACGTCGATCCGTGCCCGCCGGCCCGGGAGCCCTTCGTATCAATGTTCCAGGCGGGGTGGCGTGAAGGCGAGCACATCAGGCAGGGGGCCGTCGTACAACTCGACGTCCACCAGCGCACTCAGCGCACTCGGCCCCTGTGACAGGCGCGAGCACGGGCGATCCGCCGTGAGGACGTTCGGATTGCCGTGCCGGTCCAACGTGCCGCTCCGGCCCGGCTGGACCGGATCCCACCACGCTCCGGTGGAGAGCTGCACGACGCCCGGCATGACGTCGTCCGACAGGACCGCGCCCGCGAGACAGCTGCCCCGGTCGTTGTAGACGCGTACGATCGCGCCGCTCCCGATGCCGCGCGACGCGGCGTCCACCGTATTCAGCGTCACCGGCTCCCGGCCACGGAGCTTCGAACCGAGGCTGTGGCCACCGTTGTCGTACTGGCTGTGGAGGCGCGAGGCGGGCTGGTTCGAGATCAGGTGCAGCGGGAAGCGGTCCGAGAGATCGGCACGGAGCCACTCCACGGGCTCGAACCACGTCGGATGCCCGGCGCAGTCGTCGTAGCCGAACGAGTCGATCTCCTCGGAGAAGATCTCGATGCGGCCGGACGGCGTCGGCAGGGGGAAACGCTGCGGATCCGAGCGGAGCGCCTCGAAGCTGCCGGGGAACGGTCCGGTCAACGCCGGCAGCTCAGCGGTGGAGGTTCGCCAGAAGTCGTCGAAGCCCGGCAGTGCCCCGTCATCGCCGAGGCCGGCCCTCGTCTGCTCGTAAAGGTGTCGGACCCATTCGATCTCGGAGCGCGCCTGCGTGAACTCCTTCCGGTAACCGAGCCGGGCCGCCAAGGCGGCGAAGATGTGGTGGTCGGTGCGCGCCTCGCCCGCCGGCTCGCGGACTGCCGGCATCGCCACGAGGTGGGGGTCCGAGAATCCGGCGGCGAAGTCGTCGCGTTCCAGACTGGTGGCCACGGGAAGAACGATGTCGGCGAACTTGGCCGTGGTGTTCCACCAGGCTTCGTGCACCACCACCGTGTCAGGGGTCTGCCAGGCTCGGGCCAGCCGGTGGAGATCCTGGTGGTGGTGGAACGGATTGCCACCACACCAGTAGATCAGGCGAAGCTCGGGCAACGTGAGGCGCAGGCCGTCGTAGTCGATGGTCCTGCCCGGGTGCAGGAGGGTGTCGGCGATCCTTGCGACAGGGATGAAATCCGGAACCGGGTTGGCCACGTCCGGGATCGACGCGACGGAGGGGCGGCCCGGGGCAACGCCGGTCGCGTCCATCGTCGCGTAACCGGCGCCCCAGCCACAGCCGGGCCGCCCCATGGACCCCGCCATGGCGGCCAGTACGACGGACATCCAGATCGGCTGTTCGCCGTGATCCGCCCGCTGTACCGCGTAGTTGACCATGATCAGCGAACGCTGGGTGGTGAGGCGGCGAGCGAGGCCGGTGATCGTGTCGCGGCTGATGCCGGAAATTCCCGAGGCCCAGGCAGCGTCCTTGGCGACGCCATCGACCGTGCCGAGCAGGTAGGAGGCGAAGCGGTCGAAGCCGACGCAGCACCGGCGAAGGAAGTCCTCGTCGTGCCACCCGTTGACCAGCATCGTGTGGGCGATGCCGAGCATCGCGGCGGTGTCGGTATTGGGGACGACGGGCAGCCATTCGGCGTCGAGGAAGCCGGCGACGTCGCTGCGGAGGGGACTGACGTTCACGAACCGCACCCCGGCTTCACGGCACCGGCGCTGCAGGTCCTGCGTCTGGTGCCTGGCCAGCCCACCAGGATTGATCTGGCTGTTCTTGAGCGCCAGCCCGCCGAACGCCACCACGAGTTCGCAGTTCTCCGCGATCTCGTCCCACATCGGCATCCGGGACTGGTAGCTCCACGGATGCCCGCCGATCACATGGGGAAGGATGACCTCCAGATCGGCGGTGCTGTAGGTGTTGCGGGAGTCGGTGTATCCACCGCCCAACGACAGGAACCGGTGCAGTTGCCCCTGCGCGTTGTGGAACGCGCCCGCGCTCGCCCATCCGTAGGATCCGCCGAACACCGCACTGTCCCCGTGCTGCGCACGCACCCGGAGGAGTTCATCGCCGACGAGCGTGATCGCATCGTCCCAGCTCACCTCTACGAAGGCATCCGCACCCCTGGCCGTGTCGCCGGCTCGCGGCAGCCCGTTCAGCCATCCCTTGCGCACGGCGGGGCGCAGGATGCGGGCCTTGTCGTCGGCGGCCGTCACCATGCCGGGCCCGATCGGCGAGGGAGCGGGGTCATCCGCCCTGGGCTCTATCCGGACCAATCGGCCGTCGTCGACCACCGCGACGAAGCTGCCCCAGTGCGTGGCAACCGGCATGCGTCGTTCCGCCATGCGTCGACTCCCTCCCTCAATGGCCCGCTCTCGGACAGCAGTTGCTCACGTCGCAGAGGCTGCGCCCTTCATCCGGCGGTCTGCGGTCCGCGGTCCGCGGGACGGAGGCTTCCCCTGTGGCCCGCTGTCCAACCCCGTCGATGCGGGCGACTGCACCGGGGATCACTTCGACCATGGCACCCGGAACGGCCGTGCAGTCGACCGCAGGGTTACGGTGCGGGCATGGTGAATTTCGTACTGGTTGCAGGTGCACGGCTCGGGGCGTGGGCGTGGGACGAGGTGGTGCCGTATCTGCGCGCGGCCGGCCACGGTGTCCATCCCTTGACGCTGTCCGGTCTTGCTGACAAGCAGGGTGTACCGGCGGGGCAAGCGACCCACGTCCAGGACATCGTGGCCGAGGTGGAACGCCAGGGTCTGCGTGACGTGGTCCTGGTGGGTCACAGCTACGCGGGCATCCCGGTGGGTCAGGCCGCGGAGCGGATCGGTGACCGACTGGCCCGCGTGGTATTCGTCGACTCAAGTGTTCCGGCCGACGGCGAGTCGTTCGTCTCCGCCTGGCCGGACGGCGGGGCGGCAGTGGAGGCTGCGATCGCCGAGAGCGGAGGGTTCTGGCCGCTCGCGCCCGCTGCCCATTACGACGGCGAAGGTCTCACCGATGAGCAGATCGCACGCCTCGTGCGTGGTTCGACACCTCATCCAGGTGCCACGCTGACCGAGCCCGCTGTGCTGTCGGGGCCGCTCAGTGAACTTCCGGCGACATACGTCCTGTGCGTGATGCCAGGGGCCGAGCCTGACGACGCCGAGCCCGATGAAGATGTGGCTGAGCTGCTGAACAGCAAGCGCTGGCGGCTGGTCACGATGGACACCGGCCATTGGCCGATGTTCTCCCGGCCGCGCGAGCTGGCGCAGATCCTCCTCAATGCTGCCCTGGAGTGAGATCACCCCGCCCCATGAATGAAGATCATTCATGGGGCAAGAGCCACGGCCGGTCACCCTGACCATCACGGACGGCACGGTTCCCCGTCCGGCATCAAGATCGACTAGTGGCCGGCGGAGAGCCATCCCGCACCGAAATCCGAAAGGTCTCGGGCACGCTGAGCCCGTTCCTCGATCAGCCTGCGGAAGCCCGCCACGGCGTACCGCTCGCCGGTGGCCGCGCCGCGACCGCGGATGCCCGCGACATCAGCCATCAACTGCTGGGGCTGGGGCTGCCAGCCGACGACCAGGACGCGCAGGCCCAGGTTTTCCGCCCGCCGGTGCAGGGCCAGCAGGTGGAGCAAGCCGTCGGCATCCATGGACATCGTGCCGTGCAGGTCGACCATGAGGTCCCGCTCGTCGGCCGTGACAGCGGCCAGCGACTGCTGGAGCGCCGCGCCCGTGTCCTCGTCGAGCGTCCCGGTAACGCTGACCAGGACCGTTCCGTGGCGCTGGACGTTCGTGGTGATCAATGCGCTCTCCTTCTGCCCGGGGCACTGGGGCCCTCGGGGCTGCTGCTCATCCTGGCGCGGTGTTCCCCCGGACCGATGTGAGGCTCGCTGACGCGCGGGCAGCAACGTGGAGAGTTGGCGACTCCGACTCCGACTGCGGCTGGGGCTGGGGCTGGGTTGCCGCTGTGGCTGTTACGTCTATTCGGCCGGGATCGGGTGCGGGAAGCTGCCGTCGCCGATTCGGCGGACCGGGTGCGCCTCGCGCACACCCGGTCCGCCGCCCCCGCGCCAGTGGTCAGGCCCACCACTTCAGGTCGAGGGCGATGGCTTTGATCTGCTCCATCGTCAGGATGGGCTTGGCCCGGGTCGCCGCCTTCGACTGGTCACCCGTGTTGAAGGCCGACACGACCACCCGGCGCCCGTCCGGGCGCAGCGTGTCCACGCTCCACCAGAGCACGCCCGAGCCGCCCTTTTCGCCTGACTTCTGTTGCGCCAGCACCCGGGTGCCGTCGGGCAGGACTATGACGCCCGGGCCCTTCATACGG
The DNA here is from genome assembly GCF_056435825.1 of Streptomyces sp. NPDC043876. Lineage (NCBI taxonomy): Bacteria > Bacillati > Actinomycetota > Actinomycetes > Kitasatosporales > Streptomycetaceae > Streptomyces > Streptomyces sp. NPDC043876. The sequence continues at coordinate 762,798 of NZ_JBWKDV010000003.1, read as the reverse complement.
TCCTTGAGTGCCTCGCCCATGTCCTCCTGGACATTGACCTGGACCAGCGAGGCGCCCTTGCCGTCGTCCAGCACGAGGGAGCCGTACCCGGGCTGTCCGGACCTGCGCAGGACGGTGATGCCGGACTTCGGGATGAGGGACTCCAGTACCGCGACCGTGCCACCGTGGCCCTCGCCGCTCTGGCTTGTGTCTCCCTGGCCCGTGTTGCCCTGGTCGGGCGCGGGAGCCGTTTGCCCGGACGCGTGCGGGTCGCCCGCGGTGGCGGCGCCGCTGTTCTTGCCCTTGTCCCTGACCTTGTCCGTGGTCGTACCGCTGGAGGCGTTTGCGCCCGCGGGGGTGTCCGTGCTCGCTCCGTTCGCCGTCTTCGTGTCCGCGGCGTCCGTCCCCTGCGGCGCCTGCTGGGGTGCGGGGAGACGGCTCAGGATCTGGCGCCACTGGGCCGAGGTGGTGAAGGACTTCAGCTGGGCGTTGTTCAGCGGCGGGTTGGGGCGGCTGACGGGCTGCCCCTTCTCAGCGGGGGCGTTCCACTCCGACACGTCGACCTGGTAGCCCTCGCGGGTGACCAGGACGGCCCGCCACAGCTTGGTGGGCTCGCGCTTGTCGGGGTACTCGTAGCCCTGGAAGAGGTTCAGCCGGCCGCCGTCCGGCAGCGTCTCGAGGGTGCAGGAGTCGTAGGGGACGAGCTTGGGGTCGGGGCACGTCAGCATGTCCTCGGCCGCCTGTCCGTGCGGATCGGTTCGGGCCAGGCCGACGGAGATCGCCGCGCGGCCCTTGCCGTCGTCGTACACGCCGGCCACCGCCGCGTTCGGCGACTGGTCGGCGCCGCCCGGCACGCTGGCCGTGGTGTCGCTCACGCGGCCGCCCGACAGCAACTGCCGGTAGATCTCGATCAGCCGGGCGGCGCTGATCCCGCCGGCGGGCTGCACGGTGTCCGGGGTGGAGGCGGCGGCCGTCTGGGTGGTGGCGACGGGGGCGGCGGCCACGTTCGCCGAGCCGTGCTTTCCGGTGCCGACACCGAGCAGACCGCTTCCGTAGGCTCCGGCGGAGCCGATGACGGCCAGGGCCAGCGCCGAACCGGTGACGACCGCGGCCCGACGGCGGGCCACCAGTCGGCGCCCGCGCGCTTCGCCCGCGGCCACGAGGTCCGGGCGGCCGGGGACGAATCCGTCTCCCGTGCGCCGCAGGGCCGCACCGAGTTCATCTTCAAAGGGCATGCTGGATCACCTTCCGGGTGGTGGTGGGGAAGCGTGCCGGTGCGTGGTCCGGCGAGGGATGTGACGAGGACGACGGGCGGTCGGCGGACCGACGGGAAGGTCCGCCGGTCTCAGGTGGCCACGAACACACTGAGGCTCCCGCCCAGTTCCGCGCGCAGCCGGGCGAGGGCGCGGGAACTGCGCGTACGCACGGCAGCCGAGCTGACGCTCAGGGCCTCGGCGGTCTCCTCGACGCTGCGGTCCTCCCAATACCGTAGGACGAGCACCGCCCGGTCCTTGGGCGCCAGGTGGCCGAGGGCATCCAACAAGGTCAGCCGCAGGACCGGATCGGCGCCCGCGACCGGGAGCGCCGCTCTCCCGCCCGACTCCGCCGGAGCGGCGAAGGGCCGTTCCCCCGCGGAGCGGCGGCGCTTGTGCTTGAGGAATTCCCGCACCAGCACCGTCTGCGCATACGCGGCCGGATTGTCGATGCTGGATGCTCTCCCCCAGATCAGGTACATCCGGCCCAGGGTTTCCTGCACGAGGTCCTCGGCGAGATGGGTGTCCCCACTCGCCAGCAGACAGGCCGACCGGTAAAGACTCCCCGCCCGGCCCTCCGCGAACTCGCGGAACCCCTCCCTGCGTCCTTGCCCCATCCCCGTCCCCCCTGCTTCCGACTCACTCCATCGACGCGTCGGGGGCGGGGAAATGTTGCACCCTGGAGGAAGGAAAATGAGGCAATTCACGGAACGTAGGCTTCCAGGCCGTGACTCGTCCGTGCAGTTCCGCCCATCGGATCCGGGATCTTCCAACTGACCCGGCTGATCGGGAAGGTGGGCGGCTGTTCGTTTCCGCCGGTGCGCGACTCCGGGTGACGGTCAAAGGCCGCGTTCCGTCCCCCGTCGCGTGCGCTGCTCAGCCTGGCACTCTTCCGGGTGACTGACGTACAGATCCGCTGACGGCTGGTCAGTCGCGGCGGTACACCGGGTGGCACGAGAGCCCATCACGTCGATCCGGAGGTCCACGTGTACTTTCAGCGATCCGCTGTACGGCGAACCGTCGCGGTAGCCGTCACGTTAGGGCTGGCACTCCTGGCACCCGCGCCCGCCACGGCCGCCCCGCACCCGCCGAAGCCGCAACGGCAGGTCTACGCCTACGTCACCAGCCTCGACGGCCACGTGTACCCGATCGACACGAGGACCAACAAGGTCCAGGGGCTCGGAACCACCGCCGTCGGCGGCGGCCCCGAGCAGGTCGTGGTCACCCCCGACGGCGCCCGCCTCTACGTGACCAACGCCTTCAAGTACGTGTCGGCGGTCACCATCGCCAAGAAGAGCGTCACGGACATCCCCTTCGACAAGGACGAACTCTCTCCCGACCTCCTCTACGGGGAAGCGATCGCCCCGGACGGCAAGCACGTCTACGTGGCCGTCCAGAACCGCTTCGACGGGGACAAGGTGTCGGTGATCGACACCGCCAGCAACCAGGTCTCCGCCACCATCAAGACCAGCAGGCCCGACCAGGTGGTGATCAATCCCGGCGGAAAGCGCCTCTACGTGGCCGACGGCAAGGGCAGCCTGTCCGTGATCAACACCGCCGACAACCAGGTCATCGCCACCATCCGCCTCAACGAAGCGGCCAACGGCATGGCGGTCACCCCTGACGGCAAGCGCCTCTACGTGACCGGGAGCAGCGGCACCGTCTCGGTGGTGAACCTCGTGAAGCAGAAGATCGTCCGCACCATTCCCGGTGCCGGCACGGGCGGGCTGACGATCAGCCCCAACGGCAAGCGGGCCTACGTGGTCGGCGTCGACAACAAGATCAGGCAGGGCAAGGTGTCGGTGATCAACCTGACCACCGACAAGGTCACCAAGACCATCCCCATCGGTGACATCCCGCCGGACACCGGGTCGGGCAGGTACTTCCGTCCCTCGAAGGTGGCCCTCACCCCCGACGGCAAGAGCGCCTACGTCGTCGGCTCCTACGGCAACGGGACAGCCCAGGGAACCGTGTTCGCGATCAACACCGCAACCAACGCCGTGACCCCCATCACCGTCGGCGCCGGTGACACCATGGGGGTAGCCGTCGGCCGGCTGTGACGGCGATACGAACGTCCAGGTGGAACACGCCGTCGTCATCGCTGACGTACCCCGTCGCCAACACCACGGCGGGCCCACCTCCAGTCCGCATCACCTGCACCACGGAGCCGACACTCGCCGGGCAACCCCCTGCGACGGAACGCAGTACTCAGGCCGAGTCTGCCGAGCCGCGTTTGTCCTCTACGTGCGCGATGCGAAGCTCGGTACCGTCCCGGTGGCGCTTGGAACGGCCGAGCAGCCCCAACGAAAGGTGCGACTGATCCTGGGTCTCATCGGGGCCGACATGGGTAAGGACGTCGTTGTGATGCCCGGTGACGACCCGTCCTCAGCGTCGCCCGGTGTTACGGCGTGGGCCACGCGATGGTGGTCTGGTCCGGGTGGTCGTAGTCGACGCCGTCAACTCCCCACCCGTACAGTGCGCGCAGCTGAGTCATGAACCAGTCGGCGCTCCCGGGACAGGAGTCGAGTCCGGCTTGCGGGTCGGCCCACAGTTCCCGTACCCGGTCCTGAACCTTCGGGTCGAGTTCCCAGCCGTCCAGGCGGATGCGGCCCTGCTCGTCCGTGACGAGGGGGGTGGTGCCGGTGAGCTGGTCCCACAGGTCTTGTGCCTGTTCAGCGGTGGTGCGGAAATCGTCACCGAGGACGGTGTGGAGGAACGCTGTGTAGAGGGCGATGGAGGGGATGGCGCTGGAGGCCTGGGTGACGGCGGCTCCGGCGACGACGGTGAACGCCCGCTGGCCGGCTGCCAGGACGGTGTCGTTCAGGTCTCCGGCCGTGTTCTCCAGGTGCTTCTTCGCGGCGCCGATGGTGCCCTGGCGGTAGACCGGGGCGGTCAGTTCCGAGCCGATGTAGGTGAGCGCGGCGGTGGTGAAACGCTCGGCGAGCAAGGAACGTTCGGCGAGGGCTTCGACCCACAGCTGCCAGTCGGCGCCGCCCATGACCTGTTCCGTCGCGTAGATCTCTTCGTCGGTGGCCGGCTCCAGGCGGATGCTGCCGACCTTGGCTGTGCCGTCGGAGAAGTCCAGGGCGGGCGCTTGGTAGGGCAGGCCGATGGGCTTGATCACCGAGTGGTGGACCGTCCCGGTGTCCGGGTCGGTGCGCCGGGGCGCGGCGAGACTGTAGATCAGGTAGTCGACCGCGCCGAACCGTTCGGCGACGAGGTCGAGGACTTCCGCTTTGCCTTTCTCGGAGAAGGCATCGGTGTTGACGAAGACGAAGTCGTTGCCGGCTTCGGCGGCGAGGCGGGCGGCGGCCGCGGTGCGGTACCAGCCGGCGGTGGCGGTGCGCCGGTCGGTCTCGGCGCCTTCGTAGGCGACGCCGACACCGCGGATCCCATGTCGGCGCAACCCGGTGAGCAGGGTGGCCAGGCCGTATCCGGCGCTGTGGCCCAGGAGCAGGACCACGGGGCTGCCGCCGTCGGTGCGGGGCGGGATCTCGTCCCACATCCGGGTGACCGTCTCGGCGGAGCCGGTGGGGTGGGAGTTGACGATCAGGAAGCCGCGCTGCTTCGGTTCGATCTGCCGGAGGCTCACGGGGTGTCCGTTCCGCTGAAGGGGGTGAGGCTGTCTATGAGACCTCTCCAGGGAGCGTATCGGCGTCGACGGTGGTGACTTGTGCCAGCGCGGTACGGAGAACTTGCTCGCGGGTTGTCGCTTCCGGCATTGACGGCCCCATGGGGGCGATCCAGGGCGACCACATCCCTGCCGCCGAGCTGGTAGCCGCCGTACGCCATCTCGTACGCCACCCGCCCGAGCTCCGAAGCCGCGAACGACCCCGTGGGCGCGGTGCCCGGGACGGAGCCCGCCGCCCGCGAGACCGGCATACGGAACCGCCTCGACCCGGGAGCCGGGAGCGCCGACGGGCCGGGCTCCGGTCAGGTGGGGCGGTGGGGGCCCAGGTCGGCGAGTACTGCCGCCAGGTGCTCCGCGGTGAGGCCCGGGGCGGGCAGGTTCGATGGAGGGCGCGGCGCGGCGCGCAAGGCGTCCAGGAACAGGGTCAGTTGCCTGCGCCAGGCGTGCGGTGGTCCCGCGGCCGCCAGGGAGGGGACCGATCGGCCGAGCGTGGCCAGGCTCAGGAGCAGGTCCTCGACGGTGACGTCGGGGCGCATCGTGCCGTCACTCTGGGCGCGGTCCATGAGCAGGGCGATCGTCTCGCGGTTGTGGACGTGGACGGCGTCGAGGGACGTGACTCCCTCGATCGGGGTCGTCATCAGGTCGTTGACCCCCCGGTCCGCCGCCAGCACGGTGAAGACCGTCTCCAGGTAGGCGGCCAGCCCCGCCCAGGGGTCGGCTGCGCCGCGGGCCTCTTCCCCGGCGTCGACCGTGCCCTGGAGCGCGTCCCGGAAGACGGCGTCGATGAGGGCGGCGCGGGTGGGGAAGTGCCGGTACAGGGTGGCGTTGCCGACGCCGGCCCGGCGCGCGATGTCGTCCAGGCGGGCGTCCAGGCCCTGGGCGGCGAAGGCCTGGCGCGCGGCGGCCAGCAGCAGCTCGCGGTTGCGCAGCGCGTCACGCCGTAGCGGCACGGGCCGTTCCGTACCCGGGGTCACTGTCCACTCCTCGCGTCGCCGGTGCCCACGTACGCCCCCCGGTACCGGGGGGCGGTGGTCCGGTACGGATGCTAGCCCGCGCGGTGGCGTTGTCAGACGGGGAGCCGCCGTGACCACCGGACGGGCAGGGCGGTCAGGCCCCTGAGCATGGTGCTCGGGCGGTGTACGAGGGAATCGGGTCCGGTGGCCAGGGCGAGGTCCGGCAGCCGCCGCAGCAGGGTGGCCACGGCGATGCGGCCTTCGACGCGGGCGAGCGGCGCGCCCAGGCAGTGGTGGATGCCGTGGCCGAAGGCGAGGTGTGCCCGGCCCGCGCGACGGATGTCGAAGCGGTCGGGGTCGGCGAAGTGCGCGGGATCGCGGGAGGCCGCTGCCAGCGAGAGCATCACGCTGTCCCCGGCCGGAATACGGACTCCCGCGATTTCCAGGGGTTCCGCGGCGTACCGGAAGGCCGCCGCGGTGACGGGCCCGTCGTGGCGGAGCATCTCCTCGACGGCGCCGTCGAGGAGGCCGGGGTCCGCCCGGAGCGCGGCGAGCTGGTCGGGGTGGCGCAGCAGGTTCAGGACACCGCCCGAGATGAGGTTGACCGTGGTCTCGTGCCCGGCTACCAGCAGCAGGAAGGCCATGCCGAGCAGTTCCTCGGCGCGGAGCGCGTCCGGTGCGGCCGAGGCCGCGACGAGGGCGCTCATCAGATCCGGTCCGGGACCGGCGGCCTTGGCGGAGATGAGCGCGGCGAAGTAGGCGCTCAACTCCGCGCCCGCGGCGCCCGCCGCGGCGGGTGAGGACGGTGCGACGAGCTCGGTCGACCAGCGGGAGAAGAGGTGCTGGTCCCCTACGGGGACTCCCAGGAGCTCGCAGATGACAGTGAGGGGGAGCGGCAGGGCGTAATGGGCGACCAGGTCCACCGTCCCGGCGGGCGGCAGGGCGTCGAGGAGGCCGTCGGCGATCTGCTGCACGCGCGGCCTCATGACCTCGATCCGGCCGGCGGTGAACTCGCGTGCGACCAGGGCGCGCAGGCGGGTGTGCTGCGGCGCGTCGGTCTGGAGCATGTTCAGACCGATGGCGTTGCCGCCGTCGCTCTCCCACGTCGCGGAGTGCCGTACGTCGTTGCGCAGGCGGGGGTCGGCGAGCGCGGCGCGCACCTCCGCGCGGCCGAGGACGAGCCAGACGTCACCGGTCCCGGGGATGTGGACGCGGTGCACCGGTCCCTTCTCGCGCAGTGCGGCGTGGAGGGAGTGCGGGTCGGCGGCGAAGTCCGTTCCTGTGGGCGCGAGTTCGACGAGGGTCGGGGCGGGCATGGTGCTCCTCTGGTCCTTGTGGGAGAGGGGGTGGGGTGGGGTTGCGCCACGCATCAGCGGACACCGCCGCGCATCGTGCGCTCCGTGCGCTCCGTGCGCTCCGTGCGCTCCGGTTCGTCAAGCGGTCCACACCGCTCGGACGGCGTCCGCGCAGGAGGTCGCCTGGGCATGGCCGGCGCGGGCCGCGGCCGTACGGCGTCTCTGGTCGAGCATGTTGCGGCCGAAGGCCCTGCGGGACGCTCGGTCGGGGGTGAGGACCGCCACCAGTGCCCCGTCGGCGACCAGTTCGGCGCCCTGGACGGTGGCACTCGGGTGGGGCCCGACGGCCTCGGGGATCGGGGCGAGGGCGACGACGCGGTGAGCGCCGCGGGCGAGGTGCACGTTGGCCGTCGAGCGGCTGCCACCGTCCATCCATCGGCGGCCCGCGACCGATACGGGCGGCCAGACCACCGGCACCGCGCAGCTGGCCGCCACCGCGTCGGGCAGAGCGATGCCCGAGCAGGAGTCGAACGTCGCCACTTCCCCGCTGCGGGCATCGACGGCGGTCAGCCGCAGGTCGGCGGTGGGCCACTCGCGCACGCCCGCCAGCAGTACGGCGACCGCGTCGTGCACGGCCGACTCGGGAACGGTACGGGAGGCCAGCGCGGCCCGCCCGAGGCGCTGGGCGCAGCGCTGCGGGTCGCGCGAGCCGAGGGCGGCCCACAGGAAGCGGGCCGTCTGGCGCAGCGTGACGCTGACGTCGAGCTCCGGGGCGCCGTCGAGTTCTTCGCGGTACATCGCCTGGGCCCGTATGCCGGAGGTGAGCCGGGCACCGATCACGGAGCCGGCGGAGGTTCCGATCGTCACGTCTGCGCCGGAGAGGTCGAGGCCCTCGTCTGCCAGCCCGGCCAGCATGCCGACCGTCCAGGCGAGCCCGACCGCTCCCCCGCCACCTAGCACCAAAGCCGTGGTCGTGGTGGTGGTGGTAGTCATGATCCTCCGCTCTCCGCAGCCTGAACCATAAACGGGGACTACTCCCCGTTTCGCTGACACGGGACGCTACCACTGAAACGGGGAGTAGTCCCCATTTCTTGTCGACGGCGACCTCGGCACGCACGGCAGCGAACCGCTGCCCGCCCGCGGGTAGTTGTGAACCCGCCCCTACCGCCCGGCCTCGGCGCGGTGGGCCCTCAGTTCCGCCGGTTCCGTACCGCCAGCACCGCACTGATCAGCCCGGCCATTCCCCCGCCGATCAGCGGGGCTGCCTGCGCCGAGGCCTTGTGGTCCACCGCGTAGAAGCCGAGCCAGGCGAAGACCGCGCCGAAGCCCACGACGATCGCGTACTCCAGCAGCCGGAACCCGTAGCCCACCCACTGGTCCAGACGCTCTTGGCGCAGCTGGCGCTCCACCAGCGCGCGCCGCCATGCGAGGTGGTCGGGTTCGATGTCCTTCCACTTCAACGCCTCGTCCGCGTGGGGGAAGGCAGACATGGCGCTCGCGGCCAGCACGGGAGGCGCGGGCGGGGCAGCGGGCGGTTCCGGAACCGGGGCGGCGGGATCCTGCTCAGACATCGATGCCCCCGTTCCGGTTCGGCCGGGGCGAGGCGGCTGCCAGCCGCTGGTCGACCCGCAGCAAGGACTCGTCGACGGCGCGTTCGGCCGTCTCTCGGCGGGCGGCGAGCTCCTGTGGCGACCACCGCGGCGGCGGTACCAGCGACAGCCGTGACCGCACGGGGGACCGCGAGCCGTCCTGGCGCACGGTGACGCGCACTTGGTACGCGAGTACGAGCAGCCCGAGCGCGAATCCCATCCATGACAGCACAGACGGCCAAAAGGAGGCCGCCGCGAGGGAGTCCGCGTACTCCAGCACCCGGCGCGCCAGCAGAACGCACACCACGACCAGGGTGAGCAGCAGCGCGGCGGTCACGATCAGCGCGCCGGCGCCGCCGGATGCCGTGGCGGTGCGAGGGTACGGGGGGCCGGGGGCCGGCATCGGTTCGGGCACGGCCTGCGCGGCGACGCGGTCGTACTCCCAGCCGGGCGCAGCAGGGGCCGCGGCTGGTCGCGGCATGGCTGCTTGCGGGGCGTCCTCGCCGACGGACGCGGAACTGGCCAGGATCATGGCGGCCACGGGGATGCTGAGGCGGTCCGCGGGGTCCTTCCGCAGGAGCCCCTCGATCAGCGGTTGCAGCGAGGGCGCGCGCCGCATGGGTGGGAACGGCTCGTTGAGGATGGCGATCAGGGTGGCTTGGGGAGAGTCATGGCGGAACGGCGAGGTCCCCTCGACAGCCTCGTACAGCGTGACCCCGAGGGCGTACAGGTCGCTCCGCGGCTCGTGAGGGAGCCCCCTGATCCGCTCCGGCGCGAGGTAGTCCACCCGGCCCATGAGGCCGCTGATCGCGGCCGGTTCGTCGTCCCCGGTCTCCCCGAGGGGGGCGGCGGTCTCCGGGTCGATGAGCAGCGCCACCCTGTCGCCGTCCAGCATCACATGGCCAGGACGGACGCCGCCGTGCACGTACATCACCCTGTGCGCTGCCTGCAACGCGGCCAGCAGCGCGGCCGTGACGCGTACCGCCTCCGGCGTGCTCAGCGGCCCCTGCTCCGCGAGGCGGGCCGCGAGCGATCGCCCTTCGGCGAACTCCGTGATGGTCCAGACGCTGGGACCCTCGACCACCACATCCTGGACGGCCACCAGGTTCGGATGGCGGGGCAGTCCGGCCGTCCACCGCGCCCGCCGCTCCATCGACCGGAGCCAGGCCCGGCGCTCGTCCGCGGTCAGCGTCCAGGGCGCCTCTAACCACTTGGCGACCACACGGGTGCCGAGGAACTCGTCGTACGCCTGCCAACTCCGCCCGGATCCGCCGGAACCCATCGGGCGCACGAGCCGGTACCGGCCCCCGAGTACGGGCCCTGCTCCTTCTGCGCCGGCCATGCTCCCCCACTCGGTCTCGCCCTTGCGGATGCGGTTCAGCGTACGGAATCCCGGACGGGCGCGCCGGGCCATCGACCGAATCGTGGCACCGGAGGAGCCGGGTACACAGCCGAGAGCGCGAAGCGCCTCGCTGTCAGAGGCTCGTCGTACTCTCGGCCAGGTGACACGCAGGCTGATAGAACCCCGAACGCTCGAAGCCGCCATCCGTGATGCGCGGGAAGCCATGGCCGAGTACGACGATGCCTTGCGGTGGCTGCTCCGTCCCGGGGTGTCCCAGGAGGGTCCGCTGGCGACGGAGACATGGGTATTCGATGCGGCTCTGACACACGTCCTGATGGTGAATCACCCATGGCGCGGGTGGGTGGCGCCGGGCGGGAAGGTGGACCCGGGAGAGACACCACGAGAGGCGGCTGCGCGGGAGCTGCTCGAAGAAACCGGGCTGACTGTGGAGCTTCACGGCGCCGCAGCCGCCGTCACGGTGCGCTCGTACCACCCCGGCCTTCCCGCTGTCATGGGTGCGACGTACACGGCGGTCGTCGACCACCGGACTCCACTGACCCCGGAGGACGGGCAGCCCGCGGCCTGGTTGCCGTTGGACGAGCCTTGGCAGGGGTACTTCCCTGAAGACCGCCTCCGGATGAAGCAGTACGTCGACGGGATCAGAGATCGTCGTCCCATCGACGGTCCGACTGCCGTTGCGGTGCAGGGCGCGCCATGACCGGCCGGTGGCTTGCGGGCCGATGCCCGGCGGCGCATCAGCTGTCGCGGCTGTCTCCCCCGAGGGTGGTATCTGGTTGATCACCGTCGCCGTCAGCTGCCAGGATCACCCGATGATCGGCAGCCTGACGGGTTGTCCGGCGAACGGAGGGAACGGGGAATGCAGTTGAGGTCCGGCATGGGTTCGAGGGCGGCGGTTCTGGTGGCATTGGCGGTCTGCGCTGCCGCCTGTGGAGGGGGCGGGTCCGATACGACGGTTCCGGAGAAGTCGGCATCAGGTGCGAACTCGGGCGCGGGGGGCGGTTCCGAGCCCAAAGGCGGCAAGGCGGACTTCGACACCGTCTTCAACACCGAGGACCGGATCCGACAGGCTCTCCCCGACCCGGAGTCCATGAAGGGGTGGAAGCCGAAGACCGGTCGCGCGGCTGTCGAGGATCAGCCCAAGTCCGCGGCGGACTGTGGTGCGGACACTCATTGGGACTGCACCGGCATCGCGAAGGGCTCGACGAAGTTCGAGGCGGCCGGCGAGACCGCCTACTTCATCATCCAGGCCTACGCCGACAAGAAGGCCGCCGAGGCCGCGTGCCACAAGGAGAAGACCTGGTCGGCGAAATACGGCAAGGCGGAGGTGCCGCCCGTGCCCGGCGTCGAGAGCCATGCCTACGTCCGCAACGCCGGTAGCTTGGACGGCATTGACCTCAGCATGTGCCTGGGCACGGTCATCGCCCAGGTGAGGCTGGAGGACGAGGGAGGCGGCTCCCTGGACCCGGCCACTGTGCGCTCCTTGGCCCAGCTCTTCGTACCCCGAATTCAGAGTGCCGCCAAAGCTTCCTGAACCGCTGCCCCGCGGAGCGCCCTCCCCCGCCGGAAGGCTTGGCCGAAAAGGGCGTTCTGCACGGTGGGGCGGAGGACCTCGGGGGGGCAGACTTGGCGGGGACGCGTGGGGAGCGAGCGTGGGGGGAGCGTGGGATGAGCGTACGGGAGCGCGGGGCGGTGCTTCGCGGGTGACGGAGTATCACATCAAATATCTGCCCGCCTCGATCCTGCCCGAAGGCGGTGGAGACGGCGGCTGGTCCGTGACCCGGGACGGTGTCGCCTCGCGGCCCGCGTCCCGGGGCGGCATCGCGACCTGGGCCGTGGCCGACGCCGAACGGTGGCGGAAGGCGGCGGTCCCCGCCGTTCTCGCTCCGGGCGTGGGCGGCTGGATCCTGGCCGCCCTGGTGGCGGCGGCGTACGTCCTGCTGTTCCGGCTCTCGTCGACGTCCGCGGCCTGGCACAGCGGGCTCGGGGACGGGACGGACTGGCTGAGGTATCCGGGTCTGGTCCTGCTGACCGGCCTGCCGCTCTGGTACCGGTACCTTCCGGTGGCGGCCGTCACCGCAGCCGGATTCGTCGCCGTCGAGACAGCCCTGACTCTGGTCCGGCACGGCGATATCAATCGTCCCGCGCGGGCGGGGTGGCTGGTCGTCCTCGTCGCCTGCGCCGTCGCTTTCACAGGAAGCTGCCTGCGGCTACGGGCCCGACGCCGCCAGCGAGCCCTGGCCCGCGCCGCCGCGGGAGCGCGCCGCTTCTGGCTACCCGAGGGCACCCCGGAATCGGACGGCCACCGCGGACACTGGCAGGTCTACCTCGGCCTGGCGCTCTGTCCGCTCGCCGCGGCCATCCTCACCGACGGCCTGTACGGGGACCTGACCGCGTCCGGCGAGGCCTTCGACGCCGTCGGACAACAGGGCATCGTGCTGGTACTCGTGGTGGCCGGTTCCACCCTCTACGGCCATGGTCAGCTCGCCTACCGGGCGGCTCGGCGCTTGCATGAGGAGCGGCAACCGGCACTGATCGTCGGCGTGCGGGCCGGGTCCGGCGGCCGACACTGGGTGTGCGCGGACGCCCGTACCCGCTCGGCACCGCCCCTGATCCCGTACGTGCCCCGCAAGGACGACACCCGCGCATCGACGCGGTTCCTGGGCAGCAGCTCGGCCTACGCGATGGGGAACGGGCACCACGACATCGACCCGCGGCACGAACCCTTCGAAGCGATTCTGTACGGCACCCTCGCGGAGGGCGACGAAGTCGTCCTCGCATACGCCCGTGCCGAGTACCACCACCAGGAGACGGCGCGGATGCACGCGACCGTGACCACGGTCCCGCTCCGCCCGGACCGCCGCCACCGGCTGGGCCCGTGGGAACCGGCGGACGGCGCTGCCCGGCAGCATGAGCGGCTCCGCGAGCGCCAGGAGAGCGAGGAGCGCTACCGGGAGCGACAACGCAAGGCACAGGAGCGCCGCACGAACCGGCCGCGCGGCTCCTCCGGCCGGGGGCGCGGGAACAGCTCCGGCCACCGGCCCAGCGGAGGAGGCGGCGGCTGCGGATCCGGTTGCGGGTCGAGCTGCGGGGGCGACTGAGTCCCGGCAGCCGGAGCGATTGTTCCGGTCGATCCGGTCGGTCCGACCGGTCAGTTCTGCGAAATCGTCTCGAGCAGGTCGCCGACCTTGGTGTCGGGCAGGGCGCGGGCGACGTCGGCGAGGGCGACGATGCCGACGAGGGTGTGCCCGTCGATGACCGGGAGGCGGCGGACCTGGTGTTCGCCCATGGTCCGCAGGATCTCGGCGGCGTCGTCGTCGGCACCGATGGTGACCGCCTCGCCCTGGGCGAGGTCGCCCGCCTTGACGCCGGCGGGGTCCTTGCCCGCGGCGAGAACCTTGACCACGATGTCGCGGTCGGTGAGCATCCCCTTGAGTTTCTCGTCGGTGCCGCAGATCGGCAGCGAGCCGACCTTCAGCTGGGCCATCTTCTTCGCCGCTTCCAGTACCGTCTCGTTCGCGCCGATGCACGTCGCGTCCGCCGTCATGATGTCGCGGGCCTTCGTCATCCCTCTTGCTCCTTCGTCCTCGTCCTCGTCCACGTGTTCGTGGGTGCGTGCGGGCCGTTCCCCGACGGGAACCGGCCACGGGCCTATGGGTGCCCGTCGCGGTCGGCCGGTAACGGCATCCGGCCCACAACCACCCCGGAGCGGGCACAGCACCCGGCTGCCTGACACCCGTATGCCGCGCGACGCCCTTCGTATTCCGTTTCCGCTTCCGTTTCCGCTTCCGGTTTCCGCGCTCCAGCGAGCCTCGCGACGGCTCCGGGGAGCGGCACGCCAGGATGGAGACCCGCAGGCACGGTCGCGTGCGGGTGACGTGAGGAGAACGCATTGATCACGGTCGACGTCCAGCATTGCGGCGGTACGGTCCTGGTCAGCGCCGGCGGCGCACTCGATCACGACGCGGGTGCGGCCCTCCGGGAGGTGCTGGACGGCGGCCGCGCGGGCGTGCGCGACCTGCTGCTGGACCTGCACCAGGTCGAGGTCATGGACGCCGACGGGCTGCTGCACCTCCTGGAGGTGCACCGGCGCGCCGAATGCCTGGGCCTGCGGGTCGTCGTGACGGGCTGGCAGGCCCAGCCCCAGCGGTACATGGCCGACCTCGCCGGTATCCCCGGCCCCGGCACGGCCACCGGCGAGCGGTACGCGGTCGGCGGGTTCCGCCGCCTCCTGGAGGAACGCGCACAGCGCACGCGCGACAGCACCGACTCCGCCGAGCGGTAGGCCCCCCGCGCACCCGCAGCCGGGCACGCCCCCACGTGCGGGGACCCCCTCTCCTAGCCACCGTCGTCCAGCAACCGCCACGCGGCCAGGGCGAGCCTGGCGCGCGTCACCCCCGAGGGTGCGGTGAGGTCGATGTCCAGGACCTTCCCGATCTGCTCGACGCGCCGGGCGACGCTGCTGTGGTGCAGGTGCAGGAGGTCGGCGGCCCGGCGCAGGGACCCGGCGGCGCAATAGGCGTCCAGCGTCTCCAGGTCTTCCGGATTGCCGGATGCGCGGACGAGCGCGGCGACGTCGGCGTTGGCGCGCAGCGCCTCTGGGGGTACCTGGGCCAGGAGCGCGAGGGCGCCCAAGTCGGCGTACCGCACGACGGGCTCGCGCGTGGTGGCGAAGCGCAGGGCGGTACGGGCCTCCCGCCACGACCGGTCGGGGCAGTCGGCGGCGCCGATGCCCGCGTGCACGCCCTCCGGAAACCGGTCCGCGTCCACCGGCGCGGCCAGGAGGACGCCGATCGCGCCGATCCGCGCCGCCTTCACCGGGCGCCCCGGGCAGACCAGGGCGCCGACCTGGTCGAGTGGCATCCCCGGCGAGCGTACGGCGACGGCGCGCACGGGCGCTCCGGTGGCGAAGCCCAGGAGCCGCAGCGCCCTGGCCCGGGCCGCCTCGTCGGTGTCGCAGCCGATCACCAGCTCGACGAGCGCCGGGTCCGCCATCGTGGTGCGGGCCGGACCGTACCTCTCGACGGCCGCCGCGACCGCGAGGGCGAGCCGGTCCAGCAGCACCTCGTCGAGCGGGTTCGCGGGACCGGACCGCTCCAGCCAGACCGCGCCGATCTCCTCCTCGTCGAGGACGACCGCCGCCGTGCCGGACGCGGGCACCGGCGCAGCGGTCGCTTCGCCGCCGTCGGGCGCCGCCCGGGTGGTCCGCCCGGTGCCGTGGAGCCGTATCCCCGCAACGCACTCGGCCAGGCCCGCCGAGGCCCGGGCGAGCGCGGCGAGGTCCACCCGCCTGCGCATCAAGGTGTCGTAGAACGCCACGATGCGGAGCACACCGTCGACGTAGGGATCGAGTCCTGACAGCCGTACGGCCAGTGCCTCCATGGCAGAAGGATACGAGGGCGGGGAGCGGGAGCGGGGCGCCGATCGGCGCGCAAACGGCGCCGGATGCCCGACGGACGGCGGACGACCCGGGCCCGCCGGGCACCCGAGGATGGTCGCCATGGACCCCGAACTCGAAGCATTCGTCCCGTTGTTCCCCCGGACCGACCTGACCGACCCGGTCGCCGCCCGGAAGAGTTTCGCGCAGTTGGCCGCCTCGGTGCCGGCGCCCGACGCCGCGGACCTGCAGATCGAGGACCACACGGTGCCCGCCGACCCGGGGGTGCGGGTACGCGTCTACCGCCCCCGCCGGCCCCGGGGCGCGATCGTCTGGCTGCACGGCGGTGGGTTCATCATGGGGAACCTGGACACCGAGCACCCGTGGGCCACCCGGATCGCCGCGGGTTCCGGCGCTGTGGTGATCTCGGTGGAGTACCGCCTGGCTCCCGAGCACCCCTTCCCGGCCGCCATGGAGGACGCGTACGCCGTACTGGCCTGGGCGGCGGAGAACGCGGCCGGCCTCGGCATCGACCCGGCCCGCATCGCGGTCGGCGGCCACAGCGCCGGCGCCAACCTCGCCACCGCGCTGGCCCTGCGCTCCCGCGACGAGCAGGGGCCGCCGATCCACTTCCAACTGCTCAACCAGCCCGGACTCGACGACCGGCAGGACTCCTGGTCCGCACGGGAGTTCACGGACACGCCCTGGTTCAACCGCGGCAGGAGCACCGCGGCGTGGCGCAGCTACCTGGGCTCCCGAGCCGCGACCCCGTACGCCGCCCCGGCCCGGGCCACCGACCTGTCCGGCATGCCGCCCGCCTACATCGCCACCGCGGAGTTCGACCCGAACCGCGACGAGGGCCTGGCCTACGCGCTGCGGCTGCTCCAGGCGGGCGTCTCGGTCGAGGTCCACCAGTGGCCGGGCACCTTCCACGGCTCGCAGGCACTCCTGAGCGCCGAGGTCTCTCAGCGGCAGAACGCCGAACTCGGCGCCGTGCTGCGCCGCGCCCTCGCGGGATGAGCCGCGGCGGCGAGGGTAGTTCGAATGCCCGATGCCGGATCAGCGCAGGTCGGATACACCGCACCCACCAGATCAGATGCCAGATGAACGTGAGAGGACGAACGCCGTGAAGATCCGACCGAGGTTCCGGCTGTTGCTGTGCGCGGGCGTGGCGGTGCTGACCGCTTGCGCGGGCACGGCAGCCGCGGCTCCCGCCCCCGAAGGGGCAAGCTCCGTCTCCGCCGACGCGCACCGCGCAGCTCTGCGGTCCGCGATGGATGGTCTCCACCGCGCGGGAGTTCCCGGGGTGTACGGCGAGGTGCGCGACGCCGGCCGGACGTGGCGCGGTGCCTCCGGGATCGCCGACCTCACGACCGGACGTCCCGTCAGCGCGGACATGCGCCAGCGCGTCGGCAGCATCACCAAGACCTTCACCGCCGCTGCGGTCATGCAGCAGGCCGAGCAAGGCTGGCTCCAGCTGGACGCGCCGATCGGCGACTACCTTCCCGAGCTGGTGCCGGGCGAGCGCGGCAAGAAGATCACGGTCCGGATGCTGCTCAACCACACGAGCGGCCTCCCCGACTACATCCGCTACGCGTTCCCCTCCCTGCAACGCGCCTCGCCCGATAGCCTGGACGCCAACAGGTTCAGGCAGTTCAACCCGGACGAGCTGATCGGCATGGGCGTCACGGCGCCTCCCGCGAGCGAGGCCGGGGCGCCCGTGGGGGTGTACTCCAATACCAACTACCTGCTCCTCGGACGGCTCCTGGAGCGGGTGACCGGCACCACGGCCGAGGACTACATCACTCGGAACGTCATCCAGCGCGCCGGCCTGCGGCACACCGAGTTCCCGTCCGGCCCGTGGATCAGCGGACCGCACTCCCGCATGTACGAGGCCCTGTACGGCACGATGGACCCGCCGCGCGACTACAGCGTCTACAACATGTCCTGGACGGGGACGGGGGCCGCTCTGGTGTCGACCGTGGAGGACCTCAACCTCTTCTACGCCGCACTGCTCGACGGCGGGATCGTCAACCGTTCGTCGCTGGCGCAGATGCAGCAGACGGTCCCGGTCCGCGCCCTGGACGGATCGATGATCGAGTACGGCCTCGGCCTGCACAAGGTCGTCGTCCCGGACTGCGGCACCTTCTGGGGCCACGACGGCACGGTCTGGGGCGCCGGAACGATCTCCATGACCCGGGCCGACGGCAAACGCCAGATGTCCCTCGCGGTCAATCTCCAGAGGTGGAACCAGCGCGACTCCGCGGGGAGTCCGCAGCCCCACCCGATCGACGCCGCCCTGAAGACGCTGCTCGGGCAGGCGATGTGCGGCTCCTGGCGGGGCTCGGGGGCCGGCTCCTCGTCGTAGGGTGACGTCGAGCAGCGTGGGGCGACCCTTGAGACGACGGGCAGCCCGTGGCAGGCTCATGGCTTGGGCGGCCGCGGAACTGTCCGCCGTCATGGTCCATGTCCTCAGCGAGTCCGTCCGGCATGCCGGGCACGCCGACATCCTGCGGGAGGGCCTCGACGGCCGGGCCGGGTTGCGCGCCGAGCACGAGAAGCAGATCGACGCGGAAGCCCGTGCGGCCTACTGCGCGAAAGTCGAGCACGCCGCCGTCGCGGCGATGGCCACGGCGACGGCGACGGCCCCGCTGATCAGGGTTCGTTGAACGATTCAGCAGGGTGTCCGTGATCCTTGGAGGATGCGTGCCTCCCGCCTGATCCGCATGGCTCTCCTGATCCAGTCCCACCCCGGTCTGACCGCGGCCGCGCTCGCGCGGGAGCTGGGGGTCTCGGAGCGGACCGTGATCCGCGACGCTCAGGCGTTGCAGGAGGCCGGCGTCCCCGTCCGGTCGGAGCGGGGACGCGTGGGCGGGTACTTCCTGGCAGCGGGATACCGGACCCGGCTCGCCACGCTCCATCCGAGCGAGGCGGAGACGCTCTTCCTGTCGGGTCTGCCCTCGGCGTTGAAGGATCTGGGGTTGTCGGACGCGGCGGAGACGGCCCGGCTGAAGCTGACCGCGACCCTGCTCCCGTCGGTGCGCCAGGCCGCCGAGTCCTCGGTGCGTCGCTTTCATCTCGACGCCCCGGCCTGGTTCCGCGAACCCGCCACCCCGGAACTGCTCCCGGAGCTGGCTCGCGCGGTGTGGGCGGACCGGGCCGTCGAGCTGTCGTACGCGCAGCCGGGCCCGGAAGGCGCGCCGTCCGGTGCCGTGGTGCGGGTGGTGGAGCCGTACGGGCTCGTGCTGAAGGCCGGTACCTGGTACGCCGTGGCCCGCGTCCCCGGCGGGCGGGCGGAGCATGACGGCGGCTGGCGTACCTACCGCGTCGACCGGATCACCGCCCTCGGCCCCGCTCCCGGAGCGCAGGAGCCGTTCATACGCGACCCGGCTTTCGAGCTGGCCGCGCACTGGGAGGCCCGTTCGGCCGCCTTCGCCCGCAGCCTGCTGCGCATCACCGTGAGGCTGCGGCTGACCGGTGCGGGGCTTCGCCGGCTGCCCGCCGTCGTGGACGGGGCGGCCGTCGCCGACGCGCTCGCTTCCGCGAGCGCCCCGGACCCCGCCGGGCTGGTCACTGTCGACCTGCCGGCGGAGTCCGAGGACGTCGCCTTCGATCAGCTGGCCCGGCTCGGCGCGGACGCCGAGGTGCTGGCCCCGGCGTGCCTGCGCGCCCGTTTCCACGAGCGCGCCGCGGCTCTGGCCGCCCTCTACCGGGCCGGCCCTCACGAGGCGGGACGCGAGGGAGTGGGGGAAGCCGGGGATCAGCGGTAGTCCTCGGGCGAGACGTCCTCGCCCCGCGCGATGTCCTCCAAGTACGCCCAGGCGTCCGGACGGCTGCCGTCCACGTCCGTCACGCCGTACACCCTGGCCAGTTCCCCGCTGGAGGTGGACTTGCCGTTCCAGCGCTCCGCCCGGTCCGGGTCGGCGGCGAGCGCCGCGACCGTACGGGCCAGGTAGCGCGGGGACTCCGCGATCGCGAACGCCGGTTGCCGGGCGATCGCGTCACGCCAGCTCTCCTCGGTGACACCGAAGTGGGAGAGCATCTGCTCCGAGCGCAGGAAGCCCGGCGAGACCGCGACGGCGGCGCCCCCGTACTCCGCCAGTTCCTGACCCAGCCCGAACGCGAGGCGGATCGGGGCGCACTTCGCCAGGTCGTAGTACATGTTCTCGCGGTAGCGGCGGTTGTAGTGCGCGGTGCCGTCGGTGACCTCCACGTGCAACGGCGCGTCGGAGCGGATCAGCAGCGGCAGCAGCAGCGCTGCCGTGATCACGTGCGACCGTACGCCGAGCTCCAGGATCCGCAGGCCGTCGGCCAGCGGTGTCTCCCAGCTCTTCTTGCCGAACACCGATGTGGCCATGAGGTGTTCACCGCCCCACAGGTCGTTGACGAGGATGTCGAGCCGCCCGTGCTCCCGGTCGATCCTCTCTGCGAGGGCGCGCACCTGCGCTTCGTCGAGATGGTCGGTGCATACCGCGATGGCGGCGCCGCCCGCTGCCGTGACGAGTTCGGCGGTCTCCTCGATCGTCTCGGTGGTCCGGCCGACCTCGCTGGCGCGGTCCCGGGTGGTACGGCCGGTGACGTATACGGTCGCCCCCGCCCGGCCGAGCTCCACGGCCTGGGCCCGCCCCGCCCCGCGGGTGGCACCCGCCACGAGCGCGACACGTCCCGCGAGCGGGCCCGCGGGGCTGGGCTGCGGGGTGTCCGGTGCGTTCTGCGAGGTGTGCGGGGTCGGCGTGGTCGGCGAGTTCTCCGAGGCGCGCGTGTCCTGCGGGGAGATGTCCTTGTTCCTCATGACATCCATCGTTCACGCTAAACCCGACAGAACACGTCACCCTTTCCCGCGGACTGGCGCGCGTCATCCCGGACGACGGGCCGTGAGTCGGCCGCCGGGCGCGGGTCAGGGGGTGTCGCCCGACCAGTCCCAGCGGTTGGGTTGGCCCGGGCGCGGGTCGTACACGGCGCGGCCGCCCGGGCCGAACCGGCCGAGTTCGGTTTCCAGCGCGGCGCCGGTCCGGATCGCGTCCGCGCTCCAGCCGGTGATGTCGAGCAGCAGGCCGTCCAGCGGGCCACCGACCAGCTCGGCGTAGTCCCGGCCGGGGCGCGGGCCCGGATACGGGGTGTCGTGGTCCGTGCCGTAGACGCGGCCGCGCAGCAACTCCTCATCCCTGTCCATGGTCCCAGCCTTGCACCCACCACCGACATCACAGGGTGGACCGGGGTCGCCCCGGCGTCAGCGGCGGAGGTGCGCCTGCTCCCCGGCAGCCTCCTGGGTGGCGGCCCAGGAGGCGAGGAGCCCCAGGGCCTCGGCGGAGGGGGACGCGGGCTCGGCGGCGTAGATGGTGAGGGTGAGCCCGGGTTCGGCGGCCATCTCCAGGCCCTCGTAGGCGAGGGTGAGTTCGCCGACGACCGCGTGGTGGTAGCGCTTGAAGCCGGCGCCGTGGTGGCGGACGTCGTGGGCGCCCCAGCGGGTGCGGAAGGCATCGCTGCGGGTGGAGAGTTCGCCGACGAGGTCGTGGAGCTCCTTGTCGTGCGGGTTGCGGCCGGCTTCGGTGCGCAGAATGGCGACGGAGATGTCGGCGGCCTGGTCCCAGTCCGGGTAGAAGCGGCGGGCGTCGGGGCCGAGGAAGGTGAAGCGGGCGAGGTTCTCCTGGTGGTGCGGGTCGGCGTACACGTCGGCGTAGAAGGCGCGGGCGAGCCGGTTGGTGGCCAAGAGGTCCATGCGGCCGTTGCGGACGAACGCCGGGCCCCCGGTGACCGCGTCGAGGGTCCATTGCAGGCTGCGGTGCGGCGTCCACTGGCCTTTGGTGTGCCGTCGGCGGGGCCGGGTGAGGGCGTCGGAGCCGTCGGCGGCCCTGGAGAGGTTCAGCAGGTGGGCGCGTTCGGCGTCGTCGAGCCGGAGGGCCCGGGCGAGGGCTTCCAGGACGGCCGGCGAGACGCCGGCGAGGTTGCCGCGTTCGAGTTTGGCGTAGTACTCGACGCTCATGTCGGCGAGGGCCGCGACTTCGCTCCTGCGCAGGCCGGGCACGCGCCGCCGGGGGCCCGCGGGCAGTCCGGCCCGCTCGGGGGTGATCTTGGCTCGCCGCGAGGTCAGGAACTCGCGGACCTCCTCGCGGTTGTCCATGCCTTCGACGGTACGGCCTCGTGGGCGGCGCGGGGATGTACTGCTGGTACACCCCTCGGCAGTGACTCGCTGCCCGTACGGGATCGGGGTTACCTGGATGACGTGGCGCTCTCGTCGTCCGTCATCCCTCGGGTGGCCTTCCCGGAACCCTTCCGGTGCAGGCGCGCCCCCGTAGGCAAGGAGCCTTCCTCATGCGCGGTGCAGTGATCCACGCCCCCGGTGACGTCCGTTTCGAGACCGTGGACGACCCGAAGATCCTCCATCCGACCGACGCGATCATCCGAACGGCGGTCACCTGCGTCTGCGGATCCGACCTGTGGCCCTACCGCGGCGCGGAACCGATCGATGAGCCGCACCCCATGGGCCACGAGTACGTCGGCTTCGTGGAGGAGGTCGGCGCCGAGGTCACCTCGCTCCGGCCGGGCCAGTTCGTCGTCGGCTCCTTCGCGACCTCGGACAACACCTGCGCCAACTGCGCCAACGGCTTCCAGTCGAACTGTCTCGACCGCTCCTTCATGTCGACCTGCCAGGCCGAATACATCCGCGTCCCCCACGCCCAGGGCACCCTCGTCGCCACCCGGGAGGTACCTGACGAGGAACTGTGGCCCGGCCTGCTGGCCGTCTCCGACGTCATGGGCACCGGCTGGTGGGCCGCCGACGCCGCCGAGGTCGCACCCGGCTCCACCGCAGTGATCGTCGGCGACGGCGCCGTCGGCCTCTGCGCCGTCATCGCCGCCAGGGAACGAGGCGCCGAGCGGATCATCGTGATGTCCCGGCACGAGCCCCGCCAGAAGCTCGCCCGGGAATTCGGCGCCACCGACATCGTCACCGAACGCGGCGACGAAGGCATCGCCCGGGTCAAGGAGCTGACCGGCGGGATCGGCGCCGACAGCGTCCTGGAATGCGTCGGCACCGCCCAGGCCATGCACCAAGCCCTGCACTCCACCCGCCCCGGCGGGAACGTCGGCTTCGTCGGCGTCCCCCACGACGTCGCCGTCGACGGCCAGGAACTGTTCTTCTCGCACGTCGCCCTCCGCGGCGGCCCCGCCCCCGTACGCCGCTACCTGCCCGACCTCGTCGACCACGTCCTCTCCGGCCGGATCCACCCCGGCAAGGTCTTCGACCTCACCCTCCCCCTCGACCAGGTCGCGCAGGGCTACCGGGCCATGGACGAGCGGCGCGCCATCAAGGCCCTCCTCAAGCCGTGAAGGCGACCGATATCCCACCCTCCCCGAGAAATGGAAGTGCCCGTATGTCCCCCGCAGCCGGAGCCGGTGTCCCCACGGACAAGCTGCCCTTCGTCGTCTGGGTGCTCGCCGCCGGTACGTTCCTGATGGGCACCACCGAGTTCGTCGTCGCCGGGCTGCTCCCCGAGATCGGCGGTGATCTCGGCGTGAGCGTCGCGCACGCCGGTCTGCTGATCACCGCCTTCGCCATCGGCATGATCGTCGGCGGGCCGGTGATGGCCCTGGCCACCCTGCGCCTGCCGCGGCGCCTGACCCTCGTCGGGGCCCTGACCGTCTTCGCCCTCGGGCACGTGGCCGCCGCGCTCAGCTCGTCCTTCGCCGTCGTCCTGGCGGCCCGGGTGGTGACGGCGCTGGCCACCAGCGCGTTCTGGGCCGTCGGATTCGTCATCGCCACCGCCGCCGCGGGTCCGGCACGCGCCACGCGGGCCGTCGGCGTCATGATGGGCGGCCTGACCCTGGCCAACGTCATCGGCGTGCCGGTCGGCTCCTTCGTGGGCCAGTACACGGGCTGGCGCGGCCCCTTCTGGACGCTGGCCCTCCTCGCCGCCCTGGCCACCGTCTTCGTCGGCCGGTTCGTCCCCGCCACGGAGCAACGGGCGGGCCTGTCGGTACGGGCCGAGGTGAGCGCCCTGCGCCAGGGCCGACTGTGGCTCGCCCTGGCCGCCGCCGTCCTGATCATGGGCGGTGTCCTGGCCACCTACACCTACATCACCCCGCTGCTGACCGACCGTACGGGCATACCCGCGGGAGCCGTCCCGCTGGTCCTGGTCGTCTTCGGGCTCGGCGCGCTCGGCGGCACCGCCGTCGGCGGCCGGCTCGGCGACCGCCGCCCGATGGCCACCACCCTCACCGCCGCCGCGGTGACCGCCGTGGCCCTGTTCCTGCTGATCCCGCTGTCGACCGGTCCGGTCACCGCCGTGGCGCTGGTCTTCCTCATGGCGCTGGCCGGGTTCACCGTCAACCCGGTCGTCACCTCCCTCGCCGTCCGCTTCGCCGGCGACGCCCCCACCCTCGCCTCGGCCCTGACCACCTCCGCCTACAACACAGGCATCGCGGCGGGCTCCGCCCTGGCCGGTACGGCCATGAACAGTTCCCTCGGCCTGACCGGACCGGCCCTGGTCGGCTCCCTCGCGGCCGCGCTCACCCTCCTGCCGCTCACCGCCCTCGCGCTCGGCGGCAGCCGACGGCGGAACCGGATCGCGGCCCGGCGCACCGGGCCGCCCGGGACGCCCGCAGCGGCGCCTTCATGGCACTGACCCCTCCGGTCCCGTCCCGCGAGTGAGGTCAGGCGACGGACCGCAGGAGGCCGTGTGCGCTCACGGCGTCCAGCGACAGCGTCCGGTAGCCCATCGAGTCGAACAGGACGGTGATCCGGTCGCCCTCCTCGCTGAGCACCATCCCCGCCCCCCACTCGCGGTGGCGGACCCGCACGCCCGGGGGGAACTCGCCCGCGGCCGGGTGCGGGGCCGGTTCCCCGTCGGTCCCCGGTCCGACGGCACCGGGTGCCTCCCCGGCGTCCGGCAGGGCCGCCGTGCAGACGTCGCAGTTCCCGCACGCGCCATCGTGGTCCTCGCCGAAGTAGCCGAGGAGGAACCGGCGCCGACAGCCGGTGGTCTCGGCGTACGCCCGCATCATCTCGACGCGGGAGCGTTCCAGCCTGCGCCGTGCCGCCGCGGCGTCGCAGGCGCGCTCGGCCGCTTCCTCGACCCGCATGTCCGGCGCCGGCGCGATCGTGCCCTGCTCGTCGGTGCTCGCCGCCCCCGCCTGCTCCAGCAGGTTGGCCGCGGCGGTGGCGCGGTTGCGGGACAGACCGGTCTCCTCGCGGAGCTCGTCCAGGGCGAGGGGCCCCTCGTGCTCGTGCAGGGTCGTCGCGACCTCGACGAGGGTGTCCTCGCCGGGTCCGCGCGCGGCGAAGAAGTTCTGCATGCCGGTGTCCTGCGGCCGGTAGTACAGCACGGCCGTGGCCGGTGCGCCGTCCCGCCCGGCCCGCCCGATCTCCTGGTAGTAGGCGTCGAGCGATCCGGGCAGGGCCGCGTGCAGGACGAACCGTACGTCCTCCTTGTCGATGCCCATGCCGAAGGCCGAGGTCGCGACGACGACGTCCAGTTCGGAGGCGAGGAAGGCGTCGTGGACCCGGGAGCGCTCCGCGGCGCGCAGACCGGAGTGGTAGGCGGCGGCCGCCAGGCCGAGGCCGGCCAGGTCAGCGGCGTACTCCTCGGTGTCCTTGCGGGTGGCGGCGTAGACGAGGCCGGGCTTGGTCTCCGCCGCGGCCCGCTCCACCACCGCCCGGCGCCGGTCCTGTTCCTCGGTGAAGCGGCGCACCTCCAGCGTGATGTTCGGCCGGTCGAAACCGGCGACCACCAAGGCCGGGTCGCGCATGCCGAGCCGCTCGACGATCTCCTCGCGTACGGGCGGCGCCGCCGTCGCGGTGAGCGCGAGGACGGTGGGCCGCCCCAGCCGGGGAAGGACCTGCGCGAGACGCGTGTACGCCGGACGGAAGTCGTGCCCCCACGTCGAAACGCAGTGCGCTTCGTCCACCACGAACAGGGCGGGTTGCGTGGCGGCCAGGCTCTCGACCACGTCGTCGTTGGCCAGTTGCTCGGGCGAGAGGAAGAGGAACTCGGCACGGCCGTCGCGTACGGCCTCCCAGGCGGCAGCGGTCTGGCCGGGGGCCTGGTCGGAGTTGACCGCCACGCCGTCCGGGGCGCCGTGCCGCAGCAGGCCCGCGATCTGGTCGCGCTGCAGGGCGAGCAGGGGC
The DNA here is from genome assembly GCF_056435825.1 of Streptomyces sp. NPDC043876. NCBI lineage: Bacteria > Bacillati > Actinomycetota > Actinomycetes > Kitasatosporales > Streptomycetaceae > Streptomyces > Streptomyces sp. NPDC043876. The sequence goes on along the minus strand of NZ_JBWKDV010000003.1, from coordinate 737,235 downwards.
GAGACCACCACCGTGGGTCCGGTGAGGCAGAGGGCCGCGACCTGGTACACGGCGGACTTCCCGGCGCCCGTCGGCATCACGACGAGCGTGTCCCGCCCGGCGACGACCGCTTCCATCGCCGTGCGCTGGCCGGGCCTGAGCGTCTCCCAGCCGAAGACCTCGGCCGCGGTGGCCTCGAACCGGGGCCCCGCCGTGGTGCTCTCCTCGCTCACGGCCATCTGCATCTCCTCTGTGCGTTCACGTCTGCGTTCACGTCTGCGTTCATCAGGAGGCCCGGCCCGTGGTTCGGCCCGCTCGTGGCCCGGCGTACGTGGTGTCCCGCACCGCCACCCGGAGCACTCGCGCCCGGCCGGTCCGCCGGGCGGGGGGCGTCCCGTCGTTCCGTTGCGCGCAGCGCTTCCGGTCGTCCGCTCCCATGCCCGCCGCCTACCCCTCCACCACGGATCGACTCCCCCGCGCGGGCGCGCCTCGGAGACCGTACGCCGTACGGGCCCCCGCCCCGGCCGCATACCGAAACGGCTCCCCCTCCGAAGAGGGGGAGCCGTTTGGGTGCCGTTTCGGTGCCCGGCTGAGCGCAGCGCGGTGGCCGGCGTCGGTCAGGCGTGGCTGTGGTGGCGACGGTTGCCGGTGACCAGCCGGTAGACGATGAGGAGGATGACCGAGCCGATGATGGCGGCGATCCAGGTGGAAAGGTCGAAGAAGCCGTCGATCGAGTCGACGCCGAAGATCACCTTGCCCAGCCAGCCACCGAGCAGACCGCCCGCGATGCCGATGAGCATCGTGATGATGAGGCCGCCCGGGTCCTTGCCCGGCATCAGCGCCTTCGCGATGAGGCCGGCGAACAGCCCGATGAGGATCCAAGCAATGATGCCCATGATGCGTCTCCCACCTCTGTGTATAAAGCTCGTGTCAACAATCGTCTTCACCGTAATGACGATTCCAAACCCACCAAACCCTTGATCATTCAGGTTCCTCGCGCGGGCGGCCCCGACGCACAGGTGCCCCGGCCGCTGAGCGGCCGGGGCACCTCCTGCGGACGAGTCCCGTCCTGGTTTTACGCGGGCTGATCGTTGTGCAGGCCTGCTGTTACGCGGGGCGGCCGCCGAAGGGGGCACCCGTGCCGTAGTACGTGCCCAGCTCCGCGTTGTAGCCCGCGTCGCCGAGGTGCTTGTCCCGGTCGAACTCGGGAGCGGCCTTGATCTCTTCCTTCGTCCGGCCGACGTAGATCTTCTCTTCGGCCACGTCGATCCGCTCGATCGTGCCCGCGGGCAGCAGCACTTCCTTGCCGAAGATCCACGGGCCGGTGTCGACCACGATGTAGGCCGATCCGACCTCGTCGGAGTGCTTGTCGACCTTGCCGATGGAGCCGTCCGTCGCTTCGACCTTGTAGCCCGTCAGGTCCGTGCCCGCCTGACGGCCGGACGTCTCACGGTAGCCCCACACGTTCTCAGTCATCAGACATCTCCTTCTTCATGTCGCTGTCAACGGCCGCTTTCTCCCCGGCATGTGCACTCCGGAGAGGCGCGGAACCGCTGTACGACCGCGTGCCCGGGGATGCGCTGTCCATTCCCCTGTCAGTGCTCCCCGGTGGTTTTCGGGGGCGGAGCCGCATGGGTTTGCTCGTGCTCGATCTCCGCGCGCTCCTGGGCGATTTCCCTGGTCAGGAAGAAATTGAGGACGGTCCGGATGGCGGCGATGGCCGCCAGTTGGCCGATTTCGGTGAAGCTGGGGGCGACCGCGGTGCGCAGGACGTCCCCGGCGAGCTGGAATTCGAGGCCGAGGACCAGAAAGCGTCCGAGGCTGAGGCGGATCTTGTTGAACTCGGTGAGGAGGGAGCGTCCGCGCAGGCCGGTGGTGGCGAACCGGGCGAACGCCCAGATCGCGCCGACGAAGATGATGAGCGCTCCTGCGGCTTCGATCGCGTGGACGAGCCACCCGATCACGTCGCGCACCGTGGACTCGGACAGCACTTCTCCTGACAGTGGCATGCGGCCCGTCTACCCGCCCGCGGCCCTCCTACCTGCGCGCCACGCGAACAGTGCAGGTGAGAGCAGCCGGACGGGCGCCGTGAGCCACGGCACGCGGCCCCCCGCGCATGAAAGCCGCGCGGTGAAGCATGCGGGTGAGATGGAATGTGTGGTGTACGAGGAGCGCTCGGGTCGGTCGGAGACCGTGGAGTGCGCGCTGCAGGACGAAGCCTGCCAGCTGGTGCTGAAGCGGCTGCGCGGCCTGGAGGAGGGCGAGTTCGGCTGGGTGCGCCTGATGGACCCGGCCGAAGCCGAACTGGTCCAGTTGGCGCAGGAGTTGGGTCTGCATCCCCTGGCGGTCGAGGACGCGGTCCAGGCGCGGCAGCGCCCCAAGCGGGAGCGGTTCGGTGACGTGCTCGCGGTCGCCCTCAAGACGCTCTGGTACGTCGACGCGGAGACGGCGGTCGAGACCGGGGAGCTGATGGTCTTCGTCGGCCCCCGGTACGTGCTCACCGTGGGGCACGGCTCGGCCGACCCGGCCGCCGAAGCCGCCCGGCGGCTCGACGCCGACCCCGGCATGCTGCGCTTCGGTCCGCTGTCCGTTCTGCACGCGGTCCTGGACGTGGTCGTGGACGCCTACAGTGACGCCGCGGTCACGGTACGGTCCGCGCTGACGAAGCTGGAGGACCGCGTGTTCTCCACCTCCCGCGTCGACCACACCCAGGCGATCTACTCCCTCAAGCGCGAGGTCCGGGAGTTCCGTGACGCGGTACAGCCCCTCGTCCCCGTCATGCAGTCGCTCCTGGCCGGACCGGGGCAGGAAGGGTACGGGCAGGAAGGGCACGGGCATCCGCCGAAGGCGCTGCCGTACCTGCGCGACGTGGCGGACCATCTGAACCGCACCGATACCGAGGTCCGGTCGCTGGACGAGCTGTTGAACTCGGTCCTGGACGCGCAGCAGGCCCGGGTGGGCACCTGGCAGAACGACGACATGCGCCGGATCTCGGCCTGGGCGGCCATCTTCGCGATCCCGACGATGGTCGCCGGCGTCTACGGAATGAACTTCGAGCACATGCCGGAGCTCCGCTGGACCTACGGCTATCCGCTCGCCCTCGCGCTCATGGCACTGGCCTCCGGGCTCCTCTACCGCGCCTTCCGCCGCAACGGCTGGCTCTGACGCTCAGAGGCGTTTGGCGCTGCGCAGCGTGGTGGCGTAGTAGCCGTTGCCGTCGAGGCGGGAGGCGCCGCCCTTGTCCCCGATGGTGGGGCCGTTGGCTTCTTCGCGGCTCGATATGAAGATCTTGTGGCCGTCGGTGTCGTTGCCGAGGTACATGCCGGTGTGGTCCAGGCGCTCGCCGGTGCGCGTGTCGAGTTTGAAGAACACCAGGTCGCCCGGCTGGAGGACGTCGATCGAGGTCGGCCGGTCCTTCGCCGTGACGCCCTTGAGCGGCAGGACGTCCACTCCGGCCTTCGAGCGGGCCATGCCGTTGGCGGTGCGGGCCAGCCCGGTGCCGCCCGTGTCGGTTGCGGCCAGCGGGAAGCGGCCGCGGTAGCCGAAGACGGTGCGGATGAAGCCGGAGCAGTCCACGGCCCGGTACTTGGGCTTCTCGGGCTGCTCGGTCGTGCCGTCGCGGAAGGTGTACGGGATGCCGAGGTAGTCGTAGAAGTCCGACTGCTCCAGGCGCAGGTCGTTGCCCACCGAGCCCTTCGGGTTGATGGGCCCGAAGGCCGCGTCGCCCGCGTACTGGACGCCCGCCGCGTCCTTCTTCACCGGTGCCTTGTCGCCGTACTGGAAGGCGATCGCGAAGAGGTCGTCCTCCTCGCTGCCGGAGTACTTCTTGAACCAGTCCTGGAACCACTGCTCGCGCTCCGCGCCGGGCCGCCAGACCTCGGGCAGGAGGCGGACCCAGGTGTCGGTGACGACCTGGGTCTGCGTGGTGGCCGGCTCGGCGAAGGTGCGGCTCTTGCCGGTGAGCGTCGCGGTCCGGGCGCCGTCCGTGAACGTCGCCAGGACGGCGCCGTTCCCGCTGCGCAGCACCGAGCGCTGCGGGTTCTTCAGCCGCTCCCACTTCTGGCTGCCGTCCTGGCCGCCCGTGGCGCCGCCCTTCGCCGCCTGGTCGGTCACCCGGGCCACGACGGGAGCCTGGTCCTGCTCCTCCTCGCGCAGGGCGTAGGTGAAGTACGCGCTGGCGGCGAGCAGGCTCGTCACGACGGCGGCGTGCAGCAGGGGGCGGGCGGTCTTGGCGGTCATCGTTGCTCCGGGCGGTACGGGAGGCGGTGCGGGCGGCGGTGCCGGGGTGGGCGGGTCGGCGGGTCAGGCGTGCGGCATGAAGCCCAGCAGGATGCCGGACGTCAGGACGACGTACGTCAGCAGGGTCGCGGAGCCGGTGGCCAGGAGCGTGGCGCCCTTGGGCTGGCGGACCAGCTGGTAGGCGATGAGTCCGGGGACGATGAACCCGAGGGTCTGGTTGGCGTACAGCAGGGGGAACTTCATCTGCAGCACGATGACGACCGTCGCCTGCAGGAGCACGCCGATGAGCACGACGGCCGCGAACAGGCGCTTGCCGTAGAGGATGACGAACTTCTGCGTGACGAGCGTCAGCGTGTACGTCAGGGCGGTGATGCCGACGACGAGGGCCGCCCGCTGGAGGTCCTCGATGAGGGTGAGGGCGAGCCAGCCGGGGGTGATCATGCCACCGGGCGAGAGGTTCGTGGTCAGGTAGCACATGAGGGAGAACAGCAGGCCCAGTGCGATGCCGATCGCGGCTATCTCGGGAGTGAGGACTGCGGGGATCAACGGGGCTCTCCTGGATAGTGCTGCTGCGGGTCGTACGCCAGCGGGTCGCCCTGCCCCTGGCCGGCCGGCCAGGGCTGCTCCTGCTGAGGCTGCGGGGTCCCGTGTCCGTACGGGTCCTGCGGGTCCTGCGGGTACTGCGGGTACTGCGGGTACTGCGGGTACTGCGGCTGCCCGGGGTGGGGCTGCGGGTACGGGGCATGGGGGTACGGAGCCTGCGGGTGCGGCTGCTGCGCCGGGTCCCCGTACGGCTGTTCGCGCACGTACTGCCGCGGTACGAGCGGCTGCGCGTACCGCGCCTCCTGTGCGGCGGTGAGGTCCGCGTAGGGGTCGAGGTGCGGGACGTACTGCGGCGGGGCCGGGGTCTGCGGGGACTCCTCGGGCGCGGGCTCGTCCTCGAAGCCGGGGAGTTCCGCGAGGTGCTCCAGGAGGACCTCGCCCTGGCCGTGGATGTTGCCGATGGCCACCAGCGAGGAGTTCTCGCCGAGGTGTCCGAGCAGCTCGTGCATGAACTCCTCGCCGTCGCGCTGGTCGCCGCCGAGGTCGACGGCGCGCGAGCGCCATTCGGCGGGGATGGCGTCGATGGCGCTCTTGGCGGGGTGCCCGATCACGAACACCTTCTCCGGCATGAGGTCGGGCACGATCTGGCCCATCTGGCCGTTGCGCTCGACCCGGTCCGGGCGGCAGTTGATCACCACGTGCAGCGGCCGGTCGACGGCGCCGAGGTCCAGGAGCTGGTTGATGTTCATCAGCGTGGACTCGGGGTCGTTGGCGGCGAAGACGTTGGCGAAGCGCACCCGCTTGCCGCCGGGCGCGACGTACCGCTCGACGGACAGGACTCCGGGGTCCGGCGGGGCCTCGTACATGCCCTGGAGCGCGGTCTCGCGGTCGACGCCGAGCAGCTCGGCGACGGTGAGCGCGATGGCGACGTTCTCCTTGAAGGTGAACCAGCTGAAGCCGCGCAGCTCCTCGTCGCTGACCGTGTCGGGGTCGGCGTAGACGAGGGTGCAGTTCCGCGCGTCCGCCTCCTCCTGGAGGACGTGGAAGCGCTCCTTCTCCGCGGTGACGCAGATCCCGCCGTGCGGCATGGACCGCGACAGGGACCGCCCGATGTCGTCGAGCGTGGGGCCCATCTCGGCGACGTGGTCCTCGCGCACGTTGCACAGCACGCCGATGGTCGACTGGATCAGCTTGACCTGGTTGATCTCCTGGAGGGCCGGCATGACCGCCATGCACTCCATGACCAGCGCGTCCGGGTGGTAGGCGGCGGCGCGCCGGACGATGCCGATCTGCTCGACGACGTTGGCGATGCCGAACTTGCGGTAGACGGGCTCCTCGGTGGCGTCCGGGTGGATGAAGCGGGCCGCGGTGCCGGTGGTCTTGGCGACCGTGCGCAGCCCGCCGCCGCGCAGCGCCCCCGCGCAGAGCCGGGTGATGGAACTCTTGCCGCGGATGCCGTTGACGAGGACCCGGTGGGGGATCCGGTCGAGGTTCGCGAAGTGGCGCCGCTGTTCGACGATGCCCGCGACCAGCATGAACAGGCAGCAGACGAGCAGCACGCAGTAGAGGAAGAGCACGGCGGATCAGTTCCTTCCGGCCGGAGCGGTGCGACCGGGCGTCTGGCCCCCGCCGGCGCCGGCCTCCCGCTTGCGCTGCTCCTGCAGCTGCTGGCGGATGACTTCGAGGCTGCGGGTGACGGCGCCGACCTCGTCGTGGTGGGTGGGGTAGAGGACGGTACGGCGGTCTCCGTCGGCGACGGCCTCGGCCCGCTCGGCGAGCGTGCGCAGCGGCCGTACGACGATGATGTGGAGCCAGCCCAGGCAGGCCGCCGCGCCCGTGAGGCCGAGCAGTCCGGCCAGGACGGTGCGGTTCTGCGCGGTGTACGCCGGGATCTCCAGGCCCTTGGCGCGCTGGAGGCTGACGACCGTCCAGTCCAGCGGCTGGGCCACCCCGCCGCCGGTCATGGGAGCCGCGGCGGCGATGGAGGTCGCGCCGTCGCGCAGGACGTCGGCGCGGGGGCCGGGGCCCTTGCCGGTCTTCTGGTTGGCGCTCGTCACCAGGGCGTCGAGCTGGGCGTCCGGAAGTTTCGTGAAGGCGCGGTAGCCGTTGTTGGAGCCGATCACGCGGTGCTTGGCGTCGACCACGCGCACCTCCCCCATACCGGGGCGCCGGAGCAGCGCGTTGATGAAGTCGATGCGCAGCTCGCCGACCACGGCCGCGCCGCCGAGCGCGGGGGCCTCGGCGTACTCGGTGATCAGCGGCTCGTTGCCTTCGTCGGTCACGGTCAGCGCTTCGCGCGAGCCCGCCTTGGTCCCGCCGTGGTGGGGCTTGGCGCCGGCCCGGGCCAGAACGGTGCCGTCGGGCTTCAGTACGTACAGCGAGGCGTAGCGGGCGTGCTCGCCGCGGGTGCGCTCCAGTACGGCCGTCAGCTCGGCCGGGGTGTCCTTGGCGGTCAGGACGGAGGCGACGGAGGTGAGGTCGGCGTGTCCTTCGTTGAGGGCCCGGCGCACCCGGTCGGCGACGGTGTCGGTGCGTTCGCGCTGGTCGTCGACGATGGTCTGGGGCACCTTGACGGCGGTACCCGCGCGGTTCAGGGTCAGCAGGAGCGGCGCGGACCACCCGAGCAGGAGGACCGCGCACACCAGGAGCAGGGCCCGCGTGCCGATCCGGCCGCGGCGGCCCGGTCGCGGGCTGTCGGCGGGCGCGCCCGGTTCTCCGAGCAGCTGGCGGCGCAGCCGGTCCAGGGCGGCGCCGATGCGGGCCGCCTCGCCGTACTTGGGGAGGGTGACGGGGCGGTTGAGGTCACCGCGGCCGATCCGGCGGCTCTCCAGGAACAACTGGAGCAGCGGGCGCTGCACGGTGACGACGAGCAGGGCCACGGCGAGCGCGCCCAGGGCCAGCAGGGCGCCGGCCGCCGCGACCCAGAAGAAGGAGTCGCCCACGGCGGAGCGCTGCTCGGTGGCGCTGACGAACGAGACGACGCTGAGGCCGAGGGCGGTGGCGTCGGTGCCCACGCCGGGCGCCGGACCGGAGAGCTTCGCGTATCCGCCCACGGACCGGCGCCCGGCAGCGGAGTCTCCCAGCAGGGAGCCGCTGACGCCGGGGAAGCCACCGGATCCGGGGTCCTTGGACTGGAGCGGGTTGCGCTTGGCCTTGTCCGCGGCGGTCCGGGCGAAGGTGGTGAGCTGCTTGCCCTCGCGTTCCGAGCTGCCGATGCCGCTGCTGCCGAGGACCTGGCCCGAGGCGTCGAGGACGGCGATGGCGCGGCCCTTGCCCAGGCTGACGCCCGGCACCTTCAGGGTGCTGGAGGCGACGAGGAGCTGTTGGGGGTGGCCCTGCCAGGACAGCAGGCCGAGGGTGAGGAGGCGGACCTCGCCGTTCTCCAGCCGCACCATGCGGGGGGCGAGGCCGTTCTCGGCGCTCAGCGTGGTCAGGTCGAGGGCGGTCAGCGGAAGGTTCTCCCCGCGCTGTGCTTCGAGCCGCCCGGACTTGATCTCGATGACGGCCGTGCCGCGCCACTTCTGGTAGACGCTGCCGAGCTTGTCGAGGACCGAGTCCGGCGAGACGGGCTCACCGGCGCCGAACAGGGACGTGGTCCGGCCGATGTCGGTGATGCTCTCGTCGAGCGAGGCGCGCAGGGCGATGGCGCCGTCCTCCGCGAAGTGCTGCTGCGAGGTGAGGACGGCGGGCGGTACGGCTCCCCTGCCGATGTGACCGAGCTGGAACGCGGTGAGGGCGGCAAGGGTCAGCAGCAGCACGGACAGGGCTGCGATGGGCGGCCGGATGCCGCCCAGCAGGGACATGTCCGCCCTACGGCGGGTCCGGCGCCGCCGCTTCGATCGCGACGCGGCCAACACGGGCTCCTCTTCGTTGTGTCCTGGAGCCGGTGCGGCACGAGGGGGAATGGTGGCGGGTCCGGACAAAGGGAAGGTTTGGTACCAGCCACCATGTGGGCCGAATGCGCCACTCCGCTATCTTCATATGACTATGAGTGCGCCCTTGACCACGCGGATAACAATTGCACTACTGTGCGCATCGCTTGCTGCGGTATGTGCTCTTTGGGTGGTTTTCGCATATAGGCCCCACGGGGCACCGCCCGCCGGACCGTCCGCGTCCGGCCCCGGCCCCCGCCCCACCCCCGACAACGACCTGGAGCACCGGATCGGCCGCTTCACCGCGAGCTTCGGTGAGCGCGGCGGCTACCGCGTCCCCACGACCGGGGAACGGGCGGCGCTCACCCGTGGCGTCGCCCTCCTGCTCGACGGAGATCCGGACGCGGCCAGGGCGCAGCTCGCCACCGTCGGCTTCACCCTGAACACCGTGACCGACTCCGTCAGCGGGCGCCGGTACGCGGAGGTCGCGGACGGCGACGGCGCATCGGGGCGCGACGCCCGCGGCTGGGGCCGGGTGTACGTGGACCTCGACCACGCCCCTCTGTGGTCGGTCCAGGTCCCGCACCCCATCGCGGACGCCCGTACGGAGCTGCTGGGCGCGCGGGTGCTGCGCGGGGCGCCGGGCGGGGTGATGGTGCTCGCCGGGGCCCACCGCAACGCGGGCGTGGACGGGTCGGCGGACATGGCGCACCGCACGGACTCCTTCTTCCACGGCGTGGTCGACGAGCTGATGCGGCGGCACCTGCCGGGGATCCAGCTGCACGGTTTCGCCAACGAGTCCTTCCCCGGCCGTGACGCGGTGGTGTCCACCGGAGCGGGCGACAAGGCGGCGGCGGACGCGAAGCAGCTGACCGCGGCGCTGAGGGGCGACGGACTGACGGTGTGCACGGCGTACGCCGAGAAGTGCCGGCTCTCGGGCAAGGAGAACGAGCAGGGCCAGGTCGCGGCCGGGGACGACGTCCGGTTCCTGCACCTCGAACTGAACCGGTCGGTGAGGGGGGACGACGCGGCCCTCGACCGCACCGCAGCGTCGATCACGACCCTCACCGGCCGCTGGTCCCGGCCGGACGCCTGACGTCGGCCGGGCTCGGTCCGCCCCGGCCGCGTCACGGCCCCGTCACGGCAGGTCGGCGGGCGGCGGTCCCGGCTCCGGTGCGTACACGTGCGGGCCGTCGCCCTGCCACTCGATCACCGCCGAGTCGCCGTAGACGACCAGGTCCGGATCCTCGACGCCGAGCCGGCGGAGGAACTCGACGATGTCCTCGTCGCGGTGCGCGACACCGAGGATCGTGTCCACGCCGCGCACGCGGATCGTCACCCGTCGGCCCCCGCTCGACGCGATCCGGTGCACGACGATCGGTGCATGCTCCATCCCCTCAGCGTGGGGGCTCCCGCCCGGTCCGGCACGCCGAGGAGGCTGTCCGGGCGCGGGGCGGGCGGGCACGGCATGCCTATTACAATCTCGATCTTCTGATGATCAGCTGAGGCGTCTGACGGGGGATGGAACATGCGGTTCACGCAACGGGTGCCGGTCTTCGCGGCGGCGGTGCTCGCGCTGCCGCTGCTGGCGGGCTGCGCCGGCGGCGGCACGACGGGGGCGGCGGGAGCGGCCGGGGCCGTGCCGCCGAGCAGCGGGGCTCCGGCGGGCGGGAACGCGGCGGGCGGGAGCGCCGGCGACCCGACGTTCCGCGGCAAGGATCTGGTGATCAGCGCCGGCTGCACCGTGCCCGCCTCCCGACCCGCTTCGGTGTGGGTCCAGGGGTTCGACCCGTCCACCTGGAAGAAGGTGGCCTCGGTGGAGTTCACGCTGCCCGCTCAGGTGGTGATCGACAAACGGGCCCGGGAGGAGCTGAGCGCCCTGTACTCGCTGTGCGCGGAGAACCTCCCGCACCAGGAGCCGGCCGACGGCCTCGCGGCCACCGACGCGGCCTTCGGACCCCGGGTCCGCCAGCTCTTCGACCGTGACTTCACCAAACTCGCGGTCGTCACCGCCGACGACCGGACGGGCGCGCGCCACGTCGGTTACGTCGACCGGGCCGGCAGCTTCACCGACCTCACCGGCGACGGCGGCGGCGACGGCTTCGCCCCCACCCCGAAGGAACAGGACGCCCTGTTCTCGCCCGACGGGGCGAACGTCTGGTTCACCTACCTCGACGCCGCCCGCCGCCAGCACATCGCCACCCGCTCCACCTCCGGGACCCACCAGCTCACCGAGCAGTGGGCCGGGGAGCGGCCCGCCGCCGTCCACAGCGTCCTGATGCTCGGGGGCACTCCGCTGCGGGGCGTACTCGGTGACAGCCCGCACTTCAGCCCCGACGGCAAGCGGGTCGCCGATTTCATCCTCGGGCGCGGCCGCGGCATCGCCCCGGTCACCGCGAGCGGCCCGCTGACGACCGGCAGCGTCCTTCCCCTGCCCGACAGCGAGTGCCGGCCGTCCGGGTGGCTCGACCACCACACCCTGCTCTGCGCGCACGGCGAGTCGGGTGCGGGCTCCCAGCACCTCAACAACGTCTGGACCGTCGACGTCGACCGGCTGCGCGCCGACGACGAGCGAAAGCCCACGGACGGCGCCGGCCCCGACCTGCTCCCGGTGACCGACCGCAAGAACCTCCCGCTCGCCGTCTCCGCGGACGGCAAGCGCCTGCTCCTGCGCTCGGTCCAGGGGACGGTCGAGCAGCCCTACGTCACCGACCTCTCCCCGGGGGCCCGACCCCAGCAGATCACCGCTCCGGACGCGGCCACCGCCCTCGGTTACGGCGATGTCGTCCTCGAATGGCGTTGATGCCGTGAGGGCGGAGGCCTGACCGGTCGAGGCGGAGCGAGGGCCGTCCCGATGGGCGGACCGGTACGCCACGCGAGTGAAGGTGCGCGTCGCCGCGCCGAACCCATCCGCTCCTCCCGGCCGCGCTGGAAGTCTGGTGGGCCTGGCCGTGGTGGCCTGGCCCAGCAGGCCGGCGGAACGCTTGGAAAGGATCATCCGTGGCAGTGACATCGACCGAGCCGATCGCACCGGTTCCCACGCCGGGGCGGACGCGCGGGCAGGTGGTGGTGTCGTGGCTGACGACGACCGACCACAAGAAGATCGGGCACCTGTACCTGATCGCGTCCTTCGGATTCTTCCTCGTCGGCGGTGTGCTGGCCCTGCTGCTGCGGGCCGAGCTGGCCCGGCCCGGGATCCAACTGATCTCCAATGAGCAGTACAACCAGATCTTCACCCTGCACGGCACGATCATGCTGCTGTTCTTCGCGACTCCCACCTTCGCCGGATTCGCCAACGCGATCATGCCGCTGCAGATCGGCGCGCCCGACGTGGCGTTCCCGCGGCTGAACATGCTCTCGTTCTGGCTGTTCTTCTTCGGCGGGCTGATCGTCGTCGCCAGTCTGCTCACCCCGCAGGGCACGGCGGACTTCGGCTGGACCGCGTACACGCCGCTGAGCAGTGCGGAGCGTACGCCGTTCGTCGGAGCCGATATGTGGATCATGGGCCTGGCGCTGTCCGGGTTCGGGACGATCCTCGGTTCCGTGAACTTCGCGACCACGATCATCTGCATGCGCATGCCCGGGATGACGATGTTCCGGCTGCCGATCTTCACCTGGAACGTCCTGCTGACCTCGGTGCTCGTGCTGTTCGCGTTCCCTGTGCTGGCAGCGGCGCTGCTGGTGCTGGAGGCGGACCGCAAGTTCGGCGCGCACGTCTTCGACCCGACGAACGGGGGGCCGATTCTGTGGCAGCACCTGTTCTGGTTCTTCGGGCACCCGGAGGTCTACATCATCGCGCTGCCGTTCTTCGGGATCATCACGGAGATCATCCCGGTGTTCTCGCGCAAGCCGATCTTCGGGTACCTCGGTCTGGTCGGGGCCACCATCTCCATCGCCGGCCTGTCCCTGACGGTGTGGGCGCACCACATGTTCGCCACCCAGGCGGTGCTGCTGCCGTTCTTCTCGTTCATGACGTTCCTGATCGCGGTGCCGACCGGGGTGAAGTTCTTCAACTGGATCGGCACGATGTGGAAGGGGTCCATCTCCTTCGAGACGCCGATGCTGTGGTCGGTCGGTTTCCTCGTGACGTTCCTCTTCGGCGGTCTGACCGGGATCATCCTGGCCTCGCCGCCGATGGACTTCCACGTCACCGACTCCTACTTCGTCGTCGCCCACTTCCACTACGTCGTGTTCGGCACGGTCGTCTTCGCCACCTTCGCCGGCTTCTACTTCTGGTGGCCCAAGATGACCGGCACGATGCTCGACGAACGCCTCGGCAAGGTCCACTTCTGGACCCTGTTCGTCGGCTTCCACCTCACCTTCCTCGTCCAGCACTGGCTGGGGGCCGAGGGCATGCCCCGCCGCTACGCCGACTACCTGGCCGCCGACGGGTTCACGGCGCTCAACACCCTGTCCTCGATCGGGGCCTTCCTGCTGGGCGCCTCCACCCTCCCCTTCCTGTACAACCTGTGGAAGACGGCCAAGTACGCCCCCCGCGTCACCGTCGACGACCCCTGGGGCTACGGCCGTTCGCTGGAATGGGCCACCTCGTGCCCCCCTCCCCGGCACAACTTCGTCACGCTGCCCCGGGTCCGCTCCGAGTCGCCCGCGTTCGACCTCCACCACGTCGAGATCGCCGAACTCGCACGCCAGGAGAACGACGGACAGCGCGACGCGATCGATCAGGACGGAGCCGACGCCCCGCGCCACAGCGGCCCGGGCGACCAGCCGCGCGCCTGAGCGGCGGACGAGGCGGAAGGGAGGGGTGCACGCGGTGCGCGAGGACACCAGCGGCGTGGAGGCGGGCCTGGCCCGTCTGGAGGGCTACCTCATCAGCCAGGCCGCCCGCCGGGAAGCCCACCAGGAGGCACTTGCGTTCAGCCGCCGCCTGACCTGGCTCGGGCCCGGCGAGCAGCGGGAGATCGCCGCCCTCCTCGAGGAGCGGCACCTGGCATGGAAGCGGGAGATGCTCCGCGCGGTGATCGCCCGGAGCCAACAGCTCCGTACGGAGTACCAGGCCCGCTACGAGCGGCTGCGCCGACGCCTCGCCCTGATCACCGCCCTGGGCGTCGCAGGGACCGTGGCCCTGCTGACGGCCGTGTACCTGATCGCGCAACGCTGAGCGGCACGATGGCGTCAGCGGCGGTCGCACCATGCCGGTGTGCCCATGGTGCTCATCCCCTCATCGGCTGATCCGCTTCCGTGAGGTGGTCCCGGCCGGCCCGGCAACAGGTGTGCGTGGCGGTGCAGGCGCCGGCCGTCTCCTGCGGGTGCCGGCTCCGCGCGCTTGGCCCCCCGCATCAGCATCAGCAGCCCGAGGATCTGATCGTGCCGGCCGCGCCGCAGACCCTCACGGCTGCCCACCCGCTCGGCGCCGTGGTGAACGTGCACTGCCATGGCAACCCCCATGCTCTTGGGTACTACGGTTTTCTCCGCGGCTACCCGCTCCGGATCCCGTAAGCACGACGGCAGGTCCGACAAACTGCCCCGAAGCCACTTTCAGCCTGTTGGCCCATGTCCAATGGCCGCTTTGCAGCAACGGTCCTCTCATGGAGTCGGGCGGTCGTCCCCCATCCGGCCGCCACGGAAGAAGGGCCTGGATCATGTACGAAATGCGCGCAGAGTCACCCGGCCAGTCCGAAACCCTCTGGCACGTCCTCTCCCGCGGCCAGACGGCCGCCACGCTGTGCGGCTACCGACTGCCTCAGGAGCAGACGGTCACCGCGCTCGTGTCGGAAGGCGCAGCGGAGCGCTACTGCGTCCGCTGCATGACCGCCTTCCGGGCCGCCATGGAGCAGCACGCGCCCCGCGCGGCCGAGGGAGGAAGGGAGCCGGTGGTCGCGTAGACCGGATCACCCCCGATGACCCGCCCGGCCCGAGCAGCCTCCCCGCCGGACGAGTGTCCCGGAGCGGGTCGGGTATGCGCCGGTCGTTACCGAAGGGGTGGCCGCCCACCCCTTCACCGTGCGGATCGCCCGGGTGGGCGGAGGGAGAGATCCTTGATGGGCATGCTCGACAGTCTGCGGCCCCACCGCGGACACCTGTGTTCACTGATCGGCTTCGCCGGTTACACGGCCGGCTGGGCGATGGTGCGACACCGGACCGGACGGCCTTGGCCCGCCCCCTCCCGCCCGTGGGAACTCCTCCTCACCGCGACGGCCACCTTCCGGCTCAGCCGCCTCCTCGGCAAGGCCACCGTGACGCGGCCCTTGCGCGCGCCCTTCACCACGGTGGAGGGCGTCGGCGCTCCGGCGGAATTCAACGAGACCCCGCGCGAGGAGCCGGGCAAGAACGCGGTGGGTGAGTTGATCAGCTGCCCGTTCTGCCTGAGCGTGTGGGTGGCGGCCACCCTGACCGGCGCCCGCGCCCTGTGGCCGGAGGCCACGCGCACGGCGACGGAAGCGCTGGCCGCCGTGGCGGTCTCGGACGTCCTCCAGTTCGGGTATTCCGAACTGACGCAGCGCGCGGACCACTGAGCTTCCGCCGGCCGTCAACCCGCGCGCCCGGGGGCGCAAGGGCGGCTCGTCCGCGGAGGCGGCCGTGGACGACAGCCCCGGAGCTCGCCGTCAGGCCGACGCCTCCCCTGCCGGGCGGTGGCAGCGATCGCCTACGCCCTGAACCACCCGGGTGAACCGGAGGGATCCGCATGCTCCGCGAGCCGCTCGGCCACGGGGCCGCGTGAGCCGTGCGCGACGCGAGCCGGCCGGGAATTGCGGGGTTTCGAGGCGGGCCGCCCGGGTCACACGTGAAAAGGCCAGAAGGCCCGCCACCTGCATCTGGAGATGTAATGTCCGAAAAGAATCCGGTCAAGGCCGTAGCCGAGAAGATCGCCGACGTCATGCACGCCGGCGCGGCGGACGGCCCCGAGGAAGGGATTCCCGGCAAGCCGGCTCCCGTCTCTCCGCAGCTCGCCGAACCGGTGGAACCGGTGCAGCCCCTGCCGCCGAAGGCGGATCAGAGCGCACCCGAGACGGTGAGCCCGACGGGTCAGCCCACCGGCGCGGAGCACGCCCGCATGGCGCAGAGCGGCGCCTACCTGACGACCGCGCAGGGCGTCCGGCTGCGGGACACCGACCATTCGCTGAAGGCGGGGGCGCGGGGGCCGGTGCTGCTCCAGGACCACCACCTGCGCGAAAAACTCATGCACTTCGACCACGAGCGGATCCCGGAGCGTGTGGTCCACGCCCGGGGCGCCGCCGCCCACGGCGTCTTCCAGTCGTACGGGACCGCCCAGACGGTCAGCAAGGCCGCCTTCCTCGCCGCGGACGTCGAGACGCCGGTGTTCGTCCGCTTCTCCACGGTGCTCGGTTCGCGCGGCTCCGCGGACACGGTGCGCGACACCCGCGGCTTCGCCACGAAGTTCTACACGGAGGAAGGCGTCTTCGACCTGGTCGGGAACAACATCCCCGTCTTCTTCATCCAGGACGCGATCAAGTTCCCCGACATCATCCACGCCGGCAAGCCCCACCCGGACCGGGAGATCCCGCAGGCGCAGAGCGCGCACGACACGTTCTGGGACTTCGTGTCCCTGCACACCGAGGCCACGCACCACACCCTGTGGAACATGTCCGACCGCGGCATCCCGCGCTCCTACCGCATGATGGAGGGCTTCGGCGTCCACACCTTCCGCCTGGTCAACGACCAGGGCGCCACGACCTTGGTGAAGTTCCACTGGAAGCCCAAGCTCGGCGTGCACTCCCTGGTATGGGAAGAGGCGCAGCTCCTCGCGGGCGTCGACCCGGACTTCCACCGGCGGGATCTGTACGACGCCATCGAGGCCGGCGCGTTCCCCCAGTGGGAGCTCGGCATCCAGATCTTCCCCGACACCGACGACCAGATGTTCGAAGGCATCGACCTCCTCGACCCGACGAAGATCGTGCCGGAGGAGCTGGCTCCGGTGCAGCCGGTCGGCCTGCTGACGCTCAACGCGAACCCGTCGAACTTCTTCGCCGAGGTGGAGCAGGTCGCCTTCCACGTGGGTCACCTGGTCCCCGGTATCGACGCCACCGACGACCCGCTGCTGGCCGGGCGGATGTTCTCCTACCTGGACACCCAGCTCACCCGGCTCGGCGGCCCGAACTTCGGGCAGCTGCCGATCAACCGTACGCACGCGCCCGTCAACGACATGCTCCGCGACGGCTTCCACCAGAGCGCCGTCCACCGGGGAGTCGCCCCGTACAAGCCCAACAGCCTGGACGGCGGCTGTCCGTTCTTCGCGGGAGCCGACGCGGGCGCGTTCATCGACGTACCGGTCGAGGTGCCGGCCGGACGCAAGGTCCGGGAGGCACCCGCCTCCTTCAGCGACCACTTCTCCCAGGCGCGCCTCTTCTGGCTCAGCATGTCCCCCGTGGAGCGCGAGCACATCATCGCCGCTTACACCTTCGAACTCGGCAAGTGCTACGAACAGGCTGTGAAGGAACGCACCTTGGGCGTCCTCGCCAACATCGACCCCGAGCTGTGCGCTCAGGTCGCGGCCGGGCTGGGCCTGCCCGCACCCGCCGCCACCGAACCCCTCGCAGAGGCCGCCCCGAGCCCCGCCCTGTCGCAGGTCGGCGCCACCTGGCCGCTGGACGGACGCGTCATCGGCATCGTCACCGGCCCCTCGGCCGACCTGGCGGGCGTGCGCCAACTCCGCCAGGAAATCCTGGACGCGGGCATGGTGCCCCTGGTCATCGCCCCGGCCGGCGGCGTGCTCGGCTCCGACGGTGACCCGATCACCGTCCAGCGCACCTTCGCCACCGCCCGTTCCGTCGAGTTCGACGCCCTGGTCTTCGCCGGCGTCCCGGGAGTGGGAGCCGACGCGTACGGCGCCCGCGACGCCAAGGCCGGGGCTCCCGGTGCCCCCGTCGGCGACCCCCGGGTCCTCACGCTGCTCACCGAGGCGTACCGCCACGGAAAGGCCCTCGCCGGGTGGGGCGGCGCCGAAGCGCTCTTCGAGGCCGCGGGCATCTCCGTGGGCGAGCCGGGTGTCATCGTGACGGAGCAGGCTCAGGCGCTGTCCCAGCTGTCGGAGCTCCTCGCGGCACACCGCGTCTGGGAACGCTTCCCCGCCGCAGCCTGACGCGACCGCCCTCCCCTCCGGGGGACCGGCGAGCCCCGGACCCCGAAGGTCCGGGGCTCGCCGCGTGTGACGCACCCGGCCGCTCACACCGGCTGCGGGGCGCGGCCCGTCGTACGGCGTCGGCGTCGCTCCTCGGCACGGCCGGTGGCCCGGTACCACGAGGCGGCCACGACGACGGCCAGGGCCGCTTCGACCAGGTCGCCGCCGTAGTACATGAGCTGCGCCCCGGCGTGCAGGTCGGCGGGGCTGAAGACGGTGCCCGGGGGCGACGCCGCGTACAGCGTCCTGGCCAGCGCCGCGTGCGCCGCGCCGACGACCAGCAGACTCGCGCCCCGCACGCCCACGCTCCAGCGGCGGCGCACGGGTTCGAGCCGGCAGACGGCGAAGGTGAACAGCAGGCCGGCGACCAGGACGTGTACGTGGACGAGGGCGTGCAGCCACGGAGCGTCGCGCGCGGCGGCCAGGAGCGGGGTGCGGTACACCAACCAGAGCCCTCCGATGTCCAGGAGGCCTGCCACCGGGGGGAAGAGGAGCCATCCGATCGGGCGGGAGCGGACGAGCGCCAGCAGTGCGCGTCGCGGCGCACCGGAGGGCAGGACGCGCAGGGCGAGGGTGACGGGGCGGGCCACCGCGAGCAGCAGCGGGGCCGCCATGGCGATGATCAGGTGCTGCGTCATGTGGGCGGTGAACGGGCCGCCGGGCGGCTCCCCCGTGACCGCCCAGAGCAGAGCGGCGCCGCCGGCGGCGAAGGACACGTCGCGTCCCCGGCTCCAGAGGTCCCCGCGCCGTCGTAGCCGGCGTGCCGCGAGGAAATAGGCGGCGCAGGCCGCCGGCACGGCCACTGCCGTGACCGCTTCGAACGGGCCGGGACCGGCGGCCGGGCCGGGATGGGAGTGCGCGAGGATCACGGCGCCGACTCCCCCGCGCCGCCGCGCCGTGCCCGGACGGCCAGCGCCGCGCCGCCCAGCAGCAGGACCAGCGCGGCCGCGTTCCAGGCCCAGTCGTACGGAGTGACGTCCACGCCGTACCGGATCTGGTGCAGGCGCAGGAGCTTGTGGTCCACGATCCCGTCGAACAGCTGGAAGAGGCCCAGCCCCAGGCAGAACCCGGCCCGGGCATGGCCCCCGGCCAGGGTCCGGCGCCGCCGGAGATCGGCGTAGAGGAAGAAACCGGCGACCAGGGCCAGCAGCTCGGCGGTGTGCAGCAGGCCGTCGGACAGGAGGCCCACGCCGCTGGTGGAACGGTCGTAGAAGTGGTGCCATCCCAGGATCTGGTGGAAGACGATCTCGTCGACGGCGGCCATGACCGCCATGCCGATCAGCCCGCACACCAGGAGCGAACGCCGCGGCTCGGGCGGCGCCCCCGGTGTCGTGGGTGTGGGGGCCGGTGAACTCATGGGGACTGCCTTCCGCCGCGCTTGAATGGGTCTGCTGACGGATACGCCTACCCCGTTCGGCCGGTAGCCGCATGGGCATCCGGCCGGCGGGGAAGGCGCCTCGCTGACCGCACCCCGCTCGACCTACCCGAACGGCCGGTCCGGGACGAGGCCCGGACCGGCGAGGAACGGTGGCACCGATGGAGCCGAGACGACCCAAAGCCCTTCGCGACGCGGCGCTCGACGCCCCGGCGGAACGCGTGCACCCGTCACACCGCGCCGGCGGTGGACCGGGCGCGGAAGGCCGCCGCGACCGGCCCGTGAGCGCGCCGCAGGCGCCCGCGCAGGGTGTCGCGCCCGGGCCGGAGGACCTGCGGGAGCTGGCGGACTGGGTGCGCATCGCGTCCGTCTCCAGCGACCCCGACCGCGCCGACGACGTACGGCGCTCCGCCCACTGGCTGGTGGAGGCGATGCGCCGGACCGGCGTGCCTCGTGCGGAGATCTGGGAGACCGACGGCCTCCCGGCCGTCTACGCCACCTGGCCCGCGGCCGACCCCGGCGCACCGGTCCTGCTGGTCTACAGCCATCACGACGTCCACGCCGTCGACCCCGGCGAATGGCGGGTCACCGAGCCGTTCTCGCCGCTCCTGCGGGACGGCCTGCTCCACGGCCGGGGGGCGTCGGACGCCAAGGGCCAGATCATGGCCCATCTGTGGGCCCTGCGCGCGCACATGGCGCGGCGCGACGCTCCGGCGGTGACGGTGAAGTACCTGATCGAGGGGGAGGAAGAGATCGGCTCGGTGCACCTGGCCGACCTCCTGTCGGAGCACGCCGGTGATCTGGACGCGGATCTCGTGATGGTGTCCGATTCGATGCTGTGGTCCCTGGAGGAGCCCACGGTGTGCGTCACGGTGCGCGGGTCGGTCACCGCCTCCCTCACCGTCCGCGGCGCCGACCGCGACCTCCACAGCGGCGCCGTGTCCGGCGCCGCCGCGAACGCGGCGGTCGAACTGGGCCGCCTGGTCGGCCTGTTGAGCGACGCGTCGCACCGCGTCACCCTGCCCGGCTTCTACGACGCGGTGGCCGAACCCGGCCCGGACCTGCGCGCCGGCATCGACGCCCTGCGCTTCGACCTGGCGGACTGGCGGGCCCGTACCGGCACCTTCGACGCCCCCGGCGAGAAGGGGTTCACGGTGCCCGAGCGCCTGTGGACCCGCCCCTCCGCCGAGGTCGCCCGCCTCACGGCCGGCCGTACCGACGCCCCGGCACTGGGCCTCGTCCCGGCGGAGGCCGGCGCCGACCTGCTCTTGCGGCTCGTACCCGATCAGCGGGCCGACGAGGTCGCCGACCAGTTGCGCGCCTGGCTGGCCGGGCACCGGCGGCCCGGCTTCAGCTACGACCTCGACGTCTCCTCCACCATCTCGGACCCCTACCGGACCCCGGTCGGCCACCCCGCGCTCGCCGCTCTCACCCGGGCCGTCAGCGATGCCTACGGGTCCCCCGCCCGGCACATCGGCAACGGTGGCGCGGCTCCCGCGGCGCAGCTCGCCCGCGCCTGCGAGGGACCGGTGCTCTTCTTCGGTACCGGCCTCCCCGAGGACGGCTGGCACGGCCCCGACGAGCGCGTCGCGGTCCGGGCCCTTCGCCTCGGGGTAGGCGCGCTGGCCCGCTTCCTCGACACCGTGCCCGCGCGTCCCTGACCGGTCGGCGGCGGACTACGTGAGGGCGGTCATCACCTCCCGCGCCGCCCGCGCGCCTTCGGTGGCACCGCCTTCCATGAAGCCCTGGAAGTCGTAGCTGCAGTGTTCGCCGCCGATGTGGACGTTGCCCTGGGCGGTGCCTTCGTAGCGTGCGTAGCGGTGCAGGTAGCCGGTGGGCCAGTAGGAGTAGGCGCCGAGCGAGTACGGGTTGCGGTGCCATGCGGACAGCTGGGCGCGTCCGGTCCAGGCGGAGCCTGTGTGCGGGAAGAACGCGTCGATCCCGGTCAGCATGCGCTGGGCGAGGTCCCGTACGTAGGGGTCGCTCTCGGTGGCGAAGGGGGTCGCGGGGGTGAGGGACCCGGCGAGGCTGCCGCCGCCGTACTGGAGGAGGATGCCGCCGGTGCCGGGCTGGACCTTGGTGGTGTCCCAGGTCTGCTGGACGGCGGAGTCGGTGAAGCAGTCTCCGGCGGAGATGCCGGGCCAGGGGCCGGTGCCGCGCCAAGGACGGCTGCTGAACTGCATGTTGAGCTTGGTGCAGTAGCCCATCCGCGCGTCGCGGAGCAGATCGCGCATGAGGGGGTCGAAGCCCGCCCGGGTGGTGTCGATGCGCTGGAGGACCGGGAGCGGGAGGCACAGGACGGTGTGGTCGGCGGTGGTGGTGCGGGTGGCGCCGGAGTCGTTGAAGGTCAGCGTCTGGGTGCCGTCGGCGTTGGCCCGTACGGCGAGCAGTTCGCGGCCCATGACGATCGATCCGGTGGGCAGGGCGGAGGCGATGGCGTGCGGAAGGCGGTCGTTGCCACCGGTGATGTGGTAGCGCTCGTTGGACAGGCCCCAGACGTTGAAGTTTCCCGGGTTGGGCTGGTAACCCATCAGCAGGACGAGGGCGAGTGCGGACTGGGCGGTGGTGTCGGCGCCGTATTCGACGGTGTAGGCGACGTCGATGAAGCGGCCGAGCCGCGAGCCGTGGCCGCCGGGGACCCGGCTGTCGATCCACTCGTACAGGCTCATGTTGTCCAGGGCCGTGCCGGTGGGGGTGGTGGTGTTCCAGCTGACTTCGCCGGAGTCCTGCAGGTCCCGGTGCAGGGCCTGGTAGACGGCCTTGAAGTCCTCGTCGGCCTGGGTACGGGAGTAGTACGCGCCGCCCAGCCAGAGGACTTCCTCCGCGCCGTTGGGGCCGCCGCCGAGGAAGTCCTCGGTGGGCAGGTTGAAGCGACGGCACAGTTCGAGGATCTTCTTGTGGCTGGTGTCGATGAGCTCGCCGCCGATTTCGGAGGTCTGCCCGTACGCCCAGTGGTCGCGCTGGGTCCACATCCGCCCACCGACCCGGGACGGGTTGGCCTCGTAGAGGGTGCAGGGGATGCCGGCGTCCTTCAGCGTAAGGGCGGCGGTGAGGCCGGAGATGCCGGCGCCGACCACGGCGACGCGGGCGGAGGTCAGCGGCTTCTTGCCGGGGGCCGGCTCGGCGGCGTGCGCGGGCGCGGGCCCGGCCGCCGAGACGGCGACGGCCGTGCCCAGGCCGAGGGCGGCGGCCCGGGTCAGGAGTTCGCGGCGGCTGGAGCCGCGGACCTCCGCGGTCGGCATCCGCAGGCGGTCGGCGGCGGCGCGGTCGGCGGCGAGGCGGCGCAGCGCATGCATGAGGGGCGTACGGGCCATGGCGGAGCTCCTAGACGTTCGCGGCGGGCGAGGACGGGGACGTGGAGCGGGAGGGGGTCTCGGCGGGAGCGGCGGGCTCGGCCGGATCGGTGGGCTCGTCGGCGTCGGTGCGCTCGGTGGCGTCCTCCAGGACGATCCGGCCGATGACCTCGTAGCGTTCGGGAGCTCTGACCTTGAGGTAGAAGCCCAGGCCGAGGCCGCCGAGGAAGACCGCGCCGACGATCCAGGGGATGAGGGTGAAGACGACGGAGCCGGCTGCCGTGCCGGCGGCGGTCTCCATGTTCAGGACCAGCAGGACCACGACCGCGGTCATGCCGATCCCGCCGAGCAGCGGCGCGGTGAAGGTCCTGAACCAGTGCCGGTCCTCGGGGTGGTGCGTGCGGAAGTAGCCGATGACGGCGAAGGAGCACAGGGTCTGGACGATGAGGATGGCCATCGTGCCGAGGATCGCGAGGAGGGTGTACAGGTGCAGGTAGGGGTCCTGCCCGGTGAGCCAGAAGCCGGCGACGATGGTGGTGGCGATGGCGCTCTGCACGACGGAGGCGAGGTACGGGGATCCGTGCCGGGGGTGGGTGTGGCCGAGCTTCGGCGACAGGAAGCCCTCGCGGCCGATGGCGTAGAGGTAGCGGGCGGCGCACTGGTGGAAGGCCATGCCGCAGGCGAAGGAACCGGTGAGCAGCAGCCACTGGAAGGCGTTGACGGCCCAGGGCCCGATGAAGGTCTGCGTGGGGGCGAAGAAGAGGTCGAGGGGGCTGGCGGAGGCGGACAGCTCGACGGACTTGGCGAGGCCGTTGCCGGAGATGGTCATCCAGGAGACGTAGATGTAGAAGAGGCCGACGCCGACCACGGAGATGAGGGTGGCCTTGGGGATGACCCGCTTGGGGTCCCGGGACTCCTCGCCGTACATGGCGGTGGACTCGAAGCCGACCCAGGACCAGAAGGCGAAGAAGAGGCCGAGTCCGGCGGAGGTGCCGGTGAAGGCGTTCCTCGGGTCGACCGGTTCCAGCGGGATGCCGTCCGGGCCGCCGCCCGCGAGCAGCACGGCGGTGGCGACGGCGAACAGGACGGCTATCTCGCCGATCAGCATGACGCCGAGCGCCTTGGCGGTGAGGTTGATGTCGAAGTGCGCGAGGACGGCGGTGACGCCGAGCATGGCGGCCGCGTAGAGGATCCACGGGAGGTCGACGCCGAGCTGGTCGTGGACGGTCGTCCGGGCGAAGTAGGAGAAGACGCCGACGATCGAGGCCTCGAAGACGATGTAGGCGAGGACGGCGAGCATGCCGGAGGCCATGCCCGCGATCCGGCCGAGCCCGTGGGATATGTAGCCGTAGAAGGCTCCGGCGGCCGTGATGCGCTTGGCCATGGCGACGTAGCCGACGGCGAAGACCGTGAGGACGAGGGTGGCGAAGAGGTAGCCGGCCGGTGCGCCGGTGCCGTTGCCGAAGCCGACGGCGATCGGCAGGTTTCCGGTCATGGCCGTGATCGGTGCGGCGGTCGCCACCGCCATGAAGACGACGCCGACCAGGCCGACGGAGTTGGCCTTCAATCGCTGGACGGGCGGCGCGGTGGGAGCGGGTGACGATCCGTCGGTGATGCCGTCGCTCATGGGGCCTCTTTCCTTGTGAGGGCGCCACTCTCTCCCCGGGTGACCCACGCCACAATCGGCAGGGAGTCCGGTTATCGCCCCGCAGACCCGACGGGTTGTCGGGGACATGACGAGCTTTCCCCTTTCCGTGACCGCCGCGTGATCCAGCTGGAATCCGAAGGGGGCGGTACCGGCCATTCCGCTTCACGCGTACGCAACTTCGTTCAAAACAGGTTAAGTTGACCTCCCGCCCAGCGGGAGCGGCAACCCCGAGAGACAGAAACAGGCATGCACGCGAAGAACGAACCGGGGCAGGTACCGTCGGCGTCCGGTGGGGGCGGGGCGCCCGCGCGGGGCGTGGGCGGGCACCAGGACACCCCGGAAGCGGCGCGGTGGTTCGAGGCCCTCGCGTCGTACGCCCCCGCGGCCGGCTTCATCCGCGACGGGCAGGGCCGGTACCTGTGGGTGAACGCCGCCTACGCCCACCTCTACGGGATGGAACCGCACGCGGTCGTCGGCCGGACGGTCGAGGAGATCGACGCCCCCGACGACGCCGCCATGTTCCGGGCCCTGGACCGCGACGTGCTGGCGTCGCGCCGGCCCGTCCGGCACACCCTCGTCTTCCGGCACCCCGACGGGACGCCCCGGCAGGTGACCGGGCACCGGTTCGTCCTGGACCTCGGCCAGGGCCCCCGCGTCGGAGGCATCTACACGGACGTCACCGACCAGGCCCGGGCCCTGGAGGACAAGGCCGCCGCGGTGGAGGAACTGCACGCCCTGTGGGAGCGGTCGGGCCTCGCGATCGTCACCCTGGACCTGCGCGGCCGCGTCCAGCGGGTCAGCGGGGAGGTCGCGGCCCTGCTCGGAGGCGACCGCGCCGCGCTGGAGGGCAGCCGCGCCCTGGGGCACGTGCGCGGGGACGGCCGGGCGGTGCGCCGCGCGTGGGCCGACCTCGTCGCCGGAAAGGCGTCCCGGCGCACCTGTTCCGTGGTCTGCGCCACGGCGTCCGGCGAGAGCAAGGTGCTCCGCGCGGATCTCGCGGTCGTCCGGCGCCAGGGGGCTCCCGACCGCGTCTCGGCCGTACTGACCTCGCACAGCGCCGCGTTCGGCGCGCCCGTCCCGACGAGCCCCGTGCAGCTACGGGTCCTCTCCCTGATGGCCGGCGGCCGCTCCAACGCGGCCATCGCCGCCGACCTGGGACTCTCGCGCCAGGCCCTGGACTACCACCTGCGCCGGCTGCGCGTCGCCCTCGACGCGGACTCGCGCCCCGCCCTGGTGGCGCGCGCCTACACCCTCGGCATCCTCGACCCCCGGGTCTGGCCGCCGCGCGCGGCCGTCCCGCCGTATCAGGGCTGACCGGCGGCCGGATGCGCCCCCTCCCGGCGCAATCGCCGCAGGACGACCCCCACGACGAGCAGCAGCAGGCAGGTGCCCGCCGCCGCGTGCACGAGGAGGGCGTCGAGGCGGTCCGCCGCCAGGTAGGCGCCGACCGCCAGCGCCACCAGTGCGCACACGCCGCGGTCGATGATGGACTCCACCGACAGCAGGGTCGCCCGGTAGGGGGTCGGCGGGATCGCCGCGTTGATCAGGTTGCGCTGCACCGGGTACGCGAGGCCCGCCGCGGCGGCGAACACGCACAGCCACACGATCGTGCCGAGGCTCCCGGCCAGCGTCGTGGCCGCCAGGGTGACGGCCATCACCACGCTGAGGGCGGTCACCACCGTGGTGTCGGAGACTCTGCGGCGCAGCCAGCCGGTCCTGGCCGAGCCCACGGCCTCGGCGACCGTCATGGCGGACAGCACCGCACCGTGGTCGGCGACCGGGAGGTGCTTTTCGAGGAGCAGTGGCTGGAAGAGGTTGACCTGGCAGATGCGGGCGAGGGTGAACACGGCCACGCCCTGCACCATCAGCGGCCCCAGCGCCCGTGAGGTGCGGAGCACCTTCGCGGCCTGGCGGGCCGAATCGAGGAGCCCGGCGCGCTCGGCGGGCGGATCGCCGCCCCCGCGGGGAGCCGGGATCGACGGGCGGGACGTGAGCGCGGGCAGGGCGGCCGCGCAGGCCAGCGAACCGAGCGCGGAGACGGCGGTCAGCACGTAGGGGGCTTCGTGCCGGACGTGCATCAGGACGCCGACCAGCGGCCAGCAGGCGATCTTGGCCCAGAGGCCCAGCGCGCGGGCGGTGCCCTCCGCCTGGACGTAGTGGTCCTGCGCGCCGTGCTCGTGCAGGTACTCGTACAGGTAGGCGCTGGAGGCCCCGGACACCAGCGAGCGGGCGACGGCGATGGCCAGGAAGTGCGCCATGAAGCCCGCGAAGGACGGCGAGGCGACGGGGAGGAGGTTCGCCGCGATCATCGCGGCGGCCCCGAGCTGCATGCAGCGGCGCTGTCCGATGCGGTCGGCGATGAAGCCGGTGGGTATCTCCAGCAGGCAGAACGCCACGTAGTACACGCTCTGGATGCCGAAGATCTGACTGTCCGACAGGCCCGCCTGCTTCTGGTACTGGTAGAAGACGGGCATCCACCACAGCAGGTTGAACAGCAGCTGGAACCCGTTGTTCAGCCGGATCACGCGGAGCACCGCGGCGGGCGGCCGGACGCGGCGTTTCACGCGGGTGGGCAGGGAGAGGGGCATGGAGGTGACCTTCGGGTGGGACGACGGTGCGGCCGTGGACGTGCGGACGGATCAGGCGCTGTACGGGCGCAGCTGGAGGATGCGCAGCTCGCCCTCCGGCCCGAGCAGCCACTCGATGTCGAGCGGTCCCGCGAAGGTGTAGTCCGTGGCGAAGTGGGACTGGAGCAGGCGCCCCGCCAGTGCCAGCCGGCCCAGGTGGGCCCGCGTGTCCTGGGGCAGGTCCTCGGTTGCCGCGCCCAGCGAGAGGGTGCGGCCGCCGCCCTCGACCGTGTTGTACAGGTACTGCAGCGGCATCGTCCGGCCGTCGACGACGTCGGCGGTGGATCCGTGCGCGCAGTTGAGGTACACGTTGCGGAAGTCGGCCCGGTTGGTCGGATTGCAGGTCACCATGACGCCCCCGAGCGGGGACGGCTCGTAGCGCTGGACGATCACCCCCATGTAGGTGTCGTCCAGGGAGATGCCGGCCTGGTGGCGCAGCCGCACGCTGCGCGGGGAGAGCAGTGAGGCCCAGACCTGGCGGATGGCGTCGAGCACTCCCGGCAGGTCGGCGACCTTGGTGTGGGATTCGTAGATCCCGGCGGCGGAGAAGCCCGGCAGGTCCTCGGCGTTCGAGGAGGACCGCACGGCGAAGCGGCCGGTGCCCGCCAGGTGTTCGACCAGCTGCGCGTCCAGGGCCTGCACCAGGTCCTCGGGCACCGGGAGGGTGCGTACCAGGTGCTGCAACTGGAGGCAGACCGTGTCGGCGGCGTCCAGGGAGTTCAGCTCCAGGGCCATCTTCAGCTTGCCGATGCTCTGCTGGACGGCCGGTGAGGAGTCCAGGAAGCGCTGCTGGACGGAGAAGGGAATGGCGATGCCCGCCGGCGCCTGGATGTGCCGGGAGAGGAACTCGCTCGCGTACTGGGCGAGTTCGCCGCCGTCGGGCATGTCGAGCCGGGCGGCCAGGTGGCCGAGCAGGTCGGCCCGGGGCGGGCGGGGCACGGAGTAGTAGCCGGTCAGCCGGGACGAGCCGTGGCGCAGGACGTGGTGCAGTTCGCCGAGGTTGGCCGCTTTGGTGCCGTAGCGGTTGCGGTCGCCTGCGCGTAAGTCGGAGAGCGGCACGAGGGGAACGTCCGTCACGTGCGGCGCGTCGAGGCGGATCCGCTGCGTGTGCCACGTCGGTTCGGCGAGGTCCGCGGGCTCCTCGGCGCGCTCGATGACGAACCCGTCGGCGGTGACCTCGTACCGGACCCAGGCACCCTCCAGCTTCTCGTCGGCGATCGTGTCGAGGACTCCGCGGACGATGGCGTTGGGGATGCCCCACCCGGCCGCCAGCATATTGGTGTGCGACAGCGGGGTGGTGGGCTGGGCGTTGACCAGGCCCGCGAGGCGCGGGATGTCGTCGGGGACCACCGGCATGGCGACGATGTCGTACCAGGTCAGGTCCGCGCGGGCGGCCAGGTACTCCTCGCGCGAGGCGAAGGCGCGGAGCCGGCCGGTGGCCGAGGCGAGCGTCAGCGGCACGAACGGCGCGGTCGCCATGAGCGCGTGGCCGCGCGCCCGGGGCACCACGGTCTCCGGCACCGCCGCGAGGGCGCTCTCCTGCCCGTGGTTGGCCGGTTTCACCAGCAGTTCCAGCGCGGGATCGAGGTGGGCCCGTACGAAGGAATGGAACTCGATCAGCAGCTCCGCGCCCATGGTGTCGGCCTCGGTGGTCTCCAGGACCATGAACGGCTCGTCGCGCTCCGGGCCGCCCCGGGAGTGCAGCGACAGTACGCCGAGCAGGAATCGGCGCTCGGGGTTCTGGTAGACGTCGTGGTTGAACTGGTCCAGCTGGGCGTCGAGTTGCTCCAGGGTGAGGCCCTGGATCTCGGTGGCTATGTAGTTGACGTGGAAGGAGTGCACAGCGCTGTCGAGGATGTGCCAGAGTCCCTGGTCGCGGTCCACGACGACCTTCACGTACGGGTGCCCGCCCAGCACCCCGGCCAGCCGCTCGAAGAGGGGCAGCGTGAGCAGGGTGTCCACGGCGGCGCCCCGGGGGGCGGGCGCGGCGGTGGTGGTGGCTGCTTCGTTCGTGTGCGTCATGCGGTGCTCCCGGGCGTCGAGCGGTCGGCGGAGGGGGCGGGGGGCTCGGTGGGGGCGGCGGACGGGGCGGTGAGGGCGTTCGGCAGGGCGGCGAGGATGCGGCCGCAGTCGGCCAGCAGCTCCGGTGCGGACCGCGCGGTGAGGAAGCACAGGGCGGCCATGGAATTGGCTCCGCCCGCCTCCTCGTAGGGCGGGACGGGGCTGCCGGGCGCGAGGCTGTGTTCGCGCACCGGCTCCACGCGGGATCCCGGTGCGAGGAGGGCGGGCCAGTCGACCGCCTCGAAGTCCCAGGCCGGGAGCTCGGTCCAGGGTCGGCCCTCGGGGTCGACGGCGAGGATGACGAGCGATCCGGCGGCGCCCTCCCCCTCGGTCAGCATCCGCTCCGGGTAGGCGACGTCCCGGCCGAGCAACTGGCGCACCAGCATGCCGATCATGTCGAGTCCGAAGACGGCCTCCACCTGGCGGGTGGTCATGACGCCGCCGAACCGGGCCGCGGTCTCGATCAGCCACATCTCCCCGTCCGCACCGAGCTTGATCTCGGTGTGGGTGGCGCAGGTGTCGAGTCCGAGCGCGTCGACGGCGGCGCGCGAGACGTCCTCGATCCGGCGCTGCAACGCCTCGGGGAGGTCGACCGGAGCCAGGCTCGCCCGCTCGGTGAAGGGCGCGACGGTCGGCATCCGCCCGGTGATGCACAGCGGGTGGTAGCGGCCGTCGGCGACGATCCCCTCCACGCTGACGTAGTCGCCCCATTCGGGCCGGTCGAACCAGTGGGAGGCTTCCCCCGTGACGATCTCCTCCAGCAGGAAGTCGCTGACGCCCTCGTCCGCGGCGTGCAGCTCGGCGTAACCCTGCGCGGACGAGGCCTCCATGACGGAGCGTCCGGTCTTCCAGGCCTCCTCGGCCTGCTGTTCGTTCCAGACGGTCAGGTGGGCCGTGGAACCGGCGCTCCAGGCGGCCTTCAGGAGGAGCGGCGGCCTGAGGGTCTCGAAGGCGGCGGCGATGTCCTGCGGGGCGTGGATCTCCGCGAACCCCGGCACGGGCACCCCCGCGTCACGCCAGATCCTGCGCATCAGCCGCTTGTCCCGCGCCCCGGCGACCCGCTCGCCCGCACCGCGCAGGCCGAGCCGGAGGCAGGCGTGGGCGACGGCCACCACCGCGTACTCCGACAGGGTGAGCACCGCCTCGGCGCCGACGCGGCGGGCGTGGGAGCAGATCAGATCGACCAGTTCCACCCCCTCCCCCGGCGGGGCCGTGGTGACCGACGCGCATCCGGGCAGCCACACCGACTCGGTGATCCGGGGCAACGGCGCGAGCGCCAGGACGTGCACCTCGGCGTGGGCGGCGATGCGCGGGAGCGCGTACTCCAGGGGAGGGCCCCCCTTGGCATAGACGAAGAGGATCGGGGTCATGGTGCTCCTGGGTCGAGTGGGACGCCGAGTGCACTACGGCGTCGTCGGCGGACGATCCGTACGCGGTGTCACCGCGCACGGACCATGGGTAACTAGACCACGCCGGAAAACGGCGGACGCACAGATGTACGCCTACTCAGTTAGGCGTTCGCCAAACAACCGTGCGCACCAAGTGGGGCCGCTATGGAGCTGTTTCAGCCAACGGGCGGGGCCCGCAGACGATGTCTGCGGGCCCCGGCGCCACCTCTCCCCCGTCGCCGCTACGGGGCCGGCGGCTGCTGGCCGCCGGAGGTGTGCCGTACTTCCTCGGCGGTGTCGCGGCCGGCATCGCGCAGTCCTTCGGCCGTCTCCCGGCCGGCGCTCTGCGCGTGCTCGGTGGTGGTGGTGACGGCGTCCTGTGCGGCGCTCTTCACGGATTCCACCGCCTGGGCGGCCGGCTCCCTGAGCTCGTCGCGGACTTCCTGGCCCGCCTGGAGGGCCGACTGCTTGACCGGTTCCAGCAGTTCGCCGGAGTGCTCGCGCAGCTGCTGTCCCGCTCGCTCCTCGGCCTCGGTGGTGGGCAGGAGGGCGGCCGCGAGCATTCCGGCGCCGAAGGCCATCAGGCCCGCGGCCAGCGGGCTGCCCTGGGTCTGCCGCTTGATCTGGGCGGGGGCCTGCTGGACGGCCTCCTGCACCTGCTGGCCGGCGTCCCTGCCGGCGTCCGCGATGCTGCCGGTGGCCTGGTGCAGGCTTCCGGAGGTTTCGTGTGCCGTCCCCATCACGCGCTCCTTCACTCCGCTCACCTGCTGCCGCATCGAGTCGACCTTGCGGCGCGCGACCTTCCGCGGGGTCATCCTGTCCGCGAGGAGGTCGACGTTGCGGGCCAGGTGCGCGCGCCGGTACTCCACGTCGTTCCTCAGTTCGTCAGGTGTCGTGCCCATCGGGCGTCCTCCTTCAGCGTCTCCACGGTCTGTTCCGGCTTGAGATTGACGGCGCGCATGCGCTTCCGGCCCATCGAGTACAGCACCGCCCCCACCGCTGCCCACAGGACCGTGACGATCAGCGCGGCCAAGGCGAGGTCCATCACGTTGGCCAGGGCGAACACGACGGTGAGACTGCCGAGCAGCAGCACCAGGTGTCCGGCGTAACCGGCGCCCCCGAGCATGCCGACCGCTTTCCCGGCCTTGGCGGACTCCTGCTTGATCTCCGCCTTCGCCAGTTCGATCTCGTCCCGTACCAACTGGGACAGGTCCTGGCCGATCTCGCCGATGAGGTCGCCGATGGACGGGTCACCGGCTGCTGCCGGAGGGGGAGCGGCCGGGGCGGTGGGCCGTTCCTGCGAAGAGAGGGCCACGTCAGATCCCCTCTCCGGTCCGTCCGGGGGCGCCTCCGTACTGCGGCGTGCCCGTCGGCGGGTACGGCGGAGGCGTCGGGGCCGGTGTCACGTGCGGAGGCTGGGACTGGCCGTAGGTGTCGAGCGGGTCCGCGTAGCCCGTGGGGTAGCCGCGGGGGTCCGCGCCCGGCAGGTCCGCGGAGCCGGCGCTCGGCACGGCGCGCGGCCGGTCGGCGGCGGGGGTGGCGGGTGCGGCGGCCCGGCTGCCGTCCTCGTGCTCGGACGAGGCGGCGGCGCTGACGCCCTTGCCCGCGCGTGCGACCACGAAGCCGGCCAGAGCGGCGCCCGCGAGGAAGACCCCCGGGCGACGGCGGGCGAAGCTCTGCAGGTCGCTGACCAGACCGTCCGGCCCGCGCTTCTCCATGTGGGCGGCCACCTGGTGGCCACCGTCCGCTATCTGGTGGGCGACGCCCGTCATCGTCGAGTCGGGCTTGCCGTTCTCGGCCATGTCCCGCAGTTCCTGCGAGAGCCGGCGCACGTTCTCCGCCAGGCGCTGCGTCTGCGTCTCGGCCTGGCCGGTCAACTGCGTGCGCAGCTCTCCCACCAGGTCGCGCGCCTGCGCCGAAGCCTCGCCCACGACGTTCGCGGCCTGCTCCTTGGCCGTGCCACCCACCTGGGCGGCCTTCTCGCCGACCAGTGCGGCGCTCTCCCCGGCCTTGTCCTGAACGGTGTGCGCTACTGCCGTCGTCCGGCTTTCCTCTTGACGGCTCGCATCCTGGAAGTCACTCAAGGCTCCTCCTCATGAATTCGATCGGTTCAACCGTTCCACGGGGCGCTTGCCCAGCTTTCGGCCGAGCACCCACGGTGCCCGGCACCGTTTTCACCCGAGCGGCAGCTGAGCGGGACACGCCGCACCCAGCCGGGCCGGGGGTGCCTGCCGTCGGCCTCCGGGGCCGCCTCACGCCGCCTGGTCCATCCTGCGGAAACCGTGGTCCAGGTCTTCCAGGAGCCGGCTCGCGTCGGTCAGGAGGGCGCCCTTCAGTGCGGACACCGCGGCCTCGCGGTCCCGGCGGCCCGCGGGCTGCCGCTGGGCCCGCTCCAGCGCGGCGTGCGCCTCGTCAAGCGTCTTGCGCAGGAGGGCGGGGTCGGTCCGGCCCCGTCGGCCGACATCGTCCAGCGCGCGGGCAGCGGTGCGCAGCAGCGCCGTGTAGGCGGTGCGGAACGAGGGCGACAGGGCCGCGTGGTCGCCACTGGACAGGGCGTGGTCGAGGCTGCGGCTGGCCGAGCGGAGGTGGTCCAGGCAGCGTTGGGCGACGTCGAGCGCCGTGTGCGCCCGCGTCAGGGCCTGTTGGGCGTCCTCGATGCTGCGCCGCGGGTTGAGGCGGCTGTTCTCCCTCTCGGTGTCGACGGCCTCCCGGATGCGCTCGGCCTCCGCCGACAGAGTGCGCCAGTCGGTCCGCAGCCGCTGGACCCGGTCGGCGTCCGGGGCATCCGCTTCGAAGGCGTCGGCCAGGTCTGCCAGGCGCTGCTCGATCCCCGTGAACAGGTCGGCCACCGCTTGCTGGCGCTCAAGGGTGTGCCGGGCGGGTGCCAGCACGAGGTGCGCGGTGGTCCCGCAGGCGACACCTATGCCGACGGACGCGACGAGAGGGCCGATGTAGTCGATCCGGCCCTGGCCGGAGGAGAAGGCGAAGAATCCGACGATGGCGACCTGCGTGCCGTGTGCGCCCAGCGGACGCAGCCGGCCGACCGCCAGGGCCAGCAGGGTCAGCAGTCCGAAGGACCAGCCGTGGATGCCGATGGCGGCCGCGAGGGCCGCGGCCAGGGCGGCCCCGACCGTCATCGCGAACAGGTACTGCGCGCAGTCGCGCAACGACCGGTACACCGTGGCTTGCAGCGCGACCAGCGCGGTGAACGGGGCGAAGGTCGACACCGTCGGCGGAAGGAGGTAGCGGGCCAGTACCCAGGCGGTCATCGCGGCGACCACCGTCTTCCCGCCCAGCACGAGGTCGTCGCGCTCGGTGCCGGGACGGCGGACCCCCCGCCGCACGTACCGGGCCGCTTCCCGTATCGATCTCCACAGCGTTTCCCACGTGGGCATGTGCCACCTCCGGGCACCCGCCTGCCCGGAGGTGGACGACCCACACGCGCAACGCGGCTACGGGACCGCCGTGGGGCGGGTCGAGGGCGCCAGCGGGCGGCCGCGCGGGACCGGGACCGAAGGAGCGAGTGCGCTGCCCGACGACGGCACCCGGGCCTGCCCCTGGCGGAGCGGGCGGCCCGGGTGGACCGGCCCGGCGTCAGCCGGGCACGGCGTACGACTGGTGGTGCGGGGGCCGTGGGCCCGTCTCAGTTGCCGATGCCGGAGCTGCCGATGCCCGAGTTGCCGATGCCGTGGCTGCCGATGCCCGAGTTGGCGATGCCCGCGTTGCCCAGACCCCAGTTGCCGACCCCGGCGTTGCCGACGCCGTGGTTGTAGGCCCCCGCGTTGCCGACACCCGAGTTGCCGATGCCGGCGTTGCCGACGCCGTCGGCGCTGGCCGCACCGGCGCCGCCGATGGCCAGCACGGCCGCGGTGCCCAGCGCGGCCGTCACGCGGAGAAGAGTCGTGCCCATAGTCCTGTACCTCCTATTTTGGGATGATCTGCCCCTTACCTCTACCACGCGGCCGTACCGGATACGGGGATGCATGTCCGCGATGTCCCCCCGATGCCGTGCCCGGCGGACGACGGCGTGCGGGGCGCGGCTACGCGGCCGGGAGGAGATCGGCGAGGAGGGCGGCGAATTCCTCGGGGCCGAGGATGCGGATGCCCAGCTCTTCGGCCTTGGCGCGCTTGGAGCCGGCCTTCTCGCCCGCCACCACGAGCGTGGTGCGCTTGGACACCGACGAGGACGCCTTTCCGCCGGCCTGCTCGATCAGCTCGTTCATCTCGTTGCGGGACAGCGACGCAAGGGGGCCGGTCATGGACCCGGTCACCACGACGGCCTCCCCCGCCAGCGGGCCGCCCGCCGCCTCGCCGCCGGTCGCGCCCGGCGCGCCCGGCGCCTCGCCGTCCGCAGTCGCGCCCTCGGCGTCGTCGGGCGAGGTCGCGGGCTTCTGCGGCTCGGTGACCTGCGTGCCCACCTGCTGGGCCTGGAGCTTGTCGAGGAGCGGGGCGAGTTCGACGAGTTCGGCCGCGATGACGCGGGCCTTCTCGGCGCCGATGCCGCCGACCTCGGCCAGCGCCTCGGCGTCGGCGGCCCGGATCGCGGCCATCGAGCCGAAGTGCGCGGCGATCCGGCGCGACATCGTGCGCCCGGTGCCGCGGACTCCCAGGGCGCAGAACACGCGGTTCAACGCGGCCCCGCGGGCACTCTCGATCGCCGCCAGGAGGTTGGTCGCGCTGGTCTCCCCCATCCGCTCCAGCCCGAGGAGCTGCTCGCGGGTCAGCGTGAACAGGTCGGCGACGTCCTTGACCAGTCCGGCCTCGACCAGCTGGATCGCGCGGGTGCCGCCGAGGCCTTCGATGTCGAGCTGGTCCCGGCCGGCCGCGTAGATCACCGAGGCCACGGCCTGGCAGCCGCGGCCGCGCACGCACCGCCACCGCTGCTCGGAGGTGTCGATCGCATCGCCACACCGGGGGCACGCCTCGGGGAAGGCGATCGGGCTCTCGGCGCCGGTGCGCTGGTCGGCCAGCGGCGCCTCGACCCGGGGGATCACGTCGCCCGCCCGGTACACGAAGACCAGGTCGCCGATCATGAACCCGCGACGGGTGATGTCGGCCGGATTGTGCAGTGTGGCGTAGGTGACCGTCACCCCGTCGATGACCACCGGTTCCAGGACGGCGCGCGGGGCGATGATCCCGGTGCGGCCGACGTTCCACTCGACCGCCAGCAGGCGCGTCACCTTGTGTTCGGCCGCCAGTTTGCGGGCGACCGCCCATCTGGGGGCGCGCGAGCCGTTGCCGGCCTGCCGCTGGTCCTCGGCGGTGTCGGCCTTGACGACGACGCCGTCGATGCCGAACGGCAGCTCTCCGCGCAGGCCGGCGATCACCTCGACGCGTTCCTGCACCTGCTCCACGGTCTCGCACAGCGTCGGGGCGGCGGCCGTGCTCGCCGCGGTGTTCGCGCCGAGCGCGGCCAGCTTCTCCAGGAGAGCGACGTGGCCGAGCTCTCCCAGACCGATCCCGCTGTAGGCGAAGAAGGTCAACTCGATCCGGTACGGGCGGTCCTTGGCCCGCAAGGTGCCGGCCGCTCCGCTGCGCGGGTGGGCGAAGGCGGTGGCCTCGTGGGCGAGCCGGATCCGGTTGGCCTCCTCGAACTGCGCGGTGGTCAGCAGTACTTCGCCGCGCAACTCCACGTCGATCGGCTCGGTGAGAACCGGCGGCAGCCCGAGGACGGCGTCGGCGGCGTGGGTGATGTCCTCGCCGGCCAGGCCGTCGCCGCGGGTGAGGACCTGGACGAGCCGGCCGGCCGCGTACCGGGCGGCCACCGCGAGGCCGTCGAGCTTCGGCTCCACGCACCACCCGGCCACCGGGCGCCCGAGGCGCCGTTCCAGTCCTGCGGCCCACTCGGCGAGTTCGTCGGCGTCGAAGACGTTGTCGAGGGAGAGCATCGGCACCGAGTGCGGCACGTCGCCCTGCACGGCTCCGCCCGCCACCTTCCCGGTCGGCGACTCGGCGAGCGCCTCGTCCGGGTGGGCCTCCTCGTAGGCGGCGATGGCGCGCAGCAGCGCGTCGTACTCGTCGTCGCCGAGCGGGGTGGTCCCGTCGCCGTAGTACGCGGCCGACGCCGCCAGGGCGGTGGTCACGGCCTGCGCGTAGGCGGCAGGAGAGAGCAGGGCGCTGTTTTCGGTCATGGACGTCATCATCGGGCCCGGCACTGACAACGCCACCTCCCGACGCCGCCACGGGTTGTGACCTGCGCGGATGCCGCTCGTTCGGAGGTGCGGCGCGGCCCTCACCGGCTGAGCGCACGGCGGGTATCGTCGTCCGGTCACGGGCGGCAGTCGCGCCGCCCGTTCAACCCAGGGGTGCCCACATGACTGATCCGACCCGCATGACCGATCCGACCCACACGACGACCGATCTGGCTGCGCTGCGGGCCGGCCTCGCCTCGGGTGAGCACCG
Source organism: Streptomyces sp. NPDC043876 (assembly GCF_056435825.1). Taxonomy (NCBI): domain Bacteria; kingdom Bacillati; phylum Actinomycetota; class Actinomycetes; order Kitasatosporales; family Streptomycetaceae; genus Streptomyces; species Streptomyces sp. NPDC043876. The sequence continues at coordinate 700,708 of NZ_JBWKDV010000003.1, read as the reverse complement.
GTTCGCCGACACCTTGGCCTTCGTCGCCGAGCACTACACGTATCAGCCGCAGGCCTTCCGCAACGGCGAGCTGGACAATGCCGCGGGGACGAACGAGGGGTCCTGCAAGACCCTGGGGCTGGCCCTGCTGGAAGGGCTGAGCGACCAGGAGGCGCTGCTGGCCTTCGGTGAGCACTACCGCGATGTACTGGCGACGCCGGACGGCACCGACCACGGCAACATCCGCAACCTCATGGCCCACGGTCTGGGAGGCGTGAGCTTCGCCGGGCAGCCGTTGGCCCGCCGAAGCCGAGCGGTGGCATCCGGATCAGCGTGACCGTCCCCCGAACGCCGCAGCGCCCCCTCTCGCCCCGGACGGGGAGAGGGGGCGCCTTCGTGCGCCGGGAGGTCAGTCCAGCGGCAGCGACTGGTGCGCGGCGACGATCGCGTCGATGCGCTTCGCGAGGTCGAAGTCCGCGTCGGTCAGCCGGTTCCCGGAGTCGGGCGTGGTGATCGAGACCCGCAAGTGGTCGATGCGCAGGTCGAGATCGGCGTGGTGGCCGATCCGCCGGGACCGGTCGGCGATCGTGACGATCGCGGCCACCGCGGCGTGGTAGCGGATCGGATACGTGCGGGTGATCGCGTTGTCTATCTGCTCCCACCCGGTCAATCTTGCCAGGTGCTCGGCGATCTGCTCGTGCGTCATCGGCTGCGGTGCGCCCATGTCAGCTCCCCTCGTTCACGGGCACCGGGCTCTCGGCGACGTCCCGGTACCGGCCTACCGGGGCATCGTGTCACGGGCGCACGCCCGACCCGCAGTTGCCCCGTTCACGGCGAAACCGCGGCGGGTGGCGCCCGGAGCGCACTACGGAGCGCGCGCCGTCTCGATGCTGTCGGTGACGAGGAACAGGTCACGCGCCTGGGTCAGTTCGAGGACGCGCGCCAGGGACAGGGGCACCGGACCGACGATGACCAGCTCGCAATTGCGCCGCAGCCGGAACATCTCGTTGAGCATGGAGGAGTCGGCGAAGGTGATGTGGCTGACGTCCAGCACGATGCGCCGGATGGCGGGATCACCGAGGGCCGCGCTGCCGGCTTCACGGACGGGCCCCAGGGTCTGCTGGTCGAACTCGCCGAAGCACACGATGACGCGTGACCCGTCGTAGAGGTCCGGGAGGACCAGGACGTGCTGCTCGCGTGGCTCCCTCTCCTGGCGCGGCGGGCTGGAGCCGTACATACCGGCCCGTTTCAAGTCGTGGATGATCGCCCACGCGAGGTCGTCGGGGTTCGGCTCGTCCGGATGGACCGCGGCCAGGTACGAGGCGATTCGGGCGGCGATCGCCTTGGCCGCTTTCGCGTCGCTCATCTGTGCCCCCTGCTGCTTTCTGCCGCGTCGGCACGCGAGCGGCTGTGGGGAGGGAGTGCCGTGGTTCAGCATGTCATTGCCTCGTACCCCCTGTCGGCCGAGCCAAAGGAGGGTGCCCGGTTGCCAGAACGGTGACGGATGGAGGATGGTTGCCATAAGGAAAGTATTCTTCTTCGAGGCTGTGAGGTGAGGGGTTCGCTCAGCGGGCCCTCAGCGATGTGGTGATTCCCACCCAGGAAGCCGCCCCCGCGGGGCGCGCACCGTGGATCCAGGCCCCCTACCCGGTCATCGCGGCCGACGGTCAGGGAACTCTCACGTTCACCAACGAGGTGGCCGGCCTCCTGTTCCCCCGGGCACGGCCGGGGGCGGTCATGGCCGACGTGGTGCCCTCCTGGCTGTCCTCGGCCCACACGCGCCGCTGCGCACCGGCCGCCGCCGACGCGGAGCCAGGGCCGGACGTCCGCGTCGAAGGCTCCGTCGGCGAACGGGCGTACGAGGCGCATCCGACGGTGCGCACCGACGGGACGGTGGTGTGGTGGCTGGTCGACGACACGGACCACCGGCTGGCTCGTGAGGCGCTGCGGATCGAACGGGAGCGCACGGCCTTCCTGGGGGAGGCGTCGAACCTGCTGCTCTCCTCGCTGAACCTGGACCGGTGCGTGGAGGTCACGGCCCGGATGGCCGCCGAGCACCTCGCGGACGCGGCGCTGGTGGTGGCGCCCTCGCACGGGCGGGACCTGCCGGTCGTGACCTGCGTGCGGGGCGGGTCGCCCAGGTCCTCCCGCGTGGCGGACCGGGCGGAGGTGGTACCGGGGCTGGCGGAGGCGCTCCAGGGGTTCCCGCCCGTTCCGTCGCGGTGGATCGACCCCGCGAGCGCTCCGGCCTGGCTGGTTCCGGAGGATTTCGGGGCGGTGGGGTCGATCGTGATCACGCCGCTGCCCGGGCACGGCGTTCCCGCCGGCGCCCTGGTCCTGCTGCGCCGTGCGGGTGGTACCGGGTTTTCCGAGGGGGAAGAGGTCTTCGCCCGGCTGTTCGCCGCGCGGGCGGGCGCCGCGATGTCGGCCGCCGGGCTGTACGCCGAGCAGGCCTCGATAAGCGAGACGCTGATGCGCGAGCTGCTGCCCCCGCTGCTGCGCCAGGTCCACGGCGTGGACTACGCGGGCGGCTACCGGCCCTCGCAGGACCACGAGCGGGTCGGCGGGGACTTCTACGACGTCCACCCCGCCGCCGTCGAGGGGGACGCCTCGCTGGTCGTCCTCGGCGACGTGTGCGGCAAGGGCCTGGAGGCGGCGGTGATGACGGGGAAGATCCGCAACACCCTGCACGCCCTGCTGCCGATGGCGGACGACCACCAGCGCATGCTGAGCCTGCTGAACACCGCGCTGCTGAACACGCACCACGCCCGCTTCGCGACCATGGTCCTGGTGTCAGCTACGCGGGAGGGCAGCACCGTAGCGCTCCGGCTGACCAGCGCGGGCCACCCGGCCCCGCTGATCCTGCGCGCCGACGGCCGCGTCGAGGAAGCACCCACGCACGGCACCCTCGTCGGGGCGCTGCCCACGGTCAGCGCGGAGACGGCGGACGTGCGGCTGGCGGCCGGCGAGACGTGCCTGCTCTACACGGACGGGATCACCGAGGCCCGTGGCGGGCCGCTGGGCGATGCCATGTTCGGCGAGGCCCGGTTGCAGGAGCTGCTGGCGGAGTGCGCCGGGATGGCGGCGGAGGCCGTGGTGGAGCGGGTGCAGATGCTCGCCTCCGAGTGGGTGGGCACGGGCGCGCACGACGACATGGCCGTGGTGGCGATCTCCGCGCCCCGCACCCACCACCTGAGCGCGGTGGACGGACACACCCGGGGCCGGTTCACCGCCTGACCGCTGCGGAGGCCCTGCCGACGTTGTCATCCCTGGCGGGGCCCGCAGACGGTAGAGTTGAGTGACAGTTGCTTGACAGCAATATTTTAGGCAATGAAGCGGTTCACGGTCGGCGACGGCCGCGGCGCCGCTTCGTCGGCATCCGTCGAGCGCGTCAGCCTGTGCCGGCAGACCTCCTCGGCGAACCCGCACTGCCTAAGAGGCTCCCCGAAGGAAAGACGCGACGATGACGAACTTCCGTGCTGTGGAACGCGCCCTGCGCACCGCCGCACCCCACGACCTTCTGCACACGGTCCGCAGAGAACTCGTCGAGCACTACGGCGCGTACGAGGTCGACCTCCTGATGGCCGACTACAGCCTGAGCGTCCTGCAGCAGGTGACGGCGCTCCCCCACACCGCGGAGCCGCTGTCCGTGCAAGCCACCCCCGAGGGGCGCGCCTTCGGCAGCCAGGAGCCGTACGGACAGTCCGCGCAGGGCAATGCCATGGACCTGCACCTGCCGGTGACCGTACGGGGGGACCGGCTGGGCATCCTCACCGTGCGCATGCCGGAGCCGCTGTGCACCCCGGAGATCGTGTCGGAACTGACGGACGTCGCGGAGCTGCTGGGGCACGAGATCATCGTCGCGGAACGGGACACGGACCTCTACCTGCAGGCGCGCCGGGCCACCCGGCTCACCCTGGCGGCCGAGATGCAGTGGCAGTTGCTGCCCGGTCGGGCCTGCGCGCGGCCGGAGTACGCCATCGGGGCGCAGCTCGAACCCGCCTACGACATCCACGGCGACAACTTCGACTGGTCCACCACCGCGGAAACCCTCACCATGACCGTCACCAACGGCATGGGCCAGGGGATCCAGGCCTCGCTCCTGACCAATCTCGCGATCAACGCCCTGCGCAACGCCCGCCGGGCCGGTGTGGGCATCGCCGATCAGGCCGCCCTCGCGGATCAGGCGCTCCACGCCCAGTACCGCGGCCGGGAGTACGTCTCGACCCTCCTGCTGTGCCTGGAGCTGGCCACGGGCCACGGGCAGGTCGTGGACGCCGGCTCGCCCCAGCTGTGGCGGTACCGGGAGAGAACCGTGGAGCGGGTCCACTTCGAAGCACAGTTCCCCCTCGGCATGTTCGAGGAATCCCGGTACACGGTGCAGAGCTTCGACGCGCTCCCGGGAGACCGCCTGGTCTTCGTCAGCGACGGCGTCTACGGAGCCGCCGACAAGGGAGGGGTCGCCTACAGTGAACGCGCTCTGGCCCGCGCCATCCATGCGACCGCCCTGCTGCCCGCCGCCGCGGTGCCCCGCGCGATCCTGGAGGAGCTGACGGCCTACCGGGACGCAGCAGCCGAGGACGACGCGCTGGTCACGTGCCTGGACTGGTTCGGCCGGCCGGCGGCCGTCTGACCGCGGGGAATCCGGTTCACGCGGTGTCGGAGAAGTCGCGGGCCGCGCCCGGCGCCGCGCCGCGCTCCGGCGCCGCCGCGGCGCGGAAGGCGGCCAGGCCCTGGGCCAGGGCCTCGCGGTTCCGGGGGGACATCCGCTCCAGGACTTCGGCCGTCTGCCGCGCCCGCTGAATCCGGGTTCCCTCCAGAACGGCCCGTCCCTGCCGGGTCACGCTCAATTCGATCTCGCGGCGGTTCGTCGGGGCGCGCGTGCGCTGGATGAGGCCGGCCGCCTCCAGGCGGTCGCACAGACGGCTGATCGCCGGGGGCGCCGAACCGAGTGCCTCGCCGAGGTCCCGCAGGTTGATGCCGACCTGCTGTTCGATGACGGTCAGCGCGCGCATCTGCGACGGCGGGACCGCTCCCCCGGTGGTGGCGTCCTGCCCCGACCGCCACAGCACCTCGAGCAGTTCCACCACCGCGCAGGCGTCGAGGGCCCCCGACTCGTGGGCAGGAGGGTGGAAAGCTCTGGGCATCGCACCACTGTGTCACCTGGGCGCCCTTTTGTCAGGCCCAGTCGCTCGCGCACGTCCGGTACCCCGGACACCGAGCGCCCTTCCGCTCCTCAGGAAGGCAGCGCGGTGTGGTCCCTGTGGCCCGTCGTGCGGCGCTCTTCCTTCATCTCGGCCTCGTAGAGGTGGTCGCGGCCGTCGGCCAGGGCGCGCACCACTCCCCGTTCGAGTTCGCGGAAGGGCTCGTAGTACGTGCGGTTGTAGGCCTCGACGATTTGGAAGGTCCAGTGGCCGGGGATCACGTTGCGCCCCAGGACCTCCCGCTCCACGTCCTGCGCCCACTGCTCGTGACCGGCGTCCTTCAACAGCTGGACGGCCCGGTCCAGCTCCAGGTCCGCCGTTCCGGTCAGCTGATGGAATCCGTACAGGTGGCCGCGGGCGCGCTCCACCGTCTCCAGGGCCTTCGACAGCGACCCCAGGGCCTCGACGGTCAGGTCGTCGACCCCTTCGGGGCGCTGGTGGTCACGGTCCGGGCCGTCCTCGCTCCAGGTCATGTTCCGCTTCTGCCCCGGCCGGCTGCCCGGGCAAGCCCCCGGGGGCCCGTTTTCCCCCGAAGAGCGCTCACTGATCGTTTTAAATGAGGCCCCGCCCCCGGGCGCCGCGTCACGGGAGGTGGATGAGGCGGCTCTCGTAGGCGAAGACCACGGCGTGGATCCGGTCCCGGAGTTCGAGCTTGTGCAGCAGGCGCCCCAGATGGGACTTCACGGTCGCCTCCGCGAGGCCCAGGGCGGCCGCGATCTCGCTGTTGGACCGGCCGCGGCCCACCTGGACGAGCACCTCCCGCTCACGGGCGCTGAGTCGGCTCAGCCGCTCCTCGCGCTCCGCGCCGCTCCCGTCGGGGATGTGCGGACGGAAGTTCTCCAGCAGCCGCCGGGTGATCCGCGGCGAGACCACCGCGTCGCCCGCGGCCACGCCGCGGATCGCGGTGAGCAGCTCCTCGGGCCGGGTGTTCTTCAGCAGGAAGCCCGAGGCTCCGGCCTTGAGCCCGGCGAAGGCGTACTCGTCCAGGTCGAAGGTGGTGAGGATCAGCACCCTGCTGCGCGGGGAGGCCCGCACGACCTGCCGGGTCGCCTCGATGCCGTCGGTCCCGGGCATCCGGACGTCCATGAGGACGACATCGGGGCGCAGCTCCCGGGCGAGGCGTACGGCCTGCGCGCCGTCCGCGGCTTCGCCGACCGGCGCCATGTCGGGCTGGGCCTCCAGGACCATGCCGAACGCCATCCGCAGCAGAGCTTCGTCGTCGGCGATCAGGATGCGGATCGTCATACGGACGCCCCGGCTCCGGCGCTGCTGACGCTGCCGGCGGTGTCCGTGCCCTCACCGCTGCCGCCGCCGCTGTCGAGGAAGAGGCGGGTACGGACCTCCCAGCCGCCGCCCGGGAGCGGTCCGGCCCGCAACGTGCCCCCGTAGGCGGCCGCGCGCTCGCGCATGCCGGGGATGCCGTGGCCCGGTGGCGCGGCTCCCGGGCGCGGCGGGCGGCCGGTGTCGGTGACCTCCACCGTGACGGCGTCGGCCGAGCAGTGGATCCGGACCGTCGCGCGCGTGCCGGACGGTGTGTGCTTGAGGGTGTTGGTCAAGGCTTCCTGTACCAGGCGGTAGACGGTCAGTTGCGCGGTGGCGGGTACGTGCGCGTGGCCGCCCCGGACGTCGAGCCGGGTCGGCAGCCCGGCGGCGCCCATTTGCTCGCCGAGCGGCTCCAGTTGGGCGATGCCGGGCAACGGGTGGCGCTCGGCGTCCGGTTCGTCGGTCCGCAGGATGCCCAGCGAGCGCCGCATGTCGGTCAGGGCCTGCCGGCCCGTCTCGGAGATCTGGAGCATCGCGGAGGTGGCCCTGTCGGGCGCTCGGTGCTGCGCGTGGACGGCGGCATCGGTGAGCGCGACCATGACGGACAGGTTGTGGGTGACGATGTCGTGCATGTCCCGGGTGATGCGGGTCCTCTCCTCGGCGACGGCCAGCCGCGCCCGCTGCTCCTGCTGCTCTTCGAGTCGTGCCGCCCGTTCCTCCAGGACCGCGAGGTAGGCGCGCGTGGTCCGTACGTTCATCCCCAGGACGGCGGCGGCGACGACCATCGCGGTCACCGCGACGAAGGGGGTCAGGAACGCGCCGTTCGTCGCCCAGCGCAGGCACGCCAGCAGGGCCCCGCCCTCCACGAGCGCGGCGGCGGCCAGCGTGCCGCGCCGGCCCGAGTGCGCGGCCACCGCATGGAGCGACACCAGCAGGGCGACGTCCGCCGGCAGGGGCACGTCCATCAGCCACTGGACGAAGGCCGCTGCCGCCACGGCGCCGAACACCGCGACCGGGGCCCGGCGTCGCCACAGCAGGGGCAGCGTCAGGGCGGCGGTGAGCCCGATGGCCACCGGGAGCTCGCGCGCCGCGTGCGTGGTGACTACGTTGAGCAGGAGCAGCGCCGCGAGCAGCGAGTCACCCGCCGCGGGCGGCAGCCGCAGGTCCCGGAGGCGGGGGCGCGCCGGCCGGGCCCGGCTGGGTTCCGCGACTGCCTCGGTCACCACTCGTCCCTGTCGGTTCAGCGTTGCTCCAGTGTCATGCGGGCCCCCGGCGGTGCGGGCCGAAGCCGGTCGCGCACCGGGCAGGGGCGCCGCGCGCCGTACCGGTCGTACCGCGGTCCTGTCACCGTAGGCGGCGGTGGGGCGTCGCACATGCGTCCGGCGGCTGATCGCACGGCGGCGGGCTACGACCGCAGGAGGAGTTCCCCACCTCCCTCGGTCGTAGTGCGGCCGCTGATCCCGCGTGCCCGATTGCCCTTCCGGTGGCAAAGGGAACGGCCGCGGACTGCGACCCGGGTGACGGGCGGGGGCGACCCGGGAGCGATGTGGCGGCGCCGGCCCGGGGCCGAGCATGGGCCGGGTGACAGAGATCATTGCGGGGCTGTACATGTCGCCCCTGGAATTGCTTGCCGTAGTGGGCGCCTTCGCACTCGTGGTGGTGCGCTGGCTTCCCCCCGCCGCCCGGCCACGCGTCGCCCTCGCGGCGGGGGCGGTTCTCCTGCCGTCCGTGATCGCGCTGAGCGTGGTGGGGATCCGCTGGCAGATGCTGCCGGTCCTGGCGGGCGCCGTCGCCGCCGCGGCGCCGCTCGCCCTCTCTCCCCTGCTGCGACTGCGCGGGCTTCGGGGAGGCGTTAGCGGTCGGCCGGCGTGGCGGGCGCGCTGGTGGCTGGCGCTGCCGGCATCGGTTGCCTGCGCCGGGCTGCTGGCCGCCGGGCCCTTGGCCGCCTGGGCCTTCCCCGTACCCGTGTTCCCCGAACCGTCGGGCCGTTTCGCGGTCGGCACCCGCGTGGTGCAGTGGACCGATCCGCTGCGTCCCGAGACCTTCACCGCCGATCCGGACGACCGGCGTACGGTCGTGGTCCAGCTCTGGTACCCCGCGCGGAAGAGCCCCGACGGCGCTCGGCGGGCCCCGTACCTCGGACGTACGGTGCAGGAGGCGCGCACCGTCTCCGAGGCCCTCGCCGGCCAGGTCGGCCTGCCCGGTTTCCTGGTCGACGGCCTTCCGCGGGCCCGCACGCACGCGGTCCCGGACGCGGCGGTGGCCGACGGGGGCGAACGGTTCCCGGTCGTGCTGTTCTCTCCCGGTTCGGGGGGAGTCCGTACGCAGAACACCGCCTGGGCGGAGGAACTGGCCAGCCACGGTTACGTGGTCGCCGCGCTGGACCACCCGTACGACTCGGCCGCCGTCGTCCTCGCCGACGGCCGGACGATCCGCGCGGTGACCGCCTCCACCGGGGACCGGGACGAAGACGACGAGCTGGCGGCCCACTGGACCGCCATCCGAGCCGCTGACCTCCGCTTCGTCCTCACCCGGCTGGGTGATCCGAACCAGGGCGGCCCCGACGCACTCAACGGAGGGGGGAGGACCGACCCCCTGACCGGGCGTCTGGACACCGGCCGGGTCGCGGTCACCGGGCACTCCATGGGCGGCGCCGCCGCTCTGCAGGCGGCGCGCCAGGACGACCGGTTCGGCGCCGTCATCGATCTGGACGGCTACCCGCACGGCCCCCTCTCCCCCGCCCTGCGCCGGCCGACGCTCGCGCTCACCCAGGCCATCACCCCCGCAACGGACCCCCGTTACGTGCCCCAGTTGTCCGAGGCCCTCCGGCGCAGCACGGCGACGGGTTACCGGCTCACCGTCCCCGGCGCCGCGCACCTCAGCTTCATGGACGGCCCCCTGTACCTGCCGCCCGTACCCTCGCTCGTCGGCACCCTGGGCCGCACCAGGAGCCCGCACGTCGTCGCCGCGACCACGCTCGCCTTCCTGGACACCACCCTGGGGCACCGGCCCGGTGACCGACCCACCGACCTGGCCGCCGACCTGTCGGCGTACGGCGACCTCACCGTCTACCCCCCGGACGGCAGCCGCTGATCGGCTCCGCGGCGGCCGCGACCGGCCCCCGGCCCGGGCGGCGAGGGCGGGCGTCAGGGCCGGCCGGCCCGCGCGGCGGCCTCCTCCAGCTCGGTGACGGTTCCGGACATGATCGTCCGTACGTGCTCGGTGATGTGCCGTACGGGCCAGTCCCACCAGGCCACGGCGAGCAGCCGGGCGATGTCGGCGGGTTCGTAGCGGGTGCGGATGAGCCGGGCGGGGTTGCCGCCGACGATGCCGTAGTCGGGGACGTCGGCCGTGACCATCGCGCCGGCGGCGATGATCGCGCCGTGGCCGATGCGTACACCGGGCATGACCGTGGCGCCGTGACCGAACCACACGTCGTTGCCGACGACCGTGTCGCCCCGGCCGGGCAGGCCCGTGATCAGGTCGAAGTGCTCCGCCCAGGAGCCCCCCATGGTGGGGAACGGGAAGGTGGACGGTCCGTCCATGCGGTGGTTGGCGCCGTTCATGATGAACCGGGTGCCCGTACCCAGCGCGCAGTACTTGCCGATGACGAGCCGCTCGGGACCGTAGTGGTACACGACGTTGCGCGTCTCGAACGCGGTCGGGTCGTCCGGATCGTCGTAGTAGGTGAAGTCACCGACCTCGATCAGGGGCGACGACACGAGCGGCTTGAGCAGCACCACGCGCGGGTGCTCGGGCATGGGGTGCAGCACGGTGGGATCGGCGGGAACGGGCGGCATGGCGGGGGCGGTTCCTCTCCGGTGGGCCTGCGGCGACACCTGTCGCCTTGAGATGCCGGCCCGGCCGCCGCGCTGCGGACCGGGGGGCGCGGGTCCGTACGATCGTAGGACGGCGGCCCGGCGAACTCGATCACGAATACGATCAGGCGGGCTGCCGCCCCCCGTTCCGTTGCCCCTCGGGAGCGTCATGGCCTTCAGCCGGTCCCGGGTCCTCGTTCCAGCGGCCCTCGCCGACGCGCAGACCGGCGATGCCTGGCGGGCGTGGACCGCTGCTCTGCCCACCCTGGCCGGGGAGTTGCTGGAGCGCTGGAGCCTGCGACGGGACGGGTCGCCCGTGCACGGAGCCGTCGCACTCGTACTGCCGGTGCGTCGGGCGGACGGCTCGCCCGCGGTGCTCAAGCTCCAGCCCGTTGACGACGAGACGCGGGACGAGCCCGTCGCCCTGCGCGCCTGGGGCGCCCGTCACGCGGTCGCACTGCTGGACACCGACCCCGACTCCGGGGCCATGCTCCTGGAGCGTCTCGACGCCGCCCGCTCCCTCGCGACGCTGCCCGACGGCGCCGCGGCCCTGCGGCACCTGTCCGAACTGCTGACGCAACTGGCCTCCGTTCCCGCCCCCGCCGGCCTGCGGAGACTGTCCGACATCGCCCAGGGCCTGCTCGACCGGGCGCCCGCGTACACCCGTTCTCTGGCGGACCCCTCCGAGCGTCGGCTGCTGACCACGTGCGCCGCAGCGATGGGGGAACTGCTCGACGAGCCGGGCGACCGGCTGCTGCACTGGGATCTGCACTACGGCAACGTCCTCGCTCCTCTTGCGCCCCCGCTGCCGTCCGGCGCTGCGTCCGGTGTTCCGTCCCTTCCTCCGTCCTCGCAGGACTCGCGGCGGTCTCCCTGGCTCGCCATCGACCCCAAACCCCTCGCGGGCGACCCCGGTTTCGAGCTGCTGCCCGCACTGCGGAACCGGTGGGACGATGTGAGCGGCGCCGCCGACGTGCCCAGGGCCATTCGCCACCGCTTCCACCTGATGACGGACGTCGTCGGTCTCGACCGGGAGCGGGCGACCGGATGGACACTCGGGCGCGTCCTGCAGAACTCCCTCTGGGACATCGAGGGCGGCGCGGTCGCACTCCAGCCCGAGCAGAAGGCCATCGCCCACGCGCTGCTCGGCGCCTGACGCCCCCGAACAGAGCAACCGGAGAGCACGATGGACCTGATCCTCGATCCCCCGAACGGCGTGGACCCGCTGCGCCTCGGCATGGCCTTCGACGAGGCGATGGCCGCCGTAGCGCCGTGGGGTGGGCCCCGGGTGATCGGGGGAACCCCGACCCGGCCCAAAAGGCGCGCCGTGGGGTCCTTCGACGGCGTGGGCTACACCGCGTTCTTCGACGAGGACGCGCGTCTCAGCGCGGTCGAACTGTGGTGGCCGGGCGAAGGCAGAACGTCGAGCACCCGGGTCCTGCTCGGCGGCCACGACGTGTTAGCCGCACCTGCCGAAGAGATCCTGCGGCAGGTGCGCACACGCGGCTGGACCGTGACGGCCGCGGACACGGAGAGCCTGGTCGTGCCCGGCGTCTCGCTGGGATTCACCCGCCAGACCTCGCAGCGCGTCCCCCGTGACGCCGCCGGACTCCCGGTGTCCTTCACCTCGGTCCTCGTCGCGGGCGCCCACTACTACGACGTCCTCACCACTGCCTAGTGCCGGCATCACCCGGATACGGCCGTCACCCGGATACGGCCGGATGCCGAGCCGGGGACAGCGGTCAAGGGTCAAGGGTCAGCGTGGGCACTTCTCCGCAGGATCGTCCTCGGGCCACAGACCGAGCATGTCCAGCAGGACACCCAGCTCCGCGGGGCCGACGGCCCGGGACGCCAGGACCCGGCGGGCGGCAGCCCGGTCCACAGCGTCCGCCCGTGCCAGGAGGGCCGGCTCGTCACAACCGAAAGGATCTTTCACCTCACCGATGCCATCACAGTCCCGGCACTTCCGCAGCCGGGGAGCGCAACCGCCGTCACCACGACCCGATCGGTGAGGTTGGACCGGATGGACGGGCGACGGCGGGGCAGGAGGGGGGCATGGCTGTCCTACGGAAATTCGCCCGCCCGCTCTTGGCCGCGCCGTACGTCGCCGGGGGGCTGCGTACCCTGCGGCGTCCCGAGGCCTCGGCGGAACTCGCCCAGCCGGTCGTCCGCGCGATCGGCAAACGGTTCCCGGCTCTGGCCCAGGATCCGTTGATGCTGGTCCGCGTCCACGGCGCCCTACAGGTCGGAGCGGGGGTGATGTTCGCGACGGGGCGCATGCCGCGCCTGGCCGCGCTCACGCTCGCCACCACGCTGGTACCGACCACCGTGATCCGCCACTCCTTCTGGACGGTGGAGGATCCGCAGGAACGCGCCCGGCAGCGCCGCCGCTTCCTGGAGGACCTCGCCGGACTGGGAGGGCTGCTCATCGCCGCCGCCGACACCCACGGAAAGCCGTCCCTCGGCTACCGCTCCCGGCACCTGCTGGACCACACCCACCCGGTGCGGGCCCTGCGGGACTCCGCCGGCCCTGCCGCGAAGAGCAAGGCCGCGCAGGTCCTGGCCGTGGCGGGACCCTTCACCGGACGGTGAACCGGAGGGTCGATCCGCCGTGGCGGGCGCGGCCCGGGGCCGCGCCGGCCACACGCCGGGTCTACGAACGGTCAGCTGCCGTCACGGCCGTCACGGCTCCCGCCGCTGCGCTGGCGCAGCGAGATGCGGTTGCCGTCGGGGTCCACCGTTTCGATGCGGACGCCGAAGGCGTACTCCACCGGCTCCGGCTCGTCGAAGGTCACCCCGCGATCGCGGAACACCTTGAAGTCCGCGCGCAGGTCGTCCGACTCCAGGATGACCGGGCCGGGCGTCGCGCCCGGCTCGATCGGCCGGCCCGCGGCCGGAGCGTGCGCCCACAGCAGGATCTCGACGGGGCTGCCGGGGACCCCCACGGTGAGGAAACGCCCGCCGGGGTTGGGGAAGTCGATGCGCTTCTCCAGACCCAGCTGCTCGGTGTAGAACCGCAGCGCGCGGTCCTGGTCGGTGACGTACAGCGTCACGTACATGACCTTGGTCAGCATCGGGTGGCCCTTCCGTCGACCGGTCTCTTCCAACTCCCTGACGGACCCCGGCGGGCGTATGTGACGGACGGCGGAGGAAATCTGCTGAACGGCGCCTTCCGCCCGTCCCGTTGAAGCCTCAGGCCACCTCCCCGGCCTTCGCCACCTCGGCCGTCGTGGCGTCGGCCGTCGTGGCGTCGGCCGGGGCGACCGCGGCATCCGGTCGCGGCTTGCGCAGGAGCGGGACCGTCGCACACGCGGCGAGCAGGGACGCCGCGGCCACCGCGTACCAGCCGTGCCGGAACGCGGAGACTACCTCGCCGGAAGCCGGGGTCCCGAGGATGCCGACCAGGATCGCGACGCCGAGGACCGCGCCGAGCTGGCGGCCCATCGAGGTGATGGCCGATCCGGTGGCGAAGCGGGCCGGCGGCAAGGCGGCGGCCGACGCCCCGGTCAGCACCGGGAGCGTCATGCCGACGCCGAGGCCCGTCAGCATCATGCCGGGCAGGAGCGAGGCCGCGTAGGCCGGAGCGGTGTCGAGCGTCGCGGCCCACCACAGGATGCCGGCCGCGAACAGGACGGTTCCCGCCAGCGCGATGCGGCCCGCACCGAACCTGGCGACGGCGGGCCCGATCCGCAGCGCGACCGGCGGCACCAGCAGGGGCCCCGGCGCGATGGCCAATCCGGTGCGCAGAGCCGAGTAGCCCCATACCCCCTGGCACCAGAGCACCGCGCCGAGCAGCATCCCGGCGAACGCCACGGTGAACAGCGTCAGCGCGGCCGCGGCGGATGCGAACGCCGGAACGCGGAGCAGCGGCAGTTCGATGATCGGCACGGGGTGGCGGGCCGAGCGCAGGACGAACCACACGCCGAGCAGCACCGCGGCGCCCAGGCCGCCGGCCGTGCCGGCGCTCACCCATCCCCAGTCGGGCGCCTTGACCAGGGCGAGCGCGAGCGTGGCGATCGAACCGGTGAGCAGGGCGGCGCCGAACAGGTCGGGCAGCGGGCCCTTCCGCGCCCCGGCGCGTCCGGGCGACGGCAGCACCTTGACGCCGAGGACGAAGGCCACGACTCCTACGGGCACGTTGACGATGAACACCCAGTGCCATCCCGCCTCGACGAGCAACCCGCCGACCACCGGCCCGAGTCCGGCCGCGATCCCGCCGATCGAGGCCCAGGCCCGCACCGCCCCGGCGCGCTTCTCGGGGGCCGTCGTATCGAGCAGCAGCGCGAGCGATGTCGGCATCAGCAGCGCGGCGCCGGCGGCCTGCACGAGCCGCGCCGCGACCAGCGCCCCGACGCCGGGGGCGAGCGCGCAGCCGACCGAGGCCACGGTGAACACCGCGAGTCCGGTGAGGAAGACCGGCTTGTGGCCGGAGCGGTCGGCGACGCGTCCGGCGACGACGAGGAGGGCGGCGAAGACGATGGCGTAGCCGTTGAGGACCCAGGAGAGGGAGCCGAGGCCGCTGCCGCCGAACGAGCGGCCGATCGCCGGGAGGGCGGCGTTGACGATGAAGAGGTCGAGGTTCGACATGAAGACCGCGGCCGCGACCACGGCGAACACGACGCGGGAGGCCGTTGGTGGGTTTGAAATTCCAACTATCATGGACCGGAGGCTAACCAGGGGAGTTTGAAAACACAACGCACTCAGGCGAGAATGGCGGCATGACCGCGAACGCGAAGCAGGAGAAGCATCCGGTTCCGCAGCCGGAGGTTCCGTACCGGGAGGTTCCGCACCCGGAGGTGCCCGGCCGGCCGTGCTCCGTGGCCGCCGCGCTCCAACTCGTCGGCGAACGCTGGGCCCTCCTGGCGATCCGCGAGATCTTCTACGGCAACCAGCGCTTCGACCGGATCGTCCGCAACACCGGCGCCCCCCGCGACCGCCTGGCCGCCCGGCTCCGCGCGCTGGAAGAGGCGGGCGTGGTCCAGCGCCGCGCGTACAGCGAGCGCCCCTTGCGCTTCGAATACCACCTCACGGAGGCCGGCCGCGATCTCGCGCCGGTCATGCGCGCGCTGCTGACCTGGGGAGATCGCTGGGCGGTGGACGCTCCGCCGGTCGCCTTCCGGCACCGCGGCGAGCCCGGCTCCGGGCATGGCGCCGAGCACGACCTCGACCTGACGTCGACATGCCGGACGTGCGGCGAGGAGGTCGGGGTGGGGTGCCTCACGATCGACGTGCGGGCACCCGGATGGGACCGGTCCGGGCCGACCGAAGGCTCCTGAGCTCAGCGGCGACCCCGCAGCGGGTGTCAGCGAGGCAGACCGGGAGTGCGGAGTCCGATGAAGTACGGCTCGCGGCGCAGGGTGAACCCCATCGACAGGTAGAGCCCCACGGCGCCGGTGTTCTGGGCCGCCGCGTGGAGGAACGCGCTGTCGCCACGCTCTTCCACGGTCGCCACGACCGCCCGGATCAGCCGCCCGGCGAGCCCCGCACCCCGGTGGTCGGGGTGGGTGCACACCGCGCTGATCTCGGACCAGCCCGTCGGCCGCATCCGCTCGCCGGCCATCGCGACGAGCCGGCCCCCGCGACGGATCCCGAGATACGTGCCCAGCTCGACGGTGCGCTCCCCGAACGGCCCGGGCCGGGTCAGCCCCGTGAGCTCCAGCATCTCCGGCACGTCGGACGGCCCCAGCACCACCGCCTCCGGCTCCTCCTTGCCCCCTACGGCACGGCCGTCCAACTGCACGCCCGGCAGAGACATCAGGGTCTCCCACCCGCGGGGCGGAGCCAGCAGCCCCGTCACCCACAGCTCCTGCCCGGGACCGGCCAACGCGGCCAGGTCCGCCCAGGCGCGCGGGTCTTCGGGATCGGCGAGCGCGGCGAAGGGCGACACGGCCGCCGGATACCGGGCCGCGAGCCCGGCGGGTCCGGTCTCGGCGAAGCGCCGGTGCGGACCGTCGAGCGCCGCCCAGACCGGATTGTCGAGGACGGCGCCGAACCGGGACTCACGGGGCATGAACGGGCTTCCTTCCACATCGTGCACGCACTCCCGACGGCGCGGGGTGCCGGGACAGGCCGAAGGCCGTCCTGAACGGCCCCCGCGGACATTGTCGGTGAGGGTCCCGAGCGCCGGCACGGCGGGCCGGTCTTCACGCCCCGCCGCCCCGACCGGGGAGGCCAACGGAACGCGTACCGGGACCGGGAACGTGACGGAGCCCGGGAGCATGTCCAGCTCCCGGGCTCCTGCGTGCCACCCAATTGCGCACACCGGCGGCTTTTAAGAGGCAGGGATCATATTGAGGCCGACGTGTTCTGCCTTTGAACTACCGCGCCACGAGAGAGGCGCAGGAGGGACTTGAACCCCCATCCGTCGGTGATCGTCCCTGCTCGGTCGATCCGGTGTTCGGCGGCGAATACTGAGACTGGAGCGATAATCTGAGATTCAAGGGGCCGCCTCTGCCAGGCTTGGGCCACCCCGGCACGTGGTACCGGGGGAGGGATTCGAACCCCCAACTGACACCCCTGTTTCAGCTTCAACATCAGTTTCAGCTTGCGCTCTCGCGCACCCCCTGCGACACAGGGGGCGTTCTTGGGGCTACCCGAAGAGGTAGCCGAATACCGCGTCGCCGACCCGCTGGTCGGTCACCTCGGTGCCGTTGGCCTCCTCGCGGGCGAACTTCACCGCTTGCTGGAGACGTTCCACCCGGTCGAGCAGCTCGTTGACGCGGCGGGCCGGCAGCGCACCGGAGAACTTGACCGTGGTCCAGTAGCCGACGGCCACGTCCTCGTAGTAGACCTCGACCTGCGCCGGGTGCTTCTCGGTGGCTTCGGCCTTGACGTGGTTGCGCGGCACCTTTTTGGTGCGGATCGTGCGCACGGCCTCGGTCTTCCAGGCGTCCGTCGAGGGGTCGAGGTTCCAGGACTCCGAGGCGTCGAGCACCGGGAGCTTGCGCACGAAGGTGTGCAGGTCGGTGAGCTGCTTCTCCAGGAAGAGCAGGTAGGGCACGGGCACCTGGGCGAGCAGGACGTTCCCGTCGACGACCACGTCGGCGGCGGCGCTGCGGTTGGCCCAGTCCTTGGTCGCCGTGACGTCGAAGAGCCGTGTGAGGGTGGCCGCCGTCGACCGCAGCACGTCCTCGGCCTTGACCTGGACCCGGGTCGACTCGGGGGGCAGCTGTTCGCCCTCCTCGTCCTTGGGCTGGTACGTACGCGAGATGCCGGCCAGGAGCGCGGGCTTCTGCACGTCGTGGTGAGCCTGGGTCAGCTCTTGGAGGGACTTGGACTTGACGCCCTTTTCGACTGCGATGATCTGATTCAGCTTCGGCACGGGATCAACGTAGAGCACCACTCGTGCGATCAGCATCTGATTTTCCGTCGCCGCTCGCCGCCGCGCGCCTGAGCCGTCGACTCCGGGCATGCGGTCGTGAGGTCATGAGGTCACCGCGGAGAGGGACAGCCCGTCGGCGGTCGCTCCTGTCCGCGTCACCGTCCCTGCGCAGGTCAACGGGCCTGTGCGGCGACCGGCCAGATACGGCCGGTCGGTCGGCCTGGTTGTCGGGTGGCGACCCGGCCAGTCTCGGAGGCGACGACCGGAGCGACCGGTTCCGAGAACAGGGGGACACCATGCCGACGACCGCGGTTTCCGTCCGACCGGAGGTCACCGCCCTCACTGCGCCCGAGCGGCGGGTGCTGTATGCGGCGGGCTGCGGTTTGTGCGACGCCGAGATCGCCGAGGCCCTCGCGCTGCCCGAGGCGGACGTGGTCGAACTGCTCGGCCGCGTCCTCACCAAACTGGCGCTGGCGGACCGGGCCGCCGCCATAGTCCACGCCTTCGACTGCGGCCTCGTGCTCCCCGGCCACGGCCCGCGCCGCCGCGCAGCGCCCCCGGAACCGGTCCCGGCTTCCGGCCGACCGACCGCCGCCCCCACCGCCCGTCCGCGACTGCGGCTCTCGCTCCTCGGGCCGCCGCAGGCCCACCTCGCCGGGGAACCCGTCGACCTGGGCCCGCTGCGCCAGCAGGCGGTGCTCGCGATGCTCGCCCTTGCCCCCGACCGGCCGCTCAGCCGGACGCAGTTGCTCGACGGCGTGTGGGGCGGCGGATCCCCCGCGGGCAACGTCGTGCCGGTGTACGTCTACCGGCTGCGCAAGCGCCTCGGCACGGCCCCGGTGATCGAGCACGACCGACGGGGCTACCGGATCGGCGCCGGCCGGATCGAGCACGACGTGACGCGGCTCGACTCGCTCACCACCGCGGCCGAAGCGTCCGCGCGGGCCGGGGACCTCACCGAGGCGGTGCGGCTCTTCACCGAGGGCCTGGCCCTGTTCCGCGGCGAGCCCCTGTCGGGCCTCCCCGGCCCGTTCGCCGAACTGGAGCGGCTGCGGCTCGGCCGCCACCGTGTCGACCTCACGCAGCGCAAGGTCGACTGCCAGCTCCGCCTCGGCCTCCCCACCGAGGCGATCGCCGAACTCTCCGCCCTCGCCGCGGCGGAGCCGCTCGACGAGCCGGTCGCCGCCCTCCTGATGCACACCCTCCACCGCAACGGCCGCCAGGCCGAGGCCCTTTCCGTCTTCAGCCGCACCCGGCGCCGCCTCGCCGAGGACCTCGGCGTCACCCCCGGCACCCCCTTGCGCCAGGCCCACCGGACGATCCTCTCGGGCCGCCCACACCACTGACGGGCCGGCCCGTCGCGTCCTCACCCCGCACTCGGCTCCCTGCGCTGAGCGTCAACGATCCTCGCGCCGAGCGTTCAGCATGCCGACCGGTCCAGGCCTAGATTCGGCGACGTCCGGATCGACAACGGTGAGCGGCCCGGCAGCACCCCTGCCACCAGGCCGATCCCGGCTCCCGGTCGCCACCACCCTGGGGGAACCATGCACATCGCACGCAAGATCGCCGCCGTCGCCGCATCCTTCGGTGTCGCGCTCACCGCCGGCCTGGTCTTCGCGGGAAGCGCGCACGCCGGTGGCAACGGCCAGCAGATACTGCTCCTCAACAACAGCAACGCCACGTCGGTGCTCGTATGGGGACACGACCAGAACGGCAACTCCGTCAAGCAGTGCTTCCCCCTGTCGGGATACAAGACGTGGATCTCCGGGTGGTGGTGGAAGGGGGCCATGTCCACCTACTGGTACACGTCTTCCACCAACTGCTACTCCAACAACACCTCCCGCGGCTCCTCCTACCCCACGGACATCCCCACGACCTCCAGCAACGACTGGCAGGCCATCGGGCCCATGGGCAACACCACGCTCCCCGAGAACCGGCAGATCGAGTTCTTCGACAACCAGCACATCGCCAACTCGGTCATGGTCGTCGGGTACAACCAGAACGGGACCCTCGTCAGCGGCTGCTGGGCGACACCCGGCTGGAACACCCCGCTGAGCGGCTGGTGGTGGAAGTTCGGCCCGAGCATCTACCTCTACAGCAGCAGCGATTGCAGCGGCGCCTCCAGCATGAAGGTCTCCACGGGGCTCGGTGGCACGGACGGTGCCTGGTACGGCGCCACGAACTGAGTCCGGGCGGCTCCTGCCCCCTGTCCCTGCCGCCGACCAGCAGGGACAGGGGCCACGCCGGCCTCGGTGTCAGTCCGCTGAAGTATTCTTCCGGCCACTGAACACCGACTCGGAGGACCCAGAGACTTGACCGGCCTGCCTGCTTTTCCGCTGCCCTTCACCACCTCCCGTTCCATAGCGTTCGCGACCCCCCGGACGCTGCGGGAACTCCAGATGATGCAGTGCAGCGCACACATTCGGGCGAAGCCGGGGTGGGTCGAGAAGATGGACGACGCCGGCATCGTCGCCCGGTGGACGCACGAGGCGCTCGCCCAGGGCCTCACCGAAGCGCAGATCCACTACGTGCTCGCCGAACTCCCCCATTACGCCGCCCTGCGGGACGGGGAGACCGGCATCGAGCCGTCCGCGGTCGACGGGGTGTGGCAGTCGGACACGCTGGTGGACGACGCGCTCCGTTCCCGGCTGCGCGAAGCGGTCCGGGTCCTGGAAGAAGTGCCCGAAGCGGAACGGGACTGGCACCCCGGGTCCGGCGGCCAGGTGCTGGACCTGGTACACCCTTCGCTGTTCTGCCTGGTGCGGGAGGTGAGCGGCGGGCCCGAGCGGGCATGGCAGAACCCGACGGACCACTTCTCCAAGTACGAGTTCTCGGAGAAGTTCCAGTGGCTGCCCACGGACATCGACGTGAGTGACGACGGCGACGTCGCCCTCCTTTCCTACGTCAACAACCTCCACCCCGAGAAGCACCGCGAACTGGTCGCGGTCCTGCCGGACGTGCTCGCGCGGTTCCGTCCGCTGTGGGAGAACGTGCTCACCGATCTGCGCCATCCGCGACCGCTGCGGATCGAGGCCGATCCGTACGGGTGGTACGACTCCCAGCCGGAGTATCCGAAGAGGACGTCCTACAGCGACGACGGGGCGTACTGGGACGCACGCAGTGCATGGGAAGAGGCCCACGAAGCCTGGTGGGAGAACCGCCGACCGGTCGTCCCGGACGCCCCGGTCTTCACCCCGCCCGAGGTGCCCGACGCGTCCGACCGGGTCGACCTGCGCGGCCGCCGTCTCCAGGTCATCGTCAAGCTCGCCACCATCCACCTCACTCCGGACCGGCCCGAGTACGCGGGCGGTTCGTGGCACGTCGAGGGGATGCTGAACGAGCGCATCGTCTCGACCGGCATCT
Source organism: Streptomyces sp. NPDC043876 (assembly GCF_056435825.1). NCBI lineage: Bacteria > Bacillati > Actinomycetota > Actinomycetes > Kitasatosporales > Streptomycetaceae > Streptomyces > Streptomyces sp. NPDC043876. The sequence goes on along the minus strand of NZ_JBWKDV010000003.1, from coordinate 679,760 downwards.
ACTACTGGGACAGCGAGAACATCACCGAGAGCCGGCTGAGCTTCCGGGCGGCCCTCGACGACCCGCACTACGAGCAGAACGACGACAACGGCCTGCGCGAGGTCTACGGGCTGGAAGACGAGGACGCGCTGAACCAGACACTGGGCTCGGCATCGACCCCGGCGGGTCGCTGCCTGGCGTTCCCGAACCTGCTGCAGCACCGCGTCGGATCCTTCCGCCTCACGGACCCGGCCCGCCCGGGCCACCGCAAGATCCTCGCGTTCTTCCTGGTCGACCCGTCGCAGCCCATCGTCTCGACCTCCGACGTACCGCCGCAGCAGCCGTGGTCCGCCACGTCGACCATGACGCTCGAGCAGGCCAAGGCCTTCCGCGAACAGCTCATGCAGGAGCGCAAGTTCTTCGTCGACGAGCACAACGAGCAGCTCTACGAGCGCGAGTTCTCCCTCTGCGAGCACTGACCCGGGAGTTCCGCGGGCCCGCGGGCCGACTTGCCCGCGGCCGGTGGCCGTGAGCGCGGCCGGGGCCCCCGGAACGGCGCCCCGAGGGCCCGCCGCTCGGCGTCGGCCAGGCCCGCGGGGACGGCCCGTCGGCGCCCCGCCCGGTCCCGTACGCTGGCGGTATGCGCATGCGCCCGACCCTGAGCTGGACGCCGACCGGGGACCAGCTGCCCGGTTCCACGGACCTGGGCCCGGTTGCCGACGCCCTCGGGGCCGGCGGTGTGCTGGTGCTGAGCGGGGCGGGCATCTCCACGGAATCCGGCATCCCGGACTACCGCGGCGAGGGCGGGAGCCTGAGCCGGCACACCCCGATGACCTACCAGGAATTCACCGCCAGTGCTCCGGCCCGCCGCCGGTACTGGGCGCGCAGCCACCTGGGCTGGCGCACCTTCGGCCGGGCCCGGCCGAATGCCGGGCACCACGCCGTGGCGGCCCTCGGGCGGCGCGGGCTGCTCTCGGGGCTGATCACCCAGAACGTCGACGGCCTGCACCAGGCCGCCGGGAGCGAGGGCGTCGTGGAACTGCACGGCGGGCTCGACCGGGTCGTCTGCCTGTCCTGCGGTGACCGCAGTCCGCGCGGGGAGCTGGCCCGCAGGCTGGAGGAGGCGAACGCGGGCTTCGCGCCGGTGGCCGCCGGACTGAACCCGGACGGTGACGCCGACCTGTCCGACGAACAGGTCGGGGACTTCACGGTGGTGCCCTGTGCCCGGTGCGGCGGGGTCCTCAAGCCCGATGTGGTGTTCTTCGGCGAGGCCGTGCCCGCGCGGCGGGTGGCGCGCTGCCGGGCGATGGTGGACGAGGCGGCCTCGTTGCTGGTCCTGGGCTCTTCACTGACCGTGATGTCCGGGCTCCGCTTCGTGCGCCAGGCCGCGCAGGCCGGCAAGCCGGTGCTGATCGTCAACAGGGATCCGACCCGGGGTGACGCCCATGCCGTCACCCGGGTTGCGCTCCCCCTGGGTGCCGCGCTGACCACCGTGGCGGACCGGCTGGGCGCCGCCGCCACGGGCCCGGGCCCGGCCTGACCACCGGCCCCGAGTGCCCTCCCTCCCAGCCCGTCCGGCGTGTGAGGACGTCCTTTCTGCTCGCGCGCCGTGCGACGAGATGCGGATGCGACGGGCGCCCCCGAGGCTGGAGAACGTAAAGGGGCTCCCCCGGCCGCGAGGGAAGGGAACCGGACATGGCGGGCAAGGACGACCTGACCAAGGGCGACGAGGTCACGTGGAAGAGCCACGGTCAGACGGTCGAGGGCAAGGTCACGAAGAAGATCACGGACCGCAGGCGGGCCGCTGGCCGGACCGTCGACGCCTCGGAGCGGGAACCGCAGTACGAGGTGGAGAGCGACGCCTCGGGACGCTCGGCCGTGCACAAGCCGGGAGCGCTGCGCAAGAAGGGCCGTCGGTCCTCCTGAGCCCGCTGCCGACTCGGCGGCCGGGGCGGGGCCGCGGCGCCGCGGCCCCGCCCCGCCCCGCCCGGTTGGTGCCGTACGGCAGGCGTACGCCGCTCAGGAGGCCGGGGGCGGGTCCTCCGGGCCTTCGCGGTCCGTGCGGTCCCGGCCGCCCTTCGGGTCCCCGGGTTCCTCGTCCTGGGCCGGGCCGATGCGGATCTCGAAGCCGTCCGCGTACTTCTCGCGGCCTGCGATCACCGCTTCCTCCACCGCCTCCTCGGCGAGCTCGCCGCGGACGATCAGCGGGTCGTGGCGCAGGTCCCGCAACAGGGCCCAGCACATGCCGATCATCACCAGGGCGAACGGGGCCGCGACGAGGATCGTCAGGTGCTGCAGGCCCGCGAGGGCGTCGCCCTTGCCCTGGCCGACGAGCAGCATCACGGCCGCCACGCCGCCGGTCACCACTCCCCAGAAGACGACGATGATCCGGGCGGGCTCGAAGGTGCCCTTCTGCGAGAGGGTGCCCATGACGATCGACGCCGCGTCGGCGCCGGAGACGAAGAAGATGCCGACCAGGATCATCACCAGCAGGCTCATCGCGCCGGCGAGCGGGAACTCCTGGAGCACGCCGAAGAGTTGGGCCTCCGGTGTGGTCGCCCCGCCCAGGCTCCCCTGCTCCTTCAGCCGCATGGCCGTGCCGCCGAAGACGGCGAACCAGACCAGGCTCACGGCGCTGGGGACCAGGATGACGCCGCCGATGAACTGGCGGATCGTGCGGCCCCGGCTGATGCGCGCGATGAACATGCCGACGAAGGGCGTCCAGGAGATCCACCAGGCCCAGTAGAAGACCGTCCAGCTGCTCAGCCACTCGGCGACGTCACCGCCGCCCGTGGACGCCTCGGTCCGGCCGACCAGCTGGGGCAGCTGGTCGATGTACGCGGCGAGGGAGGTGGGGGTCAGGTCGAGGATCAGGATGGTGGGGCCGACGACGAACACGAAGACCGCGAGGACGACCGCCAGCACCATGTTGATGTTGGAGAGCCACTGGATGCCCTTCTCGACGCCGGAGACCGCGGAGAAGACGAAGCAGACGGTGAGCACGGCGATGATGGCGACGAGCAGCCCGGTGCCCGCTTTGCCCAGCCACCCCACCTCGTGCATGCCGCTGCCGATCTGGAGGGCGCCGAGTCCCAGGGAGGTGGCAGAACCGAACAGGGTGGCGAAGATGGCCAGGATGTCGATCACCCGGCCGGCCGCGCCGTCGGCGTGCTTCTTCCCGATGAGCGGGACGAAGACGGCACTGATGGTCTGCCGCCTGCGGCGCCGGAAGGTGCTGTACGCGATGGCCAGACCGACGACCGCGTAGATGGCCCACGGGTGCAGCGTCCAGTGGAAGAGCGTGGTGGCGAGCGCCGTCTGCATGGCGTCCGCCGAGTCGGCGGGCTTGGTGCCGGGCGGCGGGGTGGTGTAGTGCGCGAGGGGTTCGCTGACGCCGTAGAACATCAGGCCGATGCCCATGCCGGCGCTGAACATCATGGCGACCCAGGAGATGGTGCTGAATTCCGGCTTCTCGTGCTCCTGGCCCAGCTCGATCCGTCCGTACCGGCTGACGGCGAGCCAGAGGGCGAAGACGACGAACCCGGAGGCGACCAGGACGAAGGCCCAGCCGCCGTTGTGCATCAGCCCGTTCAGCAGGGTGTCCGACACGCTCTCCAGCGAGTCGGTGGCCGTGGCGCCCCAGATCACGAAGCCCAGGGTCAGCACGGCGGTCACACCGAAGACCACCCGGTCTGTGACGGGCTCCTGGTCCTCGTAGGGATGGCGGCCGGGCAGGGCGGCCTTCACGGGCAGCCGTAGCCTCTGCCCCGGTTTGCGTTGCTCCTGAGACACAGGCGGCACCTTTCGCGATCATTGCCCGGTATGGGTCCTGATATGCCGTACCACGGCGCGGGCACGTGTTCCGGGCACAACAGGCGCGAAGCGGGTGTCCTTCTCCGGGGGATAGGCCGCACGGGTGGCGGGCGGACGGGTGCGGGAGCCGGGTCGCGGGCGTTGCGCGGCGGCCGACGCTTCCCGGCGCACGCGGTGCGGCTACGGCAGTCCCGCCCCGTCCCGCGCGAGGATGGCACCATGGCTGACACCTTCACCACACGAACCCTTGACGTGACGACCGGCAGCGGGGAGACGGTGCACGATCTGACCGCCGCCTGCGTGGAGTTCCTGCGGGAAGCCGCGGCCGGACGCGACGGACTCCTCAACGTGTTCACGCCGCACGCGACGGCCGGGGTGGCCGTCATCGAGACGGGGGCGGGCAGCGACGACGACCTGCTGGAAACGCTGCGCACACTGCTCCCGGCCGACGACCGGTGGCGCCACCGGCACGGCTCCCCCGGACACGGCCGCGACCACGTCCTGCCGGCCTTGGTGCCGCCGCACGCCACGCTGCCGGTGGTGGGGGGCGAGCCGGCGCTGGGGACCTGGCAGTCGGTGGTCCTGGTGGACACCAACCGCGACAACCCCGAGCGCACGGTGCGGCTGTCCTTCCTCGGCTGAACGCACCCGAACGCACCGTCTGCGCCGCCTGCGCCGACTGCATCCTTCGGAGTACCGTGCTTTCGGCCCTGGGGAGGACGATCCAGCGGTCGGGCCGCGAGAGGGTGGATCCGTGCGAACATCCATCGGATACACCATCGAATGCATCGGCTACGTCCTGGGAGCCCAAGGGCTCCTCGGCTTCGCCTCCCGGGCCTTCTTCGGTACGGAGTGGGGCTGGTTGCACAGGGTCGTCGACCTGCCGGCCCCCGCCTACCTCGGCGTCCTGGCGCTGGGGGCGGCGCTCGTCGTCGCCGGAGTGAAGACGCGGAAGACGCCCGGGCGCCGGACCGCTGCCTGACCGGCGCGCGGCCGGGCAGGAACACGGCCGGGCAGGAACACGGCCGGGCAATAACATGTCACCGAGGAAGAAGGAGTAGCCGGCATGGCGATTCAGCGGATGGACAACGTCGGGATCGTTGTCGAGGACATGGACGCCGCCATCGCGTTCTTCGTGGAACTCGGAATGGAGCTGGAGGGAAGGGCGGAGGTCAAGGGTCCCGTCGCCGACCAGTGCACCGGGCTCGACGGCGTCCACTGCGACATCGCGATGGTCCGTACCCCGGACGGTCACAGCCGCCTCGAACTGGCGAGGTACCGCAGCCCCGCGGCCATCAGCGCCGGGCCGCCCAACCCGCCGCACAACATCCTGGGCACGCACCGCGTCATGTTCGCCGTCGACGACCTGGAGGACACGGTCGCCCGCCTGCGCCCCCACGGCGCCGAAGTCCTCGGCGAGATCGCCCGGTACGAGGACAGCTACCTGCTCTGCTACGTGCGCGGGCCCGAGGGCATCATCGTCGGCCTGGCCGAACAACTGAGCTGAGTACGACGCCGCGGCCCCGGTCCGTGGCCCCGAGGTAGGTCGCGTCCGTCCTGCGAGCCCTGCCGAAGGGTGCCCGTGGCGCGGTTCGGGGTGGCCGGTAGCGTGCGGGCATGGTGATGACGGGGAAGCGACGGGTCCTGTACCGGCAGGGCAGTGGGTTCTGGCGGATGACGGCGAAGTGGGTTCTCGTCTTCGGGGCCCTGTACCTGCTGGACGGCGGCCTGTTGCGCTCGTGGGGCGACGCGCTGGTGTGGCCGCTGATCGGGATCCTGCTGTGGGTGCCCTTCGGGATCGGGGTGGTGTGGTACCCGCGGAAGGACCAGCGCGTCGAGCTGACCTCGCAAGAACTGCGCGTGCGGCGCAAGCGGTTGCCGAGGGACAGGGTGAACCTGCTGCACGTGGCGCGGCTGTGGCTGGAGGGGCGGTCGACCGCCGACGACCAGCCGGTGCCGGAATGGATGCGGTTCGAGCGGGTGGTGTGGGTGCCGCTGTGGGACGGCCGGGCGTTCGGCGTGGTGATCCGCGATCCGGCCGCGTTCGCCAAGGTGTTCGGCGCCTTCGCCGTCGAGGCGTGCGGCGGCCCGGACATCGTCCGGGCCAGGGCAGCCGCAGAGAGCTACCCGGACCCGGTCCCGATGCGGCCCCGCCCCGCCCAGGACGCGGGCACCTGGCTGGACCTCCTGGACATCTTCAGCTGACCCCGGGAGGTGGGGGCGTGGGTGGCGCTCGCCGCCGCGGAAATGGCCTCCGGGCGGCGGCGCGCACCACGGGCGCCAAGGGGGCCTCGGCCGCCCGCCGGTCACGGGGCGGCCGAAGCCTACGAGCCCTTGTAGGAACCGATCGGGGTCGCGGTCCCGCAGGACGTCCCGCCCAGCTTCTGGACGGCCGAGATCCGGTCGTGGAGGCCGAACCAGTCACCGAGTTTCGACACCGAATAGCCGGGCCGGACACAGTACTTGGCGCCCCCGTAGTACGCGTCGACGTAGACGTACCAGGAGACGCTGTTGCGGTTCCAGAGGGAGTCGAACCGGTCGTTGTCGCCCCCGAGCGCGGGCGCGGAGGCCGTGTAGGCGGTGAAGATGCCGCCGTAGTCCGCATCGGACCAGGCGCACAGGCGGTTGTCGGCGCACTGGGCGGAACTGGCCGACGCGGGTGCCTGGGCCGTCGCGAAGGCGATCAGTGCGGCGCCCAGGAGGACCGCCGCTCGCTCCCCCGCTCGGCGCGGGCGGGACTTCGTACTCAGTGAATTCGCTGCAACTGCCATGCGTGTACTCCTGCTTCAATGACGGACGGGGTGGCCACCCGACCCCGCGGGGCCGGCGCCGTCACGCATCCTGCCGACGCACGGGTTCCGGCGGCCACGGTGTTAAGCCACCGCTTAACACCGCCCCGCCGCCGGCCACCCCCTCGCGCGTCCCGCCGAGCAGCTCGCGCCCGAGGGCGGTCGTCACGTGCAGCACGTAACTGCCCCTGCGGATCGTGGTGATGAGGCCCGACTCCCGCAGGGCTTTCGCGTGCTGACTCGCCGCCGCCGGGGTGATGCCGAGTCGCCCGGCGAGTTCGGTGGTGCCGCAGCCGTCCACGAGGAGGCGCAGCGCGGCCGCCCGGGTACGGCCGAGCAGGGCGCCCAACGCCTCGTCGGCGCCCGCCCTGTCGCCGTCGTGCCCCAGGACGCGCATGTCCGCCAGGTCGGTCACCGCGGGAACGGTGAGCCGGGGCACCGACTCCTCGTCGTACGGGTCGTACAGGAGGCTGAGCTCGCGCCAGGAGAAGAGCGTCGGCGCGAGGACGATGCCCCGGCCGCCCAGCCGGACATCGACCCGGCGGGGGTGGCGCACCTCCAGCACGGGCGGGCTCCACCGCACCAGCGGCGGGCACAAGGTGGCGAGCAGGCCTTCCACGCCCGCCTCCAGGAAGGTGCGCGCGAGCTGCGCGCGTACCGCTTCGAGGCGCGACCGGGCGGTCGGCCAGTACGGGCCGACGCCCACGCGGTGGCAGGCCGCGAGGGCCGCCGCCAGATGGCGGCGGGCTTCGCCGTCCCCCTCGGCGAGAATCCGCGCCCAGGAGGAGTGGGCGGAGCCGACGGCGACCGCCTCCAGCTCCCGGCGTACGCGGGCGCGCGGAGCCCGTAACAGGGTGTCCACGGCCTCTTCGATGTCGGGCGAGTCACCCGCCAGGGTCAGCAGGTCGAGCCCGGGGCCGTGGTCCGGCACGAGGACGGTGAGCGGCCTGGCTTCCTGCGGCAGCCGGGCGGCCACCTCCGCGCGCCAGTGCCGGAAGGGGACCGCGAGGGAGCGTCTGCCGAGCATCTCCAGGCCGTAGTACGTCTCGGCCGCCGCACCGATGGTGGTGGCGACGCGCGTCCGGGCGAGGTCGTCCGCGGTGAAATGGATGCGCAACACCTGTGGTCCCACTGATCCCGGGCTCGTACGGCGACGCGGGCTGTTCCGGCGTCACTCACACCACGACGGGCCGCTCACCTGACGGGACGGGCACACCGACAGGCAGGCAGAGAGACAGGCAGGCGGCCGCGGTAGCAAGTCTCCGGTGCTGCCGGGCCGCGGTTCAACGCTGTTTCCGGACCTTTTGGGCACGGGCGGCCGCCGGCACCGATCCGTCCGGCAGCCGGCGCCGTCGTGAACCCGATCACCCCTGCGCTGTCAGAGCTTCGCGCGCGGTGGTGAGCAGCCGATCGGAGAGCGGGGAACCGCTGGTGGCGCGAGCCAGGACGAGTGCGCCGAGCAGGGTGCACAGCCGGGTGAGGCCGTCCTCGTCGTCGGTGGTGAGCCACTCGGCGAAGTCGGACACGCCCTCGGCGTAGGTCCGGCGGGCCCCGCTCCCCTCGCCTTCGCGCGCCATGTCGGTGACGAGGGCGGCGACGGGGCACCCGTCCGCCGGGCTGTCGCGGTGCGCGGGGGAAAGGTAGGCGTCGATCAGTGCCCGCTGGGCGACGGCGCGCTGCCCGCCGTACTCCTGGAGCCCGTCCTCGTGGTGCCGGGTGAGTTCGTCGAAGGCATGGGCGGTGGCTTCGTCGATGAGCGCCTCCTTGGAGGCGAACTGCTTGTAGAAGCCGCCGTGGGTCAGACCGGCGGCCTTCATGACGTCGGCGACGCTGGCGTGGGTCCCCTGCTCCCGGAACAGGCGGGACGCCGCTTCCACGACCCGCCGACGGTTCTCGTCCGCCTGCGCCTGCGATACGCGGCCCATCGGCCACCTCCCGTTTGGATGTCGACTGGCATCTATCGTAGACGAGTGCTTAGATTACGTGCGTAATCTAATGACGCGCCGCCGGTGCTCGCCGGTGGCCCTTCGCCGACCCGACGCCCGTAACACCGGGTCCGGGCAGGGAACTGGGAGTGAGCATGGAACTCAACGACGCAGTCGCGGTGATCACCGGCGCCAACCGGGGACTGGGACGGCACCTCGCCGCTCAGCTCGTGGAGCGCGGGGCTACGGTGTACGCGGCCGCCCGGCGCCCCGAGACGGTCGACCTGCCGGGGGTCATCCCGTTGCGGCTCGACGTGACGGACGAGGACTCGATCCGCGCCGCCGCCCGCACGGCGTCGGACGTGACGCTGCTGGTGAACAACGCCGGAATCTCCACCGGAGCCCGGCTGATCGCGGGCGGCCCGGAAGCGGTGCGCCTGGAAATGGACACGAACTTCTTCGGGCCGCTCGCCGTTACACGGGCCTTCGCTCCCGTCATCGAATCCAACGGCGGCGGCGCCGTGCTCAACGTCCTCTCCGTCCTGTCCTGGCTGCACCCCGCCGACCTCGGCGCCTACGCGGCGGCCAAGGCGGCCGCGTGGGCGCTCACCGGCGCGACCCGGGAAGAACTGGCGCCCCGCGGCATCGCCGTCTCGGCCCTGCACGTCGGGTACATGGACACCGGCATGGCCGCCGACGTCCCCGCCGACCAGAAGACCGACCCCGCCGACGTCGCCGCGCAGGCCCTGTCCGGCATCGAGCGGGGACTGCCCGAGATCCTCGCCGACGACATCACCCGGTACGTGAAGCAGAGCCTGGCCGCAGCGCCGGCCGCGGCGTGAAGCGCGCAGCGCACCACCGCTGACCTCACCTCACCGACGAGCACGGACGGACGACGGAGACGCCGATGAAGGCCTTCACGATCGAGCGGTACGGCGACGAGGGCGGCGGGCGCATCACCGAGGCCCCGGACCCGCGGGTGGGCGCGGAGGACGTCCTGGTCCGGGTCCGCGCGGCGAGCGTGAACCCGCTTGACCTCAGGATCCGCGACGGCGCCTTCAAGGCGATCCTCCCCTACCGGTTCCCCCTCGTCCTCGGCAACGACCTCGCCGGAGTCGTGGCCGAGGTGGGGGCGGACGTCACCCGCTTCGCGGTGGGCGACGAGGTCTACGGCCGGCCCGACGCGCACCGCATCGGCGCCTTCGCCGAACTCATCGCGGTCCACCAGAACGACCTCGCCCCGAAGCCGGCCACTCTCACCATGACGGAGGCCGCCTCCCTGCCGCTGGTCGCCCTGACCTCGTGGCAGGCGCTGGTGGAGAGGGCACGGCTCCAGCCGGGCCAGAAGGTCCTGATCCACGCGGGCTCGGGCGGCGTCGGCACCATCGCCGTCCAACTGGCCAGGCATCTCGGCGCACATGTCGCCACCACCGCCGGCGCGGCCAACGCCGCGCTGGTCAAGGAACTCGGCGCGGACGTCGTCGTCGACTACCGGACCCAGGACTTCGAGGAGCTTCTGGACGGCTACGACGTCGTCCTCGACACCCTCGGCGGCGCGACCCTGGAGAAGTCCCTGCGGGTCCTGCGGCCCGGCGGGAAGGTCATCAGCATCGCGGGACCTCCCGACGCGGGCTTCGCCCGCGAACTGGGCGCGAACCCGTTCGTGCGGCAGGCGATGAAGGCCCTGAGCCTGCGGACCCGGCGCCGTGCCAAGCGCCGGGGCGTCACCTACTCCTTCCTGTTCATGCAGGCCGACGGCCGCCAACTGCGGCACCTCACCCGGCTCGTGGAGGCCGGGGACATCCGCCCCGTCGTCGACCGCGTCTTCCCCTTCGACGGGACCCGTGAGGCGCTGGAGTACGCGGAGCAGGGGCGGACGAAGGCCGGCAAGGTCGTCATCACGATGGAATGAGAGCCGCACGAACCAGCCGCCCGACCACCGAGAGCGTGAGGCAAGCCGGACATCTCACTGGATCAGGTCGGTGTGTGGATGCTCGGGTGAGGTCGGGCAGACGTAGATCTGCATGTTGTCCGTGCTGCCCACTTCCACCCCCCGTCGGCTGCGAGGGGTCCTGGGCCGCCCTCCAGCGTCCGCCGCAACTCCGGGCTAAGGTCCAGGCTGTCGGGGTACTCGGTGATCGCTTCCGGCGCCAGCACGCACGGCTCCGGCACGTACCCCGGATGGTCCGCCTCGTACGGCTCCGGTGGTGCGGTAAGGACATCGCCGACCTCCGCGGCCGACCGCCAGAACAGTGCGGTCGACGGCTTGTGATCCGGATCGTGCTCGTACGGACACCAGAGAATCTGCAGCAGATCGGCCTGCCCGGGCGGCCGCAACAGGGGTACGTCACGCAGGAACAGTTGAGCCAAGGGCACACTCGAGGTCGGGGCGCCGCCGGAACTGCAAGCGTCTCTTCAGCCGCACGTCGGTCGGCGACTGGCGGAATCCACTGTCCACGTGCAGGTGCGCGTCTTCGCAGTGCGGCCACGGCTCCCCTTCCGGCCAGAGCAAGGGACCGCCGACCGAGCTGTCCCTGACCGAGGGCGACCCAGGACGTGGATGCAGTCGCACCGCAGGACGTGCCAACGGAGCCGATCTTGCCAGCAGCTACCGACAGCGGGGGGGCACCTGTCGAACGAGAGCACCAGTACCAACTGGCCGCGCGGTCGGGCAAGAGCGTGCTGTCCTGGCTTCCGCAGGACGGCCGAACCAGGAGTTGAACGCATGCCCCTCTCACACCCCTCCCCCGCCCCCGGCGCACGCGCCGCCCAGGCCGCGCGGTGAGCGGCGGACCCCGGCACACCGTGCCGGTCGACGTCCACCTCATCCTGCGCCGCGACGGCGAATCGGGCCCGGAGATCCTGTTGTCCCGCCGCGCCGGCCCCGTGTACGCGACGGGGCTCTACCACTGCCCCTCGGGCCATCTCGATCCCGGCGAGGACATCGTCGCGGCCGTCATCCGGGAGGCGCGCGAGGAGACCGGCGTCCTCATCGACCCCGAGGACGTCACGGCGGCGGTGACCGTCCACCACCGTCCCCCCGTCGGCGCCGGGAGCCGGATCGGCGTGTTCTTCGAGGTCCGCCGGTGGTCGGGGCATCCGGCGGTGAGGGAACCGGACCGGTGTGACGACATGCGCTGGTTCCCGCTGGAGGGCGGACTGCCGGAACCGATGGTGGCCTACTGCCGCGCCGGGCTGGACGCCTACCGCGCCGGCCTCCCCGCAGCGGTGCACTTCCAGCAGCCGGGCGACCCCATCGAGTACGCCCGGGAGGCGCCCGACCGCACCACCCTGCTGGCCGGGCCGCCGACGGCCGGGGTGGGACAGCCGAGCCCCGGCTCGTCGCTGCGGACGCCCCGGGGCAGGCCGTCGTCGTCACCGCGCTGACCGGACGCACACTGCACGGCACGGTCCTCGGTGCCACGGACGAGGCTCGCCTCCAGCAGGGTCTGGGGTCGTCTCGTCCGTGCCCTTCACGGCACCGCGCCCGAGCGGCCAGCCGGGTGCACGACGGCCGCAGGCAAGGTGGGGCGGCACCTGGAGGACGCGCGGCCGTACCTGTTGGACGGCGACGTGGCGCACCACAGCTGTTCGACTTCGAGCGGTCCGAGTACGGGACCGTAACGCGGGACCTGGTGCGGCTGAGCGACACCTGGACCGGCCGACCGGATCTGCGCGCCGCGTTCCTCGACGGCTACGGCAGACAACTCACTTCCGAAGAGGAGCGGCGCCTGGAGTGCGAGGCCGCCTTCGACGCCGTTTCCGGCATCTCCTACGGAACCAGCCACGGCGACCCGGAGGTGACCGAGCGCGCCCGCCGCACCCTGCGCCGCCTCAACGCCGCCCCCCGCCCGTGAATTCGGCATGCGCACCCTCCGGGGCGTCCCGCCCCGGCGCCGCTCGTCTCGCGCGGTGAGGGAGAATGGGCCGCATGACGATGTGAAGAGCACACGCCGAACGTTGGTACTGGCGCAAGGTATCGGCCTGGGAGACGGTCTCCGACGGGGAGCGGCTCGTCTGTGGTGTGTGCGGGACGCCGGTCCGCGCCCATCAGTACCGCTTCCACCCGCCTGAGTCCTCCGCGTTCGAGCGGTGCGTCGGGGTCGCGTGGTGTTCCGGCTGCCGGGTCTACTCCGGCTCGATGGTTTACGTGCCCCGGGAGCGCGTGCTCGTCGATGCGCTGGCCTCGCTGCCTCGGGAGCAGGCGGAGCGGCTCAGGCGGAGCGAACGCGGGCTGGTCGAGTACCTCGACAGGCAGGGGGCCGGGGGCGATGTCCCTGCCGGACGCTGAGGCGGCCGACGGTGCTCGCGGGCCGGGGCGGGCCCGCGAGCGGTGCTTTGTTGGCTTCGTCGCCGGGGTGGGTCAGCGCAGGCCGGCGAAGAGGTCGGTCTCGGGGAGGGCCGCGCCGGTGGTGTCCTTCACGCGAACGAAGGTCTCCGTGCCCATCAGCTCGCCGAACCTCTCCTTGCCCATCCGCAGGAAGAAGATGTTCTCGCCCTGGCTGGCGTGCGCGGCCAGCGCGTCGAACTTCTGGCCGCTGAAGGCGACGGTGTCCACCCAGGTGGTGATCTCGTCGTCGGGCAGGCCGATCTCGGCCAGCGCGGCGGCCTCGGCGGGATCCGGCTCCGGCATGTCCTCCTCGAACTCGCGCATGACCTCGCCGAACCGCTGCATCGCCGAGCGGGGCATCGTCGTCCAGTACACCTTCGGCGTCAGCCCGGTCATCTCCAGCGCCGCCGTCGTGATGCGGTTGGCCTGGATGTGGTCGGGGTGACCGTAGAAGCCGTTCTCGTCGTAGGTGACGACCACGTCGGGCCGGTAGTGCCGCATCAGGTCCGCGAGTCGGGCCGCGGCCTCCTGCACGGGGGTCTGCCAGAACGAGCCGGGGGCGTCGTTGCTCGGCCAGCCCATCATTCCGGAGTCCGCGTAGTCGAGCGTCTCCAGGTCGCTGATCTTCAGGACGTCACAGCTCGCCCGGAGTTCGCGGCGGCGCATCGCGGCGATGGCCGCGGGGTCGTGTCCGGGGTCGCCCGGCTTGAGACCCCCGGGGCCGTCTCCGCACCCGCCGTCGGTACACGTCACGAGGACCGTGCGGATGCCTTCCGCCGCGTACCGCGCGAGTACCCCTCCGGTCCCGGTGGCCTCGTCGTCGGGGTGGGCGTGTACTGCCATGAGCGTCAAGGGCCGGTCCGTCATGAAAAAGTCCTCCTGCAGACAAACGTCGTGGTTCGGGTGCTCTCCGTGGTGCCCGCCCGTACGGGGTCGGCCCCTCGGTCGGTGCAACCCGCCCACCCGGCCGTCTGTTCCCGCCGCGGCGGTCCGGCCCCGCAGAGCGCGACCGGCCTGCGGGGAGGTGTGGTGCGAGGGGCCGTGGGTTGCACGGCCCCTCGCACCGGGTGTGGGGCGCCCCGTTCCCGCCCTCGTCGTACGGATCTGCACATGGTGATGAACTGTGCGCTGTGCACTGTCACTTGTACGCGGTGCTGAGCTGCATTGTTGGTGAGGAATCGAACCCCTGCGTTGCTCTTCACGCGCCGAGGGCCGGATGAACCGCCGGCCCGCGGTGTGTGCACGCCTCCGCGGCGACTACCTGCTTCCCACACCCTGCTCGTGGCGCCGGTCCCGGTCCGGTGAGGACCGGGCCGGTCAGTCCTCGATGAGGTCGATCTCCCAGTTGGTGCGCTGGATCAGACTGTCCACCTCGCGGATCTCCTTGGCCATGAGATCCGCCTGGGCGCGCAGGTCGGCGACCGGAAGGGCCGCGAGGATACGGAGTTCGGACCGCAGCTGCCGTACGCCTCCGCGCTGGTCGCGTCCGGAAGCGGCATCGGCGGCCGCGGTGGTCACCGAGTGGCGCAGCCGCAGGACGTCCCGGCGGGCGAGGGCGTCGGTGAGGGTGCCGCCGCCCTCGATGAGCGCGGTGGAGTTGGTCCGGTTGATCTGGCGGATCAGCCGCTCCAGCTCGTCCAGCACCTCTCCGGCCTGGGCCAGGACGTCCGCCGCGTTCTCGGCGGGTTCCTCGCCCTCCTGGTAGCGGGCGCTGCCGACGACCCGGGCCCGCAGCTGCTCGACCCGCCGCGCCGCCTCCGCGCGCTGCGCGAGCGCCTCTGCCAATTTCACCGCGTCATCACCTTGACGTCCTGCCACCGCTGCGTCCTGCTGATCGTCCGGCAAGTATGCACGGGGGCGCCCGGCGGTACGGCGCGCGGGGCCCCGGCGGTGGCCCACGGCATCGGCGGGGCCGGACTCAGGACACCTGCGGCGAGGCGGAGTCCGATGTGCGGCCGCCGTACGCGGCGTTCATGCGCCGGGCTTCCTCCAGCTGGTCTTCCAGGATGACGATGCGGCACGCGGCTCCGATGGGTATGCCCTGGTCGACCAGTTCGCGGGCGCGTGCGGCGATGCGCAACTGGTAGCGGGAGAAGCGGCGGTGTCCGCCCGGGGAGCGGAGCGGGGTGACGAGCCTGGCTTCGCCGAGGGCCCGGAGAAAGCCCTGCGTGGTGCCGAGGATGGCGGCGGCCCTGCCCATGGTGTAGGCGGGGAAGTCGTCGTCTTCGAGACGGTCGAACGGATCGTCTCCCGTGTCTTTCGCTTTCTGCATGGGATGCCTCGTCGCATGCGTGGAGGGGGCCCTGGTGCCGTACGGCACCAGGGCCCCGAAGGAACAGTTACACGGTGGTACCGCTGGTACCGGTACTGCTACCTGCTGCCCGGCAGTTCATCTCAGCAGTTCGTCCGTCTCTGCCGGGCTCTGCGGTCTCGCTGGCTACAAGAGAAACCATAGCCACCTCACCGGCGAATGTCTATGCCAGCGAATAGAGATTTTCGCGTGCGCTTCAGGAAGGTATCGGGGTTGCCCGGGGCGGCGCGGGCTGCCGGGGCAGGGTCGCGGCGGGCGCTCCCGCCCCGCGCGGGGCGGAGGCCGCTGCGCTCAGCGGGCGACGCAGCAGGTGCGTGGGGGTGGGGACGCCGCCGCGGCCGTCGGCGGCCGGGCACAGCCGGTCGGTGAGGTCCAGGAGGCGGCGCGGCTGGGGCTGCCAGCCGTGGGCGGAGAACGTGATGCCGCGCGCCTCCAGGCGGCGGGCGAAGTCGAGCAGCCCGTGCAGGCCGCAGACATCAAGGAAGGGCACGTTCCGCATGTCGCAGGACACCGCCGTGACGCCGTCGGCGAGGCGGGCCCGCACCTCGTCGAGAGCCGATCTGGTCTCCAGGTCGAGTTCACCGGCCGGGGCGAGGTACACGGTCGTCCCGTGGCGCCTCATCATCATCTGGAAATCCATGCGTTCCACTTCACCCCGACCAGCGCAGTTCATGCGCGTCCGCCCCGATCGGGGCACCGGATGGCCGAAACGACGTCCGCGCCGTCCGGCAACGGCCAGAGGAGCACCCGGGCACCGCCCGCGTGGCGCCGGGGACCGGGGATCCTCATGCCCTGCGGAACAGGTCCTCGCCGTCCCCGGGAGGTCGCCGGCCTCCCGAGGGGATCCCGCGGCGGGGCACTTCGCGTCCTGCGGCGAGCCATTCCCGCTCCAGCGCCTCGTAGATCGGGGCCTCCCCCATCGGCACGTCGGGGATCCCCGCCCCGGGGAGCGGCGCATCGCGCGGCGGCGCCTCGGAGGCCGGCCCCGACCCCGCGGACTGGCGGGCGTGCCGCCGCCGGGGGGCGAGCCGGCCGTACGGGACGTGCTCGGGGTACGGGGTCGGCAAAACGGTTCTGTACTCCATACCCAGGCCAACGAACCCGCCCCCGCCGCGTGACGGCACGCGACCATACCGTCACCTCACGGGCAGGCGCGCCCCGGCGGCTACCGCGGCTGCCGTTCGGGCCGGTGGAGGGCGCCCTCGGTCACCTGTTCCCGCGGCGTGCCGACCGGCTCCGGCCCCCGGGGATGAGCCTGCAGGCCATCAGACGGCCCACCCAGCGGCGGCCGCGGTCCGGGCAGGGCGAGGTCCCGGCCGGTGTGCAGGGAGAGGGCACGGCCACGCCGTCATGGGCGAAGCACTCCCAGGCGCCCCCCGTTTTGCATACCTTGACACAAATCATCCCGGGTTCTACCACAGTGGGTACATCCCGCACCGGTGACGAGAGGGAGGTCTGGAGGCCATGGCAGGAACACCGCACATCGCGACCACGGTCACCCGGCACGACTCCGGACGCGTGCGGGTCGCCGTGGCGGGGGAGATCGACATCCTGAGCGCTCCGCGGCTGCGGTCGGCGCTGGGCGAGGCCTTGTCCGACGGCGCCCGCGTCGTGGAAGTGGACTTCGGCCAGGTGGAGTTCTGCGACTGCTACGGGCTCGGCGTCCTGCTGGGAGCCCGCCGCCGGGCACGCGGGAAGGACGTCGCCCTGAAGGTCGTCGGGGTGGAATCGCCCCTGGTGAAAAGTCTTCTGCACCGGACCGGCACGGCCGCGGTTCTGCTGGAGCCGTCCGGCCACGACTGACCACGACCGGACACCCGCCGCCCCCCGAACCACCCCTGGCGCACGCCCCCTTGTGCCGTGCGGCGGCGCGGCCCAGCCTGGCAGCCATGACCACGAGAGAGCACTTACGGCGGCGCTGCGGCGCCGTTCTCGCCCTGGCCGCCGCGCTCGCGCTCGGCCTGAACTCCGGTGCCTCCGCGGCCGGTCCGCCGGAAGGCACCGTCCGCTACGCGGGCGCGCCGAACGCCGTCGCCGGGAGCTACCTGGTCCTCCTGGCCCCGGGCCGCGCGACGTCCCGTACCGCGAGCGGCCGCAGCGTCGTCGACCGGGCCGGCGGCAGGATCACCCGTACCTACGACGCGGCACTGAACGGCTATGCGGCCACGCTGACGGAACGCCAGGCCCGGCGGCTCGCGGCGGACCCGGACGTCGCCCAGGTGGTGCAGAACCGGAAGCTGAGGCTCGACGCCACCCAGCCGAGCCCGCCCTCCTGGGGGCTGAACCGGATCGACCAGCGCCGCCTGCCGCTGGACACCTCCTACACCTACCCGGACTCGTCCGGCCAGGGCGTCACGGCGTACATCGTCGACACGGGCGTCCACATCACGCACCAGGACTTCGGCGGACGCGCCTCCTACGGCTACGACGCCATCGACGACGACATGACCTCCGAGGACGACCACGGCCACGGCACCCACGTCGCCGGGACGGTCGCGGGCTCGACCCACGGCGTGGCCAAGCAGACGAAGATCGTCGCCGTGCGGGTCCTCGACTACACGGGCGAGGGCACCACGGAGCAGGTGGTCGCGGGCATCGACTGGGTGACCCGCAACGCGGTGAAACCGGCGGTGGTGAACATGAGCCTCGGCGGGGACCCCGACGAGGTGCTCGACGCCGCCGTCCGCAACTCCATCGCCTCGGGCCTCACCTACGCGGTGGCCGCGGGCAACCAGGCCATGGATGCCTCGGGCCACTCGCCCGCCCGGGTCCAGACGGCCCTGACGGTGGGAGCGGTCGGTGATTACGACCACCGCTCCTCGTACTCCAGCTACGGTCCCCTGGTGGACCTGTTCGCCCCCGGTGACTCCATCTCCTCGGCCGCGTACTTCTCGGACGACTGGTACATGGACATGTCCGGTACCTCGATGGCCACCCCGCACGTCACCGGCGCGGCGGCGCTCTACCTCGCCACCCACCGGACGGCGACCCCGGCGCAGGTCGGCGCCGCCCTCATCGGCTACGCCAGCACCGGATCGGTCATCGACCCGGGTCCCGGATCCCCCAACCGGCTTGTATACAGCGGGAGTTCGGCGCAGCGGCCGCCGGGCAGGCGGTTCGCGAACACCACGGACGTCCCGGTGGCCGATCTGGCCACGGTCTACTCGCCGGTGACCGTGAGCGGGGTGAGCGGCCGGGCCCCGGCGGACCTCGACGTCGAGATCGCCGTCAAACACTCCGACGTCGGCGACCTTCGGATCGACGTGATCGCTCCGGACGGCACGGCCTATCCGATCAAGGACGAGTGGGAGGCGTGGATCGAGACCGACTACACCGTCGTCCACGCGGTCAACGCCTCCTCGGAGACCGCGAACGGCGTCTGGCGGCTGCGCGTGTTCGACACGCGGAGCGACCACACGGGTTACATCGACTCGTGGGCGCTGCGCTTCTGAGCCCTTGATGGAGTAAGAGAGGAGCAGGAGCGGCGGGGCCCGGATCGCGGCCCGCACGTCGCGTCCTTCCCCGCCCGCGGTCCCGGGGGGCACCGGCTGCATCCGCCGGGCCGCGCGGCGCGGAAGAAGGACGTGGGCACGCGGAGCGGGAGGGCGAGAGTGGGCTGGGACGCCGAGGTGACCGTGGTCGGGGCGGGGGCGGCCGGGCTGTCCCTGGCCGCCCGGCTCGCCGAGCCGCTCCCCGCGGGGACGCGGGCGCCGCGCGTCGTCGTACTGGAGGCGCCCCCGGGTCCGCTGCGGTCGCCCGACCGGACCTGGTGCTACTGGGAGGCGGGGGCCGGGCCCTACGACGAGATGCTGACCGCGAGCTGGGACCGGCTGCGCGTGTACGCCCCGGACGGCGCCGCCATCGACCGGCAGCTGGGGCCGTTCCGGTACAAGATGCTGAGGTCGGACCGTTTCGAGGCGGCGATGGCCCGGCGGCTCGACGCCTACGGGGTCGAGGTCCGGCCGATGACCGTGGAGACGGCCCGCGACGGCGCCGAGGGGGCCCTGGTCAGTGGCCGCGACGCCGCCGGGGCGCCCGTGGAGGTCCGTTCCGGCCTCGTCTTCGACTCGCGTCCGCCGCGGCGGCTGCCCGCGGCCAGGACCACACTGCTCCAGCACTTCCGGGGCTGGTTCGTGCGCACCGCACGGCCCGTCTTCGACCCGGGTACGGCGACGCTGATGGACTTCCGGCTCCCCCAGCCGCCCCACGGGCTCGCCTTCGGTTACGTCCTGCCCCTGGGCCCGCACGAGGCGCTCGTCGAGTACACGGAGTTCTCCGCCGCCACCCTGGACGACGCGGCGTACGACCGCGCCCTGCGCGACTACTGCGGCTCGCTGCTCGGACTCGGCGCCTACGTCGTCCAGGGGAGCGAGCACGGGGTGATCCCCATGACCGACGGCCGTTTCCCGCGCCGCACCGGGCGGCGGGTCTTCGTCGTCGGGGCCGCGGGCGGGGCAACCCGGCCGTCCACCGGCTACACCTTCGCCGCCGTCCAGCGCCAGAGCCGCCGGCTCGCCGCGGCGGTGCGCGCCGGTCACTCCCCCGCGCGCGTCGCGGCCGTGCACGGGCGCAGGGCGCTCGCGATGGACGCCGTCCTGCTGCGGGCGCTCGACACCGGGCGGGTGGACGGCGCGTCCTTCTTCGCCCACCTCTTCGCGTCACTGCCCGCCGAGCGGGTCCTGCGGTTCCTGGACGGCGCGACGACACCCTGGGAGGACCTCGGCATCGGTCTGCGCACCCCCGTGCTGCCGATGCTGCGCTCGCTGGCCGAACTGCCCTTCCTCCCCCGAACCGCCCCGGCCGCAGGGCCGGGGCCCCGCTGAAAGGCTGTCATGTCACTGCTGCGCGACGACGCCCTGTCGCATGCCTTCGACCGTGCCTCCGGCCGCTACGACCTGCTGGTCGGCGCCAATCCCGGCTACCACCGGCACCTGCGCCGCTCGGCCCGCCGGCTGGGCCTGCCCGGTGAGGGCGCCGGGTCCCGGGTCCTGGACCTGGGCTGCGGTACCGGGGCCTCCACGGCCGCGCTGCTGTCGGTCGCGGGCCGGGCCGCGATCACCGGGGTGGACGCCTCCCGGGGCATGCTGGACCGGGCCGAGGCCAAGGAGTGGCCCGCGAGCGTACGGTTCGTCCACGCCCCGGCCGACCGGCTCGGCGAGGTGAGCGGCGGGGAGCCCTTCGACGCGGTCTTCGCGGCCTACCTCCTGCGCAACGTGCCCGACCCGGACCGGACGCTCGCGCAGGTACGGGCCGCGATGGCACCTGGCGCGCGGATCGCCGTCCACGAGTACGCGCTCAGCGGGAAACCCGCGCACCGGGCGCTGTGGACGGCGGTGTGCCGGGCGGTGATCATGCCGCTGGGCCGGGCCGGCGGGGACGGCGAGCTGTACGAGCACCTGTGGCGCAGCGTGCTCGCCTTCGACACGGCGGGGGCCTTCGCGGAGCGCATGCGCGCCGCGGGGTTCACGGACGTACGGGTGCTGCCGCTGCCGGGGTGGCAGACGGGGATCACGCACACCTTCGTGGGCCGGGTCGCCGCGTGAGCGGGCACCCGGGCCGCGACCGGCGGGCGCACCGGGTGCGCGTCGCCGGGGGCCGGGAGCGGGTGGGGCCCGACGGGCCGCGGGTGGCGGTGGCGGGCGGCGGCATCGCGGGGCTCGCGGCGGCCACGGTGCTGGCCGAGCGGGGCGTGCGCGTCACCCTGTACGAGCGGGACGCGCAGCTCGGCGGACGGCTGGCCGGGTGGGAGACCCGGCTGGCGGACGGGTCGCCGGCGACGATGAGCCGGGGGTTCCACGCCTTCTTCCGGCAGTACTACAACCTGCGGGCGCTGCTGCGGCGCACCGACCCGGGCCTGCACGGTCTGACGGGGCTGCCCGACTATCCGCTGCGCCACCGCGACGGCGGGCGGGACGGTTTCGCGCGGGTCCCGCGCACGCCGCCGCTCAGCGCGCTCGGCTTCGTTGCGCGCAGCCCGTCGTTCGGCTGGCGCGACCTCGGCCGGATGAACGCCCGGGCCGCCCTGCCCCTGCTCGACGTGGGGGTGCCGGGGGTGTACGAGGCGCTGGACGAGGTGAGCGCGAGCGCGTTCCTGGCCCGGATCCGTTTTCCGGAGGCGGCGCAGCACCTGGCCTTCGAGGTGTTCTCGCGGAGCTTCTTCGCGGATCCGGCGACGCTGTCGGCGGCCGAGCTGGTGCTCATGTTCCACATCTACTTCCTGGGCTCCAGCGAGGGGCTGCTCTTCGACGTCCCGCGCGAGCCCTTCCCGCAGGCGCTGTGGGATCCCCTCGCCCGGTACCTGGAGGGCCTGGGCGTGGAGCTGCGGACGGGAACCCCGGTGCGCGAGGTGCGCCCGCTGGGGGCGGACCGGGTGGAGGTGGTGGCCGAGCGGGCCGAGCGCTTCGACGGGATCGTCCTGGCGCTGGACACGGGCGGTCTGCGGTCGGTGGTGGGCGGGTCTCCCGAGCTGGTGGACCCGGCCTGGCGGGCCCGGGTCGGCGCCCTGCGGACGACGCCGCCGTTCCTGGTGTCGCGGCTGTGGCTGTCGCGGCCGGTGGCGGGAGACCGGGACGGCTTCCTGGGGACCAGCGGCTACGACGGGCTCGACAACGTCAGCGTCCTGGACCGCTGGGAGGGCGAGGCGCACCGGTGGGCGCTGCGGACCGGCGGATCGGTGGTGGAGCTGCACGCCTACGCGGTGGACCCGGCCGAGCGGCGCGCGGAGGTGGAGGAGCGGATGCTGCGGCGGCTGCGGGAGGTGTACCCGGAGACGGCGCGGGCGCAGGTGCTGGACGCGCGGCACGAGTGGCGCGAGGACTGCCCACTGTTCGCCGTCGGCGGGTACGGGCAGCGGCCGGGCGTGCGCACGGGCGACGCCCGCGTGAGCGTGGCGGGCGACCTGGTGCGTACGGGGTTGCCGGTCGCCCTGATGGAACGGGCCGCCACGAGCGGGTTCATGGCCGCCAGTGCCCAGTTGGAGCGGTGGGGCGTGCGGGGCGAGCCGCTGTGGACCGTACCGGCCCGGGGCCGCTCCGCCGTGGCGAGGGCCCTGGCGGGCCTGGGCGAACGGCCGGCCGCGCGGCGGTGAGGGGGCCCGGCGGGTACCGGTTCCGCCGGGGCGGCCGCCCCTCCCCCGGCGGCGGGTACCGGTTCAGCCGGGGAAGCGGCCGGTATCGCGCAGCTGCCAGCGGCGCTCCGCGTAGGCGAGGTCGTCCCGCCACAGCCGGCCCGCGGTGCGCCGCATCAGCGGCCTCAGCAGGGGCGCCGCGGCGCGCGCGACGGCGAACCCGGGGCGGCCGGAGCTGGCGACGACGGCTTCGACGACGCGGGTGCGGGGGCGGCCGTCGCGGCCGGTGCCCAGCGGCGTGGCGTGCGTCTCCACGACGGAGCCCGCCCCCTCGCCCTCGACGATGCGCATCACGACGGTGCGGGGGCCGGGGGCGGTGAACTCCGCGGTGACGGGCACCACGACGCGCGAGGCCACCTTGAACGAGACCCGGACGGTGAGGACACCGGTCCCGGCGCCGACGTCGAGCACGCTCAGGTCGACGAAGGAGTACGGGTGCAGCCACGCCCCGTGCCAGGGGTCGAGGCGGTTGGCGACGATGTCCTCGGGCTCGCAGATGCCCGTGCCGGTGTACACCGCGGCCAGCGAGGTGGCGGCGGCCGGGCGCGGTGGCACGTCGGGGGCGTCGAGGGGCGGTTCGCCGCCGAGCGCGTCCAGCCGTACCCAGGCCAGGACGCCGTCGTCGTGCGCGGGGTGGGGGCTCCAGCCCGCGAAGGGCGCGCCGTCCAGTGCCAGCCCGTGCCAGGGGCAGATCAGGGTGCCGCAGCGGACGGGGGCCCGGTCCAGGGCGGCGCCGAGGTGCGGGCAGGCGCCGGGGCCCGCGACGAGGGCGCCGTGGGCGTCGCGCCAGGCCACGACCTCGCGGCCGCCGACCGTGACACCGAAGCCGGAGTCGGCTCGTACGGCCGAACTGGGCCCGAGGACGTACCAGTTGCCGGTGGGCCGGGCCTGGGCCTCCTTCAGGGCGGTGGCGATGAGCGCGGGCGAGGCGTCCCGCCAGGTGGGCCGCTGCCGGTGCCAGGCCACCGGGTCGCGGCGCAGGCCGACCGGGAGGCGGGGGCGGCGAGGGGGACGCGGGCTCACGTGGACGGCTCCTCGACGGCGGATGCGGCGGGTGCGGTTCGGGGGATACGGGCGGCGGGCGCCGTCAGGCGGGCCGCGGCGATCCCGGCCAGGCCGACGGCCGCCACCGCCGCCCGCCGGGTCAGGGGGACGGCGGAGCGCTGGTGGACGCTGGCGTAGCCGTCGCGGGCGATGGCGTCGAGGATGCCCCCGTAGAGGATGAAGGCGGTACGGACGCAGGGCCGCGAGACGGGTTCGAGCATGTCCAGCCCCGGCCGCGCGGCGGTGTAGAAGCGCCGGGTGAGCGCGGCGGCGGACCGCAGGGCGCGGACGATGCGGGGGTCGCGCCGCCCGGTGCGCCTGCTCCACCGGAGCAGTTCCCGGTCCACGCCCTCGGCGGCGAGCAGGTCGGCGGGCAGGTAGACCCGGTCGCGGTCGAGGTCCTCGCCCACGTCCCGGAGGAAGTTGGTGAGCTGGAAGGCCTCCCCCAGCGCGGCGGCGTGCGGGGCCGCCTCCTCCCGCGGGGCGGTGTGGCCGAGTACGGGGAGCATCTGGAGTCCGATGACGGCGGCGGAGCCGTGCATGTAGCCCCGCAGGTCCTCCAGGGTGGCGTAGTCGGTGACGGTCAGGTCGCTGCGCATCGAGGCGAGGAAGTCGTCGAAGTGCCGGTGCGGGATGCGGTAGCGGTGGGCGGTGTGGGCGACGGCGGTCACCACGGGGTGGTGACCGGGTCCGCCGTCCATGGCGGTCCGGAGGTCGCGGGAGAGGGCGTCGAGCCGGGGCCCTCGGTCGCCGGGGGCCGCCGGGTCGTCGACGATGTCGTCGGCGAGGCGGGCGAAGCCGTACAGGGCGTGCACGGCCGGGCGCCGGTGTGCGGGGAGCAGCCGGGTGGCGAGGAAGTAGGTCCTGCCGTGCTGGGCGTTGAGGTGGCGGCAGCGGGTGAAGGCCGCGCGCAGGGCGGGGTCGGTGATGGCCGCCGCGTCGAGTTCGCGCCGTGTCATGCGGGGTTGCCTTTCCTCTCTTCGGCGAGGGGCCGGGGACCTGCGGCGAGGGGCCGGGGACCTGCGGCGAGGGGCCGGGAAGGGGCGGTGCGGCGGGGCGCGCGGGGCACGCCGGTGATGCGCGCGGCGGCCAGTCGGCCGGAGATCAGGACGGTGGGGACGCCGACGCCCGGGGTGGTGCCGCATCCGGCGAGTACGGCGTTCGCAGCGCCGCGGACGAGGTTGCGGGGCCGGAAGGGACCCGTCTGGGGGAAGGTGTGGGCGACGGAGAAGGGGGTGCCCGCCGCGTGGCCCTGCGCGGTCCAGTCGGCGGGGGTGACGAGGACCTCCGTGTCGATGGCGTCCTCGAAGCCGGTGAGGCCGCGGCGCTCCAACTCCCGTAGCAGGGTGCCCCGGTAGCGGGGGCCCAGCTCCGCCCAGTGGGCGGCGGGGGGGCCGACGGTGGTGTTGGGGCACGGCGCCAGCACGTAGTGGGTGTGCTTCCCGGGCGGGGCGAGGGCCGGGTCGGTGGTGGTGGGCCGGGTGACGAGGAGCGAGGGGTCGCTCATCAGGTCGCCGGTGCGGGTGAGTTCCTCGAAGGTGCGCTTCCAGGCCGCCCCGAACAGGATGGTGTGGTGGGCGAGTTGGGGCCAGGTCCGGTCGGTGCCGACGTGCAGGACGACGGCCGAGGGACTGTGCCGCAGGGCGAGGGGGCGGCGCGGCCGGGCGCCGAGCAGGCCGTAGGCGACGGGCAGGTCGGGGGTCAGGACGACGGCGTCGCAGGGCACCCGCCGGCGGTCGGTGACGACGGCTGTGATCCGGTCCCCCAGGCGTTCCAGGCGGGTGACCTTCTCCCCGTACAGGAGGGTGGCGCCCGCGTCCGCCGCGGCCCGGGACATGGCGGTGGGCACGGCGTGCATGCCGCCTTCGGGGAAGTACACGCCGGCGATGGTGTCCATGTAGGCGATGACCGCGTAGGCGGCGAGCGCACGGGCCGGCGGGACGCCCGCGTAGAGGGCCTGGAAGGAGAAGACGCGCTGGAGCCGCTCGTCGGAGAGGAACTGCGCGATCTTCGGCTGGAGGCGTCCGAATCCGCCCAGGGCGGCGAGCTTGGCGAGGTCCGGGGTCAGGAGCGAGAGGGGCGAGTCGAAGTTTGCGTCGATGAAGCGGCCCATCTGGGCCCGGTAGAGGGAGTGCAGCCACTGGCGCAGGCGCCGGTAGCCGGCCGCTTCCCGGCCTCCGGCGAAACGTTCGATCTCGGCTTCCATCGCCTGGGCGCCCGTGTGGACGTCGAGGCTGCTGCCGTCCGCGAAGCGGGCGTGGTAGGCGGGGTGCAGCGGCCGCAGCGGGAGTCGGCTCGCCATGTCCTGGCCGACCGCCGCGAAGGCCTCCTCCAGCAGGTGCGGCATGGTGAGCACGGTGGGGCCGCTGTCGAAGCGGTAGCCGTCGCGGTCGATGCGGCCCGCGCGGCCCCCGGGCAGCAGGTCGCGTTCGACGAGGGTGACGCGCCGCCCGGCGCCGAGCAGGTGCAGGGCGGCGGAGAGGCCCGCGAGTCCGGCGCCGACGACCACCACGTGGTCGGTGCGCCCCGTGACCGCCTTCACCGGGTCCCTCCTTCGGTGGCCGAGGCGGCCGGGGTGCCCGGGTCGACCGGGGCGGCCGGGGTGGCCGCGGCAGCCCGAGGAGGCGCGGGCGGCGCGGGCGGCGAGGCGACGCGGTCCAGCAGCTCGGCGAGGTGCCGCGCGGCGGGCCCGTGCAGGCCGGCCGAGGCGAGGGCCCGGGCGGAGGCCCGGCCCAGGCGGGCGATGCGCCGTTCGACCAGGGCCGGGGCGCCCGTGGCGCACAGGGCTTCGCGGACCGCGGCCAGTAGCGAGGGGGACGGGTCGGCTTCCTCGCGGCAGGCGCGCAGCAGGTCGATGACCTCGATGGCGCCGGTGTCCCGCGCGCGGGCGTGGGCCAGGGCGACGAGGTAGGTCGCCTTCCCCGAGCGCAGGTCGTCCCCCGTGGGCTTGCCGGTCACGGCCGGGTCGCCGAAGACACCGAGCAGGTCGTCGCGCAGCTGGAAGGCGATGCCCGCGGAGCGGCCCGCGGCCCGCAGGGCGTGCGTGGTGGCCGGGGTGGCGCCCGCCAGCGCTGCGCCGAGGGCCAGCGGACGTTCGACGGTATAGCGGGCGGTCTTCAGGCAGACGGTGCGGACGGCCCGCGCGGCGGAGCGGGACGCGGTCGTCTGGCCGAGGAGGTCGAGGTACTGGCCCGCGACCATCTCGGTGCGCATGGCCCGCCAGATCCGCAGGACGTCGGCGCGCACGGCGGGGTCGAGGTCGGCCGCGGCCACCAGGTCGTCGGCCCGGGCGAGCGCGAGGTCCCCGGCGAGCACGGCGGCCGACGCGGCGAACGTCGAGGGGCCGGCTCCCTGGGGGGCCGAGGCGGCCGCGTACTGGAAGGCGAGCCGGCGGTGGAAGGAGGGACGCCCCCTGCGTACGGCCGACTGGTCCATGACGTCGTCGTGGATCAGCGCGCAGCTCTGGATGAGTTCGAGCGCGGCGGCGACGCGCAGGGCCGCCGGGGCCTGCGCGTCGCCGCCGCCGCACGCGCGCAGGGCCCACCAGAGGAAGCGGGGCCGGATGCGCGAGCCGCCCCCCAGGGTGAAGAAGGACAGCCGTTCGGCGATGTCGGCGGCGAAGACGCCGTCGAGGGCGCGGCTGTCCTCCATGAGCTCCGCGCAGACGGACCTCAGCTCGCGCGCCACGGCGCCCGCCACGTCCGCGTCGACGGAGTCCGCGCGCGTGGCGGCCACGACGGGACGCACGGGCGGGTGTGACCGTTGAGAGGTGGGCAGGGGATGTCGGGCGACCGACCTCGCTTGCATCTGGTCCTCCGGATCGTGAGGGGGCGCTTGCCCCCTGTTCCGCTTGCACCGGGCGGACGGATGCGCTCGGCCGGGTTCCCTTTGAGCCACAGCCATCCGTCCCCCGCCACGGCGGCCGTCACCGCGCGGGGTCCCGCGATCCACCCGTTGGGGCGCATCGGGCGGGGGACGTCGCACGAATGGCTGCGGCTTCGGCGGGTAGGTGCGCCGCTGAGCTGGGCATTTAAGGAGTCAATACCTGCCTTGGCCAACTTTTTATCCGCAAGCGCCCCTTTTGATTTGCCTGGAGCAACCAACTTTTTTTACGGTTGCCCGAAGCAACCATGTGGGAGGTGTGATGGCCGGACGAACGCACTACGAGGAACTGGCGCGCGAGCTCAGCGCCATCGGCGCCGTGCGGCGGGACATGGGGCGGATCCTGCCCCGGGGCTGCCCGGTGGCCTCCGCCGCCGTGCTGACGCTGCTCGGCCGGCACGGCGCCATGCGCATGAGCGCGCTGGCCGAGCTGCTCTCCGTCGACATGTCGGTGACCAGCCGCCACGTCGCACACCTCGCCGACCGGGGCTGGGTGGCCCGCTCCCCCGACCCCGACGACAGACGCTCGCGCATCCTGCGCCTCACCGCCCCCGGCCAGGAGCAGCTCGACGAACTTTCCCGGCGTACGACGGGTCTCCTCGCCGAGCGCCTGGCCCACTGGCCCGCCGACGACGTGAACCGGCTGGCCCAGCTCATGGGCCGGCTGCGCACGAGCTTCGGCGACGGCCGCTGAAACGGCTGTCCCCCGGACCCGCCCCACCCGTACGCCCGAACGCCCGAACACCCGCAGAAGAACGTTAGGAAGCCCATGGCAACCACCACACCGACCGGTGTGCGGGGCTCACACGCCAAGCACGGAGGCGGCGACGACGCGGCGCCGATGACCCACCGGCAGATCATGGAGGCCCTCTCCGGCCTGCTGCTCGGCATGTTCGTCGCGATCCTGTCGTCGACGATCGTCTCCAACGCCCTGCCCCACATCATCGGCGACCTGGGCGGCGGCCAGTCCGCCTACACCTGGGTCGTCACGGCGGCGCTGCTCTCCATGACCGCCACCACCCCGCTGTGGGGCAAGCTGTCCGACCTGTACAGCAAGAAGGCGCTCGTACAGATCGCCCTCGTCATCTACGTCCTGGGATCGGCCGCCGCCGGCCTCTCGCACAACGCCGGCATGCTCATCGCCTGCCGCGTCGTGCAGGGCGTCGGCGTCGGCGGCCTCTCGGCCCTCGCCCAGATCGTGATGGCCGCGATGATCTCCCCGCGCGAGCGCGGCCGGTACTCCGGCTACCTCGGCGCGGTCTTCGCCGTCGCCACCGTCGGCGGCCCGCTGCTCGGCGGCGTCATCACCGACACCGAGTGGCTCGGCTGGCGCTGGTGCTTCTACGTCGGCGTCCCCTTCGCGATCATCGCGCTGATCGTCCTGCAGAAGACCCTCCACCTGCCCGTCGTCAAGCGCGAGGTGAAGGTCGACTGGGGCGGGGCCTTCCTGATCTCCGCCGCCGTCTCCCTGCTGCTGATCTGGGTCACCTTCGCCGGTGACAAGTACGACTGGCTGTCGTGGCAGACCGGCGCCATGGTCGGCGGCTCGATCCTGCTCGGCCTGCTGTTCCTGCTCGTCGAGAGCCGGGCGAGCGAGCCCATCATCCCGCTGCGCCTGTTCCGCAACCGCACGATCGCCCTCTCCTCGATCGCCTCGCTGTTCGTCGGCGTCGCGATGTTCACCGGCACCGTGTTCTTCAGCCAGTACTTCCAGCTGGCCCGGGACAAGTCCCCGACCATGTCGGGCGTGATGACCATCCCGATGATCGGCGGCCTGTTCCTCTCCTCCACCGTCTCCGGCCAGGTCATCACCAAGACCGGCAAGTGGAAGGCGTGGCTGCTCAGCGGCGGCGTGCTGGTGACGGCCGGTCTGGGCCTGCTGGGCACGATCCGCTACGACACCGAGTACTGGCACATCGCCGTCTTCATGGCGCTGCTCGGCCTCGGCATCGGCATGATGATGCAGAACCTGGTGCTGTGCACGCAGAACCAGGTGGCCCCCGCCGACCTCGGCTCGGCCAGCTCCACCGTGACGTTCTTCCGGTCCCTCGGCGGCGCGATCGGCGTCTCCGCGCTGGGCGCGGTCATGGCCAACCGGATCACCCACTACGCCAAGGACGGACTGGCCACGCTCGACCCGAAGTACCGGGCCGCGGCTGCCGCCGCCAACACCGGCGGCAGCATCCCGGACATGAACAGCCTCCCCGCGCCGCTGCGCACGGTGATGGAGAGCGCGTACGGGCACGGCATCGCGGACGTCTTCCTGATCGCCGCCCCGCTGGCCCTGATCGCCTTCCTCGTGACGATCTTCATCAAGGAGGTCCCGCTGCGGACCGCGGGCGGCCTGGCCCGGACCGAGCCGTCCGACGCATCCGGCCCGGTCACCGCTTCCGCCCCGACCGCCCCGTCCGCTCCCACCGCCGCCATCCCGCAGCAGGATGCCGGTCCCGTACCCGGTGGCACTCCGGTACGCGGCCACGTCCGCGGCGCCGAGAACGCGCCCGTGCCGCAGGCGGCCGTGACGCTGATCTCGCTCTCGGGGCGGCAGCTCGACCGGTCGGTCGCGCGGGAGGACGGCGGGTACGCCGTCGAGGCACCCGGAACGGGCTCCTACGTCCTGATCGCCTCGGCCAACGGCTTCCAGCCGCAGGCCTCCACGATCGTGGTCGACGGCGAGCCGCTCGCCTACGACATCCTGCTCAGCGGGACCAGCGGTCTGCGGGTCCTCGTACGGGCCTCCGGGGCCGGGACGCCCGTCGCGGACGCCATGGTCATCGTGACCGACGTGCGCGGTGACGTCCTGGCCACCGGGACCACCGGACCCGACGGCGAGCACTGCTTCACCGACCTGGTCCCGGGCTCCGTGACCGTCGCGGTGAGCGCACCCGCCCATCGCCCGGTGGCGCTGCCCGTCGAGATCGGCGGCGCCGGTGTCACCAGCGTGCCGGTCGAACTGAGCGCGGGCGCGCGGCTGCGGGGTGTCGTACGGGCGCCGGGCGGACCGCTCGGCGACGCCCGGGTCACGCTGGTGGACGCGGCGGGCAACGTCGTCGGCACGGCCAGGACCGGTGCGGACGGCGCGTACGCCTTCGCCGACCTCGGCGGCGGCGACTACACCGTCATCGCGACCGGATACCCGCCGGTCGCCACGTCCCTGACCGTGGGCGGTCCGGGCGTCGAGGGGCACGACATCGAACTCGCCCACCCCGGCGATTAGCCGTGCGCGGCCGGTGGGGGCGCGCCCCCACCGGCCGGCGCGGTCCCGGCGGGACGTTCGGCACGATCATCGAGAAGCTGTACAGGGAGACAACGGGATGGCACTGACCGCACGGATCCGCACGCGGGACGGATGGGCCGTACCGCACGCGGTCGTCACGGTGACCGACGCGACGGGCGCCCAGGTGGTGCGCGCCGAGGCCGACGGCGAGGGCGCCGTGCGCGACGCGACCGCGCTCGCGCCGGGGGCGTACACCGTGATCGTCACCGCGGTCGGCTACGCGCCCGCGGCGTCCAGCGCGCTGGTGACCGCGAGCGGCCGCGCCGAGGTGGGCAACGTGGTCCTGGCCCGCACCGGCGGCACCGAACTGCCGCCGCCCGGGCCGTGGACGATCGATCCGGCGCACTCCTCGGTGGGCGCCGTCGCGCAGCACCTCGGCATCTCCAGCGTGCGCGGGCGCTTCACCTCCTTCTCCGGGCGGATCGAGGTCTCCCCGGGGGAGGTGTTCGCGTCCCGGGTGGAGGCGGTGATCGCCGCCGCGTCCGTGGACACCGGCAACGCGACGCGTGACGGTCACCTGAGGTCGGCGGACTTCCTGGACGTGGAGACGTATCCGGAGATCCGCTACCGCTCCTCGGGCCTGACCCCGGTCGGGGCCGACCGGTGGACCGTCCACGGCGAGCTGACCCTGCACGGGGTCGTCCGTCCCGTCGACCTCGACCTCGCCTACCTGGGTACGGGCGCCGATCCCTGGGGCGGCATACGGGCCGCCTTCCGTGCCACCGCGGAACTGCACCGCGAGGACTTCGCGATGCACTACAACCAGGTGGTCCAGGCCGGCATCGCCGCCATCGGCACCACCCTGAAGGTGGAACTGGACATCCAGGCCGTGCAGGGGGACGCGCTGCCGCTCTGACGGCCGGCGCCGGGCAGCGGCGCGCCGACGGGCCGGGCGAGTGCCCGGCCCGTCGGCATTTCGCGGGTGCGGATCAGGTGCGGGTCCAGCGCTGGTTGGCGCCGTTCGAGCAGGAGTAGAGCTGGACCGGGGTGCCGTTCGCCGTGCCGTTCGCGGCGGCGTCCAGGCACAGGCCGGACTGGACGCCGACGATGGTGCCGTCGGAGTTCAGCCGCCACTTCTGGTTGTCGGCGCCCCAGCAGCTGTAGATCTGGACCTTGGCTCCGTTGCCGGTGCCCGCGGCGTCCAGGCACTTGTTGCCGTAGACCTGCAGCTCGCCCGCGGCGGTGTAGCTCCACTGCTGGTTGGTGCGGCCGTTGCAGTCCCACAGGTTGAGCTGGGTGCCGTCGGTGGTGCTGGAGGCCGGCACGTCCAGGCAGCGGCCCGACGCAACGCCCTTGATCTGTCCGGCGGTCGGGGTCGGAGTGGGAGTGGAGGAGCCGGCGTTGAGCGCGTTGAGGACGGCGGTGTAGGCGGGTTTGGCGCTGCCGTTGCCGTTGAAGAGCAGCGGCGACTGCTCGGAGCGCCAGGAGTCGGTGTCGCGCACGCCCCAGACCGTGACGCCCAGGCACCGCGTGACGGCCAGGCAGTCGTTGGTCACGGCGGAGTAGGTCGCGGCCGGGGCGCCCTGGATGTCGAGTTCGGTGACGGCCACGTCGACGCCGAGGGCGGCGAAACTCTGCAGGGTGGTCCGGAAGTTGCTGTTGTAGGGGCTGTCGTTGTTGAAGTGGGACTGGAAGCCGACGCAGTCGATGGGCACACCGCGCTGCTTGAAGTCGCGGACCATGGCGTACACGGCCTGGGTCTTGGCCCACGTCCAGTTCTCGACGTTGTAGTCGTTGTAGCAGAGCTTGGCGCCCGGGTCGGCGGCGCGCGCGGTGCGGAAGGCGACCTCGATCCAGTCGTTGCCGGTGCGCTGCAGGTTGGAATCGCGCCGGGCCCCCGAACTGCCGTCGGCGAAGGCCTCGTTCACGACGTCCCACTGGGCGATCTTGCCCTTGTAGTGGGCCATCACGCCGTTGATGTGGTCGGTCATCGCCTGGCGCAGCGCGCCGCCGCCGAGGCTCTGCATCCAGCCGGGCTGCTGGGAGTGCCAGGCCAGGGTGTGCCCGCGCACCTGCTTGCCGTTCTGCACCGCCCAGTTGTAGACACGGTCTCCGGCGGCGAAGTTGAACTGGCCCCGCTGGGGTTCGGTGGCGTCGATCTTCATCTCGTTCTCGGGCGTGACCGAGTTGAACTCGCGGGCGGCGATCGTCGTGTAGGCCCCGTCGCCCAGGCGGCCGGAGGCGATGGCGGCGCCGAAGTAGCGGCCGCTCTGGGCCGCGGCGGCGCCGAGGGTGCCTGCGGCGGCGTGTGCGGTCAGCGGCGCGCCCAGTACGGCGGCGGCGCCGATGACGCCGGCGACCAGGGCCGTACGGAAACGGCCGGCCGTGCGGCGGCGGGCGGTCGGGGGAATGGCGTCTAAGCCCATGAGGGAGCCTCCAGGACGGAAAAGCAGGGCAGGAAAAGGCGGAAGGTTCGCAATGCGGCGGACGAAGGCCTTGCGCAGCGATGCGTGGACGGACGAGTGCGTTGACGCATGCGGGACTCAGTGTGGAAACCCGGCAGAAACATGTCAACAGTTTCGAAAGTTTTCGACATGTGTTCTCTCGATTTCATCAAAGGGCATGACTGGCCACACAGGTACCGCCGAAAACCTTTCGGTGGTCGGCGGACCCGTCTCGGTCAGCGCACGGCCGTGTTGAACTCCAGGGCCGGGCGGGCGTTCCGCACGAGCGACTCGGCCTGCTCGGGCCACCACACACCGGCGGCGGGATCGACGATGCCGTACTCCGGATCGACGGTGCCGCCCGGGATGCTGCGGTTGCACTGGCCGTCCGACTGGCCGACCGTTTTGATCCACAGGTAGGCGTCGACGAGCGGTACGCCCGTGTTCGCCGTGGGGCGGTCGCCGACGCCCCGGCCGGGCGCGTTGCACCAGGTCTGCGGGTCGCCCTCGTACTTGCCGGCGGGCGGGGTCCAGGCGCCCCGGCCGTTGCGGCTGGTGTCGACGACGAGGTGGGTGAGTTCCGCCGCGGGCGGGGTACCGGCGTTCTGCTGGAACCACAGGTCGGTCCAGTGCCAGGTGGCCGGGTCGTCCACGTTCACGGCGTTCCCGGGCTGCCCGTCGTTCGGCGCCGCGGGCGAGTAGTACTGGCTCGCGCACCAGTCGGGGTGCCCCTTGGCCCAGTCGGGGCCCTTGGTGGCGAACCAGAGGCACTGGGAGACCCAGGTGCCGTAGTGGGTGGACGGCTCGGTCGCCAGGTAGTTGGAGACGTTGAGGGAGAAGCCCTGGGTGCGGGTGACACCGGCCCGCAGCAGGCGCCCCGCCATGTCGCCGACGCTGCGCCAGTGGCTGTTGCCCGCGTCCAGGTAGACCACGCTGTTCGGCTGCCGCTCCAGCACGTCGACCGCGTGGTTGAGGTCGGCGTAGCGCCCGGTGGTGATCGCGCCGGTCGGGTCACTGTCGGGGCCGCAGTCCGAGGGGAGGTTGGCCAGCCCGTCCGGTTCGAGGATGACGACGGCCTTGCTGCGGCCGAGCCCCCGGGCGAAGGCGCTGATCCACGCCTGGTACGCGGCGTCCGACTGCGCACCGCCGGAGGAGTACTGGGAGCAGTCGCGCAGCGGGATGTCGTAGGCCACCAGGACGGGGACGGTCCGGCTGCGCTCGGCGCGGCGCACCAGCTCGCGCACCCGGGTTTCGACCTGCTCGGGGGTTCCGTCGGTGAACCAGGTGGCCTCCGGCCAACTGGCCAGCGTCGCCATGGATTTGGCGCGCGCGAAGTCTCCGTGGAGGAAATCGGTGACGGCTTGGCGCGCCGCGTCGCTGCCGGGATCGACGGAGAAGCGGGTGTGCGCGGGCAGCGTGTGGGAGGCGGGCGGCGCGGCGGGCTCCGCCGAGGCCGGGGCGGCGGTGGTGGCGGTGGCCAGGAGCAGGGTGAGCGCGGCCGCGCTCAGGGCGGATCGGAACAGGGGGATGCGCATGCGCACGGAGTTCCTCCGGCAGAGGTGAGGGTGGGGTGGCGCGGGCCGGGCGCAGGGGCCCGGACTTCGGCGGAGCGCGGGTCAGTAGCCGTAGATCATCTTGTAGGCGACCTCCGGCAGGAACTGCCCGGCCGAGGAGCCCGCGCCGACGCCGCAGTTACCGTCGGACTCCCCGGGGACCTTGATCCACAGCAGCATCTCCGCGCCGCCGCCGCCGCCGCGCTGGCTGGGCGTACCGATCCGGCGGCCCGCGGGGTTGCACCACTGTCCGTCGGAACCCTTGCCGTTGCGGCTGGTGTCGACGACGAACGGCTTGGTGTACCCGTAGGAGGCCAGGGCCGAGTTGACGGCGTTGCCGTAGGAGGTGTTCTGGTCGGTGGTGTAGTAGTTGGACACGTTTAGCACGAAGCCGTGCGCCCCGCTCACCCCGGCGTCGACGAGCTGGCGCGCCATGGTCGGGGCGCTGATCCAGCCGGGGTTTCCGGCGTCCAGGTAGACCCAGGTGTTGGGCGCCTTCGCCTTGAACTGGGCGATCGCGTTCCGCAGCATGGCGTTGCGTTCAGCGATCTGGGGCGCCGTCATGCAGCTCTCGTGGCCGAGGGCGTCGGGTTCGAGGACGACGACGGCCGGGCGGCCGCCGATGCCACCGGCGAACGCGGCGATCCAGGCGTCGTACGCGGCCCGGTTCCCGGCTCCGCCGCCGGAGTGACCGGCGCAGATGTCCCGGCCGGGGATGTTGTAGGCGACCAGGACCGGCAGCTTGTCGGCGGAGTCCGCGCGGCCGACGTAGGCACCTGCGGCGGCGCCGATGTCACCGCTCCAGTTGCCGAACCAGCGGGCCGTCGGCGCGGTGGCGATGGACGTCCGGATCGCCGCCGCCCGCCCGTCGCCGGGGTTGGCGTTGACCCACCGCAGCGCGGAGTTGTCGGGGTCGGTGTAGAAGCCGCTGGTCATGGTGGTCGGATCGGCGGCGTACGCCGGGCCGGCGCCGATCGCCGCGAGCCCGGCGGTGAGCACGGCGGCCAGGAGGGCCGATGCCGCTTTGCGGGATGTGCGCATGGTTCTTCCTCCGATGGTGGGACGAGGAATTGGAAGCGCTTCCAGTCTTACTGCGGACCGGACCGCGCTGATGGGATGATTGGGTCCGGCGTGAGGGGGTGTCAAGAGGTTGAACACAGAACGGCCATGAGGTGGCGGTATCCCGCGATGAGTTGGAAGCGCTCCCGGATCATGGGCCTGGACACCCCCGTCGCGCCGGTCCGAGACCCCGGCGGGGGGCGGGCCGGCGCATGGAATCATGGCCGCAGTTGGCCGCCCGCGTGAGCCCGAGGAGCCGCTTGTCCATGGAGCCGTCACCCAAGCGCATGCCCACGCTCGACGAGGTGGCCGCGCGCGCCGGCGTGTCGCGCACGGCGGCCTCCCGGGTGATCAACAACGCGCCGCACGTCAGCCGCGCGAAGCGGGAGGCCGTCCAACGGGCGGTGCGCGAGCTCGCGTTCGTACCCAACCCGGCGGCGCAGGCCCTCGCGACGCGCAGGGTCGGAGCGGTGGTGCTGGCGGTCTCCAGCGACGAACCGGGGCTGTTCGCGGACCCCTTCTTCGCGGAGGTCATCGTCGGCGTCAGTGCGGCGCTGGAGCAGACGGACCTGGAACTGATCCTGTTGCTGGCCAACACCCCGCGCGGGCGCGAGCGGTTCGAGCGCCTGCTGCGCTCCCGCCGGGCCGACGGCGTCATGCTGATGGCGCTGCGCGGCGACGATCCGCTGGGGCGCCTGGGTGAGGAGGTCGACCTGCCCGTCGTCTTCGGCGGACTCCCGCTCACGGGGGAACCCACGTGGTACGTGGACGCCGACAACCGGGGCGGTGCGCGGCTGGCCGCCGAGCACTTCGTGCGCACCGGCCGCCGACGGCCCGTCATGATCACCGGGCAGGTGGACACCCGGGCCGCCGTCGCGCGCGAGCAGGGGTTCGGCGAGGGGCTCACACTGTCCGGCGTGCCGCTGCTCGGGGTCGAGCCGGGGCAGTTCACCGAGGACGGCGGCGCGGAGGCGATGCAGCGGCTGCTGCGGGCGCACCCCCGTACCGACGCGGTGTTCGCCGCCTCCGATGCCATGGCCATCGGCGCGCTGCGCACCTTGCGGGAACGGGGGCTGCGGGTGCCCGAGGACGTCGCGGTGATCGGCTTCAACGACCTGGCGAGCGCCCGGCACACCAGTCCGCCGCTGACCACGGTCCACCAGCCGGTGCGGGCGCTGGGGCAGGAGATGGCCCGGATGCTGATCAGCGCCATCGAAGGACAGCAGCCCAGCCCGCTGATCCTCCCGACGCGGCTGACCGTGCGCGCGTCCGCCCCGGACCTGCCCTGAGTCACCCGGCGTGCCTACACCTTGTGACGTCTCCTTCTCGTGCGGTGGCAGCCCTCCCGCCTGCTCGGGGGGCCTCTCGGAGCGACCTATGAGGCTGGAAGCGCTTCCAGATCGAACCAGGCGAAGCGGGCCCTGTTGGTGGAGGGGTGACCGTTGGAGGTGGCGTAGAGGCCGAGCTGGACGCTGGTGAACAGCGGGGTGAGGAAGGTGGCTTCGACCGTCATCAGGTCCTGCCACGCGCCGTCGGGCGTCGCGTGGGCGAAGGTGTGGTCGAAGCCGCGGATCCAGATCCCCAGGCGCACGGGACCCGCCGGAACGGGGACGGCTGCCAGGACGTCGGGCCCGCGGCGCACGCTCAGGCCCTCGGCGGTGCGCAGGAAGAGGAGGTGGGTGTCGTCGTCGACGACCACGGCGAGACCCGCCTCTTCGCCCGGTGCGGCGGGGTCGAAGTGCAGCTCGGTGGAGACGTCGCAGTCGGGGTGTTCCTGGGGCCGGACCACGAGGGACGGGGCGGCGCGTTCGCCGAGGCGTTCGGGGCGGAGCTGAAGGCGCAGCCCGTCACCGGTGGTCCAGAAGGGCGCGGGCGGCGGCGTGCGCAGGGTGCTCCAGTCGGCGGAGAGGGTCGCGAAGTCGTCGTGCAGGGGGCGGCGGGGGCCGGTGTGGAGCACCGGGGAGAAGGCCGGCCAGCCGTCGTCCCAGGTGACCCGGCCGAGGAAGGTCTCGCGGCCGAGGGCGGAGCCCGGGCGGACGCCCAGGAGGACGGCGCGCCAGTAGCCGTACGGGGTCTGCACGAGGTCGGCGTGCCCCAGGCAGGTGACCGGGCCCTCGGCGGGCGGGAGCACCGGATTGTGGGGGG
This sequence comes from Streptomyces sp. NPDC043876, assembly GCF_056435825.1. NCBI lineage: Bacteria > Bacillati > Actinomycetota > Actinomycetes > Kitasatosporales > Streptomycetaceae > Streptomyces > Streptomyces sp. NPDC043876. Next base: position 642,143 of record NZ_JBWKDV010000003.1, on the reverse strand, counting down.
CGCCCTCGTAGGGGCCGCCCACGCGGTCGGCACGGGCGGCGACCACGCTGTGGTCCACGTCGGTGCCGCCCTCGGCGGTGAGCAGGAGGTAGGCGCCGTCGACCTTGTAGAGGTGCGGGGCCTCCGACCAGCGGGCGCCCGGGTGGCTCCCCGACCACAGGACGTGCTCCGGTCCGGCCAGCCGCCGTTCGCGCGGCAGGTACTCGCGCATCCAGATCTCGGTGTGGCCGGCGGCCTCGTCGCGCACACGGGCGGCGGTGAACCAGGCCCGGCCGTCGCCGTCCGGCCCGTCGTCGAAGAACAGCGACGGGTCGAAGCCCTCGCCGTCCAGCCAGTGCGGCTGCGACCAGGGGCCCGCGGGGTCGGTGGCCGTGACGACGAAGTGGCCGGGGCCGTCCATCAGCGTGCAGACGAGGTGGAAGACCCCGTCGTGGTGCCGGATCGTCGGTGCGAACAGCCCCCGGGAGGGCTCGCACCCGTCGAGGTCGAGCTGGGAGGCCCGGTCGAGCGCCGAGCCGAGGCGCCGCCAGTTCACGAGATCGCGGCTGTGGAACACCGGGAGGCCCGGGAACCATTCGAAGCTGGACGTCACCAGGTAGTAGTCCGCCCCCACGCGGCAGACGGACGGGTCGGGCCGGAACCCCGGCAGTACGGGCTCGCTCCGCCACCCGGTCATGGCACCGGGACGGTCTGCGCCGGAACGCTCGGCACCGGGGCGATGTGCACCGGCACGGACAGCACCCGGTCGGCGCCCGGGTGACGTACGGGTCCCTCCAGGGTGAAGGATCCCCGCAGCGGCAGGTCGCCGCTGGACCGTCCGACGGCCACCTCGATCTCCCCCGGCTCCACCCGTCTGCGCAGGTCGAGACCGGTGAAGGAGGTCCGGTCGGCGTGGACGGAGAAGGTGATCCGGGCGGCCTCCCCCGGCTGGAGCGCGACCCTGCCGAAGCCGGCGAGCCACCGCTGCGGCCGCACGACGGACGCCACCGGGTCGGACAGGTACAGCTGGACCACCTCGGTCCCCGCCACCGCCCCTGTGTTGCGGACGGTCACCGACACGGTGACGGTCCCGTCCGTCGCGGCGACGGGATCCACCGCGAGGTCGGAGCAGCTGAAGGTGGTCCAGCTCAGGCCGTGTCCGAAGGGGTACAGCGGGGTCGGGTCCACCGAGCTCCAGTCGGTGCGGCCGCCGAGCCGGGCGTGCAGGTAGGTCCCGGGCTGGCCGCCGGGCCGCCGGGGGATGGAGACGGGCAGCCGGCCGGAGGGTTCCGCGGCCCCGCTGATGATCCGGGCCAGCGCCGTCCCGCCCTCCTCGCCGGGGAAGAAGGCCTGGACCACGGCCGATGCCCGCTCCGCGAGCGCGCCGAGCGCGTAGGGCCGGCCGGAGACGAGGACCAGGACGGTCGGCACCCCGGAGTCCAGCACGGCGGCGGCGAGCGCGGCCTGGTCGCCGGGCAGGTCGAGGGTCTCGGCGTCGCAGCCCTCGCCGGAGGTGCCCCGGCCGAACATGCCGGCCCGGTCCCCGAGCACCAGGACGTACACGTCCGGATCGTCGGCGGTGACCGTGAAGCCGACCGCGGTGAGCGCCTCGCCGAGCGTCGGTATCTCCAGCCCGGGGTCGCCGGGCAGCGCGACGTGGTTGGGGAAGGAGTAGCAGCCCAGGAAGGACTGGGGGTCGTCGGCGTAGGGCCCGCTGACCGCGACCCGGCACGGCCGCAGCGGCAGGATGCCGTCGTTGGCGAGCAGCACGGTGGACCGTTCGGCAAGGAGCCCGGCCAGCGCCCGGTTGTCCGGCGGGTCGAGGTCGACCGGCTCGGGTGTGACGGGCTCCCAGCCCGGGTCGAGCAGGCCCAGTTCGGCTTTCTGGAGCAGGACCCGTCGCGCGGCGCGGTCGACGAGTTCCTCCGGTACGCCGCCCGAGCGCACGAGGTCGGCGAGCGGCTCGCCGTAGCACCGGGCCGTGGGCAGCTCGACGTCGATCCCGGCGGTCAGCGCCAGCGCGCCGGCCGCGCCGCGCGAGCCGGCCACGCCGTGCCGGGTCTCCAGGAAGGACACGGCGTAGTAGTCGGCGACGACCACACCGCCGAAGCCGAGTTCCTCGCGGAGCAGTCCGGTCAACAGGCCTTCGTCGGCGGCCACCGGGACGCCGTCCACGTCGGTGTAGCTGTTCATCACCGACCGGGCGCCCCCCTCGCGCAGCGCGCGGACGAAGGGCTCGACCAGTACGTCGGCGAACTCGCGCGGCCCGCAGGCGACGGGGGCCATGTTGCGGCCGCCGCGCGAGGCCGAGTACCCGGCGAAGTGCTTGAGCGTCGCCACGATCCCGGCGCCCTCCAGACCCTGCACGTAGGCGGTGCCGATGGCCCCGACGAGGTAGGGGTCCTCGGCTATGCACTCCTCGGTCCTGCCCCAGCGGTAGTCGCGGACCACGTCGAGCACCGGAGCCAGCCCCTGGTGGACGCCGACCCGCCGCATCCCCGCGCCGATGGCGGCCGCCATCCGGCGCACGAGCCCGGGGTCGAAGGAGGCGCCCCAGGCCAGCGGCCCGGGGAAGACCGTCGCCCCCAGGGTCATGAACCCGGTCAGGCACTCCTCGTGGGCGATCGCCGGGATGCCGAACCGGCCGGCTCCGGTGACCTGCCGCTGGAGCGAGGCGAGCCGCGCCATCCCGGCTTCCGCGGTGATCGGCGCGGTGCCGTACACCCGGGTCAGCTGGCCGAGCCCGTGGGCGACGATGTCGTCGAGGCCGGGCGCGGACTCACCGGAATCGTCCTCCATGGGGGCGACGGGCGCCCCCGGGACCGAGGGCAGCGCCCAGAAGCCGGCGAGCTGACCCGCCTTCTCTTCCAGCGTCATCCGTTCCAGCAGATCGGCGACCCGCGCGGGCGCGGGCAGGAGGGGGTCACGCCAGGGCTCGGTCAAGGAGTGCTCCTAGTGCTGTGGCGGCTCTAAAGGCGGGGCAGGGCGGCGGAGTGCCGGACCTTGAGCTCGGTCGAGAGCTCCATGCGGGGGCTGACGAGCGGCTGGCCGTCGAGGAGTTGGAAGAGGGTGCGGGCCGCGAGCCGGCCCATCTCCTCCAGCGGCTGGCGCACCGTCGTCAGGGGCGGTGAGAGCCATTCGCACATCGGGAGGTCGTCGAAACCGACCACGCTGAGGTCCTGCGGGATGCTCAACCCGGCCTGCCGGGCCGCCTCGTAGACGCCCATCGCCTGCTGGTCGCTGCCGGCGAAGATGGCGGTCGGCGGGTCGGGGAGGGCGAGCAGCTCCCGGGCCCGGCGGAAGCCGCCCTCGTGCTGGAAGTCGCCGAACCGGATCAGGTCGCGGTCGACCTCGATCCCGGCCCGCTCCAGGGCGGCCCGGTAGCCGTCGATGCGGGCCTGGCTGCAGAGCATCTCCTTGCGGCCGCCGATCGCGGCGATCCGGCGGTGCCCCAGCTCCAGCAGGTGCTCGGTGGCCGCGAGGCCGCCCGCCCAGTTGGTCGCGCCGATGCTCGGCACGCCGTTGCCCGGCAGGTCGATCGGGTCGATGACGACCAGGGCCACTCCGGCCCGTTCGACCTGGGCGCGCTGGGCGGCGGTGACCGAGGCGGTGACCAGGATGACGCCGTCGCTGTGGTGCAGGACCGGCAGGGCGGCCCAGCTCGACGGCGTGGCCTCGCCCGGCGGGACGAGCGAGACGACCGTGCCGACGCTGCGCTGGGCGCACTCGGCCTCGACGCCGCGCAGTATCTCCACCGCCCAGGCGCTGTCCAGTCCCCCGATGATCAGGTCGACCAGGCCCGATCTGCGGGCCCGGCCCTGGCGGCCGGGGTGGAGGTACTGGTGGGAGCGCAGCAGGCCCTCGATGCGCTCGCGCGTCGAGGGTGCGACATCGGAGCGGCCGTTGATCACCTTGGACACGGTGGCCTGGGAGACCCCCGCCTCCGCGGCGATGAGGGCCAGGGTCGGACGCTGTTCGGTCAACTTCTCTCCTCTGCGCGAACGCCGTGGACGGGTGGCGGTTATCGCAAACTTTCGAAGAGTTTCCGGTCGGTGTGACCGGCTTGTCAAGCTCAACGGGCGGCAGTTGAAGGGTAAATCGGTAAGAGCCCTTGACCGACGGCCCCCGCGTTCCTAGTTTATGGCAGCACAGAATTCGAGAGTGTTTCGAAATATTTCGACGTGGTTCGACATTCCCTCACCCCGGAGGTCCCATGGTCAGCACACCCCCGAGCCGACGAAGCTTCCTGGCGCTCTCCGGTCTGACGGTCCTGTCCGCCTCACTGGCCACGGCCTGCGGCGGCTCCGGCTCCGGCGGCGCGTCGGCGGACGGCAAGGTGACCTTCGCGTGGTGGAACATCGCCACGACGGAACCGGGCAAGTCCCTCTTCCCGCAGATCTCCTCGGCCTTCACGGCAGCCCACCCCGAGGTCACCATCAAGACGACCTCGTTGGAGAACGAGGCGTTCAAGTCCAAGCTGACCGCCACCACCGCGTCGGGCAAGCTCCCCGACGTCCTGCAGACCTGGGGCGGCGGCGTCCTGCAACAGCAGGTCGACGCGGGTCTGGTCGAAGACCTCACCGACGCACTGGACTGGTCCTCCGACCTCACCGCCGTCTCGCTGCGCCCCTACCAGATCGAGGGCCGGACCTACGCGGTCCCCTACGACATCGGCATGGTCGGTTTCTGGTACAACAAGCGGCTCTTCGCCCAGGCCGGCATCACCGCTCCCCCGGCCACCTGGGCCGAACTCCTGGACGACGTGAAGAAGCTCAAGGCGGCGGGCATCACGCCGATCGCCCTCGCGGGCAAGGAGAAATGGCCGGCCCACTTCTACTGGGCCTACCTCGCGATGCGCGTCGCCGGCATCCCCGCACTGCAACAGGCGACGACCACCAAGGACTTCAGCGGCCCCGGTTTCGTCCGGGCGGGCACCCACCTCAAGGAACTGGCCGATCTCCAGCCGTTCCAGACGGGCTTCCTCGGCGCGGGCTACTCCACCCCGGGCGGCCAGGCCGCGACCATGGGCCAGGGCAAGGCCGCCATGGAGCTGATGGGCCAGTGGGGACCGTCGGTACAGAAGGACGCGGGCGGCGACCTCGGAGCGGACCTGGGCTTCTTCCCCTTCCCGACGGTCGACGGCGGGGTCGGGACGGTCACCGAGGTGCTCGGCGGTGGCGGCGGCTTCGCACTGCGCAAGGGCGCCCCGAAGGAGGCGCTGGCCTTCCTGAAGTACTTCGTGCTGGAGAACGAGGCCAAGCTGCTGGCCTCGAACGGCTTCCTGCCGGTGGTCAAGGGTGCGGAGAGCCGGCTCACGGACGCCAACCGGAAGGTGGTGGCCGACAGCCTGGCCAGGTCGACGGGCTTCCAGCTCTACCTCGACCAGGCCTATCCGCCGGCGGTCGGCCAGGAGGTCAACGACAGCGTGGCCGACCTCATCGCGGGCAAGAAGACGCCGGAGCAGGTCACCCGGGCGATCACCGAGGCAGCGAAGGGTGCCTAGCTCCGTACCCACCCTGACCAAGGAGCGGGTGCGGGACGCCGTGCCGGTGCTCCCGCCCGCCCCCGTGCGGCCGCTCCTGAGCCGGTGGGGCAGCTGGGCGTCGGTCGCCTGGTTCCTCCTTCCCGCACTGATCCTCTTCGTCGTCTTCGTCCTGGCCCCGATCGCCGTGGCCGTCTACACCGGCTTCTTCGCGTGGGGCGGGATCGGCCCGATGGACCGCTTCGTCGGTCTGGCGAACTACACCAGGCTCTTCGGCGACGAGGTCTTCCTCGGCGATCTGGGGCGCGGGCTGTACCTGATCGTCCTGTCGCTGACCGTGCAGTTACCGTTCGCGCTGTTCACGGCGGTCGTGCTCAACCAGAAGCTGCGCGGCCGGGCCGTCTACCGGATGCTGTTCTTCGCGCCGTACGTCCTCTCCGAGGTGGTCACGGCGGTCCTCTTCACGATGATCTTCCTGCCGGACGCCGGCATGGCCGACCACCTCGCCGGCGCGCTGGGTCTGGAGGGACTGCGGGGCACCTGGCTCGCCGATCCCTCGACGGTCATGCCGACCCTGTTCGCGGTGATGACCTGGAAGTACTTCGGCTTCCACATGATGCTCTTCCTCGCCGGGCTGCAGAGCATCCCGGGCGAGGTCCTCGAAGCCGCGGCCATCGACGGCGCCGGTGCCTGGCAGCGCTTCCGGCACGTGACGCTGCCGCTGCTCGGCCCGACGATCCGGATCAGCGTCTTCCTTTCGGTCATCGGGGCCATCCAGCTCTTCGACCTCGTCTGGGTCATGACCACCGGCGGACCCAACCACTCCTCCGAGACGATGGCGATCTCGATGTTCCAGTTCGGGTTCAAGCGCCACCAGGTCGGCTACGCCAGCGCGATCAGCGTGGCGCTGTTCATGATCAGCCTGGTCTTCTCCCTCTTCTACCAGCGGTACGTGCTCCGCCGCGACCTGAGCGGCGCCATCACCCCGGGAGGTGGCCGGTGAACGCCCGCAGGGCGGCTCGCGGTCTGTCGCTGCACGCCGTGGTCTGGCTGATCGCCGCGTTCGTGACCGTCCCCCTGCTCTACGCGGTGCTCTCCGGGTTCAAGAGCACCGGCGAGCTGACGAGCAACCCGTTCGGGCTGCCGCGGCACTGGAAGACGGCCAACTACACCGGCATCCTCGGCGACGGAACGTTCTGGCGGCAGATCGCCAACAGCGCGGGCATCGCGATCGGGACGACCTTTTGCACGGTCGCGGCCGCCGCGATGGCGGCGTTCGTACTGGCCCGCTACGCCTTCCGGGGGCGGGAACTGTTCTACACCCTGTTCACCATCGGACTGATGTTCCCCTTCGCCGTGGCCGTCCTGCCGCTGTTCCTGCTGCTGCGCACCTTCGGCCTGCTCGACAACCCGCTCGGCGTCGTCCTCCCGCAGGCGGCCTTCGGGCTGCCGATGACGATCATCATCCTGCGCGGCTTCTTCCGGACCGTCCCGGCGGAGGTCGAGGAGGCCGCCATCATGGACGGCTGCGGCAAATTCCGCTTCTTCTGGAAAATCCTGCTGCCGATGGCGCGACCGGCGCTCGGCACGGTCTCCGTGCTGGCGATCGTCGCCAGCTGGAACAACTTCTTCCTGCCGCTGCTGGTGTTCAACGACCCGCGATGGCAGACGGTCCCGGTCGGCGTCCAGCAGTTCCAGGGGCAGTACTCGACCGACTACGCGCTCGTCCTCGCCTACATCGTGCTCGCCATGGTCCCCGCCCTCGCCTTCTACGCCGTCGCCGAGCGGCAGTTGATCGGCGGCCTCACCGCGGGCGCCACCAAGGGCTGACCCCGGCCCGGCCCGTGTGTCCCCGACCCCCGAAGGAGGCCTCCCGCGTTCGTCCGTACCAGCCACCCCTCGCCCCCGAAGGAGCTCCGCCCATGTGGTCCCGCGACCCCTCCCCGTTCCACCCGCGAGCCCTGATCGCCGTCCTCGCGCCCCTCCTGCTCCTGGCCGCCTTCCTCGGCGCCCAGCCCGCCCGCGCGGCGACGGCCATCGACACCAACGCCTCGTACGTACTGGTCAACCGCACCAGCGGCAAGGCCCTGGACGTCTACAACCTGGCGACCGGCGACGGCGCCCGCATCACCCAGTGGACCCGCAACGACCAGCCCCAGCAGCAGTGGCGGTTCGTCGACTCGGGCAGCGGCAACTACCGCATCGCGTCCGTCCATTCGGGCAAGGTGCTGGACGTCGCCAGCTCCTCCACCGCCAACGGCGCCGCGATCGTCCAGTGGACGGACGTGAACGCCGCGAACCAGCAGTGGCGGGTGGCCGAGAGCGCGGACGGCTACGTGCGGTTCATCGCGCGCCACAGCAACAAGGCCATGGAAGTGCAGGGCGGTTCCACCGCCGACAACGCGAACGTCGTCCAGTACGACGACTGGGGCGGCGCCAACCAGCAGTGGCAGCTCGTCAAGGTCGGTGGTGGCGGCACCCCCGGCCCGTGCGCCCTTCCGTCCACGTACCGCTGGACGTCGACGGGCCCGCTGGCGCAGCCCAGGCCCGGCTGGGCCTCGCTCAAGGACTTCACCGTCGCCCCCTACAACGGACGCCAGCTCGTCTACGCGACGACGCACGACAACGGGAACAGCTGGGGCTCGATGAACTTCAGCCCGTTCACCAACTGGTCGGAGATGGCCTCGGCCGGCCAGAACCCGATGTCGGCGCCGGCCGTCGCGCCGACGCTCTTCTTCTTCGCGCCGAAGAACATCTGGGTGCTCACCTACCAGTGGGGCGGGGGCAGCCCCTTCTCCTACCGGACCTCCAGCGACCCCACCAACCCCAACGGATGGTCCGCACCGCAGGCGCTCTTCTCCGGAAACATCACGGGTTCCGGTACGGGACCGATCGACCAGACCGTCATCGGTGACAGCACCACCATGTACCTGTTCTTCGCGGGCGACAACGGCAAGATCTACCGCGCGAGCATGCCGATCGGGAACTTCCCCGGCAACTTCGGCTCGTCGTACACGACCCTCATGAGCGACACCGCGGACAACCTCTTCGAGGCGGTGCAGGTCTACAAGGTCCAGGGCCAGAACCAGTACCTGATGATCGTCGAGGCCAGGGGCGCGAACGGACGCTACTTCCGCTCCTTCACGTCCTCCAGCCTCGGCGGTACGTGGACCCCGCAGGCCGGCAGCGAAGGCAACCCCTTCGCGGGCAAGGCCAACAGCGGCGCCACGTGGACCAATGACATCAGCCACGGCGAACTGGTCCGCGCCGGCGCCGACCAGACCTTCCCCGTCGACCCCTGCAACCTGCGGTTCCTCTACCAGGGACGCGACCCCAATGTCGGCGGCGACTACGGCGTGTGGCCCTACCGGCCGGGCCTGCTGACCCTGCGACGCTGACGGCGTGCCCCGTCCGGCTCCGGAAGCGGAGCCGGACGGGTCGGTCGAACGGACGTCCGGGAGCACGGGTACCGGCCGCGTACCCTTGCCGACTCCAGGGTGTGGCGCCGCACTCGGCGGACCGCCACCCTGAGGGAGGCGGAAATGGGGATCATGGAAGCGGACGCGGACCACGCGGGGCTGGTCGTCGCCGCGCAGGCCGGTGACCACCGGGCGCGCGAGGAACTGATCGCCGCCTACCTGCCGTTGGTCTACAACATCGTCGGGCGGGCACTGAGCGGACACGCCGACGTCGACGACGTCGTCCAGGAGACCCTGCTGCGCGTGGTGCGCGACCTTCCCGCCCTGCGCGCCCCGGAGAGCTTCCGGGCCTGGCTGGTCTCGATCACGCTCCGCCAGATCAACAGCCACTGGCAGCGGCAGCGCACCTTCACCGGGCGGACCACGGTCCTCGACGAGGCACTGCGGATACCGGACCCCGGCGCAGAGCCCGAGGACGTCACGATCCTGCGTCTGCACGTCTCGGACGAGCGCCGTCAGGCGGTCGAAGCCCGGCTGTGGCTCGACCCGGACCAGCGGGTGCTGCTGTCGCTGTGGTGGCAGGAATGCGCCGGCCGCCTGAGCCGCGACGACATCGCCGCCGCGACGGGGCTCACGGTCGCCCACGCGGGCGTACGCCTGCAACGCATGCGCGAGCAGCTGGACCTGTCCCGGACGATCGTCGCCGCGCTGGAGGCCGACCCGCGCTGCCCGCTGCTGGACCAGAGCCTCGTCGGCTGGGACGGTCACCCCTCATCGGTGTGGCGCAAGCGGATCGCGCGGCACACCCGCGACTGCGGATCCTGCACCGCCACGACGACGCAGCGGGTGCCCGCCGAGCTGCTCGTCCACAGCCTCGCACCGCTGGCCGTCCCGGCCGGACTCCTCGCCGCGCTGGCCGCCAAGGGCCTGCTCTCGGGCACCGCCGCGGGCACCGCCGCGCTGGCCGCGGCACCCGTCGCCGTCGGCACGGCGACGGCGACCGCGACGGGCGGAGGCGCTCTGCACGGCTCGCTGATCGGCACGTTCCATGCGGTGACCACGCAGCAGCTGGTGGCCCTCACCACCGGCGCCGTGCTCATCGCCGGCACCGCCACCTACGCGGCCTGGCCCGAACCGGAACACCGGAGCCCGGGCGTCACCGCCGCTCCCTCGTCCGGCAGCCCCGCGCCGCTGCCGTCGCGGACCGCCCCGTCGGCCGGCCCGTCCGCGGCCGGCCCCTCCGCCGTGCCACCCGCCGTCGCGCTCGGCGCACGGTCGCTGGCGTCCGTGGACGACCCCACCCTGTACCTCACGTACACCGAGGACTTCGCGTCGCTCGGCCCCGTCTCCGCGTCCAGCAGCGCGCAGACGCGCCGACGGGTCACCTTCACCGTCATCCGGGGGCTGACCGGCACCGGGTGCGTCACCTTCCGCGCCGCCGACGGCCGCTACCTGCGCCACCGCGAGCTGCGGCTGCGGCTGAGCCCCGACGACGGCAGCGCGCTGTTCCGCGAGGACGCCACCTTCTGCCCCGAGACCGGGGCGGTCGCCGGGTCGGTGACCCTGCACGCGCACAACTACCCCGGCTCGGTCCTGCGCCACCGCGACGGCGGCATCTGGCTCGACGGCTCCGACGGCACCCGTGCCTTCGCCGGACAGGCGTCCTTCCTCGTCCGCGACGGCTGGGAGTGACCCGAGGACCGCGCCACGGCCGGTGCGCACCGGGCGGACCGTGCGCCCCAGGCGGTCCGTGCGTTCCGGGCCGGGCGGCGTAACACTTTCCGCCTGCGAGATGCGTCACCGGGGCGATCGTGCGGACCGCGCGAATTTTTCGTTACGGGATCCCGCCTCCGGAGGCCTCCTCTTGTGTGGGGTGCTCCTTTCCCGCCGCCGAGCCGCACGACGGGCCGGCGGGAGGGGGTTCCCCGCGTGCTCCGACGACGCATCCGCTCAAGAAAGCGACTCCCATGACCCACACCCACGTATCCCGGGCGACCGGTACGCCTCCCCGAGGACGCTCATGAAGGGCCTCCACCGGCTCGCCCGGCGGCGCCGGACATGGGCGATCGGAGCGACGGCCGGTGCGCTGATCGCCGGTGTCGTGACGCTCCTCCCCAGCTCCGCCGGGGCCGCCAACCTGGGGACGCAGGCGGCCCCCTCGGGCCGGTACTTCGGCACCGCCGTGGCCGCCGGCCGGCTCGGCGACCCGACGTACGCCGGGCTCGCGGACCGGGAATTCAACATGATCACCCCGGAGAACGAGATGAAGTGGGACGCCATCGAGCCGTCCCGCGGCCGTTTCACCTTCGGTCCCGCCGACAAGATCGTCGACCGCGCCCTGGCCCACGGCCAGCGCATGCGCGGCCACACCGCGGTCTGGCACTCGCAGCTCCCCTCCTGGGTCGGCTCGATCCGTGACGCGAACACGCTGCGCGGCGTGATGAACGACCACATCACCGCCGAGATGACCCACTTCAAGGGGAAAATCTACGCCTGGGACGTGGTCAACGAGGCGTTCGCCGACGGCTCGACCCAGCACCGCAGTTCGGTGTTCCAGGACGTGCTGGGCAACGGCTTCATCGAGGAGGCCTTCCGCACCGCCCGGGCGGCCGACTCCTCGGCCAAGCTCTGCTACAACGACTACAACATCGAGAACTGGTCGGACGCCAAGACCCAGGGCGTCTACGCCATGGTCAAGGACTTCAAGGCCCGCGGCGTGCCGATCGACTGCGTCGGGTTCCAGAGCCACTTCGGCCCCGGCGGCCCGCCGTCGAGCTACCAGACCACGCTCGCCAACTTCGCCGCCCTCGGCGTCGACGTCCAGATCACCGAGCTGGACATCGCCCGGGCGTCCGCCGCCCACTACACCACAGCGGTCAACGCCTGTCTGTCCGTGGGCCGGTGCACCGGCATCACCGTGTGGGGCATCCGCGACAGCGACTCCTGGCGCAGCGCCGAGACCCCTCTGCTGTTCGACGGCAGCGGCAAGCCCAAGCCCGCCTACACCGCCGTGGTGAACGCCCTCAAGGCCGCCCCGGGTCCCGCTCCCGCTCCCACCGGCGGATCCGCCACCGGAGCGATCAAGGGCGTCCCGTCGGGCCGTTGTCTCGACATCAACGGCTCCGGCACCGCCAACGGGACCCCGGCCCAGCTGTGGGACTGCACCGGACGGCCGAACCAGAGCTGGACCCGGTCCTCCGGCAAGCAGTGGGTGGTCTACGGCACCAAGTGCCTGGACGCCCAGGGCAAGGGCACCGTCAACGGCACCGCCGTGGTCATCCAGGACTGCGACGGCAGCGCCGGCCAGCAGTGGAACGTCAACGCCGACGGCATGATCGCGAACGTCCAGTCCGGGCTGTGCCTCGACGCCGTCGGCGCGGGCACCGCCAAGGGCACCAGGATCCAGCTGTACACCTGCTGGTCCGGCGGCGCCAACCAGAAGTGGACCGTCCCGTCCGGCACGTCGACCCCGGCCACGCCGACGACGGCGCCGACGGGCGCCACCTGTGCCCTTCCCTCGACGTACCGGTGGACGTCGACGGGTGCGCTCGCACAGCCCGCGAACGGCTGGGGCTCCCTGAAGGACTTCACCAGCGTGCCGTACAAGGGCAAGCACCTGGTCTACGCGTCGAACACGACGGGCTCCTCGTACGGCTCCATGATGTTCAGCCCCTTCACGAACTGGCCGGACATGGCCTCCGCCGGCCAGAGCGGAATGAACCAGACGGCGGTGGCACCCACGCTGTTCTACTTCGCGCCCAAGAACGTCTGGGTCCTCGCCTACCAGTGGGGCGCGTGGCCCTTCATCTACCGCACCTCCAGCGACCCGTCCAACCCCAACGGCTGGTCCGCGCCGCAGCCGCTGTTCACCGGCGGCATCCCGGGCGCCGCCCCGATCGACCAGACCCTGATCGCCGACGACAAGAACATGTACCTGTTCTTCGCCGGTGACAACGGCAAGATCTACCGGGCGAGCATGCCGATCGGGAACTTCCCGGGCAACTTCGGCTCTTCGTACACCACGGTCATGAGTGACACGGTGAAGAACCTGTTCGAGGCGCCGCAGGTCTACAAGGTGCAGGGCCAGAACCAGTACCTCATGATCGTCGAGGCCCGGGGCGCGAACGAGCAGCGCTACTTCCGCTCGTTCACGGCCTCCAGCCTGAGCGGTACCTGGACCCCGCAGGCCGCCAGCGAGAGCAACCCCTTCGCGGGCAAGGCCAACAGCGGCGCCACCTGGACCAACGACATCAGCCACGGCGACCTGGTCCGCAGCAACCCCGACCAGACGATGACGATCGACCCCTGCAACCTGCAGTTCCTCTACCAGGGGAAGTCCCCGACCGCGCAGGGCCCCTACGACCAGCTGCCGTACCGGCCCGGTCTGCTCACCCTGCGGCGCTGACGCCCGCTCACGGGTGACCGCGCCCGCTGAGTGACGGAACCCCGTCGAGGAGCCCCGGCCGACCATCGGCCGGGGCTCCTCCCGCGTGCGGCGGTGTTTTTCCGTGCGGACGGGTAGGTGCGGTGCGTGTGCCGGTGGAGCGGGAAGGGGCTGTTGTGACGGGAGCGCTGGTCGCGGGTGGATGGGGCCTGTTCGCGGGCGCGGCCCTGCTGGTGGGGGCCGCCGTGGGCTCGCTGATGCGGGTGCCGCCACGGCTCATCGCCCTGGTCATGGCGTTCGGCAGCGGTGTCCTGATGGCCGCGGTCTCCTTCGAGCTGATCGCGGAGGCCTACGAGCGTTCGGGCATGGGACCGGTGGTGGGCGGGGCGGTCGGCGGCGCGGCCGTCTACTCGGGAGCCGATGCCCTGCTGGCCCGGCGCGGCGCCCGGCACCGCAAGCGCTCGGAGGCGCACCAGCCGTCCGAGGCCGAGGCTCCGGGATCGGGGAACGCCATCGCGCTCGGGGCGCTGCTGGACGGGATCCCGGAGTCCGTCGTCATCGGTACGAGCCTGCTGGGAGGCGGCCACCTGGGTGTGGCGACGGTGGGGGCGGTGTTCATCAGCAACCTTCCCGAGGGCCTGGCGAGTTCGGCCGGGATGCGCGGTGCCGGGCGCAGCCGCCGGTACGTGTTCACCCTGTGGGGCGGCATCGCCGTGCTCAGCGGTGTCGCCGCGCTGGCGGGTTACGCGCTGCTCGGCGGTGCGTCGGAGTCGGTGATGGCGGTGATCACCGCGGTGGCCGGCGGGGCGATCCTGGCGATGATCGCGGACACGATGATCCCCGAGGCGTACAGCAGGGTGCACCTGCTGACCGGGCTGGTCACGGTGATCGGGTTCCTCTCCGCGTTCGCCCTGTCGCACCTGTGAGGGCCGCGGGGCAGAGACGGTCCGCCCCTCGGCCCTCGGCTACGCGAGGCGTTCGAGTGCCGTGAGGACGTGCCGCGCGCCGTCCTCGACGGCGATTTCCTCGGCGAGCCGGCGGGAGCGCGCGGTCAGGTCCGGGGTGCGGGTGGCGGCCGTGATGGCGTCCGCGAGGCGTTGCGCGGTCAGCCGCTGGTAGCGCAGCGGGGGCGGCGAAACGCCGAGGCGGTGCAGGCGAGCGGCCCAGAAGTGCTGGTCGAGCTGGACCGGTACAGCGACGGCGGGGACGCCGGCGCGGAGTCCGGCGGCGGTGGTTCCGGCGCCGGCGTGGTGGATGACGGCGGCGGTCCGCGGGAAGAGCCAGGCGTGCGGAACCTCCCGCACGGTGATCAGGTCATCGCCCTCGGCGTGCAGGCCGCTCCAGCCGGACTGGACGACCCCGCGCACCCCCGCCCGGCGGAAGGCCTCGGCGAGCAAGGAGCCGAGCCGTTCGGCGTCGGCGGCGACGAAGCTGCCGAAGCCGGCGAAGACCGGCGGCTCCCCCGCCGCGAGGAAGTCGAGCAGGCGCGGTTCGGGCCGCCAGCCGGGCGCGGCCTCGGGCCACCAGTAGCCGCAGACCTGATGCCCGATCGGCCAGTCCGCGGGGCGCGGCACGATCCGCGGGCTGAAGCCGTGCAGGACGGTGCGGCCCGGTGCCATGCCCGGCGGGCCGCCGAACCGCTGCGGCGGCAGGTGGAGTTCGCGCCGCAGCGCGCCGACCGCCGGGGCGAACAGCCGCTCCGTGCCGAGTCGCAGCGCGTGGGCGGCGAGCCGGTTGCCGAAGGGGCCCAGCGAACGGGCGCGGGTGATCGGCGGGGGAAAGGCCGCCGTGGGGCGGATCGGCTGGAGGTAGACGCCCAGGGTCGGCAGCCGCAGGGCCTCGCCGAGCGTCGCGCACACGGGGTCCGTGACGGTCGAGCCGAGCACCACATCCGCCCCCTGGCGTACGGCGTCGGCGACGCCCGCGCTCAGCCGGGGCATGAACGCCCGCGCCATGCGCATCAGCCGGGCCATGGCCACCGCGGGGTTGACCGCCCGCGCCAGGTCCTGTCCGGCCGCCGAGGCCAGCTCCTGCCGCGGATCAACGGGCAGCGGCCGGAAGCCGAGCCCGTGGGCGCCCACCGCCTCGCGGAACCGCTCGTGGGTGGCCACCGTCACCTCGTGCCCCGCGGCGCCCAGCCGCACGCCGAGCCCGGTGTAGGGGGCGACGTCTCCCCAGCTTCCCGCCGTCACGATCAGTACGCGCACGATCCCAGCATGTCACGTACCGGTGCCGGGGAGCACGCCCCGCGGGACCCCGGCGACGGGGGCCGCGGGCGCGGTGCCCGCGGCCCCGTCCTGGCGACGGGTCAAGAGGGGTCGCCGTACTGCAGGCCGCGGCCGTTGGTCCCGACGTAGACCCGCCCGTAGGTGTCCGGGTCACCGCTGATGACGCCGCCGATGGCGCCCCACTGGTGGGCGTCGTCGTTGACGCGCAGCCACGTGGCGCCCTTGTCCGTGGAGCGGAAGACGCCGGAGACGTCCTTGACGGTGCCGATCAGGTAGAGGGCCTGGTAGGAGGCGCCCGGCGCGGCCTTGCCGAAGCCGAGGGCGGAGGCGGAGCGCACCGTGGTCAGCGCGGTGAAGGTGCGGCCGCCGTCGGTGGAGTGCAGCACCCCCTTGGCTCCGCCGGCGATCCACAGGTCGGCGGCGGCGCCGGGGACGGCCTGGAGCCGGCCGTCGGCGGGCAGGTTCGTGGCGCGGGGCGTGAAGGTCGCCCCGCCGTCGGTGCTCGCGTAGAGCGTGCCGCCGGTCAGGGAGTAGAAGGAATTCTGCGCGGAGCGGTCGGCGACGACCACGGCGTCGGCGCCCAGGCCCTTGACCTTCGACCAGCTCGCTCCCCTGTCGGCCGAGCGGTACGGGGCCTGGCCGGCCTGGGTCCAGACGATGGCGGCGCCGTCCGCGGCGAGCGCGACGTGGCCGCTGTCGGAGCCGCTCACCGGCTCCGCCGGGAAACCGGTCCAGCTGCTGCCGCCGTCGGTGGAGTAGGCGCCGTCCTTCGCGCCGCCCCGGCCGACGCGGACCATGACCTCGGGGCGGGACTGGGCGAAGTCGATGTCGGTGCTGTTGGTCATCATCGGGTCCGCCAGCCGTCCGGCGGGCACCTTGGTCAGGGAGTCGTGGCGGAAGCCCCCGAGGTCGCCCATGGCGGTGATGGCGGTGGCCCCGCCGGGCGGGGCGATCACGTCCATCAGGGCGGTCTCCTCCAGGCCCCGGGCGCCCACGGTCCAGTGGCTGGTTCCGCCGCTGTCCGTGGCGTTGGCGTCCTTGCTGCGCCAGATGCCGCTGCCGGTGCCGTACAGCGCGTGCCCGGCGTCGAAGGGGTCGATGGCCAGCGCGGTCATCCAGTGCCCGACGCCCGTGCCCACGTAGGGGGCGGCGGAGGCGTTGCGCTGCGACTTCTCGCCCAGTGCCTTCCAGGTCGCGCCGCCGTCGGTGGTCCGGTAGACCTCGTCCCCGGGCCACCAGCGGTCGAGGGTGGTGACCATCACCGTGGACGGCTTCTGCGGGTCGACGGCCAGACCCGAGAAGCCGTAGCTGCCGCGGGACGGGGAGACGTCCTTCCACGCCCCGCCGGAGGGCGTGTACTTCCACACCGAGCCCGCGGTCACGCCGTTGGGACCGAGGGTGTTCGTGTAGGTCAGGTACAGGGAGCCGTCACCGGAGAGCACGCCGTGCTGCGGCATCTGGCCGGTGGGCTGTCCGGGGACCGCCTGCCAGGTGCCGCCGCCGTCGGTGGAGCGGTACAGGGAGGTGGACTTGTCCCCGACGCCGACGTAGACGGTCCTGCTGCCGGCCGGGCCGTAGGTGACGAAGGAGATGCCGCCGCCGCTGCTCGCGCCGTCCTTGACCGGGAACGAGGGGACCTGACTCCACGTCACGCCGTGGTCGGCGCTGCGCCACAGGCCGTTCTTGCGGGTGCCGAGGAGCAGGGATCCGTTGTCGGAAGGGTTGACCGCGAGCCGTTCGCCCGCCCCGCGCCCGTCCTCGTTCGCGCCCAGTTTGAAGGGCAGTTCGGTGCGCTGGAAGGTGCGGCCGCGGTCCGTGGAGCGCAGGATCGCGCCGTTGCCCGCCCAGTTGTTGGTGTAGGTGCCCGCCGACAGGTAGAGCCGGTCGGGTTCGACGGGGTCGGTGGCCAGCGCGTCGATGCCCAGCAGGTTCCAGTCCTGCTGGCCTGCCCAGTCGGTCAGCGGGATCCACTGCTCCGCCGCGGCGTCCCAGCGGTAGGCGCCGCCCATGTCGGTGCGCGCGTACAGCAGCCCCTTCGCACGGGGGTTGAACACCAGCCCGGTGACGTAACCCCCGCCCACGACCTCGGCGTTCTTCCACGCGTACGGTCCGGCCGCGGCCGCGTTCTGCGCTCCGCCGGATCCGGCGCCCTGGCCCGCACCCGCCGGGCCGGCGGCCACCTTCACCAGCTTCCACTGCTGGTTCGTGCTGCCCCGGGAGGAATACTGGATGAGCGCCGCGCCCTCGGACGTGGAGCCGCCGGAGACGTCCAGTACGTGACGGCTCTTGCGGGAGGTGAAGGTGACGGCGCCCGCATCACCCACGTCGTCGATCCGCCACTCCTGGGCGGTGGAGGAGCTGTCGGTCTGCTGCTCGGCGGCGGCGCCCTGGGCGGCCGAACCGCCCGCTATGCCGAGCACCTTGCCGCTGTTGCGGTTGACCAGCTCGTAGTAGCCGTCCCCGGCAGGTCTCAGCCGCCACTGCTGGTTGGCCGTGTTCTGGTCGGTCCACTGCTGGATGCGGGTGCCGTCGGCGGTGGAGAAGGAGCTGACGTCCACCACCTTGCCGCTGCGTACGGAGACCAGGCGGTAGTAGGCCTCGCCGTCGACCGTCGCGGCCTGCGAGTCCTCCTGCACGAACAGCAGGTACGGCACGACCAGGGCGGGCACGCCGAGCAAGAGACCGGTCGCGGTCCAGCGACGGCGGTGACGCCCGCGGGGGCCGCCGCTGAGGGGGTTCTTCATGGGGGTGTGCTCCTTGCGTGCCGTTCACCAGAGGAAAGGTGGACCCGGCAGGCCGCCGACCGGCCGGATCCGAACCCTTGTGGTCACCGGCCGCGCAAAGGGTTGCCGTGCACCGAAAACTTTTCCGGGAGACGAGGGCGATCGGCGCCGGCCGGGGAGCCGCCCGTGAGCAGGGCGCAGGCCAGGGCCGTGCCCACCGCCGCCGCCAGCGGCGTCGCGACCGCGCCCCGCCGGCCGGGCCGGCGCCCGCGCGGCCGCGCGTGCCGCCCGCCGGGGAGGGCGCCGGTTCCGTCGGCGCGGGGCGGGGCGGGGCGCACCGGGGCGCGAAGCCGCGGGGCGGGTCCGGGGGCGACCGCGCGGCGGAGCCGCCGGTGCACCGCCGCGGCGTCGGGGCGGGCGCGGGGGTCGGGGTGGGTCATCGCCTCCAGCAGGTGTCCGAGACCGCCCGGCAACCCGTCGGGTACGCGCGGTGAGTGCAGCAGCGAGGCGGTCCCGGCGGCCACCGGCGGCCCCTCGTACTCGCGGTGGCCGGTGAGCGCTTCCAGCAGGGTCAGGCCCAGGGCGTAGATGTCGCCGGCCGTGCTCGCGCCGCGGCCGAGCAGTTCCTCCGGAGCCATGTAGGCGGGGGTGCCGACCAGGGGGCCGGGCGCGCAGCGGGAGGGGTCCCGTACCTCCCTGGCCAGGCCGAAGTCGGCCAGGCGCGGGGATCCGTCCTCGTGGAGCAGCACGTTGGAGGGCTTCACGTCGTGGTGGACCACTCCGCGGCCGTGGACGTGGTCGAGGGCCGAGGACATCTCGGCGCCCAGCCGGGCCACCTGGGCGGGGCTGAGGGGCCCGGCGGCCATCCGGGCGCGCAAGGTGGTGCCGCGGATCAACTCGGTGACCATGAAGGCGGCCTGGCCGCGCCGGACGACGTCATAGACGGTGACGAGGGCCCGGTGCGAGAGGCCCGCCATCGTCCGGGCCTCGTCGCAGAAGCGGTCGACCGTGACCGCGGCCGAGCCGGCCCGCAGCACCTTGACGGCCACCTCGCGCCCCAGCACCTGGTCGACGCCGCGGAACACGTCCGCCGTCCCGCCCACCCCGATGAGTGCGTCGAGCCGGTAGCGGCCGCCCAGCACGGCATCCGCGCGGCGGGGTGGCGCTCCGGACGTCGTGACGGGACTGGCCGGCATGCGGGGATCCTCCTCCACTGACGGGCACTGCCCCCGCCCCTACCCGCCTTCGCCCGCTCCATACACCGGGCACGGGGTCGCGCCCGCGGGGGTCACCGGTGAACCGGCTCCCCGGGACCGCCGGGTACGCTGCCTCGTCCCCTTCCGGCCATGGAGGTCCACCGGCATGAGCAGCAGTACGTCCCCCTTTCCCGACCGGGTCGAGCTGCCCGGGGAAGGCCTGGTCCTGCGTGGGTGGACGGAGTCCGACCTGGCCGCCATGCCCGCACTGTTCGACCATCCCGACATCGCGTACTGGACGCCGATCGTCTCGCCCTTCGACGACGAGGCCGCCCGCACCCGGCTGCGGCGGGCCCGGCAGCTGCACGCGGAGGGTACCGCCCTCCTGCTCGCCATCACCGCCGACGGCGGCACCCCGCTCGGCGAGGTGATGCTGAAGCGCGCTCCGGAGGGTACGGAACTCGGCTACGCCGTCGGCCCCGCCCACCGGGGCCAGGGGGTGGCCGCCCGCGCGGTCCGGGTGATGGCGGCGTACGCCTTCGCCCACCTGGGCGTGGACCGGGTGGTCCTGGAGCTGGAGGCGGAGAACGCCGCCAGCGTCGCCGTGGCCACCGCGGCCGGGTTCCGGCTCCTCGACGTGCCGTTGATCCGGGGCGAGGAGAAGGGCAGGCCCTACGCGTTGCAGACCTGGGGCCTCGACCGCCCCTGACCCGGGTCACCGCGCCGCCACGCTGCTTCCGTGCGCGGGTTCTTGACCCGCTCTCAGAAAAGTCGGGAGTAAAGGTGTTTGCGCGGGGGCGGCCGGGTTAGACGCGTGACATCGCAAGCCGCCACCCCCCGGGTGGGGCTTGCGGAGCGGCCTCAGCCGCATGCCGTACCTCCCCCGGCGGCGTGCGGCCGGGCCGCACGCAGGACGGGCTGCCGCCCGGATCCGTACGGCAGCCGGACACCCCGTACCCGGCCCCCTCCCCGGCCGGGCGGGGACGCCCGGCACACCCCCGGCGCCGACGCTCGTACCGCCGCCCCCGGGCCACGGATCCGACGGCAGCGGCCCGGCGCCCGCGCCGGACCCGCGCACGGCCCCGGGGTGCCCGCGCGGCCGGTCGTCAGGCGCGGCATCGCAGCATTTCCAGCGGGGGGTTGGCGTGGAGATCGGCCCAGTGGTCGGCGCCGAACGCGCGCACACCGGCCTCCGACACCGTCAGCGGAACCCAGGTCAGCTCGCTGAACCCGGCCGCCGCCAGGCACCTCTCGTAGACGTCGCGACGGGGGCGGTTGGCGAGGAACGACACCGGCGGGTCGAGCAGGGCGGTGGTCCGGACCTGGGGGCCCGTCTCGCCTTCGCTCCCGGTGAGCTCACTGCGGAAACCGTACTTCTCCGGTGACGGCCCGTCGAAGCGGAAGTCGGGCGACTGATTGAGCAGGAACAGTTCGGCGCCGGGCTTCAGGCTCCGGTGGATACCGCGGCACATCAGCTCGGTGGTGGCCATGTCGGGCGCGTAGTTGAGCAGTTGGACGGCGAGGCCTATGTCGTAGGGCTGCTCGAAGGTCCGCAGGCCGGACGCGTCCCCCACCTCGTAGCGCACGCCCAGCGGGTCGCGCTCCTCCAGTTTCCGGGCCACGGCGACCATCTCGCCGGAGATGTCGATTCCCAGCACGTCGGTGGCGCCGCGCCGCTTGAATTCCCGGCTGTAGAAGCCGGTGCCGCAGGCCAGGTCCAGGACCGACTTGCCGCTCACGTCCCCGACCAGGGACAGGAAACCGGGCACCACCGCGTACTGCTCCAGCGGCAGGGCCTTGAACCCCTCGTAGGCCTCACCGATCTCGTCGTACTGTTGCTGTGCGCTCATCGCGCCGTCCTCCCCGTTGGATTCACCACGTCAACGGCCGTTGCATGCTCTGCACATGGGCTGCGCCGCGGCTTGTGGTTGGCAGTCTCTCCCAAAGGGGCAGGGCCTCCGCCTTGGCGGAAGCCACGAAAATGCGGGCGGTGTACCGGTCTCCCGCACAGGTCCGGCCTGTGGCCCGCCGAGGATGAGAGGGGCGGCGCAGGGCAGGATGACACCGTGGCATCGAACACTCTCCGTACCAACCGGAGCACCCCGGGACACCGCACCGTCCGACTGCTGGGCCGGGCGCGCTCAGCCCTGCGCGGCACCGCCGTACGCATGTGGAACGACAACATCGCCGATTACGCGGCGGCCCTCACCTACTACGCGGTGCTCGCGCTGGTGCCCGCCCTGCTCGTCTCGGTCTCCCTGGTGGGGCTCGCCGGGGCGGGCACGCGCGAGCGCCTCATCTTCGACCTCACCTCCTACGCCCCCGAGCAGTCGGCGATCGTGCTCCGCGAGGCCCTGGAGGGCCTCACCTCGACGCCGTCCTCCCTGTGGGTCCTGCTCGTCAGCGGTGTGGTGAGCGCCTTGTGGTCGGCCTCCAGCTACCTGGCGGTCTTCCGCCGCGCCCTGCACGCGATGTACCGGCTGCCCGACACCCGGCCGCCCCTGCGCGCGGCGCACATCCTCGTCCTCACCGCCCTGGCGCTGCTGGCCCTGCTCGTCGGCGGCGCGGCGAGCCTCGTCGCGACCGGGCCGGTGGCCCGGCGGATCGCGGCGGCGGCCGGTTACTCGGGTACGGACGCCATGGCCGCCCTGCGGTGGCCGGTACTGCTGGTGATCGTCACGGCCCTGATCCTCATCCTCTACCGCACCGGGCCGGCCGGAGCCAGGGGAACGCGCCGGGGCTTCCCGGGCGGCGCCCTGGCGGCGTTCCTGTGGCTCGGCGCTTCGGCCCTCTTCACCCTCTACACGCAGTTCGGCACCTACAGCCGCCTCTACGGTTCACTGGCGGGGATCGTCGTCTTCCTGGTGTGGCTGTGGTTCACCAACCTGGCGCTCCTGACCGGCGCGCAGTTCAACGCAGTCCTGGCACGGGCTGGTGAAGAGCCGCCGAACGGGAACCGGTGAAGTACTCCGTGTCCTTCGGGCGGTCGGCCGGATGGCCGGTGCGGGGAGCCGGCACCAGGTGCGGTATGTACTTGGAGCAGTGGATGTAGGCCTCCTCGACGGTCAGGTGCACCCACAGCTCGGGGCCTCGGCCCGGCGCCGGGTCGCGGGGCAGGCCGGGGTGCGCGGAGCGCAGTTCGGCGTCGAGGTGCAGCCGGGCGACGCCGTTGACGTGCAGTCCGACGTGGTCGTGCGTGAAGTCGACGAAGAGCATGCCGAGGTGGGGGTTCTCGGTCATGTTGCCCGCACTGGCGAGCACGCCGTTGCCCCGGAACTCGGGGTAGACCAGCGTGTGTTCGTCGAGCACGTGCACGAAGCCGGGCGGGCCCGCGCGGAAGCTGGAGTCGCACTCGCCGCGCGAGTCCGCGGTGGCCAGGAAGACCATGCTCTGACGGCCGATGAACTCGCGCATCTCGGGCGTGAGTTCGGGCCGCACCTGCTGGTCGTAGAAACGGGCGGCGCGTCCGGCGCTGCCCAGGTGCTGCTGCAGCCGGTGTTCACCCGCTGATCCGAAGGGCGAGGGGGGAAGGGTCACGGGGGCGTACTCCTGGCAGGATCGGCGAGACCTGTGGCTCAGTGGGCGGACAGGACGGGGGTCTCGAACGGGTCGTGATGGATGCGGTCGGGCAGGGTGCCGTGCTGCGTCAGCGTCTGGCTGGCGGAGACCACCATCGGGGCCGGTCCGCTGAGGTAGACGTCGTGCTGGTACCACGGGCCGTACTCCGCCAGTACCTGGGGCAGGGATCCCCGGATGCCGGGGATGTGCTCGTGGGACACGGCGCCCCTGATGGACAGCCAGTGGTGCTGCTGCGCCATCCGGAGCATGTCGTCGACCCCGTACAGCTCGGCGCCGGTACGGGCTCCGAGGAAGAGGTCCACCTTGTGCCGGCCGCCCCGGCGGGCCACCTCTTCGACGATGGCGCGGATCGGCGCGAGACCGGTGCCCCCCGCCACGCAGAGGAGGTCTTTGTGGACGGCGGCGTCCAGCACCATGTCCCCCATCGGCGCGCCGAGTTGCAGCACGTCGCCCACGGCGCAGCGGTGCACGAGCGCGTCGCTGACCGTGCCGCCGCTCACCGCGCGCACGTGGAAGGTCAAAGTGCCGTCCGGCCGGGGCGCGTTGGCGGCGGAGTAGTAGCGCCAGTGCTTGGGCCACCACGGCGTTTCGAGGCTGACGTACTGGCCGGCCGCGAACGCGTAGGGCAGGTGCGGCCGTACGGTGATCTCGGCGATGCCGTGGCCGCGCAGCACCTTGTGCACCACCGTGGCGGGCCAGACGGCGGGCCGCCGGGCCTCGTCCTCCTCGGCCGCGCCGATCATGGCGTCGGCGACCACACCGTACGCCTTGGCCCAGGCCGCGGAGGTCTCCGCGGTCCAGGCCGGACCGGCGTAGCGGGCCAGGGAGGCCAGCAGGCACTCGCCCACGGCGGGGAAGTGGGCGCGCAGGGTGCCGAACTTGCGGTGGTCGCGGCCGAGATGGCCGCAGAAGCGCAGCAGGGCCTCCGGGTCGTCGACGAGGTCCACGATGTGCAGCAGGGCGCGCAGCAGGCGGCCGCGCTGGGCGTCCATGCCCGGCGGGAACATCGGGCGGACCTCGGGGTAGCGGGCGAAGAGGATCGCGTAGAAGTAGACCGTCATGTCCGCGGCATGCGGCTCGACGACGGAAACGGAGGCCCGTACGAGCGCCGTCTCGCGAGGCGAGAGCGGCGGTTCGGCGGGAGCCGGTTCACCGGGGACGCCGGGGGCGTCGGCCGGGCCGGGAGCCGCGTGGTGGCGGTCCTGGTCCTGTGCCTGCGGGTGCAGGGGCGGATGCGCGGGCGGGTTCGTCGGACGTCCGATCCGGAACCTCAAGAGACCAGCGCTCCTCCCGTCGGTATGCGCCCCGGCCGCGAGCGTCCGGCGGTGGCGCGCACGACCTCACCACCTCTCGGGAGGGTGGCGGTGGGGGCAGCGGCGCGGGCGTGCATGGGTCCTCCTGCTGACAATTGATCGTTCAAACGGATCGAGCGGTTCCGGAGGCTACATGATCGTGGGGGTGACTCAGAAGTAGTACCGGGCCGCGACAACCGGCGCGACCGATTCCGCACTCCGCGATTCGGTTCTTAGGGAGCATTTCGCAGCGGTTCAGGGGCGATCGGGTCCGGAAGAAGACGTCAGTGTGCCACTGGGCCCCGGCGGGACGCTTCGACGGGGCGTTCCTGGGCATGCGGGGGTCGACGCTCTGTGAAGTGAAGGGAACCCCCGTGTCACTGCTCTCCCCCGCCCCGACCGCACGGGCCGCGGCCCTCCGATGACGCGGAGCGGCGGCCCGGCGGCCGCGAGACGCGCCTGGCTCCTGCTGGCGCTGCCGGTGAACCTGGGGCTGCTGGTGGTGGTGGGCCGGTCGGTGACCGGCCCTCTCGCCGGGCACTGGCCCCTCTCGGCGGAGGACGGGCTGAACCGGGCCCTGGCCGCCCACCGCGGGGCGGCCCTCACCGAGGTCACCGAATGGTTCTCGCTCGCGGCGAGCACCCGGGTGATCACCTGCCTGACACTGGCCTGTGTGCTGGCGCTGCTGCTGGTGCCACCGGCGCCGCGGTGGGCCGAAGCGGGGTTCCTCGCCGCCTCGGTCGTCGTCCAGTCCGCGATGTTCCTCCTCGTGACGCTGGCCGTGGAGCGTCCGCGCCCCGGCGTGCCCCACCTCGACCTCGCGCCGCCCACCTCCAGCTTCCCCTCGGGGCACGTGGGTGCGTCCGTCGCCCTGTACGGCGGGCTGGCCGTGCTCACCCTGACGCGGGCGAGCGGGGTGTGGCGGCGGCCCTGCGCCGCGGTCCTCCTGCTGGTCCCGCTCGCGGTGGCGTCCTCGCGGCTCTACCGGGGGATGCACCATCCCTCCGACGTCCTGGGCGGCCTGTTCAACGGCTCGGTGACCCTGGCCGTACTGGGAGCGGTCCTGCTGGCCGGCCGCCCGGCCCGGGAGCCGCGGGGCGGGGCCTCCCCGGTCCCCGCGCCGCTCGCACGGACCGGCTCCCCGGCGCTCGGAAGGACCGTCGTCGTCCGGCATCCGCACGGGTGCGACGCCGAACTCGCCGAGCGGGTACGGGCCGTGCTGGTCCGGTACGGGCGCGCCGAGCAGCGGTGGATCCTGACCGCCGCGGACCTCCCGTGCGGGGATCTCGCCGCGGAACTCGCCGCCGGCCCACCCGCGCTGGTCGTGGTCTGCGGCGGTGACGGCACGGTCCGCGCCTGCGCCGATCTGCTCGCGGGCTCCGGCACGGAGCTGGCCGTCGTGCCCTGCGGTACGGGGAACCTGCTCGCCCGGAACCTGGGGCTCGCGCTGGACCCGGTGACCGCCCTGGAGCAGGCCCTGTCGGGCGGCTGCCGCGGCATCGACGTCGGCCGGGTCCGGGGCGACGGCATGCCGACGACCCGGTTCGTGGTGATGACGGGGGTCGGCTTCGACGCGGCGATGGTGCAGGACGCCTCGCCGCGTCTGAAGTCCCGCCTCGGCTGGCCCGCTTACGTCGTGTCGGCCGTGCGCCACCTCGGGGACCCCGGCATCCGGCTGACCATGCAGCTCGACGGCGGGCGCCGGATCCGGCGCCGGGCCCGGATGGCGGTGATCGGCAACGTCGGCGTCCTCCAGGGCGGTCTGCCGCTGCTGCCGGGGGCCAGGGCGGATAGCGGCCGCTTCGAGGTCGTGGTGTTCGCGCCGCGCGGTCCGCTCGGCTGGCTGGCGGCCGGCGTCCATCTCGTCCGTCGGGGCCTGCGCGGCCCGGCCCGCCCCGGCGTCGACGCGAGGGCCGGGACCGCCGCCGGGGGCGCGCTGGAGTACTTCAGCGCCACCCGGGTCGACATCCGGTGCGCCACTCCGCAGCCGCGGGAGATCGACGGGGACGCCGTCGTGTCCGGCGCCCTGCTCAGCGCCGAGATCGAGCCGGGGGCCCTGCGCGTGCGGGTCCCCCGGGTGCTGCCCGGCGTGGGACGCCCGGCGTCGCCGGCCACGCGCGCCGCAGTGCCGGCCGGCGCGGACGGGCATCCGGACGCGGAGGCAGGCCCGGCCCCGGAGCCGAGCACGACGCTCGCCCCGCCCCGCTGAGCCACGTACCGCCCCGGCAGAGCCGGGACCAGAGTCCGCAGGGGCAGTGAAGGGGAGGAGACGATGGGCACCGCGACGCGGGTTCCGCAGAGACGTGACGTACAGGGCGAGGAGCTCTCCGCCGACGAGGCCTGGGCCGCGCTGCGCCGCTACGGCGGCTGGAGCCTGGCGCGCGACTCCTTCGTGCGCTTCCGCTACGCCGACGGCTTCAGCCACTCCCGCGCGCTCGCCCTGCAGACCGTGCTGACCCTCGTGCCGCTGGCCATCGCCGCCGTCGGCCTCTCCGGCCTCCTGCACTCCGAGGAGATCGGCCGCGTCGTCGAGCTGACGATCCACCGGATCACCACCGGCCCCAGCCAGGACCTCGTCGACGACGCCCTGGCACGGAGCCGGCGCCACGGGGGCGAGGCCGCCCTCTGGCTCGGCCTGCTGTTCTCCGTGGTCAACGTCACCACCGGGCTCTGCCAGGTCGAGCGCGGCGCCAACCGCATCTACGGCAACGAACGCGACCGGCCGTTCCTGCGCAAGTACACCCGCGGCCTGCTCATGGCCGCCCTGGCCGGCTTCCCGCTCGGACTCAGCTTCATCCTCACCGTGCTGGGCCACGACCTCGCGCAGGCGGTGGCGGAGGTCTACCGGCTCGGGCCGGTCACCACCCGCGCGTGGGAGCTGCTGCGCTGGCCCATCGGGGTGCTGCTGGCGGTGCTGGCCACCAGCGCCGTCTTCCGCCTCTCCCCGCGCCGCGACCAGCCCGGCTACACCTGGCTGGCCTTCGGCGCCGTGGTCTACCTGGCGCTGTGGCTCACCGCCAGCTGGGGGCTGAGCGTCTACGTCGGCGCGAGCGGCTCCTTCAACAGCGTGTACGGGCCGCTCAGCGCGGTCATGTCCCTGCTGCTGTGGTCCTACCTCACCTCCATGGCACTCTTCCTGGGGCTGTCGTTCGCCGCGCAGCTGGAAGCCGTACGCGCCGGGATCAAGGACCCGATCAGGCCCGACCCCGGCGTCTGACCGCCCCTCCCCCGGTGCCGATCCCCGCACCCGTCCCCTCCGAACGGAGACGCCACTCCATGGCACAGCGCACCACCCGGCGGCTCTCGCGGCCCGTCCGGAGCTTCTTCGCCCGCCACGGCGGACCCGACGCGGCCTACGGTTCCCGGCTGCTCCTCGCCGCGGCCGCCGCCGCGGTGGCGGCCGTACCCTTCGCGCTCGCCCTCGTACTCGTCGAATCCGGGTGGCCCCCGCTGCTGCGGCTCGACCGGGGCACGGCCGACCGGCTGCACGAGACGGCCCTCGCGCACCCGGCGTGGGTGCACATGCTGCAGTTCTTCACGGGCATCCTGTGGGACCCGGTGACGATGCGGCTGCTGGTGACCGCGCTGGTGGTGTGGCTGCTGGTCCGCCGCGCCTGGCGGCTGGCGGCGTGGGCGGCGGTGACGGCGCTCTCCAGCGGGCTGATCGGCCTGCTGACCAAGCACGTGGTGGAGCGGGCCCGGCCGCAGCTGCCCCAGCCGGTCGCGCACGCGCCCGGCTACTCCTTCCCCTCCGGCCACGCGATGACGGCCACCACGTCCTGCGTCGTCCTGCTGCTGGTCCTGCTCCCGATGGCGCCCCGGGCCTGGCGCCCGCTCGCCTGGGCCCTCGCCGTGACCACCGTGATCGGGGTGGGCTACACCCGGGTCGCGCTGGGGGTGCACTGGGTGAGCGACGTGGTGGGCGGCTGGCTGCTGGGCCTGGTCGTGGTCACCGCCACGACGCTCGTCTTCCAGGCGTGGCGGGCGGACACCGGGCTCCCCCGCGTGCCCGTGGCCGACGGCCTGGAGCCCGAGTTGGCTGCGCCCGATCCGGAACCGCCCGTGGATTTCGGCGGGCACGGCCACGGCCGCTGACGCGGGGCGTCAGCGGCCGTGTGCGGAGGTGGGTGCGCGGTGGTGCGTCAGACGGGTGTGCGGTCCAGCGCGACGAGCAGTTCGCGCTCGCGCGCGGCGCTCAGGCCGGCGCGGCGGTCGCGGTCCAGTCCCTGCTCGCGTTCCCAGCGCAGCGTGTCGGCGATCAGCTCCGCCCGCGGCCGGTGGCGCAGGCCCGCCGCCAGGGCCGCGGCCCCGCTGCGGGCGGCCCACCCTTCCCAGCCGGGCTCGACCACCCACAGCGGCAGCGATTCCGGACCCATGTACTCCGTCACGTCCTGGCCGAGCAGCCAGGCGGAGGAGGCGGGGACCACGTCACCCACGTGCCCGCCGACCGTGCGGGACAGGGCGATCCACTCTCCGAGGGGGACCGTGGGCCCGACGGCGTTGTAGACGCCGGTCGCGCCCGCTTCGGCCGAGTCGAGCAGCCAGGCGCACAGGTCCCGCACGTCGATCGCCTGGGTCGGCAGGGCCGGTTCGTCGGGCACCAGCATCCGGCCGTGCGGATCCCGTGCGGCGCGGGCCACCCAGTATCCGCTGCGCCCGCTGCCGTCTCCCGGCCCGCCGATCAGACCCGCGCGGGCGATCAGGAGACGGTCCCCCACGGCGGCCGCCGACGCCCGCTCGCAGGCCGACTTGGCCTCGCCGTACAGGGAGCGGTCGGCCTCGCTCAGCTCCGTCGGCGGGAGCAGGGGCGCGGATTCGTCCGCGCCGGGGTCGCCGTGGGAGGCATAGGCGCTGACGGAGGAGACGTACGTCCAGTGCTTGGCCCTGGCGCCGAGCGCGTCGAGGGCGTGCCGGACGAAGCCCGGCTGCCACGACACCTCGACGACCGCGTCCCACTCACCGTCGCGATCGAGCAGGGCGTCGTACGCCGCGGGGTCGCGCCGGTCGGCGGCCACCAACGTGGCGCCGTCGGCGGCGCTTCCGCTCGCGCCCCGCGCCAAGCACGTCACGCGGTGCCCGCGCTCCACCGCCTGGCGGGACAACTCCCGTCCCACCCACGCCGTTCCGCCCAGAACCAAGATCTCCATACGGCCCAGTCAATCATCCCGGATGTGCCGTCCGCACCCCGGGGGCGGCCCGGCTGCGGGCCGCCGTCAGACCTCGCCGCGCCAGGAGCCCGTCTCGCGGCCGCGGTCCTCGATGTACTCCTTGAAGCGCTTCAGGTCACCGGTGACCTGCCGCTTGACGAAGCCGAGCTTGTCGCCGACGTTCTCCGTGAAGCCCTCGGGGTCGTAGTCGAGCTGGAGCATGACCTTCGTCTTCGCGTCGTCCAGGCGGTGGAAGGTGACCACGCCCGCCTGCTTCACCTCGCCGCCCAGGGTCGTCCACGCGACCCGCTCGTCGGGGATCTGCTCGGTGATCTCCGCCTCGAACTCCTTGGTCACTCCGCCGATCTTCGCCACCCAGTGCGTCATGGTGTCGGTGCGCTGGTCGATGCGCTCCACACCGTCCATGAAGTGCGGGAACGTCTCGAACTGCGTCCACTGGTTGTAAGCGGTGCGCACGGGGACATCGACCTCGACGGACTCTTCGACCTTCGACATGGATCGTCCTTCCTCTCCGTCGGCCGGGCGGTGCCCGGCCGGATCCGGGGATCCTTTCCCCTGCCGACGCCCCTGCCCTCGTTCCTCCTGGCCATTCCCCCGGCCGGTTGAAGGTGAGGGGACCGCGTCACAGCTGGGGGACGTACGGGGCGAGCCCGACGATGAGGACGGAGCGCTCTCCGGGCCCCGGCCCGGAGCCCGGACGGACCGGGCCGACGTAGTGGCTGACCCGGTGGTCGTGGACGGCGTACCCCTCCAGCGGGTCGGTGAGGGTGAAGTCGGCGTGGATGTCCGCCCACGGGTCCTCAGGCTGGAGACCCGCGCCGGCCGGTGTGGCGATGACGTTCCGGCCGCCGGTGACGTTGGTGCGGCCGATCAGGTGGGCGAAGGTGAAGGTGGCGGCCGAACCGCCGTCCTGGTGCAGGCAGTCGGGGGTGGACACGGCGACCTGGCCGGGACCGTCGACGCGCAGGCTGATGAGGTGGACACCGGCCCACAGCGGGCGCGTGCGGAGGTTCTTCAGGGACAGGACCTGTTCGATGTCCCAGCGCAGGAGGCGCAGCAGCAGCGGGTTGGCGCGCAGTGCCTCGGGGATGTCGGGCAGCACGCGCCGGGGCCGCCGGGAATCGGGGCCGTCCTGGGAGAAGTCGGTGACCGTGCCGTGGACGGGGTGGGGGGTGCCGGGGATCCAGGACAGTTCGTCCTTCCACGGCAGGTACACGGCATGGGAGTAACGGCGGAAGCGGTTCGTTCCCGGCGCGTACGGGTCCGGCGGCAGCTCCGCGAAGACCTCCCGGATCCGGGCCAGGTCGTCCGCGTCGGAGCCGGCCGGCGAAATGCCGAGCTGCTCCGGGCCGTAGCGGGCGAACCCGTGGGCGCGCAGGTCCTCCATGCTGTCCGCGTCGGCGTGCGACCGCCGCTCGGGCTCGGGTTCGGCCTCTTCCACGTGTTCCTCCCAGGCTCACCGTCCGACCGTCACACCGGCGGACCTAGTGCTGTGACCATCGCACAGCGGCCGGCCTACGCCGGACCCGGGAGCGCGAGTCCGGTGCAGCCGCGCCGCGCCGCCGCCTCGGTCGCGTAGGCCGTGAACAACTGGACGAGGCGCGGCTTCAGCAGGGCGCCGTACGCGCGTTCCGTCCTCAGGGTGAAGACGGCGGGGCGGCCCTGGCAGGTGGCCGATCCGAAGAGGACGTCGCCGCCCCACTGCCCGGCGGTGCGCCCGATGACCGACAGGTGGCTGGGGAGCGGGCCGACATACGTCCCGCGCGCCTCGTCCCCGACGTAGGTCTGCGTGCGGATCCACGCGGGGGCCTTGCGGAGCGCTTCACCGAGCAGGGGGGCGCTCGCGCGTTCCTGCTCGGTCAGTCCGCCCAGGATCCGCTGCGCCCCCGCGCTGCTCACGGCCAGCGTGCACGCCTCGCCGCGGGCGCGCGGGGCGAGGGGCGCGCCCACGGCCCGGTCCGGCAGCCGTCCCGGGTCCCGCGCGTCCCGAAGGTAGCCCGCGTACCAGGCACAGGTGCCCCGCGCGGAAGCGGCCGGTTCGAGGTCCAGCGCGGGCGCGGGCAGTTCCCGCGGCAGCGGGGGCAGTTCGGCTGCGCAACCGCGCCGGTGGGACACGCGCAGCGCCGCCTCGCGGGCGATCCGCCCGAGCAGCAGGCGGTCGGCGGCGGAGACGTCGGCGTATCCGGCGGAGGCGGAGACCAGGAGCGAGGACCGCTCGCAGCGGGCGGTGACGGTGACCCCGCGGCTCCCGTAGTCACCGAGTGCTCCGTCGCCGAGGGGATGCGGAGCGGGCCGGTCGACCCGCGCCGCGGCGTCCTCGCCCTCGGCCCGGGAGCGGCGCGTGTAGGGGTCGTCGTCCTGACCGATGAGATGGAACGGGTACGCGCTGGGCAGTTCGTGCACCCTCAAGTGGAAGAGCGGCTCTCCCCGCGTCCACCCGTCGCTTTCCCGTGGGGTGTCGATATTGCAGTACTGACTGATTCCCACTGCCGTCGCGGTGCCGCCGGGGTGGTCGCCGGCGCCCGCCCGGTCGACGCCGCCGTCCAGCCGCATCACCAGACGCGGATCCACGAGGCCGGCGCAGGCCTCGTCGATCGTCTTGCGGTCCTGCCAGGCGTCGTACTCGCCCTTGAGGGCCCAGCCGCTGAGCGCGATGCCCGCCAACGCCACGGCCAGGACCCACGCGTTGAGCTTGTTGCGCTTGCGGCCCCGGTCCGGCAGCAAGGGCCGTGCGGCTGCTCCCGGTTCCGGCGGTTCGAAGAACATGCCCTTCCTCCCCGCGTGGCGATGTCGGTGAACGGCGACCGTGGCAACCCGTCGGTCAGACGCCGGCGTCCGGGCCGTGGGAGCGGGCCTGTGCGGACTCTTCCGCAGCGGCGCCATGCCTGTCCCGCTCGGTGGCACGGGACTCGGCCTCCGGTGCGGTGAGGTGGTCCAGCGTACCCGTGACCGTCAGCAGCCGGTCCAGTACGGCCGGCCGGTCGTCGAGGTGGAGGCGGACGCCCGCCGCCTCGGTCAGCCGCCGGACCATCAGCAGCGCGGAGAGCCCGGTCGAGTCGACCGCGGTGAGGTCCGCGCAGTGCAGGCGCAGGTCCTCCAGGCCGGTGGGCTCGGTGAGTATGGGGGAGACGGCGTCCAGCAGGGCCGCGGCGCAGTGCCGGTCGAGGTCACCGTGCAGGTGGATGCGGACCGTGCCGGGCGCATCGGCCCGCGTGAGTCGCAGGGAACTGGAGGGCAGGCTGGTCATACGGGGGTCCCGACGGCGGTGTGAGGGTTACGGGTCAGACACGCGGCGCCGGAGCGGAGGATGCGGGCGGCGCGGGGGAAGTCCTTCAGCTCCTGGCCGAGGAGTTCGAGTGCGGGGGGCAGGGTCCGGGTAGGGACCCCGCGCGCGGCGAGGATGCCGGCGGTCCACCCCAGGAACGCGCCGAAGAGGTCCTCGTCGTCGACGTAGAGGGCGGTGGCGAGGAACTCCACGATGTGGGAGAGGTCTTCTGCGGTGTGCTCGCGCTGCAGCTCGGTGTATTCGCGCAGGGCCGGATGGACGGCTTCCAGACCGGTGAAGACCACCCGGACGAGCCGCGGTCGGGTCCGGGCGACGAGGGTGTACTCCTGGTCGGTGAGGTGCGGGAGGTCGTCGCCGCCCTGGTGGGCGGACCGGGGGCGCGGCAGCGGCCGGCGCGCCAGGTCGTCGGCGGCCGTACGGGCGTCGGGGGCCCAGGCGTCGGCGCCCAGGAGGCGGGCGTAGCGTCCGTCGGGGCCGAAGGCCGCGCCCCCGACGAGTACCGGTGTGCCGACGGCCTGGCAGGCGGTGATCGTCGCGTGTGCGGTGGGCAGGCGGGTGGCGATCGAGCTGGAGAGGGCGACGGCGTCCGGACCGGTGCGGTGGAGGTGTCCGACGAGGTGGGGCGTGGGGACCTGGGCGCCGAGGTAGTCGACGTGCCAGCCGCGCAGCCGCAGCACCTCGGCCAGGAGCCGGGCCGGCAGGGCGTGCCATTCGCCGTCCACGCAGGCCACGGTGATCCGGCCGCGGGTGGGATCCGTACGGGCGGCGGGATGCCGGGCGACGAGGGCGATGGCCCGGTCGTTGATCGCGGTGGCGGCGTGTTCCTGGGCGACGCTGATGCGGTTGGCGGCCCACTCCGCGCCGACCCGGCCCTGGACGGCGGCGATCACGTCCAGCAGCAGCGCTTCGGGGTCCGTGCCGGTGTCCAGGGCGTGCCCGACCGCGCTGGTCGCGGCCCGCTCGTCGCCGCCGAGGGCGGCGGCCCACAGCCGGCCCTCCAGCTCTTCGAGCGCCTGGGGCGCGGGGTTCGTCGGGGTGGGCGTCATGCCGTGAACCTGCCCCGGGTATGGCCGTTCACCATGCTGAGGTGGTTGGTGCGCGGCGCCGCGATCACGACGACGGCCATGTCGTCGTGCCGGCCGGCGCCCACCCACTGCGACGCGAGCATCTGCACGCGCTCCACGACGGCCTGGGCGGGCAGGCCCGCGCACTCCGAGAGCGCCCGGCGCAGCCGGGTCTCACCGAACATCGTGTCGCCCAGCGGACCGCCGCGTGCCTCGCTGATCCCGTCGGTGTAGAGGACGCAGGTGTCGCCGGGCGCGAGCGTCACCCGCGCGGTGCGCGTCGTGACCTGCGGGAGCGCGCCGACGAGGGTGCCCTGGGTGGGTGCTTCCTCGACGCGGCCGTCGGAGCGCAGGATCAGCGGGGCGGGGTGGCCCGCGCTGCTCAGCCGCAGCCGTACGGCGTTGCCCTCGCGCGCGGCGGAGGCCAGCACCATGGTCGCGAAGCGGGCGTGCCGGGAGTTCAGGAGCGAGGTGTTGAGCAGGCTCAGCATGCGCTGGTGGTCGTCCGCCATCGGCAGCAGGGCGTGCAGGGTGTTGCGGATCTTCCCCGTCATCACCGCCGCCTCCAGGCCCTTGCCGCACACGTCACCGAGGACGACCAGCGAGGCGTCCCCCTCGACGGCGGCGGGGTGCACGTCGTAGAAGTCCCCGCCGACCCGCTCGTGGTCCTGCGAGGGCCGGTAGCCGCCCGCGTAGTCCACACCGGAGATCTGGCGCAGCGCCGGGGGCAGCAGCTCGCGCATCAGCGTCTCGGTGATGGACGCCTGCTCCGCGTACAGCCGCGCGGCCGACATCGCGGCCCCGGCGCGGGCGGCGAACAGGCGGGCGAAGACCTCCTCGCCCTCGGTGAACGCACGGTGGTCGGCGCGGCGCAGGAGCACCAGGGCGCCGGCGGGGACGCCGTGCCCGGGCAGGGGCGTGATGACGATCGAGCCGACCGGGCCGAAGCCCTCGGGGACGAGCCACTCCGGGGCGGCGGCGGGGTCGATCCAGCGGGAGGGGACGGGCGGAAAGCCCTGGAGGGCCTCGGCGAGGCCCGGCACCGCTTCGGCGTCGGCGGCCACGCGGGTCATCGACGGGCCGCCGCCCCGGACGCACAGGACCACCGGCAGCTCGCGTCCGGACGAGGGGGCGATCACCAGCGCCGCGTCGGCGAGGTGCTCGGCGGCCATCTGCGCCGTGACGTCCATGCACCGGTCCAGGTTCAGCGAGGAGAGCAGCAGGTTGGACGCCTCCGTCAGGAAGGCCGTCCGTTCCCGCTCCATCCGCAGTGCTTCACCGGCCAGGCGGTGGTCGGTGTCGTCGACCAGCCACCACACCACCGTGCCGTCATCGCACACGGTGGGGTGCGCCTCGAACATCCGGTCGCCGACCGGGCCTTGGGCCGCGAGCGGCGGCTGGAGCGTGGCCGGCGCCTGGGCAGTGGCCGGCGCCCGCTCCGTCCGGTCCGCGTCCGCCCGCTGTGCGGGCAGCGCGGCGGCACACCGCGCGTGGGCCGAGGACAGCCACGCCGGTACCGCGCCCGCCATGGCCGCGCCGGGACGGGCGCCGGGGAAGACCAGGCCCGCGGCCCCGTTGAGGGCCACCAGGGTCCCCCCGGCATCCGCGACCAGCACGGGATAGGGGGCCTCGTGCCAGGGAACGCGCACCGCTGCGGAGCGGGGCGTTCTCGAAGGGGCCGGGCCGGGGGGCCCGCCCGTACTCGTGGATACCTCGGTGGAATTCGCCAAACGTCGAGGGCCCGCTGCGCGAACCCCTCACCTCATCGTCTCGATGGAAAACCGCTGACGGAAAACCGCCACCGGGAAACCGTTGCCGTCCGGCAACCATCCTCCATTCGCCACTCTCCTCGCAACCGGAGCCCCCTCGGCACGCCATCGGGCACGGGATGCACACGGGAAGCACACATCTCCGTCTTCCCCTTTACCCTGCCGATATCCCCGCGGCGCGTGTCAGGCAGCGCTCTCCGGGCGGAGGCGCTGTACCAAGGGGCGCTCCGGTGCGTGGTCCCCTCCTTGCGAGCGCCGTTGCGCCGGGGACGCGCGCGGGGGCGC
The DNA here is from genome assembly GCF_056435825.1 of Streptomyces sp. NPDC043876. Classification (NCBI taxonomy): domain Bacteria; kingdom Bacillati; phylum Actinomycetota; class Actinomycetes; order Kitasatosporales; family Streptomycetaceae; genus Streptomyces; species Streptomyces sp. NPDC043876. The sequence continues at coordinate 606,289 of NZ_JBWKDV010000003.1, read as the reverse complement.
CGGGTGCCGGGCACATAGCGCCCCACCTGCGACGGGAGGCAAAGCGGGGGCGCGAAGACACGGCGGTGGCGGCGACGCGCGCCGGGCGCACGGTGAGTACGCCGGAGCGAATCGATGCATTCCCTCATGTCGAGTGGGCTGACGCGCGGCCCGCCAGGTGCCACGATGATCCGTGCTTCAACAGTCTGCCGGTCCGGACGCGACGAAAGGGGCACCACCGCGTCACGGAGACCAGCCCTCCCCCACCGAAAGGGCGGACATCCATGCACGTCACACCACTCGTGTCGGCCTTAGTCGGCGACCAGGGCCCGGCCGCGGAGGATCCGGTACGGCTCTACTACAGTCGCAAGACCCACGAGATCCTGCAGAAGTACGGTCCGGGGCCGCGGGTGCACTTCCACGTAGGCCTGTACCCCGACGGCCCCCCGGCGCCCGGCGCCGTCCCCCGGAGCATCCTCCAGCAGCGGCTCGTCGACGCGCAGGAGCGGATAGTCGGCCATGCGGCCCGCTCGTGGGGCGCGTACGCATCGCCGCCCCGCCGGGTCCTGGACATCGGCTGCGGCCTGGGTGGGACCTCGCTCTACTGGGCGCAGGAACACGGATCGACGGTCACCGGTCTCACCGTCGCCGCCGAACACGTGCCCCTCGTACGGCACTTCGCCGCTCAGGCCGGTGTCGCGGACCGCGTGCGGCCCCTGCTCGCGGACGTGCACGACCTGGACGACGTCCGCGCCTACGACGCCGCCTACGCCAACGAGAGCAGCGGCTACACCGACCGGGCCCGCCTCTTCGAAGTCGTCGGCCGGGCACTGGAGCCGGGGGGATGGTTCGGGATCCAGGAGCACTTCCTGCGCGACCCGGCGTGCTCCGACTTCCTCGACGGCTACTACCGCACGCGGCTGGCCGCGCGCGACGACTACCTGATCGCGGCCGAAGCCGCCGGATTCGAGCTGGTGCAGGACGAGGACGTCACGGACTCGGTCGCCGAATTCTGGGTGCAGTCCATCGCGTGGAACACCGCCGAACTCGGCCGGCTCCGGGCGGCTTCCGGCGCTGCGGCGGACGGGGGCGGCGCACCGGGCGCGTGGAGCGCCGACCGGCTGGAGGAGTCGACGCTCGCGCACGGCAGACTGGTGGGCCTCTGGCGGGACCACGCGGTGGAGACGCGGCTGCTGCGCTTCCGGAGCGGGGGCGGCCGATGACCGCTCGCCCTCCGCTGACCGCGCACCCCGGTCCTCCCGCGACCCGTACTCCCCCTTACCCGGGCTCCGTGCGCCCTTCCCGGCTCGGTGCGCGTCTGCCCGCCTTCTACTGCCCCTTGGAGCGCGGTCTCGTCCATCCCGCCGCGGAGCGGGTGGAGGCGCGGGCGCTCGCATGGCTGGACGCCTTCGGCCTGTACCCCGATCCGGTGGAGCGCGCCTGGGGGCTGGCCACCCACAGCGCCGACTTCTCCTGCCGCATCGTCCCCGCCGGGGACGAGGACACCGTGCTGCTGTTCACCGAGTGGAACTACTGGGCCAACGCCGTGGACGACTGGCAGGACTCGGGTGCGGACGAGGTGGGGACGGCCGCCGTCGTCGAGCACGGGGTACGGCTCCTGCGGACCCTGGAGGACCCCGGAGCGTCCCTGCTGCCACCGGGTCCCATGACCCGTGCGCTGCTGGACCTGGTGCGTCGCACCCATGCCGCGCTCACCCCCACCGCCCTGCACCGGTTCAGGGAGGGGACGCGGGACTGGCTGCTGGGGGCGGCCTGGCGGGCCGCGCAGGCCGGGGCGGGGACCATGCCGACGCTGAACGACTTCGTCGCGATGGGTCCGCTGGCGAACGGGACGCGCTTCTCGCTGACGTGGTCGGACGCGGCCCGCGGAGACCTGCTGCCGACGGACCTGCTCCGCTCGCCCGCCCTGACGGCGCTGACGGACGCGGCGGGCTTCGTCGTCAGCGCGGACAACGACCTGTTCTCCTACGACAAGGACGACCACCTGGAGCCGCGCGAGATCAACCTCGTCAACGTCCTCGCCCACCAGGAGCGCTGCTCCCCCGCCGAGGCCGTCGCGCCCGCCGTGGCCCTGCGGGACCGGGTGATGGTCCTCTTCACCACGCTCCGGGCCCGGCTGGAGCAGGGCGCGGACGAGGAACTGCGCCGCCACCTGGCGGCGTTGGGCCACTACGTGGCCGGCTCCATCGCGTGGCAGAGCCGGGCACCGCGGTACGCGAGCCCGCGCAACCGGTACGAACTCCCGGTCGCCGGGGCCCGGTTCGACCTCCGGTACGCGGACGCGCCCAGCGACACGCGCATCGGCCCGCCGGACGTCCCGGCCCTCGCCTCCTGGTGGCGGCAGGTGCGCGACTGAGCCGTGGGCCCCGGCCGGCGACGGCCGGGGCCCGCGGCCGCGCGTCAGGACGGGCGGCGGCCGAACAGCCGGCGCCACCAGCTGGTGCCCCGGCGGTGTCCGGAGGCCGCGGGCGCCCGCGACGGCTGCGGCGGGATCAGCGCGTGCCGCGGCGCGGGCGGGAGCTGCCCGGCCGGCTCCTCGGCCGGGGGCTGCTCCCGCTGCACCGGGCGCGGCGCGAAGCCCACCGGCAGCGACACCAGGTGGCGCGACATGAGGGTGCCGCGCCACTGGAGTTCGCTCGCGTCGACGGCCAGCTGGAGGTCGGGCAGCCGGTCCAGCAGCACCTCGATGCCGGTGTCGGCGATGGCGCGGCCGATGTCCTGGCCGGGGCATTCGTGCGGTCCGCTGCTGAAGGCCAGGTGGGAGCGGTTGCCGTGGAGGGAGACGGCCGGATCGGGCCGGATCTGCGGGTCGACGTTCCCCGCGGCCAGGCCGAGCAGCACCATGTCGCCGGCCCGCACCTGCTGGTCGCCGAGCACGGTGTCTCCGGTGGCCCAGCGCCCGATGATCGTGTTGATGGGCGGGTCGTCCCACAGGACCTGCTCCAGCGCCGCGGGCAGGGTCATGTGCCCTCCGGAGAGGTTCGCCCGGAAGCGCGGGTCGGTCAGTACGGTCCGCAGCGTGTTGGCGATCAGGTTGGCCGTGGTCTCGTACGCCGCGATCAGCACCACGCGCAGGTGCATCAGCACTTCGGTGTCGCTCAGGTTCGCGTGGTGCTCCAGCAGCCAGGAGGCGAGGTCGCGGGCGGGGCGGACCTTGCGCTCCGCGACCAGCTGCTCCAGCGTGGACGTGACGTAGCGGTCGCTCTGGAGGGCCGTCGCGGTGCCCTGGAGCATGTCGCGCGCGGCGTTGACCAGCATGGGTCCGTGTTCGTCGGGCGCCCCGACGAGCTGCGTCATCACGAGCATGGGGAGCTGGTCGGAGAAGGAGGTCACCAGGTCCGCGTACCCGTCGGCCGCGATCTGGTCGACGAGCTGGTTGGCGAAGCGGGTCACGTAGCGCCGGATGCCCCGCTTGTCGAAGCGTTCGAGGGATTCGACCACCGCTCCGCGCAGCCGCTCGTGGACGGGGCCGTCGGTGAAGTTGCAGACCGGCACCCAGGTGACCATGGGGCCGAGCGGGGTGTCGGGGGGCACCCGGCCCTCCTTCATGTCGCGCCAGCCCCGGGGATCGCGCGCGAACCGGGAGGGGGTGCGCGCCACCTCCAGGTTCTCCCGGTGGCCGAGGACCAGCCAGGCCGGGAGGTCGCCGTTGACCAGGACGGGCGCGACGGATCCGTACTCGGCGCGCAGCTTCTCGTACAGCCCCAGCGGGTCGGCCTGGGCCTCCTGCCCGTGCAGGCGGTACAGGCCGCCCCCGGCTCCCGCCGCGTGGGCGGGGCACTCGGGCGGCGGGGTGGGGTGGGTGCTCACGTGGCCTCCTGGGTCGCTGCCTGGGAGTGCAGGTAGCGCATGAGGGTCAGCAGGACGTCGCGGGAGGACTCCCGCAGCCTGGCGTCACACACGACGATCGGAACGGTGGGGGGCAGGTCGAGGGCCTGGCGCAGGTCCTCCAGCGGGTGGTCCGGCGCGCCGGGGAAGGAGTTGACGGCGACGACGAAGGGCACGCCCCGCTCCTCCAGCCGTCCGATGACGTCGAAGCTGATTTCGAGGCGCCGGGTGTCGAGGAGGACGACGGCGCCGAGCGCGCCCTCGAAGAGCCCGCGCCACAGGAACCAGAAGCGCTCCTGTCCCGGGGTGCCGAACAGGTACAGCACGAGCTCTTCGTTGACGCTGATGCGGCCGAAGTCCATGGCCACGGTCGTGGTGGTCTTGCGCGCCACGCCCCGGGTGTCGTCGACGCCGATGCCGGCCCGGGTCATCGTCTCCTCGGTGGTCAGCGGTTTGATCTCGCTGACCGCGCCGACCATCGTCGTCTTGCCCACCCCGAAACCGCCGACGATGACGACCTTGACGGCGGCCACGGCGGTCTGCGGCAATATGTCGGCGTCGCGCGGCCCGGCGAGCGTGTCAGAGTTTCTGGAGTCCATCGATCACTGCCTCGATCAGAGCAAGGTCGGGTAGCTGCGCGGCGGGAACGGGCGGCCGGATCTGCACGCGGCGCGTGGCCATCAGGTCGCCGACCAGTACGGTGACGGCGCTCACGGGCAGACCGGCGTACGCGGCGATCTCGGCCACCGACAGCGGTGACTGGCACATACGCAGGATGGCCGCCTGTTCGGGCTGCATCTCGGGCCGGGCGGCCACCTTGGCGACGACGAGGGTCACCAGGTCCAGGTCGACGGCGGTGGAAGGGCCGCTGCGTCCCCCGGTGATGACGTAGAGCCGTTCGGGGCTGGCGGTCTCCCAGTTGTCGGGCGGTTCACTCACGCGGGTAGCCCGTCATGTCGCGGTGGGCTGCTCAGGTGGTCGCCCATGCGGGACACCAGGGCGCGCATCTGTGCGCCCATCAGGCCCGCATCGACGCCCTCGTCCGCGAGGACCGCGAGATAGGAGCCGTCCCCGGCGGCCATCAGGTAGAAGAACCCGCCGTCCATCTCGATCACGACGAGCCGCATCCTGCCGCCGGAGCGCGGCAGTTCGGCGGCGACGGCCCCCGCGAGGCTCTGCAGCCCCGCGCAGGCCGCCGCCAGGCGGTCGGCCGTGTCGGTCTCGGCGCCGTACTGCGCGACGCAGAGCCCGTCGGCGGACAGCACGATCACGTGCCGCGTCTGGGGCACTCCGGCGGCCAGGTCCTTCAGCATCCAGTCCATGCTGCTTCGCTGAGTCATCATCGTCATGCCCCTCTGGTCGCTGAGCCCGACGCGTCCTGGGGGCCCTCGGTGTCATGGCCGGACTCGCCGGACAGTCCGCTGTGGAACGCCTCCAGCCACAGGCCGGGTGCGGGGTCCTGGGCCGACTGCGGCTGCGCGGCCGGCCAGGGGTCGGAGGTGGTGGCGCGGTCCTTGCGGCGCCGCTGCGGCAAGCCGCCCGCCGTGCGTTCGGGTGCGGGGCCGTCGTCGGGCACCGCCCGGGGGGCGACGGTCCGCCGGGGCAGCGGACCGGTGATCTCCATCTGCTGCGCGGAGCGCGCCCGCGAGGCGGTGACGGCCCTCGGCCCCGAGGAGGAGCCGATGCCGTGGGCGAGGCCGGTCGCCGCGGACGCCATGGTGATCAGGTGCTGCGGGACGATGACCACCGCGCGGACGCCGCCGTACGCGGAGGAGCGCAGGGAGACCTGGAAGCCGTACGCCTGCGCCAGGCGGCCGACGACGGCGAGGCCGAGCCGCGGCGTCTCCCCGAGGTCGTTGAGGTCGATGCCCGACTGCGCCTGCGCGAGCATCCTCTCCGCGCGCCGGTGGGCCTCCTCGCTCATGCTCAGGCCGCCGTCCTCGATCTCGACGGCGATGCCCGACTGCACCTCCACGGCCGTGAGGTGGACCCGGGTGTGCGGCGGCGAGTACCGGGTGGCGTTGTCCAGCAGCTCCGCCAGGGTGTGGATGAGCGGCTCCACGATGGGGCCGACGACGGCGACCTCGGAGACCGAGTGGAGTTCCACGCGCTGGTAGTCGATGATCCGCGACATCGCGCCGCGCAGCACGCTGTACAGGGTGACGGCCCGGCTCCACTGGCGGCCGGGGCGTGATCCGCCGAGGACCGAGATGGAGTCGGCGAGCCGCCCGATCAGGGCGGTGCCGTGGTCGAGCCGCAGGAGGTCGCCGAACACATCGGGGTTGTGGCCGTGCCGGTCCTCCATCTCGCGCATCTCGTGGGCCTGCTGGTGGACGATCGCCTGGACGCGGCGGGCGATGTTGACGAAGGCGCGCTGGGCCGAGTCGCGCAGGCTCTCCTCGTTGTCGACCGCGTCGATCACGTGGGCCAGTACGTCCTGGAGCGCGCCCCTGAAGGTCGGGGTCAGGGCTCTGTCGTCGCCCCACCGGGTGCCCTGGCCGCCGCGGCCGCCCAGGGAGGTCAGCACGTCCTCGGGCAGCTCGCCCCTGCGCAGCCGCTCGATCGCCTCGGGAAGCACCACCTGGGACAGCCGGACCGCCTCGGACTCCTGCCGCGCCAGGGTGTGCCGTAAGGCGCCCAGTTCGGCGCGCCGCGAGGTGAGCGCGCGCCCGCGCCGGAGCGCCTCGGCGAGGGCGGCGGCGGTGCAGGCCGCGCCCACGGCGAGCCAGCCGGTGCGGACCGGTTCCGAGGACGAAGCCAGCGCCCCGACCAGGCATGCCGTGGCGACGGCAGCGATCGCGGCCAGTATCCGGCTCGTTCCCACCTCCGGGCGGGCGGCTTCGGGCGGAATATCTTTTTGCTCCATCGGCGTCCTCGAACCATCGAAATAAGAGATCTTCTGACCGGTGGGCGGGAGCTTAACTACGCCCCACGGCCGTCATGAGGACTTTCGCCGGAGTTCATCGGACCGGAGGACCCGGTATGCGCCATTGACGGCGCCGTCTTTCCGCGCGGAACGGCCTCCGCGCGCCGGAGTCGGCGGCATAGCGGGAGGTCCACGGCGTATCCGCCAGGGCTTGGAAAGGGAATTCGAACGTTCGATCCGTCAATTTCCGGCCGCATCCGCGATATCGGCCGGTGGCATCCCGGACGCACATGCGCTATGGGGGCGGCCCCCGGCACGTCCCGCCCGGCCGTCGGGGTGCGGTACGGACTGCGGCGCACGGGCGGTGACCAGCAAGGACGGGCCGAATCGGACCCGGAGGGCGGTCCCCGGGCGTCACCCGCGGCCCATGCGCTGCGGGCGGCGAAGCCGGAGCACGCACGCCGCGAGAAGAACTGCGCCCCGGCGAACGCGACGGGAGAGGTCACCGCCGCGTGCCGGGCGGACGTGGCTGCGAAGAAGGGCACCACGGGGATGTGCAGGTCGCGCCGCAAAGGCGCGGAGGTGGAATGGGACGTCGCCGTCTGCGGCAATGCGGACCGGTCGGCGCATTGTGCGAGCTGAACCACGTCCCCCGTCATGCCCCGCCGTGGCGGGGTATGACGGGGGACGGGTGACGGGTGCGGGTCAGGAGGACTGCTGGGTGCGGATGGCCGGGTCCGAGAGACCCGCCCTGCCCGTTTCTACCTTGCCCGCGAAGCGGCGGGCGAAGTCCGGGGTCTGCGACGCGGTGACCGTGACGTCATACCACCGGCGCGTGTTCTTCAGGGAGACGGTGTGGGTGACCGTCGCGCCCTTGGCGACCGTGAGGCGCTTGGGGCCGCCGCCGTAGGCGTTGCTGACCGTGAGGATCGCGGGCGCCGCGCCGGCGTTGGTGAGGGTCAGGTCCAGGTCGCCGGTGGCGGCGTTGTGGCGCGCCGTGACCTCGGGCCCGGGGGTGGTGCCGGGGTTGCGGAAGCCGCGCAGGAAACCGTTGGGGCCGTGGACGGTCAGGTCGGTGACGCCCGCCGAGTACGCGGTGTTCCAGGTGTCCGTGATCGAGGCGCCCGCCCCGGTGGTGTAGGTCCAGGGCGCGTCGCCCCGGTTGCCCGAAGTGACGTAGAACTGCGCGCCCAGGTCCTGGCCACCGCTGAAGGTGAGTCGGAACCGGCCCTCGCCGGTGAGGGCCGCGCCGTCCACGTAGGGGGCGTACTTGAGCGGGCGGGTCGGGCACGACCCCTTCTCCTGGCGCGGCATCGTCGCCACGGCGGGCGGGGTGGCGAGGAAGTCGGGGTGGCGGTCGCGGTCCTGCGGCTCCCAGCGTCCGGTGTCGGGCAGCGGCGCCGCACCGGTGTCCTTGCGGGCGAAGTCGAAGGCGGAGGTCAGGTCGCCGCAGACCACCCGCCGCCAGGGCGAGATGTTGGGCTCGGTGACCCCGAAGCGCTGCTCCATGAAGCGGATGACGGAGGTGTGGTCGAACGTCTCGGAGCAGGAGTAGCCGCCGGTGCTCCAGGGCGAGACCACCAGCATCGGGACGCGCGGACCCAGGCCGTACGGTCCGGCGACGTAACCGGGCTTGCCCGGGAAGACGTCGAGGGCGGTGGGCACGGTCGACAGGCCCTGGGCGGCGCCGGCGGGGGCGTACGGCGGGACGACGTGGTCGAAGAAGCCGTCGTTCTCGTCGTAGGTGATGAAGAGCGCGGTACGGCCCCACACCTCGGGGTTGGAGGTCAGCGCGTCCAGCACCTGCGCGATGTACCAGGCGCCGTAATTGGAGGGCCAGTTGGCGTGCTCGCTGAAGGCCTCGGGGGCGGCTATCCAGGAGACCTGGGGCAGGGTGCCCGCCGCGACGTCGGCGCGCAGCCGGTCGAAGTAGCCCTCGCCGGCCTTGGCGTCGGTGCCGGTACGGGCCTTCTCGTGGAGCGGGTCACCGGGCTGGGCTCCCCGGTAGTTGTTGAAGTACAGCAGCGAGTTGTCGCCGTAGTTGCCCCGGTAGGCGTCCTTGATCCAGCCCCACGAGCCGGCGGCGTCGAGGCCGTCGCCGACGTCCTGGTAGACCTTCCAGGAGATCCCGGCCGCCTCCAGGCGCTCGGGGTACGTCGTCCAGCCGTACCCGGCCTCGGCGTTGTTGAGGACCGGTCCGCCGCCCTTGCCGTCGTTGCCGGTGTGGCCCGACCAGAGGTAGTAGCGGTTGGGGTCGGTCGAGCCGATGAACGAGCAGTGGTAGGCGTCGCAGACGGTGAACGCGTCGGCGAGGGCGTAGTGGAACGGAATGTCCTCGCGCGTCAGGTGCGCCATGGTGGCCGGCGTCTTGGCGGGCACCCAGTTGTCGTACTTGCCCTTGTTGAAGGCGCTCTGGCCGCCCGCCCAGTCGTGGTTGAGGCCCTGGAGGAACTCCATGCCGAGGTCGTCGGACGGCGGCCGGAAGGGCAGCGTCTCCTTGCCCGCGTTGTCCGCCTGGTGCCACACGGGCTTGCCGCTGGGCAGCGTCACGGGGCGCGGGTCACCGAAGCCGCGGACGCCGCGCAGCGCGCCGAAGTAGTGGTCGAAGGACCGGTTCTCCTGCATCAGGACCACGATGTGCTCGACGTCGGCGATGGTGCCGGTCGTGCCCCGCGCGGGGAGGGCGGCGGCGCGCGCGATGCTGTCGTTGAGCAGCGTCAGGGCGGCGGCGCCGCCGGTGAGCTGGAGGAAGCGGCGGCGGTTCAGTTCTGCCATGGCGGGAGGGACCTCTACTTCGATCGAGAAGTGGCGGAGCGCCCCCAGGACATCGTGCGCGGGGTACCGGACAGGGAGCCTGACGTGAAGGCGGCGGATACGCCAGGCGAACGTCAGTCGGATTCCTGCGAAGTTCGGCCACGGGAACGGGCGCGCGGTGGTATCGGTGCGCACCCGGCGACCGCCGAAGCCGCCCTCAGTTCGCCCCGCACCCGCCCGGCGAGGGGTGCCAGCCGCCGCGCCCGCTGCGGTCCATGGGTTCGCGCGGCGGGCGGGTCAGCAGGCCGCTCTCCTCGGTGAACCGCGGGAGTTGGGCGCGCAGGGCGGGGGCGCCGAAGACGGCCACGCTCAGCAGCAGCGCGCGGGGGTCGTCCCGTTCGGTGGCCCGGCGGGTCGCGGCGTAGTCCTGGCGCAGTCGGACGAGCAGCCCCGTACCGCGCGGGGTGCGCCGGATCCGGGCGCCCAGCGCGAGCGCGGCGGCGTCGGCGAGGAGGGCGAGCCACAGCCACGCGGCCTCCCGGCCACCGGCTGCGGCCCACACGGGTACGGCGGCGAACACCGGGAGCAGCAGGGCCCGTACGGTCCGGCGCCGGGCGGGAGACACCAGCAGCCCCGCGCTCTCCAGCTCGCGGGCCGTCTCCCTGATGGTCTGCCGCACCCGCTCGGCCTGCCGCAGGCGGCGGGGGTGCGTGGCCCGGTACAGCACGCTGTACTGGGCGCGGGCCACCTCGGAGCAGCCTTGCGGGGGAAGCCGCGCATCGACCCCGCGGGCGCCCTGCCGCACGACCGCCGCCACCGCGCCGACCAGGTACAGCTCCACCAGCCCGGTCTGGGCCGCGCCGTCCGGGCCGTCGCGCAGCAGCCCGATGTCGACCGGCGCCAAGGCCCTGCCCAGGGGCCGCGCACGCCCCCGGGCGAACCGCGCCACCCAGGCGAGCACCACCAGGACCCATGCCGCGGCAGCCGGCATCCCACCCGTCACGTCCATGCGAACACCCCCCGCCCTCTCCCCTCCCCCGCCCTACGCCGCCCCAAGCCCGCACGTCGGCGCCCGCCCGCCCGGACCGGCCGGGCGGCGCACGGCCGCGGCGGTGGTGCCGACGGGCGCGGGGGCGGCGGTGTCAGCGAAGGCGCCGTGGTGTCAGCGGACGCGGCGGATGCGGATCGGGCCGCGGGCCGTCGACGGGTCGACCGGGCGGCCCGCCTGGGTGATCTCGACCTCGCCGGCCGTGACCAGTCGGCGGGCCGCGCGGCGCACCGGTTCCATGAGGGCCCGCCAGCCGTCGTCGTCCCCCGTGTACGCCGCCCGCGCGGCGTCCGAGGGACAGATCGTCGCGGTGGGGCCGCGACGCTCCAGCAGCTCCAGGATGGCTCGTTCCAAACGCCGGTCCGGTTGCCGCTCGCTCTCGCTCACTCCCCCAGTATCCAACGACGGGGACGGGGACGCCGGATGGACGTCAGGGGCGGGAGGCGGAGGACAGGGTGGCCGGGTCGACGCCGGAGAGCTCCACGATCCGGTGGGTGGGCACCCCGGCGGCGAGGGCCCGGCGCAGCAGGACGTCGCGGTTGTCCTCGCTGTCGCGGAAGGCGAGGAGCTCCTCCTCGACGCCCGCGACGCGGTCGGTGGCCGCGGCGCGGCGGACCCGCTCCACTTCCTCCTCGTCCAGGGGGACCGGCAGCCGCTCGGCGTCCTGCGGGATCAGTCCCGTCTGCTCGGGGGGCGCCACGCGAACCTTCGGCGACGCGGGGTCCACGCCCTGGGCCGCGAACCAGGCGCGGACGGCCGGGGTGTCCAGGCACGCGAGTTCCCCGACCAGCGCCAGAGCGGTCCCCTGCCAGCCTTCGGGGGTCTGCGCGAGGAAGAGGTAGGCGTCATCCGTCATCGTGGGGCACTCTCCTGACACACCGTGGGGCAAACGATCACCCACCTCTTACCCCGTCCAGGAGAACGCAATCTGGCCGAAACCCTTCCGGCGCGATGCGACATGTGCAATTTTACATGTCACACATTGATTGCCCGTGTCCCCAGCACGTGGCCACAACGGCCCCGGAGGCCCCCGCAGATGCATCCCTTCCGGATATCCAAGGCCAACGCGCTCAGACTGCCCGCGCTCGGCGCGGCCGTCTTCATGGCGCTCGGCCTGTTCGCACCGCAGAGCCAGGCCGCCTCCGCCGGCGTCACGGCCCCGGCCGGTGCGAACTCCCGGGGAACCACGGCCCCGGCGCCGCGGTCGATCCCGGTCCCCCGATCGCCCGACGCGATGAGCAACGGCTCCCGTTTCCGGATCTCCTCGCAGGACAGCCCCGAGGAGTCCGCCCCCGCGGCCGCCCCGACCGCCAAGCCCGTCAAACCCGTCAAGGCCAACAAGGCCGACGGGCAGTCCTCGGCCGCCGCCGGGGACGGGTGCGGCGACCTCTCCGGTGTCATCAACGCCACCGGCGCGGCGCTGGTCCAACAGCTCAAGGCGCTGCCCCGGATCAACTGTACGTACCCCCTGTTCGAACTGACGGGGGACAACGCGCGCAAGGCCTTCCGCGAGCCGCAGATGGTGACCGTCGCCGACGCGCTGCGCGACGCCTCGGCCGGCTACGCGGGCAACAACAGTGCGGCCACTGGTCAGTTGGTCATGTTCCTGCGGGCCGGATATTACGTGCAGGACAACCACGGAGCGGAAGTCGGCGACTACGGCCCCGCGTTGACCGGCGCGGCGCGCGGCGCGCTGGACGCCTTCTTCGCCGCTCCGCACAGCAAGGACGTCACCGACGCCAACGGCGAGATCCTCAACGAGGTCGTCACGCTGATCGACAGCACCCACGAGGCGGGCCGGTACGCCGGGACCGTCAAGTGGATGCTCGGCAGCTACGACGGCAGCTGGCCGGCCCAGATGAACCTGGCCATGCAGCACGTCGAGTGGGTCGTCGAGAACGGCTTCAAGGCCAAGAACGACGAGCGCGGCTGGCGCGCCGCCCTCAAGGCCGACCCCGCCGTCCTCGACACCTGGGCGGGCTTCATCACGCGCAACGGCGCGCAGCTCAACCGCCTCGACGTCGTCAGCAACGTCGGCCGCTTCCTCGGCTACGCCCTGGACGTCCCCGAGCTCAAGGACCGGGTCCGGCCGCTGCTGAAGGACCTGATCAACCGCTACCCGAACGTCGGCCCCACGGCGCCGATCACCATGAACCTCGGCTGGTACACGCGCCAGTACGACAAGAACAACTGCGCGGCGTACGCCATCTGCGACCTGGGCGAGCGCGTACTGCCGGCGATCCTGCCGATCCAGCACACGTGCAACCCGGCCCTGAAGATCCGCGCCCAGGACATGTCCCCCGGTCAACTCGCCGGCACCTGCACCAGCCTCGTCAACGAGGACGCCTACTTCCACCGGGTCATCGGCGACAAGGGCGCGATCCCCGGTGACGTGAACACCAACCTGGAGGTCGTCGTCTTCGACGACTACACCCAGTACTCGCTGTACGCCTGGGCCATCTACAACATCGACGTCGACAACGGCGGCATGTACGAAGAGGGCAACCCCGCCGTCGTCGGCAACCAGGCCCGCTTCATCGCCCACGAGGCCGACTGGCTGCGCCCGGACTTCCAGATCTGGAACCTCAACCACGAATACACCCACTACCTCGACGGCCGCTACAACATGGCCGGCGACTTCGACGCGGGCATGACCACGCCGACCATCTGGTGGGTCGAGGGCATCGCCGAGAACATCTCGTTCGGTTACCGCGGCCAGCGCAACGCCGAGGCGATCGCGGAGGCCGCGAAGAAGACGTACAAGCTCAGCGACCTCTTCGACACGGTCTACGACCAGGACACCGACCCCGCCGTCAACTCCAACCGGATCTACCGCTGGGGCTTCCTCGCCGTCCGCTACATGCTCCAGGCGCACCCCGCCGACGTGGAGACCGTGCTCGGCAGGTACCGCGCCGGTGACTGGAACGGTGCCCGCACCTTCCTGAAGCAGACCATCGGCACCCGCTACGACGCCGACTTCACCACCTGGCTGACGACCACCTGCGCGACCAGCGACTGCGGCCCCCTGCCGGAGGCCCGGTCCATCCCGCTGTGCACGCTCGGCGACCCCCGCCAGTTCGACAAGAACTGCCGCCGCGACAACCTCGCGGCCGCCGCCGGCAACCACAGCTACCACTTCGTGTACCTGCCGGCCGGTGTCAAGCAGCTCACCCTCACCAGCAGCGGCGGCACCGGCAACGCCGACCTGTACTACGGCGGCGGCAACTGGGCCACCACCGGCAGCCACCTGGCGAAGTCCGTCCACGACGGCAACGCCGAGACGCTGACGATCGACAACCCGCCCGCGGGCTGGGTCTACTTCAGCCTCGCCGGCGCCCAGGGCTTCAGCGGTGTGAGCCTCTCCACGCAGACCAACTGAGCCGGTCCCCCGCAGCCGGGGGCCGAAGCACGGACGGCGGTCCTCGTCCCCCATCGCGGGGCGAGGACCGCCGCTCGGGACCGGCCGTCGGGAGGCGCTCGTTTACTAAACCCTGCTTAACTTAACTGCGTAAGTAGACAACGTTGTCAGCGGCAGGGCAGAGTGGCCGGATCCGCCAGTCGCCGCTGAAGAAGGGCTGAACGCATGCTGTACGGAGCGCTCGACATCGGGGGCACGAAGATCGCCGGGGCGCTGGTCGAAGCCGACGGCACGGTGACCGCGCGGGTCCAGCGCGCCACCCCGGCGCGGGGCTCCGCGAACGAGCTGATGGCCGCCGTGGACGCCGTCCTGGACGAGCTGTCCGGGCGGCCGGGGTGGGCGTCCCTCACCAGCATGGGGATCGGCAGCGCCGGACCCGTCGACACGGTCGCGGGCACGGTCAGCCCCGTCAACATCCCCGCCTGGCGGGGCTTCCCGCTGGTCGACCGGGTGGCGGCGCACCCGCGGATGCCGACCGCGGTACGGCCCGTCCTGGTCGGCGACGCCGTGGCGATGACCGCCGCCGAGCACTGGCTGGGCGCGGCCCGGGGCGTGGACAACGCGCTGTGCATGGTGGTGTCCACCGGCGTGGGCGGCGGTCTTGTGCTGGGCGGCTCGGTACACGTCGGCCGGTCCGGCAACGCCGGGCACATCGGGCACATCTGCGTGGAGCAGGACGGCCCGCTCTGCCCGTGCGGTGCCCGCGGGTGCGTGGAGCGCTTCGCCAGCGGGACCGCCATCGCGTCCCACGCCCTGGAGAGCGGGTGGGCCCCGCCGCCCGGCGTCCCGGCGACGGCCGCGGCGGTGGCGGCCGCCGCGGAGGGCGGCGACCCGAGGGCCCGCGCCGCCTTCGACCGCGCGGGCCGCGCCCTGGCCGCCGCCGTCGCGGCGACGGCGGCCCTGGTCGAGCTCGACCTCGTGGTCGTGGGCGGCGGCGTCGCCCAGGCCGGGGACACCCTCCTCGGCCCGTTCCGCCGCCACCTGAACGACTACGCGGCCCTGGAATTCACCCGCGGCATCCCCGTCGTCCGTGCCCGCCTGCAACTCGACGCAGGCCTGATCGGCGCGGCGGCGGCCGGAGCGGGGGGCGGCGGAGCCGCCGGTGCCCGGGGGGCCGGTGCCCCGGCGGCCGGGTCCGCCTGAGCCTCCGGGCACGGGGGGTGCGAGCAGGACGCCTTGGCGGGGGCGGCCGGTGGCCGGAGTGTTTCTGTCCATGGGGCCGGTGTCTGGGCTTTCCGGTTCGGCCCGCGCACCGATTGAGCCACCCGGCGGGGCAGGGTGCCGGCAGGACGACTTGACCGGGGCTAGGCCGGGGCTGCTGGTGCCAGGGCTGCTCCTGTCCAGGCGGCCGGTGGGCGGGCTGCCGGGCCGCCCCGGGCACCGCCTGAGCCGCCGGGCTCGGGGGCGGCGGCCGGACCGGACGCCATTGCCGGAGCTCGGCCCAGGTCCGGACGGGGGCCGGTCTCGCACCAGACCTCAGGCCCGGTCGGCGTCGCGTCCGAGGCCCTGGTCCAGCTGGGGCCAGGGGTTGGGTCACGTCCAAGAGCGGTCCCGGGGCGGGCTCAGGTGCTCGGCCTTGTCCCGAGGCACGGGGGTCGCCCTCGTCCCGGCCCAGGCAGGACGTCTTGGCCCGGGCCCGGCCGGATTGCGCCCTGGCATTGGGCCTGGCCGCGGGCCTTGGCCCCCGGGTGCGGCTCCCACCGGGTCCGTCGTGGCCGTGGCCGTGGCCGGGCATTGGCCCGGGTCCGGCGACGTCGGCGGGTCGGCGGGTCGGCGGGTCGGCGAGCCACCGCGGCATCGGCCCGCCGTCGCCCGGCGGCCTTGCGACGCCCTGCTGTCCGTCCCACCGACAACTCGCCCGCCTACCGAGGAGACCCGACACCCGTGCACCTTCTCCGCAATACCGTGCAGGCCTACGCCTGGGGTTCCGTCACCGCGCTGCCGGAGCTCATGGGGGCGCCGCCGACCGGGGAGCCGCAGGCAGAGATGTGGATGGGGGCGCACCCCGCCGCGCCCTCCCTCGTCGAGGGAGCGCCGGGGCCGGGGCAGGTGCCACTGGACCGGTTCATCGCCGAGGATCCGGTGACGCGGCTCGGGCCGGCCACGCTGCACCGGTTCGGGCCGCGGTTGCCGTTCCTGCTGAAACTTTTGGCCGCCGACGCGCCCCTCTCGCTCCAGGTGCACCCGGATTCCGCCCGGGCCGAAGCCGGGTTCCGGCGCGAGAACGCCCTCGGCATCCCGCTCGACGCCCCGCACCGCACGTACCGGGACCCGCACCACAAGCCGGAGATGATCGTCGCACTCACCCCCTTCCGCGGGCTGTGCGGCTTCCGGCCCGCGCGCCCGTGTGCCGGTCTGCTGGACGCCCTGGGGGTGCCCGCGCTGCGCCGCCACGCCGACGTCCTGCGCAGCGGCCCCGAGGAGGCAGCCCTCGCCGACGTCTTCGCGGCCTTCCTCCGCCCGCCGCCGGGCCTCCTCGCCGCCGTGACCGGGGCGCTCGCGGCCGCCGCCGCGCGACCGGGCGCGTACGCCGAGGACTTCCGGGTCTGCCACGACATCGCGCGCGCCCACCCGGGGGACGCCGGCCTGCTGCCCGCCTTGATGCTCCGCCCGGTCCTCCTGGCGCCGGGCCAGGCCCTGTTTCTCGGGGCGGGCGTTCCGCACGCGTACCTCTCCGGGCTCGGGGTGGAGATCATGGCGAGTTCCGACAACGTGCTGCGCTGCGGCCTGACGTCCAAACACGTCGATGCCGCCGAGCTGATGGAGGTGGTCGACTTCGCGGGACCGCCGTCCCCCGTGCTCACCCCCCGCAACGGACGGGACGGCGAGCGGATCTATCCCGCGCCGGTGGACGACTTCCGGTTGTCACGCGTCCAGGTGCGCCAGGACCGCCCCTTCCGCCTCCCCGAGGGCGCCCCGCAGATCCTCCTCTGCGTCGCGGGGGAGGTACGGGTCGACGCCGGCAGCCGCGGCCTGCGCATCGGCCCCGGGGAGTCCGTGTTCATACCGGCCGCGGAGGGGTCCGAGGTGCACGGTGCCGGGACGGTCTTCCGCGCGACGGTCGGTCTCCCTCCGTCCATCTGAACTTAACCGGTTATGTATTTCTCTTGTGGGTGAGCGCCACGGCCCTCTAGCCTCGCCCCCGGAGCACCTCCTTCCCGCCGCCCGCCAAGAGCCGCAGCGTCCGGGCGGCGGGAACCAGCACCCGCACCGCACATCGCACACCGCACCTTCATGTCAGGCGAGCCCGCACGCCCCCCGACCGGGATCCCCGGCGTGCGCGACCGAATGGGGAGCACCACATGAACAGAAGACTGGCCACCGCGGCAGGAGCCCTGCTCGCCGTCGTCGCCGCGACGCTCACAGGCCCTGCGACGGCCCGCGCCACCGGTCCCGCGACGGCCCCCGCCGCCCACGCGGCCGCCGGCCCGGCCGCCACCGGGTTCCACGTCGCCGACGGCCGGCTCCTCGACGCCAACGGGACGGACTTCGTCTTCCGGGGCGTCAACCACGCCCATACCTGGTACCCCACCCGGACCGGCCGGGCCCTCGACGACATCAAGGCGCTCGGCGCCAACTCCGCCCGCGTCGTCCTCGCCACCGGGGACCGGTGGCCGAGGAACGGCTCCGCCGACGTGGCGGAGGTGGTCAGCCGGTGCAAGGCCGACAAGCTGGTCTGCGTCCTCGAGGCCCACGACACCACCGGCTACGGCGAACAGAGCGGCGCCGCGACCCTCGCCAAGGCGGTCGACTACTGGCTGAGCGTCGCCGACGCGCTGAAGGGCCAGGAGAAGTACGTCGTCATCAACATCGGCAACGAGCCCTACGGGAACGCCGGTTACGCCACCTGGACCCAGGACAACAAGGACGCCGTCACCCGGCTGCGCGCCGCCGGACTCGGCCACACCCTGATGGTGGACGCGCCCAACTGGGGCCAGGACTGGTCGAACACCATGCGGGACAACGCACCGGAGGTCTTCGCCGCGGACCCCGCCCGCAACACCGTCTTCTCCATCCACATGTACGGGGTCTACGACACGGCCGCCGAGGTCCAGTCCTATCTGAACAGCTTCGTCAGCCGCCGACTCCCCGTCCTAGTCGGGGAGTTCGGCAACGCGCACTCGGACGGCAACCCCGACGAGGACGCCATCATGGACACCACACGCCGACTGGGCCTCGGCTACCTGGGCTGGTCCTGGAGCGGCAACGGCGGCGGTGTCGAATACCTCGACCTCGCCACCGGCTTCGACGCGAGCCGTCTCACCGTCTGGGGCGAGCGCCTCTTCAACGGCCCCGACGGGATCCGGCAGACCTCGCGGGAGGCCAGTGTCTACGGCGGCACCGGGGGCGGCGACACCACACCGCCCGGCGCCCCCGGCGCACCCGTCGCCTCCGATGTCACCGCCACCGGCGTCCGGTTGGCCTGGCCCGCGGCCACCGACGACACCGGTGTCACCGGCTATGAGGTCGTACGGGTCGGCGGCGCGGCCGAGACCCCCGTCACCGCCACCACGAGCACCGGAGCGACGCTGACCGGGCTGACCCCCGCCACCGCCTACACCTTCGCGGTCTACGCCCGCGACGCCGCGGGCAACCGCTCCCCCCGCTCCGCGACCGCGGCCGTCACCACCGCGGCCCGGCCCGCGGGCGGCTGCTCCGTCCTGTACCGACTGCAGGACTGGGGCACCGGCTTCAACGCCGACGTCACCATCCGCAACACCGGCACGCAGCCGATCACCGGCTGGCAGCTGGACTTCGCGTTCCCGGGCGGCCAGACCCTCGGCTCGGCCTGGAACGCCAAGGCCGTCCAGAACGGCGACCGGGTCCGCGCCACCCCCGAGTCCTGGACCGAGACCATCCCCGCGGGCGGCGCGGTGAGCTTCGGCCTCACCGCCTCGTCCACCGGCGGCAACGGCGTCCCCGCCGCCTTCACCCTGAACGGCGTGCCCTGCGCCAAGGGCTGACCCCGCCCCCCGTCCGGCCGCGGACCGCCCTCCCGGGGTACGGTTCCGCGGCCGGGCCCGTCCCCCGAGGAAACCGTGCCGTACACCGATCTGCCCCCGGACCACCCCGCCGCCTCGCCGCAACTCCCCGCCGAACCAGCGGACTTCGATGCCTTCTGGTCGGAGACCCTGAGCACGGCGCGGGCGGTGGACGGCGCCCCGGAGGTACGCCCCGTCGCCGGCTTCCCGCTCAGCACCCTCGACGCCTACGACGTGCGGTTCCCGGGCTGGGACGGCCAGCCCGTCGCCGCGTGGCTCCTGCTGCCCGCGGGGGCGCCCGGTCCGCTGCCCGCGGTGGTGACGTACATCGGCTACAGCGGGGGCCGCGGGCTGCCCACCGACCACCTGCTCCACGCCTCGGCGGGGTTCGCCCATCTCGTCGTCGACAGCCGGGGCCAGGGCCACGACACCCCGGACGCGCACCCGGACGGCGCGACCCAGTGGGTGCACGGCTTCATGACCAAGGGAATCGAGAGCCCGCACGCCCATTACTACCGGCGTCTGATCACCGACTGCGTCCGGGCGGTCGATGCCGTGCGTGCGCTGGCCCGCGTCGACCCCGACCGCGTCGTCGTCCAGGGCGCCAGCCAGGGCGGCGGGCTCGCGCTCGCCGTGGCCGGACTCGCCGTCGGCCGTGTCGCCGGATGCCTCGCGGACGTGCCCTTCCTCTGCCACATCCGGCGCGGCGCCGAAACGGCGACCGAGGGGCCGTACACGGAGATCGTCGACTTCCTGCGCCACCACGCGCGGTACGGCGGCGAGCGGGCCTTCACCACGCTGGGGTACTTCGACGGGGTGCACTTCGGGCGCAGAGCCACCGCTCCCGCCCTGTTCAGCGCCGGGCTGATGGATCCGGTGTGCCCGCCCTCGACCGTCCTGGCCGCCTTCGACGCCTACGGGGGCCGGAAGGAGATCACCCAGTGGCCGTTCGGCGACCACGCGGGAGGCGGGGGTGCGACGGCGGTGGAGCACCTGCGCTGGCTCCGGCGGCGCGGGCTCGCGCCCGCGCCCGCCCGGGGCGCGTCGTAAGAACAACGTTCCCGGCCCCGGCCGCGCGCGACGGGCCGTACCTCCCGGGGGAGGTACGGCCCGTCGTCACCTGCGCGGCCCGCTGCGGGGCGGCCCGGTGGATCCGCGGGGGGTGAGGGACGGCGTACGGACCTGCGGCGCCGGGCCGCCCGTGCCGTCGATGACCCCGAACAGGGCGCGCGCGACCTCCGCGCCGAAACGGTGCACGTCGTGGCTCATCGCCGACAGCGGTGGGTGGGTGAGGCGGCAAAGCTGCGAATCGTCCCAGGCCAGCAGCGACAGGTCGGCGGGTACCGCGAACCCCATCTCCGACGCCACGGCTGTCCCCGCGACGGCCATGATGTCGTTGTCGTACACGATCGCCGTCGGGCGGTCGGGGGTCAGCAGCAGACCGCGGGTGACGCGGGCACCGTCCTCGCCGGAGAAGCCGGTCGCCACCTGCCGCCGCCCGTCGAGCCCGAGTGCGGCCATGGCCCGCTCGAACGCCGCCGCGCGGATCCCGCTGTGGCCGAGACCGGCGGGCCCGCCCACCCGGGCGATGCGGCGGTGCCCGAGCGCCGCCAGGTAGCGCACCGCCTCGGAGGTCGCCGCCGCGTCGTCCGTCCAGACCGAGGGGAAGCCGCCGGTCAGCGAGGGGTGCCCGACGGCCACGGCGGGCACGCCGAGCGCCCGCAGCGGCGCGATCCTGGGGTCCTCCCGGTGGAAGTCCACCAGGATGCCCCCGCCGATGGTCCGGCTGCGCCACCACTCCTCGTACAGCGCGATCTCCTCGTCGAGGTCGCGCACCAGCCGGAGCAGCAGCGAGCACGCGTGGTCCGCGAGCACGTCCTCGATGCCGGAGATGAACTCCATGTAGAAGGGCTCGAGCCCCAGGAGCCGGGCGGGGCGGCAGATGGCGAGGCCCACGATGCCCACGCGCCGGCGCGACAGGCTCCGCGCGGTCTGGTGCGGCGTCCACCCCAGCTCGCGGGCGGCGTCGAAGATGCGCTCGCGGGTCGCCGGCGAGACGCCGGGCCGGTTGTTGAACGCCATGGAGACGGCGCCCTTGGACACCCCCGCCCGGGCGGCGACCTCGTTGATGGTGGCGCGGGGAGCGGAGGGGCTCACGCCGCTCCCACGCTGAACAGGGCCCCGCGGGCACTCTCCGCGTCGGCTCCGGGCCAGCCCGTCACGGTGATACGGGCCTCCTCACCGGGGAGCAGGGTGACCAGCCCGCGGTCCGCCACCGCCCCGGGCGCGAGCCGGTCGGCCTGGAGCAGCAGGTCCCGCACGAGGGTGTGCGCGGTGACGATCACGCCGACCGGGCCGCCCTCGGCGCCGGTCTCGATCCGTACCCCGTACTCCGCGGCCGGGTAGCCGAACTCCTTGTCCACTACCGGGAAGTGGAGCGCGCGCAGGCCGTCGCAGTCGGCGACGAGGAACTCCTTGGGGCAGTCCTCCTCCGGGAGCAGCTCCGCCGGGACCGGCTGCCTGACCACGGTGCGGGCGGCGGCTTCCAGGGTGATGCCGGTCTCCCGCAGCAGCGTGCCGTCGGCGCGCAGGAGGCGCAGGGTGACGTCGGTGCGCCACGTCGTGCCGGACTGGTTGTCGAGGACCAGCACCGGTCCGCCGTCGGCCGGCACGAGCGCGAGGAGCCGGTCGGCGTACAGGCGGCGCAGCTCGTGGTAGAGCGGTTTGCACCGGCCGTCGCCGTCGATCGCCGCCCACGAACTGACCGGCCAGCAGTCGTTGAGCTGCCACATCACCGTGCCCGCGCACACGGGCCAGTGGGACCGCCAGTGTTCTATGCCGGCGGCCACGGCCCGCGCCTGGACCACCTGGGCCAGGTAGTGCCAGCGGTCGAAGTCCCCTTCGGGGAGGCCGAAGTGGCGCTCGATGCCCCGGTCGAGCTTGCCGTTGCCGTCCTCGGCCTTCTGGTGGTGCAGCATGCCGGGCGAGTCGGCGGCGAGTTCCTCGCCGGGCAGCGCGCGGCGCAGCGTCGCGAGGGCGGCGGGGGCCTGCCAGCCGAACTCGGCGCAGAAGCGCGGGACGTTCGCCCGGTAGTCGGCGTAGTCCCGCCGGTTCCACACCTCCCAGGAGTGGTGGGTGCCGTGGCGGGGGTCGTTGGGGTGATGGTCCCAGGAACCGGACCAGGGACTGCCCGCCGCGTACGGGCGGGTGGGGTCCAGGGCGGCGACGACCCGGGGCAGCAGCCCGAGGTAGTACCCCTCTCCCCAGGAGTCGCCCGCGAGCGGTTCCTCCCAGTCCCAGTCGCGGAACCCCCACAGGTTCTCGTTGTTGCCGTTCCACAGGACGAGACTGGCGTGCGGCAGGAGCCGGACGACGTTGTCGTGCGCCTCGGCCTCGATCTCCCGGCGCAGCGGCTGCTCTTCGGGGTAGGCGGCGCAGGCGAAGAGGAAGTCCTGCCAGACCATGAGGCCGAGTTCGTCGCACACGTCGTAGAACGCCTCGTCCTCGTAGATGCCGCCGCCCCACACCCGGATCAGGTCGACGTTGGCCCCGGCGGCCTGGGTGAGCCGGGTCCGGTAGCGCTCGGGGGTCATGCGCGAGGGGAGCACGTCGTCCGGGATCCAGTTGACGCCCCGGGCGAAGATCCGCCGGCCGTTGACGACGAAGGTGAAGGACGTGCCGTGCGCGTCGGCGGACCGGTCGACGGTGACCGTGCGGAAGCCGACGCGGCGCTCCCAGCCGTCGAGGGACCGCCCGTCCTCGTCGAGCAGGGTCACGGTCAGGCCGTGGAGCGGCTGCTCCCCGTGTCCGCGCGGCCACCACAGTTCGGGTGCCTCGACCTCCAGGCACAGGACGGCCTCGTCGTCCTCGAAGGTGGTTCGCGCCGCGACCCCGGCGACGGTGGCGCTCAGCGTGAGCGGCCGGCCCTCGCCGCTCGGGGTGCGTTCGGTGCGGACGCGCAGTTCGACCCGCCCGGTGGCCCCCTGCACGGTGACGAGGGGGCGGACTTCGGCGAGGCGGGCGGTCGACCAGTGCTCCAGCCGGACCGGCCGCCACATGCCGGCGCTCACGAGGGTCGGGCCCCAGTCCCAGCCGAAGCTGCACGCCATCTTGCGGATGTACTGGAAGGGTTCCGCGTAGACGTTGGGGCGCTCTCCGGTCAGTGCGCGGACGCGGTCGGCCTCGTCGTACGCCGACGCGAACCGGACGTCGAGCGCGCCCGTGCGCCCGGTGACGTCGAAGCGGTGGACGCGGTGCATGTTGCGGGTGGCGCCGAGGCTCTCGCCCGCCAGCACGACCTCGGCGGCGGTGTCGAGTCCTTCGAAGACCAGATGGGTGCGCTCGTGCCCGCTGTCGTGGGCCAGCCGCGTGCTGTAGGTCCATTCCTGGCGGCCTATCCACGCGACCTCGGTCTCGTTGTGGCCGATGAAGGGGTCGTCGACGACCCCGGCGGCCAGCAGATCGGTGTGGACGCAGCCGGGGACGCGGGCGGGGAGCAGGCCGCCTTGGTGGTGCAGGCTCCACCCCTCGTTCAGCTGGGTGACGTCCTTCATGGTGTGCGGCTCCAATCGCCTCGGGGCGCGGGGTGGCGGGGGATGCGGATCGTCAAGCTAGCCGCGCCCTTGGGGCCTTGTCCATTAACCGGTCAAGTAGAAATAATTTCACTGTACGTAATCAAGGGAACTGAAGTAGCCCCACAGTTCGGGAGCATGAGGCGCTGTGGTAACGATTCGGCATCACGCGGGAAACTTGGACTTTACCGGTTCACTTACGGCTGACATAGTGCCGACATCCCACCGAAGACCCGAGCCGTAACCCTGAAGGAGTTGGGCCATGGGGAAGAAGTCGATGGCGCTCAAGGGCGCAGTCCTGGCCGCCGCACTGCTGTCCGCGACGGCGTGCGGCGGAGGAGGGGACGGGGCCTCCGGGGAGGCCGCCGTCGCCCCCTCCGACCCGAACGCGGTCTCGGGCAAGATCAAGGTGCTGACGCAGCGCACGGACCTCGTCCAGAACGGCGCGATGAAGCGGTACGCCGCCGAGTTCAACAAGACCTACCCCCACGTGAAGGTAGCCTTCGAGGGCATCACCGACTACGAGGGGGAAGTGAAGATCCGCATGAACACCGCGGACTACGGGGACGTGCTCATGATCCCCGGGGCGGTCGCCAAGAACGACTACCCCACCTTCTTCGCACCCCTCGGCACACCCTCCGAGCTGTCGAAGTACCGGTTCGGCGACAAGACCGAAGTGGGCGGCAAGGTCTACGGGATAGCCCAGTTCGGCACCGTCAACGGCTTCGTCTACAACAAGGCGCTGTGGGCGCGGGCCGGGATCACCGACTGGGCGAAGAGCCCGCAGGAGTTCCTCGCCGACCTGAGGACCGTGAAGGACCGTACGGGCGCGGCCCCCTACTACACGAACTTCAAGGACGGCTGGCCGTTGGTCCAGTGGACCGCGAACCTCGGGTCGGTGACCTGCGACGCGCAGGCCGGCAACAAGCTGGCGGGCCCCGTGTCCCCCTGGGCGCCGGGCAGCGAACTCCGTACGGCCGACACCCTGCTCCACGACATCGTGAAGCAGGGACTGGCGGAGAAGGACCCGAGCACCACCAACTGGGAGGCGTCCAAGGGCCTCCTCGCGCAGGGCAAGGCCGGCTCCATGATGCTCGGCTCCTGGTCGGTCACCCAGATGCGCGAGGCCGCGCAAGCGGGCGGGGGCTCCGCGGCGGAGATCGGGTTCATGCCCTTCCCGGTGCAGAAGGACGGCCATTTCTGCGCGACCGTCGTGTCCGACTACCAGCAGGCGGTGAACGTGCACTCGCGCCACAAGGCCGCCGCACGTGCGTGGATCGACTGGTTCACCGAGAAGTCCGGCTACGCGGAGAAGGAGGGCGCGGTGTCCGCGGTGAAGGCGGCTCCGCTTCCGGAGACCCTCGAAGAGTTCGTTGACAACGATGTCAGATTCGTCGAACGCTCCGAGGCGGCGACCGGCGCGGTCGACGACATCGACCGGGCGGCGGAGATCGGCCTGAACAAGCCCGACTACCGCCAGACGGTCGTCGACACGGCCCGCGGCGTGCGCAAGGGCAGCCTGGACGACCTGTTCGGCGACCTGGACAAGCGCTGGAACGAGGCGGCGAAGCGCGTCGGTTCCTGACGCACCGGCGCAGCGGGCCCCGGCCGTACGACACCGGCCGGGGCTCCTCCCCCGCGCACCCGCGGAAACGAAAGGCCGACATGACCCAGACGACCGACACCACCCCCGGGAGCGCCGCCGCGCCACTCCCGCCGCCCGCGGACGGCGAGCGCGCCGCTCCGCGCTCAGGGCTCCGCCCCCGTTCACCGGGAAGCGGCGCGCCGCGCTCCTGGAGGCGCTCGCCGCTCCGGCGGATCACGCCATGGCTCTTCCTCGCGGTCCCCCTGGCGTTGCTGGTCACCTTCACCTACGTCCCCGTGGTGAGCATGATCAGCTACAGCTTCACCGACTGGGACGGGGTGAGCCCGCACCGTGATGCGGTCGGTTTCGACAACTACGTCCAGATCTTCACCCGCCCCGAGCTGTTCCGGGTGTTCTTCGTCAGCGGCTACTACCTCGCCGCGTCCGTGGTCCAGATCGCCGTCGCGCTCTACTTCGCCACGGTCCTCAGCTTCGACCTGCGGTTCCGATCCTTCTTCAAGGGGATCCTCTTCTTCCCCTACCTGATCAACGGCGTCGCGATCGGCTTCGTGTTCCTGTACTTCTTCCAGGACGGCGGCACCCTGGACGCCGTACTGGCCTGGTTCGGCATGCCGAGCGGCCACGCGTGGCTGGGCGATCCGGTCTCCGCCAACGTCTCGCTGGCCGGGGTCTCGGTCTGGCGGTTCACGGGGCTGAACTTCGTCCTCTTCCTCGGCGCGATCCAGTCCGTCCCCGGCGAGCTGTACGAAGCCGCGCAACTGGACGGCGCCGGCCGGTGGCAGCAGTTCCGCCACATCATCGCTCCGAGCATCAGGCCCGTGCTCAGCCTCAGCGTGATCCTGGCGGTCTCCGGCTCCCTGTCCGTCTTCGAAATCCCCTACGTCATGACCGGCGGCGCGACCGGCACCTCGACCTTCGTCATCCAGACGGTCAAGCTCGCCTTCCAGTTCAACAAGACCGGCCTGGCCTCGGCAGGGGCCGTGGTACTGCTCCTGATCATCCTGGCGATCACCTGGATCCAGCGCCGCCTCGTGCCCGACGACAAGGTGGACCTCGTATGACTTCCGACCTCACCGCACGCTCGCACCGGGGCCGCCGGCGCCCGTCCGTCGGTACGGCGCTGACCTACCTCTCGCTGCTCGCCGCGACCGTGGTGGTGCTCCTCCCGCTGGGCGTCGTCTTCCTGACCTCGCTCAAGACCTCGCGGGAGGTCGCGCAGGGCGGAGCGCTGTCCCTGCCGGGGAACTGGCTGAACGCCGACAACTACGTGACCGCGTTCGCCGACGGCAAGATGCTCATGGCCTTCGGGAACACCGCCTTCATCCTGTTCTTCTCCATCGGCGGCACCGTGCTCATCGGGTCGATGACCGCCTACGCGGTGGACCGGTTCGACTTCCCGGGCAGGAAGCCCGTCATGGCGCTCTTCCTCGTCGCCACCCTCGTCCCGGGCGTCACCACCCAGGTCGCGACCTTCCAGGTGGTCAACGGCCTCGGGCTGGTCGACACCCGGTGGGCCCCGATCCTGCTCTACATGGGCACGGACATCGTCTCCGTGTACGTCTTCCTGCAGTTCGTCCGGGGCATCCCCGTCTCGCTGGACGAGGCGGCGCGCCTCGACGGCGCCAACGCCTTCATGATCTACCGAAAGATCATCTTTCCGCTGCTCCGACCGGCGATCGCCACCGTCGTCATCATCAAGGGGATCACCACCTACAACGACTTCTACACGCCGTTCCTCTACCTGCACTCCGAGGACCTGGGCACGATCTCGACCGCCCTCTTCCGGTTCAAGGGCCCCTTCGGCGCGCACTGGGAGGCGATTTCCGCGGGGGCGGTCCTCGTCATCCTGCCGACGCTGGTGGTGTTCCTGCTGCTCCAGCGCTGGATCTACAACGGATTCGCCCAGGGAGCCACCAAGTAGCGGCGGCCGCGGCTCAGGGGGCGGACGGTTCCGGGCCGGAACCGGGCGCGGGGTCGGCGTCCGGCGCACGGTCCGCGTCCGACCGCTCCCCCGGGGGCGGGCAGGTGCTGCCCCGCGGTACGAAGTGCGCGTACCCCTCCCGGATGTGCCCGACCTCCTCACCCGCGATCAGGGAGAGCAGTGCCGTCGCCGAGCGGGCTCCGTACGCCGCGATGTCCCGGCTGACGGCCGACAGCATCGGCCGGACCACCTGCGTCAGGGGCGACTCGTCCCACGCCACGATGGAGACGTCGGCCGGGATGGAGAGGTTCAGCTCCTGGGCGACGGAGAGGGCCGCCACCGCCATGATGTCGTTGTCGAAGACGATCGCCGTCGGCCGCTGCGGCGCGATCAGCAGCGCCCGCGCGGCGCGGGCCCCCTCGTCGCCCGTGTAGTCGGTGTGCACCACCGTCGCCGCGGGGATACCGGCCTCCCGGCAGGCCTCGGCCAGCGCGGCGTCCCGGACGGCGGTGTGGGCCAGTTCGGCGGGACCCGCCACCCGGGCGATCCTGCGGTGCCCGAGCGTGGCGAGGTAGCGGACGATCTCGCGCACGCTCATCGCGTCGTCCGACCAGATGGAGGGCAGCGATCCGGAGGTGTCCGGGGGCCCGATCGCCACCGCGGGCAGGTCGAGCGCCTCCACGGCGGGGAAACGGAGGTCGTCGGTCAGCAGGTCCATGAGGAAGATCCCGTCGACGCGGCCCTCGCCGGACCAGCGCCGGTACACCTCCAGCTCGTTCTCCTGGGTGGTGACCATCTGGAGCATCAGCGCGTACCCGTGCTCGGACAGCACGCTCTCCACGCCACTGATGAACTCCATGAAGAACGGCTCCACCCCGAGCGTCCGGGTGGGCCGCCGGACCACCAGCCCGACCGCCCGGGCCCGACCGCCGGTCAGGGCCCGCGCCGCGCTGTTGGGACGCCAGCCCAGCTCCTGCGCGATGCTCTTGATGGCGGCCCGGGTCGCTTCGGAGACCCCCGGCTGGTCGTTGAGCGCGTAGGAGACCGCCACCTTGGACACACCTGCGCGGTGAGCGATGTCCGCCATCGTCGGACGCTTCACGCTCTCCCCTCCTACATGATCACGCGTTGGGTGTAGCGACTCTACCGCCCGCCGCCGACGCTCCACCCTGTCGGGAGTTTGTGGGCGCCTGCCGTGATCTGTCGGCGGGCTGTCGGCAGGGGCGGGGATCCTGGCCGGGCCGGTGCTCGAAGCGAGCACGCCTGCCGAGAGCACGAGGAGCCCGTCACCATGTCTTCCGCACCCCAGAGCCGCGCGTGGGACGTCCACCGGCTGCCGTCCGCCGAGGGCAGGACGTTCCTGGTCACCGGCGGCAATGCCGGGATCGGCTACTTCGTCGCGGAGCAGCTCGCCACGACGGGCGCGGTGGTCGTCCTCGGCAGCCGGGACGCCGCGAAGGCCGGGGCCGCCATGGCCTCGATCCGCTCGCGCGTCTCCGGTGCCCGGCTGCGGCACCTCCCGCTGGACCTCGCCGTCCTGGCGTCCCTGGAGACCGCCGTGGACGCGCTGGAGACCGATCGCCTCGACGCGGTGGTCCACAACGCGGGGGTCGCCCTCGACGATCCGCCGCGCCGGGAGACCCGCGAGGGCCACGAGCTGATGTTCGGCACGAACCACCTCGGCCACTTCGCGCTGACCCGGTGGCTGGCGCCCCTGCTGTCCGCGGCCCCGGCGGGTCGTGTCGTGACGGTGGGAAGCTTCGCGGCGCGCTCGGAGCGACTGGACCTGGACGACCTCCAGTCGGTCCGGGGCTACCGGCCCAAGCGGAGCTACGGCCGGTCGAAGCTGGCGCAGATGTCCTTCGGTTTCGCACTCGACCGCCGGCTGCGCGCCGCCGGCAGCACGGTCCTCAGTGTGGTGGCCCACCCCGGCGGCGCGCTGGACTCCCTCACCCCGTCCCGCCCGCCGGTGAGGGTGACGACCCCCGGCGAGCGGCTGCGCGCCCTGCCCGCCGCTCTCCTGGTGCAGGGCAAGGACGCCGGGGCGTGGCCCGTCGTCCGCGCCGTCCTCGATCCGCGGGTGCGGGGAGGACAGCTGTGGGGGCCGAGGGTCTTCGGGCTGCGCGGCACACCGCGGCACGAGCCCGTCCCGGCGCACATGAGCGACCCGGCCGTCGCCGCTCGCCTGTGGGCTGCCAGCGCCGAGCTGGTCGGCGCCGATCCGTGTCTCGGTTTCCCGTAGTTGGTGTCCGGCGGGTCCCGGTGGCGTCCCGCTGTCAGTCCGTGTCGCCGTTGGCGCCGTTCGTCGGGCGGTGGCGGCGCCGGTTCTTCTCGTAGCGGCGGACCAGTTCCCCCGCCCCGAGCGTCGCGGTCGCCACACCGCGCACCCAGCGGGGGCCGCCGCGCGCCGCCCACACCACGCAGGCACAGCCGCCGAGGACGACCACCAGGACACCGATCAGTACCAGACCCACCATGTTCTCCACCTCTGCGTTCGCGCGTGACGACTCCGTTGATCTTCTCAGGTGTCCTCCGCTACCCGGCCGTCCCGTGGACCGCGTGGGAGCGGAACGTGCGGCGGTAGGTGTCCGGCGGGACGCCGACGGTGCGCTGGAAGTGGCGGCGCAGGGTGGTGGCCGTACCCATCCCGGTGGCGGCGGCGATGGTGTCGATCGTGTCGTCGGTGGTCTCCAGGAGTTCCTGGGCGTGGCGGATCCGCTGGGTGTGGAGCCACTGCAAGGGGGTGGTGCCGGTGACCGATTTGAAGTGCCGGCCCAGGTGACGCGAGCTCATGCGCGCCTGGCGCGCCAGGTCTTCCACGGTGAGCGGTTCGTCCAGCCGCTGGAGGGTCCAGGGGAAGAGGTCGGCCAGGGGGTGGTTGTTCAGGGCCGGGACGGGGGTGGTGACGAACTGGGCCTGGCCGCCGTCGCGGTGCGGGGGGACGACCAGGCGCCGGGCGATCTTGTTGGCGTTCGACGAGCCGTGGTCGAGGCGGACCAGGTGCAGGCACAGGTCCATGGCGGCGGCCTTGCCCGCGGAGGTGAGCACGCTGCCGTTGTCGACGTAGAGGACGTCGGGGTCGACCTCGACCTCCGGGTGGCGCCGGGCCAGTTCCCCGGTGTGCGCCCAGTGGGTGGTGGCGCGCTTGCCGTCCAGCAGGCCGGCGGCCGCCAGCACGAAGGCGCCCGTACAGAGGGAGACCACGCGGGCGCCCGCCGCGTGGGCCGCGCGCACGGCGTCGACCAGTTCGGCCGACGGGTCCTGGTCGACGTCCGCCCAGCCCGGGACGATCACGGTGTCGGCGCGCGCGAGGTGGTCGAGGCCGTGGTCGGGCTCCAGCCGGAAGCGGCCGACCCGTACGGGGCCCGGCCCGCACAGCCGGAAGTCGTACCAGGGATCCACGATGTGGGTCAGGTCCGAGCCGAACACCTCCAGCGCCGAGGACAGCTCGAAGTGCAGCATGCCGTCGGTGACGGCCAACGCGACTGTATGCATGTCCGGAATTGTACGGGCCATGTCGTTCCAGACACTCGTGCGGGGTGTCCCCTCGCGACAGGATGTTCCCAACGGACCGCGGCGCAGCAGCCGTCGGCCGTTCGAGTACGGGGAGCACCTCATGGGTTCGGGACAGACGGTCGCGGTTTTCGGCGCGTACGGCCACACCGGCCGGTTCGTGGTGGCGGAGCTGGTGGAGCGCGGCTTCGTGCCGCTGCTGTCCGGCCGCGACGCCGACAAGCTGGAGGCGCTGGCACGGGAGACCGGGCTGGACGCCCGGGTGGCGTCGGCCGACGACGCGGCCTCGCTCGACCGCGCCGTGGCGGGCTCGGCGGCCGTGATCAACTGCGCCGGTCCGTTCGCCTCGACGACCGCGCCCGTGATCGAGGCGGCCCTGCGGGCCGGGATCCCGTACCTGGACGTGGCGGCCGAGATCGAGGCCAACCTCGACACCTTCGCCCACTTCGCCGACCGGGCCCGCGAGTCGAAGGCGGTGATCGTCCCGGCGATGGCCTTCTTCGGCGGCCTGGGCGACCTGCTCGTCACCGCGGCGATGGGCGACTGGACCGAGGCCGACTCGGCGCACATCGCGTACGGGCTGAGCAGCTGGCACCCGACCCCCGGTACGCGCCTGTCGGGCGCGGTCTCCCGGGAGCGGCGCGGTGACGTGCGCCTGCGCTACAGCGGTGGCCGCTGGGAGCGGCGTACCGACGCCGCGCCGACCCTGGAATGGGCCTTCCCGGAGCCGCTGGGCACGCGGGACGTGGTCGGCGAGTTCACGATGGCCGACGTGGTCACCGTCCCCAGTCACCTGTCCATCCCGGACGTGACCACCTACATGACGGCCGAGGCGGCCAGCGACGTCGTGGCCCCCGGCACGCCGACACCGGCCGCGGCCGACGACAGCGGCCGTTCCGACCAGACGTTCCTCGTCGACGCCGTCGTGCGGTCGGGCGGCGTCGAACGGCGCGCCGTGGCCCGAGGCCAGGACATCTACGCCGTCACCGCGCCCCTGGTCGTCGAGGCGCTCGACCGCGTCCTCACCGGACGCACCCGGGCGAGCGGCGTCACCTCCGCGGGGCAGGCGTTCGACGCTCCCGACTTCCTGCGCGCGCTGGCGCCGCACATCACCCTGGAACTCCTCCCGTAAGGCGCGCTTCACAAGGGAAAGGCCGCAGGAACGGGGAGCACCGCCGGCTCAGGCGCACTCGGCACAGCAGGGCCGTGCGAGCCCCGCGAACAGGGCGGCCAGGTCGCCGGCATCGGCGGGGAGGCCGTTGCCGACGCCGACGGCGGTGGCGCCCGCGTCGAACCAGGGCTGTACGGCGTCGGGGCGTATGCCGCCGGTGGGGATCACGATCCCCTCGGGCAGGACGGCCCTGAGGGAGCGGATGAACGCGGGGCCGCCCACGTGCGCGGGGAACACCTTGGCGGCGCCCGCGGCGCGGACGGCGGCGGCCACCTCGCCGGGCGTGAACCCGCCCTCGATGAAGACGGCCCCGCGTTCGCGGGCGACCTCGCGCACCTCGGGGGCCGGGTAGGGGGAGATGAGGAACGCGGCTCCGGCGTCCAGGGCGGTGCGGGCCTGCGCGGAGGTGGTGACGGTACCGACGCCGATGACCGCCGGGCGCCCCCCACCGTCGGTGAGGGGGACCGTACGGGCCACCGCGTCGGCCCAGCCGGGGGTGCTGGTCGTCAGCTCGACCGCGCGGCAGCCCGCCGCGAGCAGTGCGGTGGTCCGGTGGACGGCTTCGTCGGCGTCGGCGTTGCGCAGCACGGGCAGCAGGCGCTGCGCGGCGATGACGGCGTGGGGATGGCAGGTCATGGGGTGCTCCGGGTGCGTCGGTGGGGTGAGGGGGCCGGGCGGGCGGGACGGGGTGGTGACGGCCGGATGGCGGCTCATGCCGTGCGGCGGACCGACTTTCCGGCGAGCACCTGCGTGCGCTTCCCGTCCTCGATGACGAAGCGTCCGTCGATCAGGACGTGGGGGATGCCGTGCGGGAGGGTGCGCGGCGCTTCGAACGACGAGCCCGCCGCGACCGTGTCGGGGTCGAAGAGGACCAGGTCGGCCCGGTAGCCCTCGCGGACCAGGCCGCGGTCGGGCAGCCGCAGGCGGGCCGCGGGCCGGGAGGTCAGGTGGGCGACGCACTCCTCCAGGGAGAGCTGGCCCAGCTCCCGGACGTACGTGCCGAGGTAGCGGGGGAAGGTGCCGTAGGCGCGGGGGTGGGGTTTGCGGCCCTGGAGGATGCCGTCCGAACCGGCCGTGTGGGCGCGGTGCTTCATGATGAGGCGGACGTTCTCCTCGTGTCCGACGTGCTGCAGGATGGTCGTGCCGAGCCGGTCCTCGGTCAGCAGCCGCCGGGCCGTGGTCCACGGGGCTTCGCCGCGCGTGCGGGCCGTCGCGGCGATGTTCGCGCCCACGTACGGGGACAGCGCGGGATCGTGGACGCCGGAGACCTCGATCGTGCCCCAGTCGAGGGGGACGCCGTGGCAGCCGTCCGAGCCGACGTCCTCCAGGTCGTGCCGGATGCGCTCGGCCGTCGCGTCGTCCGTCAGGCGCTCCAGGACCGCGCCCGGTCCTCCCTCCCCCGCCCAGCTCGGCAGCAGCGCGACGAGGGTGGTGCAGCCGGGCGTGTAGGGGTAGGTGTCCAGGGTGATGTCCGCGCCGTCGTCCAGCGCCCGGTCCAGGAGGGCCAGCAGTTCGGGTGCCTTCCCCTCGTTCACCCCGAAGTTCATGGTGGCGTGCGCGAGGTGGAGCGCGCAGCCGGCCGCGCGCGTAAGGTCCACCATCTCCTGGTAGGCCCGCAGGGCGCCGGCCCCGTACGAGCGGTGGTGCGGGCAGTAGTAGCCGTCGTACGCGGCCACCACCCGGCACAGTTCGGTCAGTTCACCGTCCTCGGCGTACATGCCCGGCGTGTAGGTGAGGCCGGAGGAGAGGCCCACGGCGCCCTGCCGGAGTCCGTCCGCGACCAGTCGGCGCATCCGGTCCAGCTCGCGCGGGGTGGGGGCGCGGTCCTCCCAGCCCATGACGTGCATGCGGACGGTGCCCTGCGGGACGAGGTAGGCGGCGTTGACGGCGACGCCCTGTCCGTCGAAGCCGCGGTCGAGGCGGTCGAGGTATTCGCCGACGGTCCGCCAGTCGAAGTCGATGTCCTCGCCGTCGCCGTTCCAGCCGGTGACGGCCCGGCGGACGTCGGCGAGGGTGCGGTCGTCGACGGGCGCGTAGGACAGGCCGTCCTGGCCCAGGACTTCCAGGGTGACGCCCTGGGCGGCCTTCGCGCTGTGGTCCGGGTCGCGCAGCAGGGCGAGGTCGCTGTGGGCGTGCATGTCGATGAAGCCGGGCGCCAGCGCGAGCCCTTCGGCGTCGAGCGTTCTGCGGGCGGAGGGTCTGGGGCCCTCCCCCTCCTTGCGGATCTCCTGGACGCGACCGTCGCCGAGGGCCACGTCGGCGCGGTAGGAGGCCGTGCCCGAGCCGTCGACGACACGGGCGTTGCGGATGACCAGGTCCATGGGGGCGGTGCTCCTGGGGTCGGGGGCGGATCGGGGGGCGTGGGTGGCTCGGGGGCCGCTCGCTCGCGGGGTCAGAAGTACGTCCGTACGAAGTCCCGGACCGTCCCGTCCCGTTCCACCAGCGGGATCAGCTGCCACTTGTCGAAGGTGGTGCACGGGTGGGACAGGCCGAGGCCGAGCCAGTCCCCGACCTCCAGCCGGGCCTCCGGTGCGGTGCTCACCCAGCCGTGCTGGTCCGACAGGGCGGTGACGGCGATGCCCGCCGCGTCCCGCAAGACTCCGTCGCGGGCCGAGCGCACCACCTGGACCTCGGGCAGGTCCAGGTCGTGGGCGGCGTCGCGCTTGCCCGCGTTGACGAACGCCTGCTCCGGGGACGGCCGTGAGACGACCTGGGTCCACAGGCGGAAGGCCGGTTCGAGGCGGCCCTCCCCGGGGACGCGACGGAAGGGGGTCACCCGGCGGTAGTGGCCGTCGTCGTGGGAGAGGTACGCGCCCGAGCGCAGCACCTTGCGCACCGGCGCCGACAACGGCGGGGTGTGCGCGAAGACCTCGGCCACCGCGTCGAACCAGGCGGAGCCGCCCGCGCTCAGCAGGATCGTCCCGGCAGCGGCGAACCGGCCCGCCGCGTCGAAATCGGCGAGGAGCGCGACGAGGCGGCGCAGCCAGGCCCGCACGCGCCCCGGGTTCGCCCCCGGGACCTCGCCCTCGTAGCCGCTGACACCGACCAGGCGCAGGCTGCGGGCGGCCGCCACCGCGTCGGCGACGGCCGCGCACGCGGCTTCCGTGCGGGCGCCGGTACGGGCCCCCGCGCCGGCGCCGAGTTCGACCAGGACGTCGACGGGCCGGACCGCGCCGGCCGCACGCAGGGCCTCGTCCATCAGCTCGACCCCGCGCACGGAGTCCACGTGGCAGACGAAGCGGAACGAGGGGTCGGCGTCCAGCTCGCGGGAGATCCAGCGCAAGGCGGGCGCGTCGACCAGCTCGTTGGCCAGCAGCACCCGTTCGACGCCGAACGCCCGCGCCACGCGCACCTGATGGGGGACGGCGAGGCTGACACCCCAGGCTCCGTGCGCGATCTGGCGGGCGAAGAGGGCAGGGGCCATGGAGGTCTTGCCGTGGGGCGCGAAGACGAGTCCGTGCCGGTCGGTGTAGTCCGCCATGAGGCGGAGGTTGTGCTCGACGCGTTCGGCGGAGAGCGCCATCACCGGCGTGGTGAACCCGCCGGTGAAGAGGTTGCGGCGCTGTGCGGCCAGTTCGCCGACGGTCAGCCCCTCCGCGTCCGGCGGCAGCCCCTTGAAGCGGAAGTCGACGCGCTCGTCGGCGAGGGCCGCGATCCGCGCGGACGGGGTGCGGTCGGCGGGCGCGGCAGCCGTGTCGCGCTCGGCCGTCGTGCGGCGGTCCTCGGCTGTCATGGGGCTCCCTGATCTCGGTGGCCTGTGGTGCCACGTTGCCGCGTTGGCGCGTTGGCGTGTCGTGAGGGGGGGCGTTGCATCCTGCGCAACGCCCATTGCGCAACTTGCTACATGATGCCTAACATCCCGATCAGCGCCGGGTCAACAGGGCCGGTGATCCGGGCATCCGGTACAAACAGGCGGGAACCGTGAGGGAGTTCAGCGTGTCCACCACCCCAGCGGACGGTCGGGCCTCCGTCGTCGACGTGACCTGTCTCGGCGAGGCGATGGTCGCCCTGCGGCCCACCACCCCCGGCCCGCTCGCCGATGCGGCCGGATTCAGCCGGGGCTTCGGCGGCGCGGAGTCGAACGTCGCCTGCGGCATCGCCGGGGCGGGCCACAGCGCCCGCTGGGTCGGCCGCGTCGGGGCGGACGGCTTCGGCGACTACCTGCTGCGCGAGCTGTCCGCCCGGGGCGTCGACACCTCGCACGTGACGCGGGACCACCGCCGCCCGACCGGCATCTACTTCCGCACCGTCGGCGAGCGCGCCACCCGTGCCGCGAGCACCTCGCACGGCCGGCCGCCGGATGAGGACCTGGCCGAGGTCGCCTACTACCGGGAGTCCTCCGCGGCGTCCGCCATGTCCCCGCACACCGTGGACGCGGCGGTGCTCGACGCCACCGGAATCCTGCACCTGAGCGGCATCACCGCCGCCCTCTCCCCCGGCTGCCTGGACCTCCTGCGCGCCCTGACCGCCCCACGGCCGGACCGGCCCCGCATCTCCTTCGACGTCAACTACCGGATGAACCTGTGGTCCGGCGCCGCCGCGGCCGGTCCGGTGCTGCTGGGCCTCGCCCGCGCCTCCGACCTCGTGTTCGTCGGCGCCGACGAGGCCGAGGCCCTGTGGGGCACCGACGGCGGCGCGCACGCGGTGCGCGGCCTGCTGCCGGAGCCGGAGGTGCTGGTGGTGAAGCAGGGCGCCGACGGCGCCACCGTCTTCTCCCGGAGCGCGCCGGACGGG
This sequence comes from Streptomyces sp. NPDC043876, assembly GCF_056435825.1. Lineage (NCBI taxonomy): Bacteria > Bacillati > Actinomycetota > Actinomycetes > Kitasatosporales > Streptomycetaceae > Streptomyces > Streptomyces sp. NPDC043876. The sequence goes on along the minus strand of NZ_JBWKDV010000003.1, from coordinate 569,877 downwards.
CCCGACCGCGTGGTCCACGAACCCGCGCCCACCGTCGCGGTCGTCGCCCCGGTCGGCGCGGGCGACGCCTTCGCCGCCGGGTTCCTCTCCGCCGGACTGCGCGGGCTGCCCGTACCGGAGCGGATACGTCACGGCCACCTCACGGCCGCGGCCGTCCTGACCAGCCCCGAGGACCTGGCCCCGCCACCGCCCCGGGAACTGGCCGACCGCCTGACCGCCCTGGACGCCGGGGCCTGGCGCGCGCTGAGCCTCACCGCGGGCTGGACCGACGACCCGTCGGCGCGGCGCGCGGACGGGCCCGCCGACCCGCTGCCCGGTGGCCGGACGGCCCGCCCATGAGCCCGGCCCGGTCCGCCGCCGGCGCTCCGCACGCTTTCCCCCCGCTCGCCGGGGGCGCCGACCGCGGTGTCCCCCGGGAAACCATCAAGGAAGAACGGCACACACCATGAACGACGGCACCACCCCTGCCCCCTCCGCTCCCGCCGCCCCGCTCGTGAAGACCGCGATCACCCCGGCCACGCACACCGCCCCGCCCGCGAAGTTCTCGCACGGGGTGCGCAAGGGCAACATCCTCCAGGTGGCCGGCCAGGTCGGTTTCCTGCCCGCCGTGCCGGGCCACGCACCGACGCCGGCGGGCCCCTCCCTGCGCGAGCAGACGCTCCAGACCTTCGCCAACGTCCGGGCGATCCTCGAAGAGGGCGGCGCCACCTGGGACGACGTGATGATGATGCGCGTCTACCTCACCGACGTGGAGCACTTCGCGGAGATGAACGAGCTCTACAACGCGTACTTCGAGGAGCAGGGGCTGACCGCCCCGCCGGCCGCCCGCACCACGGTGTACGTCGGCCTGCCCGCGGGTCTGCTCATCGAGATCGACGCGCTCGCCGTCCTCGGCTGACCGCTCGTCCCCCTTCGCGAAACCCTTCGGCCGGGCGGCCCTCCCCCGCCGCCCGGCCACCACGACACGGCGCCGCCCCCTGCGGCCGCCCCGCCGTCCCACGCCCCCACCGCGCCGCGCGCTGCGTCCGGGGCCGGCCCGCCGTGCTCACCCCACGCCCCGTCACCGGGGACCCCCGCCATGCGAACCACGGAGTTCCCATGCTGTCCGTAGCCGTCACCCCGTCCATGGCCGCCGCGCCACCCGCGACCCCGCACACCGGGGGTCTGCTGACGCTGATCGGCGGGACGGGCGGTCTCCTGACCGTCGCCGCCCTGGGCATCGCCCTCCTGCTGTTCCTGATCATCAGGATCCGCCTCCAGCCCTTCGTGGCGCTCCTGGCGGTGTCCATCGCGGTCGGCCTGGCCGCCGGGCTCTCGGTCACCGAACTCTTCGGCACCGTACAGAAGTCCGCCGCCGTCTCGATGATCGAGAGCGGTATGGGCGGCATCCTCGGGCACGTCGCGATCATCATCGGTCTCGGCACCATGCTCGGCGCGATCCTGGAGGTCTCGGGCGGTGCCGAAGTCCTCTCCGGCCGCCTGCTGCACCTCTTCGGCGAGAAGCGCGCGCCCCTGGCCATGGGACTCACCGGACTGGTCTTCGGCATCCCCGTCTTCTTCGACGTCGGCATCTTCGTCCTCGCACCGATCGTCTACGCGGCCGCCAAGCGCTCCGGAAAATCGATTCTTCTCTACGCGATGCCGCTGCTGGCCGGCCTCTCGATGACGCACGCCTTCCTGCCGCCGCACCCCGGCCCGGTCGCCGCGGCGGGCCTCTTCCACGTCTCCCTCGGCTGGGTCATCGTCATGGGCGTCGTCTGCGGCGTGCCGGCCGTGCTCGCCGCCTGGGCCTACGCCGGATGGATCGGCCACCGCCTCTTCGTCGCCGTACCGCAGGACATGGTCGAGGCCGCCTGCGAGGCGAAGGCGGCCGTCGCCGCCGAGCAGCGCGCCGCGGGCGTCACCCCGCGCGAGGATCCCGTCCCCCTGGCCACCGTCCTCCTCATCATCGGTACGCCGCTGCTGCTGATCCTGGCCTCCACCTTCTCCTCGATCGTGCTCGACCCGTCGGGCCTGCGCTCCTGCGTCGAGTTCTTCGGCAACCCCTTCGTGGCACTCACGATCGCCCTGGTGATGGCGTACTACCTGCTCGGCATCCGCCGCGGCTGGTCGCGCACCTCGCTGGAGACGGTCTCCACCGCCTCCCTCAAACCGGTCGGCAACATCCTGCTCGTGGTCGGCGCCGGCGGCGTGTTCGGCGCGGTCCTGAAGGGGTCGGGCATCGCGGGCGCTCTGGCGGACACCTTCGACGGGATGGGACTGCCGGTGATCGTCCTGGCCTACCTGATCTCGCTGGTGCTGCGCGTGGCCCAGGGCTCGGCGACCGTCGCGATCGTCACGACGGCGGGCATCGTGGTGCCGCTGGTCGAGGGCGGCGGTCACTCGCAGCCCTTCCTGGCCCTGGTCATCATGGCGATCTCGGCGGGCTCCATCTTCGCCTCGCACGTGAATGACGGCGGGTTCTGGATGGTCTCGAAGTACTTCGGGATATCGGAACGCGACACCCTCGCATCCTGGACCGTCCTGGAATCCGTCCTGTCGGTGGCCGGCTTCGCGGTGGCGGCGACCCTCAGCCTGATCGTCTGAACGAGGCCCCTGCGCCAGTGCCTTGCGGCCGCGAGGGTGCGTGGGGCGGGCCGGGCGACCGCACCGCAAGGCGGCCGCCCGGATCGCCCCGTGACCCGTGGTTCAGGCGACGGCGCCGAGGATCGGCGCCCAGGCGGCGCCGGTGAGTGCGGCAAGGGCTTGCTGCTCGGAGAGCGGCGGCGCGGCGCGGGTCGGCTTCGGCGTGTCCGGGCCCTCACCGCCTCCGGTGCTGTTCCACTGCACCAGCTGTACCTGCGCGCCCGTCGCCTTCAGCGTCACGGTCAGCGTCCAGCGGCGGGCGGTGTCCGCGCGGGCGGGGTGTGCGGCCGCGTTCTGCTCCGACATCACCACGGCCCCGCCGGGGACCGCGGCGTTGTCGGGCAGCTCGCTCAGCGTGCAGGTGTCACCCTCGGCGCGCGCGGGCGTCCGCTCGCAGCTGAGCCCGTCGCCGTCGCGCAGCGGCAGTTTCAGCCGTACGGCCGAGGCACCGACGAAGGCGGCTCCGTGCCCGTCGTCCACGATCAGGCCGCCGTTGGCGACGTACCCGCCGGACGGATCGCCGGGGTTGTTGCTCTGTCCCCTGGTCTGGCTGAACCGGCCTCCGGGGAGGCTCTGTTGCAGCGCCTGGACCATCTGGTCACCGCTGATCGCGGAGCGCGGCATGGCCAGCGCCACCGGTTCGATGTCGGAACCGGTGGAGTGGATCCCTGCCAGCGCGGCGGGGAGCATCAGGGCGCCCGCGGCGACCACCGCGCAGGTGCCGACGCCGACGCCGGCGAAGAGAGCGGCGGTGCGTCGGCGCCGGCGGGCGCGTCCGCGCTGGACGGCCCCGCTCAGGAGCGTGGTGAGATCGGGTTCGAGGGCGTCGGTCGTGCGGTCCAGGGCGCGTGCGAGGTCTGCGTCGAACGGCATGGCGGTGTCACTTCGCTTTCAGTGGTGGGGGCGTTGCGGCGGCGCGGACCCGTGTCGGGCGCCGGTGCTCATCCCGGCACCCGATCGGACAGGCTGTCGCCGAGCAGCGCGCGCAGTTTCCCGAGGGCCCGGGTGCCCTGCGAACGGACCGCGCCGCTGCTCAGCTTGAGCATGCGGGCGGTCTCCTCGATGCTGTGGCCCTCCCAGTAGCGCAGCAGCATCACCGCCCGGTCGCGGGGCGGCAGTTGGCCGAGCGCGTCCAGGAGGGTGATCCGCAGCTCCGCGTCCGTGCCTGGCTCCGCGCGGTCGGGCAGGTGCGCGAGCGGGCGCTCGCCGGTGCTGCGCCGACGCCGCGCGCTGAGGAACGTACGGACCAGGACCGTCTGCGCGTAGGCCGCCGGGCTGTCGGCGCGGGCCACCCGGCTCCAGTGCACGAACAACCGGCCGAGGGTCTCCTGGACCAGGTCCTCGGCGAGGTGGGTGTCGCCGGCGGCGAGCGTGTACGCCGTGCGGTAGAGCGCCTTCGCCCGCGCCGTCACGAACTCCAGATACGCGTCCTCCTGTGCTGGTTTCACTCGGTCCCCGCCCGTTCGCTTGTTTCGTGGTCCCCGTGCATACCCTTCCTGACTACGCGAGTCGCCAGGATGTCGCGCGGGTCGGAGATCTTTCTCCTCCACCACCCGCGCCGGGGACCGCTCGACGGGAACTACTGCACGGGAACGCTCGCGATCAGGCGGCGGATCGGGTGGGCCGGGTCGCGTAGCAGAAGAAGTGCTCTTCGGGCGGGGCGAGGGGGTCGACGGGGACGAAGGTGGAGGTGTCCTGGTGCAGCACGTCCAGACCGGCCGCCGCCAGTCGTCGCAGGTGCTGCGCGGCGGACAGGCTGCTGACGGTCACGGGGTGGCCCATCCAGTCGATGTCCAGCCCCCGGATGTCGCCCGGAACCGTGGCCAGCACGAGGAAGCCGCCGGGCGCGACCCAGGACGCCATCCGGTCCAGGGCGGCCTCGATGTCCGGCTGGTCCATCACGAGGAGCGGGAAGAAGGAGCACACGGCGTCGACCCCGCCGCTCGCCCGCGGCTCGTAGGTGCGGACATCGGCCTGCTCGAAGCGCGCCCCGGGCACCCGTCGGCGTGCCGTCTCGACCATCGCCGCCGATACGTCGATGCCGGTCACGGCGTGCCCGGCGCGGGTCAGTACCTCCGCCGTGGGCCGTCCGGTGCCGCTGCCCACGTCGAGCACGCGGGCTCCGGCGGGCAGTCGCTCCACCAGCCAGTCCAGGGCGGCCAGTTGCCTGGGCACCGGCCCGAACAGATCGTCGTACCGCTCCCCCAGTGCGTCGAACACCTCCGCCGCGCTCTCGCGTCGCGTCATGTCCCCTCCTCGTCTCGGCTGCCGCCACGCTACCGGCGACCGGGGGCCGCGGACACGGGGCCGGGGCCACCGGGTGACCCGGGGCGGCCAGGGCGGGACAGCACCGAGGCCGGAGCGTTCGCTCCGGCCTCGGCTCGTTCCCGGGTGGGGGTCGGGCCCCGGGACCCGGAAGGTCAGCGGCGCTCCGGCAGGTCCTTCTCGGCCGGGGCGAGCGTGGGGGCCGGGGCGGCGGACGCCAGACCGCGCGCGGTGGCGTTGCCGGGGGCCGTCACGGGCTTGCCGCAGAACGCAGCCTCCAGCGTGCCGCCGAGGGCGGTGTTGGCGGCGCCGTCGTTGGAGGTGTTCGCCATGGCGGACAGGCTCCGCTTGCCGTCACGGGTGGTGAAGGCGTAGGTGTAGAAGCCCTGCACGGTACCGGTGTGCCCGAACACCTGCGTGCCGCAGGAGAGGTCGTAGCGCCGCAGCCCCAGGCCGTAGAAGCGGGTGTTCGTCGCGTCCGTCGGCGTCATGGCGGTCATCTGGTCGAGCATGCGCGCGGGCAGCAGCTTGCCGCTGATCAGCGCGGACATGAAGGTGCTCAGATCGGCGGCGTTGGAGATCACCGCTCCGGCCGACTGCGCCCAGGAGACCGTCTGCTCAGTGGAGTCGACGAGCGGCTGCCCGGCCTCGTCGGGGTGGAGGTAGCCGTTGGCGTGCCGGCCGCGGATCTCCGTGGCGGGGTGCACGTAGGAGGTGTTGCGCAGCTTCAGCGGCTTGATGATGCGACGGTCGTACTCCTTGGCCACCGGCTTCCCGGTCACCTTCTCGATGATCATGCCGACGACCACGAAGTTGGTGTTGGAGTACTTGTAGGCCGCGCCGGGCTCGGTCGTGCGCGGCTCGGCGAGCGAGAGGTCCACCAACTGCTGGAAGGTGAACACCTTGTTGCGCACGGCCTCGAAGCCCGGGACGGTGTCCGCGAACATCGCGTTCGTGTAGTCCGACAGGCCGCTGCGGTGGGTCATCAGGTGACGCACCGTGATCCGGTCGTCCGGCAGCAGCCCCGGGAGGTAGTGGTTGACGGGGGTGTCCAGGTCGACGCGCCCCTCGCCCACGAGCTGGAGGAGCACGACGGAGGAGAAGGTCTTGGAGACGCTGCCGATCCGGAACCGCGAGTCCACGTTCATCGCGGTGCCGTTGACCGTGTCCTGGAGGCCCAGGGTCTTGCTCTTCACCCCGTCCGGGCCCGTGTAACGGGCCAGGGCGCCCGGCGCACCCGCGTCCAGGGCGTTCTGGAGGGCCTTGGTCACGCCCTCCATGTCGGGGGCGGGCTGTGCGGCCGACGTGGCGGCGGCGGGCACGGTGGCCGGTGCGGCGTAGGCCGCGGAAGCCGGGACGACACCGGCTACGGTGGCGAGCAGGGCGGCACTCACGACCAGGCGTCGTTCAAGGGACAGGCGCACGTATTTCCTCAACTCGTTCGGTGGGGGCAGGACATGCGAAAGCACGGCCGCCGCCGGAGACAACCCCGGACACGGCGAACATTCCTGAGCTTACGTAAGATCATCGGGTGATGAAGACCCACCCCGGGTCAAAAGGTGCGCTCGTGTCCCGTATCCCACCGCCGCCTGCGACCCCTCCGGCGAAAGCCGGGCCGCGGACCGGGGCTTCGCCCCCCGAAGCGGTCAGGCCACCTGCCGCGCCGGGACAGCGGAGGGTTGAGCGGACGCGGCGGCCCGGGTGTGCCGGCGAACGAGTGTCCCCATCATGACCGCCCCCGCCACGACGGCGCAGACGTGCAGCACCACCGCAGGCACGGGGTCCTCCGGCTGCGTGAACCCGGTCGGCTCCGCCACCGCCACGTACAACATCAGCGGCAGCTTCCAGGCGCTCCACGCGAACAGCGAGCCGGAACCGACCCAGGCGAGGGCCAGCGGCACCCGGAGCGGCGACCGGGCCGGGCGCGCCCGGACGATCGCCCACAGGGCAGCGGATCCGGCGAGCGCCCAGAATCCCCACGTCGCGTTCAGCACGTACCCGTCCGTGTTCCGCTCGGCCGGGTGCGCGATGCCCAGGGTTCCTCCCGCCGCCCAGTAGATCCAGACCGCCCCGACCACCGCGCCGAGCACCGCACTGGCGGCAGCCGCCCACGGCCGCGCCGCACGAGGGCCGTCACCGAGGCGCCCCGCGAAGGCGTCCGGCCAGCGGCGCCGCATATGAGCCGGAACGGCGAGAGCGAGTCCGAGCCCCATCCCGACGAAGCCGAACTCCACCAGCGCGGCCTCCCAGCCCGGCATGCCCGAGCCGCCTCCCTCGTCAGCCCCGGCGTCGCCGCCCGTATGCAGCAGCGCGCTGATCAAGCCGAAGGGGAGCACGGAGACGAGGAATCCCGACCCCACCCAGGAGCAGAACGCGACCGCCGCCCCCGGTATGCGCATCCCCCAGGGCCGCACCATGGCGAGCGCCAGGACGATCCCGGTCGATGCCATGCCGATCGTGACGGTGTTGAGGACCACCCACCCCGCCAGGCCGAACCCGTCGCCGACCGGGAGCACCCCCAGCAAAGAGCCGACCACCCACGAGACCTTGATCAGCAGATACGGCGACAGCGACAGGGCCGCTCCATACGCCGCGCTGCGCCCCACCCGATCCCAGCGTTCCATCCGAACTCCCCTTCCCCTCGCACGGATTCCAGACTCGCTCCTCGTCCGCGCGGACACCTCCCCCGCCGGAGGGACCCGTCTCCCCCGCCCGGGGGAGACACGGCGGGGCGGCACCCGAACGGCCCCCTCCGACACCCGTCCGGCACCCGACGGGCGCGCCACCGGCACCGGAACGAGTGGAATGGCCGAGGCTGGGCAACCGATGGACCAGAGACCCCGTATCGGACATTAAGGACTGTCGTGGCTGCGAGCGGAACACCTCCCACGCACCGGACCGGCGCTGCGAGCACCGCCGGGAGCACCACCGGAAACCCGGCCGACCCCGCCCCCGGCCGCCGGCCGCCGTCCGGCCCGCCCGCGGACGGCGCTTCCCGCTCCCGGGTCGCACTGCGCGTCAACGGCACGGACCACGCCCTCGACCTGGACCACCGCGTCACCCTCCTCGACGCCCTGCGCGAGACGCTGGACCTGACCGGGTCCAAGAAGGGCTGCGACCACGGCCAGTGCGGCGCCTGTACCGTCCTCGTGAACGGCCGCCGCGCCAACAGCTGCCTCCTGCTCGCCGTGGCCCAGGACGGCGCGGAGATCACGACCGTCGAGGGCCTCGCCGACGCCGACGGAACGCTCCACCCGCTCCAGCGGGCCTTCGTCGCCCACGACGCCCTGCAATGCGGCTACTGCACCCCGGGTCAGCTCTGCTCCGCCGTCGGCGTCCTCGGCGAAGCGGCCGCGGGCCACCCGTCACACGTCACCCGCCCCACCCCGGCGGACGGCCCCACCGCCCCCGTCCCCCTCACCCCCGAGGAGATCCGCGAGCGGCTCAGCGGGAACCTCTGCCGCTGCGGCGCCTACAACGGCATCGTCGACGCCGTCGCCGAAGTCGCCGCCAGCGCCGAAGTCGCCGCCACAGCCGAAGCCACCGCCGACGGCCGCTCCGAGCCGACGGCCCCCGCCGCCACATCCCCGGCAGCCACCCCGCGTACGGACGTGATCGCGTGAAGCCCTTCGCCTACGTACGGGCCACCAGCCTCCAGGAAGCGTTCGACGCGCACGCCCGGCACCCGGGCTCCCGCTACCTCGGCGGCGGCACCAACCTCGTCGACCTCATGAAGCACGGCGTCGAAACCCCGACGGCCCTGATCGACCTCACCCGGCTCCCCCTGCACCGGATCGAGGAGCTGCCCACGGGCGGGCTCCGCATCGGGTCCGCCGTGACCAACAGCGACCTGGCCGCGCACCCCCTCGTACGGGCCCGCTATCCGGCGCTGTCCCAGGCCCTGCTCGCCGGCGCGTCCGGGCAGCTGCGCAACGTGGCCACCACCGGCGGCAACCTGCTCCAGCGCACCCGCTGCCCGTACTTCCAGGACGTCTCCAAGCCCTGCAACAAGCGCGCACCCGGTAGCGGCTGCGGGGCCCGCGACGGCGTGCACCGCGACCTCGCAGTGCTCGGCCACTCCGAGCACTGCGTGGCCACCCACCCCTCCGACATGGCCGTGGCCCTCGCCGCCCTCGACGCGGAGATCGAGCTGTACGGGGGCGACGCGGCCGGTGGAGAGGAAGGAACCGACGGGCGACCGGGCGGCACCCGCCGGGTCCCGGCGACCGCGTTCCACCGGCTGCCCGGTGAGCACCCGGAGCGGGACACCGTCCTGCGCCCCGGGGAGATCGTCACCGCCGTCGTGCTGCCGCCCGCCGCTCCCGGCGCCGTCTCCCTGTACCGCAAGGCCCGCGACCGCGCCTCGTACGCCTTCGCGCTCGCCTCGGTCGCCGCCGTGCTCGAACTCTCCGAAGGCCGCGTGCGCCACCTCGGCCTGGCCTTCGGCGGCCTCGCCCACCGGCCGTGGCGCGCCACCGTCTGCGAAGAACTACTGGTCGGGTCCGCGCCCACCGACGAAGCCGTGCGCCGGGCGGTGGACGAGGAGCTCTCGCAGGCCCGGCCGCTGCGCGACAACGCGTTCAAGGTCGACCTCGCGCGCAACCTCGCCCACGACGCGCTCACCCGCCTGATCCGCACCGCCGACGGCGCTCCGCCCCGCACCCCGCCCGCGCCGGCCACCGGCCCATCGGCGTAGCCGCCCGCCACCGACCAGAAAGGGAGCCGTCCATGCGCCCCAGCACCGCCCTCGGCAGCCCCGAACCCCGACGGGAGGGACACGAGAAGGTCACCGGAGCCGCCCGCTACGCCGTCGAGCACACCCCGCCCGGCTGCGCCTATGCCTGGCCGGTCCCCGCGACGGTCGCCCGCGGCCGGGTCACCGCCGTCGACGACACGGCCGCGGTCGCCCTGCCGGGCGTCATCGGCGTCCTGACCCCGTTCAACGCGCCGCGCCTGGGTCCCTCCGACGACCCGACGCTGCAACTCCTCCAGGACCCCCGCGTCCCCCACCGCGGCTGGTACGTGGCGCTCGCCGTCGCGGACACCCTCGAAGGCGCGCGGGCCGCCGCCGAGGCGGTGCGGGTCGCCTACGCGAGCGAGCCGCACGACGTCGCCCTCAGCACCGGCCACCCCGGCGCCTACACCCCCGAACAGGCCAACGGCGGCCACCCCGCGCACCGCGAGCAGGGCGACCCGGACGCCGCCCTGTCCGCCGCGCCCGTCCGGGTCGACTGCGCCTACGAGGTGGCCCCCCTGCACAACCACCCCATGGAGCCGCACGCCGCCACCGCCGAGTGGGACTCCGTACGCCACCACCTGAGGGTGCACGACTCCAGCCAGGGGGCGGGCCCCGTGCGCGCCGCGCTGGCGTCCCTCCTCGAACTCCCCGAGGCCGACGTCACCGTCGTCTCCGAGCACGTGGGCGGTGGTTTCGGCTCCAAGGGCACGCCGCGTCCCCACGTGGTCCTGGCCGCCATGGCCGCGCGCCGGTACGGCCGTCCCGTCAAGCTCGCCCTCCCCCGCGGCCACATGCCCGCGACGGTGGGCCACCGCGCTCCCACCCTGCACCGGATCGGGCTGGGCGCCCGCGCCGACGGCACCCTCACCGCCCTCACGCACGAGGTCACCACCCACACCTCCCGCGTCCGCGAGTTCGTCGAGCAGGCCGCCGTGCCGGCCCGCGTCATGTACGCGGTACCGGACATGCGCACCACGCACCGCGCCGTCGCCCTGGACGTGCCGACCCCGTCATGGATGCGCGCGCCCGGGGAAGCCCCCGGCATGTACGCGCTGGAATCGGCGATGGACGAACTGGCCGACGCCCTCGGCATCGACCCGATCGAACTGCGCGTGCGCAACGAACCCTCGGCCGAACCCGACAGCGGCCGCCCCTTCAGCAGCCGCCACCTGGTGGAATGCCTGCGCGAGGGCGCCGAGCGGTTCGGCTGGTCCAGCCACCGCACCCCGCGGCGCGAGGGCCCGTACCTGCTGGGCACCGGAGTCGCCGCGGCCACCTATCCCGTGCTCGTCTCCCCCTCCACGGCCCGCGCGCACGCCCGCCCCGACGGGAGCTTCCTGGTCGAGATCAACGCCACCGACATCGGTACGGGCGCCCGTACCGTCCTCGCGCAGGTGGCCGCCGACGCGCTACGGGTCCCCCTGGAGCGGGTGTCCATCGCCATCGGGCACACCGGCCTGCCCGCCGCGCCCCTCGCCGGCGGCTCCTCCGGCACCGGGTCCTGGGGCTGGGCCGTCCACGACGCCTGCACCGCGCTCACCGCGCGCCTGGAGCGCCACCACGAGCCCCTGCCGGACGAGGGCCTGTCCGCGTCGGCCGACACCACGCAGTCGGCCAAGCAGAAGTCCCCGTACGCCAGGCACGCCTTCGGCGCCCACTTCGCCGAAGCCCGGGTCGACACGGTCACCGGCGAGGTCCGCGTCCGGCGGCTGCTCGGCGTCTACGCCGCGGGCCACATCCTCAACCCGCGTACGGCGAGGTCGCAGCTCAAGGGCGGCATGATCATGGGGCTCGGCATGGCGCTGACCGAACACAGCACCGTGGACGGGGCGTTCGGCGACTTCACCGAGAGCGACCTGGCCTCCTACCACGTGCCCGCGCACGCGGACGTGCCGGAGATCGAGGCGCACTGGATCGACGAACACGACAAGCACCTCAACCCGATGGGCAGCAAGGGCATCGGCGAGATCGGCATCGTCGGAACGGCCGCCGCCATCGGCAACGCGGTCGCCCACGCCACGGGACGCCGGATGCGCGAGCTGCCCCTCACACCGGACCGCGTACTGACCGCCCTGCGGCCCCTCGACGGCTGAGTGCCGGGCCCCTTCCGCTCCCTGATCGATTGTCAGTGGTGGGTGAGACGGTAGGAGCATCAAGTCGGAACGAGGGGGAGCTTCCATGTCCGGAAACCAGAACTACATCAACCACGTCGCTCTCGTGCTGGACGCCAGTTCGTCCATGTCCCATCTGAGCGGCAAGGTCGTCGACGTCGCGGACCAGCAGATCGCCTACCTGGCCCGCCGGTCGGGGGAACTGGACCAGGAGACCCGCGTCACGGTGTACGTCTTCGCCAACACGGTGGAGTGCGTCATCTACGACAAGGACGTGCTGCGGATGCCGTCGCTGAAGCAGCTGTACCGGACCGGTGGCATGACGTCCCTGCTGGCGGCTTCCCTGAAGTCGCAGCGGGAGCTGGCCCAGACGGCCCAGCTGTACGGCGACCACAGCTTCCTGACGTTCGTGCTCACCGACGGGCAGGAGAACGCGAGCCACCGCTGCCCCGACGCCCCGTCCAGGGACCCCCGCGAGCTGGTCCGGGCCGTGACCGAGATGATCGGGACGCAGGAGGACAACTGGACGCTGGCCGTCCTCGTGCCGGACCAGATGGGCAAGCGGGAAGCCATGCAGTGCGGCTTCCCCAAGGAGAACATCGCGGTGTGGGACGCCACCAGTACCCAAGGACTGGAGGAGGCCGGCCAGGTCATCAAGGAGGCCACCGAGAAGTTCATGGTGGGCCGCACCAAGGGCATCCGGGGCTCGCGGGCCGTGTTCTCCACGGGTGGGGACGCCGTCAACAAGGAGACCATCGAGGCGGCCGGCCTCAGTCCGGTGGACCCGTCCGGGTACCGGCTGATCCCCGTGGCGCGCGAGGCGGGAATCCGGGAGTGGGTCACCGAATCCGGGCACGCCTACCGCACCGGTGGCGCGTTCTACCAGTTGAGCAAGCCGGAGAAGATCCAGGCGCGCAAGCAGATCGCGGTGCTGGAGAAGAAGACCGACCGGGTGTACACCGGTCCGCAGGCCCGGGCCCTGCTCGGCCTGCCCGCCGCGGAGGCGCGCGTCAAGCCCGATCACAACGACGACTTCACGATCTTCGTGCAGAGCACCAGCGTCAACCGCAAGCTCGTGTCGAACACCCGGCTGCTGCTGATGGTCTGATGTCCAGCGCCCTCCGACCGGGCGGCCCGCCCGGTGCCCCGCCCCGCACCGGGCGGGCCGCCGGGTACCGGGCGGCTCAGCCGTTCAGGGACGTCATCAGTTCGGGCGCGTACCGGTCCCCCGCGACCACACCGTGCGGGGCGACGGCGTCCAGGGAGGCCAGGTCCGCGTCGGTGAGGGTGACGGCGGTCGCCGCGACGTTCTCCTCCAGGTAGCGGCGGCGCTTGGTGCCGGGGATCGGTACGGCGCCCATGCGCAGCGTCCAGGCGAGCGCGAGCTGCGAAGGCGTGACGCCCTTCTCCGCGGCGAGCCGGCGGACCCGGTCGACCACGGCCAGGTTGCGGTCGAAGTTGGCCCCCTGGAAGCGGGGGTCGGTACGCCGGAAGTCGTCGGCGGCGAAGTCGTCCGGGCTGGTGATGGCGCCGGAGAGGAAACCGCGGCCGAGCGGGGAGTAGGCGACGAGGCCGATGCCCAGCTCACGCAGGGTGTCGAGGACACCGTCGTGCTCGATTCCGCGCTCGAAGAGGCTGTACTCGGTCTGGACGGCGGCCAGCGGGTGGACCGCGTGGGCGCGGGCGATCGTGGAGGGCGCCGCCTCGCAGATGCCGATGTGGCCGACCTTGCCGGCGGTCACCAGCTCGGCCATGGCGCCGACGCTCTCCTCGATCGGGACGCCGGAGTCGACGCGGTGGAGGTAGTAGAGGTCGATGTGGTCGGTGCCGAGGTGGCGCAGGGAGCGGTCGGCGGAGCGGCGGATGTACGCGGGGCTCCCGTTGTGGCCCCGGAAGTCGCCCTCGTCGGTGAATTCCACGCCGGTCTTGGTGGCGACGACGGCGTCGGCGCGGCGGCCGGCGAGCGCCTTTCCGAGGAGCTGTTCGTTGCGGAAGGGGCCGTAGCCCTCCGCGGTGTCGAGCAGGGTGACGCCCAGCTCCAGGGCGCGGTGGATGGTGGCGAGGGACTCGGTCTCGTCGGCGGCGCCGTAGTGGGCGCTCATGCCCATGAGGCCGAGGCCCTGGGCTCCGACCCGCAGTCCCTGGCCGCCGAGTGCGCGGATCTCCATGGTGTCCTCCGTCATGCGTGGGGGTGGGTAACTAACTGGATAGTTAGAGCATGCGGGACGGTCGCGGCGCTTGTCAATAACCAGATAGTTACTTGCTAGGCTGCCCGCCATGGCACGGGATTCCAGCGCGACGAAGGCACGGCTGCTCGACGCGGCGTTCTCCGAGTTCGCCGCACACGGCATCGCCGGTGCGCGGGTGGACCGCATCGCGGAGACCGCCCAGGCGAACAAGCGGCTCATCTACGTCTACTACGGCAACAAGGAGCAGCTGTTCGACGCGGTGCTCCAGCGCGCCCTGGAGACGGGCTCGGAGACGGTGCCCTTCGACGCGCGGGACCTGCCCGGCTACGTCGGCGCGGTCTTCGACCACCTCGTGGCCCGGCCTGACCTGATGCGGCTGGTGCAGTGGAAGCAGCTGGAGCGGCCGGGCACCACCGACGCCGAGGCGGAGTCCTACCGGGGCAAGATCGCGGCGGTGGAGGAGGCGCAGCGTGCGGGGCTGATCGACCCGGCTCTCGACCCCGAGGACCTGCTCACGCTCGCGATGGGCCTGGCGCAGGCATGGACCGGCGCGGTGGCGGGGTCCGCGTGGCCCCCGGCCCGGCTGGCGCGCCACCGCGAGACGGTGGTCGAGTCCGTCCGCCGCCTGGTCCGACCGCAGCCGCCCGCCTAGGACGCAGCCCGGCCCGGGGGCGGCAAGGGCGGCCAGGGGAGGCGAATCCTTTCCCCGGTATGACTGTTCCCGCCGGGCGGGTGGACCCGCGGGTGCGAGGGTCCCGAAGAGGTACGCCGACGCCTATAACAGGCCCGTCATGTTGATCGACTGATGGGCACTCACCATGTTGCAGGCCGCTCTGCGGGTCCTCGCCGCCGTCTCCTTCGTCTCCGTCGCCGCCATCTCCCCGGCCACGGCCGCCCCCGCCGCTGCCGTCGCGCTCGACGACGACCTGACCAAGCCCTGCGGGCCGACCGTCGAATACCGGGCTTGGGACTGGTACCGCACGACGACCGACAAGTCGATCGACCTCGACGTCGCGGCCGGCGCGACGGACGAGCGGTGGCAGTGGCGCAGCGACACGAACGTGCTGTGGCGCGGTGACACCCGGGAGTCCGTGGAGGACATCTTCCGGTCCGGTTTCACCCCGCGCGGCACCACCTTGACCCCGCTCGCCGAGTACATCGTCAAGGGCGGCGGGCAGAGCAGCGCGCACCTCAGCACCAGCTGCGAGCAGTGGGTGGCCCAGAAGTTCGCGACCTACGGAGCGGCGAAGACGGGCTGGGTCTACGAGATCTACGCGCCGGGCGGCATCGACGTCAACGCCACGGCCCGCCTGAACAACTACAACTCGCCGTACCTGTGGAACAGGGAGATCGACTTCCCCGGCGGCGTCAAGGGCCAGTACATCAAGGGCGCCTGCAAGTACCACCTCACCCACACGGACCCGCAGACCAAGGTCAGCACCTGGGAAGAGCTCGGCTGCAAGAACAACGCCGGCTTCGCCCCGTACAAGGTGGACGTGAGCGCGCTCGCCGCCGCCGCGCACTGACGGACGCGGGAGCCGGGCGGGCCCGCACGCCGAAGGGCCCGCCCGGCTCCCGCTGTGCGTCACCGCAGCAGCCAGTCCCCGGTCAGCCTCATCACCTCGGCGCGGCTGCGTCCTCGAGCGCGAACAGTCGCCCCAGCCTGGCCCTGGCGCGTCCTCCGCATCCCAGGGATGATGGGCCCTTCATGAAACTGCCCAGAACCGCGCACACCTCCCGCCCGTGGCGAATTCACCAGGTCGCCCCCGACTTCCGCGTCGAGGACGTGTGGGCGCTGCCGACGCCGGGCGGTCCCGACGATCTCGCCCTGCTGGCGCGCCAGTTCGCGCAGGGGACGGGTGCGCCCGCCAACGCCTCCGCGGCGCGCATGCTGTTCGCGATCCGCGACAAGCTCGGCGAACTGCTGGGCTGGGACCGGCCCGGGGCCGGGAGCGGCGCCGGTGGGGCGGGGGTGTGGACGCTCCGGGACCGGCTCCCGGCGGACCTCCGCGACGGGCCGCGCGGACCGGAGTTCTCGACGCTTCCGTTCACGTCCCTCTACCTCGCGCACGACGAGTGGGCGGCGGAGATGTCCAACCGGACCGTGCGTGCGGTGCTGCACATCGGCTGGGTGCCGGACGGGTCCGGCGGCTTCCACGGCCAGATGGCCGTCCTGGTGAGGCCGAACGGGCGGCTCGGCACCGTGTACATGGCGGCCATCAAGCCCTTCCGGTACCTGGTGGTGTATCCGGCGCTCCTGCGGGGGATCGGGCAGAACTGGCAGGCGAACGCCGCCGAGCGCGGCGCGGGCTGACGACGCCGGCCACCGCGAAGGGGCCGCCTCAGTGGAGGCAGAGGCAGAACGGATGCCCGGCCGGGTCCGCGTAGACCCGCCAGTTGGCGCCCGGGCGGAGCTGGTCCGTCCGCTCCAGCACGGTTGCGCCGAGAGCCAGGGCCCGCTCCTCCTCGGCGTCGAGATCGTCCACGTCGAAGTCGAGATGGATCTGCTGCGGACGCTGCTGGCCGGGCCACTCGGGCGGCTGGTAACCGTCCACGCGCTGGCAGGCCAGCGGCGTTCCCTCGAATCCGCGCACCTCGACCCAGCCGGGATCCTCCGGGTCCGCAACCGCCTCCCCACCGAGCAGGCCCGCGTAGAACTCCGCGAGCCGGACCGGATCGGCGCAGTCCAGCGCCACCGCCTGCAGCTTCCTGATCACGTGTGCCACTCCTCGTTCCGTGCCCGACTGAGGCGCCTTGCGTACCGGGGGCGCGTACCCCGCCGGCTCGGCGGCCATGCACGGCGTACGGCGGCCACCGCCCCGGCGCGGCTCAGGCGAGCGCGAGCAGGCTGACCGCGACGGCCGCGGCGCCCAGGCCGACGAGCTGCGTGCGGTGGACGCGTTCGGCGAGCACCGTGCGGGCGAGCAGGACCGTCCCGGCGGGATAGAGGGCGGTGATCACGGCGACGACGGCGAGGTCTCCGCTGCGCGCCGCGAGCAGGAACAGCAGGTTGGCGATCGAGTCCAGCACGCCGGCGGTGGCCGATATCGCGTACGCGGGCTTCTCGGACCCGAGGCGGCGGTACAGGAGCCCCGCCGCGGCCAGCGTGACGGCCGAGGAGACCGCCCGGCCGACGATCAGCGGGCCGACGCCGCTGTCGGCCGGCGCCTGGTGCAGGAAGATCAGCTGGAGCGCGATCGCGGCGCCCGCGCCGAAGGCCAGCAGCAGCGCGGTCCGCGACGGGCGGACCGATCCCGCGCCGTGCCCCGCGCTGACCAGGACGACCGCCACCAGGGCGAGGGGCAGGCCCACCAAGCCGGCCGTGCCCAGGTACTCCCCCTGCGTCAGGCCCACGCCGACCGGCAGCACCGCGGAGATCAGCGCGGTCACCGGAGACAGGACGTTCATCGGGCCGAGGGCCAGGGTCTTGTAGAGCAGGGCGAAGGCCACCGCCGACGCGAGGCCGGAGGCGGCGCCCCAGGCGAGGGTCCCGGCGTCGAAGGACGCTCCGAGGAACGGCCACAGCATCAGCTCGACCACGAGGGAGGCCGGGGCGGCGATCATCACGGTACGGAGCACGTGGGCCTTGCGGGCACCGAGCCCGCCGAGGAAGTCGGCGCAGCCGTAGGTGAGGGAGCTGCCCAGGGCCAGCAGCAGAGCGATCACGGTACGCACATCCCTTAAAATGTGACAACAGAACGACTAAACCGTACATCAAACCGACCGCAGCTCGCCTACCGGACGATCCGGCGATCCGCGGGCCGGGATTTTCTCCACGAGGAGGGGTTGACAGATGGCCGAAGCCGAGCAGGCCCTGCGGACGCTCGCGCACAACGTCAGGACCGCCCGCGCCCGCGCCGGGCTGTCCCTGGACGAGCTCGGCCGACGGGCCGGCGTCAGCAAGGGCGCTCTGGTCGCGCTGGAGAAGGCCACGGGCAATCCGAACTTCGCCACGCTGGTGCGCCTCGCCGACACCCTCGGCGTCTCGGTGTCCGCGCTGACCGAGGCCCGCAGCGAGCAGCCGGTGCGCGTGGTCTCCGCCGACGCCGTGACGCCCCTGTGGGAGGGGGAGCACGGCAGCCGGGCGCGGCTGATGCTGACGACGGCGGGCCGGGCGCCGACCGAGGTCTGGCGCTGGGAGCTGGAACCGGGCGACGAGTACCCCAGCCACCCCCACCAGGCCGGTGTCTTCGAAACGCTCTCGGTCATCAGCGGGCGGATGACGCTGATCGTCGACGGGACGCCGTACACGGTCGAGGCGGGCCAGACCGCCGACTTCGCCGGTGACGCCCCGCACACCTACCGCGGCGCCGGGACCGCGACCTGCCACCTGATCATGACCGTCCACCTGCCGCCCGGCCCCGCCTCCGCCACCTGAGCCGGCGGCGCCCGGGGGCGTGAGGACCGGTCAGGCGTCGAGGCGGTGCGTGGCGAGGCGGGCGACGGCCTCCGGGTCGCGGTGGTCGAAGAACTGCGACCGGCCCGTGTCCAGGGTGGCGATGGCGGCCATCTGGGCGTCCGTGAGTTCGAAGTCGAAGACGGCGAGGTTCTCCGCCATGCGCGCGGCGCGCACGGACTTCGGGATGGCGACGACGCCGCGCTGGACGAGCCAGCGCAGGACGACCTGGGCGACCGACTTGCCGTGCTCCGCGCCGATCCGGCTCAGCAGCGGCTGGGTGAACAGGCCGCCGCGGCCCTCCGCGAAGCCCCCCCACGACTGGATCTGCACGCCGTGCTCGCGCATGAGCCGCTGGTCGTCGACGCGCTGGAAGAAGGGGTGGGTCTCGATCTGGTCGACGGCGGGCGCGACGTCGTTGTTGACGATGAGGTCGACCAGCCGGTCGGGGTGGAAGTTCGCCACGCCGATGGCCTTCGCCAGGCCCTCGTGGTGGACGGCCTCCATGCCGCGCCACTGGCCGTACACGTCGCCGTAGGGCTGGTGCATCAGGTACAGGTCGAGGTGGTCCAGGCCGAGCTTGTGCAGCGACGTTTCGAAGGCGCGGCGCGTGTTGTCCTCGGCGGGGGCGTCCTGGATCCAGAGCTTGGTGGTGACGAAGAGTTCTCCGCGCGGGATCCCGCTGTTCGCGAGGGCGCGGCCGACGGCTTCCTCGTTGCCGTACGCGGCCGCCGTGTCCAGCAGGCGGTAGCCCGCGGCGAGGGCTTCGGTGACGGCCCGTTCCGTCTCCTGCGGCGGGATCTGGTAGACGCCGAACCCGAGGATCGGCATGGCGGCGCCGGTGGCGAGGGTGACGTGCTGCACGGGCTCTCCCTGGATGGTCGTACGGACGGCAGCGCGCTCACGGCGTCGGGACCGGGACCCCTGTCCGCAGGAAGTAGAGGCCCGTGATGTGCCCGCCGCCGTCGAAGGTGACGCGGAACTCCCCGGGCCGCTTCGCCATGGTGAGCGGCACCTTCACGACGGTCAGGTCGCCGGACGCGACCTGTTCCGGCTGCCCGTGGGACCGGTAGGTCCCGAAGGCGGCCTGGTAGGCCGCCCAGGACTTCGCGAGGAGTTCGGGGGGCGCCTGTCGGCGCATCGCCTCGTCGAAACGTGCCGAAACGGCGGTGAAGTCGCCGCGTACGACCTCGTCGAGGGTGTCGAGGGCGAGCTTGCCGTCATCCGGCTGCGCCGGGACGCCGGGGGCGGCCGGGGCGGCGGCTTCCACCGCGGCGGAATGTGTCACGGCCGCCGCCGCATCGCCGGCCGGAAGCACCACGCCGGACGCCAGTACGGCCGCGGGCAGGAGCAGGGCGATGCGGCGGCGCCGTTCGCTCCACGTTGCGTTCTTGCCGGACGCCGAGATCATGGGTTTCCCCTTCTCGCATCGGGAAGTCCTGCAACATCGTCTTTCATGCTAGGACCCCGTCCTGACCGGCGCACCTCGGTCCCTGCGGGCCCACGGGGAGGTCAGACAGGTTGCGGCGTGAGGCGCTTATGACCCTTGCGGTCGTAGTAGGCGGTCATGCCGAAGCCGAAGACCAGCGCCAGGACGGTGCCGATCGCGATCATCAGCCAGGCGCGGGCCAGCCCGGCGTCGCCGCGCGCACCGAAGTACAGGATGGCGCGTACCCCGTCGCCCAGCTGGCGCATGGGTTCGAAGTGGGACAGGAAACGGTAGAAGCCGGGCACCGCCTGGAGCGGGATCGTGGCGCCCGACGACGGCAGGCCCAGCACGATGAAGACGAACATGGACACCAGTTGACCGAGGCTGCCGAAGGCCGCGTTGATGGCCTGCACGCCCAGGCCGACGGCGAGAGCGGCGCAATAGGAGTACACCCACAGCAACGGCAGGTGGGAGGCGTCCATGCCGAGGATGGTGACGGACGCGAGCAGCACCAGGGAACTGCTGACGAGGGTGATGCCCGCCGTCATCGCCATCTTCAGCAGCAGCGTCTGGGTGCGGTTGACCGGCACCGTCGGGCGCCGGGTGTGCCAGGGTCCGATCTCGTTGTCGGCGTAGCCGAGGGCGGTGTCGACTCCGTTGCTGATGACGTTTCCGCCCATGAACCCGGCCAGTACGAGCAGCAGCGTGTAGTAGAAGGCGGTCAGACCGAGCCCGCTGTGGGCGCCGATCGGGTGGCCGACCTCGGTGACGACCTTGACGGGGTCGGCGAGCAGGACCTTGGTGGTCGCGTTCGCCCGGGCGCCGACGGACGCGGTGAGCTGCTTGCCGACGGCCTGCGAGGCGCGGTGGGCGGCCTGCGTCGTGATCTGGCCGGCGAGGGAGGAACCGAGGCTCCCCTTGCCGGGGTTGGTGAGCACGCGGATCACCGGCGACCGCGTGGCCCCCGGCGTGGCGAGCGCCGTGACGGAGTCGGTGAAGTCGGCCGGCACCACGAGGGCGCCGAAGATCTTGCCGGAGTCCAACGCGTCCTGGGCCTGGGCGCGGGTGAGCACGCGCCAGGCGGCCTTGCCGCCCGCGCTGTCGGCGGCGACGGCGGCCGTGACCTGGGCGCCGAGGTTCCCGCGCTGTCCGGCCGGTGGTGTGCCCGTGTCGTCGTTGACGAGTGCGATGGGCAGGTCCCGCAGGTCCCTGTTGGGGTTGACGATGCCGCCCATGTAGAGCAGGGACAGCAGCAGGGCGAGCAGCCCGGTGAGGATCGTGGGCAACAGCCACAGGTGGGGGCGGCGCAGCAGCGTGGCGGCACGGACTTCGGGTGCGGCGGGCACGGACATCGGACTCCGTAGCTTCCCGGCGGTGCGGGCTCGGACCTTGGCTGTGGCCGGCGGGACGAGTGACCCCCCGCCGCCCACACGGGACATCAGGATGCCCCCCGGCACGGCGCCAGCCGGGGTGCGCCTCGCTCGCCTCCCTCCGTTGCACTAGAGGTCGGGGCTCCGGTCGTGCCGGGTGGGGCTCCCTCACGGCGGTGCCGTCCCGCCGATGCGGCCGATCCCGCCATCCGGTGCGTCCGATTCCGCCCGAAGGGTTGTGATGCCGGGCGCCAGGCGCGAGGCTCTGCATCATGAACGCGGAAACCCGAGCCTGTGAACGGCTGAGGAACTGGACCGCACTCACCGAGGTCCGCGTCGAGTACTGCGAGGGGCCGGTCCTGCGGGCCGGCGCCGAGGACATCGTCCACTTCCACAGCGGTCACGAGGCGGACGTGCACCTGTCACGCGCCATGATCGCGAAGCTGCGTCCGGCGCTGGCCGGGTCGACCGCGCTGAGCCTGCGCCCCGGTTCGGGGTGGGTGACGGTGCGTCTGGACGCCGCGTCCGACCACGATCTCCTCACGACCCTGGTGAGCGCCGCGCTGAAGGCCGCCTCCCGCAGCGGGACCGAGGGCGACGGCGCGGATCCGTGTTCCTGGCGGCACTGCGCCGCCCCGCACCCGCTCGCGCACGCACCCCTCCCCCTCGAAGGGGCTTTCGCCCAGCCCTCGTGAGGGGCTCCCGCACGTCCTGACGAACCGCCACCGCGCCGTGCCCGCGCGGTGATTGGCGACCCCTCCTCAGCCATATGCCCACGGCGTGGCCGGATCCCGCCGTTCGTCATGGGGCGGCCCGAAGGAGTTCAGCTCTCGATCATCTTATGGTTAGATGACATGTGAAATATCACATGTCATAACCCATCGCGCCGGAGCCCCGGACGGTGACCACACGAGGAGGATTCCCATGAAGCGCTTAGCTCTGATGATGACCGGCGCCGCTGTTCTGGCCGTGGCCACGATCACGCCCGCCGGTGCGGCCGTCCTGCCGACCAGCGCCACCGACACGGTGACCACGTGCGGAAGTTCGGGTCTCCAGTCGGGCCTGAGCACGCGGGTGTGTGCCGAAGTCACCGGCACCACCGTCTCGTTCTACGGCAAGGTCGGCCTGGCCGGCCCGCCCTCCCCGGGCAGCCCGGCGCCCGCCCCGAAAGAGCTGATCACGACCCTGTCGACCGAGATCGTGGGCGGCGCACCGCTCACCTCGCAGACCAAGTCGGTCCTCTTCACCACCACGGCCGTCGAGGTGCACGGCCAGGCCGTCACGGTGCCGTGCGGCTCGACCGTCCGCGGCACCTTCGGAGTGGCCTCGTACCCGTGGGCACCCCACCCGGTGGTCCACACGGTCACGGTCACCTGCTGACGCAGGCTCCGGCACGAGCGCGCCCTGCGGGAGGTTCCGCAGGGCGCGCGCGCCGTTCCGGGACGGGGGCCCGGGACGGCACCCGTCAGGCGGCGGCCCGCGGCCGTCGCAGCTGTGCCTGGCCGAAGAGGAGCGCGTAGCCGTCGGGCAGCTGCTGGAGGATGCGGGCCAGGAGGTCGGGACCGGCGAGGGCGGCCACGGGGGCGAGGACGGCTCCGGCGTCCCAGCGGGCGGTGGCCGGCGTGGCACCCGTAGCGGCGGCGAGACCCTTGACGAAGCCCCAGCCCGTGAGCTGTTCGGCGGCCGGAGCCGATGCCGTCAGGGCGAGGGCCGCCTCGACCGGGAGGCGGCGGGCGAGGTCGACGCGGGCGTCACCGGTCAGCTGTCGGCCGAGGGCGGCCAGGACGTTGCGGATCGCGGCCTCCGCGCGTGCGCGGGTGGGGTAGGCGCCTTCGTAGCGCACGCGCTCCAACATCTGGTCGAAGGTCATGGCGAGCGTGGACCCGTCCGCTCCCGGCTGCTCGTACCGTCGGGGCTGGTCGTACGGTCGCTGGTCGAACATGGTGCTGCGGTTGCCTTTCTCGTCGAGGGGTGGTTCCCCCGGGCCCGGCGCGTCGGGGCGCTCAGCCGGAGTGGGGGTGGCCGAAGAGGAGTTCGTAACCGGGCGGAAGCTGGAGCAGGACCTCGCGCGTGAGGTCGGCGCCCGCCGCGGCGGACACGGTCGACAGGACGGCGCCGATGTCCCAGAGCGCCGTCTTCTCGGTGGCCCCTTCGATCCAGGCCGCGGTGGCGCGGACGAAGCGGTCGGGTGAGAGCGGTTCTGCGGCTTGGAGCGGGTTGAGCAGGATCAGGGCGTAGGTCTCGGGGAGCCGGGCCGCCAGCTCGGCGCGCACCGTGCCGACGAGGTGGGCGCCCAGCAGCGCCAGGACCACGCGGGCGACGCGGTCGGCTTCCGCCTCGGTCGTGTACTCGCCGCGTTCCTGGACGTGGGCGAGGAAAGCCTCCCTGAGCATCGGCATCACGTCACCTCCGGGGAGGGGTTCGGGGGCAAGGGGCGGGCGGTACGGAGGACGGGTGCCGGAGGGGGGCAGCTTTCCGTCCTCCGCCGCCGGTGCCGCCCGGCGGGCCGGGGCCGGGCCGGGCGGCAGTCTGTCGCCGGTCAGCCGGAGATCTCCTTGCGGCCGGACTCGCCACCGATGCTGATCTTGCGCGGCTTGGCGCGCTCGGCGATCGGGATCCGCAGGGTCAGGACACCCGCGTCGTAGTCGGCTTCGATGTGCTCGGTGTCGAGGGTGTCGGCCAGCATGACCTGGCGGGAGAAGACGCCGAGGGGCCGCTCGGAGAGTTCCATCTGCACACCGTCGGACTTTCCGGTGGGGCGGCGCTCGGCCTTGACCGTCAGCATGTTCCGCTCGACGTCGACGTCGATCGCGTCGGTGCTCACTCCGGGGAGGTCGAAGGCGATGACGTAGACGTCGCCCTGGCGGTAGGCGTCCATCGGCATCACGGACGGCTTCGACCACGTGCCCGACGTACCCGACAGCTGCTGGACGATCCGGTCCATCTCGCGGAACGGGTCAGTGCGCATCAACATCGCGAAACACCTCCAGTTGGTTCAGGCAGGAACTGCCAATGCGCTTCAACGTGCTTCCGTTGTAACATGTCATCGAAACGATGACAAGCAGGGTGTCGTCGAGAGGATGACAATGCGACGGAGTGCGTCATGACCGAGTCCGCCCGCCCGAGAAGATCCACCCGACCGCAGGACCCCGCCGCCCGGCCGCCGGGGTCCGCCCCGCGGCCCGGAGCCGCGCCGCCGAAGGCGTCCGCGTCATCGAAGGCCTCCGCGCCGCCGGAGGAGTCCGCCGGTCCGCGTCCCCAGGTCCCCTTCCTCGCGGCCGCGGCGGCACTGGAGACCATCGACCGGGCCGTCAGGGCGGCGCAGGACCCGCACGCCGGAACGGGGGTGTCGGCGGATACCGCGGCGGAGGCGGATTCGGGACCGCACCCGGCGCTGGCCGCGCTGCTGATGCTGCGCGAGGTCCGGGAGCAGCTCGCGGGATGGGAGAGCGGGCTGATCGAGACCGCCCGCGGGCGGGGCGCGAGCTGGGCCGAGCTCGCCGGACCCCTCGGTGTGGCCAGTAGGCAGGCCGCCGAACGCCGTTACCTGCGTCTGCGCCCGGGAACCGCGGGCAGTACCGGCGAGGAACGCGTCCAGGCGACCCGCGACACCCGCGCCGCCGACCGTACGGTGACCGCCTGGGCGCGCGGCAACGCCGCGAGCCTGCGCCGGCTCGCGGGCCAGGTCACCTCCCTCACCGGCCTGCCCGCGGGCGCCGAGGGGGCGGTCGACGAGCTGAACCTCGCCCTCGCGCACGACGACGCCGCCCGCCTCGTACGCCCCCTGAGCGACTCCCGGGCCCACCTGAGGCCCGAGGACGCCGAACTCGCCGAGCGCATCGACGCGTTGACCCGGCACACCGACCGACTCCGCCAGGACACCCACGACCAGCGCAGCACGTGACACCGGCGCCCCGGCGCCCGGAAGCGCCCGCTGACCCGCAGGCGCCGCGGCCGCGCCCTCTTGCGAAGGAGTGAGCCATCATGGCCGAACACCACCTCCGGGGCCCCGGCGGCCGGGACATCGCCGTCGAGGTCCTGGAGCACACCGTCGCGGTCAGGCCGCTCGGCGAGATGGACCTGGACCTCGCGCCCTCATTCGACTTCGCCCTCAGCGAGGCCCTCGCCCACGCCTCGCCGGACAGGCCGGTGGTCGTCGACTGCAGCGGCCTCGCCTTCTGCGATTCCGCGGCCCTCAACACCCTGCTCAGGGCGCGGCGCGCGGCGCGGGCGAGCGACACCGTCATCCGCCTGGCCGCTCCCCGGCCGCAGTTCCAGCGCCTCCTGGAGGTGACCGGCACCCTGCCCCTCTTCGCCGTGGACCCGGACCCGCCGGGCGACGTGCGGTCGTAGGGGACGTGGGGCCGACACGGCCGCAGGGCGGGGGCGACAGCCTTCGCTGTCGCCCCCGCCCTGCGGTGCAGGTCCGGTACCGCCCCGGGTCAGAGGCGGTGCGGTCCCTCGTAGTAGCCGCCGACCTGGCGGTGGTAGTCCAGGTCGCCGAGGTGCTTCTCCTTGTCGAACTCGGGAGCGTTCTTGATCTGCTCCTTCGTCCGGTCCACGTAGATCTTCCCTTCCTCGGCGTCGATCCGGGAGACCGTGCCGGCGGGCAGGAGGACTTCCTTGCCGAAGATCCACGGGCCGGTGTCGACCACGATGTACGCGGAACCGACGTCGTCGGAGTGCTTGTCGACCTTGCCGATCGAACCGTCGGTCGCCTCGACCTTGTAGCCCGTCAGATCCGCGCCGGCCAGGTGGCCCGACGTCTCACGGTAGCCCCACACATTCTGTGCCATGCGAAAACAACTCCTCGGGTCACAGCGAGCAGGAAGGGGGAATGTGAAAGCGTGTCGCTTTCCTCATTCACTCCCCCTTTCTCCTCTGTCTCTTATTACGTCGCACACGCTTTTCCTGCATCATGCACGGGGACGCGCGGGACTGAATTCCGCTCACGCGAACCCCGGGGACACCCGTCCGCTACCAGCGGTACCAGCGTCCGCTGCCGCCCTTCGGGCGTGCCACGAAGCCCACCAGCCACAAGACCAGAACGGCGATCGCGACCCACCAGAGCACCTTCACCGCGAAACCCGCGCCGAAGAGAATCAGGGCCAGCAGAAGAACGAGAAGCAGGGGAACCATTGTTATCAACCTCCGAAGCACCGCTTGCCCCGGAGTTTCCGGGCCATGCGCGCGAAACTTCCCCGAACGGGCCGCGCATCCTCCACCGGGCCCGTGTCGTTGACCCTCCAAGTGCGGCCACGAGCGAAAAGGAGACCCCGTGAGCAGCTTGAGCGGCGTTTCGGACGAGGGCGTGGAGGCCCTGCGGCACCTGCGGGAGGCACGGGAGGTCAACACCGTGATCCTGCGTCTCGCGGAAGGTCTCGCCGAAGCGGACACCCCCGTGCCGGGAGACCTGGAAGTGGAGGTCGAGGGCAACCTCACCCATGACGAGCTCCAGCGGGCCCTGCCCCCCGGCGAGGCGCGCCTGATCGTGCACGAGCTGTGCTTCGCCAGCCCGGAGGGTACGCGCCGCAACGAACAGCTCCTGATCCTCTGGGCCCCGCCCGCGTCGGGGGCCCAGGAGGATTCGTACGCGCCCGCCTACACCACCTTGAAGGAGTACCTCTCGGGCTCCCACACCCACCTCACGGCCCGGCGGCCGGACCAGCTGGACTACCCGCGGCTCGTCGCCCTGGCCGGCTGAGGTCCGCGTCCTCGCGGTGCCGCGTCCGGGCGGGGCCGCGCTCCGCGGCCCGCCGGAGCGGTGGCCTCCCCGCCGTCGCGGCCGGGAGGCCACCGCTCACCGGATCGTCAGCTCGGCGCACCGGGTGACGACCCCGGCCAGGGTGCCTTCGTCGGCCAGGAGCTTCCGTTGGACGCGCGCGCCGTTCCCGTGTTCCCGCAGCCGGGCGATCCCCTCCCGGACCCGCTCGTCGTCCCCGTGGTCCACCAGCGCCTCGCGCACGTGCTGGTGGAGGGCTTCGACGGCATGGGCCGCGGACGTCTCGCGCATCGTTTCGGGGTGGAGCAGGGGCCCGTCGAGACCCGAACGCCCCGCACGCCAGGAGGCCAGCCGCAGCAGGCCCGTGCCGATCCGGGCCGGTGGTTCGCCGCTGCGCCAGGCGCGGGCCGCCGTCTCGACCAGGCCGCGCACGAGGGCCGCCAGCAGGACGGGCGTGGCGGAGTCCAGGCAGACGTCCGCGACCCGGATTTCGACCGTCGGGTAGTTCGCCGACAGCCGGGCGTCGAAGTAGATCATGCCCTTGTCCCGCAGCACACCCGTGTCGATCATGGCCTGGACCTGCTCGTGGTAGCGGTCGGCGGAGCCGAAGACGTCCACCGGCCCGGCCGAGGGCCAGCGGTTCCAGACCCTGCTGCGGTAGCTTCCGTACCCGCTGTCCTCGCCCTGCCAGAACGGTGAATTCGCGCTCATCGCGGTGAGCACGGGCAGCCAGGGCCGTATCCGGTCGAGTACGGCGACGCCCTCCTCGTCCGACTCGACCGACACGTGGACGTGGCAGCCGCAGGTCAGCTGCTCCTGCGCGGTGAGGCCGAACTGCTCGCCCATCCAGCGGTAGCGCGTGCCCGTGTTCAGCGACGGTCGGACGGGCAGCGGCGAGGTGGCGAGGGCGGCCACTTGCGCCCCGCAGGACTCCGCGTACCGGGCGGCTTCGCCGCGGCACCGGCGGATCTCCTCCTGGAGGCGGCCCATCTCCGTCACCGGCCGGGTGGCGAATTCCAGCTGTTCCTTCTGCAGCTCCTTCTCGAACTCCTCGTGCTCGCCCTGCTCCTCGGCATCGCCGTCCGGCCGGAGCCAGACGGACCGCTGAGCCGCAGCCAGCACCGCTCCGGAAACGGCCACCGGAGCACCGCTGCGGCCGTCGACCAGCAGCAGCTCCTCTTCCACGCCCACACTTCGCATTCCGCCACCTATTGCTCAGGTCTCAGGGTGACGTGCGTCTGCCCTCCCGGCCAGGCGGCATGCGGAGGGGGCGGCCCGGGCGGCGCTCGCCGCCGGGCCAGAGGCCGGCGGTCCGGACGTTTGAAGCGCGTCAAACGGCGCAGACGAAGCCTGACACCAGCCTTATCCACAGAGGTAGGAGACGCATCATGGGCATCATCGCTTGGATCCTCATCGGACTGTTCGCCGGCCTCATCGCGAAGGCGCTGATGCCGGGCAAGGACCCGGGCGGCCTCATCATCACGATGCTCATCGGCATCGCGGGCGGCCTGCTCGGCGGCTGGCTCGGCAAGGTCATATTCGGCGTCGACTCGATCGACGGCTTCTTCGACCTCTCCACCTGGATCGCCGCCATCATCGGCTCCGTGATCCTCCTCGCCGTCTACCGTCTGGTCACCGGCAACCGTCGTCACCACAGCCACGCCTGACCCGGTACGACCCGCACGCACGGACCGGCCCGCCGCGAAGAACGTCTTCGCGGCGGGCCGGTCCGCTTCCGCAGCAATACGCCGGGCGAAGCTCCGGGGGCGGGTCCGCCGTCAGCCGTGGCCCCGACCCCGCCCTCTGTCGCCGCCGCCCTCGCGGGAGCGGTCGCGGTCGAGGTCGCGTTCCGTCCTCCGCTCCTGCATCCTCCGTACGTCCTGGGGGCTCTTGCCGACGCGGGCGCCCGGCTTGCTCGCCTCCGGGTGCACCGGATCCGGGCCGGGATGTTTCTGCGCCTGTTCCTCGCGTCCCTCGCCGGGCCCGCGCTGCCTGCTCTCCATGGTCCCCGTCCTCTCCCTGTCCGCGCGCGCCTCGCGTCCGGTCACCTCCGGCCGGCCCGGGCGCACTGCCACACAGTGCGCGGCTACCCGCCCGGTGGTGCCGTAGACGTGCGCCGGGGGCCGGGCCGCGCCCCGGCCGGGCGAGCTCCGGTCGCGTTCCGCGCGTCGGCGGACAGAGAATGGATCACCCGTACACGCGTCATCAGGCCAGGTCGGGGCAGGACCGGAACATGCCGGAAATGATCAGCAGGCTCGTCACCCGTGTCGCGCGGCGCCGCCGCGAACCCGTCGCCGTCCAGGCGCTGCGGTCCACCGCGGCCGCCGTCGTCAGCTATGTCATCGCACTGCACCTGAGCAGTGAGCCGAGCCCGCTGACCGCCCCGCTGACCGCGCTGCTCGTCGTCCAGGTCACCCTGTACTCGACCCTGACGACCAGCATCCGCCGGGTGAACTCCGTGGTCGTGGGTGTCCTGATCGCCATCGGTTTCAGCGCGCTCGTGGGTCTCACCTGGTGGAGTCTCGGCCTGCTCATCCTGGCCTCGCTGGTGGTGGGTCACCTCGTCCGGGTCGACGAGTTCGTCCCCGAGGTCGCGATCAGCGCCATGCTGGTCCTCGGTGTCACCCAGGTGACCGACACCGCCTGGGACCGGGTCCTGGAGACGCTCATCGGCGCCGTCGTCGGTCTGCTCGTCAACCTGCTGCTGGCGCCGCCCTTGTGGGTCGGTCCGGCGGGCGCCGCGATCACCGACCTCGCACGGCGCATGAGCGGGCTGCTCGACCACCTCGGCGA
Organism: Streptomyces sp. NPDC043876; assembly: GCF_056435825.1. Lineage (NCBI taxonomy): Bacteria > Bacillati > Actinomycetota > Actinomycetes > Kitasatosporales > Streptomycetaceae > Streptomyces > Streptomyces sp. NPDC043876. Next base: position 540,239 of record NZ_JBWKDV010000003.1, on the reverse strand, counting down.
GGAACCGCTCGGGCCCACCAGGGTCGCGCAGGCCGCGGCCCGGCTCCACGAGGCCCGGCGCCTCGACAACGACATCGCCCTGGTCGACGCCGCCCTGCGGCAGGCCGAGGACAGCCTCCGGCTCAATCCGCGCGTGAAGGAGGGGCTGCTCTTCCGGCTGGTGCTGCGCACCGGCCTGGACACCCTGGAGATCTGCGCGGTCGTCCTGCGCGTGGCCTGCCGCACGCTCACCGACCTGGCCAAGGCGCGTCCCGACGGTCCGTACTTCGACGCCGGGACGACGACAGCCCTGCAAGAGGTGCTGCGCCACACCGCGATCGCCGTGCAGAGCTTCGCCCAGCTGATCACCGCCCAGGTCAGCGCCAACGCGGAGGAGGCCGAGGCGCGGCTGACCGGAGAGCTGGCCGTGGCCCGGTCCCACCGCGACGTGCTCGCGGAGCGGCTCCGGGACGCAGCCAGGGCCGACCCGGAGCACTGGCAGCTGCACGGCGCCCTGCTCACCGAGATCGACCGGGTCCTCGACGAGCTGGACGTCGACACGCGGTCCCAGCGCCTGCTGGAGGAGCTCGACCACCACACCCGGAGCCGGCGCACGGTCTCCGTACGGGGCCGGCTGCGCGCCCTCCCCCGGGACCTGCGGCGGGGTCTGGGCCTGCCGAAGTGACGGTCCATCCCCCGCGGTGACGGATCGCACCCGCCGCATCCCGTTTGAGGCACGGATTCCCGGCCAGACGAGGGGAACACATCTCCCGCGCGCCAGACCGAGGAGAACGGGGGAGGACACCCGGGCGGGCGCCGCCGAGCGCTGAACCCGCACCACCACCGAGGTCCGCCGCGGTCCCGAGCCCCTCCGTCCGAGGGCTCGGGACCGCGGCGCGCGTGCACGTGAGAACGAGAGAGGGAGGCTCCCGCATGAGGTCCTCGGAGCATGACGTACACATATCCCCGGGCCGGCCCGGCCGCGGCGCCGCACCCCTGGCGCGCGACGTGGTCCTGGCGGTCGGGCTGGTGGCCATCTGTGTCGGAGGCCTGGCCGTCTTCCTCCGCAGCACCGGACTGGCCGGGGCCAGGCCGTTCCTGATGCCGCTCGCCACGGTCCTCTTCCTGGCGGCCGGCGTGGCGATGGCGAAGCGGGCGGTGTCGCCCGGCCGCCGCCCCGCCCGCTCCCGCCACCTCCCCGCGGACCCGACCGGCCCGCTCGACCCGCTCGACGTGCCGGAGGTGGCTGCGGGGCCCGCTCCGGAGCTGCCCGGCATCGACTCCGGGGCGCTGGACCACGAGGCCGTCGACGCCGACGGTTTTGAGCACGCGGTGGCCGCGCTGTGCGCGCGGGACGGGTGCACGGCGGTGGAGGTGGTCGGCGGCGCCGGCGACCTCGGCGCCGATGTCATCGCCACGACCGCCGAGGGGGTCCGCCTCGTCCTCCAGTGCAAGCACTACGGGGAGGGCAACCGGGTCGGCTCGCAGGACCTCCAGCGCTTCGGCGGCACCTGCTTCGCCGTCCACGAGGCGGACGTCGCGATCCTGGTGACCACCAGTTCGTTCACCGCCCCGGCCGTGGAGTACGCGGCGCTGTGCGGCATCGTCTGCGTCGACGGGGACGCCCTGGCGGCGTGGACCGACGCGGGGGCGCCCCCGCCCTGGGAGGCGGCGGGCGACGACACCACGAAGCGCCTCCCGGTGGCCTGAGCCCCGGTCACCCGCTCCACGAGCACCCGCCCCCTCACCCCTCCGGTTCCGGGCGCGGGTGCTCGTGGAGCGGGTCGGGTCCGGCCGGCGGCGGACGGAAACAGGCCGTGATCGCCTTGCCGCCGTGGCGGGCGTGCACGTCCCACGTCTCGGAGAGCGCGTCGATGATCGCCAGTCCACGGCCTGACGTGGCCGTGCCGCTGGGGTCCCGGGGGCTGGGGATGTGCGCGTCCTCGTCGCTGACGCTGACGTGCAGGCACCGGCTGTCCCAGGTGAGGACCAGCTGGGCCGGGCTGTGCGCGTGTACGTGCGCGTTCGTCACCAGCTCGGAGACCGTCAGGAGGATCGCGTCGGCCGTCTCCGGGGCCTCGGTGATCCACGGCAGCGTCTCCAGGTGCTCCCGCGCCCAGGTGCGCGCCGCGCGCACCCCGGACGACACCGGGAACGATCGCGCCCAGCCCACTGCTCGCAGCATGATGTCCTCCTCTTCCTCTTCGCGGTGGGGCGACGGGGAGATCCCGCCAGGGCGCGTGTGCCCGGGATCGCGAGCGCCAGCCGTCCCGGGCCGCACGCGCGGCGTTGCGACGGCCGTTCGAGTCATCCCGGCACTCCACTCGGGGCCGGTACGCCGCCCGAGGGGGATTTCTCCCGCGGGAGTGGGCATCCGCTCACGCATGACTCTCTACGTCGTCACCGTCCCCGGCACGCTGCTCACCGAACTCACCCCGGAGGCCCGTGCAGAGCTGCTCCGCGCGCTCCGTCCGGCGGACCCCCGCAGCACCGACCTCGGCGTCGAGGAGAACCTGGACATCCTGTCCCTGTACTCGGGGTCCTCGGCCTTCGCGCTGCACCTCGAAGTCGAGGCCCCGGACACGGCGAGCGGTGAGCGCGAGGCCCTCGCCCTCGCCTCGGCGGCCCTGCGGAGCGCCGGGCTGAGCCCCGAGGCCGCTCCGCTGGGCGATCCCGTCATCACCGGCATCTCCGCGGGGTGACGGGCGTACGGGCCCGACCGCGTCCGGCGGCCGCTTCCCGGTTCTGCTTCCCGGCGGCTACTTCTCGGCCTTGTGCGCCGCGGCGGCGATGCCTGCCAGGACGGCGGGCGGCCGTCCCCCCGGCTGCACGGCTTTGCCGATGTTCTGCTTCATGTCCTGGCTCACCCCGGCCCAGGACTTCTTCCCGACGGGATAGAGCCGGGACGAGGGCAGTGCCTTGAGGAAGACCTGGAGCCGTGCGGTGGCGGGGTCGGTGGACTTCGTCATGGCCTGGTAGCCGCTGGTGGTGACGGGCAGCAGCCCGTACTTGCCGGTGAAGGCCGAGACGTTCTTCGCCTCGTAGAGGCGGTCGAGGAAGTCGCCGACCTCCTTGGGGTGCCCGTTGCGGAAGGCCATCGCCCAGTCCGCGACGCCCATGGCCGTCGGCTCGGAACCGTCCTCCGTGGGCAGCGGGACCATGCCGATCCGGATCCCCTTCTCCTGCGCCTGCTTGACCAGGGTCGGGTGGCCGTTGAGGATGCCCACCTCGCCGCGGACGAAGGAGTCGAAGGCGCTCTGCCGGTCCAGCCGGCCCGGCTGGACGGGGCCGGTGAGGCCCTGGCCGACCAGTTTGTCCCGGAGGAACTCGAAGGTCTTCACGTTCTGCGCCGAGTCGATCGCGTACCCGTCCGACTCGTTCGTGTAGCCCCCGCCGCCGGACAGCATCCACATCATCGACTCCGCCTGGGCCTCTTCGGGGCCGAGCGGCAGGGCGAACGGCGTCGGCACGCCGGCGGCCTTCAGCTTCTTCGCCGCGCTCACGAGGTCGGCCCAGGTCTTCGGCTGCCACGACGCGGAGCCGTCCTTGGCGATGACGCCCGCGTCGGCGAGGAGCGTCTGGTTGTAGAACAGCAGGCGGGTGCTGGCCACGAACGGCAGGCCGTACTGGTTGCCCCGCACCTTGCCGGCTTCGGCCAGCGGGTCCAGGAAGTCGGCCTCGGTCTTGACGGAGAGCAGTTCGTCGGCGGTGTAGAGCTTCCCGGCCTCCGCGTAGTCGGCGTAGGCGCCGATCTGCGCGATGTCGGGTGCCTTGCCGTCCTTGACCATGGCCGCGACCTTGGCGTCCACTTCGGACCAGGACACCACGTCGACCTTGACGTGTACGCCCGGGTTCGCCTTCTCGAAGTCCGCCGCGAGGTCGTCCCAGTAGGGCTTGCTGGAGTTCGCCGGGGTGTCCCCGTACTCGGCGGCCACGATCCGCAGGGTCACTCCACCCGCGGCCGAACTGCTCCCGCACGACGTCAGGGTGAGGGAGGCGAGGCAGAAGACCGCGCCGACCGCGCTCAACCTCGGGAAACTGCTCCGCACGTTTCGATCCACCCTCTCGTCGCACCGACTACCGCGGGTATGGTCTACACCACCCTCGGTCCCCGCCGCACCCCCCTGGATCACGGAATTTCGATCACTTCCAGATCACCACGAGACGAAACAGGGCCAAATCGAGCCGAACGAGCTCCGCGCCGCCGCGGCGGGCCGCCGCTGCCGCTGGAAATCCAGCAACGGCGCACCGCCCCCGATCAGGCCCGGGGGCGGTGCGCAGCGAACAGCGGGGGTCAGCGGTTGCCGAGGTGCGCGCCCTTGATCCAGTCGCCCTCGCCGTCCTTCGCGCAGTTCGAGGTGTAGACCGGTCCGAAGTTCGCGGGAACCGCGGCGGCGGACGAGCAGTTGGACGAGAAGGCCTTGTGGCCGCCCGAGAAGTAGTCGATGTCGACGCCGTCGTTGGCCAGGGCCGCACCGGCTCCGCCCAGCAGGATGCCGGCGGCGAGGACGGAGGCGGTCACAGCAGAACGCATACGCATGATTCTCCTAAAGACGTACAGGACGTCGCTCCCGTGAATGGGTGCGTCGACCGGTCCAACCCCCCAAGGCCACCGCGGGGAACGGGCGTTCACTCCAATGCCTCTGCAGTAACGTTTCGACACCGTCCCGGCCCGGCCGGTGGCGGGGAGGGTTGGGCGGCTCCGGCTGGGTATACGGGGCGCATGTCCGGAGCACACGCACGTCCGACGAGCACACCCATGCGGCCCGACCACGACACGGCACAGCCGGGGGTCCGGCACCGGCGGCGCCGGGGATTCGGCAGGCGGATACGCCGCCGGCTCTTCGCGTACCGCGACATCGAGTTCCTCTCCACCCACCTTCCCGGCGACACCGGCCCCGCGGAGGAACGCCTGCTGCTGGTCCACATCCGCCGGGTGGTCGGCCAGGTCCGCTACCGGATCTGCCCCACCTGCGCGGAGGGCGTGATCACGGGCATCGAGATCGACGGGGACCTCCACAGCACCGGCGCGGGCACCCGCGCGCTGTCCCACCTGCGGTCCCGCCATCCCGATGTCAGCTGGTCCAGTACGCAGGAACTGCGCACCACCCGGGACCTGTTGCGGCGCATGCGCATCCGCACCGCCACCACCGGCACCCTGTGCCCGCACACGGCTGCGCCGCGGTAGCAAGGGTCGGCCGGGGGCGGAACGCGCCGGGGCGGAACGCGGCCGGCCGCCACAGCCGACGCGTCCGGGCCCGGGGCCCGGACGCATAGGGCGCACCCGCGTGGTCCGTCGGCGCTCAGGCCGGGGGCGTCCCGCCGCCCAGGGCGTCCAGGGCGCGGCGGGCTTCCCGTGCCGCCGTACGGGCCTGCTCCGCGGCCTGTGCGGCCCGGCGGTGGCGCTCGGCGAGGTCCTTCTCGGCGGCACGGAGCCGGGAGCGTTCCTCGCGGGCCCGGTCGAGCTGTTCCCGTAGTCCGGCGATCCGTTCGTCGGCGGCGGCGACCCCGGTACGGGCCCGGGCCAGCTCGGCATCCAGGCGCGCGAGCTCCCGCGCCGCCCGCTCCGCTTCCCGCGCGGTGCGGTCCGCCTCCCGTGCGGTGCGCTCCGCCTCCTCGCGGGCCCGCGCCTCGGCCTTCGGGTCCCGGGGCGGGGCCGGCGTGCGGGGCGACCGGGCGGACTTCGCCGCCGGTGTGCCGGACGCCGGACGTGCGGGCCGCGCCGACGCGGCGGGAGCGGGCTCCAGGCCCGTGAAGCCGACCGCCGGGGAAGGGGCCTTCGTCAGGACGCCCCGCGCCCAGTCCTGACCCGCGTCCGGGTCGGCCAGGACCCCGTGGAGGATCTCCCCCACCTCGCGCTGGACCCCCTCGGACACCGGGTGCCCCGCCTCACCCGCCAGGCGGCCGGCCTCGCGGGCCAGCGCCTCGATCACCACGTGCCGCTGGTGGGACAGTTCCCGCAGCTCCTCCCCCGCCGGCGACCGGTGCGCCGCGCGCAGCGCCTGCCCGAGGTCCAGCAGCTGCCGGGCCCGCTCCGCGTCCGCGCGGGCGAGGACGTTCGCGGCCCACACGGCGAGCGCCGGTCTGCGCAGGGCCGCGACGCGCTTGGCCCGCGCCGCGTCACCGGCCGCGCGGGCCTCGGCCGCGAGCGCGTCCCGGGCGGCCGTGAACTCTTCCGGCCGCAGCCCGTACAGCCCGTATACCCCGTCATCGGCATCCACCACGGCACCACTGTCGCCCACGGTCCGGGTTCCGGCGCGGACCGCCCCGCCCGTGGTCGCGCCGTGGCGGCGCTGCCCGCCCGGTCAGGGCGGGGCGGGGCCGGGCGGCGGTTCGCCGGTACGGTGGTCCGATGAGCGAGGAACTGCCCCCGGGCGGCGCGGAGATCACCGAAGTCGAGGCCGAGGCCCGCTGGGGGCGGGCCTGGAGTCCCGCCGAGGTCGCCGCCCGGCTGGCAGGCGTCCGGGTGCCTTGGTACGTGGCCGGGGGCTGGGCCATCGATCTGTTCGTCGGCGAGCCGACGCGCACGCACAGCGACCTCGAAATCGCGGTACCGGCCGCACGGTTTTCCGAGATCCAGGCCGCGCTCCCCGGTCTCGCCTTCGACGTCGTGGGATCCGGCCGCATCTGGGAGCTGACCCCCGAGGCCGCGGGGCGGGCCCACCAGACCTGGTTGCGCGACCCGTCCACCGGGGACTTCCTGGTGGACGTGTTCCGCGAGCCGCACGACGGTCCGACGTGGATCTGTCGGCGGGACCCGTCGGTCCGCCTGCCCTACACGAGCGTCATCCGCCGCACACCGGACGGCATTCCCTACCTCGCGCCGGAACTGGCGCTGCTGTTCAAAGCCAAGGCGGTGCGCCCGAAGGACCAGCAGGACTTCGCCGCCGCCCTGCCGCTGATGGACGACAGCGCACGGCAGACGCTCGCCGCGCTCCTCGACCGGGTCCATCCTGGGCACCCGTGGCTCACCCCCTAGTGCTGTGGCATCGGCCGCGGGGGCCCGTCCCGGCGGTCAGGCCCGTGCCGTGAGACCGGTGATCATGCGGTCGAGAAGGCGGTCGAACACGTCCTCGGGGGCGGCCGCGGGACGGCCGGCGGTCGCCGCCAGGGCCTCGGCGAGGCGGGGGTAGGTGCCGGCGGCGACCACGCCCTGGAGGTAGCGGGCCTGTGCGTCGTCCGGTGCACCGGCCGGACGGTCGGCGGTCCCGGTCGCCTCTTCCTGAGCGAGTTCGTACGCGACGTGGCTCGCCACGAAACCCGTGAGCAGGCTGAACGTCTCCAGCCGCGCCGCGGCCTCCAGTCCGGCGGATTCGAGGACGGCGAGCGCGTACTCCACGACCCTGAGCGTCCGGGGCCCGAGGGTCTGCCGGGTGTTGAGCGCCGCGGGCAGCCAGGGGTGGCTGCGCATGATGGCACGTTGCTCGTGGGCGAGCCGGCGCAGGTCGGCGCGCCAGTCGCCCGAGGGCGCGGGCGGGATCCGGTGGTCGCCGCTGACGCGGTCCACCATCAGCTCCAGCAGCGTCTCCTTGTTGGGAACGTAGCTGTAGAGGGACATGGTTCCGGCGCCGATGCGGGTCGCGATGGCGCGCATCGTGACGGCGGCCATCCCCTCGGCGTCCGCGAGGGCCACCGCCTCCTCGGTGATCGCGGCGCGGCTGTGCGTGGGCGGCCGGCCGAGCCTCGGGCGCTCGGGTGCCAACCAGAGCAGCTCCGGATCCACTCCGGCCTTGCGGCCACCGGCCTTTCCGCCGGGTGCGGCGGACCTGCCGGAGGCACCGGACGCCCCGGATGCTCCTGTACGGGCCACGGTGGCCTCCTCTCTCCCGGCGCCCATCCAACCATCCGCTATTCTCGTACACCGTACGAGAAGTGCGAGAACGCTGACGGACCTGCCCGCTCCATGAATCGAGGCACTGTGACGACGCCCGCGCCCACGACACCCCCGCCCACCGCGCCCCGGTCCGCCGCGCGGAAACCGCCCCTCTCCGTCCGCCTCATGCGGCGGTCCCTGCGCGGCCTGCCGCCGAAGCGCCACGACATCGCCTGCGCAACCGGCCTCGCGGTGCCCGCCGCGGACGGCAGCGCGCTGCTGACGGACCATTACTCCCCTCTGACCGACGGCGACTTCCCCACGCTCCTGCTGCGCTCCCCGTACGGGCGCGGCTTCCCCTGGGCGCCGATGTACGGCGTGCTCCTGGCCGAGCAGGGGTTCCACGTGGTCCTGCAGAGCTGCCGCGGGACCGGCGGGTCCGGCGGTGAGTTCCACCTGTGGCGCAACGAGGCCGCGGACGGCCTGGCCACCGTCGCCTGGCTGCGTCGGCAGTCCTGGTTCACCGGCGTGCTGGGGACGATCGGCCCCAGCTACCTCGGCTACGTCCAGTGGGCGCTCGCACTCGACCCGCCGCCGGAGCTGCGCGCGATGGTGGTCCAGGTCGGCCTGCACGATCCGCACGCCTTCTTCCACCCCGGTGGGGCGTTCTCCCTGGAGAACACCCTGCTCATCACCATGGGCATGGCCAACCAGCACCGGGGAGTCCGCCGCTTCGCCCGGGCCACCCTGCGGCTGCAGCGCCACCTGAAGAAGATCGTGCGCACCCTCCCCCTGGGTGATGCGTACGCACCCGGCCTGGGCGGCCACGCGCCGCTCATGGACGAGGCGATGGCCCACCCCGACGCGGCGGACGCCCACTGGCACGGCGCGGACATGGGAGCGGTGGCCGACCGCCTCGCGGTGCCCACGAGCCTGGTCACCGGCTGGCACGACGTGCTCCTCGACCAGACCCTCCAGCAGTACGACCGCCTGCGGCGCGCCGGCTGCGACACCGCGCTGCTCGTCGGCCCGTGGACCCACACCTCCGCTCTCCAGCGGGGCTGGCCCGAGGTCTTCGCCGAAAGCCTCGCCTGGCTGCGGGCCCACCTCTGCGACGATCCGTCGGGGCTGCGGGCCACCGGGGCGCGGGTCCACCTCGGCGGCCACGACACCTGGCTGGACCTGCCCGACTGGCCCCCGGCAGGGCGGGAGCGGCGCTGGTACCTCGACGGCGGCGCCGGCCTCGCCCCCCGGCCGACCGAGAACACCACCGCGCCGCCGGTGTCCTTCCGCTACGACCCCGCCGATCCGACGCCCTCGGTGGGCGGTCCCCTGCTCTCCCCCGGGGCCGGCCGCCGGGACAACACGGCCCTGGAAGCGCGGGACGACGTACTGACCTTCACCTCCGCCCCGCTCGACGAGCCGGTCCGCATCCTCGGGCCGGTGCGCGCGGAGCTACGCGTCGGCGTGGACGGCGGGTACGCCGACGTCTTCGCCCGGCTGTGCGACGTCGACCCCGGGGGCCGCTCGACGAACGTCTGCGACGGGATACGACGGCTGCGGCCCGCCGAAGCCGCTGAGGCGGCGCCGGGCCCGGCCGAGGCGCCCGCGGTCACGGTCGCCATGAGTTCCACCGCCCACCACTTCCCCGCCGGACACCGGATCCGTCTGCAGATCAGCGGTGGCGCGCACCCGCGCGCCGCCCGGAACACCGGCACGGGCGAGCCCCTGGCGACGGCCGTGCGGCTCGTACCGTCCGTGGTCTCGCTCCACCACCCGTCCGCGCTGGTCCTCCCCGCGGTCGCCGCGGATCCGGCCGCAGCGAGCGGGAGGAAGTAGGCCGTTCCGGCGGCCGCCCCCCTCCCGCACTACCCTCGCCCAGGGGTGCAGCAAGCCCCCTCCCCCAGCCGTCCGCAGGAGAACTCCCGTGTCCCACTGGCAGATCGGCGACATCGTCGTCCACCGCGTCGACGAGATCGAACTCCCCGCCGCCACCGGCCCCTGGTTGTTGCCCGGGGCGACTCCCGAGGTGGTGGCGGAATTCGACTGGCTCAAGCCCTCCTTCGCGGGTCCGGACGAGCAACTCCACCTGACCGTGCACACCTTCGCCCTGGAGATCGACGGGCTGCGCGTCCTCGTGGACACCGGCATCGGCAACGGCAAGACCCGCGCCAACCCGGCCTGGAACGACCTCGACACCGCCTACCCGGAACGGCTGGCCGCCGCCGGATTCGCGCCGGAGAGTGTCGACTACGTGATCCTCACCCACCTCCACGCGGACCACGTGGGGTGGAACACCCGCCGGGGCACGGACGGTTCCTGGCAGCCGACCTTCCCCCGCGCCCGCTACGTCAGCGCGGCCGCCGAGGACGCCTACTGGTCGGGGGTGGTGGACATGGAGGAGAGCCGGCGCCAGATGCTGGACGATTCCGTCGAACCGGTCCGCGCCGCCGGTCTGCTGGACCTGGTGGACGTCAAGGAGGGCGGCACGCCGTTCCTGCCCGGCCTCACCCTGCTGCCCACGCCCGGCCACACGCCGGGGCAGCTCGCGGTGGCCCTGGACAGCGGCGGACGCTCCGCGGTCATCACCGGTGACTGCGTGCACCACCCGGTGCAGCTGGCCGTCCCCGGCCTGTGCAGCTGCGTCGACACCGACCCGGAAGCGGCCGTGCGCACCCGGACCCGGCTCCTGACCGAACTCGCCGGTACCGGGACCCTGTTGCTCGGAAGCCACTTCCCGCCGCCGACCGCGGGCCTGGTGCGGCGCGACGGCGCCGGCTTCCGGCTCGTACCCGCACCGCGCTGAGCGGCCGGCCTAACCGGCGTCGGCCGCGGTCCCGGGCCCCGCCTCGCGGCGGGCCCGGGTTTCGCGGACGAGCTTCCAGAGCACCACCGGAAGGAGCAGGGTCAGAACGCCGAAGACGACGGCCGGATGGCCGCCGCCCGCGGCGAGGGTGCCGATCAGCGCCGCGCCGAGCGCATGGTCGAGGGCGTCGAGACCCGGTCCGGTCCGGTGACCCGGACCGGACCGGCGCATGCGGAGCAGCGCCCTCAGCGCGAAGAAGAGGTTCAGGCCGGCGAATGCGAGCAGGGCCCAGCGGACCGCCACGGGTATGTTCACGGGGGTGACTCTAGGGCGTGTTTTAAAAGTAGCGCCGGGCGCCCGGAGGGCGCGCCTGCGGCGTCTGGTGCCGTGCATCGCAAGGCGGAGGGGCGCCCGTGTACTGGAGTACTCGGGCGCCCCGACAACGCGGCGAGGTGCGGTGCCAGACGCCGCAGGCCAGGCGGGACTTTTAAAACACGCCCTAGACCCCCGGTCGGATCACGATGGCGTCCTCTCACCACCCCCTTGCGTGAACGGCACGGGGCTCAGCCCAGGGGCAGGTCCAGGTAGGACGGGTCGGTGGCGGACGAGGTGATCGTGGTGGTGCTGCCTTCCGTGCCGGCGTGCGAGTAGAGCTGGTCCCTGCTGTTGACGACCAGGGCCAGGCAGTGGTCGGCGGGCAGGTCGTAGGCGGCGGCCTGGAGGGCCCAGTCCACGGTCGTGTCCTCGCCCGGGACGAGGTCCGTCAGGGTGTAGGGCTCGTGCGTGATGATCCGGGCCGTGTGCTCCTGCGGATCGACGTCGAAGAGGTAGGCCACCAGGGTCGCGGACGCGGCCGTGGACCGCACGGTCAGCTGGACGCGGGGAACTCCCCGGACCCGGCGGGCGGTTCGCGCGTCCGGCGCCTCGCCGGAGGTGCCGGCCAGTGCTGCGGTGGTCCAGAGCAGCAGGTGCTGCCGGTTGAACTTCTCGGTCTCGTAGGTCTTCGGGTTGCCGTTCCACTCGGCCTGGCCGGTGGTCATGACGGCGTCGACCGCGGTGGCCTCGGTCAGGTGTCCGGCGAAGAACTCCCGCGGGGCGCCGGGCAGGGGCTCCGCCGTCAGGGCGCCGTCCTGGCCCCCGTCGGCGGAGTCCGCCAGGTACCACCGCTCGACCTGGTGCGTCACCTCGCCCCAGCTCTGCGCGGCCTCCCGCGGGGCCGGGTGCGTGATGACCTGCTGCCCGGTGCCGGGGTCCGTCTCGGTGCGGTAGCCGAACATCACCTGCTGGCTGACCGGGGACCAGGTCGGCACCTCGTTGCGGACACCGAGCAGGTGGTGGTCCAGCCAGGCGAAGGCTTCGGCCACCGGTGTGTTGGGTCCGCTGAGCGGCAGGGTCAGCCCGGCGCCCTCGGGGGCCGCGTGGTCCCCGATCCACAGGTTCAGCCGCTTGGGGACGCGGAGTTCGTTGAAGGTGTCCAGCAGTTGGTTGACCGGGAAGAGCGTCTCGTGCCAGGTGTTGGAGAAGAAGGTGCGGACGCCGCGCTCGTTGGTCCGGTCGAGGTAGGTCTCCGGCGCGCGCTCCTCCCCCCAGGCCTGTACGGCGGGAAGGTTGGTGCCCTCGTCAAAGTCCCGCAGGATCTGCCGGGTCCTCTCGTCGAACTTCCGCTCCACGGGGCCGCCGGTGAAGTTGACCAGGGAGGTGACGGCCTGGAGATGGCGGGTGTCGTGGTGCAGCAGGCTGGTGGCCAGGTTCCCCCACGTGCTCAGGGCGGCGACCGCCTTGACCCGGTTCCGGGGGTCGTGCGCCGCGACCAACTGGCTGATCCCCGATCCGTAGGACTCGCCGAGGAATCCGATCGACGTGGGCCGGAAGTACTCCTCCGCGTAGTCCATGACCGTCGTACCGTCGGACCAGTCCAGCGGGCCCGCCACGTCGATGGTGCCGCCGGAGGTCCAGAAGCTGTCGACGTACCCGCCACTGAGGGTCTGCGTGGTGAGTCCCATGCCGCGCGGGGTGTAGGCGAGCACGTGGTAGCCGCGCAGGGCCAGTTGGAGGTGCGCGTACTCGAACAGCACCCAGCCGAAGGGGGTCCAGCCGGAGGGCACGATGACCAGGGGCCGCCGCTCCCCGGTGGTGAGCCGGATGGTGTGCGCGGAGAGCCGGATCCCGCCCTCGGCCTCGATCCGCGGGAAGCCGATGTCGGCCACGCGGCGCACCTCGGCGGCCAACTGCTGCAGATCCGGAGGGAGTACGCCTTGCGCGGCGTCGCCCCGCAAGGTGGCCACCAGCGCCTGGCCCACCTGGGCCGCGTCCTGGTCGACCGTCGTGCTCGACGCCCAGATGCCCCGGTGTGCGACCTGCGCCAGCTGGTCCGGGGTGAGCGTGCGGGCCGGTTCGTCGGGGGATGCGTTCATGGTCTGTTCCCTTTCCTGCCGTTCGGGCGTGCCGGAGCACGGCGTGACATGCGTCAGGAACCGGAAGCGTCACGGCTTCCGGGGCACCACGATCATGGAACGGATGAAGTGAGCCACCACAGGCGCGAGTTGAGCCGGAGCGTGCATGCCCGGTGGCTCTCTGTGACGTTAACACGGCGCTTCGTACGCTCTTCGGGCGTTCTGAACACTTGGCCCGACTTCGACCCCCGGGGCCCCCATGTGCCCGGGTCGCGGGTCCGCGTCCCGCCCGGGACCGGGCCGCTCGCGGCCGCGCCTCCCCTGCCCGGCCCGCGCGACGATGGCCGAAACCTTCGCACGGGGCCGGGGGCGGGTCAGGTGCGCAGGCGCAGGGGATGGTCCGCCGGCACCTCGACCACGGCGATCCGCACGCCGTCGGGGTCGGCGATCCACATCTCGACGAGCCCCCAGGGCTCGCGCACGGGGGGCCTCAGGATCTCGGCACCCCGCTCGCGCAGGTCCTCGTACGCCGCCTGCGCGTCCGCGACCTGGAACCACAGCCGGAGTCCGGCGGACGGCTCCTCGGCGCGGCCCGAGACTTCCAGGAAGCCGCCGCCGAGGAAGTAGACCGTGCCGCGTTCGGGACCGGTGCCGAACTCGCGGTACACGGCGAGGCCGAGGGTGCCGCCGTAGAAGGCGCGGGACCGCTCGGGGTCCGTGGGACGCAGCAGGACGCGGCTGCTCAGTACCTGCACGCCGCGCTCCCGCCGTCGTGGACGTCCGGTCCGTCCTCCACGACGCGCTCGGCGGGGGCGGCCGTGCGGCCCGGTTCCGCGGCGGCCGTTCTGGCCAGGTGCTCCTCGGCCGCCAGGACGGCCTCGTGGACGCTGCGGCGGCCCATGAGCACGCACAGGGTGTAGGCGGCGTCGTCCATGGCCCGCAGGGCCCCCGGGTCGTGGGGCGAGGCCGCGAGACGGCTCTGGCAGCCCCGCAGCCGCGTCAGCACCTCCTCGGCGCGGGTTCTGGCGGGCGCGAGCCGGATCACCCACCCCGTCTCGGGCGCCGCGGGCGTGCGGGCGGCCTCCACCGCGCGGCGCAGGGCCCGTTCGAGGTGCCGGGGCAGGGGCGTCCCGCGGGTCCCCTCCACCATCGCCACCGCCAGCGCCTCCGGGGTGACGTGGACGAGGTCGGCCGCGGCTGCCAGGATCCGCCGCCCGTCCCGTGCCGAGCAGGGCGTCGCGGCCATCAGCATCCCCACCGCCCACTCCGTGGTCGCCGGCCCGGGCGGCGTTGCGGGCGGGTCGGCGACGGCCGGCGGCCCGGACAGCCGCTCTCCAGATGTCGACATGGGTGATCCCTTCCATCCAAGGCACCAGGACGCGACGGCGCGCGTATGAAAGGTATTCCCGCCGTACGAGCCACCCGCACGCGACGCGCTGACCCGCATCGACCGGAGGAGGGGTCAGGCCGGGGCGTTCCAGGCGGTGGTCAGGCCGTCCAGCCAGGCGGGCGGCAGCTCGGCGGCGTCCCATTCCTCCCGCAGCGGCCGCGGCGCGACGACGAGCCGCTCCAGCACGGCGATGCTCGTGACCGAGTGGACGAGCGAATAGCGGCCGTGCACGGTGATGGTGCTGCCCGGCCCGAACGCCGCGAACAGCCGTTCCAGCCGCGCCCGGTGGGCCGTGGCGAAGGCCGTCAGGCGGCCGGGGTATCCGGCGCGCTGCCGGGGCGTCATCGTGGTGAGGACGGCCGCGAGCACCTCGTCGGTCACCTCCGGATCCAGCTCCGAGACCTCCGCGAACGACAGGTAGAGGGGGGTCAGCGCCACCCGCGCCCGCTCCACCTCCATGCGCCGGGCCCGCGAGCGCTCCCCGGGCGGCCCCGGCTCGCCCTGGGCCCCCAGGACGCCGCGCAGGGTGCGCTCCGTCAGGGCGGCGAGTTCCTCGAGGAGGTCTCCGGCGCCGTCGAGCCAGCCCGCCTCGTACGCCTCGCCCTTGTCCCCGGGCACGCTGCGGCCGCTGCCGGTCAGTTCCCCGTACGCGAGGGCCAGCGATCCGGCCTCCAGGAGCCCGGTGAGCTGCCGCGCGTCGTCGGAGGGGACTCCGGCCCGGGCGAGGAGCTGGAGCAGCGTCGCCCTGGCGTTGTCGACGCTGACCTCGTCCGGCCACTGCCGTCCCTCGTCGGCCGTGCTCATCGGTCCTCCTGATCTCTCATCGCTCGCGTCGTGCGGAGTGTCCAACGAGATCGCTCTCCACGAACGTTCCCGCGCCCGACGGCCGGGTCGTGATCCCCCGCTGCCCGCTCCGCCCGGGGCGCTGCCGCCAGTTCACCACAGCGCCCGCGCCGGCTCCACCACCCGTTCTCCTCCCCCGGCCGGTCACCGGCCCGGTCCGGCGAGACCGTCGAGGAACGGAAGGACCGCCTCGATGAAGTGTTCGTTGCGGTCCCCGACCACCATGTGCCCCGCGCCGGGGACCTCGACGCGCCGTGCGCGAGGAACGGCGTCGCAGAACCGGTCGGCGGTCTCTTCGGCCACCACGTCGCTGTCGCCGCCCCGGACGAGCAGGATCGGCACGTCGGCACGGCGCGCGGCGGCGAGGAGGCGTTCCGCCATGCCGGGCGGGTCCATGCGCCCCTCGAAACTGTCCAGCATGCCGGGGTCCCAGTGCCAGACCCACCGGTCGCCCCGGCGGCGCAGGTTGTTCCGTATGCCGTCGGTGTCGTCCGGGCGGCGCGGCCGGTGCGGCAGGTGGGCGGCGACGGCCGCCGCGGCTTCCGCGGGGTTGGCGAACCCGTCCGGGTGGCGACGCATGAAGCCGACGATCCGGTGGAACCCGCGGGGATCGGGGCGGTGGGCGACGTCGACGAGCACCAGGGCGCGGACCGCCGCGCCGGGTGCTTCGCCCGCGGCGAGCAGCGCGCTGAGGCCGCCGAGGGAGGCGCCGATGAGCACCGGGCGGCCGCCGAGTTCCGCGACGAGCGCCCGGAGGTCCGCGGCGAAGAGGTCGAGGTCGTAGCGGCCGTCGGGCGACCACGCGCTGGCACCGTGTCCCCGCAGGTCGGGGGCGATGACCCGCCACCCGAGCGCGGCGAGGCGCGGCCCGGCCCGGTGCCAGGCGTGCCGCGTCTGGCCGCCGCCGTGCAGTAGGACGAGCGGCGGCGCGGAGTCCTCGCCCCACACGTCCGCCGCGAGCCGGACGTCTCCCTGCGCCGCGACGCTCCGAGGGCGCCCCGGGGGGCCGCCGACCGCGGCCGTCATTGCGTACCCCGCTCGCGCAGCGGTGCGTACAACCGCTCGCGGTGGGGATCCGCGGCCGCCGCGGCGAGGGCGACGTCCAGCGCGAGGAGCGCCCGTGCGAGGAACCGGTCGTCTTCGATCAGGCCGGCGACCCACTGGTGCAGCGCGCCCGCGCACGCACCGGCGACCACGGCGGCCAGCGCGTCGGTGTCGGCGTCGGCGCGCAGGAGCCCGCCGGTGCGCGCCCCGGCCATGGCCCGGCGCAGCCGGGTGAGCGGACCGCGGTCGAAGACGAGGCCGCTGTCCTCCCAGCCGCGCACCATGCGGCGCGACACCACGGGGTCGTCCACGAACAGCCGGACGGTGGTGCTCACGACCTGGCGCGGGTCGGGCTCGGCCGGCCCGTCGAGGCGGCGCTCCAGTTCGTCCGTGAAGGCGGCGGCGAGCGCCGCCCAGATCTTCTCGCGCGGTCCGATCAGGTTGTACACGGTGGCCGGTGCGACCTCCGCCCGCTCGGCGATCCGCTCGATGCCGATCACCGATTCCGGCCCCTCGCGCAGGAGTTCGCGCGTGGCCTCCAGGATTCGCAGACGCCGCCGCGCCTTGTTCCGCTCGCGCAGCCCCTGGTCGTCGGCCCGCATCCGCGCCCACCTCCGCTTTTTAGAGATTGATCTAAATTTAGAGGCGTCTCCATAAATGGTCAAGGGTTGGTCGTTCCGCCGAGAGGGGGCGGCGCCCATGGTCGGGACAGCACATTGCGGAGCGAGCCGCCGCGGCGCTTGGATGGCCAAGATCACGAAGGCCGGCCGCTCCCCCGAGCCGCGAGGGCCCGGCCCGGCGGTACGGGAGGAAGCCGATGACAGCCATGCCGGATGGCCATACGCCCTGGCCGAAGGAGTTCGTCGACCGCTACTGGGCGGCCGGGCACTGGCGGGGCACTTCCCTGGACAACCTGCTGCGCGGCTGGGCCGACCGGTACGGGCCGCGGACCGCGCTCGTGCACGGGGACACCCGCATCACCTACGCGGCCCTGAACCGGCGGGCCGGCCGCATGGCCGCCGGCTTCCGGCTGCGCGGCCTGCGGCCGGGACAGCGGGTCGTCGTCCAGCTGCCGAACGTCCCCGAGTTCACCGTCACCGTCTTCGCCTTGATGCGCGCCGGCGCGGTCCCCGTTTTCTGCCCGGTCTCGTACCGCGCGCCCCAGGTGTCCCACCTCGTGCGGGTGACCCAGGCCGTCGGCTACGTCGCCCCCGCGACGTACCGGGGCTTCGACCATGTGGCGATGGCGGCGGACATCGCGGCCGAGGGTCCCTTCCTGCGGCGGGTCTTCCCCCTCGAAGCGCCGGGCGCCACGTCCCCGTTCGGCGGCTTCCGCACCGATCCGGCGGGCTGCCACTACTTCCCGCTGGACTCCCTCGACTCCCCGCCCGACCCGGCGCTCGCGCGCGCCGCCGACCAGGTGGCGTTCCTGCTGCCGTCCAACGCCGCCGCCGACGGCGCCGAAGCGCCCGCGCTCGTTCCCCGTACGCACGACGACTACGCCTACCAGGCGCGGGCCGCCGCCGAACTGGTGTCGCTCACCGAGGACGACATCCTTCTCTGCGCGCTGCCCGCCGGAGCGGACCTCGCCTTCGGCTCCCCCGGCATCCTCGGCGCCCTCGGCGCCGGCGCCGCCGTCGTCCTGGCGGAGGACCCGGAACCCGCCGCGGCGGCGGAACTCATCGCCCGCGAACGGGTCACCGTCGCGTCGGTGCCGAGCGCCGACGCCCCGCGCTGGATCGACGTGCTCCCCGCCGCCCGGGCCGCGTTGAGCGGTCTGCGCCTCCTCCAGCTCGTCGGTTCCGCGCCCGTGCCCCCGGACGTCGCCGACCGGCTCGGCGCCGCGTGGGGCGGCCGGCTCCAGCAGGTCCTGGGGCTGGCGGAGGGACCGCTCCTCGTCACCCGGCGCGGTGATCCGGACGGGACCGTCCGCACCGCGCAGGGCCGTCCGCTCTCGCCCGACGACGAGATCCGCCTCGTCGACGCGAACGGCGCGGACGTGGGCGACGGGGCGTACGGCGAACTCCTCGCGCGCGGCCCGTACACCGTGCGCGGCTCCTACCGGGCGCCGGACCGGGACGCCCGCGCGTTCACGGCCGACGGGTACTTCCGCACCGGGTTCCTCGCCCGGCGCACACCGGAGGGCGATCTGGTGGTGCGCGGCCGGCGGTGAGCGGCGGGCAGGCCGGGCGGGCCGGTCAGCGGTGCAGCTGGCTCGCCCAGTCCGCCGGGAGGCGGTCGGCCGGGCCCGGGGCGGGCTGGTCCGCCGGGTGGGCGGCCGGCGGCGCGAGGCCCGGCCCGGACTCGTACATCTCGTCGACGCCGTAGTCCCAGAACCATTCCTCGCCGGGTTCGAAGCTCTGCACCAGGGGGTGGCCGGTGGACTTCCAGTGGGCGGTGGCGTGCTGGCCGGGAGAGGAGTCGCAGCAGCCCACGTGGCCGCACCGGGCGCAGCGCCGCAGGTGGAACCACCAGCCGCCCCCTGCGTCGCACTCGACGCAGCCGGGGCCGGAGGGCGGGGCGCCGGGGTCGATGCCGGGGTCGGCTGCCCGGTCGCCCTCGTGGGCGTGGCTGGTGTCGGGGTCGTGGGGGACGGTCATGCGGGCTCCTCGGTGGGCTCGGGGTCGGGTTCCGGGGCGGTCAGCGGCAGCAGCACCTGGAAACGGGTGTCGCCCGGCACGGACTCGACCTGGAGGCTGCCGTGGTGCTTGCCGACCACGATCCGCCAGGAGATGTCCAGGCCGAGGCCGGTGCCCTCGCCCACGGGCTTGGTGGTGAAGAACGGATCGAAGATGCGGCTGCGGACGTCCGCCGGGATGCCGGGGCCGGTGTCGCGGAACTCCACCAGGAGGCGGTCGCCCTCCCGTGCCGTGCGGACCGTCAGGGTGCCGTCACCGCCGGTGCTGCCGATGGCGAAGACGGCGTTGTCGATGAGGTTGGTCCACACCTGGTTGAGTTCCGCCGGGTAGGCGGGCACGTCCGGTACGGAGCGGTCGTAGTCCTTGACCACGCGCACCCGGCGGCCGATCTTGCCGGAGAGCATCAGCAGGGTGCTGTCGAGGAGTTCGTGGACGTCGACGACCCGGTAGGCGGCGCGGTCGAGCTGCGAGTACTGCTTCGCGGCGTCCACGAGGTGCGAGATGCGGGTGGTGGAGTCGTCGATCTCGTCCATCAGCAGTTCGGTCTCCACCGTGTAGTTCAGCCACCCGATGGCGCCCGGCAGGATGTCCTCGGCCACCGTCGCCGCGACCTGCTCCAGCCAGTCGGTGTCCAGGCCGGCCTGGACGAAGGTCGGCGCGATCCGCCAGCCCTCCTGGATGCCGTGCTCCTCCATCCAGTCGGCGAGCTCGTCCTCCCGGTCCGAGGCTTCCAGGGGGCTCAACGCCGTTGCCTTCGCGACCCGTTCGGCGGTGCGTTCCTGGATGTCGATGAGTTCGGCGAGCGTCTCGCGGGAGTAGGGGCCCCGGGCGATGACGGCCAGCTTGTGCCGCATCTTGCCCACCCGTTCGCGCAGTGCGGCGGTGGCCCGGACGGCCGCCGCGGCCGGGTTGTTCAGTTCGTGCGTGAGCCCGGCGGACAACGACCCGAGGGCGAGCAGCCGTTCGCGCTGCCCGATGGCCTGCTGGGTGCTCCGGGAGCCGAAGAACAGCCCCTCCAGGAGGTGCGCGGCCATGGGGAACCACTCCCGCATGACGTCCGCGAACGACTGTGCGGGCAGGACGAAGAAGCTGGTCCGCTCGGTCACGCGCATCGAGTTGTTGTACGTCTGCGGCACCCGGTCGCCCAGGTAGGCCTGCATGGCCCCGGAGTACACCCCGCGCTGGGAGGTGCGGCCCACCTCGACGTCGTCGCCGCCGACCCGGCGGGACAGCACGACGGTGCCTTCGAGCATCACGTAGAAGCAGGTCGCCGGAGCGCCCTCGGTGTACACGGGCCCGGCCTCGAAGCGTTCCACGCGCCCCTCGGCGCACAGCCGCCCGAGCTGTTCCGGGGTGAGCTTCTCGAACAGGAACAGTGAGGCGATCGCCTGCGGGTCGCAGGGCATGACCTGCCCGGCCCCGGTCACGACTGCTCCAGGTACCGGTGGACGAGCATCACGGCCATGGCTCCCTCTCCGACGGCGGACGCGACGCGCTTCGCGGACTGGGCGCGGGCGTCGCCTGCCACGAACACGCCGGGCACGTTGGTCTCCAAGTGGTAGGGAGGCCGGTCGAGTTCCCACTGCGCCGGGGGTCGCCCGTCCTCGGTGAGGTCCGGCCCCGCCAGGATGAAGCCGTGCGCGTCGCGCAGCACCGTCCCGTCCAGCCAGTCGGTCAGCGGGGCCGCGCCGATGAAGACGAACACCCATTGCGCGTCGATGCGTTCGGTCGCGCCGCTCTCCACGTCCCGCAGGGTCAGCTGCTCCAGGTGTCCCTCGCCGTGCGCCGCGTCGACGACGGTCCGGGGGCGCACCGTGATGTTCGGCGCCTCCTCGATCTGCTGGACGAGGTAGTGCGACATCGAGGCGTTCAAGGACGCGCCGCGCACCAGCAGCGTCACCGACTTCGCCCCGCGCGCCAGGTACATCGCCGCCTGCCCGGCGGAGTTGGCGCCGCCCACGACGTACACGTCCTGGTCCAGGCAGGCGGCGGCCTCGGTGAGCGAGGAGCCGTAGAACACCCCGCACCCGGTCAGGTCGTCGCAGCCGGGGACCTGGAGCCGGCGGTAGGACACCCCGGTCGCCAGGATGACGCTGTGCGCGGCGATCGCCGACCCGTCGGAGAAGCGGACGACGCGCGACGCGCCGTTGACCTCCAGCCCGGTGACCTCGCGGGCGGTGAGCAGCTCCGCCCCGAACCGGCCGGCCTGGCGGCGGGCGCGGTCGGTGAGCTGCGCGCCCGACACGCCGTCCGGGAAGCCGAGGTAGTTCTCGATGCGGGAGCTCTGCCCGGCCTGTCCGCCCGTCGCCGACCGTTCGACCAGTACGGTGCGCAGCCCCTCGGAGGCCCCGTACACGGCCGCGCCCAGCCCTGCCGGGCCGCCGCCGATGACGACGAGGTCGTAGAAGTCGGCGGCGGGGGTCGTCGCGAGGCCGACGTGGGCGGCCAGGTCGGCCGGCTCCGGCTCGACGAGGACGGCGCCCTCCGGCGTGATCACCACGGGCAGTCGCTCCCCGTCGACGCCGGCCGCCTCCAGCAGGCGCCGCCCCTCGGGCTCGTCGGAGGAGTACCAGCGGTAGGGCACCTGGTTGCGGGCCAGGAACTCCCGCACCTGCGAGGAGCGCGCCGACCAGCGGTGCCCGACGACCTTGGTGGCGGGCACCGGCCGGTAGTCGCTGCAGCGCCACGCCGCGAGCAGGTCGTCCAGCACCGGGTAGAGCTTCTCCTCCGGCGGGTCCCAGGGCTTGAGCAGGTAGTGGTCGAGGTCGACGACGTTGATCGCGTCGATGGCCGCGTTGGTGTCGGCGTACGCCGTCAGCAGCACGCGCCGGGCGCCGGGGTACACGTTCAGCGCCTGTTCGAGGAACTCGATGCCGTTCATCCGGGGCATCCGGTAGTCGGCCAGGATCACGGCCACCAGGTCGCCCCGCAGCTTCAGCTCGCGCAGTGCCTCCAGGGCGGACTCCCCGGATTCGGCGCGGACGATCCGGTACCCGGCGCCGTAGCGCCGCCGCAGGTCGCGGGCGACCGCGCGGGACACTCCCGGGTCGTCGTCCACGGTCAGGATGACGGTCCGCGCTGCGTCGGCGACCTCTGTCATACGTCTCCCGCCCGCCCCGGCACGGGGCCGGACCGTCTCCGGACCGCGAAGGCACGGCGAACCGCCGGTGCCGGTTCCCGCCCATCGTATGTGTGCTCGCGCGGGTGCGCGCCCGGAACGGAGATCATCCGCGGGGCGGCCACCGTGCCGGCCGGCCCCGCGCCGCCCGCTACGGCAGACGAGGGACGGGGCTTGTGGAGCGGCATGCCGGTTCCGCACGCTTGCCGCATGAGCACACCCGTCCCCGCTCCGGTACGGACGTCCGTCGCCGCTCCGCCAGGCGGTGCGCACCGGGCGCTGGTGGCGGGGGCGGTCGGCAATCTCGTCGAGTGGTACGAGTTCGGCGTCTACGGGTACTTCGCCACCGTCATCGCGGCGAACTTCTTCACCCCCGCGGCGGGCGGCGCGGTGGAGGGCCTGGTCGCGACCTACGCGTCCTTCGCCCTCGCGTTCTTCTTCCGGCCCGTCGGGGCGGCGGTGTTCGGGCGGCTCGGCGACCGGATCGGCCGCCGCCCGGCGCTCGTCCTGGCCGTCTGCCTGATGACCGGCGCCACGACGCTGATCGGCGCGCTGCCGACGTACGCCGTCATCGGCGCGGCCGCCCCGTGGCTGTTGACGGGGTTGCGCGTCGTCCAGGGGCTTTCGGCGGGCGGGGAGTTCGGCGGCGCGGTGGCCGTCATGACGGAGTGCGCGCCGCCGGGGCGCCGGGGGCGTTACGGGGCGTGGCAGTCGTTCACGGTGGCGCTCGGCCTGCTCGCGGGCGCCGCCGTGGCGGCGGTCCTGGCGACCGCGCTGAGCCCGGCGCAGCTGACGGGGTGGGGCTGGCGGGTGCCCTTCCTGCTGACGCTGCCGCTCGGGCTGGTCGCGCTGCGGCTCCGGCTGCGCCTGGACGAGACGCCCGCCTTCACCGCGGCCGTCGGCGGGCCGGGGGCCGCCCGATGGGACGTCGTCGCGGGGGCCGGGCCGGTGCGGCGGGCCCCCGTCGGGGAGACGGTGCGGGCCGTGGTGCTGGGTGCCGGGCGGGTGATGGGGTGGTCGGCGGCCGGATACACCTTCCTCGTGGTGCTGCCCTCGTACCTCCAGAGCACCCTGCACGCGACCTTCCGGCAGGCCCTGGTGGCGACGGTCTTGGCCAATCTCGGGTTCGCGGCCTCGATCCTGCCCGCCGGGCGGCTGAGCGACCGGGTCGGGCGGCGTCCGGTGATGCTGGCCGGGGCGCTGCTGGTCGCCGTGCTCGCGCTGCCGCTGCTGCACCTGGTGCGGGATCCCG
Source organism: Streptomyces sp. NPDC043876 (assembly GCF_056435825.1). Lineage (NCBI taxonomy): Bacteria > Bacillati > Actinomycetota > Actinomycetes > Kitasatosporales > Streptomycetaceae > Streptomyces > Streptomyces sp. NPDC043876. Next base: position 516,962 of record NZ_JBWKDV010000003.1, on the reverse strand, counting down.
GCACGCCGTCGTACGCGAAGTGGGCGGCGCTGTGCGGCGCGGGGGCGGCCGTCGGGCTGATGGCGGGGCCGGGTCCCGCGATGCTGGCGGAGATGTTCCCGACCACGGTGCGCTACACGGGGCTCGGACTGGCGTACGCCCTGTCCAACGCGGTGTTCTCGGGCTGCGCCGGTCTGATCATCACCCGCGCCGTCGCGCGGACCGGGGACGCCGACATCCCTGCGTACTACGCGGCCGCCGCCTGCGCCGTCAGCGCCGTAGCCCTGCTGACGCTGCGCGGCGACGCCCACACCCGGGCGCTGCGGTGAGCGGCCGACCGGTCACCGGCCGGCAGGCCGGCGCCCTGCGCGTGATCGGCCTGATGTCCGGCACGTCCTACGACGCCATCGACGCGGCCGCCGCCGACCTCGCCGTGGACGGGGACACGCTGGTGCTCACACCGCTCGGCGTAATCAGTACCGCGTACGACGACGAGGTGCGGGAGGCGCTGGCCGGGGCGCTGCCGCCCGCCCGGACCGATCTGGCGACCGTGTGCCGCCTCGACACCCGCATCGGGCAGGCCTTCGCCGCGGCGGCGGTCCGCGCCGACCTCGAACTGTGCGACGGTCGCGCCGACCTCATCGCGTCGCACGGCCAGACGGTCTACCACTGGGCCGGGGACGGCCGGGTGCACGGCACGCTCCAGATCGGCGAGGCCGCGTGGATCGCCGAGGCGACCGGGCGCCCCGTCGTCTCGGGCTTCCGCACGCGGGACGTGGCCGCCGGAGGGCAGGGCGCACCCCTGGTGAGCGCGTTCGACGTGCTGTGGCTGCGGGGGCGGCCGGGGGTACCGGTGGCCCTCAACCTCGGCGGGATCGCGAACGTGACGGTGGTGGCGGCCGGTGGGGGCGGGGGTGGCCCGATGGCCTTCGACACGGGGCCCGCGAACGCACTGATCGACGCGGCGGTAAGGGAGTTGGCCGGCCCCGACCCCTGCGGCAGGGCCCGCGCCATGGACGCGGGCGGCGCGCTGGCCGCGGCGGGCACCGTCCACCCCGGGCTGCTGCGGCGGCTGTTGGCCGAGCCGTACTACGCGCTGCCCGCGCCGAAGACCACGGGCAAGGAGCTGTTCCACCTGCCGCACCTGCGGGCGGCGCTGGCCGGGTGGGGACCGCTGCCCGCGGCGGACATCATTGCCACGCTGACGCGGCTCACGGCACGGACCGTGGCCGACGCGATCCGGCCGTTCCGGGCGACGGAAGTGATCGCGTCCGGCGGCGGGACCCGCAATCCGGTGCTGATGGAGTGGCTACGGGAAGAACTCGGCGCGGGCGGTGCCGGAGGTGACGGCGACGGCCACGGCGGTACGGGCGGGCGCGGCCCGGGCCGGCGAGGCGCCGGCGTCGACCTGCTGACCTCCGACGCGCTCGGGCTGCCGTCGGGCGCGAAGGAGGCGTACGCCTTCGCCGTACTGGGCTGGCTCACCGCCCACGGCCTCCCCGGCACCGTGCCGTCCTGCACCGGCGCCCGGCACGCGAGCGTCCTCGGCTCGATCACGCCCGGCGGTCCCGGTCCGCGCCTGCCGGAGCCCCTGGCGACGGCGCCCACCCGCCTCAGCGTGCGCCTCCCGGGGGCCTGACCCCACGGGCACCCACCGGACATCCCCTAGGCTGACCGCACCTGCGCTGCCGACCTCCCGGGGACCCGTGGACGAGCTCCTGTACCTGTCCCAGGCCGAGCTGGGGCAGTTCGTCGATCACGTCCGCCCCCACCTGCCGTCGTGGATCCTGCGGCTGAACACCCCCTTCAGGGGCATCGACCTGGAGCCGGTCCCCGACGGCTCGCGCGCGCAGCACAAGCACATGCGCCGTGTGCTGAAGCACCTGGACCAGCAGGCCTCGTGGTTCACGGAACCCGGCCTGCGCGCCGGGCAGTGGTTCCTGTTCGAGGCCCCGCTCAACCAGGTGGTCCTGCGCGCCCACAGCGGCCTCGTCCTCTTCGCCGACCCGGCGTCCCCCGTGGAGGGTTACGACACCACGGGCGGCCCGCGGCTGCTGCTGCACGGCTCCGCCCGGCACCTGCGCCCCCGGCACCAGCCGGTGAGCATCCAGGCACCGCCGGAGCAGGACTGGAGCGCCGTCGGCGGCGACTCGGGCGGCAGCGCCCCCGCCTTCATGGACATGGTGCCCCTCACCCCGGCGGGCGAACTGCTCCCGGAACTGGACGCCTCCGCCCAGGACGCCCCCCGGCAGCCGCGCCTTCCCTCGCGCATGGCCGAGGCAACGCGCACGCTCCTGGCGGCGATGGACCGCCGGTCGGATCCCGAACTGGCGGTGTGGACGCGCGGGCTGGCGCGCGTGACCGCGCACGTCTCCGGCGGAGAGCGACAGGGAGCGGAAGCGGGACGGTACCTGGTGGCGAGCCCCCTCTACGTGCAGTACGCGCCGGATCTTCCCTAGGACGCCTGCGGCGTGCGGGCGAGCCGCGTGGCGGTGCGGACGAGGTCGGCGACGGCCCGGGACCGGCTGTGCGGCGGCCAGGCGATCACCGTGGTGACCATCGGCGCGTCCTGGACCGGTACCGCGGCCAGGTCCGCGGGCAGTTGGGCCCTGCACGACTCCGGTGACACCGCGCAGGCCCGGCCGAGGGCGACGAGCTGCAGCAGCTGCGCGTGGTCCCGTACCCGCGGACCCGGGCCCGGCGGATAGGCACCGTCGCGGCCGGGCCAGCGCGGCACCGGCAGACCGGGGAGGCCGGTGATGTCCGCCAGCGTCACGTGGGCACGGGCGGTGAGCGGATGTCCGGCCGGCAGGACCGCGACCTGGCCCTCCGTGCCCAGTTCTTCGGTGTGGAACCCGTCCGTCGAGTCGAACGGCCGGTGCAGCAGCGCCACGTCGGCCCGGCCCTCCCGCAGGAACCGTTCCTGCTCGGCGGGCCCGCACAGGATGACCTCGACGGGGACCGCGCCCGGTTCGGCGGCGTAGGCATCGAGCAGGTCAGCCAGCAGTTCCCGGGACGCGCTGGCCTTCGTGACCAGGGCCAGGCCGTGCGGGCCGGTCGCGGCGAGGGCGGCGCGCCGGGTCCGGCGCTCGGCGGCGTCCACCGCGTCCAGCGCGGCCCGCCCCTCGGCCAGCAGCACCGAACCGGCCTCGGTGAGGGTGACGCCCCGGCTGTTGCGGTGCAGCAGCGCCGCGCCGAGCCGCCGTTCGAGCTGCTGGACCGCCCGCGAGAGGGGCGGTTGCGCCATCCCGAGCCGCTGCGCGGCGCGCCCGAAGTGCAGCTCTTCCGCCACCGCGACGAAGTAGCGCAGTTCCCGGGTCTCCATACGGCCACGGTACCCGGATCGATGCACGCGCACCGATACCCGGTGGGTATCGCCGGCCACCCGATCGGTCTTGGACCTCCCGCCCGGCCGCCGGGCAGCATGAGGGTCATGAGCGAACGGACAACAGCGCTGGTCACCGGCGCGAACAAGGGCATCGGCTACGAGATCGCCGCGGGGCTGGGAGCCCTCGGCTGGAGCGTCGGAGTGGGCGCCCGCGACGACCGGCGCCGTGAGGAGGCGGTGGAGAAGCTGCGCGCGGTCGGCGTCGACGCGTTCGGCGTGCCGCTGGACGTGACCGACGACGCGAGCGCGACCGCGGCGGCCCGGCTGATCGAGTCCCGGACCGGCCGCCTCGACGTGCTCGTGAACAACGCCGCCATCACCGGCGGCATGCCGCAGGAGCCCACGCGGGTCGCCCCCGCCACCCTCCGGACGGCCGTGGAGACCAATGTGATCGGCGTCGTCCGCGTCACCAACGCCATGCTGCCGCTGCTGCGCCGCGCCCCCTCGCCCCGGATCGTGAACATGTCCAGCAGCGTCGGCTCCCTCACCCGGCAGTCCGGCGCCGGCGGCGAGCGGACGACGGGGCCGATCGCCGCGGCGTACGCGCCCTCCAAGAGCTTCCTGAACGCCGTCACCCTCCAGTACGCCCGGGAACTGGCCGGCACGAACATCCTGATCAACCTGGGCTGCCCCGGCTACGTCGCGACCGGCCTCAACGGCTTCAGCGGCGTACGCACCCCCGCACAGGGCGCGGCGATCGCGATCACGCTGGCGACCCTGCCGGACGGCGGCCCGACCGGCGGGTTCTTCGAGGAGGCCGGTGTCGTGCCCTGGTAGGTGCCCCGCCCGGCCCCGCCCGCTACCGTCCCTACCTCCCCCTCCCGCACCGAGGAGCACACCGCCCGTGACCGACCAGCCGACCGCCCCGGTATCCGGCACCCTCCACCACGTCGAGATCTGGGTCCCCGACCTCCCCCGGGCGGTGGGCGACTGGCAGTGGCTCCTCGAAGACCTCGGGTACGTCCTCCACCAGAGTTGGGACAGCGGGCGCAGCTGGCGGCTCGGGCCCACCTACCTGGTCTTCGAGCAGTCCCCCGCCCTGACCGGCACCCGCCACGACCGGTGCGCGCCCGGGCTGAACCACCTCGCCTTCCATGTCGACACCCCGGGCCGGGTCGACGCGCTCACCGCGAAGGCCCTCACGAACGGCTGGACCCTCCTCTTCGGCGACCGCCACCCCCACGCGGGCGGAACCCACCAGCACGCCGCCTATCTCGCGTCCCGCGACGGATTCGAGGTGGAACTGGTGTCGCCCCTCCCGCGCGAGGGTGTTCCGGTACCGGGTGAAAGCGGATATGCCGGGTAGGAGAGACGTGCCGGGATGGCTGCCGTGACGCAGCAGGGGACCTGCTCGCCTCCACCGATCGGCGGTCATCCCGGTCTCATGTCCCCCGGGGTGGCCCACGTCAACGGATGCGGACCTCCCCCACGACCTCCGGATGCCGACCTCCAACATCGCGGCGGGCCGCGGCAACGACGTGCCCGGCTGCCCGTTTTGGATTTGGCGGACGATCCTCAATACGATCCGGCGATGATCACAAGAAAACGGCTGGCGGCCGGGGCGTGCGGCCTGCTCGCCGCCCTGGCGGTCGGGCTCTTCCCGGCGAGCGCCGTCGCCGCAGATGGACCGACGGCCAAGGAACCCCCCAAGGTCGACCTCGTCCTGGACGTCAGCGGTTCCATGCGGGCCACCGACATCGACGGCCAGTCCCGGATGGCGGCGGCCAAGCAGGCCTTCAACGAGGTCATCGACGCGGTGCCCGACGAAGTACGGCTCGGCATACGGACCCTGGGCGCCACCTACGCCGGTGAGGACAAGGCGCTCGGCTGCAAGGACACCAAACAGCTGTATCCCGTCGGGCCGTTGAACCGGACCGAGGCGAAGACGGCCGTGGCCACCCTCGCACCCACCGGCTGGACACCGATCGGCCCCGCCCTCCTCGGCGCGGCGCAGGACCTCGACGGGGGCGCCGCCACCAAGCGCATCGTGCTCATCACCGACGGCGAGGACACCTGCGCCCCGCTCGACCCGTGCGAAGTGGCCCGGGACATCGCGGCGAAGGGCATCCACCTGGTCATCGACACCCTCGGCCTGGTCCCCGACGCCAAGACGCGTACGCAGCTGACCTGCATCGCCGAGGCCACGGGCGGCACGTACACCGCCGTCCAGCACAAGGACGAACTGTCCGGGCGCGTGCGCCAATTGGTGGACCGCGCCGCCGATCCGGTCGTCAACCCGGTGGCGACCGAGGGCGCGAAGCAGTGCCAGGGCGCGCCGCGGCTGGGGGCCGGCCTGTACAGCGACCGCGAGTCCTTCGGCGAACACCGCTGGTACCGGGTGGACGTCCGGCCCGGCCAGGAACTGCGGGCTTCGGTCAGCATCGGCGCCGACCGCGCCGTCAACAACGACTACGGGGTCCTGCTGCGGGCGACGACCGTCCACGGACGGGAGATCGTGCGGGGCTCGGAGGCCGGTGACGGGCGGACCGACGTCCTCTCGACCGGCCTGCGCTACCCGAAGGCCGCGCTCGACGACGAGGACGAGGACGCCGCAGGGGCGGCCGAGACCGTCTGCCTCCAGGTGAGCAACTCCTTCTCGGCGCCCGCGTCCGTGAAGACCGCTCCGGGCATGCCCGTCGAGCTGACCATCGCCCTGGTGGACGGTCCGGACGAGGCGTCCGACGCCGCCGCCTTCGGGCTCGGGCGCGGCTGGTGGCTGCTGGGCGTGCTGGTGCTCACCGGTCTGCTGGCCGGTCTCGTGTGGGGCTGGATCTCCCGCTGGCGCATCTCCGTCTGGAGGACCAACTGATGGCCCCCGTACGCACCTTGACCGCCGCCCTACTGGCCGGCGCGGCTGCCCTCACGGTGGCGGGAACGGCCTCGGCGGCGGTGGCCGCCACCCCGTCGCCGTCCGGACAGACCTCCGGGCCGGGTTCCGGCCCCTCCGCCAAGGGGACCTCCGGCGCGTCCGCGCCGACCGAGGCGGGCACGAGTTTCCGTACCGCCGCCGCCTTCCGGCCCGGCCAGCGGGCGACGGCCGCCGGGTCCACCGGCGACTACCTGTACTGGGTGCTCCCCGTCGACGCGCAGCAGCAGGTGACCGTGAAGGCCCTGGTCACCCTGCCCGAGTCCGCGGCCCGGCACGGCGCCTCGACCTGGCAGCTCGACGTCTACGACGGGCTGCGCCGCCGCCAGGCGTGCACCTACGGCACGCAGACCCGGGCGGCGGCGAAGGAGACCGCCTCGGTCGAACTGTCCTGCACCCTGCGGACCGTGCGCGCCGCGGCGGAGCCGTGGTCCAACGACCCGCTGCCGGGCAGCTATTACGTGCAGCTGACGGTCGCCTCCCTGCCGGACGAGGACCTCGGTCTGCCGGTCCGGACCGCGGTCGAGGCCGCCGTACGGGAGACGGGCGGCGCCACCGCCGTGGACGGGTCGCTCTCCGCACCCCTGGTCCCGGCCACCGTGACCTCGCCGCTGCGCGAGCCGGAGGACGGCTGGTCCGGCGGCTGGTGGACCGACCGCTGGATCTGGACCGCGGCGGGCGGGGTGCTCGGGGTCCTCGCGGGTCTCTTCGGGTACTCCCTGACGCGCGGCTCGGGCCGCCCGTCCCGGGTTCCGCCGCAGGCCTGACCGATAGGGCGGCAGCGGGCCCGGGGGGGCTTCCCCCGGGCCCGCTGCCGTCGCGCATTCCGCCCGTCAGGCGCCGCCCGCGGCTGCGCCGAAGCGGGCGAGGTAGCGGGGCAGGCCGGTCGCGTCCTCGCCCGCCCAGCCGACGTATCCGTCGGGCCGGATCAGGAAGACTCCCGTGCCGTACGGCGCGTACGCTCCGATCCGGTGGACCCGGACGAACTCCCGGTCAATCAGAGGCAGTTCGGCATCGGTGCCGACCGCCAGCAGGGTGAAGTGCGGCCCCCGGAAGAGGCCGAAGAGCCTGCGGCCGTCCGGCAGCGGGCCGTCCGGGGCCCGGTCACCGGCGCGCAGCGCCCCCGCCGCGCCGACGGAGAGCGGGCCGCCCGGGTAGCCGAGGCCGAGCTGGCGGGTGGCCTCGCCGCGTTCCTCCTCGCCGCGGTGGATCCGGGTGGTCAGGCCGAGCATCTGCGCGGCGACGGGCTGCCGTTCCTGTTCGTAGGTGTCGAGGAGCGCGGGGTCCGCGCCGTGGCGCAGTACCTGGCCGAGCTTCCAGCCGAGGTTGTAGGCGTCCTGGACGCTGGTGTTGAGTCCCTGGCCGCCCGCCGGGGAGTGCACGTGGGCCGCGTCGCCCGCGAGCAGCACCCGCCCGGCGCGGAAGCGGTCGGCCATCGCCGCGCGCGGCCGGAAGTCGGAGGCCCAGTGGACCTGCGTGACGTCCTGGGCGCTCAAGTGCGTACGGGCGGCCACCACGGCCGGGATGTCGAGGTCGTCGGTCCGCGCGACGAGCTGGAAGTCCTCGGTGCCCGGAAGCGGGCAGAGGGCGGCGAAGGCGCCGTCGGGGCCGGGGAAGAGGTGCCAGTGGTCGCGGTCCAGGGCGCCGGGGCGCAGCCGCAGGTCGGCGACCACCATCGGCTCCGGGGCGACGGTGTCACCGCTCTGGGCGGTCATGCCGATGCCGAGGGCCTTGCGGACGGTGGAGCGGCCCCCGTCGGCGGCGATCAGATGGGCGACGCGCAGGACGGCGCCGTCGGCGAAGTGTGCGTCCACGCCGTCGGCGTCCTGGTCGAGACCGGTCAGGCGGGCGCCGAAGACGACGCGGCCGCCGAGTGCGGTGAGGCGCTCGAAGAGGATCTCCTGCGTCCGCCATTGCGGGAGCAGCCGGGCGCGGGGGTGGGGCTCGGTGGCGGTGGGTCCGCCGGCAGCGCTGTCGCCGAGCATGTCGTGCTCCCCGGTCGGCGCGCCGTCCTCCCAGATCAGCCCCATGGGGGCGGGGGCGCTGGAGGCGAGCACCGCGTCGGCGACGCCGAGGTCGTCGAGGACTTCCAGGGTGCGCGGTTGCAGGCCCTTGCCGCGCGAGCCGGGGAAGAGGGTGTCGGCCCGCTCCACGACCAGGGCGCGAACGCCCCGGCGGGTGAGGTCGACGGCGAGGGCGAGTCCGGTGGGGCCGGCGCCGACGACGAGGACCTCGGGAGCCCCCGAGTCCTTAACGTCGTTAAGTTCAGTCATGGCACGAGGGTGGGCTTAACGCTGTTAAATTGTCAAGGTGGCGAGAGAACGAGAAGCAGCGGCGCCCGCGGACCGGGCACACCCGGGCGCACCGAAAGCACAGGCCGGCGCGGGGAAAACGACAGCACGGCAACGGGAGGGCAAGCCCGAGCGGGCCCGGCTCGACCGCCCGATGGTGGCCGCCACCGCGCTGCGCCTGCTGGGCGAGGTGGGCCTCGAAGGCCTCACCCTGCGGGCCATCGCCAAGGAACTGGACGTCAAGGCCCCGGCCCTCTACTGGCACTTCAAGGACAAGAAGGCGCTGCTCGACGAGATGGCCACCGAGATGTTCCGCAGGATGACGGCGGACCTCGCCACGGCCGTCCACCCGCCCCGGGACTGGCACGAGGCGCTGGACACCGCGATGCGCGGACTGCGCGAGCACCTGCTGCGCTACCGGGACGGCGCCAAGGTCTACAGCGGCACGCACTTCACCGACATGAGCTTCGCCGCCCCGATGGAGGCCCACCTGCGGACCCTGGTGGCCGGTGGCTTCAGCGCCGCCGGAGCGGCCCGCGCCTGGTTCACGGCGTACAGCTACACCATCGGGTACGTGATCGAGGAGCAGTCCATGGGCCCCCTGCCCGGCGCGGACGGCGAGGGCTACGACCTCGAAGCCCGCGCCGCGCGCCTCGCGGACTACCCGCTGACGACCGCGGCTGGCCCGGCGATGTTCCGCGACCGGGACGCCGGATTCGAAGCGGGCCTGGCGGCGGTGCTCGCGGGCATCGGCGCGACCCTCCTGCCCGCCCCGGACCAGCGCGGACCCGCCGCGTCGGCCCCGGCCTGACGGACGTCCGCCACGGCCCGAGCCTGGCTGGTTCCCTTCCGTCCTGCGTGTTCGCGTGGCGGTGCGGGGCGCGGTGCGCGACCATACGGACGCCGATACGCGCTCGATCGTCGGCGGCGCTCGGAGCGGCCGGCGGTCAGCCGAGGGAAACACCGAGACAGGAAGAAGGACGGACGTGTCCGGCAGCGAAAGCGAGAACCCAGTCATCCCCTCACCGGCCCCCGTGTCGACCCGCCCCCGGGCGAACCGGGACTGGTGGCCCGATCAGCTGGACCTTCAGGTGCTCCATCAGCACTCGCCCCGCGCCAACCCGATGGGCGAGGACTTCGACTACGCGCGCGAGTTCGCGACCCTGGACGTGGAGGCGCTGAAGCAGGACGTCTTCGCGGTGATGACGTCCTCGCAGGACTGGTGGCCCGCCGATTACGGCCACTACGGACCGCTCTTCATCCGGATGAGCTGGCACTCCGCGGGGACCTACCGCATCGCCGACGGCCGGGGCGGCGGCGGCGCGGGCGCGCAGCGCTTCGCCCCCCTCAACAGCTGGCCGGACAACGCGAGCCTCGACAAGGCGCGCCGGCTGCTCTGGCCGGTCAAGCAGAAGTACGGCCGCAAGATCTCCTGGGCCGACCTGCTGGTGTTCGCCGGCAACTGCGCGATGGAGTCCATGGGCTTCAAGACCTTCGGGTTCGGCTTCGGGCGCGAGGACATCTGGGAGCCCGAGGAGATCTTCTGGGGCCCCGAGGACACCTGGCTCGGCGACGAGCGCTACAGCGGCGACCGCGAGCTCTCCGGTCCGCTCGGCGCCGTGCAGATGGGGCTCATCTACGTCAATCCGGAGGGTCCCAACAGCAATCCGGACCCGGTGGCCGCCGCCCGGGACATCCGCGAGACCTTCGCGCGCATGGCGATGAACGACGAGGAGACGGCCGCCCTGATCATCGGCGGCCACACCTTCGGCAAGTGCCACGGCGCGGTCGGCGCCGAGTACATCGGCCCGGAGCCGGAGGCCTGTCCGATCGAACAGCAGGGCCTCGGCTGGAAGAACACCCACGGCAGCGGCAAGGGTCCCGACGCGCTCACCAGCGGCCTGGAAGGCGCGTGGACCACCTCGCCGACGACGTGGGACAACGGGTACCTGGACAACCTGTTCCGCTACGACTGGAAGCTGACGACCAGCCCGGCCGGTGCCCACCAGTGGACGCCCACGGACCCGGCGGCCTCGGACACCGTGCCGGACGCGCACGATCCGGCCAAGAGGCACGCTCCCATGATGCTGACGACGGACCTCGCGCTGAAGGTCGACCCGGTCTACGGGCCGATCGCCAAGAGCTTCCACGAGAACCCGGACAAGCTCGCGGACGCCTTCGCGCGGGCCTGGTACAAGCTGCTGCACCGTGACATGGGTCCCCTCTCCCGCTACCTCGGCCCCTGGATCGCCGAGCCGCAGCTGTGGCAGGACCCCGTCCCCGAGGCCGACCACCCCCTGATCGGGGACGCGGAGATCGCCGACCTGAAGGCCCGGGTCCTCGCCTCGGGCCTGACCGTCCCGCAACTGGCCACCACCGCCTGGGCATCGGCGGCGAGCTTCCGCGGCACCGACAAGCGGGGCGGCGCCAACGGGGCGCGGATCCGGCTCGCGCCGCAGAAGGACTGGGAGGTCAACGCCCTGCCCGAGGTGACCGAGACCCTACGGGGCCTGGAAGGGATCCGGCAGGACTTCAACGCCGCGCAGAGCGGTGGCACGAAGGTCTCGCTCGCCGACCTGATCGTCCTGGGCGGCTGCGCGGCCGTCGAGCAGGCCGCGCGGCAGGCAGGATACGAGATCATGGTCCCGTTCACGCCGGGGCGCACGGACGCCTCGCAGGAGCAGACGGACGTGGAGTCGTTCGCCGTGCTCGAACCGAGGGCGGACGGGTTCCGCAACTACGTCAAGGCGGGCGAGAAGCTGTCGCCGGAGACGCTCATGCTGGACCGCGCGAGCATGCTGAACCTGACGGCGCCGGAGATGACGGTGCTGACGGGCGGCATGCGGGCCCTGGACACGGGTTTCCGCAGGTCTGCACACGGGGTGTTCACCGACCGCCCGGGGACGCTGACCAACGACTTCTTCGTGAACCTGCTGGACATGGGCACGGAGTGGAAGGCGTCCGACTCGGCAGAGAACGTGTTCGAGGGACGGGACCGCGCCACGGGCAAGGTCCGGTGGACCGCCACCGCGGTCGACCTCGTCTTCGGCTCGCACGCCCAGCTCCGGGCCCTCTCGGAGGTCTACGCCAGTGCGGACGCCGGAGAGAAGTTCGTGCGCGACTTCGTGGCGGCGTGGGACAAGGTGATGAACCTCGACCGGTTCGACCTCGCCTGATCCGCCCGTGTCCCGGCCGGCCGCTCGTCGGCCGGGACACCCGCGGGCGGCCGGCTGCCCGCTGCCCGAGCCTCCTCGCGGGGTCAGCGCGTCACGACTCCGTCCAGTGGTACTTCCCGCCGCCGACCCACCGGACCTCGCCCGGGTCGTCCAGGTCCCGGATCGTGATGCCGGCGGCCGCGGCGGTCAGGACCACGTCGGTCATGGACGTGGCGGTGGTGACGAACTGGCCGTCGATCTCCACGATGCGGAACGGCCGGTCGCCGCCGTGCACGCCGAGCACGGTGACGCGCGCCGGGGAGATGTAGGGACTCGCGCTCTCGGTCATGCGAACCTCGCCTCCGCCCATCGGTCCGAATCCCGGATCCGCTGGGCGCCTGCCCGGTAAGGGCCCGCTCATGCCGGCCGGCGGACCGGCGGCGGGTCCTTGACGCGCGGGCGGCGGGGCACCAGCCTTGGCCCGGTTACTCGTAGGTAGGCGAGAGGGGTGGCGGCCATGGACGGGCACGGTGCACGGAGCGGCGGCGGGCAGCGCTCCGCAGAACAGGACCGGGACGACGCGGAGCTGATGTTCCTCGGCGTCGAGCGGCAGGCCGAGCTCGTGCGCACCGGGAAGACCACCTCCCGTGCGCTCGTCGAGGCCTCGCTGCGCCGCATCGCCCGGCTCGATCCCGCCCTCGGCGCCTTTCGCGCCGTCCTCGCCGGCCAGGCGCTCGCCGAGGCCGACGAGCGCGACGCGGCGGGCCCCGGTGGCGGCCCCCTGCACGGGGTGCCCGTCGCCGTGAAGGACGAGCTGGACGTCGCCGGTCAGGTCACCGGTTTCGGCGGCGCCGCCAACCGCCGTCCGGTGGCCGCCGACGGCGAGGCCGTGCGCCGCCTGCGCGCCGCCGGAGCCGTCGTGGTCGGCAAGACCGCGATGCCCGAGTTCGGCCAGTGGCCCTTCACGGAGTCGGCGGCGCACGGCCACACCCGCAACCCCTGGGACACCACTCGCACGCCGGGTGGCTCCAGCGGCGGCAGCGCCGCGGCCGTCGCCGCGGGCCTGGTCGGGGCGGCCCTCGGCGGGGACGGCGGCGGATCCCTGCGCATTCCGGCCGCCTGCTGCGGTCTGTTCGCGCTCAAGCCCCAGCGCGGCCGGGTCTCCACCGCTCCGCACCCGCATCTCTGGTACGCCCTGGGCACGGTGGGCCCGCTGACCCGCGGGGTGCGCGACACCGCCCTGCTCTACGACGTGCTGGCGGGGACGACCGCCACCGACCGCTGGAGCGCCCGGCCCGCCTCCACCGGCTGGCTCGCGGCCCTGGAGACCCCGCCCGGCCGGCTGCGCATCGGCTACTCCGCCCGGCCCGCCGTGCCCGGGATCACCCCCGATCCGGAACACGTCGGGGCCCTGCTGGAGACCGTACGGACGCTGCGCGCGCTGGGTCACGACGTGCGCGAGGTGCGTCCCCGCCTCCCGGACGCCACGGCCCCGTTCGTCGCCCAGTTCCTCGGCGGGGTCCGGGCGGAGGCCGCCGCCGTCGAGCGGCCCGAGCTGCTGGAGCGGCGCACCCGGCAGGTGCTGGCGCTGGCCCGCCTGGTGCCCGAATCCGCCGTGGAACGCGGGGTCCGGGCGGGCGAGCGGCTGGCGGCGCGCGCCGACCGGATGTTCACCACGATGGACCTGCTGCTGACGCCGGCCATCGCCGGACGCCCGCGCCCGGTGGGCGCCCTGGACGGTGCGGGGCTGCTGACCGCGCTGGTGCGCTCCCGCCCGATGATCGCGTACACCGCGCTGTGGAACGTCACCGGCCATCCGGCGGCCTCGGTCCCGGCGGGGTACGGCGAGGACGGGCTGCCTCTCGCCGTGCAGCTGGTGGGCCGCCGCGACGACGAACTGAGCGTCCTGCGGGTGGCGGCGCAACTGGAGGCGGCCCGGCCCTGGGCGGACCGGCGTCCCCCGGCGGCGGCGCACTGACCTGGGCGGCCCGCGGCGGGCGCACGGCGGGCCCAACGACGAAGGGCAAGGAGATAACCACTCCTTGCCCTTCTTAACTTATAGCGCACAGGGGGGCTTGCGGCAAGGCCCCGGCCCTGCCGCAGAATGGCCGACCGAAGCCAGGACCTGCAGAAATGGGCGTTGTCATGAGGGACGTGCTGGACGTGGTGGACACGACGGACGTGGTGGACGTGATCGTGGTCGGCGGCGGACCGACCGGCCTGATGCTGGCCGCCGAACTGCGGCTGCACGGCGTGGGCGTGGTCGTGCTGGAGAAGCTGACCGAACCGACCGAGGAGTCCCGCGGGCAGGGCCTGCACGCGCGCAGCGTCGAGGTGATGGACCAGCGCGGTCTGCTGGACCGGTTCCTGGAGGTCAGTGAGAAGTTCAGCGTGGGCGGGATGTTCGGCGGCGTCATGAAGGCCTGGCCGGACGGCCTGGACACGGCCCACCCCTACGGCCTCGCCACCCCGCAGCCGGTCTCCGAGCGGCTGCTCGGCGAGCGCGCCCTGGAACTGGGCGCCGAGATCCGGCGCGGCCGCGAGGTGGTCGCACTGGACCAGGACGAGGACGGGGCGGAGGTCACACTGGCGGACGGCACCCGGCTGCGCGCGCGCTACCTCGTCGGGTGCGACGGCGGCCGCAGCACGGTCCGCAAACTGCTCGGCGTCGGCTTCCCCGGGGTGCCGGCCACCGTCGAGACGCTGATCGGCGAGATGGAGGTGACCGAGGACCCGGAGACGGTCGCCGCCGTCGTCGCGGAGGTCCGCAGGACCGAACTGCGGTTCGGCGTCGCCCCGGTGAAGAACGGCAAGTGCCGCGTCATCGTGCCCGCGGAGGGGGTCGCCGAGGACCGCGCGACCCCGCCGACGCTGGAGGAGTTCAAGCAGCGGCTGCGGGACGTCGCGGGCACCGACTTCGGCGCGCACTCCCCGCGCTGGCTGTCCCGGTTCGGCGACGCGACCCGGCAGGCGGAGCGCTACCGGGTCGGCCGGGCGCTGCTGGCCGGCGACGCGGCCCACGTCCACCCGCCGACCGGCGGCCAGGGGATGAACCTCGGCGTGCAGGACGCGTTCAACCTCGGCTGGAAACTGGCCGCCGCCGTCAACGGCTGGGCTCCCGAAGGCCTGTTGGACAGCTACCACACCGAACGGCATCCGGTGGGCGCGCGCGTGCTCGCCAACAGCCGGGCACAGATGGTCCTGTTGGGGGCCGACCCGGGGCCGACCGCGCTGCGCGAGCTGTTCTCGAAGCTGATGGACTTCGAGGAGGTGAACCGGTACGTGACGGGGATGATCACCGCGGTCGACATCGGCTACGACTTCGGCGAGGGGCACGAGCTGCTCGGCCGCCGGATGCGCGACCTGCGGCTGAAGGGGGGCCGCCTCTACGCGTTGACGCACGCCGGGCGGGGACTGCTGCTCGACCAGACCGGTCGCCTCTCGGTGGCGGGGTGGGAGGACCGGGTGGACCACGTCGTGGACGCCGTCGACGCGGACGAGGAACTGGACGTGCCCGCGGTGCTGCTGCGGCCCGACGGCCACGTGGCGTGGGTCGGTGACGACCAGGAGGATCTGCTGCGCCACCTGCCCGAGTGGTTCGGCGCCGCCGACGGCGGGGCGCTCTCCTGCGCCGAGTGACGGGACCCGGTGTCCACGGCCGGCGGGCGGCCCGCGCGTTCCTGACATGCCCATGCGTCTACTCTTGTGCCCGGCGGAGGTCAGTAGGGCCGGCTGGGCCGAGAGGGGCCCACGGGCGAGCGGTGGGAAACGGGGCGAGCGGTGCCGGCGGGGGAAGCGAACGACAGCGAGTTGACCGGCAGACTGCTCGGCGGCCGGTACCGGGTGACCTCGACGGTGGGCCGCGGCGGCATGGGCGTCGTCGCCCGGGCCGTGGACGAACTCCTGGGCCGGGAGGTGGCCGTCAAGATCCTGCGGGCCTACACCGACGCCGGTGAGCGCGAACTGGCCGGGCTGCGGACCCGGATGCGGCGGGAGGCGCAGGCAGCCGCCCGGATCCGGCACGGCGGCGTGGTCACCGTGCACGACGTCACGGAGGACCGGGGCCTGCCGGTCATCGTCATGGAACTCGTCGACGGGCCCTCCCTCGACGACGTGCTGAGCGAACGCGGTCCGCTGGATCCGCGGGAAGCGGCGTCGATCGGGGCGCGGCTGATGGAGGCCCTCGACGCCGCGCACCGGGCGGGCGTCCTGCACCGGGACGTGAAACCGGGCAACGTGCTGCTGGAGCGCGGCGGCCGGGTGGTCCTCACCGACTTCGGCATCGCCACCATGGACGCCACCGAAGAGGACGCGGTCGCCAAGCTGACCCGCAGCGGCCAGCTCATCGGTTCGCTCGACTACCTGCCGCCGGAGCGCGCCCAGGGCCACGAGCCCGGTCCCCCTTCCGACATCTGGTCGCTCGGCATGACCCTGTACGCGGCGGTGGAGGGCAGCTCGCCGTTCCGCCGCACGTCCGCCTGGTCGACCCTGTCGGCGATCGTGAGCGAGCCGCTCCCGGAGCCCCGGCGGGCGGGGCCGCTCATGCCGGTGCTGCGGGCGCTCATGGCGAAGGACCCGGCGGCGCGGCCCAGCGCCGCCGAGGCGCGCGCGATGCTGGAGGAGGTCGCGGCGGGGCGCACGGCGCCCGTGGCGGCGGCGAGCACCGTCCTGCCGGCGCCGCCGGTCCCGGCGCACCCCGGACCGGCCCCCGCCGCGGCGGCGCCCCCGGCCGGCGCCTTCGGCCCGCCGCCCGTGGTGGCCGCCGGGCCGTTCCCGCCGCCCTACCAGGAGCCGTACGGGCACCCCGGGCCGTACCCCCGGCCGCAGGCGTACGCGCAGCCCCCGCACACCGGCGCGGCCACCGGGTCCGCCCCGCGCCGCAGCCGTACCCGCACCCGCGCCGCGATCGCCGTGGCCGTGGTCACCGTGCTGGGCGCCGGCGCAGTCGGGTACGCGCTGTCCAGCGGCCATGGCGGCGGCCGCGGCGGCCCACGGGCGGCGGCGCCCGGCGCCTCCACCGCGAGCGGCCGGCCGGACCAGGGCGGGGCGACCGGCGGCGCGGGCGTCCCGAGCCCCTCCCCCTCCCCCGCCTCGACCCCGAAGAAGAAGCCGTCGGCCAGCCCCTCGCCGTCCCGGACGCCGTCCTCCGGCCCCTCGGCCACGCCGAGCCCCGTGCCGACGAGTTGCACCGGATGGAGCCACAAGGATCCGGCCCCGGGCAGCTACGGCTACCTGTCCGGCGACTACCACCTCGAAACGGGCCCGTACCAGAACTGCCCCGCCGTCACCCTCGCCAAGAGCGGCACGAAGCTCCGGTTCCAGTGCTACGTCGTCAACGCCTACGGCAACAGGTGGACGTACGTGAAGGTGGACGGCGCCGGCGCCGCCGGCTGGATGTCCGACGCCAACCTGACGCGGCGCAAGGGCTCCGTGTCCCCCTGCTGACGCCCCGGGCGGCCGCGGTCACGTGGCGGGTTTGCGGCCCCAGACGAAGACGGAGTCGCCGATCGCGGTGGTGTTCCAGAGGCGTTCGGCGTCGGCGAGCCGGAGGTTGATGCAGCCGGCCGAGCCGCCGCCGTTGAAGAGGTCGCCGTACACGCCGTGCAGGGCCTGACCACCGGAGAAGTACTGGGCGTACGGCATGGGGGCGTCGTCGTAGAGGTCCGACGTCTCGTCGATGACCCGGTCGGTGATCTCGTGCCAGCCGTCGCGGGTCTGCTGACCCCACCGGCCGGTGCGGACCGGGACCGCTTCGTAGACGGGGCTGCCGTCGTACTGCACCCACAGCAACTGCCGGGTGAGGTCCACGCACACCACCTTGCGGGAGCGCACCGGGCACCGGCCGTCCCGGTTGGGGTGGCGTCGTTCCTCGACGACCAGGGTGGCCCGGTAGGTCGCCAGGTTCGCGCTGCCGTCGGCCGGTGTGAGGCCCGTGCGCTGCTGGAAGGCGCGGATGGCCTCGCAGTCGGCGGTGCTCTGCCGGCCGTCGGCGGGGAGCCGGAGGTACTGCTCCATCTCCCACTGGTAGGGGCCGGTGTCGGCGGTGCAGGCGGCGGGGGCGGCGGACGCCGCGGGTATCGGGCACAGGGCCAGCGCCCAGGCGAGGACCGCCGGGACCAGTGGGCCCAGCCGGCCCGGCCCGCGCCGGCGGTGTCGACGTGGTGCGGCCATGCGCCTTCCTCCAGACGTGCGCCCCGGGCGGCTCCCCGGCGAAACGAACGACCCCCGCAAGGCATTCGAGCACGTCCGGCCGTGTCGCGTGCCGTGGTGCGGGGCCATCCGGGTCCGCGGTGGTGGGGTGGCCGGGTGCCCACACGATCCCGGTTCCCGTACGTGCCGCTGGCGGCGGCCCTGATCCTCCTGTCCGGCTGCGGCGGCGGTGGCGGCCCGGGCGCCGGCGAGGGGCGGGCGCTCACCCAGGAGGAGGCGCAGCTGCTGGCGCTGGTACGGCTGTCGGCGTACGAGTCGAGCCCCGCCGGGATGACCGTGCGCGTCCCCGGTCCCGCCGGGGTCACCGTCGTGAGCGCGGTCGTCGACTACCGCAGCCGCCGCGGCTCGGGCACCTTCACGGTCCCGGGTCGGCCCGGCGTCGGCGGCGCCCTGGCCTGGGACGACACGAGCGTGTCCGTGGACCCGGCCGGAGGCCCCCGGCGCTGGTCCCGGCGGCCCCTCACGGGGGACCCGCTGGACCGGGCGCTGCGGCTGGCCCTCCAGCTGGGCCACGACCGGCCGGAGAACGCCCAGTTGCTCGCCCAGTCCGGTGCCCGGTGGCTCGGGCGGCGCGGCCTGCCGGGCGCGGACGGGCGGGAGGGACGGGAGGCGCAGGGCGGGCACGACCGTTCGTACGCCGTCTTCGCCGGCCCCCGGCCGCCCCGCCACGAGGGCGCGCCATCCTCGCCCCTGACCTACTGGGTGGACGGGAAGGGGGCCCTGCGCCGGGTCGAGGCCCGCCTGTCGGGCGAGGGCCCGGCGGCGACGGTGGACTTCACCGGGACGGTGTCAGCCGGTGGCCGCTGACGCGGCCGCCACCGGCTCCGGCAGCGGGTAGCGCGCCGGGTCCGCGGCCGGCATGCCCGCGGCCGGGGTGCCCGGCGCGGTGGCCGCCCCCGGCATCGCGGGCTGCGGCCCCGGCGGGGGCACCCGGCGGAACGACAGCCCGGCCGGGGCCGCCGGAGCGGGCGGCCCGGCGGCCGGTGCCAGCGGCGCCGCGGGCCCGCCGCACCGGGCGGCGGCGGACAGCCCCTCGGGCGAGTCCGTGGCCTCCCCGTTCCCCGCGAAGCAGTTCCCCGCGGCGCCGGGCGCGATCAGGACGAGGTCGGTGCCGTTGCCGGTCACCCGGTTGGCACGGGCCCGGTTGCCGGTGACCGGGTAGCCGAGGACGTCGGTGAGCAGGAGGCCCGCGTGCCGGTTGCCGACGATCAGGTTGCGTTCCAGGACGTTGTCCCGGCCACCGCCGATGCCGATCCCGATGCCGAAGCCGCCGTCCGCCTGTTCGGGACTGGCCGCGTCGTTGTTGTCGGTGAGCGTGTTCCCAACGAAGACGGCCCCGTGCTGCGGCGCGAGGGACTCCAGGTCGTTGGAGTTCACGGCCGCCCCCACGCGGTTGAAGCGGGAGCGGTTGCCCAGGAAGTACAGGTCCTGCGAGGCGTTGGTGACTTCCAGCCCGACGGCGTTGTGCTCGACGGTGTTGTCGCGGACCACCGTGCGGCAGGGCGAGCACTGCCCCACGTAGATCCCCGAGTCCGCGTGGCCGGAGGCGTAGGAGTGCTCGATGACGCCCTCGCTCGCGTCGAAGGCGTAGATGCCGTAGAGGGCGTTGTTGTGCGCGGTGACGTACGCGGCGCGAAAGCCCCGCAGGGGCGGGTGGCGGCGGGTGTCGAGGCGCTCGTAGTGCTTCCCGCCGCCCGCGCCCGTCTGCCGGGTGGCGTCGGTGACTCCGGTGATCAGCAGGCCGTTCGCCAGGTGGTTGCGCACGGTCAGGTTCTCCACGGCGGATCCGGCGCCCGTGACGGTGATGCCGTTGGCCCGCCGGAACTCGCCGTCGATCACGGTGCCGGAACGGTCGGCGCCCCGCAGGACGACGCGGGGGGTGGAGAGCGTCACGCTCTCGCGGTAGACGCCCGGCGCCGCCAGCACGACGTCACCGGGCCGGGCCCGGTCCACGGCCTGCTGGATCGAGCGGAACTGCGCGGGGACCCGCAGGACGCGAGGAACGGTGGCGCCCCGGGGGCCGTGGGAGCCGGGAAGGTCGTCGGTGGGCGCGGCGCAGGAACCGTTCGCCAGGACCGTCAGGACGGTGGCGGCGGTGAGCAGGGCGCGGAGGCGGAATCGCATGGGGAGAGGTGTATCGTCCCCGATGCCCAGGACGCCATTTCCACCCAATTGTCAGATAACTCGGATAACTCGGGGGCACGGTCGTGGTCTTGCCCAGTCGTCGCGGCGTGGTCGGTGCGGTCGGTTTCGCCGGTGCGGCGGCGCTCGCGCTGAGCGGATGCGGGCCGGCCGCACCGGGCGCGCCTTCTTCCGCACCCGCTTCCGCCCCGGCCCCGGGCGCCGCGGGCGGGGCGCCGGCGCGCCCTGGCCGCCAGCGGGGGATCACCGATCCGCAGCCCCGGCACGTGCTGCTGCTCTCCTACGACGCTGCGCCCGGCACAGCCACCCCAGCCGCCACCGCCGCCACCGCCGTCCGGTCGGTGGCCGGGCGCTGGTCGGCTCTGTTCGGGCGGGAGGGCGTGAACACCGGCCCGGAGCTCACCGCGACCGTCGCGTTCGGTCCCCGCGCGTACGCTTCCGGCGGCGCCGGGGCGCCGCCGGAGCTGCGGGACCTGCCGCCGTTCGCCGGGGACCGCCTCGACCCGGACGCGGGCGGCGGTGACCTCCTGGTCCAGGTCTGCGCCCCGACCGCCGAGGCCTGCGCCCGGCTGGGGCGCGCTCTGGACGGGGCGGCGGGCCCGGCCCTGCGTCCGCGCTGGCGGCAGGCCGGGTCGGTGCCCGCGGCCGCTCCCGGCGAGGCTCCGCGCAACCTGCTCGGCTTCAAGGACGGCACGGCCAACCCCGGGCCGCGGGAGGCCGAGCGGTCGGTGTGGATCACCGGTGGAGCCCACGCGGACGGCTGCTACCTCGTCCTGCGCCGCATCCGGCTCCGCGTGGCGGAGTTCCTCGCACTGCCCGCCGCCCGGCAGGAGCGGGTCATCGGGCGGCGCCGGGAGAGCGGGGGGCCGCTGGGCGGCGGCCCGGAGCGCCAGGAGGTGGACCTGTTCGCGAAGACCCCCGAAGGGCGGTACGTGCTCCCGGCCAACTCCCACGTGCGGCTGGCGCACTCGCGCTACGACGCAGGGGCCCGGATGCTGCGCCGCGGCTACGGATACGACAACGGGCCCGAGGACCGGGGCCTGCTCTTCCTGGCCTACCTGAACGATCCGGCGCTGTTCGCGCGGGTCCAGCGGCGGCTGGCGGCGGCCGACGCGCTGGGCGCGTTCACCGAGACCTTCGGTTCGGGCCTGTACTTCGTGCCCGCGGCGGACCGGATCGCGGACGCCGGGGGCTAGGGGGTGCACGTCGGACCCCGGCCGCGTGCGGCCGGGGTCCGGGTCGGTGCGACGGTGGTGCGTTCAGCGCGGGTTCAGTGCCCGGGCTGCCAGTCCACTCCCTCGTCGTCCGCGTCGTCGCTGTCCTTCGGGTGCGGGGGGCGGTGGGGGTCCTTGCCGCCCTTGCCCTTGTCGGGTTCGCCCCGCTCGTTGGAGAGCGTGACGCGGATCCCGGCCTCGGCATTGCCCGCCGTCAGGGTGTGCGGGCCGCTGACCGGCTGGGCGGGCAGCCGGTAGCCCTCGGGGACCGCGGTCTCCTTCAGGTAGTAGGTGCCCAGGGCGAGCCCGGCGAAGCGGCAGTGTCCCTCTCCGTCGGTGGCGCAGGCGGCACCCGCCTTGGTGTCCGCGGGGCTGCCGGTGGTCTGGAGCCCGGGCCTGCCGTTGGTCTCCTGCCACAGCTCGAACACGGCGCCGCGCAGCGGGCGCCCGGTGGTGGCGTCCTTCTTCAGGATCTCGATCCCGCCGAGCACGGCCTGGTTGGTGAGGGTGATCCGCAGTGCCTGATCGGAGGCCTGCGCCGTCAGCTCGTGCGGTCCGCTGACGGCCGGCTCGGGCAGGCGGTAACCGTTCGGTGCGGCGGTCTCCTGCCAGTAGTAGCTGCCCAGCGCGAGTCCCGCGCGGGTGCAGATGCCGTCGGTTCCGGTGGTGCACGCCTCACCCGCGCGGGTGTCCGCGTCGGTGCCCCCGGCCTGTAGGCCCGGTCGGCCGTTGGATTCGTGCCAGAGCTGGAACACGGCGCCCGCCAGCGGCTTTCCGGTGGTCGCGTCGGTCTTCAGGACGGTGATCGAACCGGTCCGCTGCTCGTTGGTGAGGGTGACGGTCAGGCCCTGTCCGGCGTTCTCGGCCGTCAGTTCGTACGGTCCGGTCGCGGCCGGGTCGGGCAGCCGGTAGCCGTCCGGGGCGGCGGTCTCCTGCCAGTAGTAGCTGCCCAACGCGAGCCCGGTGTGGACGCAGAGCCCGTCCCGGCCGGTGGTGCAGGGCGCGCCGACGCGGGTGTCCGCGTCGGTGTCGCCGCTCTGCAGGCCCGGTCGGCCGTTGGACTCCTGCCACAGCTGGAACACGGCGCCCGGCAGCGGACGGCCGCTGCCGCGGTCGGTCTTCAGGACGCTGATCGCGCCGGTGCGCCGCGCGTTGTCGACGGTGACGACGACGCCGCGCTCCGCGTTCCGCGCGGTGAGTTCGTGCGGTCCGCTGACCGGCCGGTCGGGCAGGACGTAGCCCGCGGGGGCCTCGGTCTCCTGCCAGTAGTACGAGCCCGGCGGCAGCCCGTCGGTCTTGCAGACGCCGTCGTCGCCCGTGGTGCACGGGCCACCGACCCGGGTGTCACCCCCGGTGGCGGCCGTCTGGAGTCCGGGGCGGCCGTTGGTCTCGCGCCACAGCTGGAACACCGCGCCCGCGAGCGGGCGGTTGGTGCCCGCGTCGTGCTTGACGACGCTCACCGCGCCGGTCGGGGGGATGTAGTAGCCCGCGTCGTGCGTGTGGTCGTTCGCGCCCGCAGCGCCGGTGCGCAGGGACTCGGTCTGGGTGGCGGGGTCGGGATTGGAGTCCACCGACCGGTCGGGGCCCTGTTCCTTCGCCGTCGGGACCAGGTCGGCGGGGGCGGGCTTCTCCGGGATGCCGCCGGTGTCCGCCGTCCCCACGTCGAAGGTGATGCGGTAGTCGGTGTGCGGCTTGACCTGGAAGTAGTACTCGCCGCGGGCGTTGGTGGTCGTCGTCTCCAGGACGGCGCCGTCCTTGTCCTTGAGGGTCACCGTGGCGCCGGGGATGGGCTCCTCGGTGGGGCCCTGGACGCCGTCGCGGTCCCGGTCGAACCAGACGCGGTTGCCGATCTGCACCGGCGCCTCGTCACAGAGGAGTTCGAGGTCGCCGAGCCCGTTCGCCTTGCCGAAGGAGCCCTTGCCCTCGTCGACCTGGTAGTCCTGCGAGCCCAGGCCGGTGGTGTTGTCGAACTTGCGCACCCCGCCGGAGAAGATGGTCAGCGGGTCCACGATGGTGGAGACCGTCTGGGTGAAGCGCGGTGCGAAGGCGAGGCCGCCCTGGAGCGATTCGGCGAGCTGGCCGAGCGTGGAGTCGCCGGGGTAGTACTCCTTGACGCCGTCCTGCTGGGGCGGCTGGCTGCCCGGGGCGAAGTGGTTGGGGCAGGCGTCCGACTCGCTGTCCCAGACCCACCCGGTGGCGGTCTTGCACACGCGGGTCATGTCGCCCATGGCCGGGAAGAGGGACCGCTGCGTGGCGGGGTCCTCGGTGGTGCTGCCCTCGGGCGGCAGGGCCTCGTAGCCCGCCTGGTCCCCGAGCCGGTCCCGGAAGCCGAGGACCATCGACCCGTCGCGGTCGAAGACGATGTCGGAGAGCATCGGCATCGGGAAGTTGGACTGCTTGAACCAGGCGTACGGGTCCCAGGTGGCCAGCCAGTGGCGCCAGTGGGTGTCGCCCAGCGTGGCGGAGTAGCCCATGCCGCGCTCGGCGCCGAGGCCGTGGCCGATCACCGTTTCGAAGGCGGTGCCGTTCAGCTTGAGGACGAAGGCGCGCAGGTCCTCGTCCTTCTGCGAGGCCTCCGCGCTGCACGTGCCGCCGACGTACACGGCTCCGTCGTGCATGCCGAGTCCGTACGGCCTCCAGTCCGCGGCTCCGCCGGGGCAGCCGGGGTCGGGGACGGGGATGACCTGCTTCGGCGTGGCGGCCGGCTTGCCCGGGCCCGCGCCGTCGGTGTCGTAGACGTACAGGCTCTTGGCCTTCAGGCCGACGGCGTAGAGGGTGCGGCCGTCGTCCGCGAGGTCGAGGTCGCCGAGGCCCTCCTTGCCGACCGCGTTGTTGATCTCCAGCGAGTCGCGGGTGAGGTCGGCGGAGTGCCGGGCGTCCCCCGCGTCGGGGACGGTCGCGAACAGCGAGGTCTTCTTCGTGCCCCGGTCGACGACGTAGATCCCGCCCGGGCCCCCGGGGCCGTAGGGCATCAGCCGCTTGGTCAGCGCGCCGACGAACAGCTGGTCCGTGTCGCGCCGGTGGGCGAGGCCGTAGGTGGAGCCGACCTCTTCGTACGTCGTCTCGTCGGTCGGCGCCGGAGCCTCGCCCGTGCGGTCGTACGGCCACGAGACCAGGGCCTTGGAGCCGGTCTGCCCCGGAGCGCTCTGGTGGTGGCAGGGCGTGGCGAGGTCGGGGTTGGCCTGGCAGTAGTCGGCCGGGTTGTGGACTCCCGTCACGACCGAGGCGTTCGCGTTCGTCACGTCGACGAATTCCACGAGGGAGGACAGCGAGGGCGCCGGGCCGCCCGCCTGGGCGGGCCGCAGGTACGGCTTCGCGCGCGGGATGACGGCCTCGACGCGGTAGCGGCCGCCGGTCAGTCCGAGGGAGCCCGGTACCAGCACCACCTTGCCGTCGGCGCCGGTGACGCCCCGCCCGGTCCTGCCCGAGGCATCGGTCAGCGTCACCGGGATGCCCTGCTCGCCGACCTCCAGGGCGGGGGTCCAGCTGCCGTCGGAGTCGACGTCCCGGACCACGGTCACCGTGACCGAGCCCTCCGCCCGTGCGGCCGGACCCGCGAAGGCGGGCGGCGGCGCCGCGAGGGCCGGGAGCGCGACGAGCGCGGCCAGACCCCCCAGCCACCGCCGGGCCCCGTGGCCGGGGACTCTCAGGGGAACGCTCATGTGCCTCATTTCGGAGGTCCACTGACGTGGACGACTGACTGTGGGCACAGGATGCGGTTCGGCCTGCGCATCCCCCGTCCGCCGTGCGGCGCGGCCACCCCCTTGCCGCACACAAACACCCGGACGTCCCTGCGCCGACGAGGAATGCCGCAGGGGCGGCGCGGGCAGCCGCCTCCCAGGGAGCGGGGCCGCGTCGTGGCGGGTCGCCACCGGCGGCCGGTCCGCGGTCCGCGGATCCGAGGAGGTGGCGGGCGTGGCGAAGACCGGGACCGCGAACGCGGACACGGGCGGGGGCACCGGCGAAGGGGCGGGGGCGGGGGCGGGGGCGGGCTACGACGCCGGGCCGTACGTCCCCGGCAGCACCGCCCTCACGACGCTCCGGCGCGCGTCCGCCGACTGCCGGGGGTGCCCTCTGTTCGCCGACGCGACACAGACGGTGTTCGGGGCGGGACCGGCCCACGCGCGGATCATGCTCATCGGGGAGCAGCCCGGGGACCAGGAGGACCTGCGCGGTGAACCCTTCGTCGGCCCTGCCGGGAGCCTGCTCCGCAAAGCGATGGCGGAGGCGGGGCTCGACGACGAGGCCGCCTATTTCACCAACGCGGTGAAACACTTCAAGCACGCGCCCGCCGAGCGCGGCAAGCGGCGCATCCACAAGGCGCCGAGCCTGCGCGAGATGACCGCGTGCCGGCCGTGGCTCGTGGCCGAACTCCGCGCCGTGGACCCCGACCTGGTGGTCGCGCTGGGCGGGACGGCCGGCAAGGCCCTGCTCGGCCGCGCGTTCCGCGTGGGCGAGCAGCGGGGCCGGCTGCTCACGATGCCGATGCCCGACGCCCTCGGTCACGACCCGGCGGACGGCTCCGGACCCGCGGACGGGCAGGCGAGCGGCGTTCGGCTGCTGGCCACGGTCCACCCGTCCGCCGTCCTGCGCGCCACCGACCGCAAAGCGGCCTACCAGGGACTGGTGACGGACCTGCGCACGGCCGCGACCGCGCTGGACTGACCCGGCCGCGACGGGACGGGATGGGCCGGGCCGGTTCCGGCCCGTCCGGGGCCCGAGCCGTCGCGGCGCCTACTTCACCACCCGCACGCTCGTGACCTGCGCGTCGACCGCGTCCGGTACCACCATGCCCGCCTCGACCCCGCTGCGCAGGTACCGCAGCACTTCCTCGTTGATCCGCTCTCCCGGCAGCACGACCGGGATCCCCGGCGGATAGGGCGTGATCATTTCGGCGGCCACCCGGCCGACCGCCTGCTGCCAGGGCACCTGCTCCGTCTCGGCGAAGAACGCGTCGCGGGGCAGCATGACCTGGTCGAGCCGCAGGTCCGCCGGGGAGGGCACCTCGACCCGGGCCCTGCCCCCGGAGCGGTGCGGGCCCGAGGCGGAGAGGTCCTTGAGCGCGGCCAGCAGCATGCCGGTCGTCTCCTCGTCGTCGGCGTGGGTCAACTGAGCGCTGATCCGCCGGTGGTCGGAGAGGTGCAGGTCGATCGCGTGGCGCTCGCGCAGCCAGTCGGCCGCCGCGTAGCCGGTCGTGCCGAGTTCGCTGATGTCGATGATGATCTGAAGCGGGTCCATGTCGGTGGACCGGCCCGGTCCGCAGAAGTCGTCCCGGCCGTGCACGTGGAAGCCGGGGATCTCCGCGATGCGGCTCCGTACGGAACGGGCCAGGGCGAGCGCTTCGTCGTAGATCTCCCGGCCCTGCTCCACCATCTGGCGGCGCCAGCCGTCCAGGGCGGCGTAGATCAGGACCGAGGGGCTGGTGGTGCCCAGGAGGTCTTCGCGGCTGGAGAGCACCTCGGGGCGGACGAGGTCGCCCTGGAGGTGGAAGACCGACGACTGCTCGATGCCCGACCCCATCTTGTGGACGGAGGTCACGCAGATGTCCGCGCCCGCGTCCATGGCCCAGGTGGGCAGATCGGGGTGGAACGGCAGGTGCGCGCCCCAGGCCTCGTCGACGATGAGCGGCTTGCCGTGGCGGTGGCATGCCTCGGCGATGGCCCGCAGGTCCGAGCAGGTGCCGTAGGGGGTGGGGGTGGTGACGAGCGCCCCCCGGGCATCGGGGTGCTCGCGGAACGCGGCTTCGAAGGCCTCCGCCGACGGCGGGTGTGCCAGGTGGCGCTCCTCGTCCCACTGGGGGTCGACCCACACGGGGGTGATGCCGGAGAGCACCAGGCCGGAGACGACCGACTTGTGCGCGTCCCGGCCCACGAGCAGCTTCTCGTGGGGCCCGGCGACGGACAGCATGGCGGACTTCACGGACAGGGAGCTGCCGCAGGTGGAGAAGAACGCGTGGTCGGCTCCCACGGCGTCGGCCATCAGCGCTTCGGCCTCTTCCACGATCCCCTGGGAGCTGGTGCGGTCGTCCAGGCCGCTCGTGGCCAGGACGTCGGACAGGAACACGGCGTCCCCGAGGACCGCGCGGACCCGCGGGTCCGCGCCCCGGGCCTGCTTGTGCCCCGGAGGGGTGAACGCCGTCTCCTCCCGGCGGTGGTAGGCGGCGAGGGCGTCGAGCACGGGCGCTTTGGAATGGTTCATGCGTCGGCGTCTGCCCTTGCTCTGCGTGGGGAAACGGCGCCCGCGCGCGCATGGCGGGGCGCGGCGCGGACACACGCGTCGCATGGCGCGCCGGTGCGAGGAGGAGACGTGGGCGACGCATCCGATGACCTTTCACGGGACCGGTCCGAGGACCTCCACGGTCGGCTGCGGCGGGCGTGCGCCCGCCGGGCGGACGACCTGTGGGAGGTGGGCCGCACCCTGCACGCGGATCCCGAACTGGCGTACGAGGAGCACCGCGCGGCCCGGCTGCTCACCGACCGGCTCCAGGGGGCGGGGTTCGAGGTCCGGCGCGGCGCCGCCGGGCTCGACACGGCGTTCGTGGCCCGCTCGGGTCGGGGCGCGGGGCGGTGCGTGGCGCTGCTGCTGGAGTACGACGCCCTGCCCGGTCTCGGGCACGCATGCGGTCACAACCTGATCGCCGCGGCCGGGCTGGGAGCCGCGATGGCGCTGCACGACGTCCTCGGCACGGGCGGGATCGCGGGCAGCGTGCTGGCCGTGGGCACCCCGGCCGAGGAGCGGGGCGGCGGCAAGGTGGCGCTGGTGGAGGCCGGCGTGTTCGACGGGGTGGACGCGGCCCTGATGTTCCACCCGGGGGTGCACGACTGGTCGTGGGCCCCGCTGACGGCGCAGACGCAGGTCCGGGTCGGGTTCCACGGCCGTGCGGCGCATCCCACGGGCGACCCCACCGGCGGGATCGACGCCCTGGCCGCTCTCGTCCAGCTGTTCAACACCGCCGCCGTGGTGGGCAGGCGCCTGCCGTCCGGCTCCCACGTCCAGGGGATCGTGACGGACGGGGGCAGCGCGACCAACATCGTGCCCGCCTACGCCGAAGGCCTGTTCGGCCTGCGCGCGGCCACCAGCTCCGCGCTCGACGACCTCGTCGCGGAGGTCGGCACCTGGGCCGAGGGGGTGGCGGCCGCGACCGGCACCACGGCGGAGGTGACCCGGCTGGGCCGGGGCTACGCCCACTTCCGCGACAACGACGTCCTCTCGGAACGGTTCGCCCGCCACCTCGCCCGGTCCGGCATCCACCTCACGCCGCCGCGCGACGGGGTGTACCCCGGTTCGTCCGACATCGGCGACGTGAGCCACCGGGTCCCCGCGATCCACCCGTTCGTCGCGATCCTGGGCGACGACGCCTCGGACCACACCCCCGCCTTCGCCCGGGCCGCGGCGTCGGAGCGGGGCCGCGCGGTGATGCTGGCGGCCGCCGAGGCCCTGGCCTGCACGGCGGCCGACGTCCTCACGGCGCCGGGGTTCGCGGACGAGGCGTGGGCCCGGATGCGCGCACAGGAGGCGGCGGGGCAGTGAACCCGGCGGGCGGGCGCGGGCGCTCGGGCATTGCGGACCCGGCCGGGAGGGAGCAAGAATCGAAGGAGCCGCCCGGCCCGTCGGCCGGGCACGCGTCCGTGTCTCCCGCACGGCGGGGTGAGGTGTCATGGCCAGTGACTTCCACATCGGGATCAGGCAGTACGGTCCGACCGTGTACCTGGTACCGACCGGCGAACTCGACCTCAGAGCCGCGCCTGCCTTCGCGCGCCTGGACGCCGCCTTGGAAGGCCTCGGCGAGGACGTCACGGTGGTCGTGTGCGACATGGGCCGCGTGTCCTTCGTCGACGTTTCGGGCCTGCACTGCCTGCTCGGCCTCTCCGAACATCTGAAGGCCCGCAAGACGGCCCTGTTCGTCTTCCGCTGGCGCGCCCAGCCGCAGCGGCTCCTCGACCTGGTCGACGAGCTGGACCATTCGGCCGGCCCCGTGCCGGAGAACGACGCGCCGTCGGCCGTGGCCGCCCTGCGCCGTGGGCTGGGGGCCCGCGCGCAGGCGGCGCGGGAGGCCGGGGCGGCCCGGGCGACCGCGCGTGCCGAGGTCGCCGTACCGTCGGTGCCGGCGGTGCACAGCCCCGGGCCGGAGGGCGTCCCCTCCCCCGGCTGAGCCCGGCGCGCATCGCCGAGTCGGCTGCGTGCCGCGAGCGGGCGGTCGTACGCCGTCAGTGCGTGCACGGATGGCTGTCCTGCTGGGCGCGGCGGATGCCCGTAGCGCGCTGGCGCAGGGTGCGCATCGCCAGGGCCCGCCGGAAGGTGTCCGCCCCGATCTCCGCCCCGGTGTCCGCCGGAGCGTCCGCCCGGGCAGGGGCCTGAACCGCGTCGGCGCCGGTCGCCCGGCCGGGCGGAGCGATGACCGTGACCGGGGTGGACCGCTCCGCCGCCCAGAGCAGCACGGCGTCGGCGGCGGCCGCAGCGTCCGCGCACGGGAGGTGGCCGGTGTCCAGGACCAGGACGCCGACCGAGGGCGGGATCAGCGCCAGCACCCGGCTCAGGCGGCTCGACCGGTCGGGCCGTGTTCCGGGGCGCGGCGGCCCGTCGGGGCAGAGGGTGAGGACGGCGAAGGTGCCCAGGAACTGGACCCGGGCGGTGTAGGGCTTCATGGGGCGTTCCCCTGGCAGGGGGCGGCAGCCCTGGAAGGCGAGCACCCCAACGGAGCCCTCGGGGTCCGGAGCACGGCAGGAGCCGTGAACGTGTCCGGCGTTCAAAGCCGCGACGGCATCGGACGCGCATGCCGGGGCCGCCCGAAGGCGGTGGGTCACCGAAGCCTCAACCGACGGAACCAGGCTGGTCCATCCCTCCCACCATCCCACACAAATGCCCTGATCAGGGTCGATCGGAACCGCTCGGAAGCCGTCACGACCGGTCGGGTCCGGTCAGGGCCGTGGCGGCGGGAAGGATGCGGGCCGCCATGTTGGTCTCCATCATGCGCAGGGCCGCGTCGGCCAGGTCCTGGTGGATGTGGGCGACGGCGTCGCGGGCGACGGTGACCGAGAGGTGACGGATGTGCGCGTCGAGGGCGGAGTAGAGCACGCACTGCTCCGTGACCTGACCGCACAGCACCAGGTGCGAGACGTCCAGGGTGCCCAGCAGGTAGGCGAGCGGCGTCTCGTAGAAAATGGAATGGCGCGCCTTGACGATCACGTAGGAGTCCTCGTCCGGGCGGACGGGTTCGACCAGCTCGGCGTGCGGACCCGCGAGGGCCGCCTCGACGATCTCCCCGTGGTGGGACCGCCATTTCCCGAAGTTGTCGTTGACGTAGATCACCGGGATCTCCCGCTCGCGGGCTTCCCCGAGCAGGTCCACCACCACCGGCAGGATCCGCTTGACGGACGGAACGAGCAGGTCCGCGTCCTCGTGGTCGTAGGAGTTGAGCATGTCGATGACGACGAGTGCGGTCTTCATCAGGGTCTCCCCGCTCCCGGTCGGGTTCGGTCCGCGAGCACTCAGCCGTGCCCCCTGCGCTTCGGGGCCCCGGCCCGCCGGATCAGCGCCACCAGTGCGGCTGCGGCGCCGACCAGCTGGTCCGTGATGAGCGAGGCCTTCAAACGGGCGCTCTGCGCCGTCCTGCCGGTGTCCTTGCCTGCCATGTCGCCTTCCTTCTTCTCCCGTGCGATGCCTGCTCGGGTGCAGTGTGCTGCGCGTTCGCTCCTGCGCCTGCCCGGCGCAAGCGCGGTCAAGCCGTACGAGTGACGTTCCCCGCGGCGCGGCGGGTCGCCGGACGCTCCGGCGCGGGAGAGCCACGCTGTCACGGGCCGACGAGACACGTCCGCCGAACACGAAGGAGCAGGCTGTGCTGGAACGGAAGAACCGGAAGAACGCGACCGACATCACCTTCGTACTGCCCCAAGACGTTCCGCCCGGGCCGGTCAGCGTGGTCGGTTCGTTCAACGACTGGCGTCCCGGCACCCACGTCCTGGAACCGCGCCCCGACGGGACGCGCGCCGTGACCGTGGCCCTGCCCGCCAAGAGCACCCACGACTTCCGCTACCTCGCCGCGGGCGACTACTGGTTCAACGACGAGACGGCCGACGGCCACGAGGGCCCCAACAGCCGGCTGACCACCTGACTCACCGTCCGTGGGGAGGGGCTTCCAGGCGGTTGACGGCGAGCAGCTCCTCCGCCGCCAGCAGCGCGCCGTGCGTGCTGCGCTGGCCCATGAGGACGCACAGCGTGTACGCGGCGTCCTCCAGGTCGGTCCGCGCCCCCACGTCGCCCGGCGCCGCCAGGGTCTGGCGGCGCGCGGCGCGCAGGTGGTTGACGTGCCGGCGCAGCGTCTGCGGCTTCGGCGGCAGCCAGGAGCCGGACGGCGGATCCGGCGGGGTCTGCGCGTAGGCGATGGTGCGGCGCAGCGCCTGGTCCAGCGCGGCGGGGACCGGATCACCGCTCCGCAGGGCGAGGACGGCCTCGACCGACTCGTGCGGCGCGGCCCCGGCGGCCTCCGCGGCGTCCGCCATGATCCGGCGGGCCCTGGCGGCCGTACAGGGGACCAGGGCCATGAGGACCCCGGTCGCCCGGCCGCTCGCGGCGCGCGCCGCCCGGGCCGCGCGGGCGGCCCGCTGCCGCTCTCCGTCGGCGGGCGCGGGAATCTCGGGCTGCTGCGGGGGGTGGTCCATCCGTCCGCTCCTTCGAACCGGGTCGTCCCCGCCGGGTGCCGTACGGGGGTCCTGCTGTGTAGCAGGCGGGGCGCGGCCGGGGGTCCCGTACACGCGGACCGGCGGGGCCGATCCCCCGATCCGGGAGGGTGGGCGGCGGCGGAGTTGACCCGCGGAGTTGCCGCGCTCCCCCGCGTTCCCCGGAGACCGGAAGGCCGGGGGGCCGTCCGGGGCGCGTCGTGCGTGCGGCGCCGGAGGGCGGGTAGCCGCGCAGCATGTCTCTTCTCAAGGATCCCGTTGCCCCTTGGCACGACAGCACCCTCGGCCTCATGACGGGCGGGTACGCGTGGCTGCCCGACCGGATGCGCGCCGCACCGCACGGCGTGGTCAGGACCCGTCTCCTCGGCCGTCCCACGATCGCGCTGCGCGGCCCGGAAGCGGTCCGGTTCTTCTACGACGAGGACCACGTCGTACGCCGGTCCGCGCTGCCGGAGCCCGTGCTGGACACCCTCTTCGGGCAGGGCGCGGTCCACACCCTCGACGGGGACGCGCACCGGGTCCGCAAGGCGATGTTCCTCGCACTGCTCAAGAACCCGGCCGGGGTCGCCGCGCTCGGGGAGCACATCGGCGCGCGGTGGCGCGAGGCGGTGGCGGGCTGGAAGGGGGGACCCGTGGTGCTCTTCGACGAGAGCGCGAAGGTCCTCGCCCTGGCCGTGTGCGACTGGGTGGGGCTGCCGCTCTCCGACACCGCCGCCGAGGAGATGGCCCGCGACTGCACGGCGATGGTGGACGGCTTCGCCACCCCGGGCCCGCGGCACCTGCGCGCCCGCCGCGCCCGGGCCCGGCAGGAACAGGCTCTCGCGGCCCTGGTGGTCCGGCTCCGCGCGACGGGGGAACCCGGCGCCAAGGACTCGGCCCTGGAGGCGGTGGCCTGGCACCGTGACCTGGGCGGCGGACTCCTGGATCCGCACACCGCCGCCGTGGAAATCCTGAACATCGTCCGGCCCACGGTCGCGATCGCCTGGTTCGCCACCTTCGCCGCGCACGCGCTGCACCGCTGGCCCCGGCACCGCGAGCTGCTCAGGGCCGGGGCGGCGGACGGTTACGCCGAGGCCTTCGCCCACGAGGTGCGGCGCTTCTACCCCTTCGCCCCCTTCGTGGGCGGTCTCGCGGCGCGGGACCTGACCTGGCGGGGCGAGGAGATCGCGAAGGACACGCTGGTCCTGCTCGACCTGTACGGACAGAACCACGACCCAGACCTGTGGGAGCACCCGTACCGCTTCGACCCGCACCGCTTCACCGGCGGCGGGAGCGCCCTGGAGCACCTGGTCCCGCAGGGCGGCGGCGACCCGGCGCGGGGCCACCGGTGCCCGGGCGAGGAGATCACCGTCACGGCGATCGCGACCCTGGCCACGGAGCTGGCCCGGCTGGACCACGAGGTCCCCGAACAGGACCTGGCGATCCCGCTGTCCCGCATCCCGACGCGCCCGCGCAGCGGCTTCGAACTCCGCCTGAAGTGACGCGATGCGACGCGGCGGTGGCCCGCCCCCTCGGGGGCGGGCCACCGCCGTGTCGTGTGTCGTGCGGGAACGGAGCGGTCGCCGGCTCCTACCAGCGGTACCAGCGCCCGCCGCC
Source organism: Streptomyces sp. NPDC043876 (assembly GCF_056435825.1). Taxonomy (NCBI): domain Bacteria; kingdom Bacillati; phylum Actinomycetota; class Actinomycetes; order Kitasatosporales; family Streptomycetaceae; genus Streptomyces; species Streptomyces sp. NPDC043876. The sequence continues at coordinate 483,445 of NZ_JBWKDV010000003.1, read as the reverse complement.
GCCCTTGGGACGGGCGACGAAACCGATGAGCCACAGCACCAGTACCGCGATCGCGATCCACCACAGGATCTTGAGCGCGAAACCGGCTCCGAAGAGGATCAGGACGAGAAGAAGGACCAAGAGCAGGGGAACCATGATTTCCACCTCCGAAGCAGCGTGTGCCCCGGCTTCCCCCGCTCACACCTGCGGACTTTATAAAGCTCCTACATGGGGCGACGGCCCGTCCGCGCCCCGCCCGGCCGTGCGCGGCTCCAGGGATGGCCGGCGGACCTCCGGGTAGCCGCGCCACATGGACACCACATCGAACACGCCCCTGCGCGCCGTCGCCCTCGTCTGCACCCTCACCCCCTCCCCCGCCCCCTCCAGCTCGCAGCTGCTGGCCGAGCAGACCATGGCCGCCCTCGCCGAGCACGGCGTCACGGGCAAGACCATCCGGATCGCCGACCACGACGTGAAGCCCGGCGTGCAGACCGACATGGGCGAGGGCGACGCCTGGCCGGCCATCCGCAGCGCGATCATGGGCGCCGACATCCTCGTCCTCGCCACGCCGATCTGGCTGGGCCACGCGTCGAGCATCGCCCAGCGGGTGCTGGAGCGCCTGGACGCGGAGATCTCGGAGACGGACGACGAGGGCCGCATGCTCACCTACGGGAAGGCCGCGGCGGTCTGCGTCGTGGGCAACGAGGACGGTGCGCACAAGGTGAGCGCCGACCTCTTCCAGGGCCTCAACGACGTCGGTTTCTCGCTGGCCCCGAACGCCGTCACCTACTGGGTCGGCGAGGCCATGCAGGGCACCGACTACCAGGACCTCGACAAGACCCCCGAGACCACCGAGAGCACGACCAGGACCCTTGCCGCCAACACCGCCCACCTCGCCCGGCAGCTGAAGTCCGCCCCCTACCCGCCCTCGTCCTGAGGGACGCGGCCCGGCCGGGGCACGGGCGCGCGGCCGCTCAGGCGGCCGCGTCCGTGCCCGTGATCAGGCCGATCAGTGCGGGCAGCCCGCCCTCGGCCAGGGCGCGGCGCTGACGGTCCGCGGGCGTGCCGTCCCGCAGCAGCCGGTGGACGAGGCCGCTCACCTGGCGGAGGTCGCCGGAGTCCTCCAGGGCCGGTGTGATGTGGCTGAGCAGGGAGCAGAGCACGTCACCGCTGGTGTGCGGATGGCCGTACCGGTCGACCAGCGTGCCGTTCAGGCCGTACCGGGCCGCGTGCCAGTTGCCGGCGGCCAGCAGTTCCTGGGCCAGCGGTGTCGGGGGGATGCCGTCCTTCTCCTCCGCGATCGCCGTGGCGACCAGCGCGCGGACGATCCCCGCGAGCATGACGGCGTCGTCGGCGTGCAGCTGGACGTCCAGGCAGCGCACCTCGACGGTGGGGTAGCGGTCCGACAGCCGCGCCTGCCAGTACACCTGCCCGCGGTCCGCGATCACCCGGGAGGCGACCAGCGCCTCCAGCCGGCCCTCGTAGTCCGCGGCCCCGTCGAAGTACGGCGGCGGCCCGCTGACGGGCCAGCGGCCGAACACGATGGTGCGCCAGCTCGCGAAGCCGGTGTCGCGCCCGTCCCAGACGGGCGAGTTCGCCGACATGGCCGTCAGGGTCGGCAGCCACACCCGGATCCGGTTGAGCACGGCCACGCCCGTCTGCGCGTCGGGAACCGCCACGTGGACGTGCATGCCGCTGATGAGCTGCTCGCCGGCCAGCTGTCGCGCCTCCCCCTCGATGCGCAGGTAGCGCGGCGTCTGCGTCACCGGGACGGGCAGGGCGCCCCGCAGCGGCGCCGCGCCCGTGGCGGCGATCCCGCAGCCGCTGGCCTCGGCGGCCGCGGCCACCGCGTGCCGAAGGCGCAGGAGGTGGCCTCCGACCTCCTCCAGGCTCGTGCACACGGGTGTGGCCACTTCCACCTGGGCCTGTAGCAGCTCGTCCTGGACCTCGTCGCGATCGGCGAGCGAGCCGAGTCCTGCGGCCCGGCACACCTCCTCCGCGAGGGGCACGGGCAGCCCGGTGGCCTGATCCAGCAGGACGTACTCTTCTTCGACACCGAGGGTGATCACTCCGGGCTGCTACCCCCGTGCGCCTTGATCACCCCTGTCCGCCCGCTCCGGTTCGATCACTCCCGGCGGTGGTCGCCGTCAGGCGGGCACCCGGGAAAAGGGGCTCGTGTCCAGGGCGGACAGGAGCGCGGCGGGGTCGCGGTAGACGGCGCCCGCTCCGGCCTCCTCCAGGTCCGCGCGGGCGACGCCGCCGCACAGCAACCCGGCCGTCGCCACCCCGGCCCGGCGGGCCGCCTTCATGTCCCAGACGGAGTCGCCGACGAACACCGCGCGGTCGGCGGGCACCCCCGCCAGGTCCAGGGCGTGCCGGACGGGTTCGGGCGCGGGCTTTCCCTGTTCGACGTCGTCCGCGGTCGCGGTGTCGCTGATGGCGTCGTCCGCGCCGATCGCCGCGCGCAGGGCGTCGAGTTCCCTGTCCTTCGCGGACGTGACCAGCAGCACCTTCCAGCCCGCGGCCGCCAGGGCGCGCAGCAGGTCCCCGGCCGCGTCGAAGGCGCGGAGCCGGTCGAAGTAGGTGGCGTAGAGGGTGTCGTGCGCGGCGCTCAACCGGTCGTCGCCGTCGTGGTCGCGGTCCTCGCCCAGCAGGTGGTCGAGGAGGTCCTCGCCGGGCAGGCCGATCGCCCCGTGGACGGCGTGCATGGGGACCCGGTGGCCCCCCTGGCGCAGGGCTTCCCACCAGGAGACGACGTGCAGGTGGTTGGTGTCGGTCAGGGTGCCGTCGATGTCGAAGAGGGCAGCGCGGTCCGTGGCCATGGCGGCGCCCCTCACAGGTTCCGCAGCGCGGGCAGCAGCTTGGCCTCGGCCCATTCCAGGAAGGGCTCCTGGTGGTCGCCGCCGATCTGGACGAGGGCGACCTCGGTGAATCCCGCTTCGGCGTACGGACGGACCGCTTCCACGAAGGCGTCCACGTCGTCGCCGCAGGGCACGGCCTCCGCGACGTCCTCGGGCCGTGTGTGCGCGCTCGCCTGCTCGAAAGCGGCGGGGCCGGGGAGCTCGGAGTTCACCTTCCAGCCGCCGAGCGACCAGCGGAACTGGTCGTGCGCGCGGGCCACGGCCGCCTCGCGGTCGGGGTCGTAGCAGACGGGCAGCTGCCCGACGCGGGGTTTGCCGGTACCGCCGTGTGCGTCGAACGCCCGGATCAGCTCCGCTTCCGGTTCGGTCGCGATCACCAGGTCCCCGTGGCGCCCCGCGAGGGCGCAGGAGCGCGGCCCGGAGACGGCGATGCCGATCGGGGGCGCCGTCTCGGGGACGTCCCACAGTTTGGCGTTCTCGACGTCGTAGTGGGCTCCGTGGTGGCTCACGTACTCCCCTGTGAACATCCGCCGGATGATCTCGACGGCCTCTTCCAGCATCTCCAGGCGGACGTGGGCGGCGGGCCAGCCCGCGCCGACGATGTGTTCGTTGAGGTTCTCCCCCGAGCCCAGGCCCAGCCGGAAGCGGCCCTCGGAGAGGAGCTGCACCGTCGCCGCCTTCTGCGCGACGACGGCCGGGTGGTAGCGGAAGGTCGGGCAGGTCACGTAGGTCATCAGCGGGATCGTGGTCGTCGCCTGGGCCGCCGCCCCGAGGACGCTCCACGCGTACGGGGCGTGCCCCTGCGAGTCCAGCCAGGGGAACGAGTGGTCCGAGATCACGGAGAAATCGAAACCCGCCCGCTCCGCGCCCACGACGTGGGACACCAGCTCCCGGGGGCCTGCCTGCTCGGTCATCATCGTGTATCCGATTCGCACCATGAGCAGCGCTTAGCCACATCGGGCCGGGGCAAACCTCCGGGTCCCGGGTAGGGCGTCCGCGGGTCCTTGCGGCAGGGCGTCCCTGCTCATCAAGGCAGGGCGTCCGCGCCGACGGCCTCCCGGTAGGCGACGTGCCCGCCCAGGGCGCCGCTCACGGCCACCGCCGCCAGCCCGGCGAGGGACCATGCACGGCCCCTGAGCGCGCGCCCGCGCGTGCGCGCGGCGAGGGACCCGGCGTAGCAGGCGATCACCACCGTGTTGGAGAGGGCGTGGGCCAGACCGACCCGAGCCTGGCGCGGGGGCAGCTCGGCCCAGTCCAGCCAGCCCGCAACGGCCGCGGGGCCCACTCCCGCGAGGCCGGCGGCGGTGAGCGTCGTGGCCGCGCGCCGCGCACCGGGGACGGCGTCCAGCAGCCCGGCCGACAGCCAGCAGCCGATCGGCACCTGGACCAGGAGGGGGTGCAGGGGATGGCCGAGCGGCTTGCCGCGCAGCAGGTCGCGGGCCCCGCCCAGCGGGAGGGACCGGATGCGCCGCTGGAGGGTGCGGATCGCCGGATCGGCCGCCGTGGTCCGCTCGATCGCGGCGACGGCGTTCAGCCATCCGGCGGACACCCTGCCGAGGGCGTCGGCAGGGCCGCGCGTCGTCGACCGGGGCTGGTCAGCGGTCGTATGGGGGTGCTCGTTCAACGGAGTCCGTGCGTTCATGTGACTCGCCTACCCAGCCACACCGGGCCATGCTTGCGTGTGTCAGCTGTGGCGGGTGGGGTGACGAGGCCGGGAGGTGGGTATAACCAGCGCGCCGAACACCACGACGGTCCCGTCGCGCGACCCATGCGCCGGACCCATCCGTCGGAGGATTCCATGACATCCCTGACCGACCGTGCCCCCACGGAACCCGCCGGATCCGCCGGATCCGCCCCCGCCGGCCTGCCCGCCGATCCGCTGTCGGTGAGCACGGCCGACGCAAGGGCCCTGTCCCCCGTGCTGTTCGCGCGGCTGCGCACGCTCACGGAGGGCACCCCCGAGTACTCGTACGTCCGCAACACGCTCGTCGAGCTGAACCTGAGCCTGGTGAAGTACGCGGCCCACCGGTTCCGCAACCGCAGCGACCCGCTGGAGGACATCGTCCAGGTGGGCACGGTGGGCCTGATCAAGGCCATCAACCGCTACGACGTCGCGCGCGGCGTGGAGTTCACCACCTTCGCGCTGCCGACCATCACCGGCGAGATCAAGCGCTACTTCCGGGACAGCACCTGGTCGGTGAAGGTGCCCCGGCGGCTGCAGGAACTGCGCCTCGACATCGCCAAGGCGCAGGACGCCATGGAACAGCGGCTGGGCCGAAGGCCCACCGACCGCGAGCTCGCCGCGGAGATGGGGATCACCGACGAAGCGCTCGCCGAGGGCCTCGTGGCCGCCAACGGGTACACCGCGGGCTCCATCGAGGCGCCTGCCGACGAGGGCGAGCCCGAGGGGCCCGTCCAGACGCTCGGCCGGACCTTGGGTCTGGAGGAGGAGGCCTACGACCGGATCGAGTGCCTGGAGGCGCTCAAGCCGCTGCTCGCAGAGCTGTCCGAGCGGGACCGGCTGCTCCTGTCGCTGCGGTTCGGTGACGAGCTGACCCAGCGGGAGATCGGCGAGCGCCTGGGCGTGTCCCAGATGCACGTGTCGCGGCTGCTTGGCCGGATCCTGGCGGGGCTGCGGACCGCTCTGCTGAGCGACGACGCCGACCCGGCGGACCGGGACGAGGGTGGCCACATGGCCCCGGACACCCCTTAGGGCACCCGGGTCGGTTCGGCGACCGTGGAGGTTCGTCCGGGCGCGGCGGGGTATGCGCTCCGCGTATGACCCGACGGCGGCCCTCCGGTCGCCGACGGCGCGCTCACGGCGCGCACCCGTACCCATAGGCTTCCGGGAGGGCGGTTCCATGATCAAGGTCACCATTCCACTGGTACCGGGGGACCACGGTGGCCCTCTGATTCCCGCCGACCACGTCACCGCCCTGCTGCGCACGATCGCCGTGGACTGGGTCCGTTCCGCGGAGGCCGACGAGGACGTCGACCGCGACGTCGTGGACAGCCTGGCCAACGTGCTGGACGAACTTGCCGACAGCATCGACGTGGAATGCATCGCCTTCACCTCCGCGCCCGAGATGCTCGGGCCGGACGGCTGAGCGCTCCCGCCGACGGGGTGGGGCCGCGCGCACCGGGCGCGCGGCCCCACCCCGTCGGCGCGTCAGCTGCCCGGTCGCGGCAGCCGGATGCCGGTGTGGATGGTCTTGCCGCCCGGCCGCCGCCGGACCCTGACGTCACTGCCCAGCTGGTTGACCAGACGCCAGCCCCAACCGCCGCCGCCGTCGAGGTCGGGTTCGCGCTGCCGCGGTTCGGCGTCGCTGTAGTCGGTGACGTCGATGCCGATCTCGTCGCCCTCCAGTTCGAGGTCGAGCGCGCAGCCGCCGGCCGTGTGCCGGATGGCGTTGGTGACCAGTTCGCTGACCACCAGCAGGGTGGTCTCCAGGACTTCGGGCGCCATCGCGCGGCCACCGCGCGAGGCGTGGTCGAAGAAGTGCCGGGTCAGATCGCGCGCGGCGGCCGCGGCGGACGCGCCGGACAGGTCGCTGTGCGTTCGCAGATGGAGAGTCATCTCCGCTCCCCTGACCTACCGCGTCGACCCCCCGGTCCAGTCTGCCCGTTCCGAGGGCCGCGCGCTCGGGATCCGGCCCATGGAACGGCGGCCGCCGGGTAGGCGGGCAGACAGGGGTGCGGCGGGCCCGTGAACCGTGGCGCAGCCGCACTCCGACACCGCGACAGCAGAAGGAGGAACGGTCATGCGCGCACTGACGTGGCAGGGAACCCGGGACGTCCGCGTGGAGTCGGTGGCGGATCCCGCGATCAAGGACCCTTCGGACATCATCGTGAAGGTGACGTCGACCGGCATCTGCGGCTCCGACCTGCACCTCTACAACGTACTGGGCGCCTACCTGGAGCCGGGTGACGTGCTCGGCCACGAGGCCATGGGCCTGGTCGAGGAGGTCGGACCGGAGGTGTCCACGCTCTCTCCCGGCGACCGGGTGGTCGTCCCGTTCAACGTGTCCTGCGGCACCTGCCACATGTGTGGCCAGGGCCTGCACTCCCAGTGCGAGACGACGCAGGTGCGCGAGTACGGGAAGGGAGCCGCGCTGTTCGGCTACACCAAGCTGTACGGGCAGGTCCCGGGCGGGCAGGCCGAGTACCTGCGGGTGCCCTTCGGCGACACGCTGCCCATCAAGGTGCCGCAGGGGCCGCCGGACGAACGGTTCGTCTACCTCTCCGACGTCCTGCCGACCGCCTGGCAGGCCGTGGAGTACGCGGCGGTGCCCGCGGGCGGCACCGTGACCGTCCTCGGGCTGGGCCCCATCGGGCAGATGGCCGCGCGGATCGCGCTGCACCGCGGCGCCCGGCTCGTGATCGGGGTGGACCTGGTCCCGGCCCGGCTGGAGCGGGCCCGGGCGGCGGGCGTGCACACCCTGGACCTCACCGAGCACGGCAAGCGGCTGCTGACCGCGGTGCGCGACCTGACGGACGGCCGCGGCACGGACTCCGTCATCGACGCGGTGGGCATGGAGGCGCACGGCGCGCCCCTGGCCGCGGCGGCGCAGCGGGTCACCGCGATGCTGCCGGACGCGCTGGCCCGGCCGCTCATGGAACGGGCCGGGGTCGACCGCCTGCACGCACTGCACACCGCGATCGAACTCGTCCGGCGCGGCGGCACGGTGTCCGTGAGCGGCGTGTACGGCGGCGCCGCGGACCCGATGCCCCTGCTGACCATGTTCGACAAGCAGATCCAGCTGCGGATGGGCCAGGCCAACGTCCGGGCGTGGGTCGACGACATCCTGCCCCTGCTGGACGACACCGACCCGCTGGGCGTGGAGGGCTTCGCGACGCACGTCATGCCTCTGGAGGAGGCCGCGCACGCCTACACGATGTTCGCCGCCAAGGAGGACGGCATGATCAAGACCCTCCTGCGTCCCTGACCCCTCCGCGACCCCCGGCAGCCGCGGGTTTCACCGCAGCCGGGCCGGGCAGCCGCCCCGGAGGCAACCGTCAGGCGCACACGAGGAGGCGGTCATGGACGAGCAGGGCGGAGCGGGAGGCGTACCTCCGCACGACGGTCACGAAGCCGCGGAGTCGGGCCGGCGGCCCGAGCGCCGCGACGACGGGCGCACGGCCGCCGCCGACACGGACGAGGCGAGCCGCCTCGACAAGCCGGCGCCTGCACCGGGCCCGTCGAAGGGCCGTGAACGCTGGACGGGCCCGCGGGAAGAGCGGGACCGGGCGGGCGAGGCGGACGAGGGAGAAGCGGGGCGGGAACGGTGAGCGGCATCTGGGGCTACGGGCAGGACGTCGGCCACCGGGAAGGGATCGACCTGGTCGGCTACAAGGTCGAGGCGACAGACGGCGGCATCGGAAAGATCGACAAGCACTCCGATGGTGTGGGGGCGTCGTACCTGGTCGTCGACACCGGGACCTGGATCTTCGGCAAGCACGTGCTGCTCCCCGCGGGCACCATCCGCCGGATCGACGAGGTCGGTAGGAAGGTGTACGTCGACCGGACCAAGGACCAGATCAAGGACGCGCCCGAGTACGACCGGGGCAAGTACGGGGACGAGGCCGGCCCCTTCGAACCGTTCACCCACTACTACGGGCAGGCCCACATGTAGCGTCCGGCCTTGGCGCGACGGCGCCCGGCGGCAGTGAGCCCGCCGGGCGCCTCGTGCGTTACCGCGCCCGCCGCTCGGGTTCCCGGGCGCTCTCGCTCTCGTCGCGGGCGCTCTCGCTCTCGTCGCGGCCCGCCCGCTCCCGTTCCACCCGCTCCGGATCGGCGGCCGGCGCGCCGGAGCCCGTACCCGTGCGCGACGGCGCGCCGGGCGGGCGCCCGTGCTCGTCGACCGTGGCCCCCGTGTCCGGCACTGCGGGACCGTTGCCCTGCGGGCCCGGGTCCACGGAACGTCCCTTGTCCTGCACGATGTTCTCCCGTCGGGTCGATGACGAAGATGCCGCTCTTGCGCGTCTACCCGCGACCGGCGCAAACACCTGCCGGACGGCGGGCGGTGCGAATGACCGGCCCGGGCGGGGGTAGCCGCCGGTCAAGCCGCCATCCGCCGGGGAAACGGGCAGAGTCGAAGAGGGCAGAGACATGGATGGGAGCCGGCTCTCTCGCCGGGAGCTGAGAACCCTGACCGAGATCGAGCACATGCTGCGCGATGATCCCGACTTCGAGCGGACGTTCACCCGCGAAGCGGGCCTCTTCCTCACCCACCCCGGGACGCCGCGCTCCCCCGAACGGCGGGGAAGGCCGGTGGGCAGCGCGGTCTGCGCGCTGGTGATCGTCTCCCTGACCCTGCTCGTCGCGGCCGCCGCCACCTCCTCGGCGGCTCTGATCTGGGCCTTCGGGGTGTCGTACGCGACGACCCTGGCCGGACTCGTCTTCCTGGTACACCGCTGGTACCAGCGCCAGCCGCACGGCCGTCCCTGACGGTCTGCCCTGACGGTCGGCAGGCCGCCCAGGGGATTCCTCACCCGGGCGGCCCGGGGAACCGGCCGGGGCGGCGGCTGCGGCCCGCGGCGTGTGCGGTGGCCACCGGCGCCGGCCGTCCGGCGGCCGCCCGCTGGGCGCCGGAGAGCCGCTCCGCCGCCGCCCGCGCGGCCAGGGTGCGGCGCAGGTCCCGCGTGGCGGCGCAGCGGCTCTCCGCGTCCCGGCCCGCCCGGGGTGCGAGCGACCGGTCGATCTCGTCGACCAGGTCGATCAGGCGCAGGGGCTGCGGGCGCCAGTTGTAGACGAACAGGGCGACCCCGCGAACCCGGACGCGGCGGCCGAGGCCGAGGAGGCCGTGCATGCCGGTGACGTCCATGAAGGGAACGTGCTGCATGTCGCAGGCCACCACGCAGAGGTCGTCCGTGAGGGCTTCCTCCACCCGCTCGAAGGCCGGCCCGGCTTCCAGGTCGAGTTCCCCGACCGGTGTGAGGTGCACGGTGGGGCCGTACCGCCTCATCTTGATGTGGAATGCGCATCCCATGGCGTTTCACCTCAGCAGCAGGGCCGTTCACGAAGGGGCCTACCCCGTTTCGCACGGGTGATGGCATGCCGCCGGACGAGCCCGGTCGGGACCGCGGAAGGCCCGGCGGGACCTGTGGGGAGGGGCCCTGCGCCATTAGGGTGAGCGCGTGACTGACGACTGCGGAGAATGCGGCTTCGCCTACGACCTCGATCTGGCGCCCTCGGTCGCCTCGCTGGCCCGGGAGCACGCGGCCCGTTTCGCGGACCTGCTGGAGGGTCCGCGGGCGACGGCGCCGCGCCCCGCCCCCGGGATCTGGTCACCGCTCGAGTACGCCTGCCACGTGCGGGACGTCCTGCTCGTCCAGCGCGAACGGGTACTGGCCGCCCGGCGCACCCCCACGCCGGTGGCCGAACCCATGGGCCGCGACGAGCGCGTCGAGCACGACGGGTACGCCCTCCAGGACCCGGCCGACGTCGCCCGGCAGCTCACGGACGCGGCGGCGCTGTTCGCCAACGTGCTGGACCGTCTGCCGCCCGCGCACTGGGAACGCACCCTGGTGTACAGCTACCCCGAGCCCACCGAGCGGACCTTGCGCTGGGTCGCCGTGCACACCCTGCACGAGCTGCGCCACCACCTGCGCGACGCCCACCGCTGAACCCCGGCCGCACCCGTTCTTCGTGCCGGGGGTGCCTGGGCGGCGCCGCGCGGGGTAGGCGCGGTAGTGCCCGGCACCGGGCCGGGCGGTGAGCGAAAGGGAAGAACGATGCCCCGAGGATCCTCCCCGAAGCGGGAACGCCAGTACGAGCACATCAAGGAGTCCGCGGAGAAGCGCGGCGAGCCCGAGGGACGCGCGAAGGAGATCGCCGCCCGCACCGTCAACAAGGAACGGGCCCGGTCCGGCGAGTCGAAGACCGCGAGCCGCTCCTCCATCCAGGACATGTCGTCCTCCAAGCGCGGCGGGCAGCGCTCCCACAGCGGCTCCCGGGGCCCGACGAAGGAACAGCTCTACAACGAGGCGAAGCAGCGCAACATCGAGGGCCGTTCGAAGATGGACAAGGCCGAACTCAAGCGCGCCCTCGGCCATTGAACCCCGCTCCGCCGGCCGCTGGGCCCCCCGGTCCTCGGGCCCTCGGCCGGCGGGTTCCGCGCCCTCCGCACGGCGCCCCGCTCAGCGGTCGGCCAGGAGGGCCAGGACGGCGCGTTCGACCACGCCCTGCGTGGCGGGGCGTCCGAAGGCGCCGTCCTCCCCGAGGCGGCCCAGCACGTCGGCGACCGTCGTGCCCTGCTCGTACAGTTCGACGACCCGGGGGTCGATGTACGACGCCCGGCACACCGCGGGGGTGTTGCCCAGGTACCCGCTGACCTCCCGTACCGCGCGCGCCACGACGGCGTTGCGCCGGCCGCGGGAGGCGTCGGCGGTGCCCGCGGAGACCGCCAGGGCGACGGCGGCCAGCACGGTCGCGTGCCAGGTCCTGAAGTCCTTCGCCGTGATGTCGCGTCCGGAGCCCTCGCGCAGGTACGCGTTGAGGTCCTCCGCGCGTACCTCGTGCCACGTGCCGCCCTCCCAGTACGCGAAGAGCCGCGGTGCCGCGTCGCGCCGCCGCAGCAGCGCCCGCACCACGGCGTACGCCTGCTCGTCGACGAAGGTGCGGGTGACGGTCCGGCCGGATTTGGCGGGGAAGCACAGGGTGACCCCGCCCGCGCGGCAGGTCGCGTGCTCCCGGAGCAGCGTGGTCAGTCCGTAACTGCCGTTCTCGCGCGCGTACCGCTCGCCGCCGATCCGCAGGAAGCCCAGGTCGAGCAGGCGGGTCAGGCAGGCCAGGACCCGGTCGCGGGTCAGGCCGCGCCCGTCGAGGTCGCGCGCGACGGCGCTGCGCAGGCGGGGCAGTGACCGCGCCACCTCCTGGACGTGCTCGTGCTTGGCGGCGTCGCGCTGCTCCCGGAAGCGGGGGTGGTAAAGGTACTGGCGGCGCCCGGCCGCGTCGGTGCCGACGGCCTGGATGTGCCCGCTCGGCCAGGGGCAGATCCACACGTCCTTCCAGGCGGGCGGGATGACGAGCGCGCGCACGCGTTCGCGGTCCTGCGGGCTCAGCGGCCTGCCCGCGGCGTCCTCGTACCGGAATCCCCGCCCGTGCCGGATCCGCCGCCACCCCGGCCTGTTGACGTCACTGGTCCGCAGCCTCACAGCACCCCCGCTCACTCGTCGTCGGGGTGGGCCTGCGTCCGCAGCGTCCAGGCACTTCCCGGGCAGTCGTAGGGCAACGGCGGGAAGCGGTGGCCGCGGACGTCGGTGCTCTTGCTCCACAGGTGCTGCCTGCCGCAGTCGCAGGCGTAGATGCCGCTCTCCTGGACGATCTCCCCGGGCCGCCCGCTGCGCGTCGTCTCGTTCATGCCCGACGCCTACCCGCCGGGCCGGGCGGCATGTGTCCGAGCGGCTTGCCGGGGTAGCCGGGAACGGGGGGCACCGTCTTCCGTCCGTCTTGAAGGGAACGAGGTCATGACGTCCTTCGGCTACTTCCTGTCCTGCGAGGAATTCACCCCGGACCAGCTGCTGCGACAGGCGCGCTGGGCCGCGGAGGCGGGGTTCACCCGGCTCGCCATCTCGGACCACTACCATCCGTGGACCGACGAACAGGGCAACAGCGCCTTCGTGTGGTCGATGATCGGCGCGCTGTCCCAGACGGTCGACCTCCCCGTCACGACCCTCGTCACGTGCCCCACCGTGCGCCTGCACCCGGCCGTGACGGCACAGGCCGCGGCCACCTCCAGCGTGCTGCTCGGCGGCCGGTTCGCCCTGGGCGTGGGTACCGGTGAAGCGCTCAACGAGCACGTCCTCGGGGACCGGTGGCCGGCGTTCCAGGAGCGCGCGGACATGCTGGAGGAGGCGGTCGAGGTGATGCGGGAGCTGTTCACCGGCCGCCAGGTCAGCCACCGCGGGCGCCACTACACGGTGGACAACGCCCGCCTCTACACCGCGCCCGAGGAACCGCTGCCGGTCCTGGTCTCGGGCTTCGGCCCCAAGGCCGCCGCCCTCGCGGGCCGTATCGGGGACGGCTTCGTCACCATGGCCCCCGACGAGGAGGCCATCCGCCGGTTCCGCGAGGCGGGCGGCGAGGGCAAGCCGGTGGTCGGCGGGCTGAAGGTGTGCTGGGGCGCGGACCGGGACGCGGCCGTGAAGACGGCGCACCGGCTGTGGCCGAGCGAGCACCTGCCGGGAGAGCTGAACCAGATCCTGCCCACGCCCGCCCACTTCGAGCAGGCCGTCGAACTCGTCACCGAGGACCAGGTGTCCCGGGCCGTGCCGTGCGGCTCCGACGTCGAGGAGCACCTGGAGGCGATCCGCGCGTACGTGGACGCCGGTTTCGACGAGGTGTACGTCGGACAGATCGGGCCGGACCAGGAGGCCTTCTTCGCCGCCTACCGCGAGAAGGTGCTTCCCGCGCTCGGCTGACCGCGGTCCGCGTTCCCCCCACCCTCTCCCCCTCCCTCCCCGTCCTCCCCCGTCCGTTCGACCGACAAGGAGCGTCATGTCGATCAAGGTGTCCGATTTCATCCTCCAGCGCCTGCGCGAGTGGGACGTGGAGAACGTGTTCGCCTATCCGGGTGACGGGATCAACGGCCTGCTGGCCGCGTGGGGCCGCGCCGACGACATGCCGCGGTTCATCCAGTCCCGCCACGAGGAGATGTCCGCCTTCGAGGCCGTCGGCTACGCCAAGTTCTCCGGCAAGGTCGGTGTCTGCGCGGCCACCTCCGGCCCGGGCGCCATCCACCTGCTCAACGGCCTGTACGACGCCAAGCTCGACCACGTGCCCGTCGTCGCGATCGTGGGGCAGACCAACCGCAGCGCCATGGGCGGCTCCTACCAGCAGGAAGTCGACCTGCTGAGCCTGTACAAGGACGTCGCCTCCGCGTACTGCGAGATGGTCACCGTCCCGGAGCAGCTGCCGAACGTGATCGACCGGGCGATCCGCACGGCCTACGCCCAGCGCACCGTGACCGCGGTCATCGTCCCCGCAGACGTCCAGGAGCTGGACTACTCCCCGCCGACGCACGCCTTCAAGATGGTCCCCTCCAGCCTCGGCGCCCCCTCCTACGCGCCGGTCCCGGCGGCCGCCGACCTCGCGCGGGCCGCGGAGGTGCTGAACTCGGGCGAGAAGGTCGCCGTCCTGATCGGCCAGGGCGCGCGGGGCGCGCGGGCCGAGGTGGAGCAGCTGGCGGAGCTCCTGGGCGCAGGCGTGGCCAAGGCGCTGCTCGGCAAGGACGCCCTGCCCGACGACCTGCCCTACGTCACCGGCTCGATCGGACTGCTGGGCACCCGGCCCTCCTACGAGATGATGCGGGACTGCGACACCCTGCTGGTGGTGGGGTCCAGCTTCCCGTACAGCCAGTTCCTGCCCGCCTTCGACCAGGCCCGGGCCGTGCAGATCGACATCGATCCCTTCATGATCGGGCTGCGCTACCCCTTCGAGGTCAATCTCGTCGGGGACGCCAAGGAGTCCCTCGCGGCGCTGCTGCCGCTGCTCAAGCGCAAGAAGCACGGCTCCTGGCGGAAGAAGATCGAGAAGGACACCGCGCAGTGGTGGACGGTCATGGAGCGGCGGGCCGCCGTGGAGGCCGATCCGGTCAACCCCGAGTACGTGGTGCACGCCCTGGACGCGCAGCTGCCCGAGGACGTGATGGTCGCCGCCGACTCCGGCTCCGCCGCCAACTGGTACGCCCGCCACCTGCGGATGCGCGGGACCATGCGCGGCTCGCTGTCCGGGACGCTGGCCACCATGGGGCCGGGGGTCCCGTACGTCATCGGCGCGAAGTTCGCCCATCCGGACCGGCCCGCCATCGCGATCGTCGGGGACGGCGCCATGCAGATGAACGGGCTGGCCGAGCTGATCACCGTCGCCAAGTACTGGCAGGAGTGGGAGGACCCGCGGCTGATCGTCGCGGTCCTCAACAACGGCGACCTCAACCAGGTGACCTGGGAGATGCGCTCCATGTCGGGCGCGCCCCAGTTCCTGCCCTCGCAGGCTCTCCCGGACGTGCGCTACGCCGACTTCGCGCGCTCCCTCGGGCTGGAGGGCGTACGGGTGGAGAAGCCGGTCGGGGTGGAGGCCGCCTGGCAGCAGGCGCTCGCCGCGGACCGGCCGTTCGTCCTGGACTTCCGCACCGACCCCGCCGTGCCGCCGATCCCTCCGCACGCCGACTTCGACCAGATCGAGGCGACCGCCTCGGCGATCCTCAAGGGCGACAGCGACCGGGTCGCCATGGTGCGCCAGGGGCTCAAGGCGAAGCTCCAGGAGATCCTCCCCGGTCACCGGCACGCGGAGCACGGGGAGTGAGGAGACCCGGCCGACGCGCCGCCTGACACGGATCCGCCCGCCGCCGGCAGTCTGGGACTCCGGGGGCGGGCGGACGGACCGGTCAGGTCAGGGGCGCGATCAGGCGGCGGTGATGTTCTCCGCCTGCGGGCCCTTCTGGCCCTGCGTGATGTCGAAGGTCACGGCCTGGCCCTCCTGCAGCTCACGGTAGCCCGTGGAGTTGATGTTGGAGTAGTGCGCGAAGACGTCCGGACCGCCGCCGTCCTGCGCGATGAAGCCGAAGCCCTTTTCGGAGTTGAACCACTTCACGGTTCCGCTGGCCATGATGATGCCTCTCAGTCGATGTCGGATCCGCACCGCGCGGACCCGGAGGTGATCGCCCTGGTCCGGCACTGCACAGCAAAACGCCCACGCCAGGGCGCGGGCAGGGACTGCGAACCACGACAGCTGGAACAGAAGCTACACGGCGAAGGCGCCCGTCACCAGAGAGCTACGATCACTCTTCAGAGTTTCTCGCCCCGGCGCCCGCGCCGGCCCGTACGGGACCGGCGCGAGACCGTCGGGTCGCCACCAGGACCACGGGGCCCGGCGGTTACTCCTGAGGGGGGTTGCCGCCATGGTTGCGGGCGGTACGGCGCTGCGCGTCGGTGTTCGGCGTCAGGGCGTCCCCGGCTTCGCCGTCCTTCGTCCCCGGAGCGATGGCGTCCTCCGCTTCCTCCCGCGCTTCCTGGTCCCCGCTCTCGCCGGGGGCCTGCGACGGCGGGGTGGGACGGTCCGGGCGGTGCGTGCTCATGGGGTGCTCCCAGTCTGTCGTACGGCTGTCCCGGGGCGTGTGCCCCGCCGCGCCGCCGCTCATGCGGGCGGATCACTCAACCGGAGGAGCCCCCCAGCAGGAGCGCCCTGAGGCCCGCCATGCCGCCGTCGGCCAGCGCGCGGCGCTGGCGGTCCGCGGGCGTTCCCTCCTGGAGCAGCCGGTGGACGAGGGAGCAGACTTCCCGGTGGTCGCCGTTCTCCTCCAGCGCGGGCGCGAGGTGGCGCAGGAGCATGCACAGGACGTCGCCGCTGCTGCGGCGGCGGCCCGAGGGGTCGACCAGCGAGCCGTCCAGACCGTGGCGGGCGGCGTGCCAGTTGGCGGCCTGGAGCAGCTCGGGCGGGCACGCGGGCGGCGGCGGCCCGCCGGCCTCCTCCTCCGCCAGGGCGACCTGGACGAGGGCGCGCACGATGCCGGCGAGCATGACGGCGTCGTCGGCGCGGAGCTGGACGTCCAGGCACCTGACCTCCACGGTGGGGTAGTGGTCGGACAGGCGGGCCTGCCAGTACAGCTGCCCGCGGTCGGCGATGACCCCCGAAAACAGCAGGGCGTCCACCCGGTGCTCGTAGTCGGCGTGCCCGAGGAAGGGGGGCGGGGGCCCGCTCACGGGCCAGCGGCCGAAGACGATGGTCCGCCAGCTCGCGAAGCCGGTGTCCCGGCCGTCCCAGAGCGGCGAGTTGACGGACATGGCCAGCAGGGTCGGGAGCCAGACCCGGATGCGGTTCAGGACGGCCACGCCCGTCTCGGGGTCCGGCACGCCGACGTGCACGTGCATGCCGCTGATCAGCTGTTCGTCGACGAGCTGCCGGGCCTCGCCCTCCATCCGGCGGTACCGCGGATAGGGCGTGACGGGGACGGGCAGGGTGCCCCGGACCGGCGCCGCCGCCGACGCAAGGAGCCGGCAGCCCCGGTCCTCGGCGGCGGAGGCGACGGCGTGCCGCAGTCGCAGCAGGTGGCCGCCCACCTCTTCCAGCCGGGTGCACACGGGGGTGGCCACCTCGACCTGCGACTGCAGCAGCTCGTACTGCACCTCGCCGTCCTCGGCCAGGGGGCCGAGGCCTGCGGCCCGGCGCACGTCGTCGGCCCACGGGACCGGGAGCGCGGTGTCCGGGTCCACCAGCAGATACTCTTCTTCGACTCCCAGGGTGATCACACCGGGCGGCTACCCGTCCGCTCCTTGATCACCCCGTGGACGTCGATTCCTCCCGAACCGCGCATATCGCATCAGCGGTCGTGGTGCCAGCGCCGCTGCTCGCGCATCCGTCGCCCGATCACGTACAGGTCGAAGAGCGCCACGGCGGCCATGAGGAAGCAGAAGGCCCCCAGGGCCGCGCACAGCGTCCGGGACGGCGCGCCTTGATCCGTGGTGTGCAGGGCCAGCAGCACGAAGAGGACGCCACCGGCCGCGAAGACCGGCGCGAAGACGACCGACAGGGTGCGCCGCAGCCGTAGGTCGCTGCGCGCCCACTGCGCCTCGGACCCGTCGTGCCGCCACCGCAGGGCGGCGGCACGCGCGCGCCGGTCCGCCGCGCGTGGCCCGATGAACCGGTGGTGCCTGCCGATGGAGGCCATGGGGACCACCTCCCGCGTCATGCCCCGTGAGGTTCGGCGCCTGCCCGCGGGAGGCGGCTTCATTCCGCCCCGCTCCGGTCGGCGGGGCGCAGCGGAAGGATGCGGCGGGGGCAGCGGCCCCCGCGCTCAGCCGGGCGGAGCCCAGAAGTCCGCCAAGGTGCCCCGTCCCGGGGCCAGGCCGCTCCACCCGCACTCCAGCTCCACCACGACGACGCCGGAGGTGGGGAAGGTCTCCCGGAGCCGCTCCAGCAGCTTCGGCGGGCCGTTGCCGCACAGGGCCGCGGCCAGCTCGTGGATGCCCGGGTTGTGGCCGACGAGGAGGAGCGCGCCGAGGTCGCCGCCCCGGTCGGCGAGGACCTCCATCAGCGCGCTCGGCGGGGCGTTGTAGAGCCGCTCGTCATGGACGACCGGCGGCGGCTCCGCGAGCGCGGGCGCGATCAGCTCCCACGTCTGGCGGGTCCGGCGCGACGGCGAGCACAGCGCGAGGTCGGCCGCGTACCCCGACCCGGCCAGCCAGTGCCCCGTCAGGGGCGCGCTCCGGCGCCCCCGCTCGCTCAGGGCGCGCTCGAAGTCGTCGATCCGCCCCTTCGGTACGGCCTTCGCGTGCCGGACGAGCAGCAGTCGGCGTCCCGGTCCGCTCACGGCCATCGCCCCCTCACGGCCTGCGCCAGGCGTCTTTGTCGAGGTGCGAGCCGGCCATGGGCCCCATGCGGAGCATCCCGCCGTCCACCGCCCACGAGGCACCGGTCACGTAGGAGGCGCCCGGACCCGCGAGGAAGGCGACGACCTCGGCCACCTCGCGCGCGTCCCCCGGCCGGCCGAGCGGGACGCCGGGGCGGTGGGTGGTACGGACGTCCTCGTCCTCCTGGCCGGTCATCGGAGTGGCGATCTCGCCGGGCGCGACGGCGTTCACCGTGATGCCGTGCTCGGCCAGTTCGAGGGCCATGACCTGGGTCAGTAGCCCCAGGCCGCCCTTCGCCGCGCAGTAGGGCCCCGCGCCCACCCGCGGCTGGTGCTCGTGCACGGAGGTGATGTTGACGATCCGGCCGCCGCGGCCGCGGCGGATCATGCGCCGGGCGGCACGCTGGCCGCACAGCAGGGGACCTACAAGGTCGATGTCCAGGACCTCCCGCACGGTGGCGAGCTCCAGGTCGAGGAACGGCGTGGCGGTGCCGGTGCCGGAGTTGTTCACGAGGACGTCGACACCCCCGAGTACGTCGGCCAGCTCGTCGACGACGTCCGCGGCGTCCGGCAGCCGGGTGAGGTCGAGGTGGGACACCGCCGCCCGGCGTCCGTGCGCGCGGACCTCCCGCGCCGTCTCCTGCGCTCCCTGCTCGTCGGTGTGCCAGGTGATGCCGACGTCGATCCCCGCCTCGGCCAGCCGCACGGCGACCGCGCGGCCGATGCCGGAGTCCGAGCCGGTGACCACGGCGGTGCGCGGTGCGAAATCTTCGGGGGTGGTCATGCCTCTCGCCTCTCTCCGTGTCTGCTGTGTCGGGTGTCTTTCGTGCTGGCCTGGTGCTCGCCTCCGGTCCGGCCCTGTCCGGCGCCGGCCGCCTCAGCGGCGCAGCGCCTTGCGCCGGGCCGCGGCGCGGGCGCGCGCCCACACCTCGGGGAGTTCGCGCTCGCGAGCGGCCGCCGCGGCCCTCTCGCCGCCCGCCAGCAGGCCCCAGGTGAAGCCGGGCTCCCCGGCGGCGTGCGCGGCCACGGCGAGACCGCGCAGGGCGTCGCGGGCCACCACGCTGTCGTGGTGCGCGCCGCTGACCTTCTGCACGGCCTTGACCCGCCGTCCGAGCCGCGCGGCGGGCTTGCCCAGGGCCGGCCGGGCGGCCTCCGCGGCGTAGCGGAGCCTCTTGGCGGCCTTCCGCGCTTCGTGGATCGCGGTGTCGCGCCCCGCGCCGGGCGTCCGCTCCAGCGCGGTGTCCATGCGCCGCGCGAGCCGCTCGTAGTCCTTGTGGAGGGCTTTGACCAGCACCTTCCCGGGCTTCCCGGCCGCCTTCGGGCGCAGGGGCGGGTCGGTGGTCAGGGCGTGCAGCCGCTCCAGCAGGTCCAGGTAGCGGGCCGAGCCGAGCACGTCCAGGGTGCGGCGGCGGCCCTCGGCGCCCCCTGCCGCGTCCCATGCAGTGAGGCGGGCGTCGACGGGGCCGAGGACGAGTTCGCCCGGGAGGTCGCGCACCGCCGAGGTGAACCGCTCGCGCAGGACCTCGTGGTCGCGTTCCGCGCCGAGTTCACCGGCCAGCCACTTCAGTTCCCGCCGCAGCGGGTCGGTGCTCTCCGGGGCGAGGACCGAACGGTAGCTCCGCAGGCAGCCGCGCAGACGGCGCAGCGTGGTGCGCATCTGGTGCACCGCGTCGGGTGCGCCGCGGCGGGCGGCGGGGTCGAGTTCCACCAGGGCGGCGACCTGGCGGTCCAGGTGGGCGAGCACGTGGCCCCCCGCGGACCCGGGGACGGCCTTGCCGGGCGGCTGCGGGGCGCGGGCCGCGGGCGGCAGCGTCTCGCGCACCGCGCGGACCAGCTTGGACGGGCTGTGCGAGCGGAACACACCGTGTTCCCGCAGGATCTCCTCGATCCCGTCCAGGAGCGCCGGATCGCCGCCCTCGGCGAGTTCCACCTCCCACTCCGTCCACGCCGTGTGTCCCCCGCCGGGGAGCAGCGCGTCCGCGCGGACGGCGTCCACGCAGAGCTCCGCGAGGGCCTCGCCCCCGGTGTCGAGGAGCCGGTGCGAGGTGCGGGTGGTGCGGATCCGCATCAGGGGGCGCAGGGGCGCGCCGCGGGTGCGGGAGAGCGTCAGACCGCTCAGTTCCCCGGGTACCTCGTCCGCCGGGGACGCCCCCAGGGGGACGCCGATCTCCTCGCGGCTGTCGCCCGGAAGGGGCAGTTTGAGGTGCCATCCCGCGTCGGCGCCGCCCGTCCGGCGGCGCAGGGTCACGCCCGCGCGGGTCAGTCTCAGGTCGCCGGTGTCGTAGTAGACGGCGTCCAGCTCCCGCGTCCCGCACGCCGCGAGGGAGTCGACCGGCTCCAGCCGCGTGAGACCGGGTGGCCAGGCGGTACCGGCGGACGCACCGGGCGCGTAGGTGCGTTCCGTTTCGCGTGTGGAAGAGGCCATACGGATCCCCTTGACGCAATCGGCGGGCTCAAACCTCGTCCGCTGGGGCGGGTGGGCGCCGCCCGTTCTCCTGGCGCGGCGGCATGCCGTCGCGGGGCGGGTGGTGCCCGGGTCCGGTGGCCTTGTCGGCCAGGGGCGTGGGTGAGAGGGCGGTGTCCTCCTCGCCGGGTTCCAGGAGGGTGTAGGCCGCGCCGATGATCAGGGGGTCGGGTGTGCCGACCGCCGCGGGGTCCTTGCCGTCGTAGTCGACCCGGGTCAGCAGATGGCGTATCGCCTCCAGTCGGCCCCGCCGTTTGTCGTTGGTCTTGACGACGGTCCAGGGCGCGTCGGCCGTGTCCGTGGCCCGGAACATGGCCACCTTGGCCTCGGTGTAGGCGTCCCACATGTCGAGGGACGCGAGGTCGGTGGGCGAGAGCTTCCACTGCCGGACGGGGTCGACCTGGCGGATCGCGAAGCGCGTGCGCTGCTCGGAGCGCGAGACGGAGAACCAGAGCTTCACCAGGCAGATGCCGTCCTGGACCAGCATGCGCTCGAAGGCCGGGCACTGCTTCAGGAAGAGGTGGTACTCCTCGGGGGTGCAGAACCCCATGACGTGTTCCACACCGGCCCGGTTGTACCAGGAGCGGTCGAAGAAGACGATCTCCCCCGGGCTGGGGAGGTGGGCGACGTAGCGCTGGAAGTACCACTGCCCGGCCTCGCGGTCGGTCGGTTTGTCGAGCGCCACGACCCGGGCGCCGCGGGGGTTGAGGCGCTCGGTGAACCGCTGGATCGTGCCGCCCTTGCCCGCGGCGTCACGGCCCTCGCAGATGACGATGAGGCGCCGGCCGGATTCCTTGACCCAGCGCTGCAGTTTGAGCAGTTCGATCTGCAGGATCCGTTTGCTGCGTTCGTACTCGTCCTTCGGCACTTTGCGGTCGTACGGATAGTTCTCGCGCCAGGTGCGTATCGGGTCGCCCCGGCCGTCGAGCAGCACCGGCTGCTCGGGCCGCCGGGTGTCGACGCTCAGGCCGGCCAGCAGGTCCTCTTCCTCGTTCACACCGGTCCGCCTGCCCAGCCGGGCGGTTCCCACCCCTGCCCGGAGCAGACCTCCGCACGGCGGCACGCGGATCCTCCGTACGGGGAAAAACACCCCGCGAGTGCGGTGCGCCCGGAACGACGGGGAACACGTTCGCCGGGGCGGCGTCGGCCGCCCCGCGGAACGCCTAAGCCGAGGAGACCCGTGGACGGGATCGTGCTGCTCAAGGAAGACCACAAGACCGTGGAGAAGCTCTTCAAGCGGTTCGAGAAGGCCGGTGAGGAGGACCATGCCGAGAAGCGGAGGATCGCCGACCAGGTGATCGAGGAGCTGACCACCCACACCTGGATCGAGGAGAAGATCTTCTATCCGGCCGCGCGCGAGGCCGCGCCCGACACCAAGGACCACGTCCTGGAAAGCGTCGAGGAGCACCACGTGGTGCTGTGGATGCTGTCCGAGCTCAAGGACCTCGACCCGGCCGACGAGCGCTTCGACGCGAAGATGAGCGTCCTGATGGAGAACGTCCGCCACCACGTCGAGGAGGAGGAGAAGGAATGGTTCCCCGACGTCCGCAAGGCCATGGGCCGCAACCGCCTCACCGCACTCGGCGAAGAGATGGAAGCGGCCAAGAAGAAGGCCCCGGCCGATCCCCTGGCCGTGCCGAGCGCCGACCAGTAGGGCGGTCGCCGCAGGAGGGCGGACCCCCGCGCCGGACCCGGCCGGGCGGGGCCCCTCACGGGGTCGCGCGATCCAGCGCTTCGGCCAACCGGGCCTCGTACTCCGCCACCCGGTCGAGGCCGTGGGCGATCACCGCGTAGCGCCAGGTCCGGCCGTCCGGCGGCGCGTCGGCGTAGAGCACGGCCCCTTCGCCGCGCAGCGGGTCGAAGGCCACGCCGCCGCGCTCCAGCCGGTCGAGGGCCGCCGCGAAACCGTACGCGTGCCGTGAGCGCGCCGTGGACACGGCCCATGCCGGACGGGCGCCGCCCCGTGCGGGGCCGGTCAGGCGCCGGACCATGGCGTGCGGCGTCGTGGTCGCGGTGCGGCGGATGTTGCTCTCGCTCGCGAAGACCTCGCCCTTCGGGGTGACCAGCGCGTCGAGGCCGAACGGTCCGGCGTAGCCGTGCGCGGACAGATGGCCGCCCAGCCGCGTCCCCCAGTCCTCCAGCGCGCCGGCCACGTGGGCGCAGGCCTCGGGCAGCGGGGAGGCGTAACCGGTGAACGCTCCCTCGGCCGTGCTCATCGCGCCGCTGAACAGGACGCGCGCACCCCGGGCGGCGGTCTCCAGCTGGACGCTGACCGCGTGCGCCACCTCGATGTGCTCCTCGACCACCCACGTCCCCCCGGGGCCGCCGACCGCGTCCAGCACCAGGGGCGCCCCGTCGGCCACGTCGCCGCGCGTGAGGAAGCGCATTCCGTGGCCTCCGGCGGACCGGTCCGGCTTGACGACGACCCGCTCGTGGCGGCGCAGGAGCGCGCGCACGACACCCTCCACGTCGGCTCGCCCGCACACCTGCCCTTCGGGAACCCGCAGGCCCAGCTCCTGCGCCGCCGCGCGGAAACCGGCCTTCGTGTTCAGCAGCATGGCCGGCGCCAGGGCGGCCTCGGCGCCGTCGAGCGCGGGATAGGGGTGCACGGGGATCCCGAGCTCCCGGGCGAATCCGACCACCGAGGCGTCCAGGGCCGTCGGCAGCAGCGACGCGCCCCGCTCGCGGGCGAGGTCCCGCACCCGCGGGAGGAGCCCGGCGGCGCGTACCGCCTCGGCGAGCGGGACGGTCCCGGACCCCGGGGGCACCTCGACCACGCTCACCTGCGCGCCGTCCACGCCGGTCAGGGCGTACACGTACCGGAGGAACTCCGGGCCCAGGGGGACGGGCGTCACCAGGACGTCCCCGGCCCTCAGCAGCCACGCCTTGCGCGGGGCCTGCTCCGCCCACCGTCCCAGCACCTCGCCCTGCCCGAGATCGACGGCCAGGTCGGAGAGGAAGTTCGCGAACACGACGAACGGACCCGCGCCGCCTTCACCCTCCCACTCGCCCTCACCCATGCCCGTGCCCCTGCTCTCGCCCATGCCGTCCACTGTCGCTCCCGTCCTCTCCTCGCCACGTCTTCCTGCCCGCGCCGCGCATCAAACCGTTCGGCTCCGGGCAGACGCCGAAGGAGGGTCGGGGGCCGCCGCCACGTGCGTAAGGGGCACGCCATGCATACCCACACCAGCCCGGCAACCGCCGTGCCGTCATCGTCGACCGGGACCGGCTCGCACCGGGCGGACACCGTGGTGGCCGACCGGCCCGGAACCCTGCCCGAACCCGCCGTGGCGTGGGCCATCGGCATGATCATGGCAACCGTTCCCTGCCCGGCCCGCGAGGCGGAGGCGGTGCTGTCCGCCGCGGCCGCCCAAGCGGGCGTCGGCGTCGGCGAACTGGCCGCCGCCATGGCCGCCGAGCGCCGGGGGACGGAGCTGCCGAACCGCGTCGAGCGGGCCCTGAACCGGGCCGCGGAAGCGGCCCGGACGAGGACGGCGGTCCCGACCGGGGGGACCGGCCCAGCGCTCCTTCCGCGCCCCGATGACGCCGAGCAGGCGCTCGGCCGCTTCTTCGACGCGCAGCTGCGCCTGCAGTCCTCCCCCGCGGACGCGGCGGCGCGCCGCGCCCTGGAGGATGCCGTCTTCACCCTGTGCGTCCTCATGGCGCAGCCCACCGCCCACGCCGCGGTGCGGGCCGCCGTGCAGTACACCGAGGGCTGAACGGGCAGATGGCACCCGGGACCCGGCCCGTCGGCCGGGCGTCGCCGGCCGCCCGCAGCGCCTACCACGGGATCTCCGGTCCCCGCTCGGCCCCGTCGAGGGTGAACAGCGCCCCTTGCGGGTCCCGGAGCGTGACCTGCGGTCCCGCGCCCTCCGCCGCGCCGTACACCGCCGTGCCTCCCAGGGAGACGGCGCGCTCCAGGGCCCGGCGCACGTCGGGGACCTTGAAGTGGACGAGCCACCGGGGCCGCTCGTGCGACCTCAGGGCCGCCGCCTCGACGGGCCCGCTGTTCAGCCGGGCGACCGCTTCGCCCCCGCTGCGCAGGACCACCTGATCGTCCTCGTAGGAGGCGAGGCAGCATCCGGGCACGTCCTCGGCCCACTGCAGCACCGGCCCGTAGAACAGGGCCGCCTCGAAGGCGTCGCGCGTCCGCAGTTCCAGCCAGGCCGGCGCCCGCCCGCCGCCGACGCTCCAACCGGGCAGCACCCGCCCCTCCCAGAGGCCGAATCCGGCGCCGTCCCGGTCGGCGACGAGGGCGGCCCTGCCCCGGTCTCCGTAGGACACGGGCCCGACACCCACCGTTCCCCCGCGCTCGCGGACGCGGGCCACGGCCTCGTCCGCGTCGTCCACCGAGAAGTACGCCGTCCACGCCACCGGGACGGCCAGCTCGCCGGCGACCGCGCCGAGGCTCGCGACCGGTACGCCGTCCAGTTCGGCGACCGAGAACCCGCCGTCCAGCGCGCCCGCGCGAAAGGTCCATCCCAGCACCTCGGCGTAGAACCGCTCGGCCGCTTCCAGGTCCCGTGCCACCAGGCTCAGCCAGCACGGCGCGCCGCGCGCCCGCGCAGGAACCAGCTCCTCGACCGCCTCCCGCCCGCTCACCGGTAGCGCCCGTTCACAGGTTCAGGGTGATGGCGTAGACGAGGAAGAACAGCGCGAAGACCAGGGCCACCACAGCGATCACCACGACGGGCCCCTTCGCCCAGCCACGGGTGAGCGGCCGGTACGGGCCCGCCCCGGAGCCCGTGCTCGACTCCCCGGGAGGCGTTTCCTGCGGCGGCACACCGCCCGGCTCCCCGGCCCCGGCCTCGGGCGGGCGCGGCGGATCCGCCGCCGCCGGGCGCGGCTCGTCGGGCTGCGCGAAGTGTTCGGTCATGGCTCTGTCCTCCTCGACGCAGAGGCGCTCGTGCTCCGGGCGCCTACCCCCGCGCCCGCGGCCGTACTCTCTCCGAGCGCCCTCTCGCCTCGCGCCTTCCCCAGGCCCTTCCTTGCGCCGCCGGGAGGGTGACGTCTCGTACGCACGTGCCCGTGGGAGCGGGGAGTCGCGCCGCCCTATAGTGACGCGCTGCCTGCCGCACCGTGGCGCGGTCGGCGGCGGTCCGCGGTTCGGTTCGGCGTCGAGGGAGGCCGCTCATGGCCAGCGTGTTTCAGGAGCGCAAGCTCAGGGGGATGTTCGCGGCGTTCGACGCCGACGGCGACGGCTACCTGCGCGAGGAGGACTTCACGGCGCTGGTGGAGCGCTGGAGCCGACTGCCGGGTGTGGGGCCCGGTACGGCGCTGCGCGCACGGGTGGAGGCACTGCTGATGGGCTGGTGGGCGGCGCTGCTGGAAGCCGGGGACGCGAACGGTGACGGGGCCGTCGACATGGCCGAGCTGCTGTCCCTGGTCGACGAGCTGCCCGCCATGGTGGCGGACGTCACCGCGACCGCGGACACCGTCTTCGACGCCGTCGACACCAACGGCGACGGCGTCATCTCCCCGGAGGAGCACCGCAGGCTCGTCGAGACCTGGAACGGCCGGCCCGCCGACCTCACCGGGGTCTTCGAGCGGCTCGACCTGGACGGCGACGGACACCTCGGCCGCGAGGAGTTCGCCGCGCTGTGGCGGCAGTTCTGGATCAGCGACGACCCGGCCGAGCCGGGCAACTGGCTCTGCGGGCGGATCCCCCACCAATAGGGCCCGCGGCCGGGGGCCTACGGCACGGGCGGTCACTCGGTCACTCAGTCAATCGGTCACTCGGTCACTCGGTCACCGTGTCGCCGTGCCGGTGGGCCACCCTCCACGCACCGTCCTCGCGCCGGTACACCTGGGTGGCTCGCAGGGTGTAGGTACGCGGCTGTCCGTCAACGGAGGCGGAGGTGTGCTCGAAACCGGTCGTGTACGCCATGTCGCCCGACACGTCGTACGTCTGGAGCTCGAAGGCGTATGACGTGCAGTCGGAGAAACTCCGCCCGAGGGCGGTGAAGAGCGCGTCGATCTCCTCCTGCCCCGTGGCGTTGCGCCACGCCCCGAGGACGCTCACCGGTTCTCGGCGCGACCAAAGAGCCCTGCGTGGAGCGGGGTTGCCGTTGTGCAGGGCGCGTTCCGCCGCGTACAGGTCGGTGCGCACCCACACCAGGAAATCGTCGCGCTCGCTCATGGCGACAGCATGCACCCGCCGGGTGGCGCACATGTGGGGACACGGCGGGTGCACACCGCAGGAGTGGGGCGGAATTTCCGGGGAAGTAACTGCGGGTGCCTCATGGCGAATACCATCTGGCAGCAACACCGTGAGGTACGAGGAGAGTGAGCCGCAATGGCCAACGAGCCCGACAGCACGCCCATTCACAACGTGTACGCGCAGCGGTTCGCCGCAGATCTCGAAGTCAACCGCAAGGAACAGGCGGAGATCTCCGCGCAGCTCACGGATCTCGAAGCCCGTCTGAAGCAGCTGAAGTCCGACGAGGGCTGGCTCTCCGGCATGCAGGGCACGCTCCCGGCGGCGCCGGAAACCCTGGAGGCTCCGGAGGCCCCGGAGGCACCGGAGGGTGACATCGCGGCCGTTCCCGCGCCGCGGCAGGCGAAGAAGGCCACCGGTCGCGCGGTCGGCAAGAAGACCGCACGGCCGAAGCGGGCCACGGCGTCGGCGACCAAGGCGAAGGCCGCGGCTTCGGCCGCCACCGCTCCGGACGCCGGCGCTCCGGACGCCGGCGCTCCGGACGCTGGCGCTGCGGCCGCTCCGGCGTCCCAGGCCGCCGCCGAGGCCCCCGCGACCAAGACCGCGGCGACGGCGGCGAAGAAGACGACCGCCAAGAAGGCCGCCCCCGAGAAGAGCGCTGCGCGCAAGGCCGCGACCCGGAAGACCCCCGCGAAGAAGCCCGCCGAGACGCAGGCATCCCCCGTCTCGGAGCCCCCGCGGCGCGAACTCGTCCTGGCCCTCCTCGTCGGCGCCGCGGAACCCCGCATGGTCAGTGAGGTCGCCGCCGAACTGGCGCAGGCGCACCCCGAGCGCCCGACCTCCGTCCAGGTGGTGCGCAACACCCTGGAGGCCCTCGCCAAGAAGGGGCTCGTCGAGAAGGAGAACAAGCAGGGCTCGGTGATGTACTCCGCGCCCGCGCCCGTGCCCGTGCCCGCGGTGAAGGAGCAGGCTGCCCCGGCCGTCCCGGCCCCCGCCGCGGCGGACGAAAAGGCCTCGGTGGAGGTCTGACCCACGGTGCCGCCCGCCGCGCCCCGGTGCCCCTCGCGGTCGTCCGGGGCGCGGGCGGCCCGTCCCGGAAACCTGCGCGCGTGAGCGCTGCTACGCGGCCGGCCCGCTCCCCGTGCTCGGCGCACCGGCGGGCCGGGGCCGCAGTCCGTGCAGCGCCGCCTCGACGACGCGGTCGGCGTACTCGGCGGTCAGCGGCCCCGTGCGCTGCAGCCAGCGGTTCAGCAGGGGGCCCCAGAGCAGTTCGACCGCGAGGTCCAGATCGGTGTCGGCGTCGAGCTGACCGGCCTCCTGGGCCCGGCGCAGGCGGTCGCGCTTGATCTGCCGCATCGGTTCGTGCAGGCGCTCGGCGTAGGCCGCCGCGAGCTGGGGATCGTGCACGATCTCGGTGTTGAGGGCCCGCAGCGGCTCGTCGTAGCGGGCGTCGTTGAGTTCGTCGACGGTGGCCCGCAGGACGGTCTTGAGGTCCGCCTCGATGTCGCCGGTGTCCGGGAGCGCCGGATCGCCTCTCGCGTGGTCCTCGCTGAGCATGAGGAACGCGTCGAAGAGCACCGTGCCCTTGGACGGCCACCAGCGGTAGATCGTCTGCTTGCCCACGCCCGCGCGCGCGGCGATGGCCTCGATGCTCAGCTTCGCGAAGCCGACCTCTCCGACCAGGTCGAAGGCGGCCGTCAGGATCGCCTTGCGGGAGGCCTCGTTGCGGCGGCCGACATCGGGAAGGCTCTTCGACTGCTTGGTCATGGCTCCAACCTATCAGGCCAACGAAACGAGACGGTCCGTCTTGACAGTGCCTCACGAGGCATTCATGATGAAGGAGAACGAGACGCAACGTCTCGTCTTATCGAGGGGGGAGACACCCATGCGTACCGCAGCCACGTCAGCCGATCGCGTCTGGTTCATCACCGGTGCGAGCCGCGGGCTCGGCCGCGCCTTCGCCGAAGAGGCGCTCGCGGCGGGCGACCGCGTCGCGGCGGCTGCCCGTACCGTCGGACCGCTGGAGGAGTTGGCAGCCGCGCATCCCGGGCGCGTGCTGCCCATCGGAGTCGATGTCACCGACAGGGAAGCGGTGCGCGCGGCGGTCGCCGAGGCGGTCGGCCACTTCGGGCGGCTCGACATCGTCGTCAACAATGCCGGGATGCTCGCGATGGGCATGGTCGAGGAGTTCACCGAAGCCGAGGCCAGAGCCCAGCTCGACGTCAACTTCTTCGGCGCGCTGTGGGTGAGTCAGGCCGTACTGCCCACGCTCCGGCAGCAGGGCTCCGGACACATCGTCCAGATCTCCAGCATCGCCGCCCTGGGCGGGTTCCCGAGCACCGGGCTCTACAGCGCGAGCAAGTTCGCCCTGGAGGGCATGAGCGAGGCCCTCGCGCAGGAGGCGGCCGGTTTCGGTGTGAAGGTGAGCATCGTCCAGCCCGGCGGCTACTGGACCGACCTCTACGCGGCCATGCGCACCACCAGCGCCCTGGGCCCTTACGCTCCGCTGCGGGAGGAGCTGGAGAAGCAGTTCGCGCAAGGGTCGGTCGACAGCGACCCGAAGCTCGCCGCGCGGGCTGTGCTGACCCTCGTCGACAGTGCGGAACCGCCGACGCGGCTGCTGCTCGGCGGCGTGGCCTACGACCTCGCGTTCGACATCGCGCGTCGGCGGATGGCCACCTGGTCCGCCTGGGAACCCGTCAGCCGCGCCGCCGAACTCCCGATACCGGCGCCCGCACCCGCACCCGCGAGCTAGTTCAGACCCGGGTGTTCAGACCCGGGTGCGGCCGTGGCCGTCGGCGGGCGCGCCAGGGCGGGTGGAGCCCTCGTCGGTGACGTCCAGGAACACCTGGTCCAGGTCCCGCCAGCGGTCGTGTACTTCGCGCCGGATCCGCACCATGGCGTCCTCCACGGTCTCGCTGTCGTAACCCGGCGTGAGGTCGACGCGAGCCGCCACCATGATGGAGTCGGGCCCCAGGCGCATGGTGAGCAGCGCGGTGACGGCATCGATCTCCGGCTGCTCGGTCAGGAACGCGCGCACGTCGCGCTGGAGGGTGGGGTCGGCCGCCTCACCGACGAGTTGGACGCGGGCGGCCCGCCCGAGGGTGTAGGCGACGTAGACGAGCAGGACGCCGATGAGGATGGAGGCGGCGGCCTCGTACACGATCTCCCCGGTCGCCATGTGCAGGGCGATCCCGACGATCGCCAGGACGACGCCGGCGCAGGCGGTGCTGTCCTCGGCGAGCACGGTCCGCAGGGCCGGGTCACGGCCGGCCCTGATCTCGGCGGCCATGCCGCGGCCTGCCGCCCGGGCCGCCCGCCGCACCTGGAGCAGCGCCCGGACGAGCGACGCGCCCTCGGCGGCCAGGGCGACGGTGAGCACGACGAGGCCGATGACGTATCCGTCGCGCGTCTCGGAACCGTCGGAGCGCAGGGCCTCGATCCCCTGGAACACGGAGAAGCAGCCGCCGGTGACGAAGATGCCGACGGCGGCGAGGAGGGACCAGAAGAACCGCTCCATGCCGTAGCCGAAGGGGTGCCGCGCGTCGGCCGGGCGGCGGCTGCGTTTGAGGGAGGCCAGCAGGAAGACCTCGTTGAGGCTGTCGGCGATCGAGTGGGCCGCTTCCGACAGCAGGGCCGGGGAGCCGGCGACGACTCCCCCGACCGCCTTGGCGACACAGATGGCGAGGTTGGCGGCGAGCGCGACCCAGACGGTCTTGCGCGTCTCCGCGTCCTGGTCGCCCTTGGCTCCCGGGGAGGCCGGGGAGCCTGTGCCGCCGGGCGTACCGCCCGGCGCATCCCGCGACGTATCTCGCCCGGACGCATCGCCCGAACCGTCGCCGGGGGCTTCACCGGAGGCCGCGTCCGGTTCGCGCGTGTCCTCCGGGGCGGGCGCGGGGCCGCGGCCGGAAACCCCCCGGGGGCCGTCCGCGGTCCCCGGTCGCGGCCGCGCCGTGTCAGGCACTCCGTACGACCTTGCGCACGTTGTCGATGCTGCCGCAGTCGGCCGCGAGCTGCCGGTCCCGTTCCCGCACGAACGCCACGCCGAGTTCGCGGCGCCGCTCGTCGGGCACGCTCTCCCGGGCGCCGTTCAGGATCGTCCGCTCCTCTTCGTCGAGGTGGTGGGAGACCGCCTTGACCAGTTCTTCCAGGCGCTCGTCCCAGGTGTCGGAGCCCACCTCCGACACTTCCAGAAGCGCCAGCAGCGCCTCGTTGCCCTCCGCGTGTTCCTCACTGCCGTGGTCGACCTCGTCGTCGTCGACGTTCTTGAACCTCTTCAGCGCGCCGT
This sequence comes from Streptomyces sp. NPDC043876, assembly GCF_056435825.1. Lineage (NCBI taxonomy): Bacteria > Bacillati > Actinomycetota > Actinomycetes > Kitasatosporales > Streptomycetaceae > Streptomyces > Streptomyces sp. NPDC043876. Next base: position 452,349 of record NZ_JBWKDV010000003.1, on the reverse strand, counting down.
AGACCTCGGCCTCCTCGGCCTCGCCGTGCGCGATCAGAAGGGCGGAGAACTTCGCGAGGGCGCCCGCCCGGTCCGACTCGACACTGCGCATCTGCCGGAAGAGCTCCTCCATCGTCCGGTGGTCCTCAAGGATCAGGGCGACGACGTCCTGGTTCTCCTGCTTGTCCGCGGCCATGCCACGTCCCTCCTGCTCTTCGGTTTCGCTTCGCATGACGCCTGCTCGAACACGGTGGGTCCAAACCCCCTGATTGGAGCCCGGGTCCCCCGGGTTTGCCCCGCCGTCCCGGGGGCAGCCGCGACGGAGACGAGTAGCGCGCCTGAGACGAGAAGAGAGCCCCCGGAACGGAGGCCAGAGATGTCAACCAATGCACTGATAGCCGTCATCGTCGTGGCGGTGGTCGTCGTGATAGCGCTCACGGCGCTGCTGTGGATGCTGGCGAGAAGACGCCACCTGCGGGAGCGGTTCGGACCGGAGTACGACCGCACCGTGGAGGAACGAGGCGGCAAGCGGTCCGCCGAGCGGGACCTGCGCGCCCGCGAGGAACGGTATGACCAGCTGGACATCAAGGAGCTGTCGCCCGAGCGGCGGCGCCAGTACGCGGACGAGTGGAGCGAGGTCCAGCAGGAGTTCGTCGACCGGCCGGACAGTTCCGTGAAGCGGGCCGACGAACTCGTGACCCGTCTGATGGGCGAGCGCGGCTATCCCACCGAGGGCTACGACGGTCAGCTGCGCGACCTGTCGGTCGCGCACGGACGCACGCTGGAGGAGTACCGGTCGGCGCATGCCGTCAAGGTGCGCAGTGGTGCGGGAGAGGCCACGACAGAGGAGTTGCGCGGGGCGATGGTGCACTACCGCGCCCTGTTCGAAGAGCTGCTTTCCGACCAGAGGAGCCGGTGACGATGCGGAACGACGACGAACGGGCGGGGCACGGGTCCGAACCCGCGCTGACGACGGAGGACCTGGCACACCCCGCGCCGCCCGGTGACCGGGGCGCGGCCGTCTTCCCGGGCGAGGCCACGGGCGAACGCAGCGGTGCTTCGCAGGCGGAGCCCGGAACCGGGGCCGGTGCCTACGGGGATGCGGATCCGGGCCGGGAGCGGATAGGTACGGCGGACGGTACGACGGAGGCTTCCGCGGAGGACCGCGGGGCCGGATACGGGGCGGACACCGACGCAGGGCCCGGCGCTGCGACCGGGACCGGTGCCGCCACCGAGACCGAGCGGGAGGAACCGCTCCTCGGGGCCGCGGAGGCGGAGCGCTACCGCACCACCTGGGCGGAGATCCAGGGGCGGTTCGTGGACGAGCCGCGCGAGGCGGTCCGCTCGGCGGACACCCTGGTGGCGGAGGTCATGCAGGCCTTCGCCGGAAACCTGGCGGATCACCGGAGCGGCTTGGAGAAGCAGTGGGACCGCGGTGAGGAAGTGGCCACCGAGGACCTGCGGCAGGCCCTGCGGGCCTACCGCTCGCTGGTGAACCGCCTGCTCGACACCTGAGCCGGCGGGCCGGAAGCAAGGGGCGGGCGCGTCGGCGCCCGCCCCTTGTCGGGTCCGGCGCCACCTCTCCCCCGCACCGTCCCGTTCCTTTGGGACACAAGACGCCATGGAGGTGATGGCCGTGGAAAACCTGGACGCGTTCACCGACGCGCTCGACTACCCGGTGTACGTGGTGACGACGGCGGCCGGAGAACGGACGGCGGGCTGCCTGGTGGGTTTCGCCAGCCAGTGCTCGATCGATCCGCCCCTCTTCATGGTGTGGCTCTCCAAGGCCAACCACACGTACCGCGTCGCACGGGAGGCCACCCATCTGGCGGTGCACACGCTGCGGGACGATCAGAAGCCGACCGCCGAACTCTTCGGGAGCCGCACCGGCGACGAGGTCGACAAGTTCGCCCGCACCGGCTGGCACTGGCCGGCCGCCGGCAAGGCGACCGCGCCGGTCCTGGACGACGCGCGTGCCTGGTTCCTCGGGCACGTGCAAGAACGCATCGGCGGGGGTGACCACGTAGGTTTCCTGCTCGCCCCGGTGGAGGAAAGTCCTCCCGGGCCGGTACGACCGCCCCTGTTGCTCTTCAGCGACGTGGTGGACCTCGATCCCGGCCATCCCGCCTAGGAAGTCCCCCGTCGCAGCCGAAAGCCGGCCGAACCCGTGAAGTCCTCCACGGGTTCGGCCGGCTTTCACGACCGCTCCAGGCGCACAGCCGGTGGTCAGGACGTGCGGCGGGCCTTCTTCGCCTTGTCCGCGGTCTTCCCGGCCATCTCCTCGGTCTTGCCGCTCATCTGCTCGGCGCTGCCCTCCGCCTGCATGCGCTTGTCGTCCATCGCGCTGCCGGCGCTCTCCTTGATCTTGCCCTTGACCTGCTTGACCTTCGCCTTCGCCTTGCTCATGACGGGGTGGTTCCTTCCTTGAAGGGGGGTGCTACCCACCCTGCGACCTCGGCGACGAGCCCGCACGTCGTGTGAGGCCGTCCGGCTGACGGGCCGGGGGTCCCGGCCCGTCAGCTCTGGTGGTCCCGGAACTCCTTGACGAACGCCGCGCAGAAGGCGTCCAGGTCGTCCGGCTTGCGGCTCGTGATGAGGGTCGCGGGGGTGGCGTCGCAGACCTGCACGGGCTCGTCCACCCACGTGCCGCCGGCATTGCGGATGTCGGTGGTCAGACTGGGCCACGAGGTGAGCGTGCGTCCGCGGACGACGTCCGCCTCCACGAGCGTCCACGGGGCGTGGCAGATCGCCGCCACCGGCTTGCCCGCTTCGAAGAAGCTGCCGATGAACGCGACGGCACGCTCGTCCATGCGCAGGGCGTCCGGGTTGGCCACTCCGCCGGGCAGCACGAGGGCGTCGTAGCCGTCCGAGGTATCACCGGCGAGTACGTGGTCGACGGGGAAGGTGCCCGCCTTGTCGAGATGGTTGAAGGCCTGGACGCGGCCGGCTTCGGTCGACACCAGCTGGGGGTTCCAGCCGGCTTGTTCGACAGCCTTCCAGGGTTCGGTGAGTTCGATTTCCTCCACGCCCTCGGGCGCGGTCAGAAAGGCGATGCGCACCGGGTTCACCTCCTTCAGTCGGGGGGTTCCGGCACCGCGGGCCGCTCGCTGGGCGAGGGCTGCGCGGGCGCCGGACGGGGTTCGGCCGGCTCTTCGCCGGGGGTCGGGCCGGGTGTCTGCCCGGGGCTCGCGGGCACCGGATCGCGGGTGATCGGATCCGGCGTCTCCGGGCCGGGGCCCGGATCGGGACCTTCGGGTGGGGGTCCGTTCGTCCGGTCCATGTGCCTCACCTCGCGTTCCTTCGGTACCTGTGCCGCGTGCCGTGCGCGTCGTGCCGGGCGCACCGTCCGCGCCTGCCCCGTTCGCGGCACCTCATGCGGGTTCGTGCCTCATGCGGCTTCCGTGGCCGGGCGGGTGGAGAGCGGGGTGGCGATCTGCTCCAGCGACCTGCCCTCGGCGGCCACCGCGTAGAAGACGGCCACCACCCCGGCGGCCACCATGAGCCCCGCGCCCACGCAGAAGGCGATCACCGCGTCGGAGACGACTCCACTGGACGTGAGGCCGGCGAAGAGCAGCGGGCCCGAGATGCCGCCCGCGGCGGTGCCGATGGCGTAGAAGAACGCGATGGCCATCGCGCGGGTCTCCATCGGGAAGATCTCGCTGACCGTCAGGTAGGCGGAGCTGGCTCCCGCCGAAGCGAAGAACAGCACCACGCACCAGCAGGCCGTCATGGTCACGGCGGAGAGCCGACCGGCGCCGAAGAGCCACGCGGTGGCGAAGAGCAGGACCCCGGACAGGATGTAGGTACCCGCGATCATCGGCCGCCGCCCGACGGTGTCGAACATCCGCCCCAGCAGCAGCGGACCGAGGAAGTTCAGGAAGGCCACGACGGCGAAGTAGAAGCCGGTGACGCCACTGGAGACGTGGAAGAAGGTGACGAGGATGGAACCGAAACCGAAGGTGATCGCGTTGTACAGGAAGGCCTGGCCGACGAAGAGCGACAGGCCGAGGACCGCGCGGCGCGGATAGGAGCGGAAGACCGTCCTGGCGATCTCGCCGAAGCCGATGCTGTCCCGCCGGTGCACGGTGATGGCTTCTTCCGCCTCGGGCAGCGCCCGGCCCTTCTCCGCTTCCACCCGCCGTTCCACGTCCGCGACCAGCGCCTCGGCCTCCTCCGTCCGGCCGTGCATGATCATCCAGCGGGGGCTTTCGGGCACGTGCCGCCGCACCAGCAGGATGACCAGTCCGAGCACGACCCCGAGGGCGAACGTGAGCCGCCAGCCCACCGCCTTCGGGAAGATCCCGGTGTTCAGGGCGAGGACCGACAGCAGGGCGCCGCCGACCGCGCCGATCCAGAAGCTGCCGTTGATGATCAGGTCGACGCGACCGCGGAACTTGCTGGGGATCAGCTCGTCGATCGCCGAGTTGATGGCCGCGTACTCACCGCCGATGCCGAAGCCGGTGAGGAACCGGAAGAGGAAGAACCACCAGGCCGAGAAGGACACCGCCGTCAGGGCGGTCGCCGCGAGGTACACGCCGAGGGTGACGAGGAAGAGCTTCTTGCGCCCGTACAGGTCGGTGAGGCGGCCGAAGACCAGGGCGCCCGCGCAGGCGCCGGCCACGTAGAGCGCGGCCGCCATTCCGGTGACCTGGGCGTCCGTGATCGAAAGCCCGCTGCCGTCTTCGGAGATCCGGCTCGCGATGCTCCCGACGACGGTGACTTCGAGACCGTCCAGGATCCATACGGTCCCCAGACCGATCACGATCATCCAGTGCCACCGGGACCACGGCAGCCGGTCCAGCCGCGCCGGCACCTTGGTGGTGACGGACGCCGTTTTCAACTCGGTTCGCTCCGACATGCTCGGGCGTCTGCCCTGGCCGCCCCCGCACAAACGGCCCGTTCGGGGGCCCGGCCCTCAGGGCAGCTCCGGGACGAAGGGGAGGTAGTCCGGACCCGGGACGACGGGGATCACCGTGTAGCTCGCCTCGGGCAGCTCGTTCCACACGCCCGGCAGGTCCCCCAGCGGCTCGGAGACGACGATGCGGGTCTCGTCGGAGATCTCGCTGAGGTAGTGCATCTCGGGGTGGAGGTTGCGGACCGTCTCGGCGGCGCTGCTGTAGAAGAGCGAGCGGGACTTGCCCTGGCTGGAATAGCGGAAGGCCCACACCCGCTCGCCGTCGCTGACGGCCACCGTCATCTGGACCGGCTCCGGTACGCCGTGCTCCTTGCCGAGCCGTTCCACGAACCCCACCATGCGGGCCACCGCACCCGGGACGTCCTGGTCCAGTCCGAAGGTGACCGCCAGGTAGAACATCACCTCGGAGTCGGTGGACCCCTCGATGGACGGGAAGAGCGCCGGGTCGACGGCCATGCACAGGTCCCGCTGGAGGCGGTGGAAGTCGGCGATGGCCCCGTTGTGCATCCAGAGCCACCGTCCGTGCCGGAAGGGGTGGCAGTTCGTCTGCTGTACGGCCGACCCCGTGGAGGCGCGGACGTGCGCGAAGAACAGGGGGGACCGGACGTGCGCGGCCAGCTCCCGCAGGTTGCGGTTGTTCCAGGCCGGTGCGATGTCCCGGAAGATCGCCGGGGTACCGTCACCCTTCTCCGCGCTGTACCAGCCGATGCCGAAGCCGTCGCCGTTGGTCGCTTCGGCGCCCATGCGGGCATGGAGGCTCTGGTTGATCAGCGAGTGCTCGGGCCGGTACAGCACGGCGTCGAGCAGCATGGGCGATCCCGAGTAGGCGAGCCAGCGGCACATGAGCACCTCCCCTTCCGCACCGTCTCTTGCGGGGCCTCATCCGAGCCTAACGCGACGCCCGCCGGGCGTCGGGGCTCCCGCGCCGGGCCGGCGTGCGCGACGGCCCGCGGGCGGGGCGCGAGGGGGTGGCCGGGCCCACCGCCGGGGGTTGCCCCATGTGGGCGCGGGCGCCCCACGGGCATGGCATGCTCAAGGGGTGGAGATCGATGCCGAGCCGACGGGCGAGGGCGCCTCGCCGGAGGTGCTGGCGCTCGCCAAAGTGGTGGCCAGATTGCGGTCCGAGGTCGTGGACCTGGAGGAGGTCGCCGCGACCAGCGCCGTCGTCGAGCGGGCCAAGGGCGTGGTGATGGCCCGGGCCGGGATATCGGCCGATGCGGCCTACGAGCGGCTCCTCGTCCGCGCCGCCGAGCGGGGCCGGTCCCTCCTGGAGGAGTGCTGGATCACCCTCGGCCAGGTGCGTTCGCCCCTGTCGGCCGGTGATGCCGACGCCGTCATCGCGGCCCCGCAGGTCACCACGACCACGACCACGACCGTACCCGCGGGCGCGACGGCGACCGTGGCGGTGAGCGCCGGTGAGGCCGCCGCCGACGCCGTGGGGGGGCCGGGCGCGGCCGGGACCTCCGCCCCCTCCCGGTCGTCCGGGACGTCCGCCTCCTCCTTCAGCACCGAGCGCTACGTCGTCACCCGCGAGGACCGCGAAGCCGCCCTGCGCCCCCTGCTCGCCCGGCTCGCCGACGGCCTGGCCCGGGCGCGGGGCGGGAACGCCGTCGCGGAACTGCTGCGCACCGTACTCGGCGGGGACGCGGGAGTGGACGCGGTGATGATCTACTCCCTGACCCCCGCCGGCGGGCTGGAGCTGACCGGGCGCGCCGGCATCACCGACGGGCTGGCCGACCAGTGGCGCCACGTCCCGCCGCTCACCGGCGTCGCCGCCCACGAGGCGATCGCCGCGTGCCGGGCCCTGTGGCTGGAGGACCTGGCGCAGGACGCGCGCCGCTACCTGATGATCGGGGACCCGCCGGAGCGGTGGCTCTCGCGCGCCTGGCTCCCCGTCCCCGACGGCGGATCCCCCCGGGCGGCCATCGGGTTCCTCCGGGCGCAGCCGGGCCCCTTCGCGGCCGATACCCGCGCCCTGCTGCGGCGGGCGGCGCGCCTGTGCGCGGGCCCGCTCGGCATGCCCGGGCAGCCGCGCGACGCGTACGTCATGGGCGACGCCGACGTCACCACCGCCCAGCGGATCCTGGACGCGCTGACGGGACCCGCCATCCTCCTGACCCCGCTGCACTCGGAGTCGGGCGAGGTGGAGGACTACCGCATCGACGCGGCGGCGCCCCAGTCGGTGGACGTCGCCGGGCGGCGCGGCAAGGAACTCGTGGGCCGGCGGGTCCTGGAGACCTATCCGACCGTGGCGGGCACCGCCCTGTGGGACGGCTACCTGGAGGCCCTCACGACGGGCACCGTGTACGAGGGCGAGCCGTTCGTCTACGAAGAGGTGACGGCCGGCGTCCCCCGGGAGTCGGTCTACTCGGTCCGCGCGTCCCGGCTCGGGGAACGCCTGGTGGTCTCTTGGGTGCGGCACGACACCAGCGAGCGCGAGGCGCGGCGGCTGGACGACATGCAGCGGCTCGGCAACCTGGGCTGGGCGAGCTGGAACCTGGCCTCCGACACCATCACCTGGTCCGACCAGGTCTTCGCCATCTTCGACCGCGATCCGGGCGAGGGGCCGATGACGCTGGAGGAGTTGCCGCGGCACCTCGTCCCCGACGACCTCCCGCTGCTGGGCGCCGCCGTCCAGCGGCTGCTGGGCGGCGGGGAGGCGATCGACCACCCGTTCCGGATCACCACCGCCTTCGGCGTGCGGCACCTGCGGATCGTCGCCGAGGCGCAGCTGGACGCCGACGGCACCCCGGTCGAGGTGCACGGTTTCTTCCAGGACCTCACCGCGCAGCGCGGTACCGAGCTCGCCCTGCTGGAGAGCGAGCGCGCCGTCCTCCTCCAGCGCGGCATGCTCCAGGCCGAACGGGCGCTCGCGGCCCGCCTGCAGAACACGCTGCTGCCGATCCCCGAGCAGTCCCTGGAGCTGGCCGGACTGTCCATCGACGTCGCCTACCTTCCCGCGGACAGCGGGATCAACGTCGGCGGCGACTGGTACAGCGCCATCGAACTCCCCGACTCCAGCGCCCTGTTCGTGGTCGGTGACGTCGCGGGGCACGGGCTGTCCGCCGTCGGCACGATGGCGCAGCTGCGGTTCACCACCAAGGGCATGACGGTCACCGGCTCCTCGCTGCCGGACGTCCTCGGCAGGCTCAACAACCTCCTGCTCCACACCGCCACGGACCCCGCCGGGGGCGCCACCGCCACCATGGTCATGGCCCGCTACCAGCCGTGGGACCGGCGGTTGATGTGGGTACGGGCGGGGCACCTTCCGCCGCTCCTGATCCGCGGCGACCGGGCGGAGTTCCTCCCGCAGCCGCAGGGCACGCTGCTCGGGGCCTCGTTCGACGCCTCCTACGGCCAGGCCGTCCTCGACCTGATGCCCGGCGACCACCTGCTGCTGTTCACCGACGGTCTGGTGGAGGAACCGGGGGAGGACATCGATACGGGCCTGAAACGGCTCGCCGCGACCGCCCTGCGCCTGCTGCGGGAGGGCCGCGGGGAGACCCTCGCCCGTACGCTCGCCGCCCGGCACCCCGGGCACCGGGACGACATCTGCGTGCTGGACATCCACGTACCCGAGGACCGCTGACGTTTCCGGCTCCAGCCGGACGTGGCCGCCGCCCTGGCGGCCCCCCGGCCCGCCTGAGGTGCGACGCGGCGGGTACCGCGCGCGGTACCCGCCGCGGCCTCAGTGCTCGGACGTGTGGCGGATCCGGACCCACAGGGGCAGCACGAACCAGCACAGCAGGTACCAGGCCAGCACCCCCCCGACCAGCCACGGCACGAGGGCGTTGTGGGTCGCGACCCGCAGGACGAGGAACAGGGCCGCGGTGCAGGTCGCCAGCAGCAGCACCAGGCCGACCAGCGTCAGGCGCGCCGCCCACGCCACCGCCTCCGCCTTGATCCGGCGGCCCGAGACGATGCGGTGCAGGGCGACGGGCCCGATCAGCGCGCCCGTGGCGAGCGAGCCCAGCACCACCGTGACGATGTAGATCGTCTTGTCGGTCTCCGCGAGCCCGCGGAAGGTGGGGGTGAAGACGACGGTCAGCAGGAACCCGAAGAGGATCTGCACGCCCGTCTGCGCGACGCGTATCTCCTGGATGAGTTCGGTCCACTGCCGGTCCGCGCGCTCGTCCTCCGTCTCGTCCCTGCCCGACCCCCGGACCTGCGGCATGGCGCCTCCCTCGAAATGTGCGTTCACGGGCGCATACCCGCAGGCCGGCGGCTCATGCCCGGGTGACTCGTACGTACGGGTGGCCGGACCCGCGCCTCGGAGCCGGGTGCGGCGGCCGGGGCTACGGTGGAAGGGTCCCGTAGCCGTGTCCGGCAGATGAGGTGGGCAGCTGTGTCGACATCCAGTCATGAGATGTCCGGTGCGCCGTGCTGGGTGAGCCTGATGGCCCGCGACCTCGCCTGCGCCCAGGGTTTCTACGCCGCGGTGCTCGGGTGGGAGTTCCGGCCGACCCGCTTCGGAGACGGTTTTTCCGTCGCCTTCCAGAACGGGGCGCCCGTCGCGGGCATCGGCGCGCTGGCCGGGAGCCTCGGTGTGCCGGTGGCCTGGACGCCGTACTTCGCGGTCGAGGACGCCGACGTCACGGCGGGCCGGATCCGGGAGCGCGGGGCCACCATGGCGGTCGGGCCCCTGGCCTTCGGCACCGGGCGGGCCGGGCTGGCCGCGGACCCGGCGGGAGCGGCCTTCGGGTTCTGGCAGGGCAGGGTCATCCCGGACTGGACCGTGGGCCACTACAACGCCCCGGCGTGGCTGGAACTGCGGACGCGCGACGCCTTCGCCGCCGCCATCTTCTACGGGGAGGTCCTGGACTGGGCGGGTGAGCCGCAGGGCTGCTGCACCGTCTCCTACGAGCACGACCACGTCGTCCTGCGCCACGGCTACGAGGCCGTCGCCCGCATCAGCGGGGGCGCGCTCGACGAGGACCCCGATCCGCAGGTCCGCCCCCGGTGGCACGTGCACTTCCGCGTACCGGACCTGGAGGCGGCGATCGAGGCGGCCGGCGCCATGGGCGGCAGGACGGCCTCCCCCGTGGAGAGCTCCCGTACCAGCCGGTGGGTCGTGCTGGCCGACGCGGACGGGGCCCTCTTCACCGCGGTCGCGCCGCAGGACCCCCCGGCCTGAGCACGTCGGCCGGGGGCCTGCGGGGCGAACGGTCAGGCGGGCGGCAGCCCGAAGGGGAAGCCGCTGCCGTAGTAGAGGCCCAGTTCCTCGCGGTAGTGCGGGTCCCCCAGGTGCTTGTCCCGGTGGAATTCGGGGGCGTCCTTGATCTGCTCCTTGGTCCGGTCCACGAACACCTTCCGCTCCTCGGGGTCGATCCTGACGACCGTGCTCGCGGGGAGGAGGACCTCCTTGCCGAAGATCCAGACGCCGGTGTCCACGACCAGGTAGGCGTCGCCGACCTCGTCGGAGTGCTTGTCCACCGTGCCGATACCGCCGTCGGTCGCCTCGACCTTGTAGCCGGTCAGATCGGCGCCGGCCAGATGGCCCGAGGTCGAGGTGTAGCTCCACACCTGCTCCGTCACGCGAAAACAACTCCTCCGGTCAGCGGAGGGCGGCGGAAGCTTTCCCGCGGCCCTCCTCGTCTGGTGTGTCGTGCCGTGTCTCGTGTCGGCGCGCCTGCCCCTCTGCCCGCCGGTCATGCGCCGCGGGAGCGCAACCGGCCGGGTCCGCCGTCACCCGTCGAGGGCCAGGAGGGCTCGTTCGACGAGTTCGGTGGGCGCCGGGTGGATCCAGTAGGCGGACCGGGCGAGGGTGGCGGCATCGATGCCCTGGGCCATCGCCAGGACGAGGGGCTGGATGAGGGCCGCGGCCTGCGGGCCCATGATGTGGGCGCCGAGCAGGCGGCCGGAGCCGCGTTCGGCCAGCACCTTGCAGAAGCCCGTGGTGTCCTCCATCGCCCAGCCGTACGCCACGTCCGCGTAGCGGGCCTCACCGACCAGGGGGTCGATCCCCCGGTCCCGGCAGTCCTGTGCGGTGGCGCCGACGGAGGCGATCTGGGGCCGGGTGAAAACGGCCGCGGGCACCCCCTCGTGGTCCGCCGCGATCAGGTCGTCCGGGTGGCGGAGGTTGTGGGCGACCACCTGCGCCTCGCGGTTGGCGACGTGCTTGAGCGGGACCGGGGTGCAGATGTCGCCGAGTGCGAAGACGCCCTCCGCGGTGGTGCGCTGGTGCGCGTCCACCACGATGCGCCCGTCGTCGTGGGTCTCGATGCCCGCGGCGTCGAGGTCGAGCCGGTCGCTGTTGGGCACCCGGCCCGCGGCCACCAGCAGCATGTCCGCCTCGACCGTCGCGCCGTCGTCGAGGGTCAGGCGCAGCATGCCCGGACGGCCGCCCACGGAGGTGACCTCCCGGCCGAGCCGGAGGTCGTAGCGGGGGCGGACCAGCTCGGTGAACCGCTCGGCGACGCTCTCGTCCTGGGGGCCGAGCAGCCGCTCTTCCTTCTCGACGATGACGACGGAGCTGCCCGCCGCGGAGAACACCTCGGCGAGCTCGGCCGCGATGTAGCCGCCCCCGAGGACGGCCAGACGGCGGGGCGGCGCGTCGACGCGCATGACGGTGTCGGAGGTCTCGAAGGGGAGCCCGGAGTCCGCGACGGGCGGGGGCACCATCGGGCGCCCGCCGGCCGCGACGACGATCTGCCGCGCGCTGATGCGCACGGGGCCGTCCGGCAGGTCGACGCACAGTTCGCGGGGGCCGGTGAACCGCGCCCGGCCCTCGTAGACCGTGATGAACCCGGCCTTCCTGCGGCCCTCGCGGCCCTCCTCGCGCTCGGCGTCCAGGCGCCCGAACACGCGGTCCCGCGCCGCCCGCCAACGGACGGCGCGCAGCTCGGCGTCGATGTCGAAGGTAGCGGCGCCGGAGACCGTACGGGCGACCTCGGCGGTGTAGGCGAACATCTTGCTCGGGATGCAGCCCGCGTTCAGGCAGGTTCCGCCGAACCACCTGTCCTCGACGATCGCGACGTCGAGGTCGGCGAAGGAGTCGTCGATGACGGCGTTGCCCGACCCCGCGCCGATGACGACCAGGTCGTGGTGGCGCTTCACGTCGGGCTACCGGACGGCCGCGGGACGGGGGCCCCGCTCACCCCGCGGGGCCGGGCCCGTCGGTGACGGGCCGCGGTCCCCGGTGGGGGCGTTCGGGTACGGCTGCGGGGGTACGACTGCACGGTTGTGCACCGACTACCAGTAGTGGCGTCGACCGCCGACCGCGTGCCCGACCGAGCCCATGATCCACAGAACTGCTCCGATGACCAGCAGGATGATGCCGATGGTCCAGAGGATGGAGATACCGGTCAGAAAACCGATGATCAGGAGGATTAGGCCGACGGCAAGCATGGTGCCCTCGCTCTCAGGTGGGGAATGCGGTGGAGCGGTCCGCTCCACCGTGACGCTCGGCTGGCGTCTACCCGGGAACGGGGTCTTTATCTCCACCTAACCTTGTAATCATTCCGCAGGGCTCGTCGACCGCCCGGTGGCTCCTTCCTCGTCCCGCCCACACCGTCGCCGCCGCACACCCTTGACGCTTGGTCTGGACCAACTTACGTTGTGGCGCATCACAGCGCGTACGGAGCCCAGTACCCCGGGGCGCCGTCCCCGCGCCCCGCCCCTCCCGGTCATCCGGCCCGTCCCCCCGCCCCGGCACGGACACCGCGAACGGCACGAAGGGAGCACCTCATGATCCGCCGCACCATCCGTCTGCTCGGCGTCGCACTCGTGACGGCATTCCTCACCCAGTTACCCGCCGCGGCGGCGGCACCCGCGCCGGCCGCACCCGACACCTGCGCGGTGAAACCGAGGCCCACCGGCACCGTCCTCCAGGGCTACTGGGAGAACTGGGACGGCGCCTCGAACGGCGTCCACCCGCCGCTCGGCTGGATCCCCCTCACCGACAGCCGCATCCGTGCCCACGGCTACAACGTCGTCAACGCGGCCTTCCCCGTCATCCGCTCCGACGGCACCGTCCTGTGGGAGGACGGCATGGACAGCACCGTGAAGGTGCCGACCCCCGCCGAGATGTGCCAGGCCAAACAGGACGGCCTCACCGTGCTGATGTCCATCGGCGGCGCGGCGGCGGGCATCGACCTCGGCTCCAGCGCGGTGGCCGACCGGTTCGTGGCGACCGTCGTGCCCCTGCTGAAGAAGTACAACTTCGACGGCATCGACATCGACATCGAGACGGGGCTCGTCGGCTCGGGAAGCATCACCCGGCTCTCCACGTCCCAGGCCAACCTGATCCGCATCATCGACGGCGTGCTCGCGCAGATGCCGCCGTCCTTCGGCCTGACGATGGCTCCCGAGACCGCCTACGTGACGGGCGGCAGCGTGGCCTACGGCTCGATCTGGGGCGCGTACCTCCCGATCGTCAAGAAGTACGCGGACAACGGCCGCCTGTGGTGGCTGAACATGCAGTACTACAACGGCAGCATGTACGGCTGCTCCGGCGACTCCTACTCCGCGGGAACCGTCGCGGGCTTCCGGGCGCAGACGGACTGCCTCGACCGCGGCCTCGTCGTCCAGAACACCACGGTCAAGGTGCCCTACGACAAGCAGGTCCCGGGACTTCCCGCCCAACCGGGCGCGGGCGGCGGCTACATGAGCCCGAACCTGGTCGCGCAGGCGTGGAACGGCTACGGGGGCCGGCTCAAGGGGCTGATGACCTGGTCGCTGAACTGGGACGGGTCCCGGAACTGGACCTTCGGCGACAACGTCAGGGCGCTCCAGGGCCGTTGAGGCCCGGTCCGCCCGGTGACGGCAGGCCGGGTGACGTCACCGGCTCCGGCGGCTTCCCGGGCGTGACCGAAGCCGCGCCGGATCGTTTCTCCTTACATCGCGCCGGATGCACACCCCGCTCCCCCGCGGCGGCGCGACACAGGGGAGCCCCGGGAACCATCTCCCGGGGCTCCCCTTCGTGGCGGCCCTCAGCCGCCGGACACCGGGTCGATCTCGCGGCGCCGCCGGCCGATCGATTCGGGGTCCCAGCCCGGACGCGGTACGGACGCCAGCAGCAGCCGGGTGTACGGGTGCCGGGGGTCGCTCAGCAGCTCGGACACCGGCCGGTGTTCCCGCGTACGGCCCCGGTGCATGACCAGGGCCTCGTCGCACACGTAGCGCACCACGGCCAGGTCGTGGCTGACGAAGACCAGGCCGATGCCGGTGTCGCGCCGGATGTCCGCGAGCAGGTTGAGCACCTGCGCCTGTACGGACACGTCCAGGGCGGACACCGCCTCGTCGAGCACCAGGACGGCCGGTTCGACCGCCAGCGCCCGCGCGATCGCGGCGCGTTGGCGCTGGCCGCCCGAGAGGTGGCGGGGCAGGGCGGCCGCTTCGCGGGGGCCGAGTCCGACCTGGTCCAGCAGTTCCCGGGCGCGCGCCGCCCGGGCCGTGCGGTCGTGCGCGCCGTGCAGCCGCAGGACCCCGTCGACGGTCGCGCCGATGGTGATCCGGCCGTCGAGGGAGAGGTAGGGGTCCTGGAAGACGATCTGGACGGCCTTGGCGCGGGCCAGCCGCGCCGCCCGTCCCCGGACGGACGCGGCCAGCGGCTCGCCCTGGACGAGGATCTCACCCGCGTCGGGGCGTTCGAGGCCGATCAGCATCCGGGCGGTGGTGGTCTTCCCGGAACCGGACTCCCCCACGATGCCGAGGGCGCCGCCCGTGCGGAGGGAGAAGGACAGGTCGTCGACCGCGACGACCTCGGTCCCGCCGGTCCGGTAGGTCTTGCGCAGGCCGGTCACCCGGAGAAGCTCCGGGGCGGGCGGCGCGGTGGCCGTGGCCGGCCGGACGGTGTGGACGCTCACCTGTCCTCCTTGCGGGTGGGTCGGCCGCCCCGGGTGGATCCGGCGGCGGTGGTGAGTGCGGCGGTACCGGTGAGCTCGGCGGTGCGGTGGCAGGCGACCTCGGCCCGGCCGTGGCGCTCCCGCGGGGGCGGGGACTGGTCGCAGAGGCCGGGTGCGGCGAAGGCGCAGCGGGGTGCGAAGGCGCAGCCCGGTGCCGACTCCAGGAGTCCCATCGGTGCGCCGGGGATGGGGGTGAGGCGGCCGAGGGGGCCGGTGAGCGGCGGGGAGGAGCCGAGCAGGCCGGCGGTGTAGGGGTGCCGCGGGGCGGCGAAGAGTTCCCCGACCGGCGCCGTCTCGACGATCCGGCCCGCGTACATGACGTAGATGCGGTCGCTGACGGCGGCGGCGAGTTCGATGTCGTGGGTGATCAACAGGAGCCCGAGGCCGCGTTCGCGTTGCAGGCGGCCCAGGAGGCCGAGGATCTCGGCCTGGGTGCTGACGTCCAGCGCGGTGGTCGGTTCGTCGCAGAGCAGCAGCCGGGGTTCGGCGGTGAGGGCGGCGGCGATGACCACGCGCTGGAGCATGCCGCCGGAGAGCTCGTGCGGGAACTGGCGCAGGTGCCGTTCCGGGTCGGGCAGGCCGACCGCGCCGAGCAGTTCGGCGGCGCGGACGTCCGCCCGCGCGGCGGACCAGCCGTGGACGAGGCGCAGCGGCTCGGTGAGGAAGTCCCCGACCCGGCGGACGGGGTTGATGGCGGCCCGGGGGTCCTGGTAGATCATCGCCGCCTTGTGCGTCCGTACCTCGCGCAGGGCGGCGGGACCCGCGCCGACCAGGTCGGTCCCGTCGACGCGGACGCGACCCTCGATCGCGGCGCCCTGCGGGAACAGGCCGAGGGCGGCGCGCGCGGTGACGGACTTGCCGGAGCCGGATTCGCCGACGAGGGCGACGACCTCCCCGGCCGCGACGGTGAGGTCCACTCCGTCGAGGACGGGGCGGGCCGTGCCCGGAAGGGTGACGCCCAGGGCGTCGTATGCGAGCAGTGTCATCAGGAGTTCCGCCCCGCGAGCCGGTCGCCGAGGTCTTCCCCGACGATGTTGAAGGCGACGACGACCAGGACGACGGCGACGGCCGGGGCGATCGCGGACAGCGGCTGCCCTTGCAGGACGGCCGCCTGCCCCTGGTTGATCATGGCTCCCCAGTCGGGGGTGGGTGGCTGGACGCCGAGCCCGAGGAAGGAGAGCGCGGCCAGGTCGAGCAGCGCGTAGCCGAAGTTCACCGTCGACTGGGCGAGCAGCGTGGGGGCGATGTTCGGCAGCAGCCTGCGGACGGTGACGTACAGGGCCGAGTGGCCCTGCACCCGGTAGGCGGCGATGTAGGGCCGCGTCTTCTCCTGGACGGCCAGGCCGCGCACCAGGCGCGCCGTGTACGGCATGTAGGCGATCCCCATGGCGAGGACCGGAGCCGTCATCCCCTTGCCGAAGAGGGCCACGGCGAGGATCGCCAGCAGCAGTGCGGGAAAGGCGAACATGACGTCGAGGACCCGGCTGACGGCGGTGTCCACCCAGCCGCCGCGCCAGGCGCTGAACAGGCCGACGGCGGTGCCGAGGACGGTGGAGGACACGACGACGGCGAGCGGGCCCGCCAGGCTCGTCCGGGTGCCGGCGAGGAGCGCCGAGAACGTGTCGTGACCGCCCTGGTCGGTGCCCAGCCAGTGCCCGGCGCCGGGGCCCAGCAAGGTGTCGCCGAGGTGGCCGAAGGTCGGGTCCTGCGGGGTGATCCAGGGTGCCAGCAGCGCGACCAGGACGAAGAGGACCAGGAGCGCGAGGCAGGCCCGCTGGAGGGGGCCGCCGCCGAGGCGGCGGAGCCGGGCGAACCGGTCCGGGCGGGTGCGCGGGACGGGCGCGGTGTACGGGGCGTGCGGCGTACGGGCGCCGGGGTCCGTGTCGGGAAGGGTGTTCATCGGGCGCTCCCCCCGGCCGCCATGCGCGGATCGATCAGTGGGTGGACGAGGTCGACCAGGGCGTTGACGACGACGAACGCGGCCACCACCAGCAGCACGATGGCCTGGACGACCTGGAAGTCGAGCTGGTCGACGGACTGCACCAGCAGGGAGCCCACGCCGGACATGCCGAAGGCGGTCTCCACGATCGCGGTGCTGACCAGCATCCCCGAGACGAGGAGCGCGGAGACGGTCACGATCGGGCCGAGCGCGTTGCGCAGGACGTGGCGCCGGATGACGGTGCGGCGCGGCGTGCCCCGGCTCAGGGCGACCTCGACGTGGTCGCGGCGCAGTTCGTCGAGCATCGCCGAGCGGGTCACGCGGGTGACCAGGGCGGTGAAGGTGACGGACAGGGCGACGGCCGGGAGGACCACGTGGTGCAGCCGGTCCAGGGCGCCGGAGCCGTTCCCGATCGTCGGGAACCAGCCCAGCTGCACGCCGAGGACGGAGCGCAGCAGCAGCGCCGCGACGAAGGCGGGCGCGGCGGCGCCCACGGTCACCAGGAGCAGCAGCGAGCGGTCGAGGCGGGTGCCGCGGCGCAGCGCGCCGACGATCCCCGATCCGATGCCGAACACCGCGATCATGAAGGCGGAGACGCCGACCAGCAGCAGGGACGAGGGCAGCCGGGACCAGATGACCGCGGAGACGTCCTGGTGGAAGAGGTACGAGCGGCCGAAGTCGCCCTGGAGCACCCCTTCGAGCCAGTGCCAGTACCGGAGCAGGAACGGTTCGTCGAAGCCGTACTGGCGGCGGATGGCGGCGAGTTCCGCCGGGCCGGGGCTGCGCCCCTTGATCAGGAAGCTCGCGGGGTCACCGGGTGCCAGGAACAGGGAGGAGAAGACGAGGAAGGAGGTGACCAGCAGGGTCGCCGCCATCGCGGCCAGGCGGCGCAGCGCCCGGGCGGCCCGGGCCACCGCGGCCGTCATCCCTTGGCTCCGATCTCGGCCGCCCAGGGGTAGTACAGGTAGGCGATGGACGGCTGGACGCCGGTGATCCGCTTGCCCATGAAGACGCTGACGGGCTGGGTGTACAGGGGCAGCCAGGGCAGTTCCCGCTGGGCGATCCGCTGCGCCTCGGCGTTGGCGGCCGCGTGCTCGGCGGGGTCGTACGCCCCGATCGCCCGGTCGACGGCCTGGTCGAAGGCGGGGTGGGACCAGCCGCCGTAGTTGGCGAACGCGCCGGTCTGGAGGGCGCCGTACATGTCCAGCGGGTCGGTGATGGAGGTGTTCCAGAAGGTGAGGAACAGGTCGATGCCCTCGCGGGCGGCCGGGTCGGTGAAGAGGGTGGTGTACTTCTCCGCCGACACCGAGTCGATCTGCGGCTTGAGCCCGATGGCGGTGGCTGCCTGGGCGATGGCCTGGGTGATGATGGTGGTCTGCGAGTCGAGCGGACTGGTCGCGATGACCACCTTCTGGCCGTTCACTCCGGCCTCCGCGGCGAGCGCCTTGGCCTTCGCCGGGTCGTACGGGTACGTCGCCATGTCCTTCAGGAGGGCGTCGCGGGACGCGGCGGGCGCTGCCGCCCAGAGGTTGTCGGTGACGAGCGAGTCGGAGACCTCGCCGACCCCGCCCGCGCCGGCCTTCACGATGCCCTTGCGGTCGGTGGCCATGAGCAGGGCGCGGCGCACGCGGGCGTCGCCGAGGGGGCCCTTGAGGTTGGCGACGACCTCGTCGGCGACGGTGGTGTTGCGGCCGAAGTAGAGCGTTCCGGCCTGGGTGGAGCCCAGTTGCGCGTAGGCGGTCGGCGGGACCATCCAGCCGCCGTCGACCTCGCCGCTCTGGAAGGCGTTGACGCGGGTGGTCGCGTCGCCGAGGAAGACGAACTTCACCTCGCCGGACTTGGCCTTCAGCTGCGGGTTCCAGTAGCCGTCGAACCGCTTGAGGGTGAGGGACTGGCCGGAGGTCCAGGATCCGAAGGAGAACGGCCCGGTGCAGTTCACGCCGGTCTGCGGATTGCCGTAGTCCTTGCCGGACTTGGCGAGGGTGGCGGCGGATTCCACGGTGCCGGGGCCGGCGGCCAGGTACTGGTTGAAGCTGGAGTCGGGCCTGGTCAGGGTGACGGTGACTTCCATCGGGCCGGTCAGGTCGATGGACTTGACGTTCCTGTACGGGTTCGCCCAGACGCTGGCCGTCGCCGGGTCGAGGTTGCGGCGCAGTGAGGCGACGACGTCGTCCGCGGTGAGCACCGTCCCGTCGTGGAAGCTCACGCCGGGGCGGATCTGGTAGACCCAGGTGGTGGGGGTGGGGTTGGTGTAGGCGGTCGCGAGGCTCGGCGAGGTGGTCAGGTCCGGGTTCCAGCGCAGCAGGCTCTCGCAGACGTTGGCGAGGATCTGGTTGGGCGGGAAGTCGAAGGAGTACGCGTAGTCGATGGTGGTCGGCTCGGCGTAGGTCGACCAGGTGAAGGAGTCAACGTTCCGGGTGGCGGCGGGGGTCTTGTCCGTGAGGCGGTACGCGGTGGGCTCGTCCTCGGCCCGGTGCGCGGCGCCGCCGCACGCGCTGGTCACGAGGACGGTGGCGGCGGCGACGGCGGCCGCCAGGGCGTGGCGCAGGCGGGTGCGGCCGCCGGCGCGGCCGCTCCGTCGGCCGGCGGGGGATCCCGGTCGGGCTGGTGACATCGTTCGGCTCCCTGAGGGGGATGAAGCGCGGTGGGGTGGGTGGCACCCGGCCGGGGTGGCGGCCCGGCCGGTGACGGCGTTCGGATCGGCAGCGGCTCAGCCGGTGGCGGCGAAGACCAGTTCGCCGTCGATGTACGTACGGAGCACGCGCGTGTCGGCGATCTCCAGCGAGGGGTGCGCGAAGGGGTCCCGGTCCAGCACGACGAGGTCCGCGTACTTGCCCACCTCGACGGTGCCGGTGACCTCGTCCAGGTGGTTCACCCACGCGCTGCCGGCGGTGTAGGCGGTCAGCGCTTCGGCGAGGGTCAGGGCCTGTTCCGGAAAGAAGGGTGCCATCGGCTCGAACTCCACGTCCGGGTCCGGGTTTTCGTCGGGGACGCTGCGGTTGACGGCCACGTGGATGCCCCACATCGGGTTGGGACTGCTCACCGACCAGTCGCTGCCCGCCACCAGGCGGACCCCCGCACGCCGCAGGTCACCGAACGGGTACTGGAGCGCGGCCCGTTCGGGGCCCAGGAAGGGGATCGTGAGCTCGTCCATCTGCGGTTCGTGCGCGGCCCACAGCGCCTGGATGTTGGCGGCCGCGTCCAGGGCCGCGAAGCGCGCGATGTCGTCGGGGTGGACGATCTGGAGGTGCGCGAGGTGGTGGCGGTTGTCGTTGGCCCCGTTGGCCGCGCGGGCCGCGGTGAGGGCGTCGAGCACCTCGCGCACCGCCCTGTCCCCGAGGGCGTGGAAGTGGAGCTGGAACCCCAGGGCGTCGAGCCGGGACACCGCCTCCGTGAGCACCTCCGGGTCGATGAAGCTGAGCCCGGAGTTCCCGGTGGCGCAGCCGCAGCCGTCGAGGTACGGCTCCAGGAGTCCGGCCGTGAAGTTCTCGGCGATGCCGTCCTGCATGATCTTCACGCTGGTGGCGTGGAAACGGCCGACCCGGCCGGTGCGACGGCGCTCCTCCAGGTCGGGTATCTGCTCCACGCCGCGTTCGCGGTCCCACCACAGGGCGCCGACGACGCGGGCGCGCAGCGAGCCCTCGCGGGCGGCGCGCAGGTAGACGCCGTAGTTGTCGGGGTTGCCGGGGAAGGCGCCGATCATGGCGTCCTGCCAGCTCGTCACGCCGAGGGAGAACAGGTGCTCCTGCGCGGCGAGCAGTCCGGCGTGGGCCTCGTCCGCCGTCGCGAGGGGCACGTGCCGGGCCACCAGGTCCATGGCGCCCTCCTGGAGGGTGCCGGCCGGGAAGCCGTCGCTCTCGCGCTCGATCCGGCCGTCGACCGGGTCCGGCGTGGTCGCGTCGATGCCGGAGGCCTCCAGGGCGCGGGTGTTGACCCAGGCTCCGTGGCCGTCCCGGTTGGTGAGCAGGACGGGCCGGTCCGGGACCACCGCGTCGAGCATCGCGCGGGTCGGCGTCCCGCCGGGGAAGACGTCCATGGACCAGCCGCCGCCGCGGATCCAGGCCGCCCCGGGGTGCTGTTCGGCGTACGCGGCGACGACGGCGAGGTAGCCGTCGATGGTGTGCTCCCCGCTCAGGTCGCAGCTGAGCATCTGGACCCCCGCCACCGCCGGGTGGACGTGGGCGTCCTGGAAGCCGGGGACGAGCAGTCCGCCCGCGAGGTCCACGACCTCGGTGTCGGCGTCCGCGAGGGAGCGCACGGTGGCGGCGTCGGCGACGGCGAGGATCCGCCCGCCTCCGACGGCCACGGCGGCCTCGACCGGTGCGGGCCCGGTCCCGGTGAAGACCCGCCCCCCGACGAAGACGGTGTCGGCCCGCTGCGGGGTCCGCTCGCTGGTCCGTGGGCTGTTGGTGGCCATCGAGGCATCCTCCGGCGGCTCGGCGGGACGGACCCGCACGGCGTGTGTTGAGGAGGAGTGAACGGGAGCGCAACATTGTTGTCAACGGTGTTGCGCTGCCTCTGCTCCACATCGTTACACTGGCCGCACCATGCCGAAGTCATCCGAGACCCCCGCCCGGTCCAAGCGCGCCGGCAGCCAGCTCACGCCCGACGCGATCATCGAAGCCAGCCTGCGCATCGCCGCCCGCGGCAGCGCGGACGCCTTCACCGTCCGACGCCTCGGCGAGGAACTCGGCGCCGACCCGACCGCGATCTACCGCCATTTCCGCGACAAGGATGAGCTGCTGCTGTCCGTCGCCGACCGCACCCTCGGCGAGGTCCTCGACAGCATCCCCGAGGGCCTCGACTGGAAGGACCGGCTGCGCGCCCTCGCCGACGGCTCGCTGGAGGTCGCCCTCAAGTACCCCGTCGTCGGCTCGACGATGGCCAGCCGGACCACCCGCAGGACGAACGAGTTCCGCGTGGTCGAGCTGATCCTCGGCGCGGTGCGCGAGGCCGGCCTCGACGGGGCGGAGGCCGCCGTCCACTACCGGATGGTCGGCGACTCCCTGCTCGCGTACGTCGGCCAGCGCGCCGCCTACCTGCTCTTCGACCCGGACGTCCGGGCCGCCGACGAGTCCTCCTGGAGCCGCGAGTACCGGCTGGTCGATCCTGAGGGGTTCCCCCACATCACCCGACTGGGCACGGCTCTCGCCGAAGTGACGGACGAACAGATCTTCCGCGCCCGGGTGGAGGCCCTGATCACGTCGATCGAAACGCGGGCCGAGGCGCTGCGCACCGAGGGCTGAACGCGCGGGCCCCGTCCCCCGCGCCGAGGAGCCCTCGCCGGCCCGGCGCCGGGGCCCGCGGCAGCGGCCCGGGAGCGTATGTGAGCATGATCCCTTCGGCACACAGGAACGACCTGAACGTCATGGGGGGACCATGCGCACCCGTACCACCCTCGTCCCGGGCCGCCTCGCGACCGCGCTCGCGGTGGCGCTCGTCCTGACCGGCTGTTCCGGCTCCGGCGGCGGTCCCCGCGCGGGCGGGAGCAGCACCGCGGCCCCGGTTCCCCCGGCGTCCTCCCCCACCGCGCCCGGCGGCGGTTCCGGGTACGCGGGACCGCGGCCCCAGGACCAGAACCTGCTCGCCTGGACGGGCGACCCCAATGACGCCGGGCACGTCACCGCCCAGTCCGCCGCCGGGGTCGGCGGCCGGGTCACCCTGGTCCGGATCGTGCTGCGGGAACGGATCACCTGGTCCGCCATCTGGCTGGGGCTCGCGGGGATCGACCCGAAGGCCCAGCTCTCCCACTGCCAGCTCGGTGTCTACGACGCCCGCGGCGCCCTGCGCGGCGCCACTGCGGACATCTCGCCGCAGCTGATGACCGACCCGGTCGCCAAGCCTCTGGCCCTCGCGGAGCCTTTCACCGCCGAGCCCGGTACGTACTTCATCGCCCTCCTGCTCAACGGCAGTTGGGCCACCAACGGCCTCACCCTAAAGTCCACGGGCGCGGGGATCTCGGTCAACGCGGGCCTGACCCCGCCCAACCTGCGCTACAGCACCGTGCTGAGCGACCAGACGTCCCTGCCGGCCACCGTGAACCTCGCCGAGCAGTCCACCAGCACCATCAACACCGGCTGGGCCAGCCAGTGGTACGCCGTCTCCTGAACCGTTCCCCCTACGTGCTCTCCCCCTCGGCCGCCGCCTCCGGGTGGCGCAGCAGGTAGCGGACGCCGTCCTCGTCCGAGCCCGCCCGCCGGAAGCCGACCCGCGCGACCACCCCGTGGGAGGGGAGGTTCCCCTCCTCGACGGTGGCGTGCAGCTCCGTGACGCCCGGCTGCGCGAAGGCCCAGCCCGCCAGGGCGCGCAGCGCCTCGGTGGCGTGGCCGTGGCCGCGGGCCGAGGGGACGAGGTCGTAGCCGACCTCCGCGTGCCCGTCGGGATCCGGTGCGCCGTGGAACCCGGCCCCGCCGATCGCCCGGCGGTCGCTCAGCCGGACGATCGCGTACGGGCCCCAGCCCGGGCGGTACTCCCCCACCTCGCGGGCCAGCCCCACCATGCCGGAGGCGATGCGGGTGCCTTCGCCCGGGCCCTCGGCCGGCCAGGCGAAACCGCCGTCGCCGCCCTCGTAGAGGTCGGCCGCGGCGGACGGGGAGATCTCGCAGAGCACCACGCCCGCGCCGGGGAGCGGGTCGTTGAACCAGCGCCAGTTCCGCCGCCGCGGCAGGCCGGGGAGATCGGCGCGCCCGGTGGCCGCGAGCAGCGAGCCCCAGGGTCCCCCCTCGACGGAGCGCGGCGCGTGCGGGAAGAGCCGCTCCAGGACCTGCCCGGCCGCGGACCAGGGCGCCTGCCAGTCGGTGACGCCCAGGCCGCGCACGATGTCGTGCGTGTGCAGCAGGAGTTCGGCGGCCCCCATCGCCGCGAACCCGTCGGGTCCCGCCACCCCGGCCGGGTGCCAGGCCCGGGCGCCCCGCGGCGCGGCGGACACGGCGGCGGACAGCAGTCGGCCGGCCGCCTCGACGAGGTCCGTCAGCCCGGCGGGAGCGGTGCGGGGGGCCGCTCCGACGACGAACGGGAGGTAGCCGTCCCGGGCCCGCCCGGCCAGCTGCGCCGCGAAGCCGGTGAGGTCACCGGCCAGGTGGACGGCCGTGTCGCGGCAGCTCCACTCCAGCCCCGCCGCCGGACCGGACCAGTCGAGGTGCGCGACGGCCCGCAGCGCCCGGACGGCCTCCGAGACGACACGGTCGAGGTCCTGCGCGCCCATGGGTGTCATGCGCCGAGCCTATGCGCGCGCGGGCCCCGGCCCCGCACCGGCCGGACGGGGCCCGGCCGGCAGCCGCCCGGGTGGGGCGTGCGCACGGTCCGGCGGCCGGTGGTGTACGAAGTTCTCCGTGACCGAAGAGACGCAGCCGCCCATCCCGACCATCCGCGTGTTCATAGCGCTCGCCCCGCCCGACGACGCGAAGGACGAGCTGGCCCGGGCGCTGCGCCCCGCCTATGACGCCTACCCGCGGATGCGGTGGAACCGGATCGAGGACTGGCACATCACCCTGGCGTTCCTCGGGGAGCTGCCGGTGACGGCCGCCACGCTCCTGCGGGCGCCGCTCGCCGCCCTCGCCGCGGCCAGTCGGCCCCTCCGGCTGGCCATGCGGGGCGGCGGGCACTTCGACGAGCGGGTGCTGTGGAGCGGGATCGAGGGGGACCTCGAAGGGCTCCAGCTGCTCGCCTCGGAGGTGCGCGGCGTGGTCAAGGAGTGCGGTGTGGTCTTCCCGGACCGCCCGCTGCGCCCCCACCTGACGCTGGCCAGGGCCCGGCGCGACGACCCCGCGAGCGTGGTGGAGGCGGCCGCGGGGCTCGCCGCGTTCACCGGCCGCCCGTGGCGGACCGAGCGCCTGCACCTGGTGGGCAGCAACATCGGCCGCGGACCGGGCCCGATCCACTACCGCGACATCGAGGCGTGGCCCTTCGGCGACCGCCGCCGCTGATCTGCCCGCGCCCCGCCCCTACCCGGCCGGGCGGCTGCCGGGGCCCTCGGTGCCGGGGGCGGGGGGCTCGACCGCGGCCGGGTTCAGAACGCGGTCCAGGAAGTTCCTGGTCCGCTCCTGCTGCGGCGATCCGACCACCTGGGCCGCCGGGCCCTGCTCGACGATCACTCCGCCGTCCATGAACACGACCCGGTCCGCGACCTCGCGGGCGAAGCTCATCTCGTGGGTGACGACCATCATCGTCATGCCCTCGGCGGCCAGGACCCGCATCACCGACAGCACCTCGCCGACGAGTTCGGGGTCGAGCGCCGAGGTGGGCTCGTCGAAGAGCATCACTTCCGGGCCCATCGACAGCGCTCTGGCGATCGCCACCCGCTGCTGCTGGCCGCCGGACAACTGGGCGGGGAACGCCGCGGACTTGTCGGCGAGGCCGACCCGCTGGAGGTTCTCCCGCGCGACGGCGGCCGCCCGTTCCCGGTCCGTCCCGAGGACGCGCCGCTGGGGCAGCGTGAGGTTCCCGGTCACGTTGACGTGCGGGAAGAGGTTGAACTGCTGGAAGACCATGCCGATGCGGCGGCGTACGGCGTCGATGTCGACGTCGGGGTCGGTGACCTCCGTACCGCCGACGAAGATCCGGCCGTCGCTGGGTTCCTCCAGCAGGTTCACGCACCGCAGCAGCGTCGACTTGCCCGAGCCGGACGGCCCGATGACGCACACCACCTCGCCGCGCGCGACCTCCAGGTCGATGCCGCGCAGGACGTGGTTGTCGCCGAAGGACTTGTGCAGTCCGCGGATCTCGATCTCGGGGCGCTCCGTCGCCGTCGCGCCCGTGTCCGTCGCCTGCGTCTTCTGGGGCATCTCGTCCTACCTGGCCTTGTCCGCGCGGGCCTCCAGGCGCCGCACCACGAAACTCAGCGGCACGGTCACCAGGAGGTA
Organism: Streptomyces sp. NPDC043876; assembly: GCF_056435825.1. Taxonomy (NCBI): domain Bacteria; kingdom Bacillati; phylum Actinomycetota; class Actinomycetes; order Kitasatosporales; family Streptomycetaceae; genus Streptomyces; species Streptomyces sp. NPDC043876. The sequence goes on along the minus strand of NZ_JBWKDV010000003.1, from coordinate 426,810 downwards.
GCAGAGGCCCGCGACGAGGATCGGGGTGGAGTTGGCGGTCTGGCTGGCGAGGTCCCGGCCGAACTTCGTCAGTTCCCGTTCCTGCAGCGTCACGCCGAGGAACAGGACGAGCGAGGAGTCCTTGAACAGCAGGACCAGCTCGTTGGTGAGGGGCGGGATGACGATCCGGAAGGCCTGCGGAATGATCACCGAGACCATGGCGCGGGCGTGCGAGAAACCCAGCGAACGGGCCGCTTCCATCTGGCCCTTCGGCACCGCCTGGATGCCGGCCCGAATCGTTTCCGCCATGTAGGCGGCGGCCACCAGACCGAGCCCGAGGGCGACCTTCCCGTACGTACCGCCGGGGATCTCCGTGCCGGGGAACGCGAGGGGCACCGCCACCCCGACGAAGATGAAGATGAGCAGCGCGGGCAGGCCGCGGAACAGCTCGATGTAAACGCTCGCGACCCACCGGTACGGCGCCACGGAGGAGAGCCGCATCATGGCGATGACCAGCCCGAGCACCAGGCCGAAGAGGAACCCGGAGAGGGTGTAGACCACCGTGTTGCGCAGCGCCGTGGTGATGATCTCCGGGAAGAGCCGCAGGGCCAGGTCCTTCTGCGCGAACTGGTTGCGCAGGCGGTCCCAGTCGGCGTAGAAGCCGATCAGGACCAGCACCGCCGCGAAGAGGGCGTACTGGAGGCCCTGCGAGGCGCGGCGGCGCTGTCGGCGGGTCAGCCGAGAGGTCACGGTGTGGCCTGGGGCAGCGGGCCGATCCACTGCTCGTAGATCTTCTTGTAGGTGCCGTCGGCCTTGGCGTCGGTGATCGCCTTGTCGATGGCGGCCACGAGGGCGGAGTTGCCCTTCTTCACGGAGAAGCCGTACTGCTCACCGGTCTGGATGTTCTGCGCGAGGGTGAACTCCGCGGCGTTCTTGGGGTCCTTGAGCCAGCCCTGGACGACCGGGTAGTCGATCACGACCGCGTCGACCTGCCCGGTGCGCAGTCCGTTCAGCACCGCGTCCGAACTCTCGAAGGCGACGGGGTCGAAGCCCTGCGCCTTGGCGTAGCTCTCGCCGGTCGTCTCGGCCTGGGCGCCGAGCTTCTTCGCCTTCGCCTTGAGGTCGGCGAGGGAGGTGATCCCGCTCTTCTTGGTGGCGAGCAGCGCCTGGGTCGCGTCGAAGTAGGGGACGGAGAAGTCGACGTTCTTCTTGCGCTCGTCGGTGATGGTCATGCCGGCCGCCGCGAGGTCGCACTCGCCGGAGTTGAGGAAGGCGCCGGTCTTGAAGTTCTCGAAGGGCGTGTCGAGGATCTTCTGCTCGACCTTGAGCCGGCTCGCCACGAGGTCGATCAGCGACACGTCGAAGCCGACGACCTTGCCGTCCTTCTCGAACTGGAACGGCGGGTAGGGCAGGTGGGTGCAGGTGGTCAGCTTGCCCTTCTCGACGACGGGCACCCCTCCGGCCGCCTCTCCGGGACCGTCGCCGCTCGACGAGCATCCCGCGAGCAGGAACGCTCCGGCGGCGGCGGTTCCGGCCGCGGCTCGGAAGCGGAAGCTGCTGCGGCGACTGCGGTTTCCTCTGGCCGTCCGGAACACGGTTGACCTCCACGGATGCGGGGCGGGCGGCGGTCGCGGGGCGGGGCCCGCACCGCCGGGGCTCCGTCCGCCGAGATCGTAAGCCACGGGCGGCGCGCACCGAGGGATCTTCAGCCGTGCGTTCCGGGGGCGAACGGCCGGATCCGGCCAAGATCGCGGTTCGTACGGCCGGCTCGCCCGGCGCCGGTCCCCCGCATGGCCGCACGGCGCCGCGCCGGTACGGGCCGGCAGCGTGCCCGCCCGCTGCGGGAGCGGAGGCGGCCACCGCGCTTTCCGGACACCGTCCGGGCGGCCGCGGGGACGGCCGCGCCGGACGTCTTCATGAGGTCGGCCCCCGGTCCGGCGAGGCATCGCGTACGTACGCCCCCGCGCGGGCGGCGGCCGCCGCCGCGGTGGCGGCGTGATCGGCGGCGGCCTCGTCCAGGGGCAGCCTGGTGGTCAGGAGCCGGTAGTACAGCGGGGCCGAGACGGCGCGGATCACCTCCTGGGGGTCGGTGCCCTCCGGCACCTCGCCCCGGGCGGCGGCGTCCCGTACGCACGGCGCCCATTCCTCGACGCGGACGGCATAGAAGCCGTGCAGGGCCTGCGCCGCCTTGGGGTCGCAGGTCGCGGCGGCGATGACCGCCCTGAACAGGGCGCCCTGGCGCGGGTCGGCCAGCGTCCGCCGCACCAGGCGCGCGTTGGCCGTCAGATCGCCGGTCAGGGTGCCCGTCTCCGCGCGCGGCAGGGACTGCTCCGCCATGTCCAGGAGGAGATCGGTGACGAGGCCGGTGGCCGTGCCCCACCGGCGGTAGACGGTCGTCTTGCCGACCTCCGCCCGGCGCGCGATGTCGGCGAGGTCGAGATGGCCGAAACCCTGCTCGGCCAGGACGTCCCCGACGGCCCGCAGCACCGCCGCGCGCACCCGCGCGGTCCGTCCCCCGGGGCGCACGGCACCGGGGCCGGCCGGGTCGTCCGACCCTTCGAGGCGCCCGCGCACCTCGGACCCGGCGGACTTCGCAGATTCCATAACAGGACTCCTGTTCCGTTAGTGGCGCGGACTTGCTACGCTCCCGATCATCTTAATGGAACCAGGGGTCCATTAGATGGATCCCGGCGCGAGAAGGAGACAGATCATGGAGTACAGGCGGCTGGGCGCGTCCGGGCTGCAGGTCCCGGCGCTGAGTTTCGGCGCCGGAACCTTCGGCGGCCGAGGGCCGCTCTTCGGCTCGTGGGGCACCACGGGGGTGGCGGAGGCGCGGCGCCTCGTGGACATCTGCGTCGACGCCGGGATCACCCTGTTCGACACGGCGGACGTGTACTCCGGCGGCGCGTCGGAGGAGGTTCTCGGCGCCGCCCTGAAAGGCCGCCGGGACCGGGTGCTCATCTCCACCAAGGCCGGCCTGCCCATGGGCGACGGCCCGCACGAGGCCGGCACCTCCCGCTCCCGCCTGATCACCTCCGTGGACAGCGCGCTACGGCGCCTCGGCACCGACCACATCGACCTCTTCCAGCTGCACGCATTCGACGCCGGCACCCCGGTCGAGGAAGTGCTCTCCACGCTGGACGACCTGGTCCGGGCCGGGAAGATCCGCTACCTCGGAATCTCCAACTTCGCCGGCTGGCAGGCGATGAAGTCCCTCGCCGCCGCCGACCGGCACGGCCGCGAGCGGTACGTCGCCCACCAGGTCTACTACTCGCTCATCGGCCGCGACTACGAGTGGGAGCTGATGCCGCTCGGGCTCGACCAGGGGCTGGGCGCGATCGTCTGGAGCCCGCTCGGCTGGGGGCGGCTGACGGGCAGGATCCGGCGGGGGCAGCCGCTGCCCGCGGGCAGCAGGCTGCACGACACCGCCGCCTACGGACCCCCGGTCGAGGACGAGCACCTCTACCGCGTGGTCGACGCCCTGGACGAGATCGCGCGGGAGACCGGCAGGGCCGTTCCGCAGATCGCGCTGCGCTGGCTGCTCCAGCGGCCGACCGTGTCCTCCGTCATCATCGGCGCCCGCAACGAGGAGCAGTTGCGCCAGAACCTGGGCGCCGTGGGCTGGACGCTCACCCCCGAGCAGATGGCGGCGCTCGACGCGGCGAGCGGCCGGACCGCCGCCTACCCCTACTTCCCGTACCAGCGCCAGGAGGGCTTCGCCCGCCTCAACCCTCCGGCGGTGTAGGCGGATCACCTCACCCCCCTTGCCATATATCTGCGCGCATGCAGATACTGTTCGAGCGCAGTATCTGCACCACGCCAATCAACAGGGGAGTGAGCGTCATGCAGTCCACCGCCGAATCCGAGGCCGCCGTCCGGGCCGTGCTCAGCGGCCTCGTCGACGCCTGGGGGCGTCACGACGCCGATGCCTACGGCGCGCTCTTCACCGAGGACGCCGGCTACACCACCTACGTCGGCACGCTCTACCGGGGCCGCCGCGCCATCACGGAGAGCCATCGCGTCCTCTTCGCGGGCTTCCTCAAGGGCACGTCACTGGCGGATGAGATCCTCGACATCCGCTTCCACGGACCGGGCACGGCCGTGGTGAACGGCCGCGGTGACACCTACAAGACCAAGCGGCCCGCTCGGCTCTCCAAGGTCCAGACGTACACCCTCGTCCTCGACGACGACGGCGCGTGGCGGATCGCGGCCTTCCAGAACACCCGGCGCAAGCCGCTGATGGAGAAGGTCTCCTTCGCCCTCGCGCCGGGCCTCGTCCCCGAGCCCTAGGAATGCCGCGGGCTCCCCCGACGTTGGCACTCGATAGTTCGAATTTGAACGGTATGCTGGGAGCGTCCGGATCAGGACATGTCCAGCCGGATGTTTCGAGCCAGGTCCTTCGAGTCACGGGAGCCCGTCGCCATGTCAGTCCGCCGTCTGAACCACGCCGTGCTCTGGATCCGCGAGGTCGAGCGGTCCGTCGCGTTCTACTCCGACGTCTTCGGGTTCCAGGTCGACCACCTGGTCCCCGGCCGGGCCGCCTTCCTCAGCGCACCGGGCAGCCTCAACGACCACGACCTCGGGCTGTTCGCGGTCGGCGCCGACGCGCCGGGCCCCGAGCAGGGCCGGGTCGGCCTCTACCACCTGGCCTGGGAGGTCGGCACGCTCGGCGAGCTCGCCGAGGCGGGCCGCAAGCTCGGCGAACTGGGCGCGCTCGTGGGCGCGACGGACCACCTGGTGTCGAAGTCCTTCTACGCCAAGGACCCGGACGGCAACGAGTTCGAGCTGATGTGGCGCGTCCCCCGCGAGGACTGGCCCGGGGAGGGCTCGGACCTGCGCTCGGGCCCGCTGGACCTGCCGGCCGCGCTCGCGCGCTGGGGCGCGGACCTGGCCACGGGGTCGGCGGCCGGTTCCGCCAGCTGACCCGCGCCCGCGCCCGCCGGGCGCCCTCGGTCAGGGTGCCGCGGGGGCACCGGAGGGGGACGGCCGGGTGCCCTCGTTCACCGGGGGGCTCCAGGGCGTCGAGGTGGGCCGCGGCGCCGGCGCCGGTGCGAAGGGGCCCGCCCGGTTGGCCAGGAGGACCAGCATCGCGCCGACGACGAGCACGGTGGCGACGGTCAGGGCCAGCCCGACGGGATTGCGGGGGTTGTACCGGTAGTGGTTCGTCCCCCATCTGCTGCGCCGGAAGACGGGCTCGTCGTCGTGGTGCACGGCTCGTCCCTCGATCCTGCGTCCCTCGGCCCGGCCGGCTGCGAAGGCGACGCGGCCCCCAATCTAGGGGGTGGCCGCACGCCCCGGAAGGGGATCCGGTCAGCGCAGCGCCGCCGGTGAGGAGCCGTTCGGGACGGTCAGGCGCGGGGTTCCGGTGCCGTCCGCCGGGACCGTCCAGATGTCCTGGCTGCCGTCCGCGCCCGGCAGGGCGTAGGCGAGGGTGCCGTCGTCCAGCCAGGCCGCCTGGTCGTCGACGCTGCGGGTTTCGGCGAGCGGCCTCTCCTGCATGGTCCGCAGGTCGAGGACGTACAGCCGCCAGGGCGCGGCCGGATCCTCGGAGACCTTCTTCTTGAAGGCGACCCGCGTGTTGTCGGGCGACAGCGAGGGGCACTCGGCGTTCTCCCGCAGGACGCGCGCGGACCACTCCCCCATGTTGCCCTCCACGAGGTGGGTGCGGCCCTTGGTGGAGACGGTCGCGTAGAAGCGGTTGTCGTCGCGGGCGAAGGTCACCCCCCAGTAGTTGACGTCGGGCGCGTGGTAGCGGGCGCCGTCGAGGGTGAGGGGGATCTGCTCCATGGAGGTGACGAGGTAGCCCGTGCGCAGGTCGAGGATGGCGGTCCGGGTGGAGAAGGCGCTGGTGGCGTACGAGTCTCCGCTCGCGAAAACCGTCCAGGACAGCATCCGGCCCGAGGCGGAGACCCGCGCCCGGTTGGGCACGCCCGGCACGGTGGTCCGGCGGACCTCGCGCAGCTGCCGGTCGAGCACGATGGCGTAGGTCTTGGGCAGGACGCCCGGTTCGGCCCGCAGGCACAGGGCCGTCTCCTGGGCGGCGTAGAACCGGTCGCAGGAGGGGCCTCCCGTGACGCGCGGGGCGGGGGACCCGGTGCCCGGCGCGTCGGCTGCCCCGGGCAGCGGCTGGTGGGCGACCCGCCCGGTGGCGGCGTCCCGGAAATACAGGGCGGGACGGTCCAGCGCGAAGGAGGCGTCCGCGGCGGCGACTTGGGCGGCGGGACGGTTCCCGGCGTGCAGGACGTACCCGGTGGCGCCGCCCGCGAGCACCAGCGCGGCGGTCACCACGATCGCGGTACGGGCCCGGGCGCCCAGCGCGGTCACGGGCCCGGTGGACCCGGCTCGGTCGGAGTCGCTCATGCGGTGCGCCTTTCACGGTCGGACGGGGCCGGATCCAAGGGACCGGACGGAGCGGGCGGGGTGGCGGACGGCGGGCGCGGCAGCAGCAGCCAGCCGCCCGCCAGCGCCGCGCACAGGAGCGCGAGGGCCGCCCACAGGGCGGGGTCCGGTCCCCACACCGTCCAGGCGGCGCCGAATCCGATGCCCGCCAGCATCCGGGCCAGTGCCTGGCCGGTCTGGAGGAGGGCGAGTCCGCGCGCCGTGCCCTCGGCGGGGAGCACCGGCCCGGTGAGCGCCATCAGCACCCCGTCGGTGGTGGCGTAGAAGGCTCCGAGCAGCGCGAGGACCGGCAGCAGGAGGAGCAGCGCCGGGGCGTCACCGGCGGGGGCGAGCAGGGCCGCGTACACGCCGAGGAGCGCGATGTGCCCGTACAGGAAGGGCAGTCGGCGGCCGAACCGGTCCGCGATCCGGCCCGCCGGAACGGCGAGCAGCAGGTAGGCGGCGGCGCCGCCGAGCGGCAGCAGCGGGAACCAGGCGACCGGCAGGCCGAGGCGGCGCTGGAGCAGGAGGTAGACGAAGGAGTCGCCGATGGTGGCGGCGCCCAGCAGCGCGGCGGCCGCCAGGATGCGCCGGAAGGCGGGGTCGCGGAGCGCCGCGAAGACGGTGCCGGTGCGGGGGGCCGGGCGCGCGGTGGGCGCGCCATGGTGGCCGGGGACGTACAGGACCAGGAGCAGGACTCCCAGCAGGCCGACGCAGAAGCTGACGACGAACACCGCGTCGTAGGCCCCGGCCGTCGCGCCCAGCAGGGCGAACGCGGCGAGCGGGCCGAGCAGCGCGCCGGTGGTGTCCATGGCGCGGTGCACGCCGAAGGAGCGGCCGAGCGTCTCGGGCGGGCTGCTGAGGGTGATGAGGGCGTCGCGGGGCGCCGTCCGGATGCCCTTGCCGACGCGGTCGGTGGCGAGGGCGGCCGCGATCCCGGCGGTGGCGCCCCCGGCGAGGAGCAGGCCGAGCCGGGAGGCGGCGGAGAGCGCGTAGCCGAGGCCGGCGATGCGCTTGTGCCGGTTCCCGCGGTCGGCGGCGTGGCCGCCGACCAGCCGCACGAGGGCGGTGGCGCCGTTGAACAGGCCGTCGAGGAAGCCGAATTGGAGGGGGGAGAGACCCAGTCCGAGGACCAGGTAGAGGGGGAGCACCGCCGTGACCATCTCGGAGGAGATGTCGGTGACGAGGCTGACCGCGCCGAGTGCCAGGACGGTGCCCGGGACCCGCCGGCCCGCCCCGCCGGAGCGGGGCGGAGCCGACGTGTCCGGGCGGCCTGTGGTCGCCAGGTACATCAGTGGCAGGTGTACTTCGGGCTGGTGTCCTTGGCCTTGCCGTCGGTGCCGACGTAGCTGAAGCTGTAGCCGTTGTCGGTGAAGTCGAGCTTCAGCACGCCGTACTGGCCGCTGATCCGCTTCTGGCTGTTGGGCTGGACGTTCTCGATCGGGTAGGGCTCGGCGCCGCCCATGCCGCCGACGATCTCGGTGATGCCGTCGGCGGTGGCCTTGCCGTTGGGGTCCTGCGGGGCGAACCGCTCGTAGTGGTGGTCGTGGCCGTTGAGGATCAGGTCGGCCTTGGCGCCGTAGAGGATGTTCCAGACCGGCTTGCTGACCGGGTCGTTGCCGTGGCCGCCCGAGGAGTAGAGCGGGTGGTGGAAGTAGGCGGCGATGCACTGCTTGCCGTTCTTGGCGAGGTCCGCCTTCAGCCAGTCGATCTGGGCCTTCTGGTCGAAGGCGTTGGAGTCGAGGGCGACGAAGTGCCAGTTGCCTTCGTCGAAGCTGTAGTAGCTCTTGCCCTGGGGGTAGGCGATCGACCCGAAGTACGACTTGTATCCGGCGAGGGAGCCGGCCGGGTCGTAGGTCTCGTGGTTGCCGGGGACCGGGTGGGTCTTGTCCTTGAAGGCGCCCCAGGTCTTGTCGTAGTAGGCGCGGTAGTCGGAGATCCGGGCGTCGTCGTACTGGTTGTCACCCATGGTCAGGTAGAACTTCGGGTTCAGCTGCTGGGCCAGGGCCGCGGTCTTCGGATGGGCGCAGGAGCTGTCGGAGGCGGTGCACTGGGCGGCGATGTCACCCGCGGCGACCACGGTGAAGGCACCGGTGGGCGGCGGTGTGTCCTCGACGGTGCCGTAGACCTCGACCTCGTGCAGCGAGTAGCCGTACGCGGTGCCCCGCGCGGTTCCGTAGACCCGCAGGTAGCGGCCCTTGCCGGTGAGGCCGGCCCAGTCGTCGGCGCCGCCGTTGCCCGCGGTCTCGTTCGCGAGGCGGGTCCAGGTGGTGCCGTCGGCGGAGATCTCGACGCGGTAGGCCTTGGCGTACGCGGCCTCCCAACGCAGGGCGACCCGGCTGACGTTGGCGTTCGCGCCGAGGTCGACGCGGATCCATTGCGGATCCTTGCCCTCGACGCTGGCCCAGCGGCTGGCCTGGTCGCCGTCGAAGGCCTTTTCCGGGCCGAAGGCGGAGGTTTCGGAGGAGGACGCGGTGGCGGGTTTGCCGCGCGAGATGAGGGGGTCGGCCGCGGCGCGGTCGGCTGCGGCTCCGGCCCGTTCGGGGAGGGCGAGCAACAGACCGCCGACCAGGAGGAGTACGACGGCGACCAGGGTCACCGGACCGCGCCGGGCGGGCGCGGGTACTGAGGCGTTCAGGCGCATCCTTGGGGGCTCCTGCACTGAGGGAGGGGGGTGAGAGCTGGGCACCGTTTCCTGGCACCGCCACCGGCCCGGAGGAGGGCAGGGGGCGGCGCCACGGCGGCCGGGTCAGAGCTCTCGCTGAGCGCGTCATGCCCGTGTGACACGGGCACCGCGCCGGGCCGCCGCCGGGAATGCTAGCGAACAGGAAAGTTTCCTACCAGTCCCCTGACGCCCCTCACCTGCCACCCTTTTCACGCTCGCCCGAAGGCCCGGGGGCGCCGCGCTCGCGGCGCCCCCGGGCCCTGCGGCGCGCCGCCCCCTCGGCGGCGGTCCGTCAGGAGGCTCCCGCGGCGGCCTTGGCCGACACGGTGACGTGGTCGACACGCATCGGATGGCCCGGTTCGGTGGCGGGGCCCGCCGTCGCGCCGTCCGCCAGCGGGAGGTTGCCGCCGACGGCCACGTTCAGGATCAGGAACACCCCGTGGTCCACGGTCCGCTTCCAGGTCGCGGGGTCCATCGCGTCCGCGCCCACCCGGTGGTACACGCGGCCGTCCAGCAGCCAGCGCACCTCCTGGGCGCCCGGCGTGAGGTCGACCTCGACGGCGTAGGAGTGGAACGCCGTCCGGCAGTCGGGGCAGGGTTGCGGCCCCGACGTCAGTCCCCTGGGTTCCTGGCACGGGCCGCCGCCGAGGACCCCGCAGTGCAGGGTGGCGAAGACCGTGTCCCGTCCGTTGACGTTCTCCATGACGTCCAGCTCGCCGACGGAGGGCCAGCCGGTGTACCCGTCGCGCAGCGGGGCGCCGAGCGTCCAGAACGCGGGCCAGTAGCCCGCCGCCTTCGGGCCGGTGACGTCCGGCAGGGCGATCGACGCCTCGATCCGCAGCACCCCGCCGGGCGGCGGCGCGAAGTCGGCGCGCCGGGTCTCGACCCGGCCCGAACTCCACCGGCCGTCCTTGCGCGTGGGGACGATCTCCAGCGCGCCCCTGCCGTCGAGGCGGGCGTTGTCGGTCGAGTCGGTCATCGTCTCGATCTCCCCCGTCCCCCACTGGGGCGCGGGGCAGCCGGGGTAGCAGGTCCCCAGGTCGTACTGCCAGGTGGCGCCGGAGGGCCGGCTGCCCGCCGGGCCGTCGAAATCGTCCCGCAGCAGCTCCCGCCACCCGGCGGCGGCCGACGGCGCGCCCCCCGTCCCGGGTACGGACCCGGCCGGCCCGGCGGAGGGCAGCGCACCGGCGTCGGCCAGCAGCCGTTCCAGCCGGGCGGTCAGGACGACGGCGGCCACGTTCGTCAGGTGCGAGTCGTCCCGGTAGAGCAGGATCCGGTCCAGCACCGCCGGGCAGGTGGGTCCGGCGCTCGGGCACAGCACCTCGTTCACGCTGATGGTCCGTACGCCGGGCAGCGCGCCCGAAGCGATTCGCCGGGCCAGCGCGTCGGGCTGCAGGGCGGCCTCCCGGCTGAACGCGCAGGCCTCCGGGGAGCCCGTACTGCCGGACAGGCAGGCGGGGACGTCCCGGCCGGGCACGGGGGTGTCCTCCAGGTAGACGGCCGGCACCCCGAGGGCCCGCAGCGGCCCCAGGGTCTCCTCCCAGGCCGCGGCCAGCAGGGCGGCGTCGGCGGTGTAGCGGGTCAGTGAGGAGATCACCACGAGGCGCGGCTTCGGCTGCCGCTTCAGCCGGTCCAGGGCGTCCGCGCGCCAGGTGTCGCACTCGCGGTAGGTGCGGCCGAGCTGGGGGTTGTCGACGGTGAGCCTGGCCAGCGGGCAACCTTGCTTGACCAACTCCTGGAGGGCCCAGCCGCGTTGGGCGGCGAGGGCGAGCATCGGGGAGAACCACTGGCCGGCGTGCGAGTCGCCGAGCAGCACGATCCGGTCGGGGCTGGCGACCGCGCCGAAGAGGCACTCCGGGCTGCGGGTCACCGCCGGGTCCACCTCGCAGTTCCCGTCGGGCGGGAAGTCCTTGCCCGCCTGGAGGGGGCCCGGCACGACGGGGCCGTCGAGCGGCGGCGCCGCCGGGCCGCGGGCGAGCAGGGTGGGTCCGGAGGCGGCCCCCGGCGGCAGGCCCTGCAGGTCGACGGGGGTGGCCGGGCCCAGCAGGCGGAGCGTGGTGGTGCCGACGACGAGCGCGAGCACGACCGGCAGGACGATGGCGGTGACGCCCACCGACAGGCCGCGGCGCGGGAGTTCGGAGACCGTGCGGCTGCGGCGCAGCGGCCGCTCCACCCAGCGCATGGCGGCGAGGGCGGGCAGGACGGAGGCGAGCGTCAGGGCGGCCTTCGCGGGCCAGGCGAGCGCCCCCAGCTCCGCTTCGGCGAGCACGAGCACCGGCCAGTGCCACAGGTAGAGGTTGTAGGAGAGCCGGCCCACGGCCCGGGGAGCCCGGCCGGCGAGCAACCGGCCCACGCCGTAGGCACCTTGGACGTCGCGCTCGCCCCGTCCGGGGATGGCGGCGAGGATGACGGCCGCGGCGCCCAGCGTCGGCACGAGCGCCGCGAACCCGGGGTAGGGGGTGCTCGCGTCGTACGTCAGGACGCACCAGGCGATCGCCGCCGCTCCGGCCCAGCCGCACAGCAGCCGCAGCGGACGCGGCCCGCGCAGCAGGTGCCAGGGCAGCAGCGCCAGCAGGGCGCCCGTGGCGAACTGCCAGACCCGCGAGGGCGTGCCGAGGTAGGCGAGCGAGACGGAGTGCTCCGTCCAGCGCAGGGACAGGGCGAAGGAGCCGAGGGCGAGCAGCAGGGTGGCGAGCGCCACGACGGCGCGCACGACCCGGCCGCGGCGCACCGCGCGGGCCGTGCAGAGGGCGATCACCGCCATCAGCGGGGCCCAGAAGAGGTAGAACTGCTCTTCCACGGCGAGGGACCAGAAGTGCAGGAGCGGGCTCTGGTCCTGACCGGCGGCGAGGTAGTCGGTCTGCTGCGCGACGAAGCGCCAGTTGGCGAAGGACAGGGCCGCCGCGACGACGTCGTACTCCAGCACGGCGCGCCGCAGCGGTACGGTCAGCCAGGCTCCGGCGACGGCGACCGCGCCGAGGACGACGGCGGCGGACGGGAGCAGGCGCCGGGCCCGCCGGGAGAAGAAGTCCCCCAGCCGGATCCGGCCGGTGGTGATCGCTTCGCGGACCAGCAGGCCGGTGATCAGGTAGCCGGAGATGACGAAGAAGACGTCGACGCCGACGAAGCCGCCCGCCAGGCCCGGGATTGCGGCGTGGAAGGCGAGGACCGCGACGACGGCCACCGCGCGCAGGCCCTCGATGTCGGGCCGGAAGGCGGAGCGGTGCGGGCTGGGCCCGGATTCGCCGCCGGAGCGGGAGCCGGAACCGGCGGGCGGCGGGCCGCCGGGCGCGGCGGACCGTGCGCCGCCGGTCGCCGGGTCCGGGGTGTCGCTGTGCTTCCGGCGGAAGCCGGGAGTCACGGGGAAGGGCATGGTGACGAAGCCTTTCAACTCAGCCAGGGCAGCATCGGGTCGACCCACCCGGATGCCAGCAGGCCGATGAGCAGGAGGGCCGCGGAGGCGGCCAGGGTTTCGGGCCAGCGGCGGGGCCGCATGCCGGTGCCGGAGCGCAGGGCGCTGCGCACGCGTGCGCGCAGGGAACTGCTGTCACCGGCCGTGCTCCGGGGCTCCGTTGCCCCGCGCAGTTCGGTCGTCAGGTCCCGGATGAGCGGGACGTTGATCTGGCACTGCACCAACAGGTAGAGCAGGAGGCCCCAGTTGGGCTCCCAGCCGTTGCGGGCGACGGCGAGGGCGAGGCCGGTGGCCGCCGCGCCGTTGGAGAGGACCAGCCAGGCCAGCGAGACGGCCACGACGCGCTTGGCCATGCCGCCGGACGTCTTGGGGCCGCGCACGCCGGTGGGCACCCAGGCGGCGCTGCGGCCGCGCAGCGTGTGCAGGAACGCGGTCGCCGCGGCCACGCTGGTCAGGACGTTGGCCCGGATGACCTCCACCCGCCAGCGGGTGCGGCTGATGCGCGGGAGCAGCACGTGCCAGAGCCACAGCGGGGCGAGCAGCGGCAGCACGTGCCAGGGCCGGATGTCGTCCGGGTACCAGAACATCATCACCAGCGGCGGCAGCGGCGCGGCGAAGGTGTTCACCACCGTGGTGAGGTAGCCGACGACCCCTTCGTAGAAGCACAGCCGCATCCGCCAGGGCGCGCGCATCCGTCCCAGCACGGGGGTGCCGAGCAGGTGCAGGTTGCCCATCGCCCAGCGGTACTGCTGGTTGATGAAGGCGGTCGCCTCGTCGGGCGAGGTGCCCTTGGCGACCAGCACCGGCACGTACAGGGTGCGGAAACCCTGTTCGTACAGGGCGAGTCCGGTGTACAGGTCCTCGCTGTGGTCGAGTCGCGCGAAGCCGCCGGCCAGGTCGATCGCCCGGCGCCGGTAGACGGCGTTGCTGCCGCAGCAGATGGCGGCGTCGCTGGCGTCCCGGGAGGGCTGGATCCAGCGGAAGAACCACTCCTGGGCGGATCCGGCGGCCCGTTGGATCCAGCCCATGGCCTCGTCCGTGTCGAAGCACTGGGGGCTCTGCACGATTCCGACGGCGGGGTCGGCCAGGTAGGGCACGAGGTGGCGCAGGAAGTCCGGCCGGGGGGCGAAGTCGGCGTCCAGGATCGCGACGAACTCGGCGCCGCTCAGGGTGAGGGCGTGGTTGAGGTTGCCCGCCTTCTTCAGGTGGCCCCGGTCGGGGCGCACGACGTACTCGTACCCGTGTGCCGCGGCCAGGGCGGCGACTTCGGGCCGGTCGGCGTCGTCCAGGATCCAGACGCTCAGCACGTCCGGCCAGTCCAGTGCGGCGACGGCGCGGTAGGCGTTGGCGAGGACGGGGAGGGGTTCCCCGCAGGTGGGCAGGTACAGGTCGACGCTCGGCAGGGTGGCCGGCCGCCAGGCCCGGACCAGTATCTCGTGCGACTGGCGGGTCAGCCGGCGCTTGCGCAGGCTGTTGACGGAGGAGAGGACCAGGGCCACCACGTTGAGGCCGAGGACCGCGAGGAAGGCCCACAGGGCCGGTGTGCGCAGCGCGAAGGTGAGCATCGTCGCGGCGGTGAAGGTGAAGGCGAGGGAGGTGCTGATCAGGACCCAGCGGCGCTGCGGGCCGAAGTACCAGTACAGCTCGTCGTCGGACGGTGGCTGCGGAAGATGATGGACGGTCATATAGCCCCCCACGGCTGTGTATGTGCCGGTTTCAGGTGGCCCAGCCTACCGCCAAAGGTATAGACCATTTACCCGATACGACCCCAACCCGCCGATCGACACATGGATTTGGCGCGAATGAAATGGTCCAGACCTGTTTACGGTCCCATTCGACCGCCCCGCCCCGGCCGGTCCGGAAAGCCGCAGGTCACGGCGGGGTGAACAGGGGCGGAAGTTTTGCTCCCGCCGGTCGGGCGACCGGTATGTCCACCGCGGTTCGCCTTGATCGTCTCCGGTCCGGGCTCTCCACCGTTCCTTGAGCGCGGTGGACCAGCGTGGGTACCGCCGCACCAACGGCAGACGGATTCACGAAACCCCACCACTCATGCAGGGAGACGCGTATGTCCGACACCACGCACACCACCGGGTTCGAACTCCAGGACCTGGCACTGGACCTCGGCGACCTCACCGTCACCTCGATGCGCGACACCGTCGCGCTGCCCGAAGGCGGAGCCTCCTGGGGCTCCTCCTCCTGCCAGGGCTCCTCCTCCTGCGCTCACCCGCAGGCCGACACCCCGGCGGTGTAGCAGGGGTCCATCCCCTTCCGCACGGCACCTCGAGGCCGCGAGCCCTCCCGCCGTACGTCACGTACGGCGGGAGGGCCCGTGCGCCGCACACGACGACGGCGGGACGGCCGGCGGGACGACCGCCCCGACGGGAAGGGAGCACACGCCGTGGCGCAGCCGCCATCGCAACCGCAGTCGCAGTCGCAGTCGTACGGGCAGGGGCGCGGGCAGGAGCCGGTGCCGTCGCCACCGCCCGGCCCGGCCGCCTACCGGGTGGGCTCCGCGCCCACGGCACTGGTGCGCGCGACCGTGCTGGCCCACCCCGCCCAGCTGCCGTCCGCGGCGGCCTTCCGCAGCTCGCTCGCCCGCCTCCACCGCGCCGAGACCCGGCTGCTCCGGATCGCCGGGCCCCTCGGTGACGCCCTGTACGCCAGCCGGGACGGACATCCGCCCGCGTTCCACCGCGACGTCGTCCTGCCCCTGCGCCGCGCCCTGCACAATGGCCGCGAACCGCGGTCCGCCCTGCTGGACCGCCTCGGCGACCTCCCCTCCCGGGTACCCCTGCTCGCCGACTGGCTCGCGCTGCGCGACCGGCGCGCCGAGGTGCTCGCGGAGCTGGGCGCCGCGGCCGCAGCCGCGCTGGAGGGCGAACGTGCGCACCTGGCCGCCCTGTGCCGGGAACCGGCCCTCGGCAAGGCCGTCGCGCTCACCAGCGCCGACCTGCTGCGCGCAGTGGAGCGGGCGGCCACCGGACCGGCCGACCGCAGGGCGCGCAAGGAAGAACCCGCCGTACTGCGCTACGCCCTGCGCGCCAGCACCAAGACCAGCCCGCTGTCCTGGTTCACGGCGGTCGGCTGGGGTGAACTGGCCGCGCCCGGCGGCCCGTACGCGCACACCGCCCGCCCCGTGCCCGACTGGGGCACCGCGCCGCTGTTCGAGGAGCCCGCCCGCGCGGTCGTGAAGGTCAACCGCACCCTGACCCGCGCGCTCACCCTGGCCCTCCTGTCCGCGCCGCACCGGCGGGCACCGCTCCCCCACCGCATCACCAGCAGCGCGCGGATCACCGGCGGACGGGCCGCCTATTCCCGCGACCGGACCGTTTTCGCCGGAGGCCGCTTCCTGGTGGCGGAGGAGGACGAGGCCGAACTGGCTCTCGGCGGCCCCTTGCACCTGATCACCGAAGCCGCCCGGCACCCGGCGCCGTTGGGCGAGTTGCAAGCGCTGCTCGGCTCGGCGCTGAAGGGGGACACCGCCGATACGGCCGCCTCGGCGGCGGCCTTCCTCGACCGTCTCGCCGACGCCGGCCTGCTGGTTCCGGGCGAACCGGTGGCGCCGCAGGACGCCGACCCGCTGGAGCGGATCGCGGCCTGGCTGCGGACCTTCGCAACGGACCACCCCGAGGACGCCGCGCGCGCGGACCGAATCGCCGGGCTCGGCCGTGCGACCGGCGGGTTCGCCGCCGCGCGGGCCGCCGACCGGCCCGCCCTGCTCACCGCGCTGTCGCGGGAGTGGCGGGACGTACTGGCGGACGCGGGCGGCCCCGTACCGTCCGGGTCCGCACCGCTGAACGTGCTCTCCGAGGACGTGGTCGCCCGCCGGCCCCTGCGCCTCGACGGCTTCCTCGACGGCGCCGACCACGAGGCGCTCGGCGAACTCACGGCGCTGGCCGAGCTGTTCGACACCGGTCACATCGTCCGCCGGGTGGTCCGTGACCGCTTCGTCGAGCGCTACGGATCCGGCGGCACCTGCCGCCACCCGTGGGAGTTCGGGGCGGAGACCGCCGGGGCGTGGGAGGCCGCGGGGGCCTGGGAGGCCGCCGGGCGACGGGCCGCCCTCCCCGGCGACGCGGCCGTCTCCGCGGGCCGGACCGCCTTCCCGACCGGGGTCGAAGAACTCGCCGCCCTGCGCGCGGAAGCGGTCCGCGCGGTCCGCGCGGTCGGCGGGGAGCGGTCCCGGGGAGGCGCCGAGCCCGCCCACGAAAGCGTCCTTCCGGCGGACTTCGTCAAGGGCCTGGGCGAGCGGCTGCCCGGCTGGGCGGTCGAACGCCCGCTCAGCTACGCGTACTTCCTCCAGCGCGAGCCCGGCCCGGCCCCCGGCCTGCTGTGCGTGAACCACGTGTACGGCGGGTGGGGCCGCTTCACCAGCCGGTTCCTGGACGCCTTGGACCCGCGCGCCGCGGCCGAGGTGGCCGCCGGGATCCGCCGCGGTCTCGGGCCCGGCGCCCGGGCCGCGCAGATCCGGCCCGTCGGCGGATTCAACGCGAACCTGCACCCGTTGCTCGTCCCCGACGAGATCGGGCCCGACCGCCGCTGGGCGTCGATCGGCGAGGGCGACCTCGACCTCGTCCACGACGAGGCCACCGACCAGGTGCGTGTGCGGCTGCGGAGCACGGGCGAGCACCTCGACGTCCTCTACCCGGGGTTTCTCGCACCCGTCCTGCTGCCCCGCCGCATCGGGGCCCATCTGGCCGACCACCCGCACGGCGCCGTGGACTTCGGGGCACTGGTGGCCCGCGACACGGTCGCCGTACCGGGTGGCGCGGTGACGCGCGCCACCCGGCTGCGCCACCGGCACCTCGTGCTGCGACGGCGCCGCTGGCTGCTGCCGCCGGACGTGGTGCGGGCGCTGCGCGGCGACCTCGGCGGCGACGCCGTTCCGGTGGCGGCCGCGGCCCGGTGGCGCGCCCTGCTGGACCTGCCCGAACAGGTCTTCCTGCAACCTGCCCCGGTGGCCCCCGGCGCGGGGGCCGCGGACGACTTCCTGCACCGGCTGAGTCGCCCCAAGCCGCACCTCGTCGACCTCGGCAACGCGCTGCACCTGCGCTGCCTGGGCAAGTGGCTGTCCCGGCACGCCGATACGGGCGCGGTGCTGGAGGAGGCGCTGCCCGCGCCGGGCGGCCGGGCCGCTCCGGCCCGCGCGGTGGAACTCGTCCTGGAGGTCTACCGGTCCGGACGGCGCCGATGACCGCGCCGATGACCCCCGAGACCTCCCCCCGTCGACCCGGCCCCCCGGCGTCGATGAACCCGGCGACAGCGGAAGAGAGCGTGCGAACGGTGCGACCCCCCGACATCGGCTCCCCCGGGGCCGCCGGCGCCCTCAAGGCCCTCGATGTGATCGCATACCACCACCACCCGGTCAAGGCACCCCTGCTGCGCGAGGTGATGCTGCCGCTCGCCGAGTCCTGCGCGGCGGACGGGCTGGCCGCCCACGTGGAGCGGCACTGGCTGTACGGGCCCCACCTGCGTCTGCGCCTGGAGGGCCCGCCCGCGCGGGTCGACGCCGCCGCCCGCGCCGCCGCCGCGCGGATCCGGGACTGGCTCCGCGTCCACCCCTCGCGGGGCGACCTCACCGAGGCCGAACTGCTGGAGCGGGCGGCCGAGGCCGGACGCGCCGAACTCATCGCCCCGCCCTACGGGCCGATCGTGGCGGACAACACCGTCCGCGTCGCGGCCGTCGACCGCACCGCGCTGCGCGGTCTCCTGGGCGCGGACGGCACGGACCTGCGCGACGCGCTCCTGCGCCACGCACTGGGCGCGCTCCGCGCGGGCGCCGGCTTCCTGGGCGCGCACGGCGACACCGCGCAGGCCCGCGTCCAGCTCGCGGTGACCGCGCTGGCCGCGCACGCCTGCGCCCACCCGGGCGGGCTGCCGGGCGGTCACTTCTCGTACGTGTCCCACCTGGAGGACTTCCTCTTCCACGACGATCCGGACGGGCAGGTGAGGGACCGGTTCGACCGGCACTGGGAGCGCGCGGGCGACGGCGTCGTCCGCCTCGTCGGGCGGATCCGCGACGGCGGCGCCCAGGGGTGGGAGCAGGCCTGGACCGCCTGTTCGGCGGGCGCCTGGGAGCTGGCGCGGAGCCGGTACGACGCCGGCGCCGACCTGCACGGTGACCCGGACGCGTACCGGGTGCGGGCCGCGGCCACCGGGGACGGAGCGGCCGCCCGGCGCTGGGACCACGGCGAGCGCACCGGCTTCAGCGACTTCCACCACCTGCTGCGGCGCTCCGACCCTGCGGGGACGATGTGGAGCCGGCCTGACTACCTCGTCTACCGCGCCTGCACCAATTCCCTGTACCGCCTGCTCGCCCTCTGCGACGTCCGCCCGATGGAGCGGTACCTGGCGGCCCACCTGGTCGTCCGCTCGGTGCCGGTCCTGACCGGCTGCGACTGGCGTACGGAGCTCGGCGCGGCCGTCGACGCGGTGGAGGGCCGGTCATGACCGGCGACGCCCCGGCCGCCCGGCGGCTGCGCGCCGGTGTCGCCGTCACCCCGCTGCGGGACGGGCTCCATCTGCGCGGACGGCACGGGAGCCTGACCCTGGAGGGCAGCGCGTCCCTGCCGGCGCTCTGGCGCCTGCTGGCGGATCCCCTGCGCGACGGGACGGTGGCCCCGTTCCTCGACGGTGTGGCGGCGGGCCCCGGCCTGCGCTCGGCCGTGGACACCCTGCTCGGGCAACTCGACGCGCACGGCCTGCTGGTGGCGGAGCCCGACGCCGTACCCGGTGGTCGCCCGGTCGCCGACTGGCTCGAAGCGGCGGCCGAGCGGCCGGCCGCCGCGGGCGCGGCGCTCGCCGGAACGCGGGCCGAGGTGGTGGCCGCCTCCCCCGCGGACCCGTCGGCCCAAGCCGCCGGGCGCGCACTGGCCTCCGCCGGGCTGCCCGTCACCTGCACCGCCGACCCGGCCCTGCCCGGGAACCTGGTCCTCCTGTACGCCCGCGCCGACGGCTCGGAGCACTGCGTCGGCTTCGGCCACGGGCACGCAAGCGGCTACGTGACCGCGCCGGGCAGCCCCGCCCAGGTCCACGCCGATGCCACCGCCCTGACAGCCCGGCTCGCCCACCCCGCCCACCGGGACGCCCCGGGCACGGCGTTCCCGTCCCTGCTCGCGGGGGCCGCCGCGCAGCGGCTGCTGTGTGCGGCGGCCGGGGTGACGGATCCGGCGCGCGAGGGGGAGGACGAGCGGCTGGTGGCCGGGCTGCCCGCGGTCCTGCTCGCGCGGGCCCGTCCGCTGAGCGCCGACTACCGCACCTGGGCGGGGCCGGTCCGGATCGACGCCGACCGGCGGGTGGACGCGGTTGCCCCGGGGACGCTGCGGGACGCGCTGCGGCGCATGGCGGCCCTGACGGACGACCGGTGCGGGGTGCTCCCCGAACCGCTTCCGGCGGGGCTGCGGCAGCTGCCCGTACCCCTCGCCCTGTGCACGGTGCCGCCGGGCGGCGCGGTGCTGGTCGGCGGTGCGCCGCGGCTGGACCTGGCTCGCCTGGACCTGTTCTGCCGCGCGGCCGAACTACGGCTGGGCGAGGCCCACTTCACCGTCGGCGCGACCCCCGGGCACGCCCGGGGCCGGGCCCTGCGCGCCGCCGCGTCCCACCGCCCGGCGCCCGTGTCGGCGCCGGAACACCCCGGTGCGGCGGACGACCGCTGGTCCGGGCACCCGCAGTTCCGCCACTGGTGGACCACCCTGACCAGCCGCCTCGGGATGGCCGCCCGGCTGGAGGTGTTCCGGCTCGCTCCGGGCGAGGAGGCGTACCGGGCCGTCGTACGTCCCCCCGCGCCCGGCGGCCCGTCGGGCCCGCCGCCGCCTCTGCTCAGTGACGCCGTGGAAGCGACCCCGGGCGACGCGGCCGCCTTCGCCGCGCTCGCCGCCGTCGTCCACGTCCGCGCCCTCGCCGCGGTTCCGTCGGCCACCGCCGTCTCCGCCCCGGGCGGCGCGCTCGCGGCCCTGGCCGCCGCGGGTGCGCGCACGGCCGCCTGGGAGGACACCGGCTGGACCGGGCGCTGGCTGGCCGACCTGGCCGCACGCGAGGACGCCTTCCAGGACGCGCTGCACCGGCTGACGGGATCCGACGTCCCCGCGCGGGCGCCCGTACCCCCGCGCGACCCGCAACTCGCGGCTCAGTTGCGAGCGTTCGGGTTCACCGTACGGCCCGTGTCCCGGGAGGTCCGATGAGTACGGCGACCGCGACCGCCGCCCTGGCCTGGCTGCCGGTGCCCGTCGTCGACGCGGAAGCCGCGCTCTCGGTCACCTCCGGGCCGGCCGTCGTCCTGCTGAGCGCGTGGACGCTCGAGGCGGCCGAGGAACTGAGCCGTCACGCGCTCGGGCACCCCGTGACCCTCGTCCCGGTGCGTTTCGACGGCGCCCTGGCGGTGGTCGGGCCCGTGCTCCGGCCGGGCGCCGCCGCATGCCTGTCCTGTACCGAGTACCAGCGGCTGGCCACGGCGGGCGGGCGGGTGCCGTGGCACAGCCCCGGGCTCGCGCTGGGCGGCGTACCCTCCCCCGCCCTGTCGGAGTCGCTCGGCGCGCTCGCGCTCGACCTGCTGGACCGGCCCGCGGACCAACAGGACGACTCCGGGGGCGAGTCGGCGCCGGTCCACCTGCTCCACCAGGGCCGCGCCACCTGGTCCACCCATCGCGTCCGTCCCGTCGGCGGCTGCCCGGTGTGCCGTCCCCTGCCACCGGACTCCGCCTCCGGCGCCGTCCCGCTGCCGTCGGCGCCGCGCCCGCTCCCCGATCCGTACGTCCTGCGCGCCCCGAACCCGCTCACCACGGCGGACCGGCTGCGCGGAGCCCTGCACGACGAGCGGTTCGGGCCGGTGCGGCGCCTGTTCCGCTCCGACGACTCGGCGTTCTGCCTGACCAGCGCGTTCGTCAGCGACGGCCGGGCGGTCGACGACGGCGGATACGGCCGGTCCCTCGACTTCGACGACAGCGAGCGCATCGCCCTGTTCGAGAGCGTCGAGCGGTACGCGGGCATGCGCCCGGTCGGCAAGCGCACCGCGCTGCGCGTCTCCTTCGCCGACCTCGGACCCGAGCGGGCCGTGGACCCGGAGCGGCTCGGCCTGCCCGACCCCCGCTACCACGGCCACCCCGCGTCACCGACCGTCCCCTACTCCCCCGACCTGGACATGGACTGGGTGCACGGCTGGTCGCTCACCCGGCGGCGCACGACGGCCGTCCCCGAGCACGTCGCGTACTGGGACGCTCCCCGGAGCGGCGGGCCCCGCGTGGTGTACGAGTCGTCCAACGGCTGCGGCCTCGGCAACAGCCCCGAAGAGGCCTTGCTGTACGGCCTGTTCGAGGTGGCCGAGCGCGATGCCTTCCTGATGGCGTGGTACGCGGCGACGCCCCTGCGGCGCATCGCTCCGCCGCCGCGGGACCGGGAGACGGCGCTGCTCGCGGACCGCGCGGCCCTGGCCGGGTACCGGCTCGACCTGCTCGACGCGACGAACGACTTCGGCATCCCGGCCGTCGTGGCGCTCTGCCGGTACGAGGGTTCCCATCCCGAGGCGCCGCGGATGTTCCTGGCGGCCGGCGCCCACCACGATCCGCGTGCGGCGATCCGCTCCGCGGTGGCCGAAGTCGTCACCAACGTCGTGGAGTCGGGGCCGCGTTCCCTCGCCGAGGGCGGCCCGCGCGATCCCCGGCGGCTGCGGCCGATGCTGGAGCGGCCGGAGCTGGTGACGACCCTGGACGACCACGTGGGGCTGGGCACGCTGGCCGAGGCGGCCCCGCGCCTGGAGTTCCTCTACGCGGAGACGCCGTGCGTGAGCGTCGAGGAGGCCTGGCCGGGGGCGCCCGCGCCGGTGGGCGACCTCTCGGCCCTGCTCGCCGCGACCGTGGAACGGCTCTCCGGGGCCGGGCTGGAGGTGATCGCGGTCGACCAGAGCGAGCCGGGGCTGCGCGACCGGCTCGGGCTGCACTGCGTGAAGGCCATCGTCCCGGGCTCGCTGCCGATGACCTTCGGGCACGTCAACCACCGCGTCCGAGGCCTGCCCCGGCTGCTCGACGTGCCGTACCGCCTCGGCCGGTCGGACCGGCCGCTGCGACCCGCGGACCTCGCGCTCCATCCGCACCCCTTCCCCTGACACCCGCCCGCCCGCTCCCGGCCGGAACCCGGACCGACGACGAGGACCCCAGATGACGACGACCGGCACCCCGACCCACCCCGTCAGCGAGACCGGAGCCCCCGGCCATTCGGGCGTCGGCACCGCCTGGCACGGCTTCCACCTGTTCCTGCACGCCACCGCCGAGGACACCGACGCCTTCCTGCTGCGCGAGGCCGCCCCCTTCCTCGACGGCCTGGTGGCCGCCGGGGAAGCCGACGCGTGGTTCTTCATCCGGTACGGCGAGGGCGGCCCCCATCTGCGGATCCGGGTGCGCGGACTGGGCCCGGCGGCCGCGGCGCACTCGGCGGACCGGCTCGCGCGCGCCGCGCGGGAGGTGCCGCAGGTGCCGGGTCCGTGGCCGTCCACCCACGGGGAGCTCCGTACCGTGCCGTACGTGCCCGAGACGCAGCGCTACGGCGGCCCCGGGGCGATAGGGGTGGCCGAGGAGGTCTTCGTCGCCTCCACCGGAGCAGCCCTCGACGCGCTGCGGGCGCTGGACGGCGGGGACGCCGCGGCGCGCCTCGCCGTCGCGGCCGACCTCGCGCACGCGACGGCGTACGCCCTCGGCATGGACCGGCTGGCCGCCGCGCGCTGGCTGCGCGGACACGCGGCGGGCTGGCGGTGGGTCACCGAGGTGCCCATGCTGCCGGGTGCGCCGGTCCACGCCCGGGTGAACTCGGTTTATTCGGCGCAGCGTTCGGCGCTGCTCGGGCGCGCCACGGAGCTGCGGCGGCGGCTCGCAGACGGCACGGCGGCGCCCTGGCTGAACCGCTGGACGGACCGGGTCCGCGAGGCCGACGCGGCGCTCCGCGCCCGCGCGGCCGAGGACGCGCCTCAGGACGCCCCCGACTCCCCGGACGCCTGGGTCTGGGCCTCGCAGCTGCACATGCTGTGCAACCGGCTCGGGGTGATCCCCGACGAGGAGCGGGCGGTGTGCAGGCTGGCGGCGCGGACCCTGCTGGAGGTGGCGGAGACCACGGAGCCGGCCCGTACGGCCGGGGGGCCGCCCTCCTACTTCCCGTCCTCGTACACGGCGCCCGACGTCCAGTACCTGGAGCGCAGCAAGTTCCACATCGGCCGCGGCGAGGACACGGCGCTGCGGCCGACGGCGCCGCTGCCGCCGCCGTCCCGGCACGCGCGGCGCCTCGCCCGGTCCGAAGTGCCTTTGCCCACCGGCCCGTTGCCGGACGTGCCGCTCGGCGCGGTCCTCGCGGGGCGGGCCTCGGCGCGCGGCGCGCTCGGCGGGCCGCTCGACGCCGCCACGCTGGGCGCGCTGCTGTGGCATTCCCTCGCCGAGAGCGGCCGCTCCGGCCGGCTCCTCGCGGACGGCTCGACCCGTACCCTCGCGCACCGCCCCTACCCGAGCGCGGGCGCCCTCTACACGGCCCGGGTGCGGCTGCTGGTGTTCGGCACGGCCGGTGTCGCGCCGGGTACCTACGAGTGCGTGCCCGAGGCGCGGACGCTGCGCCCGGTCGGGCCGGTGCCCGCCGTGGAGGAGGTCAAGGCGCTGTCGACGTACCTGTCCCGCCCGGCGACGGACCCGGACTGGATCGGCATCGACAGCGCGCCGGTGGTCCTCGGGGTGTACGCGGACCTCGGCGTGCTGCGGCGCCGGTACGGGCTGCGCGCGCTGCGCCTGGCCCTGCTGGAGACCGGTCACCTGACCCAGACGCTGCTCCTCACGGCGGCGGCCCTGGGCCTGGCCGGGACCCCGCTCGGCGGCTTCCACGACGACCTGGCGCAGGAACTCCTCGGGCTGGACGACCTCGACCAGCCGCTCCAGTACCTGCTGCCGCTCGGCCGGCGCGCGGCCCCCGCCCTCACCCCGCCGGAACCGGCACCGCGAGACCCCGGACGGCGAACTCCCGGTTGAGCAGGGTCTGCCGCCGGTAGCGGTCCGGCAGGTCGGGGAGGGCGAGGAGCCGGTCGCACGCGCGGAGGGACTCCGCCAGGTCGCCCACCCAGTACGCGGTGACGGAGTACTCGAAGAGCAGCCCCCACCGGTAGACCCAGGGCTGGGTGAACAGGACGTCGTCCGGGGCCGGCCGGTCCAGGCAGGCCCGGGCGATGGCGTGCGCCGACCGGTACCGGCCGAGCAGCCGCAGCCGCGAGGCCAGTTCGTAGCAGGCCTCCAGCCGCTCCGGCCTGGACTCCCAGGCGCGGTGCAGCGCGTCCATGGCGGCGGGCCAGTCGGCCGGGTCCCCGCTGTCCCCGAGCAGCACGCCGACCTGGAGGAGGGACTGGTACACCTCCTCTGCCCAGCCGCCCATGGCCGCCCGCCGTTCGTACAGGCGGACCGCCTCGGCGCGTTCGCCCATGTCGCGCATGGTCTGGGCGAGGTAGAAGACGGTCCGGCCGTTGGACGGGTCCCGTTCCATCGCGGCGCTCAGGAGCCGGGCGTCCCGTTCGAACTTGTCCTGCTTGGAGCCCCCGTCCCCGTGGTCCTCGATCACCAGGGAGTCCAGGTGGGCCACGCTCTCGCCGAGGTCGCAGGTGATGTACTCGTGGGTCGCCCCCTCGTACCGCCACGGCAGTGCACCCCGGACCAGGCGTTTGATGCGGTACTCGGTGGCGCCCACGTGGCGGAGCATGTACGAGTCCGCCACCAGCGGCGGCATCGGCGCGTCCTCGCGCAGGACCAGGTCCGCGTCGAGCAGGAGCAGGTAGTCGGCCTTGCCGCGGGCGCGGGCGATGTTCCGGCTCCGGTTGTGCCCGAAGTCGACCCAGGCCTCCTGGTGGAGTTCGCCCGGGATCCCCTCCAGGACGGCGCGGATCAGCTGCTGGGTGCCGTCGTCGGAGCCGGTGTCGGAGATGACCCAGGTGTCGATGTGGTCCCGCACCGAGGTGAGGCAGCGCTCGATGACGGCGGACTCGTTCTTCACGATCATGCAGAGACAGATGGTCGGCTTCACGGCCGGACCTTACGGACAATGCGCCCCGCCGGATCCGCAGCGCGCCGTGCGGCCGGCCCGGGCGGCCCGCGGCGCACCCGACTGGTCCCACGCACTGCGCCGAACCGCTGACTGTCGGGCGCGGCGGCTGCCGCCCGAGGCGTCGTATCCGCACGATGACCGCGATCACGGGAATTCTGTGATCATCCGATCAGATGCTCACGAGGAGCGGTACATGCGCCCTGAGGACAGATCCACATCCACGCTGGGTCCGCTGCCCAGGCGGTCCGGCTGGATCGTCGGCGGAACCTTCGCCTCGCTCGCCCTGGTGCTCGCGGGGATCGCCTCGCCCGCCGTCGCGGCGGTGCCGGGGAGCGCGGCGACGGCCGCGGGAGCCGTGGCGGCGGATCCGCGGGGCGGTGGCGGGGACGGTGACGAGTGCGAGGACGACTCGTCGTGGCCGAAGGCGGCCGGGACGAAGGCGGACCGGCACCCGCCGTGCCGCGGACCGGAGGGCCCCCAGGGCCCGCCCGGACCGCGCGGCCCGACGGGCCCGACCGGCCCGACGGGAGCCACCGGGGCTACGGGCGCGACCGGGGCGACGGGAGCCACCGGCGCCACGGGCGCGACCGGCGCCACCGGGGCCACCGGGGCGACGGGAGCCACCGGCGCGGCAGGACCCTGCATCGACATCGACAGCTACTCCCCCTCCAACAGCGAGTCGTTCAGCGCCGCCGTCCGGGGCGGCGTCACCTCCGCCGGCCGCGCCCCGAACACGGGCGACCCGGTGGTCTGGCAGAACCTCTCGGCCATCACCGGCTACCCCAACGGCGGTACCGCCGGGACCGCCTGCGGCGTCTCGATCGAGGCGCAGGGCAACGACGCCTACGTCAAGGTCCTGACCACCACCGGCCGGGTCTACCAGCTGCACATCGCGGTCAACGGGACGAACTTCACACCCGACACGGCGACGGGATGGGTGCTCCAGAGCCCCGGCCCCGCCCTGCGCCGCGGCCGGAGCGTCCCCTTCGCGGGTGAGCTGTCCCACGGGTTCTCACCGAACCCTGCCGCATGACCTGAGGTTCTGCCCGCCTCGCGCCGCCCGCAGACCCTCCGGGCTGCGGGCGGTGGCGGCAGCGGAACGTTAGTGGAACGTCAGCGGGGCACGGCAGGCTCGGTGCGGTCAGCAGGCTCGCCTGCGCATCGCACCGAGGAGCATCAGGAAATGAAGAGGATCAGGGCCGCCGTCGTCGCGGCCACCATCCTGGCGGGTCTCGTGGCCGCGGCCTCGCCGGCCCAGGCCCTGAGCTACTGCAACGGGGAAGCCGGCGCGATCTACATCTGCGAGTACGGGGTCACCACGCACACGGCGCCCGACAACTCCGCGCACCAGTTCGTCATCGGCACCGACCGCGCCCTGTGGACCCGTGACGCCAGCAAGAAGGGCAAGTGGTCCGGCTGGTACTCCCTGGGCGGCGCCTTCACCGACAGGATCTACATCATCGACCGCTTCAGCGGCGGCGACCCCTGGGTCTTCACGCTGAGCATCCGCGGCGACGACGGCTACCAGTGGATCAACATCCGTGACCACGACGGCCACTACGGCGGCTGGCGCCGCATGCCCGACCCGGTCTGACACGCCGGCGCCGTGACCCGCGAGCATTCCGGGTCCCGGCGCCGACGCGCGTTTCAGAGGTCGCGCTCCGCCGCTTCGGCGATGCGCTTGACGTTCGCCAATCGGCGGTCCCAGTCCGCGGCGAGCGCGGACATCCAGCGCGCCGTCGCGTCCAGGGCGGCGGGCCGCACGGTGTAGCGGACCTCGCGGCCGACGCGGTCGCCGCGGACCAGCCCGGCGGCGTCCAGCACGGCGAGGTGCTTGACCACCGCTTGCCGGGACACGGGCAGGCCCTCGGCGAGGGTCGTCGCGGTGACCTCGCCACGGGCGGCGAGGAGGTCGAGCAGGGTGCGGCGCGTCGGGTCCGCCAGGGCGGCGAGAACGCCGTCCACCGCCTGATCACCCGTGTCGCCCGGGCCTCCCTGCCTTCCCCTCGCGCCGCCCCCGTCCGTGTCGCCGCCGGTGCGGCGTCCGTCCGTCACGCGGTGGGCCGCTCGGCGCGCTTCCTGAACGCGTCGAGCACCTGGGGCCAGCCACCGGTGTTGTCCTTCAGTGCCCGGTCGCGCAGCTCTTCGGACCCGGCCAGCGCGGCGAACCCGCTCTCGACGACGCGCAGCCGCGTCTTGTCGCCCTCCCGGCTGAGCGTGAACTCCACGAGGGTGCTGTTCTCCTCGGTCGGTTCCTGCCCGGGGAACGCACTGGCCCAGCGGTACGCCAGGTACGTCGGCGGCTCGACCTTCTCCACCCGCACGGGGAAGTCGCCGTACTCGGTGTTGCGCGCCACCGTCACCTCGCCCGGCCGCGCCGTGGCGCCGGTCAGGTTCGCCTCGTCGGCCACCCAGAAGCCGGGCTCGGCCACCAGCGACCAGACGCGCTCCAGGGATGCTTCGATCAGGGTGTCGCGTTCGATCCGGTTCTCACTCATGGGTGGTCTCCTCCGTCGCCGACAGCAGATGCAACTCCAGGGTTGCACATCGCCCTCTTGAGGTGCAACCGCAAGGTTGCACAAACTGTCGGCGGAAGGCCCGGACGGGGCGGCAGCTCCTACGCGCGGGGCCGGTCGTACCAGGAGAAGGCCGCGATGCGCCAGCCTTCGGGGGTGCGGACGAACTGGATGGTCTTCGTCCCACCGCCCTCGAAGGGCTCGCCGTCCAGGACGCCGGACTTGCGGTACTCCCCGAACCGCGACGCGATGTCGCCCGCGATGTCGGTCCGTTCGGAGGTCTCCCACTCGCTGAACTCGACCATCCGGCCACCGCTCAGCAGGCGTCGGCGGGGCTCGATGAAATCGTCCACCCCGTAGACCGTGAAGTCCGGCCCGGTCATGACGATCACCCCGTCCGGCAGGACCAGCCGGCGGATCCGCTCCACGTCGGCCGTCTTGCCACCGCGGTTGTCGAAAGCGCCGAAGAACTCGGCGGTGAGCAGGTCGATTTCAGCCTTGGACATGGCGCGACGTTAACACGCCCGCACACCTGTTCCCCGGTCCGCGCCCGGCCCTCCTCCCGCCGTCCCCGTCCCGGTCGTCCGGCTGCGGACCGTCACACGCCCTGCTCGGCGAGGAGGACGGGCAGCTTGCGCATGTCGTCGAAGACGACGGTGCCCGGACCCGAGAGCCGTGCGGCGGGGGTGAGTCCGCCCGCGTAGCCGAAGCAGCGCATCCCGGCGGCGCGCGCCGCCCGGACCCCGGGCCCGCTGTCCTCGACCACGACGCAGGCCGCGGGATCCACGCCCATCCGGCGGGCCGCGTACAGGAAGAGGTCGGGGGCCGGCTTGCCCCGCGACACCTCCGTGGAGCTGAAGATGCGGCCTTCGAAGCGCGCGTGGAGACCGGTGACGCCGAGGGTGTGGCGCATCTTCTCGTGCGAGCCGCTGGAGGCGACGCAGACGGGCACGGTGATCTGCGCAAGCGCCTCCGGCAGCCCCTCGACCGGCTGGAGACCGGCGTCCACCGCGTCCCGGTGGCGCCGCACCAGCTGCTCCCACCACAGGGCGGCCGTCTCCACCCCCAGCCGCTCCGCGATCTGCTCGCAGATGGACTCCCGGGAGCGCCCGATGAACCGCTCGACGACGTCCTCGGGGGTCAGCGGCCAGCCCAGCTCCGCCCCGAGTTCGACCTGGATGCGCTGGGCGATGCGCTCGCTGTCGACCAGCACGCCGTCGCAGTCGAATATGACGAGTTCGATCGGCTTGGTCATCCCGGCATCATACGGCCGCCCCGGAGCGGCGTCCGCATCGCTGACCAGGCCCTGGGGTGGGTTAGCGTCGGCTGCAACACGACAGGAAGGACCCCCGTGCAGCCCCTGGAATCCCCCACGCCCTCCACGCCCCTCACGCCCGCCCGGCACGTCGCCGCCGTCGCCGCGGAGAGCGAGCGGTTCGTCGCCGTGGTGAAAGGCGCCGACCCCGCCACCCCCGTACCCTCCTGCCCGGGCTGGACCCTGGCCGATCTGACGCGCCATGCCGGCAGCGTGCAGCGCTGGTTCGGTGTCCTGCTGCGCGGGCGCATCCAGCAGCCGCCGACCAGCCGTGACGTGGATCTGCGCCTGCCGGAGCAGGCCGCCGACTATCCCGACTGGCTCGCCGAGAGCGCCGCGGAGTCCGCCGAGGTGTTCGCCGCCACCGACCTGGACGCACCGATGTGGGCCTGGGGGCGCGACCAGCACGCCCGGTTCTGGGTGCGCCGCATGCTCTTCGAGACCCTCGTGCACCGGGTCGACGCCGAACTCGCACTCGGCCGCTCCCCGCACATCGACCGCGACCTGGCGGTGGACGGCATCGACGAGTTCCTCACCAACCTGCCGTTCGCCGCCTTCTTCGCGCCGGGGACCGCCGCCTTGCGCGGCCCCGACCGGACCCTCCGGTTCAGCTGCACGGACGGCGAGGAGACCTGGCTGGTCCGGCTGCGCCCCGACGGCTTCGGGCTGGTGACGGAAGCCGACACCACCGGAGCCGCCGGGCCGGCGGCGGACGCCACGGTCGAGGGCGGCTCCGGCGACCTGCTCCTGCTCCTCTACGGCCGCCTCGCCCCCACGAGCGAGGCCTTCCGCCGGCTCGGCGACGAGGACCTGCTCACCCTCTGGTTCGACCACTCGGCCTTCTGAGCACACTCCCTCCACCGGCCACCCCCGGGGGCGCGCCCCCGCGTTGCCCGCCCGAAAGGGTGAACCGCGCCCCGAATACGGCGTGTTTCTCCCCGGCAGGCGGCACTGTGCGGAACCGGGGTGTGCGGGGGCGGGCGCGACGGTCCCCCACGAGGCGAGGGGTGGGGTGGACGTGGGGCAGCCGAAACCGCCTCGGCCGGTCTCGTTCCGGGACCGGGCGCGGTACCGGTTCGACCGGACACTGGCCCGCAGCACCACCACCCTGATGGGCTGGCTGGTGGTGACCTGCCTGGCCGTCGTCGTGCCGGTGAGCACCGTCCTGGTGTGGACGGACCCGGGCTCGCCCCGGTCGCTGTCGGGCCGGCTGACGGCCGCGTGGCGCACCAGCGCGGAGACACTGCGCCTGGGCGCGGCGAGCGGCACGCCCCTGCGCATGGCGCTGTCGGCGCTGCTCGGGCTGGTCGCCCTGCTGTGCGTGTCCACCCTGGTCGGGGTGATCACCACGGGGCTGGCCGAGCGGATGGCGGAGCTGAGCCGCGGGCGCTCCACGGTCCTGGAAGACGGCCATGTCGTCGTCCTCGGCTGGTCGGACCAGGTCACCACGGTGGTGGCCGAGCTGCTCGCCGCGCAGAGTCCCCACCGGCCGCGGGCCGTCGTCCTGCTGGCCGACCGGGACAAGGCCGAGATGGAGCGGGTCCTGGCGGCCGCCGTCGGCCCGGCCGCGCGGACCCGGCTGATCTGCCGCAGCGGTCCCGCGAGCGATCCCGCCGTGCTCGCCCTGGTCAGCCCGCGGACGGCGAGCACCGTCCTGGTGCTGCCCGCCGGTGGACCGGCGGCCGACGCCGAGGTCCTGCGGATCCTGCTGGCCCTGCGCGCCGTGCTCGGCGGCGGGGCGGACGGGCCGCCGGTGCTGGCCGCGGTGCGGGACGACCGGTACCTCGCCCCGGCCCGGCTGGCCGCCGGCCCGCGCGGCACGGTCCTGGAGACGGACACGGTCACGGCCCGGCTGATCACCCAGTGCGTGGGCCGGCCCGGTCTCTCGCTCGTCCTCGGCGACCTGCTGGACTTCGCGGGCGACGAGTTCCACCTCGCCGACGCCGCCGCCTTCGAGGGCGGTCCCTTCGGTGCGGCGCTGCTCGGCCACGCCGCGGCGTGCGTGGTGGGGCTGCTCACCCCGGAGGGCCGGACGCTGCTGAACCCGCCCGCCGACACCACCGTGGCGCCCGGGAGCCGCCTGATCGTCCTGGCCCTCGACGAGGGCTCGGCCCGGCCGGAGGACTGCCACCACCTCGTCGACGCGTCGGTGATCTCTGCGGAGCCCGCGCCGCCCGAGGCCGGAGCCCGTCTGTTGCTGCTCGGCTGGAACCGGCGGGCGCCGTTCGTGGTGGACCAGTTGCGGCGCACGGCCCGGCCGGGCTCCGTGCTCGACGTGATCACGGACCGTTCCGCCGTACCCGACCCCCGCCTGCCGTACCCGTCCGAGGAATCCGGGGCAGCGCAGGAGGGGGAGGCCCGGGACGGTACGGCTGCGGACGCGCGGCTGACCGTGCGGTTCCGGTCCGCCGCCCTGGCGCGGCCGGAGACCCTGCTGGGGCTCGATCTCGCCCCGTACGACGGCCTCGTCGTCCTCGGCCCCGACGCGGGCGACGGTGCGGAGCGGCCCGACGACCGGACGCTGGTCACCCTGCTGGCGCTGCGGCTGCTGGAGGGGCGGACCGGCCGGCAGCCGCACGTGGTGACCGAGCTCGACGATGACCGCAACCGGCCCCTGGCCCCGGTCGATCCCGGCGCCGACGTCATCGTCAGCGGAAAGCTGACGGGCCTCCTCATGGCGCAGATCGCCCAGAACCGGCACCTGGCGGCTGTGTTCGAGGAGCTGTTCTCCGCCGGGGGCGGCACGGTCTGCCTGCGGCCGGCCGGGAGCTACGTGCGCCCGGGGACCGAGGCCGCCTTCGCCACCGTCGTGGCCGCCGCGCGCGACCGGGGCGAGTGCGCCGTCGGCTACCGCGCCCACGACCGGTGGTCGACGCCGCCCGACCACGGGATCCGGCTCAACCCGCACAAGGGCGAGCGGCGCCTCTGGAGCGCCGGGGACCACGTGGTCGTCGTCGCGACCGAATCGGCCGGGACGGGCGGAGCCGCTGGAGGGGCGGGCGCGGGCGGATCCGTCGGCTACGGCGCGGTCAGTTCCGCCACCAGTCGTCCAGCGGAGTGACCGGGACGGTCCGCTTGTGCCGGGTCGCGAGGAAGATCCCCTCCAGCTTCGCGGCCACCTCGGGCGCGACCTCGCCGCCCTCCAGGTAGTCGTCGATCTGCGCGTACGTCAGGCCGAGGGCCACCTCGTCGGGGAGCGCGGGCCGGTCGTCCTCCAGGTCGGCGGTGGGCACCTTCTCCCACGTACTGGCCGGAGCGCCCAACTCGCGCAGCAGCGCCGCTCCCTGACGCTTCGTCAGCCCGGTGAGCGGGGTGACGTCGACACCGCCGTCGCCGTACTTGGTGAAGAAGCCGGTGACCGCCTCCGCCGCGTGGTCGGTGCCCACGACGAGCATGCCGAGCTGTCCGGCGATCGCGTACTGGATCACCATGCGCTCACGGGCCTTGATGTTGCCGCGCACGAAGTCGCGCAGCGTGGGCTCCTCGCCCAGCAGCTCGCGCAGCCCGAGGGCGGCCTCGGCGGCGACCGCGTCCGCGCCGGGCTTGACGTTCACGTCGATCGACCGGTCGGGCCGGATGAATTTCAGCGCGATCTGCGCGTCGTGCTCGTCGGCCTGGACCCCGTAGGGCAGCCGCACCGCGACGAAAGTGGCCTCGTGGCCTTCCGCGCGCAGCTCTTCCGCGGCCAGCTGGCACAGCCGGCCGGTGAGCGTGCTGTCCTGGCCGCCGCTGATGCCCAGGACGAACCCCTTGGCCGCGGTCGACCGCACGTAGTCCTTGAGGAAGTCGACTCGCTGCCGGATTTCGACGGTCGGCTCGATGGCCGCCTTGACACCGAGTTCGACGAGGATCTGCTCCCGTACGTTCACCATCCACGTACTGTACTGGCCGCCCTCGGGCCGCGGAAAACCGGTCGGGGGAAGAGCCCGCGTGCGGTGCCGGGCCCAGGGGGTGTCCGCCGCCGACTGTGCCCGGGCCATCCGCGCGCCGCCCGGCTTGAGTTGCGCCGGAGAGCCGACCACTGCCGGGTGCGTGCCGCCCGTCGCGGGAGCTACCGTGGCGCCCGCCCGTCCGGTGCGCTCCCGCCTGCCGCCGCCCTCCGAGGAGGAGAACGCCGTGCCGTCTCCCGCAGGTCCCGAACGCGCCTGGCTGACCGTACGGCTGCCCCTGCGGGACGCGCCGGGGGCCGCCGATGCCTTCCTGGTGGAGGATGTCGCCCCGCTGCTGGACGGCCTGGTCCGTACCGGCGGGGCGGCGGCCTGGTCGTTCGTACGGTCGCACGCGGAGGGGAGCCCGCACCTGCGGCTACGGGTGCGCGGCGCGGCGGCGGGCGCGGCGGCCGAACTGGCGGCCCCGGGGTGGGGCGCGCGGATCACGGCGGCGGCGCCGGCCCCGGACCCCCGGGAGGAGGAACTGGCGGCCCGCGCCTCGCGGATCGCGGTCGCGGTGGTCCGCGGGACGCGGCCCGGCAGCGAGCGGCTGGCCGCGGCGGCCGAGCTGGCGCACGCCACGGCCTGGGCCCTGAGGATGGACCGCTTCGAGAGCGCGCGGTGGCTGCGGAGGCATGCGGCCGGGCCGTCGGGGACGGCGGCCGAGGACTTCGGCGGGGCGGCCCCGCTGCCCGGAGCGGTCCTGCACGCGCGGGTGAACGCGGTGTATTCGGCGCAGCGCGAGAGCCTCGCCGGACGGGTCACGGCCCTGCGCGAGGACCTGGCGCACGGTACGGCCACGGGGCCGGTGGCGCGCTGGGCGGAGGCGGTGCGCGAGGCGGAGGCGGCGGAAGCCGCCCCGGGCACCGGCAGCGGCAGCAGCGGGGCGCGGGCGCGGGAGGCCGTGTGGGCGGCGCGGCTGCACCTCCTGTGCAACCGGCTGGGCGTGGCCCCGGACGAGGAGCGGGCCGTGTGCCTGCTCGCCGCCCACGCCCTGCTCGACACCGGGCAGCCGGGTGCGTACTTCCCCGCGGGGCACCTGGCCCCCGACCGTCAGTACCTGGAGCGGAGCAAGTTCCGGATCGGCCGGGAGGACGAGATCGTCCCCGGACACGCGCCGCCGGAGGAGCTGCCCGCGGGGCCGGAGGTGGCGCTCCCGGCCGGGCCGGTGCCGGACGTCCCGCTCCGGACCGCCGTCGCCGGGCGGCGCACCGTCCGGGGAGCGCTGACGGGGCCGCTGACGGCGGCCGGGCTCGGCGCGCTGCTGTGGGGCGCCCACGCGGTCAGCCACACGACGGACTCCGAGCCGCCCGTCCCGCACCGCCCCTACCCGAGCGCGGGGGCCCTCTACACGGCAGGACTGCGGCTGTTCGCCCTGCGGGTGGAGGGCCTGGCGCCGGGCACCTACCACTGCGTGCCCGACCGGCGTGCGCTGCGGCGCGTGGCGGACGCTCCCGCCCCCGACGAGATCAAGGCCCTGTCTGCGTACACCTCCGCCCCGGCCGGCCACCCGCTCGCGGTGGTCGTGGACGACGCTCCGGCGGTGCTGGGCCTCTACGTCGACCTCGGCCGGCTGCGGCAGCGCTACGGTCTGCGGGCCCTGCGGATGGGTTTGCTGGAGGCCGGGCACCTGGCCCAGTCCCTGCTGCTGACGGCCTCGGCCCTCGGCCTGGTGACGACCCCCCTGGGCGGCTTCCGCGACGATCTGGCCCACGACCTGTTCGCGCTGGACGGCCTGGACCAGCCCCTCCAGTACCTCCTCCCCCTGGGCCGCGCCCCCGGCCCGCCCGCCTGATCACCGAACGCGGCGCGGCCGGGTCACACCGGCCACGCGTCTCCCCGCACCCGGGCGTGCAGGTGTTCGTCGTGCCAGCCGTCGGCGTGCAACAGGGCACTGCGCAGCGTGCCTTCCAGCCGGAACCCGGCCCGCACGGCGACCCGGCACGACCCCGGATTGGCGACGGAATGGGTGAGGCGCACACGGTGCAGCCCCAGGTCGTCGACGGCCCACCGGCTGACCCGGAGGGTGGCCTCGGCCATGATCCCCCTCCCCCGCCCGGCCGGGAGCAGCCAGTAGAGCACCTCCCCGCTGCCGCCGCGCAGGTCGAGATCGGCCAGGCCGATCAGGCCCAGGACCCGATCGGCGCTGCCGCCACCGGCGTCGCCCTGGGCGATCGCCCAGAGCGCGGCCTTCTCCTCGTACCAGCGCGCGTGCCAGCGGTCGATCTTCCGGCGGGCCCCCTCCGCGCTCAACGGTTCCGGACGGTTCCACCGCAGGATCTCCGGATCCCGGCAGGAATCCACCAGCACCTGGGCGTCGCTCCGCCGCCAGGGACGCAGTTCCACGCCCCCGGAAAGGGCGAAGGCGGGCTGCGGAGTGCGGCGCATCCGGCCGGGGGGCACCACGTCGGGTATCGCGTTGGTCATCGGGCCATCATGGCCCGGCCGGGACATCGGCTCGCGCCGTGGTGCGTCAACGGGCACCGGGGGCGACGGCCCGCGCCGCGCGCGGTCAACCGGGGGAACCGGCCACACCGGGCTTCTTGAGTGGTCCACGAGCGGCCGACGGTACAAAGGCGCTGTGCCCAGCCCAGCCGCACCACCGCCGGATGCACCGCAGGACCACATCCCAGATCGGACGCCCCATGGCCACTGACCACGTACTGCCCGGTTCTGCGCCGGCGCGCACCAGCACGGCGCCGCCCCGCCCGCGCGCCGTGCCACCCCGCGGAGGCACCACGACCGCTCCCGCGAGCACCCCGGCCGCCGGGCCGCCGCGCCCCCGCACCCCCCGGCTGGACTCCCTGACCGGTCTGCGCTTCCCGGCGGCGCTGGCCGTCTTCGCCCACCACGCGTTCCTCCCCATACCCCCGCTGCGACTGCTCGCCGACGACGGCACCGAGAACCGGCTGGCCCACTGGTTCGCGCAGGCGGGCGGCCTCGGCGTGTCCTTCTTCTTCGTGCTCAGCGGCTTCGTGCTGACCTGGTCGGCGCGGGACCGCGACACGACCACGGCGTTCTGGCGGCGCAGATTCGTCAAGATCTACCCGACCTACGTCGTCACCTGGGCGCTCGCGCTGTCGCTGTTCGCGATGTACTACACCTCCGCGGGCGTCGCCGTCGCCAACCTCTTCATGGTGCAGGTGTGGTGGCCCGAGTACATGACCAACTTCAGCGTGGACGCGCCGAGTTGGTCGCTCGCCGTGGAGGCGGTCTTCTACCTCGCCTTCCCGATGCTGCTCAGGGCCTTCCGACGCATCGACCCCGCCCACCTCAAGTACTGGATCACCGGGGCGATCGCGACAGTGGTGGCCACCCCCGCGCTCGCGTACGCGCTGTTCCCGGCCGACCCGCGGATCCCCAGCGGCCACGACAGCTCGGTCTCCCAGTACTGGTTCAGCTACGTCCTGCCCCCGGTCCGGATGGTCGACTTCGCCCTCGGCATCCTGGTGGCGCTCGCCGTGAAGCACGGGCGCTGGCGCAACATCGGGATGATCTGGTCGGGCGTGCTGCTGGCCGGCGGGTACTGGCTGACCTTCCACGTGCCCTACCTCTACGGCCAGCGCGCGGTGATGATCCTGCCGATCGTGCTGCTGATCGCCGCCACGGCGACCGCGGACATCGAGGGCCGCACCAGCCTGTTCCGCAACCGCACGATGGTCTGGCTGGGCGAGATCTCGTTCGCCTTCTACCTGCTGCACTACATCACGATGTGCTCGCTGCGCTGGGCGCTCGGCGAGGACCGGATGTACTCCCTGCCCGTCACGCTCGGACTGCTGGCGGGCGTGGGGGTGCTGACGGTGCTGATGTCCTGGGGGCTCTTCGCCTGGGTGGAGAACCCGGTGGTGCGCCGTTTCAGCCGCTCGCGCCGCACGAAGACCGGCTGAGCCGGGGTCCGGGGCCCGCGCCGGGCCCCGGCCCCGCTGTCAGGGCATCTCGTCCGGGTCGCAGCCGGCCCGG
This sequence comes from Streptomyces sp. NPDC043876, assembly GCF_056435825.1. Lineage (NCBI taxonomy): Bacteria > Bacillati > Actinomycetota > Actinomycetes > Kitasatosporales > Streptomycetaceae > Streptomyces > Streptomyces sp. NPDC043876. The sequence goes on along the minus strand of NZ_JBWKDV010000003.1, from coordinate 389,606 downwards.
CGCAGGCCGATCGTCCGCAGGGCCCGCAGCAGCCCGTCGGTGTCGCCCTCGCGGACCACGTGGACGGCGCCCTCCGCGGCGTAGGCCGCCAGCGCTCCGCCGGCCGCCGCGCCGGGAGAGGTGCGCAGGACCACCCCGCTCGGCGGGTCCAGGGCGCGCACCCCGTGGAAGACGTCGCGGGCGCCCGGATCGTCGTCGGGGCCGCCGGGCAGGGCGAGCACGGTGATGTCGGGCAGCAGGACGCGGGCGTGGGCGAGCGCGACGGCGGGCTCGTGGGCATGGGAGATGACCCGGAAGTGCGGGTTCCGCTGGATCCGCGACCGCAGCCGCTCCAGCTCCGCGCCCTCCGGTACGCCGACCACCAGGACCGTCATCACAGTCCCATCCTCCGTCCGGCCGCCGCCCGCGGCCACGCGGCCCGCGGCCGGGATCAGCGCATGACGCGCGGCAGGCGCAGGCTCAGCAGCCCGGTGACGGCGACCATGCCCAGTTGCACCAGCAGCGTGACGGCGAGGGCGTCGCGCATCCCCAGGGGCGGGGTCAGGGCGAGGAAGAGGCTGCCGAGGGTCGCGACGCCCAGGGCGAGGGCCGACTGCTGGGTGGTCACCATGACGCCCCCGCCCACGCCTGCCCGGTCGGCCGGTACGTCGGAGAGCATCAGCCGCATCAGGACCGGCAGCTGGAGGCCCTGGCCGAGCCCGGCGACGGCGACACCGGGGGCCAGCCCGGCGAGGCCGAGGCCGGGCCAGTCGCGCAGGACCGCCAGGAGCAGCAGCCCGATGCCGGCGGCCTGGAAGGCGCCTCCCGCGGTGACGACGCGGGTGCCGAAGCGGCGGACCAGGCCGGGCCCGGCGAGCGAGGCCGCGAAGAAGGCCACCGCCATCGGCACCAGCGCGAGTCCGGCCGCCACGGGCCCGAATCGCAGACCCTGCTGCAGGGCGACGGCGACGACGAACATGAAGCCGCTGAATCCGATGGAGAACGGCACCACCATCACCAGCCCCCGTCGCAGCGAGTCCAGGCGCAGCAGGCTCGGGGGCACCAGCGGGACGCGTCCGAGCCGGTCCAGGCGGCGTTCGGTGAGGTAGAAGGCGGCGGCCGCGAAGGGGAACACCGCCAGCGACACCCACGTCCACAGCGGCCAGCCGGTCGCGCGGCCCTCGGTGAGCGGCAGCAGCAGGGTCACCAGGGACAGGGCGAGCAGCAGGGTGCCGGGCACGTCGACGGAGGCCGGGCGCTCGGAGCGGGTCTCGGGCACGGCGCGGACGGCGAGCACGAGCCCGAGGACCGCCACGGGCACGTTCACCAGGAACACCGAGCGCCAGCCGGAGCCCGCGACGTCGGCGGCGACGAGGACGCCGCCGAGGATCTGGCCCGCGACCATGGACAGGCCGGCTGTGGCGCCGTACAGGCTCATCGCCCGGGCCCGGCGGGGGCCGGTGGTGGTGGCCTGGATGGTGGCGAGCACCTGCGGCAGCATCATCGCGGCGGCCGCGCCCTGGGCCACCCGGGCTCCGACCAGGGTCCAGGCGGTGGGGGCCAGCCCGCAGGCGAGCGAGGTGAGGCCGAAGGCGGCCATGCCGGTCAGGAAGAGCCTGCGCCGCCCGGCCATGTCGCCGAGGCGGCCGCCGAGGACGAGCAGGACGGCGTAGGCGACGCCGTAGCCGGCGACGACGAGTTCCAGCACGGCCGGGCCGGCCGCGAGGTCGGTGTCGATGGCGGGCAGCGCCACGTTGACGATGAAGAAGTCGATCAGGGGCAGGGCCGCGCCCAGGAGCACCGTGAACAGGCCGAGCGGGCTCATCGCCGCGGGGGCCGCCGGGTCCGGCGCGGTGGCGCGGGGGGAGGGTGGGGTCGGACGGGTCGTCGTCTTGCGCAGGGTCGTGTCACTCACGCGGCCGACGATCCTCCGCCCGTGAGCCTGGTACCAGAGTCTCCTTATCCTGGTACCGGGAGCACCTGGCAACCGGATGCGCTGTGCGGCACCCTGGGGCCATGACCACTGTGGCCCCGGACACGGACGTACGCCGGCACGAACTGGCCGAATTCCTGCGCAGCCGCCGCGAACGGATCGCCCCGGAGCAGGTCGGCCTGCCGCGCGGCCGCCGCCGGCGCACGCCCGGGCTGCGCCGCGAGGAGGTCGCCCAGCTCTCCGCCGTGGGCGTCACCTGGTACACCTGGCTGGAGCAGGCCCGTCACATCCAGGTCTCGCCGCAGGTGCTGGACTCCCTGGCGCGGGCGCTGCTCCTGGACCCCACCGAGCGGACGCACCTGTTCGCGCTGGGCGGCAGTCCCGATCCGGCGCCGCACGCGCAGTGCCCGACGGTGACGCCCGCGCTGCGGACGCTGCTCGACCAGCTGGGGCCGCTGCCCGCCGTCGTCATGAACAGCCGGTACGACATCCTGGCGTACAACGCCACCTACGGGCGGCTGCTGTGCGACATGGACCGGGTGCGGCCCGAGGACCGCAACTGCATGTGGCTGGCCTTCACGAACGAGGAGTGGCGGGCGGCCGTCGTCGACCGCGCGGAGGCGAACCGCGTGATGGCGGCCAAGTTCCGGGCCTCCATGGCGGAGCACCTGGCCGAGCCCGCCTGGAAGACGCTGCTGGCGCGGCTGGAGGCGGCGTCGCCGGAGTTCCGCGAGGTGTGGGCGCGGCACGAGGTGGTCGGGCAGGGCAGCCGGTCGAAGCACATCCTGCATCCGCGGGTGGGGCTGCTGCACCTGGAGCACACCAACATGTGGCTCGGGCCGGGGGCCGGTCCGCGGCTGATCACCTACACGCCGCTGGACGCGCAGACGCGTGAGCGCCTGGACCTCCTGGCGGATCCGGCGCCCGCCCCGGCCGCGCCGACGGCGTGAGCGGAGCGGGCCGCCGGTTCAGCGGCTCTTGGCGTCGGCGGCGTTGCGCCAGACCGTCAGGTCCACGGTGATGTACCGGCTCGGGTCGTCCGGCCCGGACTTGCCGCGGTAGGTCACCACCGCGATGTGCCCGGCCTTGCTCAGCACGCAGATCTGCGATCCGTCCGAGAGCTGGTCGAGGCCGATCTTCTCGGTGAAGCGGGTCTCGCCGCGGCAGGTCTCCAGGGAGCCCTTCTGCGCGTTGTTCAGCAGGACCAGCTTGCCGTTCGCACTGCCGATCTCGTCGTGTCCGAACATCTTGTCGGCGTAGTAGTAGAGGTCTCCCTTTCCGTACGCCACACCGCCCCCGCTGTCCTCGGCCGGGCGGGGCGGGTTGTCGGCGAGCAGCAGCGCGTAGTTGCCGGCCATGTCGATGCCCTGGTAGGCGGCGGCCTGCGGGTCGGGCCGCTTCCCGGCCGGGGCGGAGGCGGAGCCCGAGGCGGAGGAGCCGCCCGCGCTCGCGCCGGACTTGGTGTCCCCGCCGTTCCCGGTCTTGTTGTCCGGGAGCAGGTAGCCGATGATCCCGAGGCCGACGACGGCGGCCGCGACGGATCCGGCGACGATCAGCCCGGTCCGCCGGGGGCGCCGGGGGGCGGGGTAACCGCCCGGGTGGGTGGGCGCCGCGGGGTAACCGGGGTTGTAGGCGCCGGGGTTGTACGGCGTCGAGTGGTGCGCGGGGGCGGCCGGGTGCGGGTAGCCGGGGGGCGGGGTCTGGTAACCGGGCGGCGGCCGGTAGCCCGGCGGGAGCCCCGGGGCGGCGGGCACGCCCGGCGCGGCCTGCGTCGGGGCGGCGGCGACCGCATGGCCCGTCGGCGCGTACGACGGCGGGGCGCCCGGCGGCGGAGTGTGCGGGGAGTACTCGGTCGGCGTGGGCGTCGGCGCGGTGGCCGGCTGCTGCGGGGGCGGGGTGGGCGCGGGGGCCGGGAGGTGGAGCCGCTCGGTGATCGCGCCGGCGACCTTCCGGGGCAGCCAGTCCTCGCCCTGGCGCAGCGGTTCGGGCGAGATCTGCTGGCACAGCTCGATGACCTCGGTCAGCGCCGGGCGCGCGGCCGGGTCGCGGCTGAGGCAGCGGGTGACCAGGGGGCGCAGCTCGTCGGGGAGCCGGCTGAGGTCGGGGTCCTCGTGGACGATGCGGTAGAGCACCGCGTGTGAGGGCCCGTCACCGAAGGCGGGCGAACCGATCGCGGCGAAGGCCACGAGCTGGCCGAGGGCGAAGATGTCGGTGGCGGGGGTGATCGACCCGGCCGACGCCTGCTCGGGCGCCATGTAGGCGGGGGTGCCGACGCTGACGCCGGTGCTGGTCAGCGAGGTCGTGTCGGCGGCGCGGGCGATGCCGAAGTCGATGACGCGGGGGCCGTCGGCGGCGAGGAGCACGTTCGCGGGCTTCAGGTCGCGGTGGACGATGCCCGCGCCGTGGATGACGTGCAGGGCCTCGGCGACGCCGACGGTGAGCAGCAGCACGCTGCGCAGCGGCAGGGCCCCGTGCGCGGCGACGGCGTGCGCGAGCGAGGGGCCGGGCACGTACGCCGTCGCCAGCCAGGGCTGCGCGCCCTCGGTGTCCGAGTCGATGACGGGCGCGGTGTACAGCCCTTGGACCCGTTCCGCGGAGCGCACTTCCTGCTGGAAGCGCCGCCGGAACTCGGGGTCCTCGCTGAACTCGGAGCGGATCACCTTCAGGGCGATGGGACGGCCGCCCGGCGTGTACGAGAGGTAGACCTTGCCCATGCCTCCGGCGCCCAGGACGGCCGCGAGGCGGTACCCGCCCACCACGGCGGGGTCGTCCGCCTTGAGCGGTTGGAAGAACTCTGCCGAAGGTGCACTGCCCATGATCAACCATCCCCTGCCGGCGGCGGCCCGGCCGTTGCCGGGGCCGCGAAGTCAACCGAGAGAGTATCCAATGCCGCAGCCGTCGGGTCACCGGGCGGCCGCGACGGTCGAGTTGACCCCACCAAGGACCGGGGGGACAGCCGCAGTGAGTACCGACGCCCGTCCTCATAGCGTCTGACACCATGAGATATATACGGAACAAGGCGCAGAAGTCCGGTGATGACGGTCGAGCAGACCGCCCGTTCGCGCCCCGCCCTGCCGCACTGCGCGCCTCGGCCGGGGGCCTCGCCCTCGCCGCCGCCCTGACGCTCGCCCCCGCCGCGGCCGCCGCCCCGTCGGTCCCCGACACGAACGGCGCCGGCACGGGGCTCGACCGGTACTACCAGCAGCGCCTCGGCTGGGGCGGCTGCGCCAAGGGCCCCGGCGACACGACGGGACGCGACCTGGACCGGGCGGGCGTCCAGTGCGCCGACGCGACCGTACCGCTCGACTACGGCGACCCCCGCGGCCGGACCATCACCGTCGCGGTGTCCCGCCTCAAGGCGACCGACACCCGCCACCGCATCGGCGCGATCCTCCTCAACAACGGCGGCCCGGGCGGCCCGGCCGTGGAATCCCCGCCGGATGTCCGCAAGGCGATGAAGGACGTCGGCGCGCGCTACGACATCATCGGCTTCGACCCGCGCTTCGTCGGCCGCAGCACCCCCCTGGACTGCGGCTGGCCGGTGGGCAGTTCCTGGTTCTCGGCGGGCGCCGGCCGGGCCGGTTTCGAGCAGCAGGTGACCCTCCAGAAGAGCCTCGCCGACAAGTGCCGCGCCACCAATGCCGCCGTCCTGCCCCACATCAGCACCCGCAACACGGCCCGCGACATGGACGTCATCCGCGGCGCCCTCCGCGAGCGCAGGATCTCCTACCTCGGCTACTCCTACGGCACCTACCTCGGCACCGTCTACACCCAGATGTTCCCCGGCCGCTACGACCGCGTCGTCCTCGACGGGGCGCTCGCCCCCCGGCGACTTCGTCCCCCGTCTGCTGAAGGGCACCGAGTCCGAGAACGAGCGCGCCCTGTCCGACTGGGCGGGCTGGGCGGCGGTCCGCCACGACGCGTACGGTCTCGGGCGCACCCGCGCCGAGGTGCTCGCCACCGTCGACCGCGTCATGGCGGCGGCCGCCCGCGGCCCCCTGACCGTCGGCGCCGCCCCCGACGCCTTCCGGCTCGACGACACCCAGGTGCCGTTCCTGCTCTTCATGGGGATCGCCGACGACACCGGCGAGGCCCGGACCGCCCTCGCCGAGCAGGTGTCCGTCATGGCTCGCGCGGCGAAGGGCGAGCCGACCCGCCTGTCGGCGGCGTTCGCCGCGACCCTCCGGTTCGCGCTGCACGGTGAGCACGCCCAGTCGGGCGCCGTCCAGGCAGCGGTCATCTGCGCGGACGGGACCGCTCCGCGCGACCCCGAGCTGTACTGGCGCGACATCGAGCGCAGCCGCGCCGCGCACCCGTTGTTCGGGCCGATGAGCAACAACATCGGCCCGTGCGCCTTCTGGGACCGGCCCCGCGAGGAGCCCACCCGGGTCAGCGGTGACGCCCCGGCGCTGATCGTGGCCGCCACGGGCGACCCGCGCACCACGTACCGGAGCAGCCGCGCGCTCCACGACCTCCTGCCCGGCTCCCGGCTGGTCACCCTGCGGGGCGCCAACCGGCACGCCCTCTACGGCCTCTACGGCAACGCGTGCGTGGACGACGCGGTCAACACTTACCTGGCCTCCGGCAGGCTGCCGTCGAAGGACCGGACCTGCATCCAGCGGGCCGGCTAGGCAAGGACCGCGCGCAGGGCGGGATCGGCGTCCTCGTCGAGGGTGGTGCCGAGGTGGCGCAGTTCGCCGCGCCGCTCCGCGTCGGCCTGGGTGGTCAGGGCCGTGGCCCAGCTCACCCGCTCCTCGTCGGCGACCGCGGCCGTCTCGTGGAACAGCGCGTACAGGGCGTACCAGCGGACGGCGGCGTTCTCGTCCTCGGCCAGCCCGAGCAGCGCCTCGACGACTTCGGTCTCCGTCCGGCGGGGATCGGCCAGGCAGGGCAGGGCTGCTGCGACCGCGAAGCGCACCGGCTGCGCCGCGTGGCACCGGTGGCCGAGCACGGGGCCGAGCACGGGGCCGAGGGCCTCCCGTGCCTGGTGGTAGCCGAGGACGGAGATCAGCCAGCCGAGGACCCACGGATCCGGCTCGTCGGGCAGCTCCGCCAGGACGACCGCGATGGTCGGCGCGCTGAAGGGCCGCAGGCCGTCGGCGTCGTAGGGGCCCAGCTCGCGCAGGACGCGCGCGCCCAGCTCCCGCTCGGCGGGCCCGTCGTGGGCGAGCAGCCGCGCCGCCCGCTCGAAGACCTCGGGGGTCGGCCGGGCGTGCAGGGCGAGCAGCGCGGGGGCGGGCCCGTCGTCGTCGGCCCCGACCTCGGCCAGGGCCCGTGCGAACAGGGCGTCCGTGGACGCGCCCGCCCCGTCGTCCTCAACGATGTGCATCCGGATCTCCTCTCCCCCGGTGTCCTGAGACCCGTCCGGGCGGCCGGTGTGCGGGCAGAGCACCTGCCCCGGCGGACCGGGAGGGGTCCGCCGGGGCAGGGACCCGTCAGGTGCGGTAGGCGAAGTACCGCGCGTTGGGGTACGAGGCGATCAGGCTCGCCAGGGACTTCCGGTAGGTGTTCGTGGAGTGGTACGTGAGGTAAGGCGTTCCCGCCGCGCTCCGGTACGTCACGATCATCGAGTGGTCCTTGGAACCGTCCCGGTTGAAGTCCATCTGCAGGATGTCGCCGACATCCATCTGGTAGACGTAGGCCAGGTTCGGCGCCCGGTTGTTGGAGTTCGTGAACCAGGCCCATTCGTTCGCGCCCGCCCAGGAGTCGGTCTGGAGCGAGCCGTCGTACCACCAGTTGCGGTAGTCCGAGGTGTAGCCGGGGACGTTCTTCCACCCGCCCGCCTTGAGGGACTGGCTGATGAAGTTGGTGCAGTCCCCGCCCGCTCCGTTGAACTGGCGGTAGGCGGGGTTGTAGTTCTTCCAGTACTTCTCGGCGTACGCCGCCATGGCCGCGTAGTCGTAGGCGCCGCCCGTCTTCGCCTTGGGCTTCGACGGCGCGGGGTACTTGGTGGACGCCGGGGTTCCGTCGGGGTAGGTCTGGCCGTCGTCCTGTACGACGGCCGCCTTGGCCAGGGTCGGCTCGTTGACCGCGACCGGACCGTTCTCCTTGGAGGCGATCGAGGTCAGCTCCCACGCGCCGCCGGGCTTGCCGACGAGGTTCATCTCGTAGCGCGTGCGGAAACCGGTGGTCGTCGGCTCGTCGCCGTGGACCTTCTTGTAGGTGAGCGTGGTGTCCTCGGTGACCTGGACGGTCGCCTTGCCCTTGGTGACCGTGGCCTTGTCCACGGTCACCTTGGTGTCGGCGGAGCTGTAGGCCTCGCCGAGCGACTTCAGCCGGGTCTTGCGGTCGCGCAGCGACGAGAGCGCCTCGGTCTCGTTCTTCTGCAACTGGGCCGACATGCGGGTCTTCTGGCCCGAGGAGGCGGGGCGGTGGCCCGGCTGTTCCTCGACGAGGGCCTCGGTGCGCTGGGAGAGCACGTCGTCGGCTATGCGGGCGAAGGCCTTCAGGTTCGCACCGTTCGCGGCGTGCGTCTGAGGGGCCTCGCTCGCTGAGGAGGAGGGCAGGAACGCGTACGACAGGACTGCGGCCAGAGCCACGACGCCGACGGCGGCGGCGGGCCTGAACGTCTTTGGTATCACAATAGTTCCCCTTGTCACCGATCCACACGGACCGGCGGCGGAATCCTCGCACAGCGGCCGACGCTGCTGAATTCCCCCCGCAGAACCTGTCCGGTACGGGCCGTCCGCACGGCCGTCCGGAGCCCCCGTCTGTGATCCGTCTGCGCCCCGACTGTGTCCCGACTGTGTCCCGACTGTGTCCCGACTGTGAGACGCCATGGCCCCCGGCTCCGGGGTGCGATAGACATACAGACAAGTTCTATATTCATATGCACAATCCATGCGCGGCGGGGGCTGCGGTGACCAGCGGGAGAAGACAGCTGCCATGCCCGACACCGACGACGGCCCGGACGTCCTGGCGGAGTCCCGGGCGGCCCGGAAGGCTGCGCGCAAGGCCCGCAAGCAGGCGGTGAACCGCAAACGCCTGGGGATCGGCGCCGGTGCGCTCGCCCTCACCGCGGCCGCCGCCACCACCTACGCCTTCGCCTTCGGCGGCTCCCCCGAGACCTCCGCGTCCGCCGAGCTCTCGGGCGGCAAGAACGGCGTGGCGGGCAAGGAGGAGCACTGGGACGGCAAGGTCAAGGTGCTGGGCGACGGCTCCACCTCCTACACCGGCCCGCAGCCGGGACAGCTCAAGCCGGAGCGGCTGAAGCCCGGCGAGAAGCCGCCGCAGTTCGTCGTCTTCTCCTGGGACGGCGCCCTGGAGGGCGACGACCACCTCTTCTCGCACTTCCGTCAGGTGGCCAAGGAGAGCAAGGCCCACATGACGTTCTTCCTCACCGGCATCTACCTGCTGCCGGAGAACCAGAAGATGCGCTACACCCCGCCGCAGCACAGCCCGGGCTCCGCCGCGATCTCCTACCCGACCGTGCCGCACGTGAAGAGCACGCTGGAGCAGCTGCGCGGCGCCTGGGGCGACGGCGACGAGATCGGCTCGCACTTCAACGGCCACTTCTGCGGCCCCAAGGGCGGCGGGGACTGGAGCCCGGCCGAGTGGAAGAGCGAGATAGACCAGACGTACGCGTTCATGAAGAACTGGAAGACCAACACGGGCTTCACGAACGTGGCGCCGCTGCCCTTCGACCCGGACCGGGAGGTCGTCGGCGGCCGCGCGCCCTGCCTGGAGGGGCAGAAGAACCTGCTGGAGGCGGTCAAGCCGTACGGCTGGCGCTACGACGCCAGCTCCTCGGGGGACTTCCAGCTGTGGCCGTCCAAGATGAACGGCATATGGAACTTTCCCCTCCAACTCGTGCCATTGAAGGACAAAGACGTACAAGTCCTCTCGATGGACTTCAATTTCCTCTACAACCAGTCCGGTGACAGCACCAAGGGCGACCCGGCGAAGTACCCGGCGTGGCTGGACCAGACCCGGCAGTCGTACATGAACGGCTTCAACCGCGTCTACAACGGCAGCCGCGCCCCGATGTACATCGGCAACCACTTCGAGGACTGGAACGGCGGCATCTACATGAAGGCCGTCGAGGAGGTCATGAAGGACGTCTGCCCGCGCCAGGACGTGCGGTGCGTCTCCTTCCGGGAGCTGGCCGACTGGCTCGACGCCCAGGACCCGAAGGTGCTGGCCCAGTTGCGCCTGCTCGACCCGGCCCAGGCCCCGGAGTGGCCGACGCTGGTCAAGTAGGCGCCCGCCGTCCCGCCGGAGCGGCGCCGCGGCACCTCGGGGGTCAGTGCACGGCCTTGATGTAGTCCGACCACAGCGTGAGCGCCCGGTCGCTGCCCGGCGTGCCCGGCGCGTCCCCGCCGAGGCCGGTCAGCGGCAGCGGGATGAGGTCGGTCAGCGACATCCGGTAGACGACCACGGCGGTCGATTCCTCCTTGGTACTGGCCACGAACCAGCCCGCGGTGTTCGCGGCGGTCGTTCCGGTCTTGCCCGCCGCGCCCGGGTGCACCTTGCTCACGCTCTTCGCCGAGCCCTCGGCGACCGCGTCCCGCAGGGCGTCCGTCACCGCCGCGGCCGCCGTGGCCGACATCGCGCGGGCCGGCTTGGGCACCCCGACCGGCAGGGCGCTGCCGTTGCGCGTGATCGAGCGCACCGAGTAGGGCTCGGTGTGCATGCCCGCGGCGGCGAAGGTCTCGTAGGCGGCGGCCATGCGGATCGCGCTGGGCGTCGAGTTCTCCCCGAGGGCGTAGAGCGGGACCTGGGGGCCGAGGCTCGGGCCCAGCAGTCCGGCGCGCTGGGCCAGGGCGTCGACCCGGTCGAGGCCGACGTCGTTGCCGAGTTGCAGCATCGGGGTGTTGACGGAGTTCGCCACCGCCTGGCGCAGGGTGACCTGGCCCCAGCTGCGGCCGCCGTCGTTGCGGCCCTTCACCATCTTGCCGCTGCGGTCCCAGTAGGGTCCGTCCGGCGTCTCCAGGGCGACCTGGTCGTTGCCGTCGTAGCGGTCGGACGGGGCGACCTTCGTACGGGGCTTGCCGCGCGTGCGCAGCACGCCGTCGTCCAGCGCGGTGGCGTACACGAAGGGGGTGAACGCGGTGCCGACCGGGATGGTCGTCGCGTTCGATTCGTTGAAGCCCTGCTTGAGGTAGTCGGGGCCGCCGTACACCGCGAGCAGCCGCCCGTCGGGGGCGATGCTGGCCGCGCCGATCTTCGCGTAGGTGTCGGTGGTGGGGCGGCGCCCGGCGTCGAAGTCCTTCTGCGCCTTCTGTACGGCGGCGGTCAGGGCGTCCATGCGGGACTTGTCGAAGGTCGTGTAGATCTGGTAGCCGCCGAGGTCGAAGTCCGCGTCCCTGATGTGCCCGGTCTTGATCGCGTAGGCCTTCGCCAGCTCGACGAGGTAGCCGGCCTGCCCGGCGGCGTCGCTGGTGACCGAGCGCTCCAGGGGCTCGGGGAACTTCGTGTACGTGGCGCGCTCCGCCGCCGAGAGGTTGCCGGTCTCGACCATCCGGTCCAGGGTCCAGCTCCAGCGTTCGGCGGCCCGGGCGCGGTTCTCCTTGCTGATGGCGGGGTCGTACAGGCCGGCGCCTTTGAGGAGGGAGGCCAGGAAGGCGCCCTCGCTCGCGTTGAGCTGGGAGACGTCCTTGCCGTAGTACGCCTGGGAGGCGCGCTGGATGCCGTAGGTGCCGCGGCCGAACCAGCTGGTGTTGAGGTAGTCCTGGAGGATCTGCTGCTTGCTCTTGGCCCGGTCCAGCTTCACGGCGAGGAGGATCTCGGTGAACTTGCGGGAGACGGTGCGGTCCTGGTTCAGATAGGCGTTCTTCACGTACTGCTGCGTGATGGTCGAGCCGCCCTGGGTCTCGCCGCCGGTGACGGCGGCCTTCACGGCGCGCAGGAACCCGGAGGGCGAGACCCCGGGGTCGGAGTAGAAGCTCGCGTTCTCGGCCGACAGGATGGCGCCCTGGACCGGCTTCGGGACCGTGTCCAGCGGCATCTCCTGGCGGCTGACCCAGCCGGTGCGGGCCATCTTGGAACCGTCGGACCAGTAGTAGACGTTGTCCTGCTGCTTGGCGAAGGAATTCAGGTCGTCGGGTATGTCGGTGATCGCGTAGGCGAAGGTGACGAAGGCGATCGTGGCGAGGAAGCCGTAGAGGCACGCGCCGAGCCACTGCCGCCAGGAGGGGATCCAGCGGCGCCAGTCCGTGCGGCCCGGCCGGGGGTAGTGCGGCCGCAGGCGCCGCGCGAACGGGCGCGCGCGGGCCACCAGCGGCGCCAGGACGGGTGCGACGGCGGCCCACCGGGCGGCCGCCCAGGCCGCGGCGTCCGCGCCGGCGGTGCGGCGCTTGCGCCGACGGCCCGCGGAGCCCCTGCCTCCGGATCGGCCCGCGGCCTGCGGGCCGCTGCCGTCCGGTCCGCCGTCTGATGCCCCGTGGTCCCGCCTGCTCACACCGAATGTCCCCTCTGCTGCTGCGCCCCCACACCCTAGAACCCCTGCCTGAAGATCAGCCCCCCGCCCCCGTCCCCGACCCTTCGGCCAGGGGTATATGCCGGTGGGTGACCTACCATGCGGGTATGAGTGATCGTGCGATGCAGGAACCCACCCTGCTCCTCCTGACCGCCCTCGCGGACGAGCCCCGCCACGGCTACGCCATCGCCCGCGAGGTGGAGAAGATCTCGGACGGCCGGGTCAAGCTGCGCACCGGCACGCTGTACGGCGCCCTGGAGCGCCTGCTGGGACAGGGCCTGATCGAGGTGCACGAGGAGGAGATCGTGGACAGCCGCCTGCGGCGGACGTACACGCTCACCGCCGCCGGCCGGGAGGGCCTCGGCTCCGAGGCGCGGCGGATCGCCGCCACCGCGCGCGAGGCGGCGCGCCGTCTGGGGATCGCCGGCGAGGCCACCGCGTGAGCCTGCCGCTGCTGCGCCTGTACCCGGAGCGGTTCCGCCGCGCCTTCGGCGACGAGGTGGCCGAGGCCTACCGCGAGGCGACCGAGGGGGCGGGCCGGCTCACCCGTCTGCGGGAGGCCGCGGACATCGTCGCCCACGCGCTCCGGCTGCGCCTGGGGCTCGGTTCGGCGCAGCGGGGCGGACGGCTCTTCGCCGCCGTGGCGCCCTTCGGCTCGGCCGCCACGGCCTCGTACGCCGCCTTCAACCTCGTCTCGACGGTCTCGGACTGGCGGATCAGCGGCGACCCCGACTTCCTCGTGCCGCTCAGCTACGCCACGAGCGGCTGCTACCTCGTGGCCCTGGTCGGCGCGGTCGCGGCCCTCTGCGGACGGCACGCGGGCGCGCTGTGGGCCCTGGCGGGCCTGGTCGGCCACGCCGTATCGGTCCTCGTGGTCCTGCTGCCCGCCGCCCTGCCGGTGCCGTGGCAGCTCCCCGCCTTCCTGCTGCTGCCGGTGCTGTCCGCCTGCCTCCCGCTCGCCTGTCCGCCGGACCTGCGGCCGGCCCCCAGGGTCCGTACGGCCGCCGGGGTGCTGGCCCTGGCCGTGTGGGCTCCGCTGGCCGTCTTCCTCTTCGCCCTGGTCGACGCGAAGGGGCTGGGGCTCTTCCTGCACTGGCGCTACGGCGTGCCGGTGATCGCTGCCCTGGCCCTGGCGGGCCGCCCGGCCCTGTCCGGCATCCGCACCGCTCCGCAGGTCGCGGTCGCGGCGCTGCCCTTCCTGATCACCGCGTTCTACGGCGGCGTACTGAGCCGGGACGGCATCCCCACGGCCCTCGTCCTGCTCGCCGGTACGGCCCTCTCCGTCCGGCTCTGGCGCGACCGGAACTCCGGGACGCCCACGCCCACCTGAGGCCGGGCCGGGCCGGGTCAGCCGGCCGTGACCCGGATCTTGGACTGCCCGTGGCCCAGTTCCTCCCAGTCGTCCATGAACCGGGCGGTCAGTCCGTGCCGGGCGGCCAGGGCGACGAGGGTCTCGGTGCGGTAGTAGAAGTCCTCGCGCAGCACCTGGTGCTCGGATCCCGTGGTGCGGTCGAAAGTGAAGTCGAAATGGCCACCGGGCGCCAGCACGCGCCCGACGTGGGCGAGGCACTCGTCGATGACCTCGATCGGCGAGTGGGAGAACACGCTGTGCGCGTGGACGACGTCGAAGTGCGCGTCGGGCAGGAAGTCCAGCGTCAGGTTCCCCGTCAGGGTCAGGTGCGGCACCTTGGCCTGGAGTCCGCGCTCGGTCAGCGTTTCCTTCGCGGCGATCAGGATGTCGGGCGAGATGTCGATGCCGTAGTAGTGGCCCGGTTCCAGGTGGTCGATGAAGCGCCAGCCCGCGCGCAGGTTGCCGCAGCCTATGTCGAGCATCCGGGCGCCCGGCTCCAGGCCGTGCCGGAGCAGGTAGTCGAACTGCATCCGGCCGAGCGCGAGCCACCGTTCATGGCTCTGGCTGCCGACGGCCGCCTCGGGGCTGCGCCGGGTGTCCGAGGCCATCACCGCGCGGTAGTAGGCGACGTGGTCGGGGTGCTTGAAGGCGAGCCAGCGGTCGCGGGCGGCCCGCTTCAGGTACGGGGCGACGCGGTGCGGGCTCTTCGCGGCGTACCGGACCTTGTGGGCGAACGTCGCCCTGTTCGCGACGAGGTTCTTCTTGCTGGCCATGCCTGCTCCCTGTGCGTCTCACGCCGGTGTCCGGGCACGCGGGCGGCACGGACCGCCCCCGGACCGGGGTTCATGCGGCCACTATATGCCGGTCACCGACATATACGTCTCACGGGGGTATCGAGTCGGACAGGAGCTCCGCGACCTCGGCCGCCTCGGGGAGGCCGAGCGCGCCGAGCTCTTCCACCGCCCTCCCCAGCACGCCCCGGGCCCGCTGGTGCTCCCCGGCCGCGGCCAGGGCGGTGCCGAACAGGCGCAGCGCCCGGGCCCGGGCGGCCCGCCAGCCCAGCTTCCGCGCCTCCGTCAGCGCGCGCTCCCCGCACTCCACGGCCTCCCGCGGCCGGTCCGCCGCCAGCTGGGCGGCGGTTTCGGAGACCAGGTTCATCACCACCAGCGCCGGATAGCCGCCGCCTGCCGCCAGCCCGGCGCTCTCCCGGTGCCTGGCGATGGCCTCCCGCGCGTCCCCGGCGTGCCGCGCGACGATGCCCAGGCTGTACAGCGCGTGGGCCTCGCCGTGGCGGTCGGCCGCCTCCCGGGCCGCCGCCAGGCTGAGCCGGGCGGCCTCCTCCGCCTCCGCGAACAGGCCCAGGCGCAGGAGCGTGCTCACGCTGTTCGACCGGGCGCTGGTCACCCCCCAGGTGCTGCCGCAGGCCGTTCCCACCGCGATCGCCTCCCGGTAGAGCGCGTCGGCCCCGCTCCAGTCGGCGCGGGTCTGGCGGACCACGGCCCGGCAGGTCAGGATGTCGGCGCGCACCACGTCGTCCCCGGCGTCCCGGGCCGCCCGCTCGGCGTCGTCCAGCGCGCTCCCCGCCTCCTCCGGCCGGCCCAGCCGGGTCAGGGCCGCCCCCAGCATGTAACCGATCCGGCCCGCGGCCCGGCGGTCCCCCTGTTCCGCTGCGGTGCGCAGGATGCGGCGGGCCGGGTCGACCACCCTGGCCCACAGGAACGAGCCGTCGAGCGGCGGGTCGAGGACGAGGACCATGTCCGCGATCAGCCCGACGGCCGCCGGGCTCAGCGTCAGCGTCTGTACGGCCACCGCGAGGACGGCCTCGATGTACGGGGCGAGCGGGTGCCCCCCGCTGTCCTGCGCGGCGATCGGCACCCCGTCCGCGGCCGTCGGGGTCAGCAGGCCCACCACCGGGTGCCCGGGGCGCTCGACGGCGTACGCGTACCGGGCCCGGGCCAGGATGTGGTCCACCAGCCGCAGGAGCGCCGCCGTCCGCTCCCGCGGCCCCTCGCACTCGGCGGAGCGCGCCACCGCGAACTCCTTCAGCAGGTCGTGGAAGCGGTAGGTGTACGGAGCCGGGGACTCCAGGAGCCCGAGCGCCGTCAGCCGCTCCAGGTACCGCTCCGCCTGCGGGCGCTCCAGCCCGGCCAGCGCGGCCGCCGCGCCGAGGTGCACGCTCTGGGCGCGCGGCAGGGCGAGGAGCCGGAACAGCCGCGCCTGCGGCGGGGTGAGCAGGTCGTACCCGAGCCGGAAGCAGGCTTCGACGCTGTCCTCGGGCGCGCCCGGCGGCGCGGACGGGAGCGGCCCGGGGCGGCTCGCGTCCAGGAGCCGGACGAAGTCCGCCAGCCCCCAGGCCGGCCGCGTCGCCAGCCGGGAGCCCGCGATGCGCAGGGCCAGGGGCAGCCCGCCGCACCGCTTCACGAGGGCCACGGCCGCGGCGGGTTCCGCTCCGGTCCGCTCCTCCCCCACGATCCGGCCGAGCAGGGTCAGCGCCTCCCCGATGGCCAGGACGTCGAGGTGGACGCGCAGGGCGGCGGGCAGGTCGGCCGGCGTGCCGCGGCTGGTGACGAGGACCGCGCAGGTCGGCGATCCGGGCAGCAGCGGCGCGAGCTGCGCCGCGTCGCGCACGTCGTCCAGGACGAGCAGGATCCGCCGGCCGGCGAGCCTCGTCCGGTAGAGGGCGGCGCGTTCCTCCGGCTCGTCGGGCAGCGACGGTCCGCTCACGCCGAGGGCGCGCAGGAAGGCGGCGAGCACGGCGTCGGGGTCGGCCGGGTCCTCCCGCACGCCGCGCAGGTTCGCGTACAGCTGACCGTCCGGAAAGTGTTCCCGCAGCCGCTGGGCCGCGTGCACGGCGAGGGTGGTCTTGCCGACCCCGCCGATCCCGCCGACGGCGGCGATGACCACGGTCCCGGACGCCTCCGACGGCGTCAGCCGGTCGATCAGCGCCTGGACTTCGTCGTCCCGGCCGGTGAAATCGCCTGGTGTGTAGGGAAGTTGCGCGGGAACGGGCGGCGCGGGCGGGGGCCGGTCGGGTAAAGAGGTGGGCGCCGCGGGCCGGGCGGCCGGCGGCGGGCGTCGTTCCGCGCCCCGGCCGCCTCGCTCCAGGACGGTGTCGCGCAGGGTGCGCAGCCGGTCGTTGAGGGGATGTTCCAGGCACAGGCCGGTCAGTTCCGCGACCAGGCGCGCGTGGTGCCCGAGCGAGAGGTCCAGCTCGATCCGCTCCATCAGGACCGACAGCCGCAGCTCGGCGAGGCTCTCGCGCCGGATGCGGGCCTGCGGGCCGGGCAGCCCGGCCAGGGCGGTGCCGCGCCACATCCCCAGCGCCCGCGCCAGCAGGTCCCGCCCCGCCGGCGCGTCATCGGCGGCGGCCGCGTCCCGGCCCCGCGCGACGAGGTCCTCGAAACGGTCGACGTCCAGGGCGTCCGGGCCGAGGTGGAGGGCGTAGCCGCGGCCCTGGGTCTCCAAGCCGGCGCCCAGGGTGCGCCGGAGCCGGTACACGTACGACCTGACCGTGCCGACGGCCGCACGCGGCGGCTCCCGCTCCCACAGGCCGCCGATCAGCTCGTCGAGGTCCACCACCGAGCCGCGCCGGCACAGGAGCATGGCGAGCAGGGCGCGCTGCTGCGGCGGACCCAGCGGGAGGGGGGTTCCGCCCCGGTGCGCCTCAAGCGGTCCGAGCAGGGAGAAGTACGGTCCGGGCCGCGTGCCGCTCATGTTTCTTCTTCCAACTCCCGCACGTACGGGGAAAATATGCGTGCGCGTGCCACCCAGCCGGAACTCTACCAAGGGCGTGCGGAACGGGAGGAACGGTGCGGGCGCCCGATGGACGGGCACCCATCGATCGTCGACGGGCTGTTGATCCGGCTGGGCCACCCTGGTATCGAGCGGGACCCACGCCGTGGGACCGCAACACCGCACACCTCAACACCGCACGACCGCAGGGGGAAGGGAAAGACACATGACGGTACTGACCGACCGCATCACCGTGACGATCCACGCCGCCGACCCGCTCAGCCGGGCCGGAGTCGTCCGTCATTTACAGCACCAGCCGGCCGTGGAGATCGTGCCCTCGCCACCGCATCGCAGCGGCAGCGCGCCCGTCCCCGCCGCCGTGGCCGTGATGGCGATCGACCACATGGACGACCCGTCGGCGGCCGAACTGCGCGATGTACTTCGCGGCGGCGCCCAGCGCATGGTCCTCGTCGCCCGTGAACTGCGCGAACCGGAGCTGCTCTCGGTGGTGGAGTACGGCGTGCGCTCGATCGTCTGGCGGCACCAGGCCACCGAGGAGCGGCTGTTCGACGCCATCCGGCAGACCGCGCGCGGGGAGTGCGTCCTGCCGCCGGACCTGATCGGCCGGGTGCTGGAGCAGGTGAACCGGCTGCGCCGCTCGGAGACGGCGGCGGCCTGCGGAACGGCCGGCGCGACGCCGTTCGGGCTGGCGCCGCGCGAGACGGACGTCCTGCGCCTCGTCGCGGAAGGGCTGGACACCCGCAGCATCTCGGAGAAGCTGGCCTATTCCGAACGGACCGTCAAAAACATCCTGCACGGCCTGATGACCCGGCTCCAGCTCAACAACCGTGCGCACGCGGTGGCCTACGCCTTGCGCGGGGGCTACATCTGACCCGCCCGCCCCGCGTGGGGGCCGAGGTCGCGGAGGGCGAACTCCCGGACCAGCGGGTGGAGTCGGTAGAACCCCGCCGAACCTGGCGCCAGCAGGGAGGAATCGACGAGTTCCTCCAGCGCACGGGCCGTCTCGGACGGTGGGGCGGCCGGCAGCGCGGCCACGTCGTCGAGGCCGAACCCACCCGGCGGGCCGCTGCTCGCGGGAGACGTCGGCGGGGTCGGTGTGGCGGTGGCAGTGGCGGTGGCCCGCAGGGTGCGCAGGGCCGCCGCCGACAGCCCTGCGGCACGGCGGCCGAAGCCGTCCTCGACCGCCCGGCCGTCCGCCCGCAGTCGCACCAGCAACCCCGTCCCGGTGCGAGCCGCCAGCCGGCCGGGCGACAGGCCCGGCTCGCGGCGCAGCCGCCGCCCGGCCAGCTCCAGGGCCAGCGGCAACCCCGCACACTGGTACAGGAGTTCGCGCACGCCGGCCGGGTCCCGGTGGATCCGTCGCGCCCCCGCGATCGCGGCCAGCAGCTCCAGCGCGGGGGCGTCGTCCCATTCCGGTACCTCGACCGGGCGCGCCCCGGGTACGACGATCCCCCGCGAGGCGGCCGTCACCAGCGCCGCGCATCCCGGCGCGCCCGGCAGCAGCGGCAGCAACTCCGCGGTGATGCGTGCCCCGTCGAGCAGGACGAGGACGCGCCGGCCGGAGAGCAGCGAACGGTACAGCGCCGCCCGCGCTTCGATGCCGTCCGGCACCTGGGTGCCCGGAACCCCCAGGGCGCGCAGGAGGGCGCCGAGCGGGGCGGCGGCCCCGGCGCCGAGACCGGCCCGCAGCACCCCGTCCGGGAAGGACGGCCCCGCCTGCCCGGCCACCCGGGCGGCGAGGGCCGTCTTGCCGATGCCGGGCATTCCGGTGAGGACCACGACGGGTACCCCGGTCGCGGCGCCGGAGAGGAGCCGGAGGATGAGCGCGCTCTCGGCTGCGCGCCCGAAGAAGGGCGGAGCCGACGCCGGGTCGGCGGGGGCGCCGGGTCCGGTGCCGGGGGTGTGGCGTTGGCCCTTGCTGATTCCCCGGCCCTGGACGTGACCGTGCCCGAGGCCGCCGCTGCCGTGGGGCGGGTCCCCCGCGCGGGAGGGGCCGTGCGGCCCGTCGGCGGGGAGGTGGTCCGGCCCGGACGGCCGGCCGGACACCGGTGCGGGTACGGGCCCGCGCGGCCAGGAAGGGAGTGCGGCCACCGGCCCCGAGCGGCGCAGGCCCGGGGCGCCGCCGGTCCGGCGCCGTACCGCACCGTGCAGGGCGGCCAGTTCCGGTCCGGGGGTCACCCCGAGCTCCGCCCCGAGGGTCTCGCGCGCGCTCTCGTACACGGCCAGCGCTTCGCCGGAGCGGCCGCTGCGGTGCAGGGCGCGCATGAGCAGCGCGTGGGCCCGCTCGCGCAGCGGGTGTTCCGCCGCGAAGGCGCGCAGGGCCGGGACCGCTTCCGTGTCGCGGTCCGGCCGCAGCTCCAGGGCGTCGTGGAAGTGGTCCTCCCGCGCGCTCAGCCACAGCCCGGTGAGCCGGTCGCGCTGCGCCTCGGCGTGGGGGCCCGGCAGCCCGGCCAGCGGGCTGCCCCTCCAGAGGGCGAGGGCACGGCCGCGGACGGCGTGCGCCTCCCGCACGGCTCCGGTCGCACGCAGCCGGGCGGCTTCGGCGAGCCCGCGTTCGAACTCGGTGACGTCCAGCACCGGACGGGACAGCCGCAGGGCGTAGCCGCCGGAGGCGTAGACGAGCAGCCGGGCGGGGGCCCGGGGCGGGCGGTCCGGCTCGAAGAGGGCGCGCAGCCGGGAGGCGTACGTCCGCAGGGTTCCCACGGCGCGCGGCGGCACGCGCTCTCCCCAGAGGGCGTCGCACAGCTCGGCGACGGTCGCGGTCCGGCCGGTGCGCAGCAGCAGGACGGCGAGGAGCGCGCGCTGCTGGTTCGGACCGAGGTCCAGGGGCACGCCGTCGGCCGCGCGGGCGGTCATCGGCCCGAGCATCCGGAACCGCATCCCGTCCGCGCCCGCGGCCACGACACGTTCCCGCACCACCCCGCACCCCCTCCGCCGGCCGCCCACGCGTCGGCACCCGGCATCCGGCATCCGGCATCCGGTGATGGATCACCGGTATCCGGTGAGGAGATACGTTACTGCGGGCCGCCGACGGGACCAGGCGCCACCCGCTGGCCGACGGGCGCCCCCTGCCGACGCGCTCCCGCCGCCGGGGGGAAGCGGCGGCCGGAGCGGCGTCGGGCACGGAGGGCGTCCGGAGCGGGTGGCGCCCGGAGGGGCAGGGCCCGGGGCGGTCGCCTTACGGCGCGGTGACCTCACGCGTCAGCTTCGACTGCCACGGGCACCAGGTCGAGCCGGGCAGGAGCGCGCCGCCGACCTCCGACAGGTGGGTGTTGACGTAGGAGATGCTCGCGTCACAGACCTCCATGGCCATGCCGAAGAACTTCACCGAGTCGGGAGCCAGCGTGTACTTCCAGGGCTGGTTGTAGGTGGCGGGGGACTTGACGACCCGGCCCATCACGCCGCGGTTCTCCGTGTCCACACCGTTGAGGATGTCGCGCGCCTGCTGGATCTTCGCGCGGTCGGTGAGCTTGAAGACGAAGGTGTCCGTGCCGTCGGTGAACTCGAAGTAGGACGCCGACGCGGCCGCCGGGGACGCGGTGTCGAGCTCCGCGGCCTGGGCGGCGGGCGCGGCCAGCGCCAGAGCGACCATCGAGACCGCCGCGAGACTGCCGGCCTTGGTGAGGGTACGTCGCATGCCTGGAACCTCCTGTGTCGGTCGGGCCGCTTCTGCGACCCGCTCTGCAGCGAACGTATGCGGGAATCTCACGAATTGGGCACTTGCCCCCCATGTGTGCCCCGTTGGACTCCCGACGCTGCACCAAAGGCCCCCGCGGCCTTCAAAACGCTGCCCGGAAGCGCAGTTGACCGAGGAATGGGGTGAACTTCCGCCTTCGGGACGGCATCCCGGACGCCTTGGGGGTTTCCCAGGGGTTTCCCGGATCGGTCCACGGGAGGAGACGGCCACGTCATCGACAGCGGTCCCGGGGGTGTTCCAGGCTCGGACCGTTCCGTGCACCACTCCCCGGTGCACATCCGCGACGAAGGGAACCCGCATGCGCATCGCCCTCCACCACCGGGGACGCCACCGCGCGTTCGCCATGGCCGGCACCGCGGCCGCGGTCGGCGCCCTGCTCCTGACGGCGACGGCGACGACGGCCCACGCGTCGGCGCCGGTGTCGCCTCCGCCCCGCCTCGCGCCCGCCGCCGCGCCCGCCTCCGTCAAGGCCTACGTCCAGCGCTGCACCGACCTCGGCAACGGCACCCTGTGCATCGACGTCAACGGACGGGTCGGCGCGCAAGGGACCATCGGCGTCGGCTACTGGAAGCGGGCCGGGAGCGCCGTCCACGTGCGGCTCGGCTGGCAGAACACCACGGGCGGCGGCGCCAACTTCAGCAAGAACGTGCACGGTCCGCTGGTCCCGGGGACCGACACGGGCACCGAGACGTGGCGGACGTACCTCGCGGCGGGGTGCGTGTACCCGCTGATCGAGGTGGTCGGCCAGGGCACGCTCAAGGGCAAGGAGGTCTGCGTACCCTCCTGACCGGGGCGCTCCGCCCCCGGGTTCACGGCGCGTCGGGGCCCGTGAGGAAGGTGCCCTTCGCGGTGTAGGGCCAGGCGTTGGACGCGCAGCCGTCCAGGCCCTTGATCTGCTGCATCATCACGGGCGCCGGGCGGCCGGGCCCCGGGCAGCCCATGTGCCTGCGGTAGCCGATCATGTGCCCCACCTCGTGGTTGATGATGAGGTGGCGGTACTCGGTGGCGGGGCCGTCGTACTGCGGGGAGCCCCGCACCCAGCGTTTCAGGTTGACGACGACTCCCCCGGCGACCTCGCAGTTCAGTTCCCCCCGGGTGCTGCCGACCGACGCGCAGAGCCGGTCGGTGGTCTTGGGGGTCGCGATCTTGATGGTGAAGTCGGCCTGGTCGGTCACCAGTTGGAACCGCCCCTGGCCGTGTGCGGCCCAGCTCCTCGGGTCGGAGAGGATCGCCTGGATCTCCGTGGCGGCCTGGACGGCGGACACGTCGATGCCGTCCTCGACCTCGACCCGGTAGCGGCGCAGCGGCCCGCCGGTCCCGATGACGGCGCCGGAGGCCTTCGCGCTGGTGAAGGTCCCCGGCCCGGCGGCCGGTACGGCGGGCGCGCCGTGGGAGGACTGCGGTGCGCCGCTGCCGGGATGCCGGGAGAAGGCGAAGCCCCCGGCGAGCACCAGGGCGAGCAGCGAGACGGCTATGACCGTCGGGCGCGGGCGCCGCGCCCCTCCCGGGCGTTTCCCGCCCGTCACCCTTCGCCCCGCCCCTGGACGAGCGCTTCGAGGCCGTCCAGGATCCGTCCGAGTCCGAAGGCGAACTCCGCGTCGGGCGCCTTGGACCGCCCGATGACCCCCGAGGCGAGGAGCCGGGTGAGGGCCGGGTGCCGCTGCTCGTCGGTGAGCAGGGTCAGCGTGTTGACGTAGCGGGCCAGCATCCGGTCGGGCGGGATGCCGCCCTTGACCATGGCGTCCGTGATGTCCGCCGTCACGGTGGCCTCGTTGCGCACGAGGCCACCGATGAGCAAGAGCGCCGAGAGCTTCTCGGTATCGCGCAGTCCGCTGTGCGCGAGCGAGACCAGACCGCGTTCCATCCAGGCGATCCGGTTCGGGGTGGCCGGGGGCCCGGTGATCGGGATGCGCAGGATCCAGGTCTTCTGCCGGAGCCGCGCCCGCTGCTGGTAGGCCCATTCCGTGATGGCGCCCCGCCAGTCGACGGCCGGGTCGACGGTGGCGGGCGGCGGTGCGCCGACGCCCGCCTCCGCCATCAGGATGTACAGCTCGTCCTTGGCGGTGACGTAGCGGTAGAGGGACATCGTCGAGGAGCCGAGCTGCTTGGCCACCCGGCCCATGGAAACGGCCTCGATCCCCTCGGTGGCGGCGAGGTGGATGGCGGCCTCGACGATCCGGTCCAGGGTGAGGGCCGGCCGCGGGCCCTTGGTGGGTCGCTCGCGCAGGCCCCAGGCCGTTTCCAGGCTCGCCGGAAGCCCGGTCTCCGGTTCTTCCGGTCCCGCCGGTCCTGCCGGTCCTGCCGCCATGCCCAACCCTTCGGTTCCGTCCGCACGCTGATCGCTTGGCCCCATCCTATTTCTGTGTAGTACTTACACAAAAAGGGCGTGGCCCTCTGCCTTCGTGCGGCCGGACCGCCTGAAGGGTCACCGGCCGCCCGAACGGTTAGCGGACCGCCTGCGCGAACGGGCCCCCGACCGAGAAGACGCGCTCGGCGAAGCGTTCACCGATGCGGCGGTGCGTGGCCGCGTCCGGGTGCAGCTCGTCGGGCAGCGGCAGTTCGGCGTGGTCGGCCGCGCCGTAGAGGTCGCGGCCGTCCAGGTGGTGCAGGTGCGGGTCCTCGGCCGACCGCTGCTCCACGATCCGGGCCAGCTCCTCACGGATGACGCCCAGGGTCAGCTTCCCGTTGGCGCGCTCGGCGGGGTCCCCGGTGGCCACGAACCGCATCCGGCCGGCCTTGAAGGCGGCGAAGTCGGGTGCGCAGGGCCCGGGCGTGTCCTCGTGAATGGGGCACAGGATCGGAGAGACGACCAGCAGCGGCGTACCGGGGTGCCCGTCCCGGATGGTGTCCAGGAAGCCGTGGACCGCGGGCGTGAAGGCGCGCAGCCGCATCAGATCGAGGTTGACCAGATTGATCCCGATCTTGACGCTGATGACGTCGGCGGGGGTGTCCCGCATCGCGCGGGCGGTGAACGGGTCGAGCAGGGCGCTGCCGCCGAGGCCCAGGTTGGTCAGTTCCACCCCGCCGAGAGCGGCGGCGAGCGCGGGCCAGGTGGTGCTGGGGCTCGCGGCGTCGGAGCCGTGGCTGATCGAACTGCCGTGGTGCAGCCAGGTCCTGCGCCCCCGCTCCGGTGCGGGCTCGACGGGCGCGTCGGAGCGCAGGGCCACGAGTTCGGTGGTCTCGTTGTGCGGCAGCCAGATCTCCACGTCCTTGTCCGTGTCGGGCAGGCCGGTGAAGCGCAGGGTGCCGACGGGGCCGGGGCGGGGCACGGCGGTGCCCGCCGCCAGGTCGATGGTCAGGGTGTTTCCGCCGCTGATGCTCGCCCGGCCGGCCAGCCGTCCGTCGACGAGCAGGTCGTACACGCCGTCGGGGCGCGGCGGGGCGTTCACGTAGATCCGCTTGGTGGGCAGGGTGTCCAGTTCGAGGGCGGTGGCCCGGGTGCGGAAGACCAGGCGGACGCCGGAGGGCTGGGACTCCGCCATGGCCAGCTGCGGGTCGGTGTTCTGGGCGCGGGCCCGCGCGGGCAGCCGGTGCGGCAGGAGGCCGTGCTCGGTGTGTTCCAGGTCGATCGCGCCGCGCACGAGCCCGGCGGTGACGGGCGTGGTGATCCAGGGGGGCGCGGGGTTCATGGTGTCAGCCTGTCGGTCGGTGGTCGGAAGGGGCCGGAGCACCACCACTGTGCGGCGAAGTGGTCCAGGTGCGCAGGAGGGCGTCGAGCCGGTCGATGATCCACACCCAGCTCTCGCGGGCGTCGGGCGCGCTGTGGCTGAAGCCGCCGGACAGCTCCAGGGTGACGTAGCCGTGGAAGACGCTCCCCAACAGTCGTACCGCGTGCGTCTGGTCGGGTTCGGCCAGGTCGTAGCCGCGCAGGATCGCCCGCATCATCTGCGCGTGCCGGCCGCCCGCGCTCGCCGCGGCCGCTTCCGGGTCGAGCCGGAACTGCGCGGCCGCGTACCGGCCGGGGTGCCGTCGCGCGTAGTCGCGGTAGACGTTCGCGAAGGCGGCGAGGGCGTCCTTGCCCGCGCGGCCGGCGAGGGCGGCGGACACGGCGTCGGCGAGTTCCTCCAGCGCGAGCAGCGCGATGCCGGTCTTGAGGTCGTGGGAGTTCCTGACGTGCGAGTACAGGCTGGCGACCTTGACGTCGAACCGTCGCGCGAGCGCGGAGACGGTCACCTGCTCGAACCCGGCCTCGTCCGCCAGGTCGGCGCCCGCCCGGACCAGGCGTGCCGTGGTCAGCCCGACGCGTGCCATGGTGCCCCTTTCGATTGCCTTGACCCATCATGAATTTGCCTAAAGCTTTTAGGCAAATCCTGGAGGGGCCCCTCACCCGGGCTTGGTCCCTACGGGTCGATCGTGCCCGGGGGAAGGAACGCGGCGCCCCGGCCCTCGTTATCCGCGCATGACGTGCGTCCGCGGTTCCCTCGCGGCACTGCGGTGGTGACGGCACGTCACCGAACGAGGGAGGCTCATGGCACCGTCCATCACGCTGTCCGCCGTTTTGGCGACGGCGACAGCCCTGTTGAGCGTTCCCGCCACGCCCGTCGAAGCCGCCGCCGCCCCGCGGGCGGACCAGGCCCGGCACGACGTGGCCCTGTTCAGCGTCAAGGCCGCGGACCACGCGGCGGCGCAGGAGTTCACCGCGGGATCCGCCCGCCTCGACCGGGTGAGCTTCTACCTCACCAGCGGCGCCGCCACCGGCACGGTGACCGTTCAGGTACGGACCGAACGGGACGACCCGGCCACCGCGGTCGCCACCCGGACTCTGAACCTGTCCGCCCTCGGCGGGGCCGGGGCGGGCTGGGTCGAGGTCCCGCTCGGCGCGCCGCTGGAGGCGGGCGGCCGGTACTACCTGTTCGTCCAGGCCACGACCCGGGAGAACAAGCCCGTCGTCTGGCACGGAACCCGGCACGCCGACCCGCGGGCACCGGTCAGCTGGAACTACGACCGGCCCTACTGGGGCGGCTGGCATCCCGACGCGGCCCGCCTCGCCTTCCACATCAACCCGGTGGGCGGCGACCGCTGCGGGGAGACCGAGGTGTGCTACGTGCCCGCCTCGGCCCTGGCCGCCCGTACGGCGGGGCTGCTGACGAACGGCCAGGCGACGGAGGCGGTCGCGCCGTCCTTCGCGGTGGGCGCCGGCTACGTCGAGGGCAGCAACGTCCTGCGCCTGCCGTCGGGCCGCTGGCGCTACCTGCCCGCCGGGCGGACGGCGTCGGTGGTGACCGCGGCGGACGACCCCGGCGCGCTGCGGCAGATCGCCGAGAGCCGCGCGTGGCTCGCGGCCGGGAAGGTGCCCGGCGCGACTGCCGCGCGCAAGGCGGCGTTCCGGCGCGCCCTGCTGTCCATGCGGGCCCTGCTGCGACCGAACGGGGCGTTCGCGGCGGCCTGGTCCCCGGCGTGGGAGAACTCCTGGCCCCGGGACGGCAGCTTCGCCGCCGCCGCCTTCGCCGCCACCGGCCATGACGCCGAGGCGTACCTGATGCTCCGGCACGACCAGGCGACCCAGCGGCCGGACGGTACCTGGGAGGCCCGCACCACCCTCGACGGCGCGGGGCCGCCCGACTCGCGTCCGTGGCAGCTCGACGGCAACGGGTGGGTGCCGTGGGCCACCTGGCAGTGGTACCGGGCCGCGCCCGCCAAGGACCGGGCGGCGCGGCTCGCGGCGCTGTACCCGATGGTGCGCAAGGCCGCCGACTACGCGGCCGACTCGCTGGACGCGGACGGCCTGCCGCCCGCGGGGCCGGACTACTGGGAACTGCCGACGGACACCCCCAACATCGGTACGGCCGCGCCCCTGCTCGCCGGGCTGAACGCCGCCGCCGATCTCGCCCGGGCGTCCGGGCGGGACAGTGACGCGGCGCGCTGGGCGCTCGCCGCGCGGCGGCTCTCCGACGGCATCGCGACGCACTTCGCGCCGGGCGGATACCCGCGCACCGGTGACGGGCTGCACGGCCGGGACAGCGCCGTCGCCTTCATGGCCCCGCCCTTCAACACGGCCTCCGCGGACCTGCCTTCCGCGCTCGACTCCACCTACGGCGCGCTGCTGCTGCCCAACGGGGGGCTGCTGCCGGGTGACGATCCGGACTTCAGCTGGGGGCAGTACGCGTGGACCCCGAGCACCGCGTTCTTCGCCCTGGCGTGGGCCGGGACGGGTGAGGGGCGCAAGGCCGACCGGGTGCTGGACTGGGTCCTGGCCAAGCGGAACGGGCTCGGGGAGCTGCCGGAGACGGTCAACGGTGCCGGGAGGCCGGCGTCGGTGGCGCCGCTCGGCTGGACCGATTCGCTGGTCCTCCTCGCCGCTCTGGCCCTGGAGGGTTCCCCTGTCCCGACGCCGCCCATGCCGTAGCCCTGCGGGCCGCCCCTGCCCGTCGGAGGCCGGGGGCTGCCTGCCCTCCGGGGGCGCCTCAAACGCCGGCGAGGCTGGAGGGGCCTTGCCTCCGGCGGCCCGGAGTGCCTGCCGGGAACCAGCCCAGCCCGCCCGGCGATTGAGGGCCCGCCGGAGGCGACCGGGGGCGCAGGGCGTCGCTTCGCGGACCGCCACCCCGGCCCGCCCGGCTTGCCCTCCGGGGGCGCCTCAAACGTCGGCGGGGCTGGAGGGGGGCGCTTGCCTCCGGCGGGCGGGAGAACGTGCCGGGAACCAACCCAGCCCGCCCGGCGATTGAGGGCCCGCCGGAGGCGACAGGGGGCACGGGGCGGTGCTTCGCGGAGCGTCAGCCCAGCCCGCCCGGCGATTGAGGGCCGCTCGGCGGGGTGGGCTGGGTTCGCTGCGTCAGGGGTGGTCGGGGCGGGGGAGGGTTCGGGTGAGGAGGGGGAGGAGGCGGGACCAGTGGCGTTCCAGGGCGGCGGGGCTGAAGGCGCTGGTGTCGGGCATCGTGAAGCCGTGCACCGTGCCGGGGTAGACCTCGGAGGTGTAGGCGAGCCCCGCCTCCTTCAGCGCCCGGTCCAGCGCGTCGAGCGCCTCCGTCGTCATGTCGGGCTCGGCATGCCCGAGGTGCACCTCGGCGGTGATGGCGGGCGCGAGCAGGTGCGGGCTATCCGGCGCGTCGGTGACCAGGTTGCCGGGGTGGAACCCGGCGACGGCGGCCACCCGGTCCGGCCGCGCCGCGGCCGTCCGCAGCGCCAGCACCGCCCCCATGCAGTAGCCGATCGCGGCGACCGGCCCCGGAACCACCTCGGGCTCCGCGGCGAGGAAGTCGAGGTAGGCGTCCGCGTCCCGCAGGGCCCGTTCGACGGTGTGCGCCGTGTACAGGGGCATCAGCCGGGCCAGGATCTCCGGCCGGGCCTCCGCCGAGATGTGCGCGGGCAGTTCGGTCACCGGCGCCGGCCCGTGCCGGTAGTAGAGGTTCGGGAGCAGGACGTAGTAGCCGTGCCCGGCCAGCTCCCGTGCCCTCTCCTCCAGCACGGGCCGCACGCCGAAGACGTCCGTGTACAGCAGCACCGCCGGGTGCCGCTCGCCGTCGTCGGGAAACACGGCGATGGCGTCGGCGCGGCCGTCGGGCGTGGGGATGTGCAGCGTCTTGGTGGACAAGGGCTTCCTTCCTCGGAATACGTCAACCCAGCTCTACTGCACCGGCGTTCCCGGCGCGAGCGCATGTGGCTCGCCCGCCGGGCCCGGCACCCGGGGGCCCGTGGCCGCCAGGGTGAAGGAGTGGCCGGCCGGGTCGCTGAAGACCCGCGCCTCGCGCGGACCGGACTCGGCGTCCGCGTCCACCGGGCGCGCGCCGAGCGACACGGCCTCCCGCTCCGCTTCGTCCATGTCCTCGGGAGCCACCAGGATCCGCAGGTGCGCCTGCTGGGAGTCCTCCGGACGCGGCCAGCTCGGCGGCGCGTACCCCCGGTCCCGGCACACGGCCAGGTGGACCCCGGCGCCGCCCACCACCTCGATCATGTCGGGCCCGGCTCCGGGCCGGGCCTCGCCGCCCAGCAGCTCGGCGTAGAAGTGCGCGAGAGCCTCGGGCTCGGCGCAGTCCAGTACGAGAACGCTCGTCTTCGCGACAGTCATGACCCCCCGTATGCCCCGCGCCACCGGCCGTATCCGTGGCCGGAACCCTCTCCCGGGGGTGTTTCGCGTGCGCGCCGGGCCCGCTCGCGAGAGGGTGTCCTTGGACTCCGCTGCCGATGGAAAGGCCTCATCCCATGAGCTTCACCGCCCGCAAGGACCTCGGATTGCTCGCCCTGCGCCTCGGAGCGGGCGGCGTGCTCATGGCGCACGGCGCGCAGAAGCTCTTCGGCTGGTTCGGCGGGGGCGGCATCGAGGGCACGGCCGCCGCGATGGAGCACATGGGGTTCACCCCGGGGCGGCACAGCGCCATCGCGGCGGGCCTCGGCGAGGCCGGTGGCGGCGCGCTGCTCGCGCTGGGCCTCGCGACCCCGGCGGCGGGGGCCGCCGCGGCGGGCGCGATGGCGGGCGCCGTCTCCGTGCACGCCCCGGCGGGGTTCTTCGCCCAGGGCGGCGGGTTCGAGTACCCGGCGTTCCTCGGGCTCGTGGCCGCGTCCCTCGGGCTGACCGGCCCGGGGCGCTACTCGCTCGACCACCTCAGCGCGCACAAGCTCGACCGCCCGACCGTGCTGGCCCTCGCCTTCACCGCGAGCGCGGCCGCGGCGACGGTCGTCGTCGGCCGCCGCCTCGCCTCGCTGGCCAAGGAAGCCGTCGAGGAAGGCGACATCGGCGTGGCCGCGGAGCCCGCGGAGGCCGAGTCCCCCGCGTAACCTTCGCACGGGACGGGACGGGACGGGCGGCAGGGCGGGTCAGCCGCCGTTCTGCTCCTGCGCCCGGTATCCCGCGCGGACCAGCGCGAGGGCCGCGAGGTGCTGCGCGCGGGGCGTTCCTTCGAGGCGGTGGGGGCCGGCGGTGAGCCGGTACCACTCCTCCGCGCCGGTGTACTGGATCTCGACCACCGCCCGCCCGTCCGGCCCGGCGGTGGTGCGCAGGGTCAGGTCCCCCGTGATGACCCCCACCTCGTCGGTCATCGCTCCGCCCGGTCCCGCGACGACTTCGTCCACCCACTGCTCGGCGCCCTGCGCCATGTCATCGGTCATGTGGCGCAGGTGTCCAGCATCGTCGTGATCATCCGCTTCTCCGGCTCGGTCACCGTCAGACCGTACGTCGACTTGACGGTGGTCCAGGCCCTGCCGTACTGGCACCAGGCGCCCTTGTCGGTGGGCTGCCAGGCGTCGGGGGTCTGGTCGCCCTTGGACCGGTTCGAGGAGGCGCTCACCGCGATCAGCTGCGGTCGCACGAGGTCGTTGGCGAACTCCTTGCGGCGCTGGGAGTCCCAGGTCGCCGCGCCCGAGCGCCAGGCGGCGGCGAGCGGCACCATGTGGTCGATGTCGAGCTTGCCCGCGTCGGTGATGGTGACACCGTCGTAGAGGCTGTGCCACGTGCCGGAGGTGGCCTTGCAGTCGGCGCTCTGCGCGACGTCCTTGCCGTCCCGCTTGATGACGGTCTCGCGGGTGTCGCACTTGTTGCCCTGGTCGATCCAGTGCGTGAACTTGTCCCGGGAGTAGCCCGACATGGAGCCCACGGGAGCGACCTTGAGCCCGGCCAGCTGCGTGCGCGCCACCTGGACGGTCACCATGCCCGGCAGGACGTCCCCGGAGACCGGCTTGCCGTCGTCCGGCCCCGGCCCCTTCTTGGACGCCGACGCCGAAGCCGAGGGCTTGCCGTCGCCCGCGCCCCGGTCCCCCGCGGGCTGGGTGCATCCGGCCACCGCCAGCAGTATCGATACCGCCAGGATCCCGCCGGTCAGCCGCATCTGACGTGCCATACCCTCAACCCCACCCGCCGCAGCGCCGAACCACATGTCCGGTTCACCCTACCCAGTGCCGGTCCCCCTCAAGAGGACCGGCACGCGGCCCGGCTCGGCGCCGGTCCCTCAGCGCGGCATCGGGATCACGTCGCGCGTCTCGTCGACGCCGCTGAACGCGCCCCTCCGGGCGAGCGGTTGCGGCGGTGCCTCGTCGGCGCAGACCGTCCCGCTGGCGGGCAGGGCCAGCGTGGCGAGGTAGCCGTTGATGAGCGCGCTGGCGCACGCGCTCCGGTTGTACGCGGTGTGTCCCTCACCGGCGAAGGTCAGCAGCCGGCCGTTGTCCAGCGTCCCGGCGAGGGCCACGGCGTCCTGGTACGGGGTGTCCGGGTCCCCGGTGTTGCCGACGACCAGGATCGGGGCCGAGCCCGCCGCCCGGTAGGAGCCCTCGAAGCGGCTCGCGCGCTCCGCGGGCCACTGGGCGCAGGTGGGCGCGTGGTTGTGGTCGTAGGTGGGCGGCCCCAGGCCGACGGGGGGACCCAGCAGGGGCGCCGCGTGGGCCTCGGCGGTGACGACGGCGCCGGCCAGCAGCGGACTGGTCGGGTAGCGGCGGTCGGCGCACTCGACGGCCATGTTGACGTTGAGGAAGTCGAAGGACGCGGGTGACGGCGGGTTCAGCAGCCACGTCGTCCTGTGCTCCTGGGCCGCGCGCAGGCTCTCGCCCAGGGCGGGCCAGATCTCCTTGCCCGCGTTGATGTTGAACATCAGCCGGTAGGCCAGGGTGTAGCCGGTGGCCGGACGGCCGCTCGCGGTGATGACGGGGCGGGCGTCCAGGTCCCGCAGCAGCTGCTCGAAGGCCTGCCGGGGCGCGCCGTCGCCGAAGCCGCAGGTGGCGGCGGACTGGGCGCACCAGTCGAGGAACCGGCCGACCGCCGCGTCCAGGGCGGTGAACTGCCCGGCGTCGTAGGCGTAGGGCACGTCCGCGTAGTGCCGGGGGTCGTAGGACCCGTCCAGGACCATGGCGCGCACCCGCCGGGGGAACTGGGCGGCGTAGACGGTGCCGACGTAGCTGCCGAAGGACCGGCCGTAGAAGCTGAGCTGCTCCTCGCCGAGGGCCTGGCGCAGCAGGTCGATGTCCTTGGCGTTCGAGGCGGTGCCGATGAACGGGAGCAGGTCGCCGGAGCGTTCGGCGCAGGCGCGCCCGAAGTCGCGGCCCTGCCGGAGCGCGAGGGGCAGGGTCCCGGGGCCGGGCACGCCCCGCGCGGCGTCGACGGCGGCGGCGTACTCGGTGTCGTTCCAGCACTCCACCTGCCCGCTGCGCTTCACGCCGCGCATGTCGTACCCGATGACGTCGAAACCGTCGCGGAGCGCGGCGGGCAGCGCGTCGTAGCTGTCGCGGGCGAAGTCCACGCCGGAGTTGCCGGGACCGCCGGGGTGCAGCAGCAGGACGCCGGTGCGGTGGGCCGGGTCGGCAGCGCGGTGGCGGGTGACGGCGAGCGCGGCCGTACGTCCCGTGGGCGCACGGTAGTCCAGGGGTACCCGGGCGGTCGCGCACTCGAAGCCATCGCCCGGGTCCGCGCAGGGGCCCCAGTCCAGGACGGGGACGGGCGCCGGGGGCGATGTCGCCGTGGCGGAAGCGGACGTGACGCCGAGGAGGGCCGCGACCGCGGTCAGGACGAGGGCGGTCCCCCACGCCGTCCGTATGCGGGGACGGACGGCCGGTCTGCTGGGCATGCGTGAACTCCCTCGGTGGTAGCGGCACGCACAGGCTCGCATCGTCGGGCCCGGGGAGGCCAGACCGATGGCCGGACAAGATCCGGAACGCCCGGCCCCGCTCAGCGGGAGGGCGGCCGGGCGAAGTCGAGGCGGTGGCGCAGCGTTTCCGGGCCGCGGACGCGGGTGCCGAAGACCACCAGTTCGCAGGCGCCGCGGGTCCGGCAGTCGACGGTGCGGCCGTCGATGCTCGTGAAGGACGCCGACAGCGTGACGTCCTCGTCGACGCGGCCCGTGTCCGTGGTGGCCGGCGGCCTGGCGCGGGGGCGGCAGCCGAGGGTGTCGGCGGAACCGGTCGCGCACTCCATGGCCGGGGCGTGGTAGCGCGGTTCGTAGCCCTTGCCCGTGACGTGGACGCTCTGCCCGTCCACCAGGGCCTCGTCCGGATCCACGTGCAGGGTGGGCGGTGCCTCGGTCCGGCCGCCCGGGCGGAAGCGCAGGGGGACGGTGGCCAGCAGGGCGCCGTCGTTGCCGGTGAGGGCCAGGGAGCACGGATCGGCGGCCGGCGCCGTACGGCAGTCGACGGGCCCGGCCGGGGTGTCGAGCCGGGCGTACAGCTTCTTCGGCGAGAGGGGGTGGGTACCGTCCGGGTACACGCGGAACTGGCGGCCGGTGGCGTCGTCGCAGCTGGGCGCGGAGGCCGACGGGCCGCACTGCTTGACCCAGACGTAATCCTTGGGCGGACCGCCCGTGATCCCGAAGGAGACGATGTCGCCGTCCAGGAGGCCGGAGACCGTGTCCACCGACAGTCGCGGGCCCGCGGCCGACGCCGGTTCGGCGGAGGCCGTCGTGCGGCAGGGCGTGCCGGAGGCGGAGCTCCGCGGCTCGGCCCGTTGCCAGCGGCCGTAGGCGGTGTCGGGCGCGTCCTGCTCCCGGTGCCACAGGCTCGCGCCGCCCCCGGGCGCGGCGTCGTCGTCGTGGAACAGCTGGAACTGGGCGATCCGGCCGTCGCTGCGGTCCAGGGACACCAGGGTGCCGGGCACCGGCGCTCCGGCGGGGCCCGGTGCGGCGGTGTGCGGGGCGGAGTGCGGGGCCGGGTCCGCGCTGCAGACGGCCGAGCCGGGCGTGGTACCCGCCCCGAGGGTGGTTCCCGACGGCGCGGCGTGCGCCGCCGCCGGTGAAGCCGCGATCCCGGCGCAGGCCAGCGCCAGGGCGGCCGCTCCGCGCGCCCATGCGCCGGGCCGTGCCCCGGCCCGTCGCCCCGGCGCGTTCCCGGCTCGGACGCGGTGCAGGACCATCGGGTTCCACCTTCCTGAGAACGCCACCCGCTCACAGCACCGGGTGCATCACAGCGGCTGTCAGCAGCCTGGGGCGCCGGTGCCGCCGCGCTGCGGGAGGCTGAGGTTGGGCGCGGAGCTCGGCCAGGTCAGCGAGACCGTCCTGGTCTTGCCGTCAGGCTGGATCTGGACGACCGGGGCCGGTTTGCCGACGGGGTTGCCGTCGGCGCCGAACGACAGCCATCCGCTGGCGCCCGGCAGCATCTGCGCGCAGTAGAACTGGTGCAGGATCCCGGTCTCCAGACCCGGGTTCTTCAGTCCCGCGCTGTCGCGCCGGGCCGCGCTGATCGCGGCGACCGTGGCGTCGTGGGTGAGCATCGCCTGGCCGTTGGCGAGGTCGGCCGGGTCGTACGCGAGGGCCGCCGCGTCGCCCTGGGTGGTGAGCCGCTGGCCGGTGCACGGGTCGGGCCGTCCGGTGTACGCCGCCCAGAACTGGTCGTAGTTGTGCTTCGCGTCCGAGCCGGGGCATTCGGTGCCCCATTCGTCCGGGCTGGCCAGCGCGGTGTAGGCCACGGTGACCCGGCCGGAGGCGACCCCCTTCAGGACCGCGTCGTCGCGGATGGCCTCGGAGGCGTCGTCCCCGGCGAGGATGTGCAGCTGCGGGATCCCGCAGGGCGTGCCCTGGACCCAGTTCTCCACGAACGCGCCGAGGTCGCGGCCGCGGCCGGCGAAGTAGACGACGGCCGGGGCGGCCTGGCAGAGGTTCGCGTGCATCAGGTTGAACTGCTGGATCAGGTAGTCCTTTCGGCCGGATCCGCTGGTCAGGTTCTGGGGCGAGGTGTACGGGAGCACGGTGACCGTGCGGTTCGGCGCGGCGAAGCGGACCTTCGCCTCGGCCGCGAGGGTGGCGGTGTAGTCGTCGCCCGCGACCGCGTCGGCGATGACCGCGATCGACGCGGCGGCGGGGCGCAGGCCCGAGACGTACTGGTTGGCGGCGACCACCGCGTCCGTGTTGGTCGGCGAGACCCGGAACATGTCGGGGATCAGCCGCTTGCCCGCCGGGTCGGCGGGGTCGACGTTCATCGAATTGCCGGTCACGGTCGAGCCGATGACCGGGATGTGGAGGCGGCCGGAGATCGCGGCGGCGGCCTGACGGGTCTGCTCGGTGCTCTGGCCGAGGCCGACGACGGCGGAGATGTGCTCGGCCTCCGCGTGCTTCTCGACGCGGGCCACCGCCTCCTTCCAGGAGCCGTACTGGCTGCCCATGTTGGCGAGGTACAGCTTGACGCCGGGCGTACTGCCGTACGCCGCGGTGTTGTTGGCGCGCCAGACGGCCGCGACCGCCCCTTCGATGTTGGGGTAGAGCGAGTCGTAGGTGAGGGTGTCCACATCGGCGACGGGTGAGAGGTCGAGCATCAGCACCACGCTGGTGGAGGGTCCCTTGACGGCCTGGTTCGCCGTCCTGATCGTCTCCTCCAGGGTGCGCATGCGGGCCGGTTCGGCCTTGGCGAAGGCGGTGCTGTCGAGGTTCACGCCGACGCAGGCCAGAGGCGAACCGGCCGCGGTCATCCCGGCGCCGCAGCTCAGGGCGGGCGGGAAGAGGCGCTCGTAGGCCCAGCTGCCGCCGAGGACGAGTCCGGCGAGGACGACGAGGGCGACGGCCGCCGACAGCACGGGATGACGGCGCAGCCGTCCGAGTCGTGGGTTGTGGACACCTACGGTCATGAACACTCCTAGTGCTGCGCCCGGGCCCGCCGCGCGGCGGGCCCGGGAGGGGTCAGGCGAAGAGCGCGCCCGCTTGCTGGAGCGCACTGACGTCCAGGAGGCGGGAGTTGTGCGAGAGCCGGTCGAAGCCGTCTTCGATCTGTGCGTCCCAGCCGCGGCTGTGCTCGGTGAGCGGGTCGTTGTAGAGCCACAGGAGCGCCAGCAGTTTGGCCGTGGCCACCGCCACGACATCGCTTGCCCGCTCCTCGATCCCCGAGAGCAGGAGCGCGTACGCCTGGGGCGCGGAGTGCGCGTGGACCAGTCGGCAGGGCGCCGACGCGAGGTAGTCGAGGAGGCGCACCCAGGCCCGGTGGTCGCGGTCGAACCGGGCGGCCAGTGCTTCGGCGACCGGGGTGAACCGGCCGAGGCACAGCTCGTAGAACAGCCGCTGCTCCTCGGCCGCTTCCGCCGGCCGGCCGCGCGCGGCGGACATCGCGGCGAGCGCGGCGGCCTGCCGGGAGAACACCCGGTCCCAGGGGTCGGCGGCCGCAGCGTCCCCGTCCCGCACGCCCCGGGCCGGGCCGCCCGAGGGCGGTTCGGCGGGCGCCGCGGACAGGGCGGTCAGGACGCAGCGGCTCAGCCAGGGGTGCAGGGCCGGGGGCCGGTCCGCCGGGCCCCAGCCGATCTCACGGATGCGGGAGGCGATGGGGGCGTGCGTACTGACCCACAGGTGGCGGCGCAGCAGTTCCAGACTGTGCGGCAGGTCGGTGAGTTCGGCCGGTACCCACGGGTCGTCGGCGGTGCGCGCGTCCGCGAGGTAGGCCGCGGCCACGACGACGGCGGGCGGGGCCGTCCAGCGTGCGGCGGGGACCGCGAGCCCTTCGGGCAGGCTGGTCTCCAGGGCCCGCGACCACAGCGGTCTGCCGCCGCTGTCGAGGGCGGCGGGCAGGGGTCTTGCGGCCGCCGCCCTGTCGTCGTCCGGCGGCGTCCCCTCGCGCTGCTCCTGTACGGCGGTGACGGCGCCCCAGTGGCCGCCGGTGAGCCGGTGGGCGACGGAGGCGGCCAGCGGTGGGGCGAGGGATCCCGGGGCGTCGGTGATCCGCCCGACCTGGTCCTCGGTCATCGGGTCGAGCCAGACCGGGTACCAGTGGGCGGCGACCGAGTCGGGGTCCGCCGCGGCGCCCGGTTCCTCCTCGCGGGCCCACTCGGCGCGGGTGGCGCGCGAGAGCCGCGGGACGCGGCGCTGCGAGGTGCCCGCGAGGGGGGTGGTCCGCCAGGGCTCGCACCAGCGGGTGGTCCATTCGGGCTGCCACTGGCCGCAGGCCGCGAGCACGACCAGGGGGTCGGTTCCGGCGGGAGCGCCGGGGCCGGTCTGCCGGTTGCGGATGCGCGCGCCGATGAGGGCGCTGAGGAAGCGGCGTCCGGCCGGGGTCTGCGCGCCGTCCACCAGGAGCACCCAGGCGTGGTCGTGGCGGCCGCGGGCCGCTTCGTGGGCGGGCACGTCGCAGGAGCAGGTGGACCGCAGGGCCGGGTGGCGCTCCGCCTGGTCCTGGGCGTCGGCCAGGAAGGCCGCGAGCAGCGGGCCGACCGCGGCCGAGCGGGAGGCGGAGCTGAGTCTGATGAGGGCGTCCACGGATCCGGCGGCCTCCGCCTCCGGAATGCCGACGTGCCAGCGCAGGGCGTCGCGCAGACCCCAGCGGGCGGCGCTCTGGAGCAGCGAGCCGATGACGGGCCGGGCCTGGTCCCGGACCGCGGCGACCACCTCGCGGCCGGTGCCGGACACCAGGGGGCTGAGCGCGCCGGTGGCGACGACGTCCATCGTGGTGACCGCGGCGTCCTCCACGCGGGTGGCGAAGCGGCCGGGCCGGGTGCCCCGCGTGTAGGCCTGGATCAGACCCCTGATCTGGTCGGTGGCGCGGGTGCGGTCGTTCTCCAGGTTCTCGTTGAGGGCGAGCAGGCCGAGCGCGAAGCGGTGGAAGACGGGGCTGCGGCGCAGGGTGTCCCAGCCGCGCATCATCTGGAAGGCGGCCAGGGCGGCGGCGGAGACCGGGTCCACCGGGTTCTCGTGGAAGTCGAGATGGGCGTGCACCACCGTCGAACCGCAGCCCTGGGACAGGGCGGACAGCAGGGTGGACTTGCCCGACTGCCGTGGTCCCAGCAGGGCCACGACGGGCTGCCGCTGCTGCGGGTACCGCCAGATCATGTGCCGCAGAAAGGCCTCGGCCCCCTGCGCGTGGCCCGGTTCCGTCGTTGCGTTCGCCATTGCCCCCGCCCCCCAGCTGGTCGCGTCGCCCGCGTCGGCGCAACGGAAGTAAACACCGAACGGACGCGGCGCGACGGGCATACGCCGGATATCGAGGATCTCGGGAACAGCCGTGCGCAGGGCTCGTGTTCGCCGGGGCGGCGCAGCAGAATGCCGGTACCCCCGGTCGGTCGGGGGCACCGACGCCGAGGAGTTGATGTGCGCACTTCGCCGCCGTCCGCCGTGCCGCCCGTACGCCGGGGCGGGACGCGCCGGTTCTGGTCCGCCGCCGCGGTCGCGGCCGCGCTGGTGATGGCGCTGCCCGCCGTCGCGGGCGCCGAGGTGCTGCCCTCGCTGCCGCAGCGGGCGGACGGTCTGGAACAGACGTTCTCCCCCGCCTACGACTACGACAGGGACGGCTGTTACGCGACCGCCGCCATCGGCGCCGACGGACGGCTGAACCCCGGCCTCAAGCCGGGCGGCGACGTGAACGGGCACTGCCGGGACTACGCCCAGCTGCGGGACTCGAACACCTACGCGCGCGCGAAGTGCGACAACGGCTGGTGCGCGGTCATGTACGCGAGCTACTTCGAGAAGGACCAGGCCACCCTGGGCCCGGCGGCCATCGGCCACCGCCACGACTTCGAGCACGTCGTCGTCTGGATCAAGGACAACCAGGTGCAGTACGTGTCGACTTCGCAGCACAGTGGCTGGAAGTGGTACCCGCGATCCGAGGTGCGCTTCGACGGGACCCACCCCAAGGCCGTCTACCACAAGGACGGTGTCTCGACGCACTTCTTCCGGCTGGCCAACGGCAACGACGAGCCGCCGGAGAACCACACCGGCGGCTGGTTCTTCCCGCGCCTGGTCGGCTGGAACGGCTATCCGGCCGGCCTGCGGGACAAGCTGATGAACGCCGACTTCGGCTCGGCCACCATCAAGATCACCGACGGTCGCTTCGCCGATGCCCTGAACGCCGCCAAGCCGCCGATCCCCTTCAATCCGTACGCCTAGGAAGAGCGTTGGCGCCCGCCCCGGCCGGGCGCCGTCCGGGGGTCCGCGCGGACGCGGGCGCGCAACCGGAGAGAAGTCCTCCGCGTGAGGCGTACGCCCGGCCCGTGCGGGAAAGTACGCCCCGTGTCGAAGGACGAGGAGACGACCGGTGGATTCGCGACCGAGCTGCGGCGCATGCGCCAGCTGCGCAAGATGTCGCTGTCGGCTCTTGCCCGCTCGGTGCACTACAGCAAGGGCTACCTGAGCAAGATCGAGAACGGCGGCAAGCCGCCCACCTCCGACCTCGCCCGCCGCTGCGACGAGGCGCTCGACGCCGGGGGCGAACTGGCCCGGCTCGTCCCGGCCCAGCGTCCGGCGGCGGGCACCGCCGCGCGCACGGAGACGGCCCGTACGGAAGCCGGCCGCGCGGACGGCGGCGGGCCGGAGCGGGGATCCGCCGCGGTGTGCCCGTACCGGGGGCTCGCCGCGTACGGGCCCCAGGACGCGCAGTGGTTCTTCGGGCGCGACGGGGACACGGCGGAGCTGGCGGCCCGCCTCGCCGGCCGCGCCGGGCGCGGGGCGGTGGCGGTGGTGGCGCCCTCGGGGGCGGGGAAGTCCTCGCTGCTGCGGGCGGGCCTGCTGCCGGCGTTACGGCGCGGGGTGCTGCCCGTGACGGGGGCGGGCGAGTGGCCCGTGGTGATGTGCACGCCGGGCGCCCGTCCGCTCAAGGAACTGCTGCGCTGCGCCGCCGAGGTACTGGGGACGGCGGCGGCCGGGATCACGCCCGAAGAGCTGGCGCAGCGGCCGGAGCGGCTGCTCGACGCGGCGGCCGGGTCCCGGGGCCGGCGCGCACTGGTGGTCGTGGTCGACCAGTTCGAGGAGGTCTTCACCCTCTGCGAGGACGAGCGGGAGCGGCGGGACTTCGTCCGGGTGCTGCACGCGCTCGCGGGGCCGGCGGCAGCGGCGGGACCGCCGGAAGCCGGCGCAGGCCCGGACGGGGCGGACGGCGCGGGCCCCGAAGCCCCCGCGACGGCCGTGGTGATCGGGATCCGCGCCGATTTCTGCGGGCACTGCCTCGACCATCCGGAACTCGTCGAGGTGTTCACCCACGGGCTGTTCGCCCTCGGCCCGATGTCCGGCGCCCAGCTGCGCGAGGCCATCACCGGCCCGGCTGCCCGGGCGGGCCTCGTCCTGGAAGGCGGCCTGGTCGAACTGCTGCTGCGCGACCTCGGCGACGGCTCGACGGCCGACGCCGGTTCGCTGCCGCTGCTGGCCCACACCCTGCTCATCACCTGGCAGCAGCGCGCCGGAACGACCCTCACGGTCGCGGGCTACGAGCGGACGGGCGGCATCCGCGGAGCGGTCGCCCGCACCGCCGAATCCGTCTTCGGCCTCCTCGATCCGGCCGAGCGGCGGATGGCACGGGAGCTGCTGGTCCGCCTGGTGCACATCGCCGACGGCGCCGCCCAGACCCGCAGACCGATGGAGCGCGAGCGGCTGCTGCGCCAGTTGCCGGATCCGGGAGCCGGCGGGCGGGCCCTCGACGCGTTCATCGAGGCCCGCCTGGTGACGGCGGGCGGCGAGAGCGTGGAGATCACGCACGAGGCGCTGCTGCACGCCTGGCCCCGGCTGCGCGAGTGGACCGAGCGGGACCGGGCCTCGCTGCTGATGCGCCAGCAGCTCTCCGAGGCGGGGTCCGAGTGGGTGGCGGCCGGGCGCGACCCGAGCCTGCTGTACCGGGGGACGCGGCTGGCGGGCGTACGCGAGTGGCTGGAGCGGGCCGCCGACCGCTCGCTCGGGCCGGAGGAGCGGGAGTTCGTGGCCGCCTGCGAGGCCGAGGAGGAGCGGGGGGACCGGGCACTGCGGCGGCAGGGCCGGATCCGCCGGGCGATGGTCCTGACCCTGGCCGGGTTGCTCGCGGTGGCCCTGACCACGGGGTTGCTGGCCCTCCAGCAGCGCGCCCAGGCGGTGGAGCAGCAGCGCACCGCGCAGTCCCAGGCCATGGCGGTGCGCTCCGGCCTGCTCGCGGCCGGCCAGCCCGAGGCGTCGATGCTGCTCGCGGCGGGCGCCTACGGTACGGCCCGGACCCCCCAGGCGCGGGGCGCGCTGCTGAGCACGCAGGCGCAGTACTTCGCGGGGCGCCTCGGCGGGCACGGCGGGCCGGTCAACTCCGTCGCCTTCAGCCCCGACGGCAAGGTCGTCGCCTCGGCCAGTTCGGACACCACCGTCCGGCTGTGGGACGCCGCGACGCGCGCACCGGTCGCCACGCTGCGGGGGCACACGGGCGCGGTGACCTCGGTCGCCTTCGGTCCCGACGGGCTCCGGCTGGCGACGGGCAGCGCGGACGGCACGGTGCGGCTGTGGGACGCGGCCGCGCACCGGATCTCGGCCACGCTGACGGGGCACCGCGGGTCGGTGCGCTCGGTGGCGTTCAGCCCGGACGGCACGACGCTGGCCAGCGGCGGTGTGGACCACACCGTCCGGCTGTGGAACCTGCCCGACGGCAGCCCCCGTACCGCCTTGACCGGGCACGAGGACACGGTCATGGGCGTCGCCTTCAGCCCGGACGGCGCCACCGTCGCCTCGGCGGGCGCGGACCGGACGGTACGGCTGTGGAGCACGGGCGAGGAGCGGCAGACAGCGGTCCTCGCCGACCACACCGACCAGGTGCTCGGGGTCGCCTTCAGCCCGGACGGCCGCACGCTGGTCTCCGGCGGCGCCGACCGCACCGTCCGCCTGTGGGACCTGCCGCAGGGCACGGTGCGCGCCGTCCTGACGGGGCACGGGGACGACGTGAACGGGGTGGCCTTCACCCGCGCGGGTGACACGGTGGTCAGCGCGAGCGGCGACGGCACGGTGAAGCTGTGGGATCCCGTGGCCCGCAAGGTGGTCGCCACCCTGTCGGGGCACACCGACTACGTGCAGGCCGTCGCCGCCGGGCCCGGGGAGCAGCTGGCCACCGGAGGGTTCGACCAGTCCGTGGTCCTGTGGGACCCGGGCCGCTCCGCGCTGGCCGCACGGCCGTTCGCCGAGTCGTGGCAGTCGGCCTTCTCCCCCGACGGCCGGCTGCTGGCCGCGGCCCAGGCGGACGGCACGGTGCGGATCTGGGACCCCGCCCGCCACCGGCTCGTCAACACGCTGACGGGACACGACGGTTCCGTCTTCGCCGTGGTGTTCTCCCCCGACGGGCGGCTGCTGGCCTCGGCGGGAGCGGACCGCACGGTCCGGCTGTGGGAAACGGCGACCGGGAAACCGTACGCGCGGCTCACCGGGCACCGCGGGTCCGTCTTCGCGCTCGCCTTCGCCCCGGACGGCCGGGAACTGGCCTCGGCCAGCGCCGACCGGACGGTGGCGCTGTGGGACGTGGGCACCCGGCGGCGCGAGACCGTCGTCGAAGGCCACCAGGACTTCGTCAACGCCGTCGCCTTCAGTCCGGACGGGCGGACGCTCGCCACCGGCAGCGACGACCTGACCGTGCGGCTGTGGGACGCGCGGGATCCCGGTCACCCGGAGCGCGCCGTGCTGCGCGGCCACACCGGGTCGGTGCGCGGGATCGCGTTCGCGCCGGACGGGCGCACGCTGGCCAGCGGCGGCAACGACGGCACCGTGCGCCTGTGGGACGTGGCCCGGCGGGCGGCGGCCGGGACCCTCGCGGGGCACAACGGCTCGGTGCGGTCGGTGGCGTTCAGCCCGGACGGCGCGGTCCTGGCGAGCAGCGGCAGCGACCAAACCGTGAAGCTGTGGGACCCCGTGCGGGGCCGGCAGATCGCCACCCTGAGCGGGCACACCGGTCCCGTGTGGGGGGTCGCCTTCGACCCGGTCCTCCCCGGCACGCTGGCGAGCAGCAGCAACGACGGGACCGTCCGGCTGTGGGACACGGACGTCACCCGGCGCGCGGCCGAGGTGTGCCGGCTGGTGGGCGACACCGGGAGCGCGCGGTGGGCCCGGCTGCTGCCGGACGAGCCGTACCACCGGGTCTGCCCGGCCCGGCGCTGACCCGGCGCCGGACACCGGGGCCGCCCGCGCCCGGGCCGGGCTCAACGCCGGGCCGCACGCCGGGCCCCACGCAGGGTTCCGAGCGCCCTCCGGGGGGCGTTTCCCGGGGGTTTCCCGTTTCCCACCTGCACGGGCGACGCGTGGCGCCTCGACAGCGGCCCCGTCCGCGGACCAGTCTCGGAGCACCGCAGCCGCTCACCCGACCCGGTGTCAGGGCGGCCGCGGCGGCACCACGAACGGGGGAACAGCATCATGCGCACCATCCTTTCCAGAGCGAAGCGGTCCGCGGTCATCGCGGGCATCCTGGCGGTCTGCGCCGCCGGGGCGATCACCCAGCCCGCCGCGGCGGCGCCCGCGGCATCGGCATCGGCATCGGCGGTGTCGGCCCGCCCCACGCAGGCCGAAGCCGCCTGCGGGGTCCTCGCGACGGGGGCCTCGGCCGCGGCGGAGGCCGCGGTCCGGGCCGCCTGTACCCAGATCGGCGTCTGGTACAGCTGGGGCGGTGGCCACGGGCCGCAGCCGGGCCCCACCTACGGTCAGGTCGACCCCACCGACCCGGCCAGCGAACACGACCCGGAGCGGCGGGGGTTCGACTGCTCGGGCCTGGTCCGCTACGCCTACGCCGAGGCGACCGGGCAGGACATCCTGGCGGGCAACGCCAACAGCCAGTACCACTCGCCGCGCGTCACCGCCCGCATCCCCGCGTCACAGGGCACGGGAGCGCTGCTGCCCGGTGACCTGCTGGCGTGGGGCGGCGACAACAGCATCCACCACATCGCCCTCTACCTCGGCGCCGGGAAGATGGTGCAGGCCAAGCAGTCCGGCACCCGCGTGATGGTCAGCGACCTGGCGCCCGGCGGGGACTACAACGGCGCGGTGCGCATCGCGGCCCCGGCGGGCGACGGCGCCACCTTCTCCACCTGGGGCACGGACGTGTGGACGCACACGGAGCCGTCGACGACGAGCCCGCGGGCCGTCAAGTTCGCCGGCCCCACCCGGGTCCGCATCGGCTGCCAGAAGCACGCCCAGTGGGTGGACGCCGAGGGCTACCACAACGACGCCTGGTCGTACCTGCCGGACCACAAGGCGTGGATCACCAACATCTACATCCAGGGGCCGGCCTGGCTGGACGGCGTACCGACCTGTCCGTGACCCGGTCCCCCACCGGAGCATCCCGCACCTTCCGCACACCTCACAGGAGTTCACCGTGAACGTACGCAAGAAGTTCGCCCTCCTGGCCGCCTCCGGCACGCTGGCGCTGGGGCTGGCCGCCTCGGTCGCCCCCACCGCCTCGGCCGCGGTCGCCGACACGTGGCACGGTTGCCCGTCCGGCGCGGTCTGCATCTACCCGCAGGACGCGGGCTGGAACAATGACCGCCCGAGCCTGACGTACTACAGCTACGGGGCGCACAACCTCTCCAACCAGTACGGCAACCACTACATCGCCAACAACCAGACCGGCGGCGCGACCATGCGCACCTGCACGGGGTACAACGGCACCGGCTGTCAGGGCTACCTGCTGGCGGGCACCTGGATGATCAAGGACCTCTCGCCCATCAACTCGATCACCCTCCAGCCCTGACCGCGCGGCCGTGACCGCGCGGCCGCCGCTGCACACCACCGCTGCCCCCGGGACCCACCCGGGGGCAGCGGCGTGCCCGGGCGTTTCCCCGCCCCCGGGTGCCGGGCCGCCCCGGGTCCGTGAGAGGGTCGGCCCGGCCTCGCACGGAGGCCGGCGAGGAGGTCGCGGTGACCGGGGACGAGGACCGGGCGACGGGAGGCGCGGGCGTGGTGCTGGTGGCGGACGACGACGCCGCCATCCGCCGCTCGCTGGAGCGGGGGCTGCGGCTGAGCGGCTTCACCGTGCTGCTGGCCGAGGACGGGAGCGCCGCCCTGGACCTGTTCGGCGCACGGTCCCCCGACGTCCTCGTGCTGGACGTGTCCATGCCCGGCCTGACCGGGACCGAGGTCTGCCGGCGCCTGCGGGAGCGCGGGGACGCGACCCCCGTCCTGATGCTCTCCGCCCTCGACGAGCTGGCGGACCGGGTCGCCGGGCTCCAGGCCGGCGCCGACGACTACCTCG
Source organism: Streptomyces sp. NPDC043876 (assembly GCF_056435825.1). Taxonomy (NCBI): domain Bacteria; kingdom Bacillati; phylum Actinomycetota; class Actinomycetes; order Kitasatosporales; family Streptomycetaceae; genus Streptomyces; species Streptomyces sp. NPDC043876. The sequence goes on along the minus strand of NZ_JBWKDV010000003.1, from coordinate 344,722 downwards.
TCAAGCCGTTCGCGCTGGAGGAGCTGGTGCTGCGGCTGCGCGCCATCCTGCGGCGCCGTCCGCGGCGGATCCCCTCGGAGGTGCTGCGCGCGGGGCCGCTGGTGGTCGACCAGGCCACCCGGCGGGTGCACCGGGACGGGGCCGAGGTCCACCTCACCCGCAGGGAGTTCGAGCTGCTCGTCCAGCTGGTCCGCAACGCCGGGATCGTCCTGACCCGGGACCAGCTGCTGGACCGGGTCTGGGGCTACGACTTCGAGGTGCGCACCGACGCGGTCGACACCTTCGTCAGCTACCTGCGCCGCAAGCTGGAGGAGGGCGGCCGCCCGCGCCTGATCCACACGGTGCGCGGGGTCGGCTTCGTGCTGCGCGTGCCCGGGGAGGACCGTCCGTGAAGCTCGCCACCCGGATCGCGCTCTCGGTGACCGTGGTCGTACCGCTGCTGGTGCTCGCCGCGGGCCTGCTGGTCCTCGGGCTGGTCAGCCGGGACCTGCACCGCCAGCAGGACACCCGGCTGCGGGAGCTGGCCACCGCCGCGCTCCCCGACGTACGGGTGCTGCTCGCGGCCGATCGCAAGGGGCGGCCCAAGGTGGAGCAGAACCAGCACCGCAAGGTGCTCGACACCGTCCTCGACGCGGGCATCCTGGTCCGGTCCGCGGACGGCGCCGACGTCCTGGCGGGCGGTCCGCGGCCCGCCGACGCGGCCCGGCTGCCCGCCGCGGACGGCGCCGCCGACGGGGGGCGGCCGGGCGGGCCGGTCACCGTACGGTCCCAGGGCCGTGCCTGGCGGGTCCTGGCGGTCCCGGTGGGCGGGGCCGCCCCGGGGACGCTCTGGCTGTCCGCCCCGGCCTCGGCCACCGACCCGCAGCTGACCGCGGTGCGCGGGCGGGTGCTGCTCGTGGCCCTGCTCTCGGCCCCGGTCGCGGGGCTGCTCGCCCGCGCCCTCGCCGGTCGCGCCACCGCTTCCGTCCGGAGCCTGAGCCGCCGGGCTGCCGCGCTCGACCCGGGGGCGGGCGCGGCGGCCTTCGCCACGGCTCCCGTCAACATCGCCGAGGTGGACGAACTGTCCTCGGCCATCGGCCAGTTGCTCGCCCGGTACGAGGAGCAGGCGATGCGCACGACGCAGGCGCTGGAGACCGCGCGCTCGTTCTCCTCCGCCGCCTCGCACGAACTGCGCACGCCCCTGATGAGCATGCGGACCGACCTGGACGTGCTCGCCGCGCATCCCGGTCTCTCCCCCGGCGAACGGGCCGAAGTGGTCCGGGACCTCCAGAGCGACCACGCCCGGCTGCTCGACCTGCTCACGGCGCTGCGGATGCTCGCCCGCGGGGATCTGGTGGAGGTGTCGGCCTTCGCTCCGCTGGACCTGGCCGAGCTGGTGGACACCGCGGTCGGCGAGGTCACCCGGCGCCATCCCGATGCCCGGGTGAGCACCGTGCTCCCGGCGGAGCTGCGGGTCTTCGGCTGGGACGCCGGGCTGATGATCCTGCTCGCCAACCTGCTGGGCAACGCGGTGGTCCACGGTCACCTGCCGGACGAGCCGCCGCGGATCGAGGTGGCCCTGCGCGCCGAGGGCCCGTACGCGGTGCTGACCGTGGACGACGCCGGGCCGGGCGTCGCGCCGGAGGAGCGCGAGGCGGTCTTCCGGGGCTTCCACCACCGGCCCGGCAGTCCCGGGTCGGGGCTCGGGCTGACGTTGGTCGCCCAGCAGGCGGCGCTGCACGGGGGCACGGTGGCCATCGGAGCCGCGCCGGGCGGCGCGGGCGCCCGCGCCGAGGTGCGGCTGCCGCTCCCGGCCGCCGACGGCACGACGGCCACGCCGCTGCCCGCACGGCGCGACTGGATCTCACAAAGAAACCACAAGGACGGTGTCTAGCGTCCTGCCCGTACACCCGCTTCGCACCCGAGGAGATACGACCATGCACACGCAGCACAGGACCGCTGCCGCGATCGGCGCCCTGGCGCTGGCCGGAGCACTGCTCTCCGTCGCCCCCGCGCAGGCCGACTCGGCCGCTCCCGCCCCGGCCGACGCGAAGAAGGAGGGCGGGAAGCACGCGTCCGCGCCGAAGGGCGACGGCGCCAAGGAGATCTGCAAGCGGCTGCCCAAGACCAAGGCGCGCGTCGACGGCGCGGTCACCCGCCTCGGCGGCGACGCGACGGTGTCCGGCTCGGTGGCGCGGCTGGAGCAGCGCGTCGCCAACGCCAAGACCGCGGGGCACACCGAGGTCTACACCTACCTCAACGACCGGCTCACCGCCCGCAAGGCCCTGCTGCCCACCCTCCAGAAGCGCCAGGCGGACCTGAAGTCCGTCGGCACCTGGTGCGCGGCCCAGGGCGCCAAGTGAGCGTGCGCCGCCGCGCCACCGCCGCACTCGCCGTCCTGGCGACGGCGGCGGCGCTGCTGGTCACCGGGTGCGCGCCCGGTACGAGCGCCCGTCCGGCGGCGGAGCGGTCCGCCGGCCCGGCCGACGACGCCCAGCGGGCCGGGCTGCGGCAGACGCTGGACGACGCCGACCGGGCGGCGGACGCGGCGGACGCGGACGCCGCGCGGAACGACTGACCCGCCGCCGGGCCGTCCGTTCCCGGCCCGGCGCCGGTCAGCCCGCCGCGGGCGCGGCGGCGGGGGCCGCGTCGAGCTCCCACGCGTGGCGCTTGAACTCCCGCACGAAGTCGGGGTGGTCCTCCCACTGGCGGGCCACCCCGCGCAGCACGTCCCAGTGGTGCTCGACCGACTGGTCGATGACCCGGGCCACCGCCGGTTCGGCGGTCGGGCGCCGCTCCAGGAGCCCCTTGACGGCGGACGCCTCCAGGACGGCGTTGCGCAGCGCGCGCAGCGCCCGGGAGGTGTCGTCCATCCCGAACCCGCCCTCGCTGCCCGCCTCCGCGGCGAAGAGCGGGGTCAGGCGCGCCTCGATGAACGCGGTGATCCGCTCGAAGTGCTGTACGTCCATCGGAAACTCCCTCTCCTGCCGCCCTGAGCGACGAACCGTGTGTCAAGGGCCAGTTCTATCAGCGGACCCGCAGGCACCCGCACCGCGGGTCGGGCCCTGCGGCCCTGCTAGCCGCGCCGCAGGGCGCCCCGTACGAAGGCGGCCTGACCGGCGTGCTGGAGGTCGTCGCTCAGCACGCTGACCAGCCGGGTCCCGAGGGTGACCGGGGGGTCCCAGCGCTCGTCCACCACCCGCTCCAGGTCACCGGCGGCGAGGCCGCGCAGGTACGCGAGGGTCCGCTCGTGCACGGCGTCGAAGTACCCCAGCAGCAGCGCGTCCGAGTCGACCCGGACGTCGGCGACCTGCCGGGCGGTGTGACCGTATCCGGTCGCGTCGGCGGGCAGCGGCAGGGCGAAACGGTCCGCCCAGCCCTCGGCGGTCCACACCTGCTCCCGCCCCGCGACCTCCGCCACGTGGTCGTCCTGGACCCGGGTCAGGTGCCACACCAGCCAGGCGATCGAGTTCGCCTCCGGGTCGAGGCGCGCGGCCAGTTCGTCGGCCGAGAGCCCTTCGACGCTCTCGTGGACCACTTCCCGGATGCGTCCGAACGCGTCGGCCAGTACCTCTGTGGCCTTCATGGCTCCTCCTCGCTCGTGGGCGAACGTCCCGGCCCCGCCGGACCGGCGGGCGCCGCCCGGCCACCATGCACGGACCGCCGCCCGCGGGGCCGCGACCGACACGCGGGACGGCCTGAGGCGGCCCGCACCCTGGCGCGGGAGCGGCGCCTCGGGCACCATCACAGCGCACGGCACAGCGCAGTACCGCACCGGCACAGCACCCGCATCGCCTCCCGTCCCCGTACCGAACCGGAGGAACCACCGTGCGCGTCCGCCCCCTGCTCAGCGTGCTCGTCCTCGTCTCCGGAGCCCTCGCCGGCCCCGGCTTCGGCGTGCTCACCTCGGCCACCCCGGCCGCGGCCGCCCCCACCAAGATCAGTCATGCGACGGCGACGTCGATGTTCCGCCAGGCCGGCATCGCCTGGTCGTCCTCCGGCAACTGCTCCGACCGCTCCAACCCGACGTGCACGTCCTTCGAACAGCTGAACCTCGCGACGGCCCAGGCCGCGCAGGTGCTGAAGGGCGCCAGCGGCTGCTCCCTCACCATCACGGGCGGGACGGAGACCGGCCACGCCAGCGGCACCTACTCGCACTGGAACGGGTACAAGATCGACGTGTCCAAGGGCACTTGCATCACGAACTACGTCAAGAACACGTTCTCGTACATCGGTCTGCGGGGCGACGGCGCGCCCCAGTGGAAGTCCGGATCGGGCAACATCTATGCCGACGAAGGCAGTCACTGGGACGTCCTGTACTACAACTGCGGCGGCTGCTGAGGCGGTCGGCCCCGCGACGACACCGCGAGGATGATGTACGTGAGCGCGATCAGCATCGGTCAGGCCGTGGTCCTGGGCGTGGTGGAGGGGGTGACGGAGTTCCTCCCGGTCTCCTCGACGGGGCACCTGAAGATCACGGAAGGCCTGATGGGGATCCCCGTCGACGACAAGAGCGTGGTCGCGTTCACGGCCGTCATCCAGGTGGGCGCCATCGCCGCGGTGCTCGTGTACTTCTTCAAGGACATCGTGCGGATCGTCTCCGCGTGGGGCCGGGGCCTGCGCGATCCGCAGGAGCGCTACCACCACGACTACAAGTTCGCCTGGTGGGTCATCTACGCGACCGTCCCCATCGTGGTCGTCGGACTGGCCGCCAAGCCGCTGATCGAGGGCCCGCTCGCCTCGTTGTGGGTGGTCGCCGGATCGCTGATCGTCGGCAGCGGCCTGATGTGGGCGGCCGACCGGACGGGCCGGCACAAGCGCGGGGAGGACGACACCTCGCTGAAGGACGCGATGCTCGTGGGTTCCTCGCAGATCCTCGCCCTGCTCTTCCCCGGCTTCTCCCGGTCGGGGGCGACCATGTCCACCGGCCTGATCCTGGACTTGGAGCGGGTCGCCGCCACGCGCCTGTCCTTCTTCCTGGGCATTCCGGCCCTCACCGGCGCGGGGCTGTACGAGCTGAAGGACGCGGTCGGCGCCGGGGTGAGCGCCGCGCCGCTCGTGGTCGGCACGCTGGTCTCCTTCGCGGTCGCCTACGCCTCCATCGCCTGGCTGCTGAAGTTCGTCGCCAAGCACTCGTTCAACGCCTTCGTGGCCTACCGCATCGCCGTCGGGGTGCTGCTGTTCGGCCTGCTGGGCACGGGCGTCCTGCACGCCTGAACCGGCCCTGTTCCCGGAACGGCTGGACGAACTGGACGAGCTGGACGGACTGGAAGGAGCGGACATGCGAGGCGGCGCCGCGATCGCGGTCATCGGCGGGAGCATCGCGGGCTGTGCGTTCGCCGCGGCGGCCGCCCGGGCGGGCGCGGGCCGGGTGGTGGTGCTGGAGCGGACCCTGGGGCGGCTCCAGGACCGCGGGCTCGGCCTGTGCGTCCACGACGGACGGGCCGCCGAGCTGACGGCCACCGGCGCGCTGCCCGCGGGCATCGCCCGGCACCGGCTGGTGCGCCGCCGCTGGGTGGTCCGCCAGACACCGGGCGGCACGGGGGCGGACCCCGGCGGGCGGGTGCTCTGGGAGCAGCCGTTCCCCTTCCACTCCTACCACTGGGGGCTGCTCTGGCGCGGGCTGCGGGACACGCTGCCCGGCTCGGTGGACTACCGGCAGGGCGAGACGGTCACGGGGGTCGTCCGGGCCGGTGAGCGGGCCGAGGTGCGCCTGGGGCGCGGCGGGGCCGAACGCTTCGAGCTGGCCGTGGGCGCCGACGGCTACCGCTCGGTCGTGCGCCGTACGGTCTGCCCCGCGTCCCGCCCGCACTACGCGGGGTACGTCTGCTGGCGCGGCAATCTCGACGCACGCGCGGCGGCGGCCCTGGATCCGTCGGCCGGAGCCTGGGACGACGCGGTCACCACCGTCTGCTTCCCCGGCGGGAGTTGTGTCGTCTACCGCATCCCTGGCTCGGACGGCCCCCGGCTGAACTGGGTGCTGTACGCCGCCCCGCCGCCCGGCGTCGCGCGGCTCGACGATCCCGCGGGCGATCCGACGAGTTTCCCGGCGGGGCGGCTGGGCCCCGAACTGACCGCCCTGCTCGCGGCGTTGCTCGCCGAGGAGTTCCCGCCGTACTGGGCCGCGGTGCTCTCCCTGACGGAGCCCGGAAACACCTTCGTCCAGCCCGTCTACGACCTGGAGACACCCCGGATCACCGCGGGCCGACTCCTGCTCGGCGGCGACGCCGCCACCGTGGTGCGGCCGCACAACACCAGTGGGGCCGCCAAGGCCCTCCAGGACGCCGCCGCCTTCGAGGCGGCCTGGGGCGGCGCGGGTTCCTGGGAGGGGCTGTCGCGCGGGTACGAGGAGGCCCGCGGGCCTGCGGGGCGGGAGATGGTCGCTCTGGCCCGCAGGCTGGGCCGGGCGCAGGTGGAACGTACGCCCGCGTGGGCCTCGATGAGTGCGGACGACGTGGAGTCGTGGTGGCGGGAGCAGCTCGGCGGGGCCGCCGGGATCGGCGGAGCGTCGATGGGGCCCGCCGCCCCGCGCCCGTAGGACACCTCTTTCGGGGGAACGGTCCGGTGCCGGCGCGTCCGCGACGGCCATCGGGTGAGAAGGACGGGTGCGCGGGTGGCGGTTGTCGGCACCGCCACCCGCGTGACCTCGTGACCGGGTGCCCGGGGCCTGGGATGCCCGGTCAGGGGTCGCGGGTCACGGGTCGCCGGTCAGGGCGGCGGCGAGCTGGGTGCGGGAACGGACGCCGAGTTTGCGGTAGATGCGGCTGAGCATGCCCTCGACGGTCTTGACCGAGAGGAACAGGTACCGGGCGGCGTCCTGGTTGGAGGCGCCCCGGCGGACGAGGTCGGCGAGGCGGGCCTCGGACTCCGTCAGTCCGGCGCCGGCCGGAGCGCGGGCCGCGGGGGCGGCCTGGCGGGGAGCACGCCCCGGTGCCGCGCGGGCCGGGTTCCCGTGCGCCCGGTCCAGGAGTTCGCGGGTGATCTCCTGCCAGGGCCGGGCGCCGCTCTCCTCGAAGACGGCGAGGGCGGTCTCCCAGGCGGTACGGGCGGCGGCCTGGCGGCGCCGGGACCGTTCGACCCGGCCCAGTGCGACCAGGGTGCGGGCCGCTTCCAGCGGCAGGCCCAGGCGGTCGAAGCCCGCGGCGGCGCGACGCAGGCAGTCGGTGGCCGCGTCGGCGTCCGTACGGCCGGGAGCACGGGCCAGGAGGATGCCGCGGGCCCGGGTCAGGGCGGCCGCCGTCCCGGAGCCGGTGCCGGGCGGGCCCAGTACGGCCTGGGTGCGCTCCAGCAGCTGCCGGGCGCGGGGCAGCAGTCCGGCGCGGGTGAAGGCCTCGATCGCGTCGGGCTGCCACCGGAACATGCTGGGCTCCGCCGACGGGCCGCCCGCCTCCGCTTCGGCGACGGCCGCGAAGGTCGCCGCGGCGTGCGCGATGTCCCCGGTGTGGAGCTGCGCCGCGCCCGTGATCCAGAGGTTGCGCGCGACGTAGAGCCCGTCGCCCTCCTCCCGGGAGGCGCGGGCGCCGCAGGCGGCGGTGCGCAGGGCGGCCGTGAACGTCCCGGCGGCGCACTGCGTCAGGGCGGCCGTGTACCAGGCCGGGCCCATCGACAGCGCCGCGGTGCCGGACAGGCGTACCGCCCGTTCGGCCCACGCGAGCGCCGGGCCGCAGGCTCCGAGGCGGGTGTCGACCTCGGCGAGGCTGCGCCAGATGTCGACCAGGTCCTCCGCGTCGCCCTCGTGCTCCGCGAGTGCGAGGAGTCCGGTCAGCCGGTTCCGCGCCTCGGGGAGCCGGTCGTCGAAGACGGCGTGCCGGGCGGCGAGGTACTGGGCGCTGTTGCGGATGCCCGACTGCTGGGCGGGCACGCCCAGGGCGAGGGCCCGGGCCAGTGTCCCCGGGGCGTCGTCCGTGCCCAGCACGCGCTCCATCCGGGCGCGCATCGTCAACGCGGCCGCTTCCAGAGGGCGGTGGCCGCCGGCCCGGGCGAGCTCGGCGGCGCGCGCCGCCGCGCGCAGGGCCCGGTCCGGGGCGCCGTGGGCGATGTTGGCCACGATGGCCGCCCGCAGTTCGACGGCGGCTTGGAGGTCCGGGAGACCCGCGGCCATCTCCCGGCAGCGGGCCAGCAGCGGGTCGACGCCGGAAAGCGCCTGGCCGTGGGAGTCGACGAGCGCGAGCAGCGCGGTGACCTGGTGGACCGGTTCGGCCCGGGCGGCGATGACGGCGTCGGCCGCCTGCCGGGCTAGGTCCGTGGCCCCCGCGGCCGCGGCTTCCCCGGCCGCGGCGGTGAGGCGCCGGATCCGCGGACCGGGCCGGTCCGGCGGGGTGATGTCGGCGGCGAGGAGGAAGAGTTCGGCGGCCAGGGCCCGCTCCCCCGCGTCGCGGGCGGTGTCCGCGGCCCGCTCCGTGTCCTGCGCCAGGCGCTGGTCCGGGTGGTCCTGGGCCAGGGCCCGGTGCCGGGCCTCCTGGACGGGGTCGCCCACCGCCAGCGCGAGCGTGCGGTGCGCGCGGGCGCGGGCGCGCCGGTCCTGGGCGCGGGCGGCGGCCCGGGCGAGCGCCGTACCGGCGAACCGGACGCGGTGCGCCGGGCCGGGGAGCAGTACCCCGGCCTCGACGGCCTGGGCGAGGTGCTCCTCGGCGCCGGGGGCGCCGGCCCGCCGCAGCAGGGCCGGGGTGGGGTGGCGGGTCAGGGCGGCCAGCATGAGGGTGCGGCGGGCCGCCGGGCCGAGCGTCTCGCGCAGCCAGACCTCGGCGGCGGCGTCCGCCTGCGGCGCTGCCGGCGGGCAGTGCGGCGCCGGGGGCGGGAGCCGGGCGAGCGCGTCACAGGCCAGGATGGTCAGCAACCGGTGTCCCCCGCAGCGCCGTTGCAGAGGCGCGGCCCACCGGGTGGGCAGGCCGTGCGCGGCGAGCAGCGCGGCGCACTCCTCGGCGTCGAGCGGGGCCAGGTCCACCTGGAGCGGGTGGCCGCCGAGCAGGGCGGCGGCGGCCTGGGCCCGGCCCTGCGTACGCTCGGTGGCGATCGCGAGAAGGCGGGGCGGGGGCAGCGTCCGCAGGGCGTAGGCGAGGGCGTCGGCGCTGGCGGGGTCGAGCCACTGGGCGCCGTCGACGGTGAGCAGGTGGTCGTGACCGGCGAGCAGCGCGGTCAGGGCGAGGCGGACGGGGAGCCGGTCCTCGTCGGTGAGGGGGCGGGCGTCGGTCCCGCGCCGCAACAGCCTTTCCAGGAGCCGTGCTTGCGGCGGGGGAAGCGCGTCCAGCTCGGCCGCGGGGCGGGCGGACAGCATCTGGGCGAGCGCCCCGAAGGGCTGTTCCCGGTCCCCGGCGGCGGTGGTGATGCGCAGCGCGCGCCGCGCGGCGGACCCGGGCAGCGCCCGCAGGACCCCGTCGAGAACGGTGGTCCGGCCCGCCCCCCAGGGCCCCGCCACCACGACCCGCCCACCGCCCCGCAGCCCGTGCACGGCCCGCTCGACGGGCCCGGCGGTGGCGCCGTCCCCGCCCCGGCCGCCATAGCTGTCGCTGTCGCCGTCCACGTCGAACCTCCCGAGTGGGCACGCTAGAACGCCGCCGCGGCGACCACAACGCCCGCGACGCCGCCGCCGGGGATCAAGGGTTTCCCCTGGTGCCCCGCCCCCGCGCGCGGCGCCCTGCGTGACGGCGCCGGACGACCACCGCCAGGCTCCCGCCTGACCGTCCACCCCCACGCGGCGGGCTCGGTGCGGCCGGTGTCCCCCCGGAACCGCGACCCCCGTCCGACCGGAGGTCCGTGGCGGCTCCCCCGCCGCCGGCCCACGCCCATCACCACGCGCGGCACGGCCCCCGTCTGACGGAGTGCCTCTCCCGGCCGACCGCACCACCAGCACCCGCCCGCGTCCGACCGGCGCGCACAGCGCAATCGGTGTCCCGCAGAGCGCCGCCTCCCGCGGCCCGGCCCCCCACGGGCGACCGCCGCGCCACCGCCCGCGTCGGACCGCCACGCACCGCAGGACCGGCACCCTGCGGAACGCAGCCTCCCCGGTCGGCCGCAGCACCGGCACCGGGCCCGCCCTCTCGCGCGTCGACCACCGCGCACAGCACGGCCGGTGCCCTGCGGAACGCAGGCTCCCCCGTCCCGGCCCACCACGGGCGAGCGCCACGACACCGTCCGCGCCCGACCGCCACGCACCGCAGGGCCCGTATATCGCGTCCCCCGGCCACCCTGACGGCTTCCACGCCGCCCGCCCGAGTCCGATCGTCATGCGCGGCACAGTCAGTCCCCCCGCCCGGCCGGACCGCCCCCGGCGACCGTCGAACCATCACCCGCGCCCGACCGCCGCGCGCAGCACAGCCGGTATCCCGCGGAGGGCTCCCTCCCCCGTCCGGCCGCACCAACGCAACCCGCCCGCGTCGAACCGCCACGCGCGGCTGGGCCGGCGGTCCGCGGAACGCCGCCTCCCGTGCCCCGACCGCCCACGGGCGACCGACCGCGCCACCGCCCGCGTCGAACCGCTCCGCACGGCACGTCCGGTGGCCCGCGCCCGGCCGGACCACCCCGGGCACCCGTCCGTCTTCGCCGCCGTGCGCAGCGCAACCGGTGTCACACCGTGCGGTCAACCCTGACCGGCAGCCGGTCGGGGCGCGGGGCCGGAGGGACGGCGCCTGGCCTCGGGCCCATCCCCGGCGGGCGCAAGGGATTCCTCGGATGCTCGCAACCGCCTTGCCGCGCAACGCTGTTGGCCATCCCCAGGACTCGGGCCGGCGGCTCTGCACGCGGTTCGGGTTCCGTGCCGCGGCAGCGTCCCGGCACGCCCCCCATGAAGGGAACCCCATGCGTCCTGTGCCCACCACGTACCTGCGCGCCGCCGTCACGGTGGTCGTCGCGGCCGCCGCGCTCCTCGGCGGGCCGGCGGCCCTCGCCGTCGGCGCCGTGCCCGCCGCCGCTCCCGATCCGGATCCCGCGGCCACCGCCACCGTCTCGCCGCTGGTGCTGGAGGCGATGCGGCGCGATCTCCACCTCACCGCCGCCCAGGTCCGCGACCGCGTCAGGGACGAGGCGGCCGCCGCGCGGGCGGCGACCCTCGTCCGGGGCCGGGTCGGTGACCGCGTCGCCGGGCTGTGGTTCGACCCGGCGACGGGGCTCCTCAACGCCGCCGTCACCGGCCCCGCCGACGCCGCGGCGGTGCGCGCGGCCGGAGCCGTCGCCCGGGAGGTGCGCCACGGCCGCGCCGAACTGGACGCCGCCGCCCGCGCGGTGACCCGTACCGTCGGCGCGGGCGTGCCCGGGGTGGTCTCCTGGGGGCCGGACGCCCGGCACGACCGCGTCGCCGTCACCGTGAACCGCGCCGAAGCCGACGCGTCCACCGACGCCTTCCTCGCCCGCCTCACCGGCCTGGGGCCGGTCGTGGAGGTCGTCGAGAGCGACGAGAGCCCGCGCCAGCAGGCAGACGTGGTCGGCGGCGAGAAGTGGATCCCCGGTACGGAGAGCCCCTGTTCCATCGGCTTCCCCGTCACCCGCACCAGCGGCGGGGCCAAGGCGTTCCTCACCGCGGGGCACTGCACCAACGACGCCGACCAGCCCGCCTACGGCAAGGACGGCACCCGCGTCGGCACCTCCAACCGGAACGGCACGGGCAGCGTCAACGCCCGGGAGGGGGACATGGGCATCGTCGACGTCGACCAGGCCGGCTGGAACGTCGTGCCCACCGTCGCCGGGTGGGGCCAGGGCGACGTCACCGTCACCGGCTCGGCGGACGCCGTCGTCGGCACCGCGATATGCCGGTCCGGGCAGACGACCGGGCTGCGCTGCGGCGAGGTCACCAAGGTCGACCAGAGCGTCGACTACGGCAACGTCGTCATCGACGGCCTGTCCTACTCCAGCGCCTGTTCTGCCGGAGGCGACTCGGGCGGCTCCTACGTCACCGCGAGCGGCGGCAAGGCGGTCGGCCTGCACTCCGGCGGCGGCAGCGCCACCTGCACTTCGGGCAGCGGGGAGAAGTTCACCATCTTCCAGCCCGTGAACGAGGCGCTCACCCGGTTCGGCGCCGGCCTGGTCACCTCGAACCCGCAGCCCGGGGCCGTCACCGTCGCCGCCGTGTCCGCGCAGAGCGGGGTCGTCGGCGCCCCGGTCGAGCTGCGCAACAGCGCGGAGGGCGGCACCGCCCCCTACACCTGGAGCGCCTCCGGCTTCCCCGCCGGACTCGCCATCGCCCCGGCCACCGGGACCGTCACCGGCACACCGACGGCGCCGGGCACGTCCACGGTGACGGTGAGCGCCACCGACCGGGCGGGCAAGGCCGGTTCGGCCTCCTTCACCTGGACGGTCACCACCGGCACCGGAACCGCCCCCGTCCTGCGCGACCCGGGCAGCCAGGTCGCCCGCATCGGCCGGCCGGTCAGCCTCGCCCTCCAGGCCTCCGGCGGCACGGCGCCGTACGCCTTCAGGGCGACCGGTCTGCCCGCGGGGCTGAGCGTCAACCCCGCCACCGGCGTCATCACCGGCTCCCCCACCACCTGGGGCTTCGGCCGCAGCACCCTGACCGTGACCGACGGCGCGGGCAGGTCGTCCTCGGTCGCCGTCACCTGGAACGTCTACTTCTAGGGACCGTACGCCCGTGCCCCCGTCCCGCCCCCGGCCCCGGCATCCCACCGCGGCCGGGGGCCCCGGTCATCCCGGGAACGCGGCGGTCGCCGCCACGAACATCCCGGCGTCGTCGAGCCACGGAAAGTGCCCCGCGCCGGGCTGGACCACGAGCCGGGCGTCGGGGAACAGGGCGGCCACGCGGGCCATCGCCGCGGGGGGCGAGTTCAGGTCGTGCTCACCGGCGAGCACGAGCACGGGCGCTGCGAGCCGGGCGAGCGCGGCGCGCGTGGCCCCGGGGTCGAAGGCTCCCTCGGCGGCGAAGACGGCCGCGGCCGCGGCGTTGCGCTGGCCCTCCTCCGCGCGATGGTGCGCGCGGGCCGCCTCGTCCCACCGGCCGTACCAGAACGGCGCGATGGCTTCGAAGGCGTCTGCCGTCGCCCGGCCGGCGATGATCGCTTCCAGGGCGGCGAACGCCTCGGGGAACCACGGCTCGTCCTTGCGCGGCAGCGCCGTCCCCAGCCGGTCGTCGGCGGTGACCTCGACGCCGACGGCCAGCACGCTCGGGGTGATCAGGGCGAGGCTGGCGACGCGCTGCGGATGGCGCGCGGCGTACAGCACCGCCAGGCTCGCGCCCGCCGAGTGCCCGAGGAGATCGACCCGGTCCAGGCCGAGGTGTTCGCGCAGGGCTTCGACGTCGTCGACGAGCCGGTCGCAGCGGTAGGTGCCGTCGTCCACCGGCCGCGCCGACCGGCCGGTGCCGCGCAGATCCGTGATGATCAGCCGCCGGTGCGCGCTCAGCCCGCCGAGGTCGCCGAGGTACACGGAATCCTGCATCGGGCCGCCGGGCAGGCAGAGCAGCGGCGGACCGTCGCCGCGGACGCGGTAGGACAGCGTGGTGGCGTCGGGCGCGGAGAAGGCGGGCATGGCGGAACTCTGTCAGCGGACCCCGGGCGGGGCAACCGTATTGCGCCCCACCGCCCCGGCGGGGGCAGCGTGGCCCGCCGGGCCGCCCGTGCGTGCCGTCTGACGTGGGACGTTGGCGACAGGCCCGGCTTGGGGAACCAGGTATTCCGCTTTTCTGGAGTACGGTCCTCGGCAGGGGGGCCGCGGCCCTCCTGCCTCCCCCGAGCATCTCCAGACATACCTCCGGGCTCCGCGAGCCGACGGCCCGGAGGAGGATCACAGGAGCGACCATGCCCGACAGCGACACCCTCGGTCCCGTCATCGCGTACCGCACGCTCGAGGCGGCGCCTGCGAGCGGCGCGCCCTTCACCGTCTCGCTCCAGCTCGGGACGCCGCACCCGGAGGGCGACCCGGACGGGGACTGGATCTGCCCCTGCCGGATCGAGGGCCTGGACGACTCGATGGTCTACGAGATCCACGGCGTGGACGGCCTGCAGGCGGCCGGCATCGCCATGAGCGTCCTGCAGAGCCAGCTCGAACACGCGGCCCGCGCGGCCGGCCTCACCTTCACCTGGGGCGGCGAGAGCGGACTCACCGCCGCGCAGACCTCGCCGTGACCACCGGGCCGCCTCGATCCGCGGGCCCGCGGCGGCGCCCCGGACGGCGCGTTACGGCAGCGGCGCACCGCGGGCGGTGAGCCACAGGTCGTACCACTCGTCGTGGGTGAGGTCGGGGTCCCGGCGCGCGGCGTCGGCGCAGGCGCGGATCCGCTCCGGTCGGCCGGTGCCCACGACGGGGGCGATCCGGGCCGGGTGGCGTTGCAGCCACCACAGCAGCACGGTCTCCGGTGTGGTGCCCTTCGCCTCGGCGAGGGAGCGCAGGAGGCGCGCCGTGGCGCGCTCCTGCGCGGTCTCCTCCCGCCCGGTGAACCGGCCCTGGGCCAGCGGGCCCCACGCCTGGAGCCGGACGCCGTGGGCCGCGCAGTATTCGAGTGTTCCGGTGGGGAATCCGTTCAGCGCGGCGGCGGGGGTGTTGACGAGGACACCGTCCTCCACCCAGTCGCGCCGCTCCAGGCTCATCTCCAGCTGGTTGACGGCCAGGGGGAAGTCGAGGTGGGCCTGGAGGGCGGCGATCTGGGCGGCGTTCATGTTGGAGACGCCGACGTCGCGGACGAGCCCCTCGCGCCGGAGCGAGGTGAGCGCCGCGGCGACCTCCCGCGGATCGGCCAGGGGGTCGGGGCGGTGCAGGAGCAGTACGTCCAGCACGTCGGTGCGCAGCCGGCCGAGGCTCTCCTCCACCCGTCGGCGGATGGCCGTACCGCGCAGGTCGTAGCGGCCGGGCCGGTCGCCGTCGGCCAGCCGGATGCCGCATTTGGTCTGGAGGGTGACGCGGGCGCGCAGCCCGGGCGTGCGGGCCAGCACCTCGCCGAAGACGGCTTCCGCCTTCCCGTGCCGGTAGATGTCGGCGTGGTCGAAGATGCTGATCCCGCTCTCCAGGGCCGCTTCGATCACCGCCTCCGCCTCGTCGATGTCCGCGGGGCCGTACGGTTCGGTGCCCCAGCCGCCGCCGAGCGCCATGCATCCGTACACGACCCGCGCGGTGTCCACGCCGTCGGGGACGGCGGTGCTCCGCTTCGGGCCCGGGCCGGTCGTCTCCGCCGCTGCGTCCGGTGCGGTTCCCTCGTTCTGTGGCATGCCGACCACCCTAATGGGCGCGGGTGTTCAGGACGCGGGACGGCCGGCGAGGGCGTGCTCGACGGCGTCCACGCCGTGGATCAGGTCGCGGTTGAGGGCTTCGTCGGAGGCGAAGTCGCGGGTCATGTCGACGTAGTACCCGTCGGGCAGCGTCGATTCGGCGCGGGACAGGTCGGCGCCGAGGCGGATCAGCCGTTCGACCGACTGGCGGGCGGGCAGCTCGGACAGCGCCAGCGCCCGGTACAGGCCCTCCTCGCCGTCCGGTCCGGTCGGGGACACCGCGCGCAGGGCGTGGCCCAGGGCGCGGACCCGGAACCGGCCCAGCGCGAGGGCCAGATCGATGCCCTCGTAGGACGTCTCGACCGGTGACAGCTGGTCGTCGTCCAGCCACGACGCGAGGTGGCCCGCCCGGCGCGCGGCTTCCTCGCCCGGGGCGCCGACGGCGGTGAAGACGGCGCTCGCCCGGCTGATGTCCCGGGTCAGCGCGACGGCGTACCCGCGGGCGTCGTCCGCCGGGAAGTCGACGCCGGAGTCCCGGTACCACGACGCCTCGGCGTCCTTGCGGAACCGGTCGGCGTGGAAGGCGAACAGGGCGCCGAGGCGCACGGCGGCGAGCTCGGCCGCGGGGACGTGCCCGCTCGGCGCGGCCGGGTCGTCGCTCGGGGCCAGGCCGGCGGCGTAGGTGCGCAGCGGCGCCTCGGGGCCGGGGCGGGGCGCCAGGGCCGGGGCGGGCGGGGAGGGTGCGGCGCAGGGCGGGACCGGGAAACCCGGGTCGATGCCCCAGGCCCCCGGGAAGGCCCGGGCGGATCCCGCGTCGAGCCGGGCGGATCCCGCGTCCAGGTCCAGTGCGCCGTCGAGTACGGAGGCCAGTTCGTGCAGCGTCGCGGTGAGCCGGGCGGTGAGCGCCTCCTCGGTGGGCGCGCCCAGCAGCCGCCCGACGGAGCGCAGCGTCCGGTGCACCTTGGCCGTCGGCAGGAGCAGTTCGTAGCCGATCTCGCCCGGTGGATATCCGGCCATGGTGAGCGCGACGATCCGGCGCCGCCGCGGCTCCAGCCCGGCCAGCCGCCCGGCGACGTCCCGCCACGCGCCGGACGCGGACGCCTCCCACGCCCCAGCGGGCAGCAGCGGACCGGGGCCGAGGAGGGAGCCTGCGGCGAGGAGCGGACCGGCGGCGGGCGGCGAGCCGGGAGCGAGCGGCGGGCCGGGGGCGGGCGGCGGACCGGCCGGATCCGCCGCATCGGACCGGTTGTTGGCGAGCGCCCCGCAGCGCTCCAGCCGGCCGAGCGCGACCCGGTCCGTCCAGGCGGACAACTCCCGGCCGCGGTCCCGGGGTTCCCCGCGTCCCCGGGCCGGACGCGCCACGTCATCGGCGCCGGTCGCCGGCCGGGCCGCGGGCGCGTCGGCGGCCACCCACTCCCGGGCGGCGGCCATGGCGTCCTGGGCGAGGCGCGCCGCGTCTCCCGGAGCGGCGCCCTGCGCGAGCAGGAGCGCGACCAGCCGTGGGGTCCGCGCGCGGTAGAAGGCGGCGAACTCCGGCGCCGCGTCCGAGGATCCGTCCGGCACCACTCCCGCACCTCCCGTACGTCGGAGAACAGGAGCACGCTATCCCCCACCCTCGGGCCGGGGATCCGATCCGGCCAAACCCGTTCGGTTGCCGGACACTTACCCACCGAAAGGTATAGACCACTGCTACGTTGGTCGAGCAGACCGCGCAGTCCTTGACCACCCGTCCGAGGAGAAGCCATGCCCTCCCCTTCGCGGGGTGACGGCCCCGCCGTCATGCCCAAGTACCAGCGGATCGCGGCAGCGCTGCGGCAGGAACTGGAGCGCACCGCCCGCACCCCCGGTGCCACGCTGCCCTCCGAGCGCGTCCTGGCCGCCCGCTACCAGGTCAACCGGCAGACCGTCCGGGCCGCCCTCCAGCACCTGCGCGAGGACGGCCTCATCGTGACCGGCCGCCGCGGCACCCGCTCCGTCCTGACCGGCCCGCCGAGCACCCGCGAGCAGCGGCGGCCGTCCACCGCCCCCCGCACCCGGAACTGGCTGACCCACGTCACCGTGGCGCCCTCGCTCGCCGCCCTGCTCTCACTGCGCGGCGGCGAACGCACCCTGGTCCACCACCACCGCGCCCTCGGCCCCGCCGGGGAGATCCTGCACCAGGCCGTGACCTACTTCTGTCCGGCCGTGGTGGCCGGGACCCCCGAACTGGCGGACTACCGCGACCGCGCGGCGACGGTCGGCGACGAGGACCTGCGGCCCCTGCACCGGTGGCTGGAACACGCCGCGGCGACGGCCAGGACCGCCGAGACGATCACCATGACCCGCACCACGCCTCCGGCGGCCGCCGCACCGGCGCTCCTGCCGCCGACCGCCCCGGCCCCCGGCTCCCCGGTCTGCGGCCTGTCCGTACGCCGGACGCTGCACGACACCACCGGCCGGCTGCTCACGGTCACCGACCTCGCCTATCCCACCTGGGAGCGGCTGACCTTCCACCGCGACCTCCCGGCGCCCTCCATCCTCATCACCTGACGCCCGGACGGCGGGCGGCGGGCGGCGCCATGCGGTGAGGAGGCTCGTACGACCGCTGCGTACGGGCCCCTCACCGCACCCCGCGGGTACGGAACTGGATGCTGATCCGGGGGCCCACGGCGCGCGCGGTCTTCGGGATCGCGTGCTCCATGGTGCGCTGGCAGGAGCCGCCCATCACGACGAGGTCGCCGTGCCCGAGCGGGAGCCGCAGCAGGGTGGGGCCGCCGCCGCGCGGGCGGATGGCGAGGTCGCGCGGGTCGCCGACGGAGACGATCGCGACCATGGTGTCCTCGGTGGCGGACCGCCCGTTGCGGTCCCCGTGCCAGGCGACGCTGTCGCGGCCGTCCCGGTAGAGGCAGAGCCCGGCGGTGACGAAGGGTTCGCCCAGCTCGGGGGCGTAGTACCGGGTCAGCTCGTCCCGGGCGGCCTCCAGCACGGGGTCGGGCAGCGCCTCGCCGGCGCCGTAGAAGGCGAGCAGCCGGGGCACCTCCACCTCGCGGTCGTACATCTGCCGCCGCTCGGCCTTCCACGGCACCTCGGCCGCCAGCCGCTCGAACAGCGCGTCGGCCCCGGTCAGCCAGCCCGGCAGGTGATCGGCCCAGGCCCCGGCCCCGAGCCCGGTGCGCCGCAGCCCGCGGAGCGGCCCGAGCACCGCCTCGTCACCCTGGTCGAAGAGGGACCCCTGGAGTCCGTGGAGGTCGTGCATGGTTCCAGCCTACCGCGCCACCCGAAGACATGTTCGATTTACCGACCGCCCCCGAACCAGTGGCGATACCCGAACGAACGGTCCGGCACGCGCACCGGGTAACGGGGTCTCCTGATCACGTACGCTCGGCGGATGGCGAAGTATTTCGATGTGCACCCCGAAAACCCCCAGCAGCGCACGATCGGCAGCGTCGCCGACAGCATCCGTGCGGGCTCGCTCGTCGCGTACCCCACGGACTCCTGTTACGCGTTGGGCTGCCAGCTGGGCAACCATGACGGCGTCAGCCGGATCCGTTCGATCCGGCAGCTCGACGACCGTCACCACTTCACCCTCGTGTGCCAGAACTTCGCGCAGCTGGGTCAGTTCGTCCACGTCGACAACGACGTCTTCCGCGCGATCAAGGCGGCCACCCCCGGCAGCTACACCTTCATCCTCCCCGCCACGAGGGAGGTGCCGCGCCAGCTCCAGCACCCCAAGAAGAAGACCGTCGGCGTGCGCATCCCCGACCACGTCGTCACCCAGGCGCTGCTCGCCGAGCTCGGCGAACCGCTGCTGTCGAGCACGCTGCTCCTGCCCGACGAGCCCGAGCCGATGACGCAGGGCTGGGAGATCAAGGACCGCCTCGACCACGTGCTCGACATCGTCGTGGACTCGGGCGAGTGCGGGACGCAGCCGACCACGGTCATCGACTTCTCCAGCGGCGAGGCCGAGATCGTCCGGCGCGGCGCGGGTGACCCCAGCCGGTTCGAGTAGCAGCGGGCCGTCCCACATCCAGCCCCGCCGGCGATTGAGGCGCCCCCGGAGGGGAGGCCGTGCAGCCGCTCCGGGGGCGTACGGGCGACCGCGCCGACGGGCCGGTGCCGGCTAAGCGCGGCGCCCAGCCCCAGCGGCCGGCCGGCGATCAGCTCACCGCTTGTGCGCCCCTCCGTCCGCCCCTTGCCGCGGCGGATCCGGTACGAGGAACAGCTCGTCCGCGTAGCACCACGCCCACCGCTCGCCCGGCTCGGCCGAACGGGCCACCGCGTGCCCGGTGCTTTCGGCATGCTCCCACGCGTGGGCACCCGGCGAGCTGTCGCAGCAGCCGGTGTGCCCGCAGAGCAGGCACCTGCGCAGGTGGACCCACTTCCCACCCTCGGCGAGGCACTGCCCGCACCCCCGCGGGCCGGCGACGGGCCCGGCCACGGGGAGCCCGTCGAGATGCCCGCACCGTGCCTCCCGGGCCCGCCCGGCGTCGGGGGCGATCCTCCACCCGGTCATGGGACCTCCCTTCCGAACCCGCGCGTCCCTTGCCCCGCACTTCGCCCGCGGAGGCCCCTCCGGATGCCGCGACCCCGTGGCCACCCGCGCCCGTGCGTCCCCGCCGTACTCCGCGGGGAGTACGTCCGCACGCGCCGTCCGGCGGACGACGAGCCGCCCCCGGCCGACTAGCGTGGCCGCATGGCGGAGCGGCGGGCACAAGAACGGGAGCGCGAGCGGCGGGAGTACGGGCCCGGGCGCACGCGGCGTCGGACCGGCGCCGACGGGCCCCCGTGGCGGGCCGCGCTGGTCGTCGCCGTGGTCGCCCAGGCGGGCACCGGCTGGGCCGAGCACCTGCAGCCCGGCCGGCAACCGCTGGGCTGGGCCGGCCGCGCCCTGCTGCTGCTCGGCCCGCTGCTGCTCCTCCTGGCCCGCCGGTACCCGGTGGCCGTCGTGGGCGGCGTCTGCGCCGTCACCCTCGGCTACCTGGCGGCCGGGTACCCGTACGGCCCGGTCTTCTTCGGCGTGGCCGTCGCCTGCCTGTTCGCCGTTGCCGCGGGGCACCGGTACGCCGCGTGGACCTCCGTCGGGCTGCTCTGGGCGGGACACCTGGCCATCGCCCACTGGCTCTACCGGTGGCTGCCGCCCTCCGGGGACGGGCCCGCGTCCTGGGCGGGCGAGGGGCCGGTCATCGCGTGGGGCCTCGCGGTGCTCGCGGGGTCCGAGGTGGTGCGCGTGCGCCGGGAGCAGCGGGCCCGCGACCGGGCCGAACGGGCGCTGGCCGAGCGGCGCCGGGCGGACGAGGAGCGGCTGCGGATCGCCCGCGAGCTGCACGACGTACTGGCCCACAGCATCTCGGTGATCAACGTGCAGGCCGGGGTGGGGCTGGCGCTGCTGGATGCCGATCCGGAGCAGGCCCGTACCGCCCTGCGCACCATCAAGGAGGCCAGCAAGGAGGCGCTGGGCGAGGTCCGTCAGGTGCTCGGCACCTTGCGCGCGCCGGGTGCGGCGCCCCGTGCGCCCGCTCCGGGGCTCGGCCGGCTCCCCGAACTCCTCGCCCAGGCCGCCGCCGCGGGGCTCACCGTCTCCCTGGAGGGCGAGGCCGACGGCCGCGGCCTGTCACCGGGAACGGACCTGGCCGCCTTCCGGATCGTGCAGGAGGCCCTGACCAACGTGGTGCGGCACTCCGGTTCCCGCACGGCGCGGGTCCGTCTGGCCCGCCCTCCCGGCGCCCTGGAGCTGACGATCGACGACGACGGCCCGCCCACGGGCGGTAATCCGGGCGGCAGCGGCAGCGGACTGGCCGGAATGCGGGAGCGGGCCGCGGAGCGCGGTGGCAGCATCGAGGCCGGGCCCCGGCCGGACGGCGGCTTCCGGGTGGTGGCGCGGCTTCCGCTGGGGGGCGGCGCGGGAGGGGAGCGGGCATGAGCGCGGCGGAAAGCGGCCCGGTGGCGGCGGACGGGGGTACGGGGATGATCCGTGTTCTGCTCGCCGACGACCAGCAGCTCGTCCGGGCGGGTTTCCGGGCCCTGCTCGACGCCCAGCCGGACATCGAGGTGGCCGGTGAGGCGTCCGACGGGGCCCGGGCCGTCGAGCTGGCGCGCGCGCTGCGCCCGGACGTGGTCCTCATGGACATCAGGATGCCGGTGCTCGACGGGCTGGCCGCCACCCGCGCGATCACCGGGGATCCCGCACTGGGCTCGGTCAAGGTGGTCGTGCTCACCACCTTCGAACTGGACGAGTACGTCTTCGAGGCGATCCGCGGCGGCGCCGGCGGCTTCCTGGTCAAGGACACGGAGCCGGAGGAACTGCTGCGCGCGGTGCGCGCGGTGGTGGCGGGTGACGCCCTGCTCTCGCCCGGGGTGACGCGCCGCCTGATCGCGGAGTTCGCGGCGCGCTCGAAGGTGCCGCAGACCTCCGCGGCGGCCGGGGAACTGCACCGGCTGACGCAGCGCGAGCGCGAGGTGGTGGCGCTGGTGGGCATGGGGCTGTCCAACGAGGAGATCGCCCGCCGCCTGGTGGTCAGTCCGCTGACGGCCAAGACGCACGTCAGCCGGGCGATGGTGAAGGTGGGCGCCCGCGACCGGGCGCAGCTGGTGGTGCTGGCGTACGAGTCGGGGCTGGTCCGGCCGGGCTGGCTCGGCTGACGTACGACGGGCGGGGTACTCCCCCGGGGGTACGCGTACTGCCGCCGGGGGTACGACGACCGGGGCGCCCCGCCGGGGCGAGGCTCGGGGTGACGGATCAACCCCTTCCGAGGAGCGCAGTCGTGATGGACATGAACACCCTGGCGTACGACGGGCCCGGCCCGTGGATCCTGTTCTTCCCGCTCGTCTGGGCGGCCGTGATCTTCACCGTGGTCACGGTGCTGCGCCGCACCGGATGGCGCGGCGGGCGCGGTGGGCGCGGCCCCTGGGCGTCGGCCGGGCGCGCCCCGTACGGCGAGAACTCGCCGATCGCGATCATCGGCCGGCGGTTCGCCTCGGCCGAGATCGACGAGGACGAGTACTGGCGCCGGCTGTCGGTGCTGGACGAGCAGTTCGGCCGGGCCGGCGTCGACGGCCGCGGACGGGGCCGGGACATGCCCGTCTGAGCCGGTGATCAGGAAACGGCGAAGGAGCCGGGGCGCCGCGGTGGAGACCGCGGCG
The DNA here is from genome assembly GCF_056435825.1 of Streptomyces sp. NPDC043876. Lineage (NCBI taxonomy): Bacteria > Bacillati > Actinomycetota > Actinomycetes > Kitasatosporales > Streptomycetaceae > Streptomyces > Streptomyces sp. NPDC043876. The sequence continues at coordinate 322,481 of NZ_JBWKDV010000003.1, read as the reverse complement.
CCCCGCGGCCGTGCCGGGACCCGGCGGGGTCACCGCTCGCGCGCCCCGCCGGGGCGGGTCGCCACCAAGGCGGCGAAGGTCAGCAGCCAGGCCGCCAGCGCGATCCACAGCAGGACCTCGCCGAGCGGCCGCAGCCAGCCGACTCCGGTCGGGCCGGCCGCCGAGAGGCAGGCCGCGGCGGTCATGCCGAGCGGGAAGACGGTCGCCCAGCGCCGGATGTCGTAGCGCGGGCGCGGGCGGACCAGCTCGGCGGTCAGCAGGACCGCGTACCAGGCGAGCGCGAGGGCCAGGGTCACCAGGGTGGCGGTACGCAGGGCGGTGTGGGCCCAACCGCCCCAAACGGGTGACGCGGTGAGATGGGCGGCGGACAGTGCGCAGACGGCGAGCGCGCCGCCCGCGATCCAGTGGTCGCCCGCGCCGCGCGCCACCTCCCGGAAGTCGAACCGGACGAGAGCCTCGGCGTAGAGCAGCAGGCCGAGGCAGAACGCGCCGAGCGCCGCCCACGCCAGCCAGTCCCGGCCGCTGTCGGCGGCCACCACCGCCGCGAGGACGGACAGCGCCTGGGTGGCGACGCAGACGAGGAACGCCGCACCGAGCGCGCCCCGGCGCCAGTGCCGCAGGACCCCGGCCATGAGTGCGGGCCAGAGCAGCACGGCCAAGGCCAGCAGCGCGGCGGCGACCGCCCGCAAGCCCAGCGCGGACAGCCGCGCGCCGAGGACGGAGGTGGCGGCGACGGCGGTGAGCGCCGCCGGGGTGTCGGCCTCGGACCGGAAGCGCCCGCGGTCGCCGAACAGCCGGAGCGCGAAGTCGGTGGCCAGCACGAGCCACAGGACCGCGGCGACGGCCAGCGCGGCGAGCGAGGCCGCTTCCCGGCCGATCAGGTGCAGGCCGACCGAGATGATGCCGGCGGCCATGACGGCGGCGCCCGCCGCCGGGGGCAGGCCGGCCCACCAGCGGGGTCCTGGTACGCGGTTCACCCTTCCAGCGGACACGGCGGCCGCCCGGTGCGCGAACGCAGGGGGCCATTGGGGGCAACGCCTGGCCCCGCCCGTGAGGCGGGTGTGCGGGCCGGGCCTTTTGATGGCCTCATGGCGGACCATCGGCGGGACGAGGGGGCGGCCGGCCCGTCGGCCCTGACCAGGAGATCGACGACGCGGGCGGTACGGCGCTCCACCGGCCGCACCGTACGCTCCGGAGGCCCCGGACGCGCGGGACGGCAGCGGATCCCCACCGCGCCCGGGCGGTACCGAACGTACGCGGCGGGCGATGCGCGCGTGTCACCGCTGCTGCGCACCGCCGCCGCGCACGCCTGGCGGCTGCTGGTCGTGGCGGCCGTGGCCTACGGCGTCTTCGTCGTCCTGGGGCGCTTCCACGAGATCGGGCTCGCCGTCTTCCTCGCCCTCGTCGCGACGGCGCTGCTGCGCCCGGCCGCGAACGTCCTCGCCCGGTGGATCCCGCGGCCCCTCGCGGTGGCGTGCGTCCTGCTGGGCTCCCTCGTGCTCGTGCTCGGCGCGCTGGCGTTCGTGGGCGAGACGGTGGCGAGCCAGTGGAACGACCTCGTCGCGGAGTTCAGGGACGGGCTGCTGCGGATCGAGCCGTGGCTGGAACGGGCGCCCTTCCGCCTGGATCCGCACGCGCTCAGCGACGCTCAGGCCCGGCTCGGCTCGTACCTCTCCAGCCATCGGGCCACGCTGCTCGACACGGCCCTGAGCGGGGCGGGGCGGCTGGTGCAGGCGCTGACCGTGATCGCCCTGGCCCTCTTCTGCTCGGTCTTCTTCATCCACTCGGGCGACCGGCAGTGGGGCTGGTTCTGCGCCCAGCTGCCCCGGGACGCGCGGGAGCGGGTCGCGGTCGCGGGGCGGGCGGCGTGGCGGACGTTCACCGGGTACACCCACGGCATCGTGCTGGTGGCCGGGACCAACGCCGTGCTCGTGTGCATCGCGCTGCTGCTGCTCGGAGTGCCGCTGGCGGTACCGCTCGCCCTGCTGGAGTTCTTCGCCGCGTTCATCCCGCTGGTCGGCTCCCCGGTGGCGCTCGCCGTGGCCGCCGTCGTGGCGCTCGCCGTCAAGGGGCCGCTGATCGCCGCCCTGGTGGTCGTGCTGATCGTGGTCATCGGCCAGATCGAGGGGCACCTGCTGCACCCGCTGGTGATGAGCTGGGCCGTGCGGCTGCACCCCGTGGTGGTGGCGCTGTCCGTGATCGCGGGGGCCATCGCCGCCGGGGTGGTGGGCGCGGTGGTGGCGGTACCGCTGGTCTCGGTCCTGTGGTCGGTCCGCCAGACGCTGCGCGCCCCCGGCCCGTAGCGGGATCCCGCGCGGCTCCGGCCGTCACTTGCCCAGGCGGGCGCCCATCCACTCCAGGGCGGGCGGGATCTCCCGGCGCCAGGTGTTGAAGCCGTGGCCGCCGCTGTCGAGGGTGATCGAGGAGACGTTCGCGCGGCCCTTGGCCTTCTCGATGAACTCCCGCGTCGGCTTGAGGTTGGACTCGCCGATGAGGGAGGTGGTCACCAGGAAGGAGGACTTGCCCTTCGGCAGCTGCTCCAGGTTCGTCATCAGGTCGGAGCGCTTCTCCAGCTTCTTGTCACCGTGGAAGAGGTCACCGGACTGCGCGTCCACCTCGGGCTTGTAGTCGGCCGACAGGCCGACCGCCACCGAGTAGCTCTCCTGGTGCTGGAGCCCCATCTTCAGCGCGCAGTAGCCGCCGGTGGAGTCGCCGATGATGCCCCAGTTCCTCGGTCCGGTGCCGGTCCGGTAGGTCCGGGAGAGCGTCCGGGGCAGGTCGGTCCCGAAGAAGGTCTCCGTGGCCGGGCCGCCCGGGATGTCGATGCACTGCGAGTTGAACGGCACGACGGTGGGCCGCATCATCACCAGGATCATCGGCGGCATCTTCTTCTCCTTGGCCAGCGTCCACGCCGTCCTCGGGTAGCGCAGGTTGCGGACCAGGTTCTCGGCCATGCCCGGGTAGCCGGTGAGGACGACGGCGGCGGGGAACGTCCGCTGCTCGTTCCCCTTCTGGAAGTACTCCGGCGGCAGGTACACGTACGCCTCCCCGCCCTGCCGGGACTTCTCGCCCTGCAGCACGACCTTCTCGACCACCCCGGCCGAGCGGGGATCGGCGCTGCCGGGGACTTCGGGCTTCTGCCGGCCGAGGACCTTGACGGACGCGCCGCCGGGCGCCCCACCGCTCTGCGCGGCCTCGGTCTTCTGGCCGGCGAACAGGTCGCCCCACGATCCGTAGAGCAGGAAGGTCCGGTTCGCGACGAGTCCGACCGAGGCCAGGACCAGCACCTGCGCGGTGAGGATCAGGCCGACGCGCCCCAGCACGGCCCGTCCGCTGCGGCGCGCGAGCCGGGGCCACAGCCACACCGCTGCCGCGAACACCCCCACGGTGCCCAGCAGGACCGTCACCAGGAACGCGTTACTCATCAGACTCACGGATCGGAACTGCTCTCTGCGAGGGTGCGGGCCGGGCCGCGGGCCCGGGCGCACCCGCGTCGGTGCGCGTCAGGGTAGAGCGCCGCGCGGGACGATCCGTTCCACATCGGGGCCCCCGACTCGTCCGGGCGGGTGACGCGTACCCCTCGCTTCCCCGTGAAGTAAAGAATCATTGACATGAGGTCAAGCAGACCGTACGTTCCAGGTGTGTCAAAGATATTTTACATGGCGTGGGACGCCCCGCACGGGAACGGAGAGCGCACGTGTCGTTCGAAGAGAAGCGCGCCTGGACCACGGGGCTGGTGGCCGTCGCGGCGTACGCGGTCTACGTCGCCCTGGTGCTGGGCCGGGCGGGGGGCGGCTCCCCCGCCGCCGTGGCGTACGCACCCCTGATGCTGTGGTCGATCGGCGGGGCGATCGGGACCACGATCGCGGTCAACATCGCCGTCGGCATCGGCTCCCCGGGGAGCGGCCGCAGAACGGATCAGCGCGACCGGGAGATCGGCCGGTTCGGGGAGCACGTCGGACAGTGGTTCCTGGTCCTGGGCGGCGTCACGGCGCTGCTGATGGCGATGGCCGAGCTGGACTACTTCTGGATCGCCAACGTCGTCTACCTGGCCTTCGTCCTGTCGGCGGTGCTCGGTTCCACGGCGCGGATCGCCGCCTACCGGTGGGGGTTCCGGGGATGGTGAAGCCGACGGAGGTCACCAACAGCATCCGCGCCCTGCGGTTCGCGCACGGGGAGATGACCCAGGCCGAGCTGGCGGACCGCACCGGCGTGACGCGCCAGACGGTCATCGCGATCGAGAAGGGGCGCTACTCCCCCTCGCTCCAGATGGCCTTCCGGATCGCCCGCGTCTTCGGGGTCCCCCTGGAAGAGGTCTTCCAGTACCCGGACGACGAGGACGCGGCAGGCAGCGGCAAGACCACCGGCCCGGCACAGGGCACCGAAGGCGACCACGGGGACGGCACACGATGAAGGCCATCGTTCAGGACGCGTACGGCACGGCCGACGCGATGCGGTTCGACCCCGACGTGGAGCGGCCCGTGCCCGGGGACGACGACGTCCTCGTGCGGGTGCGCGCCGCCGGGGTCGACGCGGGCGTCTGCCATCTGATGACGGGAACGCCCTATCCGGTCCGGCTCATGGGCTACGGACTGCGGCGGCCCGGACAGCGCGTCCCGGGCATGGACCTCGCCGGGACGGTCGAGCAGGTCGGCGCGAAGGTGACGCGACTGCGGCCCGGCGACGAGGTGTTCGGGGTCGGCAAGGGGGCCTTCGCCGAGTACGCGTGCGCGCCGCAGGCGACCCTCGCTCCCAAGCCGCCCTCCCTGAGCTTCGAACAGGCGGCCGCACTGCCGGTGTCCGGGCTCACGGCCCTGCAAGCCCTGCGGAACGTCGGCCGGTTGGCGGCGGGGCAGCGGGTGCTGGTCATCGGGGCCTCCGGGGGCGTCGGATCGTACGCCGTACAGCTCGCCAAGGCGTACGGCGCGGACGTGACGGGGGTGTGCGGCACCGCCAAGGGGGATCTGGTGCGCTCGCTGGGCGCGGACCGCGTCATCGACTACACGCGGGAGGACATCGCGGGCGGTGCGGGCGCGGGGGACGGGGCCCCGCGCCGCTACGACCTCGTCCTCGACATAGCCGGGGGCCGGCCGGTGTCCCGGCTGCGCACGGTCCTCGCCCCCCGGGGGACGCTCGTGCTGGTGGGCGACGAGACCGGGGGGCGGTGGACCGGCGGGATGGGGCGGCTGCTGGGGGCCGCACTGCTGTCGCCGTTCGTCGGCCAGCGGTTGCGGCCGATGGTCGCGGCGCCCGGATACGAGGACCTGCTGGTGCTCGCCGAGTTCGTCGGGGCGGGGCTGGTGACCCCGGCCCTGGACCGGACGTACCCGCTGCGCGAGGCGCCGGAGGCCGTCCGGAGCCTGGCGGAGCACCGGGTCCGCGGCAAGTCGGTCGTCACCGTCGGACCGGCCGCGGCGGCAGGAGAGGCTCTCCCCTAGCCTTCCGCGTCCGGCTCCCCGCGGGCCGCCGGGAAGGTCTCGGCAAGCACCCCGTCGAACAGGGTGGTCACCTCCTCGGCGGACAGGCCCTCGTCCCGCGCCTCGCCCATCCACTCCGCGAGCCGCGCGCGCAGCACGGATCCGGGACCGGTCCCGGGGGTGACCAGGGTGCGGGTGATGAACGTGCCCGCGCCCTGGCGCACTTCGACCAGCCCGGCCCGCTCCAGCTCCCGGTAGGCCTTCAGCGTGGTGTTGGGGTTGACCTTCGTACTGGCCGCCACCTGCGCCGCGGTGGGCAGCTTGTCCCCTTCGACCAGGGCGCCCATCCGCAGCGCCTGCTCCACCTGCGACACGATCTGGAGGTAGGTGGGCAGACCTGCCCGGCGTTCGATACGGAACACGACCACGTGGTCCTGCCTCCTCGCTCGTCGTTCGGTTGCTGCTGTCGCATGCCGGCGCGTGCCGTTCGCGCTAGCGCGGGAACCGGCGGTTCCACCACAGGGCCAGGCCGGTCGCGCCGGCGGCCAAGGCGAGGTAGATCCCCGCCTCGGTCCACTGCATGACGGCCATCTGGTCGTAACTGAAATACTCCCAGACCGAGTTGACGATGCCGAGTTTGGCGCGGCAGGCGTCCGGGGCCGCGTCGTGCACGCAGGTGCCGAATCCGTAGAGCTTGCCGGAGGCGGTGCTCACCCACTGGTCCGTCTGCACCGCACGGTCGAGCACGGGGTAGTCACCGCCGAACGGGTACGTGATGCGGTGCGGGGTGGCCAGCCGGAACCGGAACTCCTGGAGCCCGAGGGTCACCGCGGAGGCGGCGAAGTAGGTGAGGGCCATCGCGGCCACGGTGCGCCGCACCACGACGCCGATGGCGATGCCCAGCGCGGTGGTGAACAGCGTCGTCGCGACCAGGACCGGCCCGGTGGCGCCGAAGACCGACCCCTGGAGCCAGTCGCCCGCGCCGAAGGGGGCGATGGAATGCCACCACCAGGTGTGCAGCGCGCTCAGCGTCCCGGCGCTGACGACGGCCAGGACCAGGGCGAAGAGCAGTTTCCAGCGCAGCCACTGCCCGCGGGTCACCGACTGGGTGGTGACGAGGCCCGCCGTGCCCGCTTCCCGGTCCGCCGCGATCAGCGGGGCTCCGAGGAAGACACCGAGGAGGACGGGCAGCTGGGTCAGGTAGGCGCCGTAGCCGTTGAAGTCGTTGCCGACCCGGTTGGAGACTTCCGAGTCCTTCAGGGCGCCGGGCCAGCCGGCGGCGTGCAGGACATCGAGCATCGCGCCCCGCTGGTAGACGATCGCGGCGGCGCCGAGGACGGTCAGCGCGACGACGGCGATCAGGACGGTGCGGTGCTGGCGCGCGACGAGCCAGGCCAGACCGCGCAGCCGGCCGGGGCGGCCCGGGGCGGTTCCCTGGCGGGCGGGTCCGTGGTCGGTGGTGTGCCGGGTGAGCGCGCTCATGCCGCGCCTTCCTCTCGGTGGGTGGGAACGGCGGCCGGGGACAGCAGTGCGGGCGCCTGCGGCGAGCGGAGGTAGGCGAGGAGGACTTCCTCCATCGCGGGTTCGAGACGCTGCCAGTCGCCGCTGAGGGCTCCTTGGCGCCGCACCATCGCGGTGAACTGCCGTCCGGCTGTGCGGGCTTCGATGACGGTGTGGTCGTGGAGCGCCGCGGGCAGCTCCCCGTCCGCGGTCACCCCCGTGACCACGGAGTGCATGGCCACCAGTTCGTCGGCCTCACCCGCCATGCGGACCCGGCCGTCGGCGAGGACCAGGACGTAGTCGCACATGCCCTCCAGCTCCGCCAGGATGTGGGAGGACATGACGACGGTGGTGCCGTGTTCGGCCGCCTCCGCCATCAGCAGGGCGCCCATCTCGTCGCGGGCCACCGGGTCGAGGTCGGCCAACGGCTCGTCCAGCAAGAGGAGTTCGGGGCGCTTGCCGAAGGCGAGCGCGAGGGCCACGCGGGTGCGCTGGCCGCCCGAGAGCCGGCCGGTGCGGGCGGTCGTCTCGATCCGGCCCTCCGCCACGATCCGCTCGGCGGTGTCCTGGTCCCAGCCCGGGTTGAGTTCCCGGCCCATCCGCAGGTGGTCCGCGACGGTGAACCGCTTGAAGAGCGGCTTGTCCTGGGCCAGGTAGGACCAGCGGGGCATCCCGGCGGGAGTTCCGGCGGGGACCCCGAAGATCCGCAGCTCCCCCTCCGTCGGCCGGTCCAGCCCGGCCGCCAGGCCCAGCAGGGTGCTCTTGCCCGCACCGTTCGGCCCCACCAGGGCGCAGACCCGCCCGGCCGGGATCCGGAACGAGCAGTCCCGCAGCGCCCATCCGCGCCGGTACTTCTTTCCCAGGCCGTCTGACTCCACGGCCCACCGGGCACGTGCCGTGCCGGAAGTGGTCATGTTCCGCACACCCCCCTTTCCATCAATCCACTATGTGACTAGTGGATTGATGATGGAGTCGGCCGATCTCTCCTGTCAACCTCCCCCCGGGACGAACGTCCAGGTGGAGGGCGGACGGGCGGCCGGGGCAGGGCTCCCGCAGGGGCGTGCCCTAGGCTCCACGGCATGAAAATCAGCATGGAACTCACTCAGATCCGCCTGCTGGTCACGGACTTTCCGGCCTGCTACCGCTTCTACCGGGACGTGCTCGGCCTCACCCCGCAGGCCGACGACGAGCGGGGGCCCTACGCCAAGCTCTCTCCCGACGGCGGCAGCGCCGCGATCGCCCTCCACGACCGGTCCCTGATGACCGCCGTGGTCGGAGCGCTCGCGGACGCGCCCGCCGGCCACCGGGCGCTGATCGCGCTCCGGGTCGACGACCTCGACGCCGCGCACGCCGAACTCGCCGCGCGCGGCGCCGCGTTCCTGCGGGAGCCGGTCGCACTGGGCGACCGGCTCCGAGTGGCACACCTCGCGGACCCCGAGGGCAACCTGGTCGAGCTGCAGGAGTGGACGCGGGCGCTCCCGGCGTAGGCCGCTGCGACCCGGCGGACCGCCGCCCCGGGCGCCGGGTCACGCTCCGTGATGCTCCGGGATGCGGATGCGCCGCGCTGCTGCTTCGCTGAATGCGCCCGCTGTCCCCGTCGACCAGAGGAGCGATCATGAGCGGTGCAGGCGAGCCCGGCGGCCGGGCGGGGCAGCTGCGCGCGAAGGCGCGGGAACTGAGCGAGGCGGCCGAGCGGGCCGCCGACCCGCAGGACCGCGAGCGGCTCCGGGACAGGGCCCAGCGCTTGCGGGAGCAGAGCGAGCAGGAGAGCCGGATCGACGATCCGGGGATGGACCTCAGGTAGCCCCCCGGCCCGCCGACGGGCCGACGGGCGGACGCGCCGACTGCCGGACGGGACCCCGCACCCCGCGCGGGGCACCGCGGTCGCTAGGATCACCTGTTTGTTCGAATATCCGGCGAAGCGGGGGGTGCGTGGATGAGCGCGCAACTAAGAGATTTGGCAGCGGAGTTGGCCGCGGTGCTGTGGCGGGAGCACACCGTCTACCGCGACCGGTCGGGTGTGGTGGTGATCCGGGGGGATCACGTGCGGCGGTGGATCAGCCTGTCCTCGGGCGCCGGAGCCGACGAGGTGCTGCTGCGCGCCGGGCGCATCCTCGACGGCGGTACGACGGCCCCGGCCCGCTGCGAGGCGGTCGCCCGGCGCTCGGCCGGGACGGCCGAACTGGCCACGGCCTGCCGCCGGTTGCTGGCCGAGACGGCGTCGGGCCCCGCCGACGCGGCAGGCGCGGCGGGACCCCGACGCGCCGGGCGCCGCTCCGGGCGGCGGCACACCGGTTTCACGTCGTGGCTGGTCGTCGCCTGCGTGGTGGGGCTGGTGGCCTACTACCTCCAGACCACCCGCGGCGTCTTCTAGCCCAAGGGAACTGCGGCGGGTCCGCCCTCAGAGGCGGACCTGCCACTCGGCCGACGACCGCAGGGCGCGGGCGAGCTCCGGGTCGCGCACGGAGGGCGTGCGGTCCTCGGCCGTGACGGTCAGCCGGTGCGGGCGCAGGTCGAAGAGCCACAGGTCGGCGACGCGTACGTCGGTCCGGCCCGCGAGCCGCTTCTGCTCCCGCCCGTCCAGGTACCAGCGCACCACCGGCTGCCGTCCGTCCTGGCCGGTCAGCCGGGGCACGGAGATCTTCGCGGTGTCCCGCAGGCGCAGCGTGCGCCCGGTCGGGGCGAGCGGGGTGACCAGGTGTGCGTGCTGGTGGAACCCGGCGATCATCGCCTCGACACCGGGCAGGTTGAAGGGCTTGCCGAGGACCCGCATGATCGAGGCGTCGGTGGGCCGGTAGAGACCGGAGACGAAGTAGCCGCCGCCCTCGTACGCACCGACCGTGCCGCCGTCGGGCGACGTCTCCCCCAGCCAGCGGTACCACTTGGCCCGCTGCCCGCCCATAGGACCGGCCGCCAGCGTCGAAGTGTTGGGGTCGACGGGCTCGGGACCGGTGTAGTGCTCGTACTCCGGGACGCCGGGGTAGAAGTACTCGTCGGCGAGCTTGCCCAGCGAGTGACCGGTCTCGTGGATGGCGACCTGGCCGGACTTCGGGTGGCCCGCCGAGGCGGTCGATATGCCCTCGTAGCCGAGGGTCGCGCTGCGCTCGTTGTAGCCCGCGCCGCCGTACTTGGCGCTGTTGGCGAGGACGATCACCAGGTCGGCGGCGGGCGCCTTCGCCACGTACCCGTCCACCTTCGGCTGGTCGACGCAGAGCAGCCGCTCGATCCCCTCGCACCAGAAGTACGAGCCGAGCGCGGTGTCGCGCACCGTCGTCGCGTCGGGGTCACCGGTGACACCGGACTGCCGGGAGACCGCGTCGACCGTCCAGACGTTGAAGAGGTTGCGGTAGCTCGCGTAGGGCTCGACCGCGCTCAGCTCCGCCCACTTCTCCTTGGCGTCGGTGTGGAAGCGGTCCAGTTCGGCGGCTGTGTAGCCGTCACCCACGACCACGATGTCGAGGCGGTCGGACACCGGACCGTTGTCGATCATCTTGGTGACCGTCCCGTCGGCCGTCCGCTCGGCCTCCGGGAGCCGCAGCGCGGGCTTCGCCCGGCCCTCGGACGGCACTTGTACCGACCCCGACCCGGCCGCCTCCCCGCGCTCCGGCCCGGGGACCTCCACGGGTACGCGGGTGGCGCCGGGCGGTGCGGCGGTCGGCCGCGGCGCGGGATCGGCGCTGGCGCCGCCCGGTCCGACGGCCAGCAGGGCGACGGTGGCGCAGCACGCCAGCGCGGTCGCGCGCAGGGCCGGGCGGATGACTGGTCTCATGAGGTGCCCCCGGGAACAGGAAGTTAAGCAGTCGGTTAAACAGACTGAATCGGTTGCTTAAATTAGGGGGCGCGGGAGGCGTGCGCAATGGTCCGCACGCCCCAATACTGTTCGGTGAGCGTCGTGTTGGCGGGATGGACCAGGGAGCATCAATGGACGAACCGGCCGAGATCGGACGCAGGGTGCAGCGGCTGCGGGGCGAGCGCGGGCTGACCCAGAAGCAGTTGGCCGAGCCCTCCTACAGCGCCGCCTACGTCTCCACGCTGGAGTCCGGCCGGGTCCGGCCGTCCGAGACGGCCCTGCGCTTCCTCGCCGGGCGCCTGGACGTCAGCTACGAGGAACTGGCTACCGGCAGGCCCGCCCACCTGGCCACCGAGCTACGGCTCGCCCTCACCGACGCCCAGCGGGCACTGGCCACCGGCGACGCCGACGAGGCCGCCGACCACTACCGGCGGCTCCTGACCGAGGCCGAGGCCCTCGGCCTCGCCGCGGAGCGGACCGAGGCCCTGCTGGGCCTCGGGGACTGCGCGCTGGAAGCGGGTGAACTCGGCGACGCGGTGGCCCGGTTCGAGGAGGCGGAGCGACTGCTGGAGGGCGAGCCGCTGCACCGCCGGGCGCGCCCGATCCGGGGCCGCGCGGTGGCCATGCTGCTCGCCGGTGAACTGCGCTACGCCTGCTACCTCCTCGAATCGACCATCGACGAACTGAACGCGAGCGGACTGCCCGACCCGGAGGCGCTGCTGCTGCTCTACGCCGCCGTCATCGGGCCGTACATCGACATGGGCGCGCACGCCCGGGCCGCGCACGCGGCCGAACTCGCGCTGGCCCTCGCACCCCGGGTCGGTGATCCGGCGCTTGTCGCGGGGATGCACCGGCAGGTGGCCCGGACGTTCCTCGCGGAGGGGCGGCCCGCCGACGCCGACGCCTCGCTGGCCAAGGCGCAGGCGATCTACCGCCAGCTGCGGCTGGGGACGGACCTGGCGCACTGCCACTGGATGCGGGGGTACGTACAGGCGCAGAACGGCGAACTCCAGGCGGCCGAAGCGGAGTTGCGCACGGCGCGGGACATGCTCGCGGCGCGCCGGGCCGCGCTCTACACCGCGCAGGTCGAGGTGGAGCTGGCCGACGTGCTGCGGCGCCTCGGCCGCCGCGAGGAGGCGGCGGCGCTGCTGTCGGAGCTGCTGGAGCTGGGCGACCGGCACGGCGCGGTGCACGCGGGCGGGGCGCACCGGCTGCTCGGGCTGATCGCCGAGGAGCGCGGGGACGCCGCGGCGGCCGAGGAGCACTACGTGCGGGCCTTGGCCCTGCTGGAGCGCAGCGGGGCCTCGGGGGACCTCGCCGACCTGTGCCGGCTGCTGGGTGACCTGCTGCGGCGCGCCGGGCGCACGGAGGCCGCGCTGGACGCGTACCGGACCGGGCTCGGCCATCGCGCGGCTCCGGGGACGACGACCCTCGGCCCCGCGCCCGCGGCCCCCTCCGGCGCACCGGGGCCGGCGGCGGACGTGCTCCGGCTGCCCCGATAGCACGACGGGCCGGGGCGGAGCGCCGTGCGGTGGATACCGCGGCGCCCGTCCCGGCCCGGGGCCGTGCGGGTCGTACGGGGGCTGTCCGGCCGGACCGTCGGCCGGTCGCCGTGAGACGGTCGCCGTCAGCCGGTCGCCGTCAGCCGGCGGGGCGCTCCCAGCGGTAGAACCGCTGGGCCATCGCGTCCTTCGGCCCGCGCCAGGTGTCGGGGTCGTGCGGGCTGATGTAGCGGGAGAGGCTCTCGCTGAGGCTGCGGAACTCCGGATGGTCGGTGACCTGGGCGATGGCCGGGCCCGGCGCGCTGTCGGACTCGATCAGGTGCATGTACACCTCGCCGAACTGGAACAGACTGCGGCGCCTGACGCCGACCAGGTGGGGCAGCTCGCCCGCGTCCGAGGCCGCGAACAGATCGGCGATGTCGGGTGCGGAACCGGGCGCCATGCGGGCCACGATGAGCGCTTGGTGCATCGGAGGGGACGGCCTTTCTGCGCGGGGTGGCGGGTCAGCGGCTGCCGGCGACGGGGACGGGGTTCTCCCGGCTGTGCTGCTCGATCTTCTCGCGGATGAGTTCCATCTGGATCCGGGAGTTGTGGTTGATCCGGTCCGTCATGCCCGCGTCGTCGATGGGGGCCTCCGGCTTCATCGCGAAGTCCTGCACCCAGCGCATCCGGGTGCCGCCGGGGACGGGGGCGTACTCCCAGTGGATGTTCATGTGCGCGAACGGTCCGGTCTCGACGCGGCGGGCCCGGACGGTCAGGCCGTCGCGGTCGACGGTGCGCTCGGAGACCCAGCTCCACACGACGCCGTTCTCGTCCGGGTGCATCGCCAGCCGGAACCGGGTGGTGTCGCCGGCCTCTTCGAGGATGTCGATCGACGCGTACTCGCTGAAGAGCCGCGGCCAGTTGGGGAGGTCGTTGGTCATCTCCCAGACGAGGTCGACGGGCGCCTTGACGGTGATCTCGTTGTCGGTGTGGCCGGCCATGTCAGGCTCCCGTCATCAGGCTGCTGTTGACCAGGTCGAGGAATTCGGCGGGGCTCTTGCAGCGGTCCGCGTCGGCGGGCAGCGCGCGGCCGCGCCGGTTCTCCAGTTCACCGACGATGCCGAGCAGCCCCAGCGAGTCGAGGCCGTAGTCGTCGAACACGGCGTCCGGACGGCTCGCCAGCTCGGCGGGGTCGACGGTGATGCCGGCGGTCTTCATCAGGGCCGCCAGTTCTTCCAGGGTGAGTCGGTCGGACATGGTGGGTGCCTTCTCTCTGCGACTGCTTCTTCCGTGGGTCACGGGTGCTGACTGCGGATCACGAGCGCCGAGTTGGAGCCCATCAGGCCCCGGCTCAGCACGAGGGCGGTGCGCAGCTCCGCGGAGCGGGCGCCGCCCGTGACCACGTCCAGGTCGTGGCACACGTCGAAGACGTTCGGGGTGGGCGGGAGGATGCCGTGCTCCAGGGCCAGAACGGCGGCGGCGACGTCGAGGGTTCCGGCCGCGCAATAGGCGCGCCCGATGCCGCTCTTGGGAGCGGTGACGGCCACCTTGCGGCCGTGGGCCCCCAGGGCCGCGTGCAGCGCGCGGGCCTCGGCGGCGTCGGCCTCCGGGGTGCCGAGGGCGTCCGCGAAGACGACGTCGACCTCCTCGGGGGCGCAGCCCGCCTCGCGCAGCGCGCCGCCGATGGCCCGGGCGAGGCCCTCCGCGGACGCCGCCCAGCGGCCGGGTCCGGTGAAGGTCGCCGCGTGCCCGGCCAGTTCGGCGCGCACGGGGGCGCCGCGCGCCACGGCGGCCCGTCCGTCCTCGACGACGAACATGGCGCCGCCCTCGGCCGGAACGAAGCCGCAGGCCTTGTCGGTGAAGGGGCGGTAGGCCCGTTCGGGGTCGTCGCTGAGGCTCAGCCCCTCGTACCCGAGCTGGCAGACCACCGAGTACGGGGCCAGCGGTGCCTCCGTCGCGCCGACCAGCATGGCGCGGCTGCCCTGGCGGACGGCCCGGGCGGCGTGGGCGAAGGCGTCCAGGCCGCCCGCCTCGTCACTGGCCAGCACCCCGCAGGGGCCCTTGAACCCGCGCCGGATGGAGACCTGGCCGGTGCTCGCCGCGTAGAACCAGGCGATGGACTGGTACGGGCCGACGTAGCGGGGGCCCTGTCCCCAGAGCCGTTGCAGCTCGCGCTGCCCGAACTCGCCGCCGCCGGAGCCCGCGGCGGTGACCACGCCCACGGAGTAGGGGTCGTCCTCGTAGTCCGCGCGGCCGAGCCGGGCGTGTTCCAGGGCGAGGTCGGCCGCGGCGAGGGCGTGGTGGCTGAACCGGTCGGTCTGGACGAGGAAGCGGTCCTCGACGAGGGTGCCCGGGTCGAAGCCGCGGACCTCGCCCGCGACGCGCAGCGGCAGGTGTTCGCAGCCCTGCCGGGTGATCCGGCCGATGACCGCGTCCCCGGCCTGCGTGGCCTTCCAGAAGGCGTCGGCGCCGGTCCCGTTGGGTGCGACGACCCCGACGCCCGTGATGACGACCGCCGGGTGGCCGGACGACCGGCCGCCGGTGCGGGGGGCGGCGTTCACACGCTCACCTCCTTCGGCTGGGACATGACCACCGCGGACTGGAAGCCGCCGAACCCGCTGCCGACGGAGAGCACGCTGCGCAGCCGGTGTTCCCGGGCGGTGCGCGGTACGTAGTCCAGGTCGCATTCGGGGTCGGGGGTCTCGTAGTTGGCGGTCGGGGGGACGACCTGGTGGCGGAGCGCCAGGACGCAGGCGGCCAGTTCGATGGCGCCGATGGCGCCGAGCGAGTGCCCCACCATCGATTTGATGGAACTCATCGGGGTCTTGTAGGCGTGGTCGCCCAGGACGCGTTTGACGGCCGCGGTCTCGTGCCGGTCGTTCTGCTTGGTGCCGGAGCCGTGCGCGTTGACGTAGTCGACGTCCGAGGCGGCGATCCGGGCCTGCCCGAGGGCGGTTTCGATGGCCCGGGCCATTTCCAGGCCCTCGGAGGTGAGCCCCGTCATGTGGTGGGCGTTGCCGAAGGTGGCGTACCCGCCGATCTCGCAGTAGACGGTGGCGCCGCGGGCCCGGGCGTGCTCCAGCTCTTCCAGGACGAGGACGGCGCCGCCCTCGCCGAGGACGAATCCGTCGCGGTGCGCGTCGAAGGGCCGGGAGGCGTGGGCCGGGTCGTCGTTGTTCGCCGAGGTCGCCTTGATGGCGTCGAAGCAGGCGACCGTGATGGGGGACACGGGAGAGTCGGAGGCGCCCGCGACGCAGACGTCCATCCGCCCCTCCTGGATGGAGTGGACGGCGTACCCGATCGCGTCGAGGCCGGAGGTGCAGCCGGTGGACACGGTCTGTACCGGCCCCCGCGCGCCCGTCTGCTCCGCCACCGCCGAGGCGAGGGTGGCGGGGGTGAACGCGCGGTGCAGGAAGGGCGAGGCGAGGTGCTCGTCCACGTCCCACCACTCGCCCCGCTGGCTGACGGCGACGTAGTCGTGCTCCAGGCGGGTGGTGCCGCCGACGGCGGTGCCGAGGGAGACGCCGGTGCGCCAGCCCGCGTCGCCGGTGAGGTCGAGGCCCGCGTCGGCCACCGCCTCCCGGGCGGCGACCAGCGCGAACTGGATGTACCGGTCCGCGCGGGCCGTCGCGTCCTCGTCGAGGCCGTGCGCGGCGGGGTCGAAGTCGACCTCCGCGGCGATCCGGGAGCGGAAGCCGGCGGGATCGAAGAGGGTGATCCCACGGGTCGCCGTACGCCCGTGGGACAGCAGGTCCCAGAAGGCGGCCGTGCCGATGCCGCCGGGCGCGACGACGCCGACTCCGGTGACGGCCACCCGGCGGCGGGTCACGACACCGCTCCCGTACGGTCCGGCGGGCGATCCCATTCGACGGCCGTCGTGTGCGCCGTCGCGTGCGTGGTCGCGTGCGCCGCCTCCTCGGTGTCGACGTGGCCCAGTTCGGGCCGGGGGGCGAGCGGGCCGAGGTGGAAGACCATGCGCGCCTCGGTGTCGCCGACGTTGCGGAACCGGTGGCGCACGTTGAGCGGAACCAGGAGCCCCTGGTCGGTGCGCAGCGGGTGGGGCTCGCCGTCGAGGTCGACCTCGAGGTGTCCGGCCACCACGTACACGAACTCCTCGGAGTACGGGTGGTAGTGCTCGGCGATGGATTCTCCGGGGGCCATCACCGCCAGGCCCATGAAACCGCTGGTGCAGCCCACCGACGTCGGTGTGAGCACGGCTCGCAGATCTCCTCCGCGCCGGGTGTTGGGCTGCGTCTCGCTGAGGTCGACGATGCGTGGGCGTTCTCTGGTCATGGCGGACTTCCTCCGGGCGGAGACGGAGCCTGCGCGAGGCTGTCGTGGCTGGGGGTACGGGGGTGGAAGGGTGCCGCGGGGCAACCGCCGTGTGCGGGCGGTCGCCGCGGCCGGATCAGGACGCCGCGGGTGCGTGGCGGTCCGTGATCAGCTTCATGGGGCGGGGCGCGGCCGGGGCGTGCCCGGCCGGTCCGGCGAGCAGCCGCGCCAGGACCGCCGCCGCGCGGGGTCCCTCGAGGCCGACGGCGGCCGCGGGGCGCGCCTCGGGGGGACCGCTCACGTCCAGGAGGCGCACGACGACGTCGTCGCGCTGGAAGATGCTGCTGCTGCGCACCGGCCCGCCGGGGCGCCGGGCCGCCGCCTCGTCCTGCCGGGAGAGGAACCGGGCGAGGGCGGGCCCGCAGCCGGGCTTGGCGGGGTAGAGGACGGCGTGGCGGTGGACGTCGGCCGCGCCCGGCTCCTCCTCGGGGGCGGCGATGTGGTGGACCGCGGGGAGTCCGGCGCGCATGAAGAACATGCGGGCCGATTCCGGGTCGGCCAGGTCCCGGTCCTGTTCCAGGTAGGGGTTCAGGGCCTCCTCCACGGCGCGGACCTCGGGCTGTTCGGACACGTGCCGCAGGGCCGCCATCAGGTCGCCCTGGACCTCGACCGTCCGCACGACCCGGTTGCCGTGCATGAAGAGGGAGGTGCGGCGCAGCCGGGTGTGGTCGTCGACCCGGGCGGCCGGGGAGGCGTAGGAGGAGAGGATCTCCGCCACCGCGTCCTCGCTGCCGGGCTTGACCGTGAAGGTGAGGCCGTGGCGGACGATGCCGGCGCCGAGCCGGGGCGCGGGCTGGAGCCGGGCCCGAACCGCGGGGGCGGCGGGGGCGTCGTAGCGCTTGCCCGTCTCGCGCAGGACGGTGAACTTGAGCGGCTTCATGGCGCGGGCGCAGGCGCCGAGCGGGCGGACCTGTTCGGCGTGCGCCTCGCTGTTGACCCAGGCGAGGTACTGGGGCGCGCTCTCCCATTCGCTGGTGATGAGCCATTGGGAGGGGTTCTCGAAGGACTGGCAGAGCTGGTCGCCGAGGTGGCCCGGGACGGACGCGATGTCGTGGCGGAGCTGCTCGTACGCCTCGAAGAAGCGCTGCTGGGTCCCTTCGTGGAGGTCCATCAGCAGGACGACCCGGAGCATCGAGCCGTCGAAGGCGGACTGTGACACCCGTTCGGCCAGGGTGTTGGTCATCTGCTCGCTCCTTCGTGAAGACGTGGGGGCCAGCCCGTTCCGGTCCGGGGGCGGTGCCGCTGTCCCTCATGGTCATCCCGACCGCCACGTACCGCTACATCTCACAATCAAGCGGGTGACAACCGGCGAATCGCCCGGGCTCGCGGACGGATCCGGGCATAAAGGACTTCGCACAAAGGACTTCACCGCCCCGCACCGACCCGCACAGAAATCAGGAGCCCTTCGCCAATGGAAGAGAACGTCGATGTCCGCGTACCGGTCCTCGTCGTGGGCGGCTCCCTCGTGGGCCTGTCCACTTCGCTGTTCCTGAGCCGTCACGGGGTCAGGCACCTGCTCGTCGAGAAGCACGCCGGGACCTCGGAGCACCCGCGCGGACGCGGGATCAACGCCCGGACCATGGAACTGTTCCGCACGGCCGGAGCGGAACCGGCGATCCGGCGGGCCGCATCCGTACTCGAAGGCAACAACGGCATCCTGCAGACGGAATCGCTCACCGGCGACCAGCACAACTGGCTGGTCAAGGCCATCGACCCGGGCGGGGCACTGGCCCGCTTCAGCCCCACCGGCTGGTGCCTGTGCAGTCAGAACAACATCGAGCCCGAACTGGCCGCGCAGAGCCGGGCGCAGGGCGCCGACGTGCGCTTCTCCACCGAACTGATGAGCTTCACCCAGGACGAGGACGGTGTCGACGCCCTGGTGAAGGACCGGGAGACCGGTGAGCACATCCGGGTGCGCGCCGACTTCCTGATCGCCGCGGACGGTCCGCGCAGCCCCGTCCGGGAGGCCCTGCGCATCCCCCAGACGGGTGGCGGCGAGCTGTTCCACAACGTCAGCATCACCTTCCGCTCGGAGCGGCTGACCGAGGTGCTGGGCGACCTGCGCTTCATCGTCTGCTACCTGATCCGGCCGGGCGCGGACGGGGCGCTGCTGCCGGTGGACAACCGGTCGCAGTGGGTCTTCCACGCCCCCTGGCACCCGGACCGGGGCGAGACGCTGGAGGACTTCACCGAGGAGCGGTGCGTGCGCCAGATCCGCGAGGCGATCGGCGTCCCGGACCTGGACGTGGTGATCGGCGGGAAGGCCCCGTGGCACGCGGCCGAACGGGTGGCCGTGCGGTACTCCTCCGGCCGGGTGTTCCTCGCCGGGGACGCGGCCCACGAGATGTCCCCGACCGGCGCCTTCGGCTCCAACACGGGCATCCAGGACGGCCACAACCTGGCGTGGAAGATCGCGGCGGTGCTCGACGGATCGGCCGGCGCCGAACTGCTGGACACCTACGAGGCCGAACGGCTTCCCGTGGCCAAGGCCACCAGCGAGCGGGCGTCGGCGCGTTCGGCCGAACACAGCCACCCGGGGTACGCGCCGCCGCCGGTGATGGGCGGGGGCGGCCCCAAGAGCGGGGTGCTGCCCACGGCCATGGGCTACTGCTACCCGGTCGGCGCGGTCGTCGGCGGCGACCCCGGCCGTCCGGTCATCCCGGACGGGCTGCGCCTGACGGGTGACGTCGGCACGCGGGCGCCGCACCTGTGGCTGACCCGGGCCGGGCAGCGGATCTCCACCCTCGACCTGTACGAGCGCTCGTTCGTCCTGCTCAGCTCTGCGGGCACCCCGTGGGCGGCCGCGGCCGGGGAGGCGGCCCGGCGCACCGGCGCACGGCTGGACTCCTACACGATCGGGACCGGGGACTCGGGAGCCGATCTGGTCCAGCCGGACGACGCCGACTGGGCGCAGGCCCACGAACTGCCGGCCGCGGGCGCCGTACTGGTCCGCCCGGACGGGTTCGTGGCCTGGCGCGCGGAGGGGGCCGCGGCCGACCCCGAGGCGGTCCTGGCCGACGTACTGCGTCAGGTGCTGCGCACGGCCTGAGGCCGGGCGGCGCCGGGCCCTCTCCGAGCCGGGTCACCGCGCCTCGCGGGGGCCCGGCGCGGGCGGGCCGGGTCACCGCCTGCGCGGGAGTGGCGGGCGCGGTCAGCCGCAGGCCCAGCATCCCGCCCAGCACCCGTGGCCCCGCGGCCCCGGATGGCGGTGGCGGGGGGCCCGGGCCGACCGGTGGGCGGGGCGGGCTTCGCGGGCGGCGTGCGAGGCCCGGCCCACGAGGCAGGCCACCACGACCGCGACCGCGGCGAGTTCTTCGGGTTCGGCGGTGCCGCGGTGGACCCGCAGCAGGTTCGATATCGGCGCGTCCGACTGCATCGACATGGCCCCTCATCAGGAGAGTTCACCCTGTCGGGCCGCATGGGCCCCTGACGCTGACGACGCTACGAGCGCCGGATCGTCCTGTCGTGCCGGGGCGCTCCGTCCACACCCATCCGGGCGACACGCCCGAGCGCGCGGGCCGTCTCGCGCCCGCCCCGCCCGCTCGCGCCCGTGCTACGGCCCGACGAGTTCGCGGACCGTGGCCATGTCGCTGAAGGGGAGCAGCCGGTCGCCGACGATCTGGTGCGGCTCGCTGCCCTTGCCCGCGATGAGGACCGTGTCCAGGGGACCGGCGACGGACAGGGCGTGGGCCACGGCCTCCCGGCGGTCGGTGAACCGCTCGAAGGGCGTACCGGTGGCCACCAGACCGGGCGCGATCTGGTCCAGGATCCCCTCCGGGTCCTCGTGGCGGGGGTTGTCCGAGGTCAGGACGCACAGGTCGGAGTGGGTGCCCGCGATCCGCCCCATTTCGGCGCGCTTGGTGGTGTCCCGGTCCCCGCCGCAGCCGAAGACCGTGATGACGCGCCCGGCCGCGAACCCGCGGATGGCCGTCAGCACCTTGTCCAGCGAGTCCGGGGAGTGGGCGTAGTCCACGATGACCGAGGTTCCGTCCGGCGTCCGCATCCGCTCGAACCGGCCGGGCACCGGGGGCATCACGGCGAGCGCGGCCACGAGCCCGGGCAGGTCGTGCCCCAGGACGTGGCAGGCCGCCACGGTGGCCAGCGCGTTGGAGACGGAGAACCGGCCGGGGACGGGAAGGGAGGCGGCGTATCGCTGCCCGGCGTGGTGCAGGGTGAAGCGGGTGCCCGAGGCGTCCAGCACCAGATCGGTGGCCCGGTAGTCGGCCTCCGCGTCCAGGGCGTACGTGGTCACGGCGCCCGGCATCATCGCCCGGATGCCCGCGCCCACCGGGTCGTCGACGTTGACCACGGCGCGTCGGCAGAGCCCCTGGAAGAGGCGGAGTTTGGCGTCCCGGTAGTTGTCCATCGTGCCGTGGTCGTCCAGGTGGTCCTGGGTCAGGTTGGTGAAGACGCCCACGTCGATGAACGTACGGTCCACGCGGTGCGTCAACAGGGCCATCGAGGTGGCCTCCAGCACGGCGCTGGTGGTTCCGCGGTCGCGCATGGCGCCCAGCAGGTACTGCAGATCGGGCGATTCGGGGGTGGTCAGCGCCGAGCGGGGCATCGGGATCAGCTCGTCGCCGATGCGGCTGCCGGCCGTTCCGATGACGCCCACCTTCGCGCCCTCGGCGATCCGCAGCACCGACTCCACCATGTAGGACACGGAGGTCTTGCCGTTGGTGCCGGTGATGGCCACCACGTCCATCTGCCGCCCGGGTTCGCCGAAGTAGCGGGAGGCGGCGACGGCGGCCGCCTTGCGGGTGTCCGCCACCCGTACGAGGCATCCGCCGGGCGCCGGGGCCGCCGGCACCCCCGCGCCGACGAGGACGGCGGCGGCGCCGCGCGCGAGGGCCGGGCCGACCGCGGCGGGGCCGCCCTCGACGTGCCCCGGAACCGCGATGAAGAGCGATCCGGGGGTCACCCGGTCGACGTCGAAGGTGGGCCCCGCGGTGATCGCCACCGCGTCAGGGTCGCCCCGGAGGACCTCGTGGTCGTGCCCTGCCAACAGCTCGCTGAGCTTCATGATGGTCCCTTCGAAGGTGGCGCGCGGCCCGGTCGTGCGGCGGCGGCCAGGCGGCAGCTCCGGCGGTGCGCCGGTGGCTGCGGTGAGAAGTGCGCGCACCCGCGGGCGGTACGGGGCTCCGCGGAGAGCGGGTGCGAACGGTGAACGCGAACGGTGGGACCCGGGGAGCGACGGTGCGGGTGCGGGTGCGCTCTGCGGGGGTGGCGGTGAACGGTGCTGCGGCGGAAGACCGCTAGCCGTGGCCGTGCGGCGCCCCGCACCCGGCCCGGGGTGCCCCGGCCTCGTACGCCGCCGCCCCGCCGACCGCGGGGGCCCCGGGCCGCGCGGCCGCGGTGGCACGCAGCGCGAGGGCGGCCCGGTGCGGGCTCTTCCCCGTGACGCGTGTGCGAGTGCGACCCATGCGCCGAGTGTACGTGCGGTGGACCGGCCGGGATTCCGCGCGCGGCGGAGGTGCACGCCGGTGGCCGGGGGCCATGGCCGGGGATCGGGTCGGGGGATCGGGCTGGGGAATCCCGAAGTGGATCCCGCCCGGTCGGGCATCTGGCGCTGGGCACCGGCCCGGGGCTTCCGCCCGGGGAGCGGGCTCGGGGCACCGGCCCGGGGCTCCGGCCCGACGTCCGCCCGGGCATCCGGCCTGGGGATCCGGCCCGGGCATCCGGCCTGGGCATCCGGCCCGGGGGGGGCGAACCCTGGTCTCCGGCCCGGGGTTCCCGCCCGGGGAGCGGGCCCGGGGCCCCGGCCCGGCGTCCGCCCGGGGAGCGGCCCCGGCTTGAGGCCCTGCCCGGGGAGCGGGCCCGGGACTCCGGCCCGACTTCTGCCCGGGGCACCGGCTGAGCATCTGCCCCGGCCGGTGCTACAGGCTCCCGCCCGGGGCACCGGCCCGGGCATCCGGCCCGAGGCTTGGGCCCTACGTCCGCCGGGGCCCGACCGGGCATCTGGCCCGAGGACGGACCCGGGGCTCCCGCCCGGCGCACCGGCCCAAGGCTCCCGCCTGGGCATCCGGCCCGGGGAGCGGGCCCGAGGGCGAACCCGAGTCTCCGGACCCGGGGTTCCCGCCCGGGGCTACCGCCCGGGGAGCGGGCCCGGGGCACCAGCCCGATGTCCGCCCAGGACTCCAGCCAGAGGCTCCGCCCGAGGCACCGGCCCGGGGAACGGGCCGGGGCATCCGACCCCGGGGCTCCGGCCGCCCGGCTGCCCCGTCGCCGCGGGGTCTGCGTGCGACAGGGCGGCACCGCGCGCGGCACACCGGGGGCGCCGTCCCTTTTCTCCTACTATGGGCCGCGATTCGGCCCGAGGGTGCGGGAGATCACCCGGTGGCGTCCCCTCTCGTGTCCAGGAGCCCCATGCCCCGCGCGCACCGGCCCGCCGTCCGCTCCTCCGTCCGCTCCGCCGTGCTGGCCGCCTGCCTGGTCCTCGGCGCCGTCGGCGCCCTCGCGCCCGGCGGCGGGACCCTGGCCGCCGCCCCCGCCGCGGCCGCCTCCGCCGCTCCCCCCGTCCCCGACCCCGGCGAGGTCGCCCTGCTGGGCGAGGCGCACGCCCGGGAGCACGCCCGGCGGCGGTCCGCCGCCGGGAGCGCGGGCGCCGCCGAGTACCCGCAGGCCGCGCGCAGCGCGAGCCTCGATTCCCTGGCGGCCTCGCAGCGGGCGGCGAATGCGGCCTTCGACGCCGCCGCGTCCGGCCGGTTCACGGAGTACTTCCCCTCCCCCGACTTCGGCGTCCACGTGGCCCAGCTGCCGACGGGCAAGGTGCTGCTCTTCTCCTTCGAGCGCGTCAACACCGACCCCACCAAGGAGACCGGCCCCACCGACCGGATCGGCCGCACCAACGCGGGCCGCGCCTACCTCTGGGACCCGGCCAGGGGCACCGGCCCCCGCGCCTTCAAGAAGGTCGAGCCGCCGACCGTCCTGATGCCCGACGGGACGTACGTGCCCCGGCCGGCCCCGTTCTTCTGCGCCGGCCACGCCTTCCTGCCCAACGGCATGGTCGCCGTGTTCGGCGGCAACGTGGGCGGGAAGGGCGGGACCGGCGCCAAGCTGTCGTTCGTCTTCGACCCGTGGACCGAGACCTGGTTCCGCAACCGCGACATGTCCGTGGGCCGCTGGTACCCCTCGGTGGTGACCGGCGCGGACGGGCGCCAGCTCATCATGTCGGGCCAGTCCGAACGCGGTACGGGCACGCCCACCCCGGTCGTGGAGCGCTTCCCCGCGCGCTCGCGCCCCGTGCCGTGGCGCCGGTACGACCTCCCGGTCAACCTCCCCGTGGAGCGGTTCGGGGCGGACGCGCCCTTCCGCAACGACTACCCGCACCTCTTCTCGCTGCGGGACGGCATGATCTACGGGCTCGGGCGCGACGCGGACCAGCAGTGGCTCTTCGACCCGGTGAAGGAGACCCGCACCGGGCTGGCCCGGCGGCCCGCCGACTTCCGCGGATACGGCTCGGCCGTGCCGCTCCCCGCCGGATTCCGCGGACCGGACTCGGTCCTCGTCCTCGGCGGGGACCCGCACGACCCGAACACCTACCGGCTCTCCGGCGGGACGTGGACCGCCGAGGAGCCGCGGGCCTTCGGGCGGACCCAGGACGACACGCTGATCCTGCCGGACGCCACCCTGCTCACGGTCAACGGCGCCCTGGACACCCGCAACTACGGCAACGGCCCCTTCAACCCGCGGGCCGACCTCAAGTACCGGCAGACCGAGATCCGCGGCGCGGACGGACACTGGCGGCTGGGGCCCGCCCAGCGGCTCCCCCGCGGCTACCACTCCAACGCCCTCGTACTGCCCGACGGGCGGATCATGGTCACCGGCGACGAACTCCAGCAGATCGCCAACGACCCGGACATCCACGACGGCATGGACGGCAGCATCGAACTGTACGAGCCCGCCTACCTGCACCGCGGACCGCGCCCCTCGCTCGACCGCGTACCGGCCCGGTCCCTCGGCCACGACACGGAGTTCCGCGCCGGGACCTCGACCCCCGGCGAGGTCCGGCGCGCCGTGCTGCTCGCCCCGACGACCGTCACGCACGCCGTGAACACCAGCCAGCGCCACCTCGAACTCCGCATCACCGCCGTCCGGGGCGACGGCGTCATCCTGCGCACGCCCGCCACCGCCGCCGACGCCCCTCCCGGCCACTACATGCTCTTCCTCCTCAACGCCCGCGGCGTCCCCAGCCGCGCCCAGTGGATCCAGCTCGGCACCCCCTGACCCGCGGAAGCCGCCCGCCGTCCGCGTCTTGGCAGAATGCGGGCATGCGCTCCGACGTGGCCCTGCGACAACTCGACCCCGACCTGCTCGACGCCCTGCTGGACACCGCGGTGGCGGACGCCGATCCGCTGGAGGTGATGCCTGCGATGCCCGGCTCCACCGGATGGACCGCCGAGGCCCGGGCGGCGTTCCTCCGCTTCCACCGCACGCGGTCCCTGTCCGCCGAGCCCGTGGAGGCCACCTTCGCCATCCTGGTCGGGACGGACGTGGTGGGGGCCGCCCGGTTGTGCCCGGTCGCACCCGCCCCTGCCCCGGCCGTGGCCGGCTCGGCGGAGACGGCCGGCCCGTCGGGGACCGCCGAACCGGCGGAAGCCGTCGAGGCGGGGGTGTGGATCGCGCGACGGCACCGGAGCGCGGGGGTGGGCGGCGCCGTGCTCCGGCACCTGCTCGACCGCGCCCGGGCGGACGGCTTCAGGACGCTGCTCATCAGCACCAGCCGGGACAACACCCGCGTCCACCGCATGATCGCCGGCCTCGGCGCCGACCTCGTCCACGGGCCGGACGGCGTGAGCGCGCGGGTGGATCTCACCCCCGGTCGGGCCGCTTAGTGGGTGGATCACCGGGGAACACGACTCGCGTGAACCAACGCATCGAGGACTACGCGCTGATCGGCGATCTGATGACCACCGCCCTGGTGGGCCGGGACGGATCCATCGACTGGCTGTGCCTGCCCCGCTTCGACTCGGGCGCCTGCTTCGCGGCGCTCCTCGGGGACGAGGAGAACGGCCACTGGCGGATCGCTCCGGCCGTGGCGGAGGCCGGCGCCGGGTGCACGCGGCGCGGCTACGTCGGCGACTCCCTCGTGCTGGAATCGGTCTGGGAGACCGACGAGGGCACCGTCAAGGTCACCGACTTCATGCCGCAGCGCGACGTCGCCCCCGATGTCGTCCGCATCGTCGAGGGCGTCTCGGGTGCGGTGCCCATGGCGGCGTCGCTGCGTCTGCGCTTCGACTACGGCGCCGTCGTCCCCTGGGTGCGGCGCAGTGACGGCCACCGGGTGGCCGTCGCCGGGCCCGACTCGACCTGGCTGCGCAGCGACCCGCCCGTGGAGACCTGGGGCGAGGACAACAGCACCCGCTCGGAGTTCACCGTCGAGGCGGGCGAGCGGGTGGCCTTCGTCCTCACATGGCACCCCTCGCACGAACCGCGCCCGGACCTCGTCGACCCCTACGAGGCGCTGGAGCACAGCCTGGAGGACTGGCGGGAGTGGTCGGCCCAGTGCCGCTACGAGGGCCCCTACCGCGAGGCCGTCATGCGCTCGCTGATCACGCTGAAGGCGCTGACCTACGCTCCTACCGGCGGCATCGTCGCCGCGCCCACCACCTCGCTCCCGGAGGAGATCGGCGGCGTACGGAACTGGGACTACCGCTACTGCTGGCTGCGCGACTCGACCCTGACCCTCGGCTCGCTCCTGCAGACCGGCTTCCTGGAAGAGGCGCGCGCCTGGCGCAAGTGGCTGCTGCGCGCGGTCGCGGGCGATCCGGCCGACCTCCAGATCATGTACGGCATCGCGGGCGAGCGCCGGATCCCGGAAACCGACCTGCCGTGGCTGGCGGGGTACGAGTCCTCCGCGCCGGTCCGGGTCGGCAACGCGGCCGTCGACCAGCTCCAGCTCGACGTGTACGGGGAGGTCATCGACTCCCTCTACCTGGCCCGGACCTCGGGGCTGGTCTCCGAGGCGCACGCCTGGCAGATCAACCTGGCCCTGCTGCGGTTCGTGGCGGAGAACTGGCGCCGGCCCGACGAGGGCCTGTGGGAGGTGCGCGGCCCCCGGCGGCACTTCGTGCACTCCAAGGTGATGGCGTGGGTGGCCGCCGACCGGGCGGTGCGCACGCTGGAGGCCCACCCGGATCTGGAGGGCGACGTCGAGGCCTTCCGCGCGATGCGCGACGAGGTCCACCGCGATGTGTGCGAGAAGGGCTTCGACCCGGTGCGGAACACCTTCACCCAGTCGTACGGCTCCACGGAACTCGACGCGGCGACCCTGCTGATCCCCCGGGTCGGCTTCCTGCCGCCGGACGACCCCCGGGTCGTCGGTACGGTCGACGCGGTCCGCGAGGAACTGGGCCACGGGGGGCTCGTCCGCCGGTACTCGACGGAGGGCCCCTCCGTGGACGGCCTGCCCGGCGCCGAAGGCACCTTCCTGGCCTGCTCGTTCTGGCTGGCGGACGCCCTGCTGATGACGGGGCGGGAGAAGGAGGCGCGCGAACTCTTCGAGCGGCTGCTGGAGTTGCGCAACGACGTGGGGCTGCTGGCGGAAGAGTACGACCCCGTCGCGGGGCGCCAGCTGGGCAACTTCCCGCAGGCCTTCAGCCACATCGGCCTGGTCGGGACGGCCCTCGCCCTCGGCGGCGCCTGGCCGGTGGCCGACGGCCCGGCCGACCGCTAAGCGGAATCCCGCGCCCGCACACAGGACGAAGCTGGTCTAGACCTTGACAGGTCCAGACCAGCTTCGCTTGAGTGGCCGTAGTTGCCCCCACGGCAACTCCCCCCACCCAAGGAGCAGTTCCGTGATACGTGCGCTACGCCGCCGCGCCCTCGCCCTGGCATCCGCCGCGGCCGTGACCGCCGCCCTCGCCCTCGCCCTGCCCGCCACCCCCGCCGCCGCGGCCACCGCCTGCGCGGGGCCCTGGGCCTCCGCCGCCGTGTACACGAACGGGATGACCACCTCGTACGGCGGCCACAACTGGCAGGCCAAGTGGTGGACGCAGGGAGAGACGCCCGGCACCACCGGCCAGTGGGGCGTCTGGGCGGACCAGGGGGTCTGCGGAGGCGGCCAGGACCCCGACCCGGACCCCGGAACACCGTCCGGATTCGTCGTGTCCGAGGCCCAGTTCCGCCAGATGTTCCCGAACCGGAACCCGTTCTACACCTACAACGGGCTGGTCGCGGCCCTGTCCGCCTACCCCGCCTTCGCCCACACCGGCGACGACACCACCAAGCGCCGCGAAGCCGCCGCCTTCCTGGCCAACGTGTCCCACGAGACCGGCGGGCTGGTCTACATCGTCGAGCAGAACACGGCCAACTACCCGCACTACTGCGATGCTTCCCAGCCCTACGGCTGTCCGGCCGGGCAGGCCGCCTACTACGGCCGCGGCCCCATCCAGCTCAGCTGGAACTTCAACTACAAGGCGGCCGGCGACGCCCTGGGCATCAACCTGCTCGCGAACCCGTACCTCGTCGAGCAGGACCCGGCCGTGGCCATGAAGACGGCCCTCTGGTACTGGAACACGCAGAACGGCCCGGGAACCATGACCGCCCACGCGGCCATGGTCAACGGAGCGGGCTTCGGCGAGACCATCCGCTCCATCAACGGCTCGCTGGAGTGCAACGGCGGCAACCCGGCCCAGGTGCAGAGCCGGGTGGACAGCTACCGCGCCTTCACCCAGCTGCTGGGGGTCACCCCGGGCGACCGGCTGACCTGCTGACCCGCCGAGGTGCCGGGGCACCCCGGCCCGGCCGCGCTCAGAAGGGCTTCGTCGGCAGGTACTTGCCGTCGAGCGTGATGACGGCGCGCTCCCCGCCCTCCGGGTCGGCGACCTTCTTCACGTCGAGCCGGAAGTTGATCGCGCTGATGATGCCGTCGCCGAACTGCTCGTGGACCAGGGCCTTCAAGGTGGTTCCGTAGACCTGGAGCATCTCGTGGAACCGGTAGATCGTCGGGTCGGTCGGGATGCCGCCCGGGATCGAGCCGCGGGTCGGCACCGTCTGCAGGAGGCGTACGGCGTCGTCGTCCAGGCCGAGCAGGCCGCCGATGGCGACGGCCGCGTCGGCCGGAAGGGGGTGCTGGCCGAGCAGGGCGGCGGTGACGAAGGCGACCGACAGACCGGTCACGTCGGCGATCTCCTGCCAGGACAGGTCCTTGCGGGTCTTGGCCTCGACGGCCGCGATCGCGAGGGCCTGCCGGGCGGAGGGGTCGAACTGGGCGTGCAGCATGGGGCTCTTCCTTCGTCGTGAGGGTGAAGACGTCGTGCGGGTGAAGGGGAAACAGCGGAGGGAAGGGCGGGCGGTCAGGCCGCGACCGTGAAGTCCTCGACGGCTCCCGTGGGGATGTCGTAGACCCAGCCGTGCAGGGTGACGCTGCCGGCGGCCAGCGCCCGGGCCACCGAGGGGTGGGTGGCCAGGTTGGCGAGCTGCGCGGCTACGTTGTCGCGGACCAGGGCGCCGACCCGGTCCGGGCCCGATCCGGCGCGGGCCACGGAAGCGTCGGCGTGCCGCAGCCAGCGGGCCACCGCAGGCAGGGCGGCCAGGTCCTGGTGCTCGGCGAGCGCGGTCATCGCGCCGCAGGCGGAGTGCCCGCAGACCACGATGTCGCGGACGCCGAGGACCGCGACGGCGTATTCGATGCTGGCCGCCACCCCGTCGGAACCGGGGGCGTAGGCGGGCACCAGGTTCCCGGCGGTGCGGATGACGAACAGCTCCCCCGGCTCCCGCTGCGTGAGCAGCTCGGGGACCACCCGGGCGTCGGAGCACCCGATGAACAGCGTCTGCGGCTCGTGGGTGGTCGCCAGGCGGGCGAAGAGGTCCGCCTTTGCCGGAAAGACGTCCTGCTGGAAGTGCGCGACACCTGCGGCGAGATCGTGCATGGCCACTCCTTCTTCGGGGTGCGTCGGTAGGGACGGGCTGACGTGTTCCACCATGCATGAGCTGCCGCTATAGAGTCCAAGTCGTACTGATCATGACTCTTATAGGTGTCATCTATAGGCGGGTCTATGCTGGAGTCATGGCCCCCGAACTGCGCCACCTGCGCTACCTGCTCGCCGTCGCCGAACACGGCAGTTTCACCCGCGCCGCCGAAGAGCTGCGCGTCTCCCAGCCGACCCTTTCGCAGCAGATCCGCCAGCTGGAGCGAGCGGTGGGGATCCAGCTCCTGGACCGCAGCGGGCGGAGCGTGCGGGCCACCGACGCCGGGAGCACCTACCTGCACTACGCCCGCCGCGCGCTGCGGGACCTGGCCGCGGCCGAGCGGGCCGTCCTCGACGTCGCCGACCTGTCCCGGGGCTCGCTGCGGCTCGCGATGACCCCGACCTTCACCGCGTACCTGCTCGGGCCGCTGGTGGCCGAACTGCACCTGCGCCATCCCGGAATCACCCTGGACGTCCAGGAGATGACGCAGGCGCAGCTGGAGTCGGCGCTGCTGGCGGACTCCCTGAACCTCGCGATCGCCTTCGCGGGCCCGCACCTCGCGGGCATCGCCGCCACCGCCCTCTTCACCGAGAGCCTCGGCCTCGCCGTGGGCGCCGCCCACCCGCTCGCCGGGCGGACCGCTCCGCTGACGGCCGCGGAGCTGGCGGAGTGCGATCTGGCCCTGCTGAGCGGCGGGTTCGCCACCCGGACCCACGTCGACGGCTATTTCGCCGCACAGCGCATCGCGCCCCGCGTGGTGATGGAGGCGAACTCCGTCGGCGCCCTCACGGAGATCGTCCGGCGCACCGCCCTGGCCACGGTGCTGCCCGATGCCCTGGCCCTCGACCGCCCCGGGCTGCACCCCGTCGGCCTCACCCCCGCGCTGCCCGCCCGCGGCGTCGTCCTCCTGCGCCGGGAGAGCGCGTACGAGAGCGCGGCGGCCCGCGCCTTCGCGGCGCTCGCCATGCGCTGGACACCGCCCGGGCCGCCCGGGCCGCCCGGACCGCAGGAGGAGCCGGGGCCGGCGGAGAAGCCTGCGCCGTAGGAGCCGCCCGGGCTGCCCGCAGGAAAACCCGGTGACGCGGGGCCGCGGACGTGATGTCGTTCGGAGCGGTCCACCACCAATGGCCCGCTCGAACCACCGTCCCCCACACAGAATCCGAGGACCACATGCCCCACGTCCCACCCGACCGCATCGCCGCACTCACCACCGCCATGGCCGCCTCCGAGCTGGACCGCGAGGCCCAGGAGGTCCAGACCCGCTACCGGGCCGAGCTGGTACGCCGCTGGGACATCGCGCCCGGCGACCGGGTGCTGGAGATCGGGTGCGGGCAGGGCGACATGACCGCCGTGCTCGCAGACGCCGTGGGGCCGGACGGTCACGTGCTGGCCGTCGACGTCGCCGATCCCTCGTACGGCGCGCCGGTAACGGTCGGCGAGTCCGCCGCCCGGCTGACCGCCGGCCCGCTGGGCCCCCGGATCGACTTCCGCTTCGGCTTCGACGTACTGGACGAGGAGGCGGCGGCGGGCATCCCGGACGGCGCCTTCGACCACGTGGTCCTCGCCCACTGCTCCTGGTACTTCGACTCGGCCGCGCGGCTCGGCCGCACCCTGGCCCGGGTGCGCCCGTGGGCCCGTACGCTCCGCTTCGCCGAATGGGACCTCACGCCGCGCGCCGCCGACCGCGTCCCGCACCTGCTCGCCGTACTGGCCCAGGGTCAGGCGGCCGCTTACGGGCACGGCGAGGGTGCCAATGTGCGCACCCCGATGTCCCGCGAGGCCCTGCGCGCGCTGCTCGGCCCGGCGGGCTGGGAGCCCGTGGCGGAGGAGGGCATGGAGAGCACCGGGCTCCAGGACGCCGACTGGGAGATCGCCATCTGCCGGGAGATGTACGCGGCCCTGGAACCCGGCTCGGCGGTCGCCCGCGCCCTGCGGCCGACCCTGGACACCCTCGGCGCCCTCGCCCTCCCGCGGGGCAACGCCACCCTCGACGCCTACGTGCTGACGGCGCGCTAGGCCGGCTCGCCTGGCCCGTATCCGCTCCCCGCCCAGCCGGATTCGGCCAAGGCGGGGAGCGGGGGCGCGGCCCTCGGGCGAGTGGCGCGGGGAAGCAGGGGCAGGTCGCGCGGCCGGGGCGCGGGGGCGCGCGACCCGCCAAGGGGTCGCGCAAGGCGGGATTCGGTCAGGCGTGCGGAAGCCGGACCCTTGCGCACACCAAGTCACAGAGTGTTTGCTCTGTTTCCGACCGCGCCCCCACCGACGAAGAGCAGGACCCATGTCGACGACCCCGAAAGTCCACGAGCTGCCCCAGACCAACCAGCTGCGCGCCCTGCACACGGTCATCCGGGACCGTGGCGCCAGCCGCGCCGACTTCGTCCTGTACTCGCGCCGCGTGATCCGATTACTGCTCGAATCGGCGCTCGACCTGCTGCCGTTCGACAAGCACGAGGTCGTCACCCCCGTCGGCGAGACCTACCACGGGCTCAAGTTCACCGGGAAGCTGTGCGCCGTCCCGGTGATCCGCGCCGGGGACGCGATGGCCGAGGCGCTGCGGGAGTTCATCCCCGGCATCCGCATCGGCAAGATCCTCATCCAGCGGGACAAGACCACCAAACTGCCGCACCTGCAGTACTGGAACCTGCCCGACGACATCGCCGAGCGGCACGTCCTGCTGCTGGAGCCGATGCTCGCCACCGGCGGCAGCGCGAACGCCGCGATCGGGGTGCTGACCGACGCCGGGGTGCGCGAGGAGAACATCGTGCTCGTCGACTTCCTCGCCGCGCCGGAGGGGATCGCCGCCGTCCACCGCGAGCACCCGGCCGTCACCATCATCACCTCGTCTATCGAGGAGTGCCTGAATCCCAACGCCTTCATGATCCCGGGCATCGGGGACTTCGGTGACCGCTTCTTCGGCACCACCGACTCGGCCGTGGCCGCGCGGTGAGCGGCCACCGGGTCGCCGCCGATTCCGCCGTCACCGCCCTCGCCCCCGCCGTGTGGGGATCGACGTATCTGGTGACGACCGAATTCCTGCCGCCGGACCGGCCGTTGCTCGCGGCCACCGTCCGGGCGCTGCCCGCCGGGCTGATCCTGCTCCTGATCGGACGCACGCTGCCGCGCGGGATCTGGTGGGCGCGGGCACTGGTCCTGGGCGTGCTGAACATCGGCGCGTTCTTCACGTTCCTCTTCCTCGCCGCCTACCACCTCCCCGGCGGCGTCGCCGCGCTGATCGGTTCGGTCCAGCCGATGTTCGTCCTGATCCTCTCGGCCCTGCTCCTGGGGGACCGGATACGGGCCGTGCACGTGGTGGCCTGCGTCCTGGGCGCGGCCGGCATCGGGCTTCTCGTGCTCCAGCCGAACGCCGGGCTCAACGCGACCGGAGTGACGGCCGGCCTGCTGGCCGCGGTGAGCATGGCCTGCGGCATCGTCCTCACCAAGCGCTGGGGGCGCCCCGAGGGGGTCGGCCTGCTGACCTTCACCGGCTGGCAGCTGACCGTCGGCGGACTGGTCCTCGCGCCCATCGCACTGCTCGGCGAGGGCCTGCCGGACGCCGTCACCGGGCGCAACGTCGCCGGGTTCGCCTACCTCGGCTTCGTCGGGGCGCTGCTGGCCTACGCCGTCTGGTTCCGCGGGGTGGAGCGGCTGCCCGCCCTCGCCGTGTCCTTCCTCGGTTTCGTCTCCCCGCTCGCCGCCACCGCGCTCGGTTATCTGGTGCTGGACCAGACCCTGTCGCCGCTCCAGCTGTCCGGCGCCCTCGCGGTCGTCGCGGCGGTCGTGGTCGCCCAGCCGCGCGGCGGGCGCCGGGGGCCCGAGCGGCCCGCGCCGCCGTCGCCCAGCGAGCGTCCCCCCGTGTCCACCGGACGTACGGCGCCCGCCGCGTCCCGACCGTCCGGAGTGGTCAGATGAACGCGGACCCGATCGACGCGCCGGCCGGCCCCGCCACCGTGCTGGTGGACCTGCTCGCCGCGCAGGTACGGACCCGGCCCGGCGAGGTGGCCGTGAGCTGCGGCAAGGACCGGCTCACCTACCGTGAACTGGGCTCCGCGGCAGCCCTGTTGGGACGCCACCTGCGGCGGCTGGGGGCGGGGGCGGACACGCCGGTGGGGCTGTACGCGGAGCCCTCCCTCGACCTGATGACGGGGGCGTGGGGCATCCTCGCCTCCGGCGGGGCGTACCTGCCGCTGTCGCCGGACTATCCGGAGGACCGGCTGCGCTACATGATCGAGGACTCCGCGATGGGGATCATCGTGACGCAGCGCCACCTGGTGCCCCGGGTCCGCGAGCTGGCACCGGACGGCACGACCGTGGTGGCCCTGGGCGGCGAACTGCCCGGGGCCCCGGACGGCACGGACCTGGACGGCCCCCGGGCCGCGACGGGGCGGCCGGGTGACCTCGCCTACGTCATCTACACCTCGGGTTCCACGGGCCGCCCGAAGGGCGTGCTCATCGAACAGCACAGCATCGTCTCGCAGCTGCGCTGGCTCCTGGCCGAGGGCCACCTCGGTCCCGGCACCAGCGTGCTCCAGAAGACCCCTATGAGCTTCGACGCCGCGCAGTGGGAGATCCTCGCGCCCGCCGCGGGCGGGCAGGTGGTCATGGGGGCGCCCGGCTGCTACCGCGACCCCGAGGACCTCGTCGACACGATCACGGCGCACGGGGTGACCACCCTCCAGTGCGTGCCCACCCTGCTCCAGGCGCTGCTGGACACCGAACGCCTCGGCTCCTGCACCTCCTTGCGGCGCGTGTTCTCCGGGGGCGAGGCGCTGACCGTCAAGCTGGCCCGCGCCTTCGCGGCGCAGCTGCCCGGCACCCGCCTGGTGAACCTGTACGGGCCCACCGAGTGCACGATCAACGCCACCGCCCATACCGTCGACCTCGCGGCCCTCGACGGGGAGGAGGCCTCGGCGATCGTCTCCGTCGGCGTGCCGGTGGCGCACACCCGGTGCTTCATCCTGGATGCGGACCTGCGCCCGGTGGCCGGCGCCGGGGAGAAGGGCGAGCTGTACATCGGCGGGGTGCAGCTGGCGCGCGGCTACCTGAACCTGCCCGAGCAGACCCGCGAGCGCTTCCTCACCGCCCCCTTCCTCCCGCGCGAGCGGCTGTACCGCACCGGCGACCTCGCCTCGTGGAACGAGGACGGCACGATCCGCTTCCGCGGCCGCGCGGACACGCAGGTCAAGCTGCGCGGCTACCGCGTCGAGCTGGAGGAGATCACCTCCGCCATCGAGGAGCACACCTGGGTGCGGCGGGCCGCCGCGGTGGTCACCGACGATCCGCGCACCGGTTTCCAGCAGCTCTCCGCGCTCGTCGAACTCAACCCGCGCGAAGCCTCGTTGATGGACCAGGGAGCACACGGCTCGCACCACCAGTCCAAGGCCAGCAAGCTCCAGGTCAAGGCCCAGCTCTCCAATCCGGGCCTGCGCCCCGCCGCGGACCTCGCGGGCCTGCCCGTGATCCCCCTGCCCGGCCGGGAGGCCACGGGCGACCAGCGGCGCGCGGCCTTCGCCCGCAAGACCTACCGCTTCTACGAGGGCGGCAAGGTCACCCGGGCCGATCTGCGCGAGCTGCTGGAGAGTCCCGCCGCCGCCGTCGTGCCGCGGCCCGCGCGCTCAGCCGCCGACCTCACGCGCGCCGAACTCGGCGAGCTGCTGCGCTGGTTCGGCCCCTTCGGCAGCGGCGAGCGGCTGCTGCCGAAGTACGCCTACGCCTCCCCCGGCGCGCTGTACGCCGTGCAGATGTACCTGGAGAGCGCGGGCGGCGTCGCCGGGCTGGCGGCGGGGATCCACTACTTCCACCCCGTCGACCACACCCTCGTCCGCATCGGAGACGCCCCGTCCGGCGCCGACGCCCCCGGCCCCGGCGCGCTGCGGGTGCACTTCCTGGGGCGCCGCGCGGCGATCGAGCCGGTCTACAGCACCAACATCGAGGAAGTGCTGGAGTTCGAGACCGGTCACATGCTGGGCGTCTTCGAGGAGGTGCTCCCGGCGTACGGACTGACCGTGCGGCCCGCCGCGCACGGCGGCGCGGCGGTGCGGTCCGCCCTCGCGGTGGCGCAGGAGGACCACTTCGTCGGGACCTTCGAGCTGGTCCCCGCCGACCATGCCGCGCCGCCGGAGCCCGTGGACCTCTTCGTCCAGGCCCACCCGGGCCGGGTGCTCGACCTCCCGGGCGGCCTCTACCGGCTCGACGGCGGGGAGTTCACGCCCGTCGCCGCCGACATGGTGGAGAAGCGGCACGTCATCGCGATCAACCAGGGCGTGTACGAGGCCGCGAGCTTCGGCGTCAGCGCCGTCAGCCGGGCCGCGGACGAGCGGCTCGCCTACGTGGGTCTGGGCCGGACCCTGCACCGGCTCCAGCGCAACGCCCTGCGGCTGGGCCTGATGTCCTCCGGCTACTCCTCCCGTTCGGGCCATCCGCTGCCCACCGCCCAGCGCATCGACGCCGTCCTCGCGGAAGCGGGCATCCCGTCGGGGCCCTCGTACTTCTTCCTCGGCGGCAAGGTCAGCGAGGAGCAGATCACCTCCACCGGGATGCGCGAGGACTCCGTCCACATGCGCGGCCCGACGGAGATGATCCGGGACGACCTGGCCCGGCTGCTGCCCGATTACATGATCCCCAACCGGGTGCTGGTCCTGGACGCGCTGCCGCTCACCGCCAACGGGAAGATCGACTACGCGGCGCTGGCCGCCCGCGAGGAACTGACCGCCCCCGCCCGCGGTACCGGCGATCCCGTGCCGCCGCGGACCCGGACCGAACGCCTGCTCGCCGGGGCCTGGGGCAAGGCGCTCAAGTACGCGGACGTGTCCGGCGTCTCGATGACGGACAGCTTCTTCGCCTCGGGCGGCAATTCGCTGATCGCGATGACGCTCACCCGGTGGATCAACCGGGAGTTCGGGATCTCGCTGCCCATGCAGACGCTCTTCGGCCATCCCCGGCTGGCCGATCTGGCCGACCGGATCGCGGACGCCGATCCCGAACCGGCGTCCCGGCTGGTGCTGTTGCACGACAGCGGTCCGGCGGGCGAGCGGTACGCGCAGGGGCCCGGCTCCCCGGTGTTCTGCTGGCCCGGGCTCGGCGGCTACCCGATGAACCTGCGGCTGCTGGCCCGCGAGGCGCGTACGCAGGGCCCGTTCTACGGGGTCCAGGCGGCCGGCATCAACGCGGGCGAGGCCCCGTACCGGACCATCGGGGAGATGGCCGCCGCGGACGTGGCGGAGATCCGGCGGATCCAGCCCGACGGCCCCTACACGCTGTGGGGCTACTCCTTCGGGGCCCGGGTGGCCTTCGAGAGCGCCTGGCAGCTCGAACAGTCCGGCCAGCGGGTGTCCGACCTGCTGCTGATCTGCCCGGGCAATCCGAAGCTGCGGGACTCGCGCGGACGGCCGTACGGCCGCGAGTCCTCCTACGCCAACCCCGGTTACGTGACGATCCTCTACTCGGTCTTCGCCGGCGCCATCGCGCACGGACCGGACCTCGACGCGTGCCTCGCGGCCGCCGTGGACGAGGACGCGTTCGTGGAGTTCGTGGCCGGGCGCTTCCCCGAGCTGGACCCCGGCACGGTCCGGCGGATCACCCGGATCGTGGAGGAGACGTACGAATTCGACTACAGCTTCCACGAGATGGCCGAGCGGTGCCTGCGCGCTCCGGTGACCGTCATCCGGGCCGCCGGGGACGACTACTCCTTCATCGAGGGGCGCTCGGGGTACTCCGCCGCCCCGCCGGTCGTCATCGACCTGCCCGCCGACCACTACCAGGTGCTGCGCCGCGAGGGCATCGAGGCACTCGCGGCGGCCGTCCGCACCCGCATCCCGTCCCACGCCTGAACCGAACGCCGCCCGAAAGGAGGGGCCCCGTGCCCCACGTCCACATCCGCCACTTCCCCAAGGACCTCCCGCCCGAGCGGCTCGCCGCCTTCGACGAGGCGCTCACGGCGGCCGTCATGGAGACCTTCGACGTCGGCGAGGAGGCCGTCTCCATCGCGCTCGAACCGGTGGCCGCCGAGGACTGGGACGGCCTGGTGCTCACCGACATCGCCGCC
Source organism: Streptomyces sp. NPDC043876 (assembly GCF_056435825.1). Lineage (NCBI taxonomy): Bacteria > Bacillati > Actinomycetota > Actinomycetes > Kitasatosporales > Streptomycetaceae > Streptomyces > Streptomyces sp. NPDC043876. The sequence goes on along the minus strand of NZ_JBWKDV010000003.1, from coordinate 285,008 downwards.
CGCCGGGAGCTGCTGCTGAAGGCGCCGGGCTACTGGGACGGCGCGTGAGCGCCGCCACGGGGGTCCCCCTCGTGTACACGGAGGAGGTCCGCGAGGCCCTCCACGAGGGCCGGCCGGTGGTGGCCCTGGAGAGCAACGTCATCACGCACGGCCTGCCCTACCCCGACAACGCGGCCACGGCCCGCAAGGTCGAGGACGCCGTCCGCGCGGGCGGGGCGGTGCCCGCGACGGTCTGCGTGGAGGACGGCGCCGTCCGCGTCGGCATGAGCGACGCGGACATCGAGCGGTTCGCGTCCCGGCCGGGCATCCCGAAGGTCTCCAGCAGGGACCTGCCGGTGGTGCTCGCCCGGGGCGGCCCGGGCGCCACCACGGTCGCCTCTTCACTGGTGGCGGCCGAGCTCGCGGGGATCCGCTGGTTCTCCTCCGCGGGCATCGGCGGGGTCCACCGCGGCGCCCAGCAGACCTTCGACGTCTCCTCTGACCTGATCCAGTTCACCCGGTCCCGGGTCGCGGTCGTCTCCGCGGGCGCCAAGATGATCCTGGACCTCGGCCTGACCCTGGAGTACCTGGAGACCCACTGCGTGCCGGTGGTGGCGTACGGCTCGGACGACTTCCCGGCCTTCTACTGCCGTACGAGCGGCCACCGCGCCCCCCACCGCATCGACGACCCGGACACCCTGGCCCGCGCCGTCGAGACCCACCGGGCGCTGGGCGGCCCGACCTCGTTCCTGATCACCACCCCGGTCGCCGAGGAGGACGCCATCGACTCCGCGGAAGTGGAGGCGGCCATCGCGCGGGCGGTGACCGCGGCCGACCGGGACGGCGTCTCGGGCCAGGGGCTCACGAAGTACCTGATGCGGGCCGTGGACGCGGCCACCGACGGGCGGGCGGCCCGGGCCAACATGGCCGTGCTCGCGACCTGCGCCGAAACGGCTGGCCGCCTGGCCGCCGCCCACACCGCACTGCTGCGGAAGACCCCGATAGGTTCACCCTCATGATCAGACTCGCCGTGTTCGACCTGGACGGAACGCTCGTCGACTCCCCGCGCGCCATCGTGGCGACCTTCGGGGCGGCCTTCGACGCCCTGGGCGTCACCCGCCCCGCGGACCTCGCCGTCCGGGCCACGATCGGGCTCCCCCTGGAGCGGGCCTTCGCACTCCTCCTGGAAGCACAGCAGGGACGGGAGGCGGACGAGACCCTGGTTGCCGAGGCCGTCCGGCTCTACCGGCGGTTCTTCGACACCATAGTCCTGCCACAGGCTCCTGACCTGGTCTTTCCCGGGGTCGCTGAGGGTCTCGCCCGGCTGCGGGAGGACGGGGTGGCGCTCGCCGTCGCCACGAGCAAGTACCACCGCCCCGCGGACGCGCTGCTCACGGCGGCAGGGCTGCGGGAGTACTTCGCCGAAGTGATCGGCGCGGACGAGGTCACCCGGCCCAAGCCCGATCCCGAGTCCGGACAGGTGATCCTGGACCGGCTGGGGATCGTCGCCGAGCACGCGGTGATGGTCGGGGACACCACCCACGACCTGCTGATGGCGAAGGCGGCCGGGATGCGGTCGGTGGCCGTCACCTACGGAGTGCACTCACCGGCCGAACTGGCGGTGGCCGGGCCGACCTGGGTGGCCGACACCTTCCTGGACGTCGTCGCCCACCTGGCGCCCGTCCCGGCGTAACGGCCGGGCACCGCGCCGCTGCCCGCGCACGTCCGGTGGTCCGGTGTCCGGATGTGACAGAGAACCGTCATTGCGGCCCTCGGGGCGGGCGGTGAGGATGGACGCATGCCCACTCCCCACCGTGTCGTCATCGCGGTCTTCCCGGACGTCGACCTGCTCGATGTCACCGGGCCCGCCGAGGTCTTCGCGCTGGCCAACCGCGAGTCGGCCACCGCGGCCTACGAGGTGCGCCTCGCGGGACCCGGATCCGCTCTGGTGACCACCTCGGCCGGGGTCCGCCTCGCCGTCGACCTGACCTTCGCGGAGGTCGGCGCGGCGGTGGACACCCTGCTGGTGCCCGGGGCGGTGGAGCCGGGCCCGGCCGGGCCCGTTCCGCGCATCGACGACGAGGTGGTCGAGTGGATCAGGGCCACCGCCCCGCACGCCCGGCGGGTGGCCTCCGTCTGCGTGGGCGCGCACCTGCTGGCCGCGGCCGGTCTCCTGGACGGGCTGCGGGCGACCACGCACTGGTCCACCGCCGCGCGGCTGGCGGCCGACCACCCCCGGGTGCGGGTCGACCCCGACCCCGTCTTCGTCCGCTCCGGGCGGGTGTGGACCGGGGCCGGGATCAGCGCCTGCATGGATCTGGCGCTCGCCCTGGTCACCGAGGACCTCGGCGAGGAACTGGCCCTGGCCGTGGCCCGCCAGCTGGTCATGTACCTCAAACGACAGGGCGGCCAGAGTCAGTTCAGCGTCCCGCTGAGCCGCCCGGCCGCCGCGCGCCGGGACATCGACGAGCTGTGCGCGTACATCGCCGACCACCTCGACGGCGACCTCTCCGCGGCGGCGCTGGCGGAGCGCATGTGCGTCAGCGAGCGGCACTTCGCCCGCACCTTCCGCCGAGAGACGGGCGTCGGAGCCGCCGGTTACGTGGAGGCCGCCCGGGTGGAAGCCGCCCGGCGGCTCCTGGAGACCACCGACGAGCCGCTCGAACGGGTCGCGGCGGCCGCCGGCCTCGGGTCGGTCGAGACCCTGCACCGCGCCTTCCGCAAGCAGATCGCCACGACACCGGCCGCCTACCGGCGCCGCTTCCGCAGCGCGCTCTGACCCTCCCGCTCCCCCGACGCCGCGTCCGCGGCTTCGCCGTGCCCGTTTTCCATGAACGAACCACCCGAACCACCGTCGAACGAGAGGTCTTCTCCCATGTCCGTCACCGCCACCGGCGCGACCACCTCCGCCACACTGCGCGAACTGGTCGGCCTCGACCCCGCGCTCCCCCGGCTCGGCGCCGGGACGACCGTCCTCCTGATCGACTTCCAGCAGACCTACCGCACCGGTGTGATGGAACTGGCGGGCGCCGAGGCCGCCCTGGCGGCGGGCGCGCGGCTGCTCGCGGCCGCCCGCGCCGCGGGGTCCGACGTGGTGCACGTCGTCAACGACGGCGGCGAGGGCGGCCCGTACGACATCCGCGCCGAGATCGGTTCGATCAGCCCCGAGGTCGCGCCCCGGGACGGCGAACCGGTGGTGGTCAAGACGGTTCCGAACGCCTTCCACGCCACGGACCTGGAGCAGATCCTGCGGGAGCGGGGCGCGGGCCCGGACCTGGTGCTCGCCGGGTTCATGACGCACATGTGCGTCACCTTCACCGCGCAGGGCGCCTTCAACCTGGGCTACCGGCCCGCCGTGGTCGCCGAGGCGACCGCCACCCGTACGCTGAGCGCGCCCGACGGGACCGTCGTGCCCGCCGCGGTGCTCCAGAGCGCGAGCCTGGCCACCATCGGCGACCTCTTCGGAGTGGTGGCCGGGACGGTCGCCGACCTCCAGGCTCGGTAGGTGCGTCCTCAGCCTTTGAAGCTGTCCTTGCGGACCGGGGAGGCCTCGGCGAGGGCCTTGGTCACGGCCTCGACGCCCGCGCGCAGCCCGTACACGGGGGTTTCGGGCTGCTGGCGCCAGGAGTCGTCGAGGCCGCCCGCGTCGACGGAGTCGAAACCGAGTTCGTCGATGAGGGCGCGGACGGTCTTCTTGGCCGCCTCGTCGTCACCCGCGACCGGCAGGGCGATGCGGCCGGGGTCGCCCGCCGGCAGCGGCCGGGCCAGCAGGTCTTCGGCGTAGGTGCCGTTGAAGGCCTTGACCACCGGGTGGCCGAGGTGACGCTCGGTCCAGCGGCTCTCGGTCAGGCCCCCGTCCTCGATGGCGTCGATCCGGCCGTCGCGCTGCTGCGGGTAGTAGTTGCCGGTGTCGATCACGACGAAGCCGTCGGCCGCGCCGTCGAAGAGGCCGGACGGCAGGTCCGGCACGTTCTTCAGGGGGATCGTGACGACGACGACCTCCGCGCCGCGCGCCGCCTCGGCGACGGTGACGGGGGTGGCCCCGGTCTCCTCGGCCAGCGCGGTCAGGGTCTGCGGGCCGCGCGAGTTGGCCACGGACACCTCGTGGCCGAGGGCGGTGAGACGACGCGTCAGGTTGCCGCCGATGTTGCCTGCGCCGATGATGCCGATCTTCATGGACTTCTCCAGTGCGTGCGGGTGGCCGGGTTGCCGATGATGATCCGAACCCCCGGCCGCCGCCGCGCATTCCCCCCCGGGCGGCCCTTCCTCCGAACGGGTGGCCGATCCGCGTGCGCTCGGCCCCTTACGGCGCGTCCGGGGCCCTCCCGGGGGAAGCGGCGGGCGAGGTTCGCCCCATGACGACCGCACGCTTCCCGGCCCGGCCCCCGTCCGTGTCCCTCTCCCTGGCCCTGCGGTGCGCCGCCGCGCTGGCCGCCGTGCTGCTCACCACGGCGAGCGCGCCCGCCGCCCCGGCGGGTGCGGGGGCGGGCTCCGGCGGTGCGTCCGCCGATGCGGGGCGCGCGGGCGCCCGTACGACGTCCGCGTGGCTGCCGTACTGGGACACCGAGGCCGGTTACGCCTCGGCCCTGGCCCACGCCGGCCAACTGCACACTGTCAGCCCCTTCTGGTACACGGCCTCGGCGGCCGGCACCATCGCGGGCGAGGCGGGCGCGGGTGACCGGCGGATCATCGACGGCCTGCACGCCGAGGGGATCAAGGTCGTGCCGACCGTGGTCGAGACCCCGGGACCGGCCGCCATGGCGGCGTTGCTCGGGGATCCCCGCGAGCGCGCCACGCACGTGGACGCGCTGATGGACGTGGTGACGAGCCGCTCCTACGACGGTCTCGACCTCGATTACGAGCGGATGGCGGAGACCACCGACCCGGCGCTGGTCGAGCGCGTCCGCGAGGGGTACGACCGGCTCACCGAGGAGCTCTGCGCCCGGCTGCACGCGCGGGGCAAGACCTGCGTCGTGACGGTCGTGCCGCGGGTGGACGGCGAGGGGCTCGCCTTCGACTACGCGCACCTGGGAAAGGTCGCGGACACGCTGCGGATCATGGGCTACAACCTGCACAATGCGCTGGCCGAACCGGGCCCGCTGTCCTCGCTGGAGTGGTACGACCGGTTCGTCGGGTACGCCGTCGGGGTCGTCCCGCGCGAGAAGCTGGAGGTGGCGCTGCCCGCGTACGGCTGGAACTGGACCGTGGGCTCGGGGGCCCGCGCGGGCCACGTGACCAGCCGGGAGGCCGAGGCCCTGCGCCGGACGGTGGGCGCGCCCTACACGTACGACCCGGTCTCCGGCACCCCCCACTTCGACTACACCGACGACGAGGGCGAGGAGCACGAGGTCTGGTACCAGGACGCGAAGGGTTCGGCGGCGCACCTGGCCGTGCTGGCCCGCCACGGGGTGCGGGGCAGCGGGCTGTGGGCCCTCGGTTTCGAGGACCCACGGCTCTGGGACGTGCTGGGGCGCTGAACGGCTCCGCCGACGCCGCTCGGGGGTCTGGAAGGGGTCAGGAAGGGTTCAGCTTGATGGCGAACGCGTTGAAGACGGACCACACGTCGACCCAGGCCAGGCCGGTGCTGCACTCCTGGGAGGCGTTGCAGCCGTACCCGTAGCTGACGATGCCGTTCAGCTGGCGGGAGTTCTGGTCGTTGATGGAGATGACGGGGCCGCCGCTGTCGCCGCCGCGGCCGACGATGCCCCCGTAGTGGGGCACGCCGTAACTGCCGTTCACGGTCGTACCGTTGACGTTCCAGGCGGCATTGCCCGCGTAGACCGTCCTGATGTTGCAGAAGACCTTGGTGTTGTAGCCGAGCTGGCAGGTGAAGTCGCCGACGGCGACGTTGCGCACGCCGCCCAGGTAGCGGGTGTAGCCGGTGGCGTCGAGGCCGTCCCAGGTGTAGCGGTAGGTGGGGGCCTCGATGAACGCGGAGTCGACCGCGGGGAGTTTGTACTTGACCTGGCCGATGTAGTTGCCGCCCATCGTGTAGACGTAGTCGTTCACGTTGTGGCAGTGGCCCGCCGTGACCAGCCACTGGCGCCCGTCCCAGGTGCTGACCGCCGGGATGCCGCTCGTGCAGTGGGCCTTGCCGCCGATGTTGGGTCCGAGCGCCGCTCCGGCGTAGAAGGGCGAGCTGTCGTTCTCCCGGGTCAGGGGCCGGGAGGGGGGTGCCTGGGTGAGGTGGACGGGGGTGGCCGCGGCCGCGGAGCGCCGCTGCGCGACGGCGGGCGACGCGAAGTACTTCGCGGCCGCCGCCGGGTCGTCGACGGCGAGCTCGATGGCTGCGCCGTCCGGCGTGCTGCCCGCGAGGGCGACCTTGAAGGGGAGGGCGGCCGCGTCGGTGATCTCCGCGATCTCCTTCTTCAGCTGCACTCCGGATTTCTTTCCCTGGACGATGCGAAGGAGGCGGGTGTCGGCCTTCGGATTCACCGCTCGGACCGCGGAAAGGAAATTGCGGCCTTGCGCGACATCGGTCAGATAAACATTGACCGACCGATAGGTGGGTGCGAGTTCGACCTGGGTGTACACATCCGCGCGCGCCCCTCGGCCCACCTGTGCCACGGCGTCGGCCGCCAGCCTCAGCGGCCCCAGCACCTCCGCCTGCCGCTCCGGTGACATGGCCGCCACCGCGTCGGCGGACAGCGGACCGGGCGTTTCCGCGCGTGCGGACACCGTCATGAGCGGAAGGACGGCCAGCGCCCCCGTGAGTGCGATGGAGCGCCGGATTCCGATGTTCATTCATCCCCCTCGCCGGACCCGTGCGTACGGGCCCTTTATGTGGACGCGGGAGACGTTAGCGGGATGAACGCGGGCCGATAAGGGGGAATACCGCTTTGTTCCGGAAGGGATTTCCGACTCGTACGCATGTGTTTCAATGGGCCGTGTGATCGAGTTCGTATGCGTGGTAATCGCGGCCGGCGGCGCCGGCTGGCTCGTCCGGCGCCGGCACCGGCGGCGCGCCGCGGCCGGGCCCGACGCCGCCCCGCTCGGCATCCCCGGCATGGCCCGGCTGCCCGCCGGTCAGGGGCGCTGGCGGATGGGCCGGGTGTGCGGCGGTCCGGGCGAGGTGCGCTGGGTGCCGGCGCGCGGTGAGCCGGTGGCGCTGGACGGGGTCCGGTCCACGGGGGTGCGCAGTCCGTCCGTACGGGAGGGCATGAGCATCAACCCCGGGTCCCGGATCCTGTCGTGCGTCCACGCGGGCGGGACCGCGGACATCGCCGTCATGGCCCTGGACCTCGCCGAACTGCGCGGGCTGGTCCCGCAGTCGCCCGAGACGACCTGACCCCCGCCCGGGCGGCCGGAAGAGGACGCCCCCGTCGCCCCCATTGCCGTCAGGCCTCGCGGAGGCGGCGGGCCACTTCGCCGAGGCCCGTGGCGAGGGCGGTGCGCTGCTCCGGGGTGAGGACGTCGATCAGGGCCTCGCGGACCGCGGCGACGTGGCCGGGGGCCGCCGCTTCGAGGCGGGCGCGGCCCGCGTCGGTGAGGACGGCGTAGATCCCGCGCACGTCGGAGGGGCAGCTGCGGCGGCGGACCAGCCCGGCCTTCTCCATCTGGTTGACCTGGTAGGTCAGCCCGCTCTTGGAGTTGATCAGGCCGTGGGCGAGTTCGGTCATCCGCAGCTCGCCGTCCTCTGCGCCGGCGAGGCGGACGAGGATCTCGTACTGCGCGTGCGAGAGGCCGGAGTCGTCCTTCAGCTGCTGGTCCAGGCGCCGGTTCACCAGTGCGGACGCGGCGAGGAAACCCTCCCACGCGCGCATTTCTTCGTCATCCAGCCATCTCGTTTCAGCCATGCCACCAGCTTACGCCTGGTTGTTCCAATTTGAATCAAGGGTTAGGGTCGATCCAGTTCGTTCAAATTCGAAGGACTCCACCCCTTCTACGGCCGGTCCCCACCCGGAAGGATCTCCCCCCATGACCCCCACCCCCACCGCCACGCAGGCCCCCGACCGCTCCCCCACCACCGCCGCGCCCGCGCACCCCTACGCGGGCAGCGGCCTGCTCATCCTGCGCCTCGTCCTCGGTCTCACCATGGCCGCCCACGGCTCCCAGAAACTTTTCGGCTGGTTCGGCGGCGGCGGGATCAGCGGTACCGGGAAGTTCTTCACCGCGAGCGGCTACCCCGCGGGCGACACCATGGCGGTCGTGGCCGGCCTCTCGGAGACCCTGGGCGGGCTCGGCCTCGCGGCCGGTCTGCTCACCCCGCTGGCCGCGGCCGCCATCGTCGGCACCATGATCAACGCGATCGCGGTCAAGGGCACCGGATCCTTCTTCGCCCCCGCGGGCATCGAGTACGAGCTGCTGCTGACGGCCGCCGCCGCGGCCCTCGCGCTCACCGGCCCCGGCCGCTTCGCCCTCGACCGCTTCCTGCCGGTGCTGCGCGACCACCGTCCCGCGTTCGGCGCGCTGGCCGTGGTCCTCGGCGTCGTCCTCGCGGGCGCGGTGCTCCTCGCACGCTCCTGATCCCGGCCGGTGCGGCCGGTCACGGCTGATCCCCGTCGGCAGCGACCGGTCCCGGCGTCAGACGCCGGTGCGGGTGTAGCGGACCTGTCCCTCGCCCGCACCGGCGCGCGTGAATCCCGCCCGGCCGAGGACGGCGTGCGAGGCGAGGTTGTCGTCGTCGACCGTGGCGTGCAGCGTGGTCGGGCCGCGCTGCGCGAGGGCCCAGGCGGCCAGCGCCCGTACCGCCTCGGTGGCGTAGCCGTTCCCCCGGGCCGAGGGCACCAGGTCGTAGCCGATCTCCGCGTTGCCGTCGCCGTCGGGGGCCGCGTGGAAACCGATGCCGCCCACCGCGAGGCCGTCGGCCGCGCGGACGATCGCGTACGCACCCCAGCCGGGCCGGTACGTCCCCGCCTCCTTCGCCTGGGCCACCATGCCGCCGGCGAACCGGGTGCCCTCGAAGGGCCCGTCCTCGGTCCACGCGAACCCGCCCGTCCCCCCGCCCTTCAGCTCGGCGCCGGTCACCGGGGAGATCTCGCACAGCACGAGCCGCTCGGTGCGGATCGGATCGGCGTGCCAGCGCCACGCCGCCAGGCAGGGCAGGCCCGGCAGGTCGCCCCGCCCGGTCGCCCACAGCAGGGTCGGCCAGGGCGCGGCCGTGCGCGGCGCGTGCGGGAAGAGCCGGTCCAGGACCGCCGCGCACAGCTCCGCGGACGGCTCCCACTCCGCGGTCCCGAGGCCGCGGAGGACGTCATGGGTGTGGACGAGCGCCTCCAGGACGCCCATGGCGGCGAAGGCGTCGGGACCACCCGTGCCGTACGGGTGCCAGGCGCGCGCGTCCGAGGGGCTGGTGGCGACGGCGGCGGAGAGGATGCCCCCGGTCGCCTCGATGATCCGGACCACCCCCGCGGGCGTGGTCCCCGGATCGGCGGTGATCTCGAAGGGCACCCACCCGTCGGCCGCCCGGGCGGCCAGCTGACCGGCGTAGGCCGTGAAGTCGCCCGCCACATGGACGGCGGTGTCGTAACAGCTCCAGTCCAGTCCGGCGGCCGGGACGCTCCAGTCCCGGTCCGCTACACCGCGCAGGGCCGCCGTGGTGAGGGACACCGCTTCGTCTATGTGCTGAGCACGCATGATCGTCATGCGCGCACCCTAGAGCGGGCCGCCCACGCGGGGCCATCCGATTTCGCGCTCCCGCCGCGCCCGGACCGTCCCCCTTTTCACGGACGCGCTCAGCGGGCCCGCAGCGCGGTGGCCAGCTGGGCGCGGGAGCGCACGTCGAGCTTCTGGTAGATGCGGGTCAGCCGCGCCTCCACCGTCTTCACGCTCACGAAGAGCCGGTCCGCCGCCTCCTGGTTGCTGGCTCCCTGGCCGACGAGCAGCGCGAGCCGGGTCTCCGCCTCGGTGAGCGCCGCCGCGCCCGGATGACCGGGCGCGCCGTCCGGGCCGCCCGCCGGGCCGGACGGAGCCTCCGTGGCCAGGTCCGTCCACGGCTTCGCGCCGGCCTGGGCGAAGATCTGTGCCGCCGTGCGCAGGGCCGCGCGGGCCGGGGCGCGGCGGCGGCGCCTGCGCTCCACCCGGGCGAGGGCGAGCAGGGTCCGGCCGCGCTCCAGGGGCAGTTCCAGGCCGTCGAACCGGTCCGCGGTCTCCTCCAGCAGGGCGACGGCCGCATCGGTCTCGCCGCGCGCCGACAGCACCAGGCCGCGGGCCCGGTCGAGGGCGGCGACCACGCCGGCGCGGCCGAGGCCGAGGGCGACCGTACGGACGGAGCCGACCAGGTCGGCGGCCTCCTCGGGGGCGTCGGCGGCCACCAGCGCCTCGGCGAGTTCCCCGTGCCAGCGCAGCACCGAGGGGTCGACGACCTGCTGGGCGGCCTCCAGTTCGGCGACCCGGCGCAGGGTGGCCACGGCCCGCGCGGTCTCCCCCGTGGCCAGTTCGACCTGGCCGAGGGCGAAGAGGCTGCGCGAGAGGAAGACCTGGTCGTGCTCCTCCTCGGAGGCCTGGATGCCGCGCCGGGCGTAGCCGGTGGCGCGCGCGAAGCTGCCGGCCGTGGCCTCGGCGGTGGCGGCGACGTACCAGGCCGGGCCGGGCGAGAGTCCCGCCTCGATGGTCAGTTCCAGGGCGCGGCGGGCGTGGTCCCGGCCCGCCGCGCAGCGGCCGCGGCGCAGTTCGACCTCGGTGAGGCTGCGCAGGACCTCGAAGACGTCCTCGGCGGAGCCGGTGCGCCGTACGGCGGGCAGCAGGACCAGGAGCTGTTCGTGGGCGTCGGCGAGCCGGTCGTCGAAGAGGGCGTGGCGCACGGCGAGGTACTGCGGGGCGTTGCGCATGCCGAGCGGCACCTCGGGGGCGGGCAGCCGCAGGGCTTCGGCCAGGATGTCCTCGGCGGCCGGGTCGCCCAGGATCCGGCCCATGCGCGCCCGGACGGTCAGGGCCATGGCCTCGGCGACCTGGTCGCCGCCGGTGGCCGCCAGCACCCCGGCTTCGGCGGCGGCCGCGCGGGAGCGGACGGGGTCGCCGTCGCTGAGGTTGAGCTTCCACGCGATCCGCAGCTGTACGGCGGCTTGCAGCGAGGGGTCGGCGGCGGCGTCGGCGCGGGCGTGGGCGAAGGTCTCGTCGAGGTCGGCGAGGGCCTGTCCGGCGGCGTCGATCACGGCGAGCCGGGCCCGTACCCGGTCGGCGGGCGAGGCGTCGCGGGCCAGGACGGCGCGGGCGGCGCGGCGGGCGAGGTCGGCGCGGCCGGCCCAGCCCGCGTCCTCGGCGGCGCCGACGAGGCGGGCCAGTTCGGCGGCCGGGCGGCCGGGCGGGGTGCGTTCCGCGGCCAGCAGGCCGAGTTCGGCGGCCAGGGCCCGTCTGCCGCGGCGGCGGCTGGCCGCGGCGGCCTCGGTGATCTCGGCCGCGAGCTCCTCGTCGGGGGTGTCCACGGCGAGGGCCCGGTGCCGGACGGCCTGGACGGGGTCGTCGACGGCAGCGGCCAGCGCGGCGTGCCCGGCCGCCCGTTCGGGCCAGCCCGCGTCGGCGGCGAGGGCCGTGGGCAGGGCGCCGGCGGTGAACTCGACGGCGCCGTCGTCGCGTACGGTCACCAGCGCGGCCCGTTCGGCTTCGGCCAGCTCGGCCTCCGCGTCGGGGCGTCCGGCCCGGCGCAGCAGTGCGACGGTGGGGCGGGCCGCGAGGGCGGCGAGGAGCAGCGTGCGGTGGGCGCGGGCCGGGGCCTCGGCGAGCAGCCGCCGGGCCACCTCGCGGGCCTGTCCGGACAGGGGCAGGGTGTCGGCGTGGTGGGCGGCGCCGTCGCGGGCCTCGGCGAGGGAGTGGCCGAAGGCGAGGGCGAGGCGCGGGTTTCCCCCGCTGGCCTGGTGGATCCGGCCGGCGAGGCGCGCGGGCAGGCCGTGCCGCGCGAGGAGTTCGGCGACCTCGTCGGCGCCGAGCGGCGGCACCCGCACCGTGGGGGCGCCCGGTCCGCAGAGGGTTTCGGCCACCGGGGCGCCGCCCTGGACGCATTCGGCGACCAGGACCCGGACGCCGGCAGGGGTGAGGCGCAGGGCGAACCGGAGCAGGTCGGTGGTCTCGGCGTCCAGCCACTGGGCGTTGTCGAGCACGAGGAGCAGGGGGCTGCGGTCGGCGAGGGTGCGCAGGACCTCGACGACGGCGAGGCGCAGGGCGACGTGGTCGCGCCCGGCGCCGGGGGCGTCGGCCTCGCGGCGGAGCAGGGCGATGGCGGCGCGCTGCGGCGGGGCGAGGCGCTCCAGGGCGCTGCGCGGGACGCCGGCGAGCAGGGCGGCCGCGCTGGCCTCGGGTATCCACTGGTCGGCGGCTTCCGGCGCGAGGCGGAGCACGCGTTCGCGGCGGCCGGTGGCGGCCGCCGCGACGGCGAGCAGTACCTCGGTCTTGCCCGAACCCGCCGGTCCGGTGAGGACGGCGCGGCCGTGCGCGGTCAGCGCACGCTCGACCGTCTCGATGAGTTCACCGTGTCCGACGGTCGTGTCAGCGTTCCCCGTCGCCGCCACGCACAGCCACCAGCCTCTCGGTCCCCAGTTCCTGTGCCGCTTCTGTGAGCGCGACAATACGAGGTCCGCCGCCGGACGGACCCGGATTGTGACGCAGAAATCAGTCAGGTGACCGGAAAGCCCGGCGGACCTGCCGATACGCGGTGTATCAGCAGGTCCGAGGGCCGGCTTGGTCCGTACTATCGGTGCGTCAGGCCGGGGTGGTCAGTCGGGGCCGATGACGCGGGCCGATGGTTTCGGGCCAACCGGGTCGGGTGGTTGTGGCGGTGCCCGTGATGCCCGTGGTGCGGGCCGGGCCCGTCGGCCGGATCAGAAGCCGAGGCTCCAGGAGTCGATGTAGCCGGTGTCCGCGGCGGCGACGTCCTGGACCTTCAGCTGCCAGGTGCCGTTGGCGGGCAGTGCGGACGCGTCCACGGTGTAGGTGGTGAGGACGTTGTCGCCGCTGTCGCTCGACGAGTTCTGCAGTCGCTTGACCACGGCGCCGCCGGGGCCGACGAGGTCGATGACGAGGTCACCGCGGTAGGTGTGCTTGATGTCCACGGACACCTTGAGGGTGGCCGGGGCGTTGCCGCTGCGGCCGGAGACGGTGATCGAGGAGGAGACCGCGCCGCCGTTGTCCGGGATGGCGACGTCGGTGGTGTTCGCGTAAGCCGGGGCGGGGGTGGTGGAGGTCACCGCGGCCACGGTCGCGGCCGCGTCCGCAAGACCCGCTCCGCAACCGCCGGTGCAGGTGCCCGCCAGCGGGCGGGCGTTGGCCTTGATGGCCGACTCGACCTGGGCCGGGGTGAGGGAGGACTTGGCGGAGACGAGGAGCGCGGCGAGCCCGGCGACGTGCGGGGCGGCCATGCTGGTGCCCTGGTAGGGCTTGTAGATCTCGGCGCCGGGGGTGGTGGTGCCCGCGTTCAGCGAGGACAGGATGCCGTTCTCGGGGGTGGTGACGGTGCCGGGCGTGTCGGTGGCGCGGCGGGTCTCACCGCCCGGGGCGGCGACGTCGATGAGCGAACCGAAGTTGGAGTAGAAGGAGCGGTCGCCGGTCCGGTTGGTCGCGGCCACGGAGACCACGTTGCTGCAGCTGGCGGGAGTGAAGCCGGCGGCGTCCGCGTTGCTGTTGCCCGCGGCGACGACGACGGTGGTGCCGCGCGCGACGGCGGCGTTGATGGCGTTCTGGTAGCTGCTGCCGCAGGTGCCGGAGCCGCCCAGGCTCATGTTGATGACCTTGGCGGGGGTCGCGTTGGCCGGGACGCCGGCGACGGAGCCGCCGGAGGCCCAGGTGATGGCGTCGACGATGTCGGAGGTGGCGCCGCCGCACTTGCCGAGGACCCGGACGGGCTGGATCTTGGCGCCGTAGGCGATGCCCGCGATGCCCTTGGCGTTGTTGGTGGCCGCGGCGATGGTGCCCGCCACGTGGGTGCCGTGCCAGGACGAGTCGCTGGCCTTGGAGCCGGTGCCGCACTCCTCGGCCGCGCTCCAGTCGCCCTGGTCGGCGGGGTTGTTGTCGCGACCGTTGCCGTCACGGGCGGCGCTGGAGCTGGAGATGAAGTCGTAGCCGGCGACGATGTTCGGGGCCACGTCGGAGTGGGCGACGTAGCCGGTGTCGATGACGGCGACGGTGACGCCGGAGCCGGTGGTCTTGGCCCAGGCACCGGGGACGTTCATGCCCGCGGTGGGCTCGAAGAGGTCCCACTGCTTGGCGTACTCGGTGTCGTCCGGGGTGGCCATGTCGTAGGCGCGGGAGTCCGGCTCGACGTAGGCGACGTCCGGGTCGGCGCGGAACTGGGCGATCACGCCGGCCGCCTCGGCCGGGGCGACGGCTCCGCCGAGGTTGACCAGGGCGGCGCCGGTGCCGAGGCGGCGCTCGAACTTCGCCTTCTTGCCGCTCTGGTGGCCCTTGGCGGTGGCGTCGGCGGCGGCGGCCGTGTTCGAACTGGCCTCCGAGGCGGAGGACTTGTATCCGACGATGAGGTTCTCGACCGGGGCGGTCCCCGCCGCCGGAGCGGCCGGAGCCACCGGAGCCGGAGCCGCGGCCGGACGGCCGAGGGCCATCGAGGTGGTGGCGGTGCCGCCGAGCAGGGTGACGGAGATGGCCACCACGGATATGAGCCGACGTCTGGATGCGTGCACGGTGTTCCCTTTCGCGGGCCGTCCCCGGCGGACCGGGGACGGCCGGTGTGGTGCTGTGTGGGAGGTTGCGTGGGGGGTGGGCATCGGGGAGGAGGCGCGGTTCCCGCACGGCGGTGTGCGGGAGGGGACGGGGCGTAGCCGGAAGAACGGAGAAGACGGATGTGCGGGGAGGGGTGTGTGGGGCGGGCCCGCCGCGTCGGCGGCGGCGACCGGAGAGGGCTCCTCCACGCGCCCCGGCCACCACCGCTCGCCACGGCCCCGCTCGCGTCGACGAAGCGGGGCACCGGCGGTACCGGGGAAGCGCCGGGCCGCGGAGCGCCGCGCCATGTGGGGTTGGCGGTGCGGACCTTCGACCCGGGCGAGACCGCCGGTGGGCAGACAGTAGGCAACGCCGGGTTGAACTCGATACGGGGAAAACCCTTGCGCGGCCCCTGCCGCTCCCCCGCGACCCCCCGCCCCGACGGCCCCGCGGCCCGCCGACCGGTGCTGTGACGCGGGCCACATGAACCGCGGCCTCCCGGGCAGCGTGTACCGACCGCACCACGCACGCGAGCACGACGGAGAGGGTGTGAGATGGCCGGACCACTGTGGCCCCGCGGACGGCGGGGCTCGACCGACGAGGCACTGATCAGGGCGGTGTACGAGGAGCACGGCCACGCCCTGCTCGCCTACGCGACCCGGCTGACCGGGGACCGGGCCGCCGCCGAGGACGTCGTCCAGGAGACGGTCATCCGCGCGTGGCGGCACGCCGAGGTCCTGGTCAACGGGAAGGGTTCGGTGCGGGGCTGGCTGCTCACCGTGGCCCGCAACATCATCACCGACCGGTACCGCGCCAAGGCGGCCCGGCCGCCGGAGGTGTCCGGATCCGCGGCCGCGCCGCCGGTGGAGCAGGACCACGCCGACTCCGTCGTGGACTCGATGACCGTGCTCGGCGCCCTGGACCGGCTGACTCCGGAACACCGCGAAGTGATCAAGGAGTTGTACTACCGCCAGCTCAGCGTCACGGAAGCCGCGGACGTCCTCGGCATCCCCGCGGGCACCGTCAAGTCCCGTTCGCACTACGCCCTCAAGGCGCTCCGCGAAGCGTTCCGGGACGGCGGCGGCGCGGGCAGCGGCAGGGACGGCAGGAGCCATCGGGGCAGCAGGGGCAACCGGACGGGCAGGCCGCCCCAGCAGCCCGGACTGCGGGAGGTGGTGGCATGAACCGGGAGGTGCACGAGGAGGAACTGCTCGGCCCCTACGTACTGGGCGTGCTCGACGGGGCCGAGGTCCGCCGCGTCGAGGAACACGTCGGCGGCTGCGTGCGGTGCCGCGAGGAGGTGACCGCGTTGCGTGAGATGGAGGCCGTGCTCGGCGAGGTGCCCGAGGAGGCGTTCCTGGACGGGCCGCCGGAGGGCGGCGACCTGCTGCTCCAGCGGACGCTGCGGCAGATGCGGGGCGAGCGGGCCGGCCGGGCCCGGCGCCGTACGGCCCTGGTGGGGCTGGCCGTCGCGGCGACCGTCGCGGCCGTGTTCTGGGCCGGGACGCGGCTGGGCGCGGCGGACGGCCGGGAGGTGGCCGCGGACCCGCCCCCGCCGCCCACGGCCACGGCCTCGCCGCAGCCGCCGCCGGGGACCCGGGTGGCCTCGGCCACCGATGCCGGGACGGGGGCGCGGATGACCGTGCGGCTGACGCCGGCCGCTCGCTGGGTGCGGGTGCACGCGGCGGTCACCGGTGTGCCCGCGGGCGAGCGCTGCCTGCTGGTGGTGGTCGCCCGGGACGGCACCCGTACGACGGCGGGCAGCTGGGTCGTGGGCGCGCCGGAGAACGGCGCCGCCAAAGGCGCCGGCCTCGACGGTTCCGCGGCCGTCGACCCCGCGGAGGTCAAGGAGGTCGTGGTGCAGAACGAGGCGGGCACGCGGTTCGTGTCCGTACCGCTGCCGGCCTGAGCGGCGTCGGCCGCGGCGCGCGGCGCGTACGGGAGCGCCGGTCGGGGGACGCCCCGACCGGCGCTTTCGCGTGCGCGAGCCGAATCTGCCGGGCGCGGCGGAGAAAGCCCCCGAAGTCCGTTGAACCCGCCCGCTAGGGGTCGCGTGTCTGGGGTGCGACCTTGCCGAACGAACCACCGGATTACGGGAGTTGTCATGATGAACCTGTGCGAGCTCACCCTCGCCGGAGCCGCCGCCACGCTGCTCCTCGGTGCGACGGCCTGCGGGACGCAGGTGAGCGGCACGAAGGACGCCGCGGCCGTCGGCGCGCAGGTCCCGGCGGCCGCGCGGTCGGCGGCGGCCGACCCCTACGGCTCCGGCGCCGCTGGGGCGGCCCCCGCCGACGCCGCCGCCGGCCCGCTGGGGGTCCGTACGGACGCCGGGCTCGGCCGGGTCGTGACGGACTCCGCCGGGTTCACGCTCTACCGCTTCGACAAGGACACCGCCAAGCCCGCATCGACCTCCGCGTGCTCCGGTGCGTGCGCCACGGCCTGGCCCCCGGCCCCGGCGAAGGGCGTCACCGCGGGCCCGGTCCCCGCCGCCTCCGTCGGCAGCCTCAAGCGGGCGGACGGCACGGAGCAGGTGACGATCGCGGGCCGGCCGGTGTACCGCTCCGCGAAGGACACGGCGCCCGGCCAGAGCAACGGCCAGGGGGTGGGCGGTACGTGGTTCGCGATCACCCCGGAGGGCGGGAAGGCGGACGCCCCGGCGACCGGGCAGGAGCAGCCGGCCGCGCGGCAGCCGGCCCTGCCCGCCCTGTCGGCCACGCCGGACAAGGCCCTCGGCAAGATCCTCCGGGATGCCAAGGGCCGTACGCTCTACCGCTTCACCAAGGACACCGCGTGGCCGATGAAGTCGAACTGCGAGGGTGCGTGCCTGGAGAAGTGGAAGCCCGCCCTGCCGGTCGGCGCCGGTACGGCCGAGGGCGTCGACCCGAAGCTGCTGAGCACGTACACGCGTGCGGACGGCACGCGGCAGCTGGCCGTCGCCTGCCGGCCGCTGTACTGGTTCACCGGTGACCGCAGCCCCGGTGACACGGCCGGTCAGGGCGTGGGCGGCAGTTGGTTCGCCGTCACGGCGGACGGCGGACTCGCCATGTGACGGGGGCGACGGGGGCCGGATGGCCTGTGCCAGACTGGGGAGCGCCGCCCTTCGGGAAACGCGCTGGTCAGCGAGCGCACAGGCTGACAGACTGAAACGGTTTCAGATCAACCCAGGAGGACACATGGCAGACACCGAGGACACCCCGGAGACCCCGGAGACCCCGGAGGACACCTCCCCCGCCGCCGAGGCCAAGCGCAAGTTCCGGGAGGCCCTGGAGCGCAACGAGCGCAACGCCCAGTCCCAGCAGGCGCACCAGAGCCGCGCCAAGATCTCGGGCACCAGCAGCGGTGGCAGCGGGAAGAACAAGAAGGTCCGCCGCAAGACCGGCTGACCCGTGCCCACGGCCGGGCCCCCGCTGACCGCGGGGACACTGCCGCTCCGGTCCCCGCGGGGCCACCGGGGCGGCACACGTGTATCCGGGCCCCTTTTCCGCGCGAAGCAACTCGTTTTCGGCCATTCGGGGCAGGTCGAGAACCGTCCCGCGCGGTCCCCGCGTCGTTGCGTGCAGTGACAGTGAGCACACTGCACCCACCCGGAACGGGGAAGGTACCCACCATGCTCCAGCGCCCGTCCAAGCGCACCGCCGCCGTCCTCCTCGCGGCCACCGCCGCCACCGCGGCCCTCTCCCTCACCTTCGTCACCACCGCCTCGGCGTCCGGCGACGGCACCCCGAAGGCCGCCCCGGCCGCGGCCGCCGCACTCCCGTCCGTGTCCGGCAGCCCGGAGGCCGCGTTCACCCGGATCGCCGACTTCTACGGCGCCTACATCGACGCGGTCTACGACGGCAGCGACACGGCGGGCGCGCTGCGCTCCGCGTACCTCTCCAAGCCGCTCCAGGCGGAGCTGAAGCAGTGGGAGGAGGTCAACCACGCGAACGGCGTGCTGCGCGCGCAGAACGTGCCGTCGCAGTGGAAGGTCACCTCCACGGGCAGCGGAGCGGGCAAGACCAGTGCCACGGTCACCCTCACGTGGGGCGGTGGCTCGACGACCCTGATCCACGTCCAGGCCGATCTGGCGACCCGGAAGATCACCTCGATCAAGGACTGAGCCGTCGGGCACCGGCCCCCCTCGGGCTTCAGCTGCGGGGGTCCACCCACAGGGCCTCGCCGACGGCCAGCACCTCGCCCCCGGCCGTGGCCAGCGCCGTACCCACCCGGTGCTTGCGGCCGGACTCGCCGAGCAGCCAGGCGTACGAGACGAGCCCGTCGGCGGCCGGCGCGGGGCCCAGCAGCCGTGCGGTCAGCGAGGCCGTCACCGCTCCGGCGCGCTGACTGCCGAGGAGCCGCCCGGCCGCGTTGCCGGGGCAGTCCAGCGCGCCCCACACCAGGGCGGGCGGGAGCATGCCGTCGGCGTCGAGGAGCGCGGCCCCCGGGGTCCAGGCGGTGGCGACGACGTCCCGGCCCGGCACCCGGCCGCAGTGCAGCCGCAGCCCCGTGTCGGGGGTCCGCCCCAGCCCGCAGCCGAAGCAGTCGGCCACCTCGTCCGGCGGGGCCGCCCGGTAGGCCTCCGCGGCGGCCAGGGCCTCGTCCCACGAGGGCGCCCCCGGGGCTTCCGCGTCCGCCTCGGCGGGGGTGGCCACGGCCAGGACCAGGACGCCGTTGGCCAGCTCGCTGCCGCCGTCCGGGGTCTCCGTGAGCCCCAGCGGGACGCCGGTGGGGGTGGGCCGCCGGAAATCCACCCGTACCGTCTTCGCGGCCGACCGGCCGGCCAGCACGCCGGCGACGTAGCCGCCGAAGGCGATCCCGGGATAGCCGTGCAGGGCGGGCGGCACCGTGAGGATCACAGGTCGCCCCGGTCTCTGAGCTTGCGGAAGTAGGTCCAGCTGGTCTCGTTCGGCTGGCTCCACGCGTCCGGGGCGTGCGCGAACTCGGGGTGGTGCGCGGCGATGTACGCGCGGGTCCGCTCCGGCACCTCGTCGTAGGAGTCCAGCTTGCGGCCGCGGCAGTGGAAGGTCAGGCCGCCCGGCCGCTGACCCTGTTCCATCCAGGGGAGCCAGGGCGACATGCGGGTCCACGACATCGTGGAGGGCACGCTCGGCGCGTCGGTGTCGAAGACGGTGGCCGGGGCGAAGAACTGGAAGAGTTCGAGCGCCTTGTAGGTGTCGTCCGCCGAGTTGGCCGGGAACTGCGCGACCGGCAGCGGCGACGGATAGGCGAGCGGGATCTCCAGGCTGAAACAGACCTGGTCGCCGAGCCGGGTCAGCGGCACGGGGAAGGGCCGCCACCGCTGGTTCGCCGGATCGTTCCAGACGTGGACGACCGGCTTGCCCTCCCAGGTCTCCAGGATCTCCCCGGTGTCCGGATCCAGGTAGAACGCCGCCTCGCGGGTCAGCAGTTCGTAGCCGTCGTCCGTGGTGACCAGGCGGGCCACGTTCAGCCCTTCGAACCCGAACACGCGTCGGTAGGGCTCGTCCGGGGACCAGGCGTGGACATGGCCGGACCACCAGAAGGTCACCTCCGCTCCGTCGAGCGAGGCGCGGGTACGGACGAAGGCTTGGAAAAGATCGGCCGGATTCATGGCGCCCACTGTGCAAGGTCACCCGTGCGCTCGGCAAGGACCCGGGCCTGCCGCCCCACACGGACGTCCCCGGTCAACGGGGTTCGTAGAGCCCGTGGAACTGAGCGAGGAGCGCCCGCACCGCGACGTCGTGCCGGCTAGGCCTGCGGGGCGAAGGGGTCACGGAACCGGTCCCCGTCACCGGGGTCGTCGTCGTCCGTGAAGGAGGAGTCCTCGGGGCCGAAATCGGGGGCCCTGAAGGGGTTCGTCGTCGCCGGGAGCCGCGATGCGGGCGTCGTGGCGTAGGTCCGTACCGGTTCGGGTGCGGAGAACAGCGGGGATCCGTCGATGAGGGCGCTGCCTTTCGTGGTTCGGGATGGCGGTCTCGGGTGGGACCGAGCGGAGGCATGGCTCATCGCCACACCTCCACTCGGCTCTCACCGTTTCAGAGAGCGGTCATCTTGGTGTACGGGCTCAGGATCCGCATCCGCGACGAGCCGAAATCGACGAGTACCGCGATTCCGTCCTCGATCGCGATCACGCGGCCGAGGCCGTGCTGATCGTGTGTGACCCGGTCACCGACGGCGAACACCCTGAGAGGCGGAGCGGTCGCGGCCTTGAACGGGCTTGCGGGCAGGTGGCGCCGGGTTCCGGCTGACTTTGTCATTGTCACCAGTATGCGCCTGTCGCGCCGTCGTGCCGCCCGGTGCGGTCGTCTCTCTCATTGCGCCCTGATAACGCCGGGGCCGGATTCTGCCGGTTGGACCCGATCGGTCCCGAGCCGGGCCGCCGCTACGGACCCGGTCCGGCGCTCCCCCGGCCGCCCGTACCGCTCCCCGTACGCGCGAGCGGCCGGGAGGCCGGCGCGGGGACGGGTGGCGCTCAGTAACCGTCCACGTCCAGTTCGGTGATGCCGGCGAACACGTGCTCCCAGACCCCCGCGGCGGGCAGGTCCCGGTCGAGGGCGTCCGGCGCGATGGCGGCCACGGCGGTGAGGAAGGCCCGCGGCCCGTCCTCCGCCGGGTAGGGGTCCCAGCACGCGCCCATGTGCCGCCGCACGGCCTCCACCAGCCGCAGGAACGTTTCCGTATCCCGCGCGAAGGGGAACGGGGACAGCTCCTGGCCGCCCTCGGGGTCGCCCCGCGTCAGGACACCTCGCCGGTCCCCGGCCGCAGGAGGACCCTCCCCCGGTCGCGGTAGCCGAAGCTGCCCAGGTGGAGGAGCCCCCCGCCCCCGGGTGCGCCCGGGCCCTCCTCGCCGAAGGCCAGGGCGAAGTCGCACACCCCGACCGCCCAGTGCCGCGGCAGTCCCACCGCGGCGAGGAGGGCCGGGGTGGGCAGGTGGGCCAGGGCCGCGGGCAGCCGCTCGCCGGGCACCCGGTCCATCAGGCCGGCGCCGAAGGCGGCGTCCACCCGGGCCGCGTCCAGGGGCGCGGACGCGGCGTCGGCGGACGGCGCCCCGTACCAGGCAGGCGCCGTGGCCTCTTCCCACGCACGGTGGTCGGCGCCGCCGGCCGGCCAGCCGCCACCACCGCCTCGTTGCGCTCGACGACGGCGATGCCCCGCGCCTCGACGAGCAGGAAGCGGCCGGCCCCCAGGGCGACGGGCTCCTCCCAGGTGCCCGGGCAGTGCAGGGCCCAGGCGTCCTCGTCGGTGTCGAAGAGGTACGGCCCGTCGTCCGCGGGCTCCTCCTCCCGCTCCGTGGACTCCCCCGCTCCCGGCGCGGGGCGGGGCGCCCCGGTCGCCAGGTCGAACCAGCGCTCCGCGGTCCACGACGACCGGACCGCCGGCAGGGGGCCTCCGGCCGGGTCCACCGGTTCGAGGACCACGGCCGAGCGCTCCCCGCTCAGGCCCGGTTCGGCGCTGTACGCGCCGACCGGCCGCCACCACGCCCACACCGTCCGCCAGGGCAGGCCCGGTTCGGCGGCGGCCACCTGGTCGGCGTACGCGCGCCGCCCGAGCACCGTGGCCGCGAAGTGCAGCCGGGAGGCGAATTCGGCCCGCGTCACCTCCGCGGACCCGAAGACGGCCTAGGCGAACACCTCGCGCCCCGGCTCCGACGGGGACGCCGCATCGGCGAGTTCACGTGCGCGGGCGGGGCCGGCGGACCGCAGGGTGGCGGGATCGTCACAGGTCACCGGCCGGCCCCTCCTGCCACCGGCTCGAATCCGCTCAGAAGGCGCCGTAGTTGACCTGCCAGGTGGGCAGGCCCATGCGGCGCCAGATGGCGACCACCCGGTCGCGGTCGTCCAGCGAGAGCCGGACCGCGAAGCGGTGGCGGACGTGGCGGTCGAAGAGTTCCGCCTTGACCACGTCGTCCTGCCGCTGGTCGCCGGAGGCCCGCATCCACAGCTCGTCGTAGGGCACGTCGTGCCGCGCCAGCCACTCCTGCGTCTGCGGGCGGTGCTCCTCGCTGCGCCCGGACAGCAGCACGACCGCGTCGCCGTCGGCCCGCCGGAACGCGGTCAGGGCGTGCCGGACCGACGGGTTGAGGAGGTCGGTGCCGCAGCGCGAGAAGTCGTACGGGCCGCGGTCGCCGCGCAGCGCCAGCGTGCCGTCGATGTCGCACAGCACGGCGGCGGGCAGGGCCGGGTCGGCCACGTAGGGCACGACCTCCGGCTGGTCGTTGAGCCAGGCGTCGGTGAGCCGCCAGCCGCCCTTGGTGGCCTTCCTGTGCTTCTCGGCGAGGATCCGGATGATCTCCTCGCCGACGGACCGCTCCCGCGCGGCGTCCCGGCGTACGCACTCCTCGACCGGGACGTCGGTGAAGTCGTGGACGACGAAGTCGGCCCGTCCGGCGACGGCCGCCTTCAGCCGCTTGGGGACGTGGCGCGTCAGGTGGGTGTTGTCGACGACCACGTCGAACCCGCCGTCGATCGCGGTCCGCACCGCCGCGTCCTGGATCGCGAGGACGGTCTGCTCGTGCGCGAACGACCGCTCCTGCGCGAGGCCGGGGACGTCGAGCATGGCCCGCAGGTCGTCGAGGTTGACGCGGCGCATCCGGCCCCCGGACTCCTCCTGGAGCGAGCGCGCGGCGGTGGTCTTGCCCGAGGCGGGCAGCCCCGTCATGACGTGGACGACAGGCACTGGTCAGTTCTCCTCATCGGTCGTGAACGGGTCGGACGCCCGCGGCCGCACCGCCCGCCAGGTGACGAGGTCGGTCGGCCGCCCGTCGAGCCGCAGGAACAGGGCCGCCCTGATGCCCGGGTCGGGCACCGCCCGGGCGGCGCGGGCGAAGGCTCCCCGGTCGTCGCCGAGGTGCGCGATCTCCCGGAAGGCCCCGTCGATGGCGCGTTCGCGGTCGGCCGCGGCGCGTTCCATCCCCGCGATCATCTCCCGGACCCAGGTGTCGAACTCGTCCGGGACCTGTTCGAGGAGCGCGTCGAGCGGTGCGCCGCCGTGGGCCCGTACCTCGGCGAGGGAGCAGCCGAGGCCCTGGGCGACCTGGCGGGCGGGCAGGGCGGCGAAGCGCTGGATGCCGTGCCCGCGCCAGATGTCGCGTTCGGTGACGCCCGTGAGCACCTTGTGGAGCCGCACGTACTCGGCGATCTTGGCCTTCACCCGGACACCGGACGCGTAGCGCAGGACGAAGCCCTCGGCGTCGGTGCCGGTCGCGGCAGCGCCTCCCGGCAGGGTGCTGGATTCGGTGAGGGCGATCAGCTCGGCCAGCGGCAGGGCGGGCCGGGCAGTGACGACGGAACCGATCCCGTGCCACGCCCGGGCCGCGCTCGCCAGCGGCAGTTCGGCGCCGTCGCGGCCCATCGCGGCGAGCAGGACGAGGTCGCGGCGGTCGCCGTAGTCGACGACGATCCGGTTCTGCGGGTAGAGGGCCTCCGCCAGGTAGGTCACGCCCGGGGTGAGCGCGGAGGTGTCCCGGGTGTCGAGGTGGCGCCGTGCCCAGGTGGCCTGTTCGCTGATGAAGGACCCCTTGGAGGCGACCCGCCAGGCTCCCGCGTAGTGGAAGACGACCGCGAGGCTCCCGTCGACCTTGTCGTACACCTCGAACGGCTCGTCCGGCAGGGCGGGCGCGTAGGGCTGACCGGTCGTGTGCTCGCCGACGTTGAAGAACTTCGGCAGGGGCAGCGCGACGATCTCGCCGGTCGCGTCGTCGGCGACCAGCCCCCGGCAGCGCGTGGTGACGCGGTTCCAGATCCGCTCGTACTGGCACGTCCGCGTGTAGGTGTAGATCGACAGCGGCAGTTCGGGATGGGACTTGCGGGTGACGTGCCCGGCGTCGAGGGCCGCGGCGAGTTCGTCCGGCGGCATCAGCTCTTCGAGAGTCAGGGGCGCCTGGCTCATGGGATTCCTCCTGGTTGCGAGCCCACAGTCTGCCCCGGCAAGCGCGCCGACCGGTACCGGTTTTGGGCGCGCGGGCCACGGGGCGGGGGGCCGGCCGCGGCGGCGGAGACGGCCGCGGACGCGAGGTCGGAGGCGGTGTCGGAGGTCGCTCCTATGCTGGACGGACATGATCGGGTGAGGGCATCCGGCGGGGAGTCGTGGGAGGTACGGGTGCGCATCGAGCGCCACGCGGTCGGGGAGGCGGCGCTGTCCGCCGCCGTCGAGGACTTCGCCGAGCGGATCGCCGGTGATGTGCACCGGATGCAGCACGACGAATCCCCGCAGTACGGCTGGGAGATGGTCTGCGCGTCCTTCCTCGACTACGTCGGTGCCCGGTCGGTGGAGAACCCGGCGCTCGCCGGCAAGGACTGCAGGCTGGCCCTGGAATCGGCCGCCGCCGCGGCGACGGGCGCCCTCGCCCTGACCGCGCGGCCGCGGGGGGTGGGGGACGTCTTCATCCAGTACACCGGCACCGGCGTGGTGTACGACCGGGAGGAGTCCGGCAGCGAAGTCCCGGCCGCCGACTGGCTGGACGCCTTCTTCCTCGCGTTCGTCGCCGGTGACACCGACCGGGACGGCAGGCTGTTCGTCGACGCCGCGCTCTCGCGCGCGGGCCGGGAGGACCGCGCCGACGTGGCCCTCGTCCACGCGCTGCTGGCTTACGTCCACGGCCACATCGAGGCGGCGCGGGTGCCCGGCGGACCGGGGGCCGTGTCCGACGAGCAGCGCGCCGCGTACGTCGATTCGCTGGCCCGGGACGTGGCGCCGGGCACCGACCGGGCACCGCACCGGGCGGCGCTGGCGACCCTGCGGGCCCTGGCGGCGGGTGACCGGGACGGCTTCTCGGCGGCGCTGGCCGCGCAGTTGACGCATCACCGGGAGCGGCACGCGGCGGCGGCTAACCCGCGGCCGCGCACCCTGCTGCCGCTGGACGCCCTCGCGCTCGCCGCGATGGCCCGGCGGTGGAACGGCTGGGAGCCCGGGGTCGACTCCGCGTACCTGCCCGCGGCCGCGGTCGGCGGGTTCGTCCCGCCCGCCCCCCGGGTCCGGGCCTTCGGCGCGGACAAGCGCGCGGACGCCGTCGCGGCGCTGGCGGCCGGGCCGCTGGTGGTGGACCGGCCGCGGCCGCCCGAGCGGCCGGGATCCGGTGATCCGGCGGACCACGAGCGGTTCCCGCAGCGCCGCGCGGCGGCCTTCGCCGACCCCGCCGAGGACCCCGAGGACCTCGCGTTCGGGCTGCCGCGGGTGATGGAGGACCAGTACCGGATCTTCCTGCGCCGGACGGCGGGCGACCCGGACGGTCCCGGCGAGCGCGCTCGCGCCGCGCTGCGCCTGGGCGCCGAGGCGGGGACGGCGGCGTTCCTGCTGGCCGCGGCGGAGCCGGGGACCACGGCGGAGGTGACCGTCGGGGGCGTGACGCGCGCGCTGCCCGCGGGGGGCGGCCGGGACCGGGTGGGCCCGGTCCAGTGGCTGCGGGCGACGGCGCTGGCCGTGGTCGCCGGGGAAGCGGACCTGCTGGCCGCGTGCGTGCGGATCGGTCCGGATCCGCTCGGGCCCGGCGGATACGCGTCGGCCGCCCGGGAGTACGCGACGGCGCTGTGCGACCACCTGCACGGGGCCGACGCCGCGCCCGCCCTGCGCCGCGCGGCGACGGAGGCGTTCCGGATGCGGGGCGTCAACCACCTCGCGCCGCCGGTGGTGCTGCTGTCGCAGCTGGCCGCCGGGGACGGGGAGGGCTTCGCGCTGGCGCTGGCGGACGCGCTGGAGGAACACCGCGACCACTACGGGGTCGGCGCGAACGCCTGCGACTCCGACGCGCCGCTCAACCTGGACGTCCTGGCTCTGGTCTGCCTCGCCCGTCGCAGCGGCTGGGACGTGCCGGTGCTCTCGCCGTACCTGCCGCCGCGGCTGGTCGCCGCTCCGGTGGGCTGAGCCGGGCGGCCGGTCCCGCGGTCAGGCGGCCGGCCGCTGCCGGCTCACGCTGCGCGCCCAGAGGACGAGGGGGGCCTGGAGCGGGATACGGCCGAGGGCCACGGCCTTCGCCGCGGTGGAACGGTGGCGCCAGTCCCAGGCCATCTTGACGTGGGCGGGGAAGACCCCGACGAAGAAGAGGGCCGAGGCCCGTGCGGCCTCCGCGCGGGTCGCGGGGTGGACGAGGCCCGCCGCCAGCGCCAGCTCGACGACCCCGCTGGCCTTCGTCCAGCCCCGGGGCGTGCCGGGCAGCGAGCGCGGGACGAGCTGGTCGAAGGCGGCGGGCATCGCGAAGTGGGCGGCTCCGGCGGTGGCCAGGAGCCCGGCCAGCAGCAGGGGGGAACGGGAAGCGGGGCTCATCGGACCTCCGGGGACGACGGCTCGTTACCGCCGGGTAGCGGCCGGGCCCCGCCAGTCTGCGCGAGCGGCGCTCGCGGGGCAACGGGTTCCCGGGATCCGCGGCGGTGCGCTCAGGACGCGCCCGCGGAGGCCGCGAGGACGGCTTCGGTCGTGACCACCTTCGCGAACCGCATCTGGTGCAGGACGGCCGAGGTGGCGCGGGCGAGGTCCTCGGCGGCGATGGTCTCCCCGTCGGGGCCGGCCATGTCGAAGGTGTGCATCGCGTCGGCCGGGAAGACGGCGTCGTAGCCGAGGTTGCCCGCCATCCGGGCGGTGGTCTCGTTGCAGACGTTGGTCATGATGCCGATGATCACCACCTGCTTCGCGCCGCGCTCCGTGAGCCAGGCGTGCAGGTCGGGGGTGCCGTAGAAGGCGCTGTTGACCGTCTTGGTGATCTGCAGGTCGGCCCGGACGGCGGCGATGTCGGGCTTCAGCTCGTACCCCGGCGTGCCCGGCATGAGCGGGCCGCCTTCGCTCGCGTGCCGGACCACGACGACCGGGCGGCCGGTGGCCTGCCAGGCGTCGGTGAGGGCGGTCATGTTCTTCTCGGCGCCCGGGTTGTCCCGGCGTCCCCAGAAGGCGTGGTCCTCGAAGCCCTGCTGTACGTCGATGACGATGAGGACGGCGTCGGAGTCGAGGGCGAGAGGGGCGTCGAAGGCGCTGGTGTTGGTCATGGGTCCATCGTGGTGGGCGCGTGTCGGGGCCCGTGAGGGGAGCGGCCGCCGGTGATCGATAGATTCCTGCCATGTCCCGCGACCCCCGCCCGCTGCCCGCCGCCGACCCCGACGCCGTCCCCGCCCTGCGGGCGCTGCGGACCGTCGGCTGCCTGCTCTTCGACGGGGTCCGGGCCTTCGACTACGCCGTCATCAGCGAGGTGTGGAGCCACCGGGAGGGGATCGAGCTGCGCGTGTGCGGCCCGGGCGCGCGCCGGGTGCACCTCGGCGGCGGCCTGGAGCGGGTGCCCGACCACGGCCTCGACGCACTGCTGGAGTGCGATCTGATCCTGGTCCCGGGGGTCGAGGAGCCCCTCGCGGCCCGGGATCCGGCCGTCCTGGAGGTGCTGCGGGAGGCCTGCGGCCGGGGCGTGGCGCTGGCGTCCCTGTGCGCGGGTGCGTTCGTGCTGGCCGAGGCGGGGCTGCTGGAGGGCCGTACCGCCACGACCCACTGGGCACTCGCGGAGCAACTGGCCGCGCGCCATCCCGGGATCGACGTGCGGCCCGAGGTGCTGTTCACCGGGGACGGGGAGATCTGGACCTCGGCCGGGGTGGCGGCGGGCATCGACCTCTGCCTGCACCTGGTGCGTTCCGCGCACGGGCAGCGGGCCGCGGCGGCGATCGCGCGGGCGATGGTCACCGCGCCGTTCCGCCCGGGCGGCCAGGCCCAGTTCATTCCGTCGCCGGTTCCGCCGGAGCCGGGGGGCGGGCAGGGGGACCGGCTCGCCGGGGCGCGGGCCGCGGTGCTGGACGCCCTGGGGAGCGAATGGACCGTGCGGCGGATGGCGGACGCGGCGCTGATGTCCGAGCGGACCTTCGCGCGCCGGTTCGCCCTGGCCACGGGGACGACTCCGCTGCGCTGGCTGCTGGAGCAGCGGGTGCTGGCCGCACAGCAGTTGCTGGAGGAGACGGACCTGCCGGTCGAGGAGGTCGCCACCCGCTGCGGTTTCGGGTCGGCGGTGTCGTTGCGGCCCGCCTTCGTGCGGCGGCTCGGACTGTCCCCGCGCGCCTACCGGCAGGCCTTCCGCGGCACGCCGTGATCCGCCCGCGCGTCGGCCGTACGGAGCCCGCGCTTGCGCCGGTACGCAGACGGCAGCCCGTGGTGAGGCGGCCTTCGGTGAGGCGGCCGGTCAGAGCGCCTTGGCCTCCATCGCCGGGCGCAGCCGCTCCAGCAGGGTGCAGAGGGTCGCGCTCTCCTCCTCGTCGAGGGTGTCGAGCGCCCCGTGCGTGGCCTGCATCTCCTCGCGCACGCGCCGGATGATCTCGCGGCCCGCCTCGGTGGCCACGACGTTCTTGACCCGGCGGTCGGCGGGGTCCGCCTCGCGCCGCACCAGCGCGCGGGCTTCGAGCCGGTCGACGATCCCGGTGACGTTGGACGCGTCACACACCAGCAGGGTCGCGAGGCCCCGCATGGGAACCGGCGCGTCGAGCTGGGCGAGGGCCTTGGCCTGGGTGGAGGTGAGGCCGTGCCGGGCCGCCGCGGCGGCGAAGTCCCGCCACTGGGCGGTGGCGATGGCGGCGAGCAGCTCCAGCAGCTGGAGCTTGGCGGGCGGGTGCGGGGCGCTGACGCCGGTGCCGGGGCCGGGGGCGTCGCTCACGACGGGAGTGGTGCTCATGACCGAAGTGTACGGCGAGTGCTTGAGGTCATCAATCATTTACTTGACGTCCTTAACTATCTCCGTCTAACGTCATGCTCCTGACCAACTGCTTGATGCACTCGAACATCTGCGGTCTGAAGCACTCTGAAGCCATGAGAAGGTCCCGCCAGCCATGAGCACCCCCGCATCCGCCCCCGCCGCCGGGCACAGGAACGAGACGGTCATCGTCTTCGCCCTGAGCCTCGCCGCCATGGTCGTGTCGATGATGCAGACCCTGCCCGTCCCGATCCTGGGTCTGATCCGGACCGATCTCGGTACGTCCACCGCCAACGTGAGCTGGGTGACCACGGCCACCCTGCTCTCCGCCGCGGTCTTCACCCCGCTGCTCGGCCGCTTCGGCGACCAGCACGGCAAGAAGCCGACGCTGATCGCCGTGCTCGGCGTCATGGTCGCCGGATCGGTCATCGCCGCGCTGGCGACCTCCCTGCCGCTGCTGATCCTGGGCCGGGTGCTCCAGGGCGCCGCCACCGCGATCTTCCCGCTGGCCCTGTCGGTGCTGCGCGAGGAGGTCCGCCCGCAGAAGCTTCCCGGTGCGATGGCCCTGGTCAGCGGCACGCTCGCGTTCGGCAGCGGGCTCGCGCTCGTCGCCACCGGCCTGCTCACCTCCGGCGCCGACGCCGACTACCGCAACGCTTTCTGGATGGCGACCGGCTTCGCCGTCCTCGCGCTCCTCGCGGTCGCCTTCCTCGTCCCGGCCACCCGCCACAAGACCGGCGGCCGCACCGACATCCTCGGCGCCCTGACCCTCGGCATCGCACTGCTGCTGCTCCTGCTGCCGATCTCCCAGGGCCACGAGTGGGGCTGGTCCTCCGGCCGTACGCTGGGCAGCTTCGCCGGCGCCGTGGTCATGGGCGGCGTGTGGGTGTTCACCGAGCTGAAGGTCCGCGAACCCCTCGTCGACATGCGGATGTTCGTGCACCGGCCGGTACTGATGGCCAACCTGGCCGGGATCCTCGTCGGCTTCGGCATGTTCGCGAACTTCCTCGGCGTCTCCTACCTCGTCCAGATGCCCCACGCCCTCACCGGCTACGGCTTCGACGCGTCCATCCTGCGCGCTTCCGTCCAGTTCCTGCTGCCCGGCGCGATCGTCTCCCTGCTCGCCTCCCCCGTGGGCGGCCAGCTGGTCCGCCACCGCGGGCCGCGGATCGCCCTCGCCGTGGCCGCCGGGCTCGGCGCCGTCGGCTTCGGCTGGCTGGCCCTGGACCACGCGCACACCTTCTCGGTGATCGGCGCCGGTGTCGTCGTGGGCGCGGCCGTCAGCTTCGGCTACGCGTCCATGCCCGCCGTCATCATGGCGAGCGTCCCGCACCACCAGAGCGGCATCGCCAACGGCATCAACTCGATCTCCCGCTCGACCGGCAGCGCGATCGGCAGCGCCATCGTCACCACGATCCTGGCGTCCAAGACCATCGAGCACCTGCCCGCCGGGGTGCCGCCACTGCCCGCCGAATCCGGCTTCACCCTGACCTTCGGCATCGGCGCCGTCGCCTTCGCCCTGGTCGCGGTGATCAGCTGGCTGGGTCTGCGCGGCCGCACCGGCCCGCGCGTGGTCGAGGCGAGCGTTCCGCCGGCGCGGACCGCGCCCGCGAAGACGCCGGAAGCCGCCGACGCGGTCTGAGGCGCCCGGCCCGTACGCCCCGCCCTACCCCGCCGGTGTGAACCGGACCACCGCCGCGCGGCCTTCCGCGCCCAGGTGCAGGACGCCCTGCTCGCCGCCCGTCGCGAGCAGGGCGTCGTACGTTCCCAGCCGCGCCCCGCGGCCGAGGGACGCACCCTCGACGGACACCTCCCCCGTCAGGGCGACGACGAGCAGTGCGCCGCCGGTGCCCGGCGGGACGGTCAGCGCGAGGTCGCCGCGGACGACGGCCACCTGCGCCCGCGCGGCGTCCCGGCGGTACATGACGTTGAAGTTCACGACGGGCCCGTCGAGCAGCCGGCAGTCGGTCGCCACGTCCCCGGGGAAGCGCTGCGGCGCGAAGCGCTCGTCCACCAGGCGCCGTACGCCGTCCACGGTGAGGTCCATCCCGGCGCCCTCGGCGAGGGTGAGCGTGCGGTCCACCCCGGGAAAGCCGGAGAAGGGCCCGTCGGCGGCCACCTCCGCGAGGCTGACCCGCCAGGCGAAGTCCCCCGCCGCGGATCCGGTCCCCGGGGCCCGCGGCGCCGCCGCGATCTGCCGGGTGACTCCCCCGCCGTTCCGCCAGGCCTCGGCCGGCCGCCCGGCGGTGCGCAGGATCCGTACGTCAGGTTCGCTCGTCATGGTGCTCAGGATGCCCTGCCCCCGCGCGCGCCGGAGGGCCTGGTCCAAGGACGGGGCCCCTGCCCGCCGCGATGCGTGCGGGCAGGGGCCCCGTCCTTCGATCAGGCCCGGTCAGTTGCCCCGCGGGGCGGTGGCCTCCCCTTCGTACGCGAGGTCCCGGGCGCGGCCGACCGCCGCGTCCGCCGACCGCGCGTCCAGCGGGTCGAACGCCGCTTCCGGCGCCTGCGCGGGCCGCGGCCGGTCCGAGCGGTAGAGCAGCGCCATGCCCGACAGGACCGCCGTCAGGCACGCCGCGACCACCGAAGCGCCCGTGGGCCAGGGCAGGAGCGCCCCTCCCACGCCGCCGTAGAGGTCCAGGTCCAGCACGCTCGCGAGCGCGTGGACCGTCAGGATCCCCACCGCGGTCCCGGCCGTGGCCGCCCACACCCCGCCGCGGTCCCGCACCGGCACCAGCACGGCCAGCGCCAGGCAGAGCCCGGCCAGGGCCAGCAGCGCCCAGGCGGGCAGGCCGCCGTGCGCGAGGAAGGCAGCGGGGTCACGCGGCAGGGACACCAGCGCGGAGACGACGAGCGCCACCGCGACGGGCCACCGCAGTCCGCGGCCCGGCACGCCGGGCTCCCGCGCCGCCCGCGACGGACGGCCCGCGCTCTCGTGGGAGGTTCCGGCGGGCGCCCGGCCGGCCGGTTCGGCCCGGTCCGGGTGACGGGCCGCCGCCTCGGGCGCGAACCCCGGCGGGGGCTCGGGGGCGAACCGGGGCGGCGGCCCCGGCTCGTCCACGGCCGACGGCCCCGGCTCGTCCACGGGCGGGGGCCCGCCGGCGAACCGGGGGTCGTCCTCCTTGGAGAACAGCACGGCCAGGGAGATGACGTCCTCGATGGGGCGGCTGACCGCGGCCGCCCGCAGGGCCTGGCGCGCCGCGTCGGGAACCTGCCCCGACCGCTCCAGGAGGGTCACCAGGTCCGCCACCTCTTCCACGGACCGCCGGGTGACGGCCGTGTCCAGCAGTGTGTGCAGGCATTCCGTGTTTCCGGCGGCCTGCACCGCCTCGTCGGGGTCCGTGCCCGTTTCCGGTGGTCGCGCGGCCGCCGCGCCGCGGACCTGCGCCTGTTCGCCCCCGACGTCGGCCTCAGCCTCGGGTATGGCGTAGTCGCTCATGTCTTGCTCCGTCCGAATGCCGCTTTGAGCGGCCACGCGCAACCAAGCTCACTCAAGTTACAGCGTGCGATGGATTGCTTACTCCCGGCCAGCATGCGTGAGGGTGGCCGCCCCCGCCATTCGGATCAAGCGAACGGGTCACGCGGACGCCGGAGCTATGCCACCGAGAGGTCGTCCCCGTAGACGGCGCCCTGCCCGTACCAGCCGTGCAGGTACACCGTGACCGTGCCGGAGGCGCCGGTGGTGAAGGGGACCGAGAGCTTGGTCCACCCCGTGGAGCTGGTCCAGGCACTGGCGCTCGCGCCGCCGCGCACGCCCAGGTAGGCGTAGCTGCCCTGGACCCACCCGCTCAGCGTGTAGGCGTGGTTCGGGGTGAGCGTCAGGGTCTGCGCGCACTCCCCGGTCCGGGCGTCGGCGGGCACCGCCTTCAGGGCGTACGAGCCGCCGTGCGCCGGGTTCGCGACCACCGCGGCTCCGGCGTCGCAGGTCCACGGCGCGAGGGCGCCGCTCTCGAAGCCGCCGTTGACCAGGGCTCCGCTGCCACCGCCGGGGCCGGAGACGGTGAGCGTGAATGTGGTGGTGTGCGTGAGCCCGCCCGCGGTCCCCGTGACGGTGATCGCGTACGTGCCCGGCGCGGCCGAGGCCGCGGCGGTGAGGGTGAGCTGCGCGGAGCCGCCCGCCGTCACCGAGCCGGGGCTGAGGGTGGCGCCGACTCCGGCCGGGGCCCCGGTGGCCGTCAGGGTCACGGTCTTCGCGCTGCCCGAGGTGACGGCCGTGCTCACGGTCGCCGTGGCGGCGGCGCCGCCGGGGGTCACCGAAGCCGAGCCGGGGGCGACGGCGAGGGAGAAGTCGTCGGCCACCGGCCCGCCGCCCCCGGTGAAGGGCGCGAAGGTGTGGGTGAAGTACCAGGGATCCTGGGCGATGCCCGAGCAGGTGTCGGAGCCGCCGGTACCGGGGCAGCCGCCGTTGTCGCGCTGGAGGGCCCAGAAGGAGAGGGTGTTGATGCCCTTGCCGACGGCCCAGGAGTAGACGGCGTTCGCGTCGGCCGTGGTGAAGGTCTCTGCGGCGCCGAAGTCGTCGATGCCGGGCATCTCGGTGACGCCGATCATCCCCCAGAGCTGGGCGGGGGTCTTGGCGGGGTAGAGGGCGGCGAGCTGGTTGTACAGGCCGGTGGCGGCGGTGCGCGTGTCGGCCGCCATGTCGTGGCTCGCGTTGTCGTAGTAGTCGAAGGTCATCAGGTTCACGACGTCGACCTGGGCGCCCGCGGCCTTGGCGCTCTTGAGGACGGCCAGTCCGCTGCTCGCGAGGCCGCTCGTGGTCGTCGGCAGGGTGTAGGAGATCTGGAGCGGGCGGCCGCTCGCGGCGGCCCAGTCCTGCACCTTCTTGATGGCCTGGTTGCGGCGGTCGATGCCCGCCTTGTTGGTCAGCGAGTTGTCCTCGATGTCCATGTCGAGGCGCGGCACGTCATAGGTGGTGATGACCTTCTCGTAGGCGGCGGCGATCGCGTCCACGCTGGTACAGCTGTCGGCGATCTCGGTGCCGCCGTTGTCGGCCGCGTAGCCGCCGAAGGAGGGGATGACGTCGCCGCCGCGTGCGCGGATGGTGGTGAAGTCGGCGCCGAAGACGGAGGCGGAGACCGGCTGGCCGGTCGAGCCGTTCCAGTAGGGGGTGCACGACCCCTTGGCCTCGGTCTGGACGAACGCCATGGTCAGGTACTTGGCGCCGGACTTCTGGGCGAGGTCGGCGGGGCTGTCGCCCGCGTACGCCTCGAAGTACGGGGCGAAGACGTGCGCCGGCAGTGGGGTGGCGGCGGCGTGGGCCGCGGAATCGGCCGCGAGGACGAGGCCTGCTGAGGCGGTGACCGTGCAGAGGGCGGCCAGTAAGGCGTGGAGG
Organism: Streptomyces sp. NPDC043876; assembly: GCF_056435825.1. Taxonomy (NCBI): domain Bacteria; kingdom Bacillati; phylum Actinomycetota; class Actinomycetes; order Kitasatosporales; family Streptomycetaceae; genus Streptomyces; species Streptomyces sp. NPDC043876. The sequence continues at coordinate 250,515 of NZ_JBWKDV010000003.1, read as the reverse complement.
GGCCTGGGGCGTCTCATCGTTGCTCCCGGTGGGGCGTGAGCGGCGAACGGGCGGACGCCTCATGATTGGTCTGGACCATCAGGGGGTCAAGGGTCCAGACCACTTCATTCCCAAGGGTTTGCCGAACGCCCCAAGTGCGCTGCGCACCGCACCCCTTGACGGGAGGGCCGGGACGCGGGATGCCGTACCGGGCGGGCTCCGCTCGCCGTGGACACCGGGAAGGCGGCACCGATGCCGGGCTCGTGGCGGTTCATGACATCCTATGACGTCACAACTCACCGGGCCGGACCGGTCGATGTCCGGGCAGACAGGGAAGGTCCATGAGGCTCTGCTTTCTGGTGGAGGAGCAGTACCGCCATGACGGCATGCCGAACGAGGTGATCGGTCGGCTGACCTCGTGGGGCCACCACGTGGACGTGGTGCGGCCCGGCGGTTCCCTCCTGCGCATGACCGAGGCGGTCCGCACGGGCACGCACGACGCCTGGGTGCTCAAGACCGTGTCCGGCGGCCCCGGACTCACCCTCCTCGAAGCCGCCGCGGGGGCCGGGACCACCACGGTCAACGACGCCCGCGCGATCCGGGGCGTGCGCGACAAGGCGCTCGCCGCCGCCCTCGGGAGCAGCCGCGGGCTGCCGCTGCCCGCCACCTACGCGGTGGCCCGGCCCGAACTCCTGCTGGAGATACCGGCCTCGGAATACCCGCTGGTGGTCAAGCCCGCCGACGGCAGCTCCGGCCGGGCGGTGTACCTGGTGTCCTCCCCGGACCGGCTGGCCGCGATGCTGGCGGAACTGGCGGGCGAGGGCATGCTGATCGCGCAGCCGTACGTACCCAACAAGGGCACCGACATCAAGGTGTACAGCGTCTGCGGGGAGCTGCACGCGACCGAACGCCGCTCGCCCCTGCACCCCGACCACTCGGTACGGGAGCGGCGCGTACCGCTGTCCGCCGAAGTGGCCGCGATCGCCGGGCAGGTGGGTGCGGTGTACGGGCTGGACCTGTACGGCGTCGACGTGATCCTCGGCCCCGACGGGCCGGTGGTGGTCGACGTGAACGACTTCCCGAGCTTCCGCCAGGTGCCGGACGCTGCGGCGCGGGTGGCCCGCGCGGTGCTCGGGCTGGCCAGGGCGGGCGCGCCCGGCGGCGCGGTCGCGGCGCCCCGCACGCCGTCGATCCCGGCGCAGGTGACCGTGGCCACCGCGCCGGCGGCGACCGTACCGGCCGTGGCGGTCGCGCTGCCCGGCGCCGCGCCGGCGGTCCTTCCGACAGCCGTGGCGGCGGGCGAGGGCCTGTGAGGATCGGGCTGATCACCCCCGACCCCGGGCACCCGCTGCTGGCGGGCGCCGCCGGGCTGCTCGCGCCGCTCCACCGGGTCGAGGCGCTGGATCCGGGCACGGTGACGGAGCTGCCGGGTCCGCCCGCCGACGTGTACCTGCTCAAGTCCCGTACGCCGCGCGCCCTCGCCCTGGCCCGGGAGGCGGAGGCGCTCGGGGCTCCGGTGCTCAACTCGGCGGCGGCCACCGCGCTCTGCCAGGACCGTACGGCGATGGCGGAGCTGGCCCGCGGGGCGGGGCTGCCCTTCGCCGCCACCCGCGCCTACCCCTCCCTGGCCGCACTGGTGTCGGGGCCTCCGCTCGCGGGACCGGTCGTGGTCAAGAGCCTGCGCAGCCGCCGGGGCGACCTGGTCGCCCGGGTCGACGACGCCACCGCACTGGCCGCCCTGGCCGCCACCTGGGCCGGAGAACCCGTCGTGGTGCAGGAGTTCGCGCCCAACAACGGCTGGGACCACAAGCTGTGGGCGGTCGGCGACCGGGTCTTCGCGGCGCTGCGCCGGTCCGAACTCTCCCCCGGGGGACGCGGCCCGAACCTGCCGCTCCCCCTCGCCGAACTGCCGCCGGGCTGGACCGACCTGGTCCGCGCGGTCGGCGAGGCCTTCGCCCTCGACGTGTACGGCGTGGACATCATCGCGGCCGGCGGCGGGGACCCCCTGATCGTGGACGTCAACGCCTTCCCGGGCATCCGGGGCCAGGCCGGGGCCTGCGAGGCGCTGGCATCGCTGGCGCTGCGCCGGGCGGGCCGGAGCCGGGGCGCGGCGCGAAAAACCGGATGCGGACGCGCGGCCCCGATGTGAGGGTGCGGCCATGAACCGTGAGCAGATCTCCCGCATCGCCCATACCCACCACCCCGTCAAATCCCCGCTCGACGACGAGTCCGTGCGGCGCCTGCTGGACCACGGCGTGGCCCACGGCGGCGCGCGCCTGCTCGATCTCGGCTGCGGCACGGCGGAATGGCTGCTGCGCGCCCTCTCCGCCCACCCCCAGGTCCGGGCCGAAGGGGTCGACGTGTCCCCGGAGGCCCTGGAGCAGGCCTCCACGGCGGCCCGCGAGCGCGGCGTGCAGGACCGGCTGGTCCTCCACCAGCAGGAGGCCGCCGGTTTCACCGCGCCGCACTCCTTCGACCTGGTCCTGAACGTCGGGTCCAGCCACGCCTTCGGCGGGCTGCTGCCCACCCTCGAAGCGGCGGCGGCCCACCTGGCGCCGGGCGGGCGGGTGCTGATCGGCGACGGTTTCTGGGAGCGGGAGCCCTCCCCGGAGGCCGTCGAGATGCTCGGGGAGTACGCCGACCTGGCGGCCACCCTCGACCTGGTCGCCGCGGCCGGCTGGACCCCGGTGTACGGGCACGTCAGTACCCGCCGGGAACTCGACGACTACGAGTGGACCTGCTGGGGCACGCTGGCCGGCTGGGCCCTGGACCACCCGGACGATCCGGACAGCGCGCAGGCGCTGGCGACGGCCGCGGAACGCCGCGCCGAGTGGCTGCACACCTATCGGGAGAGCTTCGGTTTCCTGACGCTGGTGCTGCGCCGGACGGCCGGGTGAAAAGGTGGTGCGCACACCGCGGGGCCCGTCCTACAGTCGGCGGATGAGCACTCGCACCTTCCGCGTCACCGTCCGCGGCGCCTTCGACGGGCTGACCCCCGAGCAGCACGCCGAACTGGCGGCCCGCGCCCCGGAGCACGACATGCTGCGGGCGGAGTTCACCCCCGAGGGCCACCTCAGCTACGACATCGGCGCCCGTCCCTTCTTCACCTTCCGCTTCCTGGAGTCGGGCGAGAGCGAGGAGGACATCCTCGACGCGGGCGCGCGGGCCGAGCTGGCCGCCGAGGCCTGGCTGGAGGAGCGGGGATACGGGTTCAAGAACATCCGGTCCCAGGCCCAGGACATGTCCCTCGCACCGCTCGGCAAGCGCGGGCGGCGCGCGGCGGCGGCGCTGCCGACGGCGTGATCCCCGGACCGGCCTCCCGCTCCACCCGCGCGGGGCCGCCGGCGCGGTCCCGTCCCGGCTCCCCGGGATGCGGGCGCGCGGGTGCGACGGGAGAGTGGCCGCATGGGAATCGATGATTACGGTGGCGGCGCCGCGGACCAGTCTCCGGTCCTGGTCGTCACGACGAACGACGTCCCGGGCTACCGGGTGCAGAAGGTGATCGGCGAGGTCTTCGGCCTCACCGTCCGCTCCCGGAACCTGGGCAGCCAGATCGGCGCCGGTCTCAAATCGATGCTCGGCGGCGAGCTGAAGGGCCTCACGAAGACCCTGGTGCAGACCCGCAACCAGGCCATGGAGCGGCTCGTCGAACAGGCCCAGGCCCGCGGCGCGAACGCGGTGCTGGCGATGCGCTTCGACGTCACCGACGCCGCCGACGTGGGGACCGAGGTGTGTGCCTACGGGACGGCCGTCGTCATCACTCCGCAGTAGGCGGGCCGCCCCCCGGCGCCGTACCGGATCGCGAACCTCCCGGACGGCGGTGGCGCCCCGCCCACTCGTCAGCCCGTCAGCCCGTCAGCCGCGACGCCTGCCGGACGGTGTCGGCCAGCCCCCGCACGTCCGCGTCCTGCGTCAGCTCCGCCGCCCCCGAGGCCTGCTCGGCGAGCCGGTCGAGCGGCAGGGCGCCCGGTACCGGCTCCCAGCCGCCCGCGCGCCCGCGCAGCGCCGAGGCGAAGTAGGCGGCGACGGCGGTGACCTGGAAGCGGGGGTCGGCCTCGGTCCAGGCGCGGCCGGTCAGCGCGGCCGCCTCGACGGAGGCCGATTCCTCGTGCGGGGCCCGGGTGGCGGGGTCGAGCCAGCGGACGGTGGCGGTCGCCACGTGCCCGGCGGCCCCGGGGCGCGTACGGACGGCGTACAGGGCGGTGACGCTGTGGCCGGGGCCGACCTCGCCGCCGTCCACCGCGTCGTCGCGGAAGTCCTCGTCGGCGACCCGCCGGTTCTCGTAGCCGATCAGCCGGAAGCTCTCCACGGTCTGCGGGTCGAAGGCCACCTGGGCCTTGGCGTCGCGGGCCCGCAGGTCGATCTGGGCGGGCAGGTCCTCGCAGAAGACCTGCCGCGCCCGGTCGGTGTCGGAGACGTAGGTGGTGTGCCCGTCGCCGCGGTCGGCGAGGGCCTCCATCAGGGCGTCGCCGTAGTCGCTGCCGACGCCGACGCCGAACAGGGTGATGCCCTTGTCCTCGCGCGCCGCGGCGACGCGTTCGAGGATGCCGTCGGCCGAGGTGTCGCCGGAGTTGGCCAGGCCGTCCGAGAGGACCACGACGCGGTTGGTGGCGCCCTCGCGCAGGCCCTTCACCGCCTCGTCGTAGCCGCGGGTCACCCCGGCCTCGACGTTGGTGGAACGGGCGGGCCGCAGACCGGAGACGACCTCGTGGAGGTGCTCGCGGTGGCCGCCGAGGCGGGTCATCGGGATCCGGGTCTTCGCCGTGTCGCTGAAGGTCACCAGGGCGATCGAGTCGTCGTCGCGCAGCCGGTCGGTCATCAGCTCCAGGGAGGTGCGGACCAGGTCCAGGCGCCCCGGCTCGGCCATGGAGCCGGAGATGTCGACGACGAAGGTGAGCGCGGCGGGCTTGCGGACCGCGTCCGGGGCGGGTGCCCTGGTGGTCAGCCCGATCCGCATCAGCGACCAGTCGTCCGCCGAGGTGCGGGCGCCGTCGACCGTGACGGAGAAGCCGTTGCCCTCCGGGCGGCGGTAGTCCTGGCGGAAGCTGTTGACGAACTCCTCGGGTCTGACGGTGCGCGGGTCCGGCAGCCGCCCGGCGCCGATGGTGCGGCGGGCGAATCCGTAGCTGGCGGTGTCCACGTCCAGGGCGAAGGTGGAGAGGTGGTCGGCGGGCGGTGCGGTGCGCCCGGTTCCCCCGTCCTCCCCCTGGCCGGCGGACCGGCCGCCGCCGTCGGGCGCGGCGTAACGGGTTCCCGATCCGCTCCTGTGCGAGCCGTGCCCACCGCCGCTCGCTGCGCAGCCGGTCAGCAGCACGCCGCTCAGGGCGAGCGCGGCGGCCGCTCTGGTGCGGGTCCTCACGCGAAAGGTCATGCGGTGCTCCTCCGTTGGCCGGGACGGGCGCGTGCCGTTCTGGTGAATGTGACGCCCCGGCAGGCGTCCCGGACGAGTCGGAGCCGTTGCGAATGCGTCTCGAAGCGACAACGGCAGGCGGAACATCACGCTCTGGCCTCGCCGGGGTCACGACCGACGGCTCCCTCCCCGTGCGCGCGGCGCGGGGAGGGAGCCGTCGGTGTGCCGTGCGGCGGTCAGCTGCCGGGGACCGTGTCCTCGAAGGCCCTGCCCGCGGCGCGGTAGGCGGTGACCCGGGCGGCGACCTGGGCCGGGGTGAGCACCTGGTCCTTGACGTGCAGGACGTAGTCGACCTGCTGGTCGTAGGCGCGCGCGGTGGTGCCCGGCCGGCCGTTCAGGTCGATCAGCCACTGGTTGAAGTTGATCGACATGGGCCGCTCGGGCAGGTAGCGGGCGTCGTGCGTCCCGAAGGTCTGCCCGTCGATGGAGTAGGTGATGGCGTGGTCGTCGATGGTGACGACGAGGTCGTGCCAGCCCGCGTAGCTGCTCCGGGCCTCGGTGTGCTGGTTGACCGCTTCCCAGGGGTCGGGCCGGTAGGTCTCCCAGGAGGTGGTGTAGAGGATGTTGCCGGGCTCGCCCCAGCCTCCGTTGGGGAGGTACTCGAAGTCGTATTCGGCGTAGTCGTCGGCCATGGGGGCCTTGAGGTCGTTGATGGTGAAGAAGGTCTGGACGAGGTGGTCGCCGTCCGGGCCGTACGCCGGGGCGTCGGCGAACTTGACCCGGGCCGCGTAGGTCCCGTTCTTGAACTTTGCCGCCCGGGTAAGGACTTCGGTCTGCCGGGTGCTCTCGCCGGAGCCGGCGGTGGAGGTCTGCAGGTTCATGACGGTGTTGCCGCCGCCCGCCGCCGCGAAGGTGACGTTCTCGGGGGCCCAGGTGGCCCCGGGGACGCCCGGACCGCCGGAGTTGGAGCGCACGTTCCAGCCGTGGGCGGCGATCGCGGGGTCGCTGTGCGAGGTGTACGAGAAGTCGTCGAAGAGGGTGGCTCCGGTGGGCGCCGGACCGGTGGGCGTCGGCGTCGGGGTGGGGCCCGTCGGGGTCGGGGTCGGGTCGCCGCCGTTCCCGGTGGGAGCGGTGCCCCAGACGGTGGCGGCGCCGATCCGCGCGGTGACCTTGTCCCAGTCGCCGTACGCGCCGTGCCCCGCGTCGAAGGAGTAGTCGTCGGCCTGGTTCAGGGGCTGCCAGTCGGCGCGGTGGAAGCGCAGTTGCATGTCCCCGGTGTCGGCGCCCGGGGCGAGGGATCCGGCGCCCGCGCCGAAACCGATCTCCAGATAGCGGTCGGCGGTCGCGGTGGGGTGGTCCAGGACGCCGAAGGAGGCGGTGACGTTGGCGCAGCCCCTGACCGCCCAGGAGCAGGCGAAGCGGTACTGGGCCGCGGGGCCGTCGGCCTTGAAGTAGTAGCGGAAGGTCACCTGGCTCAGCGGGACGGCCGCCGAGCCGGTGTTGACCACCTTGAACCAGGGTTCCGCCTGGTCGGCGGTGGCTCCGCTCGCGCCGGTGCGGTACTGCACCTTGACGGAGTCGGCCGCCGCGTTCGCGGTCTGGGTGGCGAGTGAGGCGGAACCGAGGCCGGCGGTGACGGCCAGGGCGAGGGCGATCGTGGCGCGGGTACGCGTGGGGCGGCGCATCGGGGGTCCTCTCGGGTGGGGGGGGAAGTGCCGTGCGGTGACCGGACGTTCAGGTGCGGTCGGGGTGGAGCGGCCGGGCGCGCACGCCGAGGGCGGTGAGCCGGTCGTGGTGGTGGTCCAGGCGGCGGCGGAAGTCGGGCCAGTCGCGGTGCGCCGACCAGGCGGTGTCGGCCAGGGCGCAGAGCCGGGGGAAGGCCAGGTAGTCGAGCTGCGCGGGGGTGCTCGCGTACTCGGTCCACAGCTGGGCCTGGGTGCCGAGGATCCGGCGGGTGGCTTCCGGTTCCCAGTGCGCGGGGGCGGGGTCGTGGTCGTAGACCCCGCGCAGGTCGAGGACGCCGCCGTCCTGCCCGCGCGGTTCTCCGGGGTCGGCGGACTGCGGGTAGTCCAGGTAGGTGGAACGGTACGGCGCTATGATGACGTCGTGTCCGCGCAGCGCGGCGGCCCGGCCGTGGTCCGCGTCGAGCCAGGCGGCGACGGTGAAGGCGCCGGGGAGTTCGGTGCCGTTCCCGGTCCAGCCCAGTGGCCTGCGGCCGCGCGCGACGAGGTGGTCGGCGATGGTCCGCATGAACCATCCGTGGAGCGCTTCCGGGCCGCTCAGTCCCTCCCGCGCGGCCCGTTCGCGGGCGGCGGCCGAGTCCTGCCATTCGGCGGCGGGGCACTCGTCGCCGCCGATGTGCACGTAGGGTGCGGGGAAGACGTCCATGACCTCGTCCAGGACGGCGCGGCAGAAGTCGAGCACCTCGTCGTGGACGCCGAGGATGTTCTCGCACACCCCCCAGCGGGTCCAGGGCTCCAGGATGACGCCGGGCCGGTTGCCCAGGTGGGGGTAGGCGGCGAGCGCGGCCCGGGTGTGCCCGGGCATCTCGATCTCCGGCACGACCATCACGCCGCGACGGGCGGCGTAGGCGACGAGCCCGGTGAGTTCGGCCCGGGTGTAGGCGCCCTCGTGCGGGGTTCCGTCGCCCTCGCTCTCGCGGCGGCGGGCGCCGGTCCCGGTGAGCCGGGGATAGCCCGGGACCGGGATCCGCCAGCCCTGGTCGTCGGTGAGGTGCAGGTGCAGGACGTTGAGCTTGTGCAGGGCGAGCAGGTCCACGAACCGGCGTACGTACGCCACGGGCTGGAAGTGCCGGGCCACGTCCAGCATGGCGCCGCGCCAGGCGAACCGCGGGCCGTCGGTGATCCGCAGGCAGGGCAGGGACAGCCCGGGCAGCGGCCCGGCGGCCGCGTCGAGGGCGGCGGGCGGCAGCAGTTGGCGCAGGGTCTGGACGCCGTGGAGGAGTCCCCCGGGCCGGGCGGCGCGCAGCAGGACGGTGTCCGGGCCGATGGTGAGTCCGTAGCCTTCGGCGCCGAGTTCCCGCAGGGCCGCGTCCAGGAGCAGCACGATCCGGCCGCCCCCGCCGGGCGCCGGGGTCCCGGCGGGAGCCGGCGTCAGGGGGCGGCCGGTGGCGGGGGTGAACAGCTCGCACAGCAGGGCGGCGGCGTCCTCGGCGCCGGGTCCGGCGCGCAGTGCGGTGTCCGGGCCGAGGGGGAAGCGGCCGGGGTGCGGGGTCAGGGAACGGGGACGCGGGACGAGCTGCGGGAGGGCTGCGCTGCGGGTGGGCATGGCGCGGTGGTTCCTCCTATTGCTTACCAATTGGTCAACTGGATAGCTGCGTGGCACGAAGGTGACACGAGCGGGTCGAGCCGTCAACCCTCAAGGACACCAAGGGCTTTGAAGGGAAGACCGCGCGCTCATCGCGCTCGAACGCACCGAAGTGGTTTGATGTGCCTGACCAGTTGGCGACGGAAGGGAAACGAGGCCATGGCTGCGGGCGGCGGCGCGGGACCGGTGCTGAAGCGGGAACGGGTCCGTGAGCACCTGCTCGCGCTGATCGACACCCGGCGCCCGGGCGACGCCATCCCCTCCGAACGCACCCTGTGCGCGGCCCTGGAGGTGTCCCGCCCCACCCTGCGCGCGGCCGTCGACGAACTGGTGGCCACGGGCGCGCTCGTCCGCGAGCACGGCCGCGGCATGTTCGTCGCCCCCGCCAAGATCACCCAGGAACTGACCTCCGACGAGACCGCGTTCGCGGTGCGCCGGGCCTCGGGGAACTGGTGCAGCCGGGTGCTGGAGCACGCGGTGCTGCCCGCCGACGCCCGGATCGGGCGACGGCTGCGCATCTCCCCCGGCGCGGGGCTGCTCTACGTCGCGCGGCTGCGCCTGGTGGACGGCGCCCCGATGGCGATCGAGCACCTGCACATCCCGGCCGAGCTGGTGCCGGCCCTGACCCCCGCGGAACTGGAGGCCGGAGACCTCTACGAGCACCTGCGCGAGCGGCACGGGGTGTCCGTGCACGAGGCCCGGCAGTCGATCGAACCCACCGTCGTCAACGAGGCGGAGGCCGCGCTCCTCGACGTGCCGCTGCACTCCCCCGCCCTGCTGATCGAGCGGCTGACCACGGACTCCACGGGCCGCCCGGTGGAGTACGTGCACTCCGTCTACCGCGGCGACCGCTACCGCATCGTGTCCCGCCTCGCGCTCGGCGCGGCCGCCGCCGCACGGACGCCGGGCCACCACCCCGGCATCCCGCCGGGCGATCTCGGCCGGCGCGAGATCATCACCTCGACCACCACCGGGGACGTCCACACGGTGAACTGACCCGGACGGCGCGGTGCGATCAGGGACCGTCCGGTGCGCGCAGCGGGTTCGCCAGCGGCACGTAGCGGGCGGCGGCGCCGTCGGCGCGGGTCCAGCGCAGCAGCAGGTTCGTCTTCCCCGGAAGCGTCGGCGCGCTGAGCAGCTCCCGGACCTCGGGGAGCCCGTGTGCGGCGTCGTACCGGCGGAACTCCTCCCGCGCGGCGGGCCACAGCTCCCCCGCGATGCCCGGGTGGCGGTCGGCGAGCGCGCCGGCGATCTCGCTGAGGTGGTTGACGACCAGGCAGTACACCAGCCGCTGCCAGCCCTGCGCCCGGCCGGTCTCCGGGACCAGCTTGACCCCCTCCGCGTCCCGGAAGAGGGCCTGCACCGGGGTGCCGGAGCCGTCGACCGCGATCAGGGTGTTCTGGAGGTGCGCCTCCAGCACGACACCGTGGCGCGCGAACAGTTCCAGCACCGGCGGCACCACCTGGCGCAGGTACGCCCGCCACCAGCCCACCGGATCGGCGGCCCGGTCCAGCGGCCCGGGTACGGAACCCTCCGCCAGCGCGGCGGCCAGCAGCGGGGTGGCGCCTGGCACCAGGTGCGCGCGCAGCCCCTCGCGGACCATCACGGCCAGCTCCTCGAAGGCGAAGGACGCGGTGCGGTAGCCCCGGTCGGCCGTCCAGGCCGCCGTGGTCCCGGAGCGGGCGCGCACCGCCGCGAAGGCGGCTGTCACGGCCGCGTCGGTGCGGCGCAGGGCGAGCAGGTCGTGGCGCCACAGGCGGCGCACGTCGTTGGTGATGCGGACGTCCAGGCTGAACTTCGCGAAGACGTCGGACTCCGGACCGGGCAGGTACACGGTCCGCACGGAGGCCGTCGGCCACCCCGGGCGGGTGCCGGTCCCCAGCCGCAGCAGCCGCCCGTCGGCGTGGGCGGCCAGCAGCTCCGGGCTCGCGGAGGTCAGCTCCAGCTGCCAGGGGTGGGCGGGCAGCAGGACGTAGCCGGGCGGTACCGGCGGGGCGCCGGCGAGGTCGGCGAGTTCGCCGAACAGCTCGGCGGCGGGCGCGCCGCCCTCCTCGTGCACCTGGTCCGCGCGCAGCGCGAGGAAGGAGAGCGGGAAGCGGCCGTGCGCCTCGGGGGCGTAGGGCAGCCAGGACCGGGCGGGGGCGCCGCCGCGGGCTTTGGGCGCCGGGTGGTGGGGGTGCCCCATCAGCAGCGACTGCTCGGAGCGGACGTACGGGTCGGCCGGGGCGGTGGTGGCCGCGCGGGCGGCGAGCAGGGCGCCGATCGCGGCGCGGCTGTCGGCCATCTCGGCGGGCAGCTCGTCGTTCGTCGCGCCCGTGTAGCGGCGCAGCTCGTCGGCGGTGAGTTTGACGAGATCCGTGTGGCTGAGCGGGTGCCAGCCGTCCGCGTCGCGCAGCTCGGGGCCGGTGGGGCGGCGCCCGGCGCGGACCCGCAGCAGCCGCCCGCTGCCGCGCAGCCGGTGCACGCCGTCCCGGTCGCCCGCGGGGTCGGCCGCCTCGCGCAGGAGGCAGTTCAGGAGCGGCGCGGCGGCGTACTCGTCGGCGGTCAGGGCGGTGCGCGCGGGGGTGTCGGCACGGGTGGCGGGCGTCGCGGCGGGGCTGAGTTCCAAGGGTCCACGGACTCCCTCTAGGTCCGGCAGTGATCTTCAGTATCGGCGATCCGGGCGGTCGCCGTGACCTTCGGGCGATGATGGCCGGACAAGCGCATGAGCGGACGGGCGCATGAGCGGACCAGCACACGAGCAGATGACATGACGGTCCGCACATGCGAGAACCCGCACATCCGATGAGCCGGTCACGATGACGTGACGTGATGGAAGGAGTCCTGCCCTGTACCGCAGTGGCCATGCCCCCGGATCCGCCGCCGAGGAGGCCGTCGCCGCCCGCCTGGGCGACGTACGGCCGACGCTCGGCCCGGCCTACGCGGCCGCGCTGCCCGGCGCACGGGCGGCCGTCCTGGCCCGGCTCTGGCGGGCGCTGGCCTACGAGCCCCTGCCGTGGGTGGTGCGGCGCGCGGTGTCCGGCGGGGAGCTGACCGTGGCGCTGGCCGGCGGCGCGCGGCTGCGCGGGCCGCTCCCCGACCCGTACGCGGGGGACGCGTACGTGCGCGAGCTGGACCTCGACGGCACGGCGCACCCGCGGGCCGCGGCCCTGATGGCGGCGCTCGGGGTGCCGGAGGGCGGCGGGTTCGCGGCCGAGCTGGACGCCAGTACGGCCTCCCTCGCGCTCTCCCGGGCCGGGCAGTCGCTCCACGGGGACGGGGGCGGCCCGGCCGAGGTCTGGCAGTGGGAGCAGCGGGTGGTCGACGGGCATCCGTACCACCCCAACTGCCGCTACCGCCCCGGTTTCTCCGTGGCCGAGGAGCTGGCGTACGCGCCGGAGCACCGGCCGGTCGTCCCGCTGGGCCTGCGGGCCGTACGGGCGGACGCGTGCCGGGTCACCGGCGCCTGGCCGGCGGCGCTGCGGGACGGGGCGCGGATCCTGATCCCCGTGCACCCCTGGCAGGCGGAGCACGTGCCCGGGCTCCCCGGGGAGGCCGTGGCGGCCCCGCCGGAGTTCGCGGGGCATCCGCTGATGGCGCTGCGGTCGCTGGCCCCGGTCGCGGGCGGCCCGCTGGACGGCTGCGCCCCGGGGGGCGCCGCCCCGCAGCTGAAGACCGCGCTCAGCACCCGGCTGACCTCCTCCGTGCGGGACATCTCGGTGTACTCGATCGAGACCGCGGCGGCGGTGTCGGACTTCGCCGCGGCGCTGGCCGCGCGGCTCGACGGACGGCTGCACGTCACCCGCACCCTGGGCGCGGCCACCGCGCTCACCCCGGACCTGGCGGCCGTGCTGCGCGAGCCGCCGGAGCGGTACGCCGATGCGGCCGCCGGCGAGCGGGTGGTGCCGGTGGGGGCCCTGGCGGGCACCGCCCGGGCGGCCTCCCCCGCCTGGCGGGCGGCCTTCGCCCGGCTCGCGCTGTCGGTGTGCCTGCGCGTGCTGGAGCTGGGCGTGGCCCTGGAGGCGCACGGCCAGAACCTGCTGGTCGTCCTCTCCCCTGGCGGGGAGCCGCTGCGCCTGGTCTACCGGGACCTCGCCGACATCCGGATCAGCCCGGCCCGGCTCGCCGCGCACGGGATCCCGGCGCCGCCGCTGGCCGGGCGGCTGGTGACCGACGACGAGGCGGCGCTGCGCCGCAAGCTGTTCGGTTCGCTGGTGTCCGGGGCGCTGGGCGCGCTCGCGGGTTCGGCCGGGGCGCTCGCCGAGGACCTGGCCGCCGCCGCACCCGCGCTGGAGCGCACCCCGGACGCGGTGGCCCTGCTCGGCGGGCCGCTGCCCGCCAAGGCGCTCACGCTGATGCGGCTGAGCCCCGGGGCGCCGGGGGACCTGTGGACCACCCTCGGGACACCGCTCGGAGCCCCCGCGGTGCGCTGAGCCCGCCCCGGCTCCGCGGCGGGCCGGGGGCCCCGCGGGGTGGGCCGTTCGGGGGGAGCGGGCCCGGCGCCCGGCCCTGTCCCCCGGGCGATCGGGGGCGGCGGTGGCACTAGTGGGACATGAGCCTCGATCGCCGTCACCTCCTCGCCGGTACCGCGGCCCTCCTCGCCTGCGTCGGGGCGGGCCGGCCGGCGGGTGTGCGGACGACGCGGCGCACCGGCGGCTTCGAGGCGCTCGCCCGCGACCTGGACGGGCCGGTGGTGCTGCCCGGCCGGCCGGACTACGCCGAGGCCCGCCGGCTCTTCCAGCCGCGCTACGACGCGGTCGCGCCCGGCGCGGTCGCCTATCCGCGCCATGCCGGGGACGTCGCCACCTGCGTGGCCTTCGCGCGCCGCGCGGGGGTGGCCATCGTGCCGCGCGGCGGCGGGCACAGCTACGCCGGGTACTCGACCGGCCCCGGCCTCGTCGTCGACGTCGGGGCCATGGCGGGGGTCGAGACCGGGACCGGGGAGGTACGGGTGGGCGCCGGGGCCCGGCTCGGTGACCTGAACGCGCGGCTGGCCGCCCGGGGCCTGGCCGTGCCCACCGGACTGTGCCCCTCCGTCGGGATCGCGGGGCTCGCGCTCGGTGGCGGCCTGGGGGTCTGCGGCCGGGCCTTCGGCACGACGAGCGACCAGCTCACCGGCGTCCGGATCGTCACCCCCGACGCGGTGGTCCGCGAGGTGGACGCGCGCGCCGACCCGGACCTCTTCTGGGCGCTGCGCGGGGGCGGCGGCGGCGCCTTCGGGGTGGTCACCGAGTTCCGGATGCGGACCCGTCCGGCCGGTGAGTGCGCCCTCGCCGAGCTGCGCTGGCCGTGGGCGGACGCGGCTGGGCTGCTGCGCGGCTGGCAGCGCTGGCTGGCCGCGCTCGCGGACCCCTTCTGGAGCCAGGTCGAGTTCGTGGCCGAACCCGGCACGGCGCCCGGGCCCGCGGCGGTGCGGGTGGTGTGCCTGGACGGGCGGCGGGCGCTGGAGGAAGAGCTGTCGCGGCTGGCGGACGAGGCCGGGGCCCCGCCCCGCGAGAGCCACGTGGAGGTGCTCGGTCACGGCGACGCCATGCGGGCGATGGCCGGCTGCCGGGAGGAGCCGCAGGCCCGGTGCCGGCTGCCCGGCCGGCTGCCGGGGCAGGATCCGCAAGGGCGCCTCGGCCGGGAGGACTACGCGGCCCGCTCGGACTTCTGGCCCGTGACGGGCCTGCCCGCGGACGCCGTCGCGGCCGTGCTGGACGGCGTACGGCGCTACGCCTCGGCGGTGCCCGCCGGCGGGCGCGGCGTGGTGCAGTTCGACGGCGTCTGCGGGGGCGCGGTGAACCGGGTGGATCCGGCGGCGACGGCCTTCGCGCACCGGGACGCCGGGTTCCTGGCCCAGTACCTCGCCTACTGGCCGCCGGGGGCGCCGTCCGCCGACGTGGGGCGCCACCAGGCCTGGCTGGACGGGCTCTGGCGGCGGCTGCGGCCGTGGGCGAGCGGGCGCGCGTACCAGAACTACACGGATCCGAAGCTCACCACGTGGCGCGAGGCGTACTACGGCGCCAACCTCGCTCGTTTGACGCAGGTCAAGCGTTCCTACGACCCCGGCCGTCTCTTCGACTTCCCCCAGGCGGTGTGATGCCCCCACTCCCTCCCGAACCACCGGCACTCCCGGCCCCGTCGGCTCCCGCGGTCCCTCCCGCCGGATCCGGCCAACAGCGAGAAGAGGTATTCAGCATGCGGTGTGGTGCGATGCTGCGTCGGACGCTTGTCGTGGTGGCCGCGGCCTCCGTCGCGGTCGGTATCGGGCAGGTCCCCGCGGGAGCCGGGGGCGGCGCCGGGACCCGCGCGCCCGGCCCCGGACGCTGGACGGCCGGGGACGCGCAGGCCTTCTGGACCCCGGAGCGGATGGCGTCGGCCACCGCCCTGGACGGCGACCCGTCCCTCTCCACGGCGGCCGGACCGGGGGCCGGACAGGACTTCGACGGGATCCCGGTGGTCGGCCGGATGTTCGTGATGAAGGACGACGGCGGCTACTTCTGCACCGCCAGCGTGGTCGCCTCCCCGCAGCACGACCTGGTGCTGGGCGCGGCGCACTGCCTGCTGGGCGCCGACACCCGGCAGGTGGCGTTCGTACCGCACTACACGGCCAAGACCCCCCGCCCGTACGGGATGTTCCCGGTGCTGAAGGTGTGGGTCGATCCGCGCTACGCGCAGCAGGGGCCGGAGCTGGCGGCCACGCTCGACGTGGCCTTCGCCCGGGTCGGCCCGAACAGCCAGGGCGCACCGGTGCAGGAGGCGGTCGGCGGCGGGAACCGCCTGGTCACCGGCGACGGCTACGAGCACGACGAGGTGCGGCTGATCGGCTATCCGGCGTCGGCCGCCCGGCCCCGGGTGTGCGTCAACCGGACGACCCGCTTCACCAGTACCGACCCGGGCAGCCCCGGATCGTTCCTGCGGATCGACTGCACCGGTTACCCCGGGGGCACGAGCGGCGGCCCGTTCCTGAAGAACTTCGACCGGTACACGAACACCGGGGACGTGGTCGGGGTCATCGGGGGCTGGAAGACGGGCGGAACCAGCCCGGACACCTCGTACAGCGCCTACTTCGGCACGGACGTCAGGAACCTGTACCAGTCGGCGGTCGACGCGGCGCGATGAGCCCGTGCGGGCGCCGGGTGCGCCGCGGGTTCCCCACGCTGCGGGGGGTCTGCGGCACGCCGGACGCGATCCCCGTGTCCGGCGGCGGGAGTTCCAGGCGCCGGCGCAGTGCGGCGAGGGCGACGTGCACCGGCGCCAGGACCACCTCCGCCCCGGGGTGGACGTGCGCCAGGGCGTGCGCGGTGGTCTCGATCGCCTCGGCCGCGTCCTCGGCGGCGGTCCGGCTCCACCCGCCGGGGAAGGCCGCGTCGTACAGGTGACAGGCCGCCTCGGCGAGGGCGTCGGCCCGCTCCCCCACCCCGTGCCCCGCGACGGACGGCAGTTCCACGCCAGTTTCCATACCGCTCTCAACGACGCCGCCCCGCCGGGGGAACGCGCCCCCGCTCAGCGCGCGGGCCGTGTCGTGGGCGAGGCGGTCCTCGTCGAGCGAGCGGGGGTCGCCGGTGTCCAGGCGGGGGGTGCCGCCGGCGTCGGGGCGCCAGATGCCGCGCTCCGGCGAGTCGGCGTAGTAGTCGTCGCCGTGCAGCACCCGGACCGGGCCCTCCTCGGCGGTGGCCGCGAGGGCGGTGGCCAGGGTGGTCTTGCCGGCCCCGGCCCCTCCGGTCAGGGTTAGCAGCAGCGGCGGGGCCGTGGGCCCGGTCACGACGCCCACGCGATCCACAGCGGGAGCAGGAGCAGGGCTCCGACCGAGCACTTGATGACCAGGGCGGCGGAGAGGTCGACCCCGACGTCGTAGCGCTGGGCGAAGACGAAGAGGTTCTGCGGGGTGGGCATGGCGGCGATCAGGACCAGGTACCTCAGCCAGTCGCCGCGGACGCCGAACAGGCCGCCGCAGACCGCCCAGGCCAGCAGGGGGAAGCCCAGGCACTTGAAGGCGATCAGGGCGATCTCCTCCCGGGTCGTGCCCCGCAGGCCGAGGCCCACGCCGCCGAGGTGCAGGCCGAGGGCGAAGAGGGCGACGGGCGAGGCGCTGTCGCCGACGAAGGCGAAGCCGTCGAGGAGCAGCTTCGGGACGGGCAGGGAGACCAGGTTGAGCAGGATGGCCGCGTTGCAGGCGAGGACCAGCGGGGTGGTCAGCGAGGTACCGACGGCGCGGGCGAGCCGGGCGGGCCGGGAGTCCCGGCCGGGGGCGCCGCGGCCGGCGGTGCTCGCAACGGCGCCGGCGCCGTCCTCGGCATCCGCCGCGGCGCCGCCCCCGGCCGGGTCACCGGCCCGGTCACCGGCCCGGCCCAGCTCCATGACGGAGATGACCACGAGCGACAGGACGCAGACCTGGAAGAGCAGCACCGGAAAGATCGGCGCCGCGTCGCCGAAGACGGTGATGAAGACGGGGACCGCGAAGTAGGCGGTGTTGACCTGGACCCCCGCCATGACCCGCAGGGCCACCCCGCGCGGCTCCCGTATCCCCGAGGCCCGGGCGGCCAGTGCGACCGCCAGCGCGGCCAGCGCGGCGGTGGCCGCGTACCCGGACAGCGCGCGCCAGTCGAACAGGGCGCCGAGGTCGCTCGCGTAGATGCTCCCGAAGAGGTAGCAGGGGACCGCGAAGAGGAAGGCGTAGTCCGCGAAGGCCTTGGACGCCTCCGCCGGCACGACCTTGCGCCGGGCGAGCACCGCCCCGCAGCCGAAGGCCAGCAGCACCGGCAGCAGTTTCTCCAGTGTCGCCACCACACCCATGCCCGAAGCCCCCGACGTCCGCATCGTCCCTGGTGACGTCGTCCCCCGGCGCCTCGGGCGACCCTATCGCCCGGCCCGCCGCACCCGGCACGCCCTACCCTGGACGGATCATGCGAAACGAAGACACGTCCGGCCCCCCGCGCGGGCTGAGCGCGGTGCTGCGGACCCCGGCCCGGGCCGCGGAACCGCTGTTCGCGCAGGCCCCCAAGCGCTGGCAGCGCCGACTGCCGTACGCGGTCGCGGCGGTGGCCGTGCTCGTCCTGCTGCCCGTGACGGTCAGCGTGCTGACCAACGACTACAAGGCGGGCGGCGGCTGGGCGGGCGCGCTGGCCGTGGCGCAGACCGTGCCGCTGCTGCTGGCGCTGACCCGGCCGCTGGCCGCGTGGGCCGTCGTCATCGTCGCGGACACGGTCGGCGCGCTCGTGCTGGTCCACGCGGACCGGGTCGCGGGGATGACCTGGCCGTGGACCCCGATGATCATCATCGGGTACCTGCTGCTGATGGCCTGTCTGGGGCTGCGCGAGTCGATCCGGACGCTGGTCGGCGTGTGGCTGGCGACCGGGGTGGTCGGGGGGCTCGTCGGCTTCCTCCAGCCGGACGGGGTGACGAACACGCACGCGCTGCTGTTCGTCCTGGCCGGGGTCATGCTGGTGGTCACCGGAGCGCTGCGCGGGGTGGGCGACGCGCAGCGGCGGGTGGCCGAGCAGGAGAGCATCAGCGAGGCGGAACGGGCCGGGCGCACGCTGCTGGAGGAGCGCGCCAGGATCGCCCGCGAGCTGCACGACGTGGTGGCCCACCACATGTCGGTGATCACGGTGCAGGCGGACTCGGCGCCCTACCGGCTGCCGGACATGTCGCCCGAGGTGCGGCAGGAGTTCGGCGCGATCGCGTCGAGCGCCCGGGAGTCGCTGAGCGAGATGCGGCGGCTGCTGGTGGTGCTGCGCGGCGACGGGGTGGACGGCGAGCGGGCGCCGCAGCCGGGGCTGGCGCGGGTGCAGCAGCTGGTGGAGGCGACCGTACGGGCGGGCCTGCCCGTGGAGTTGTCGATGACGGCGGAGGCGGCGCGGGCGGCGGAGGCGGTGCCCGCGGTGGACCTGTCGGCGTACCGGATCGTGCAGGAGGCGCTGGCCAACGTGGTGCGGCACGCGCCGGGCGCCACGACGCGGGTGGCGGTGCGCCACGACGCGGGCGGCTCGGGCGAGGTACTGGTGCTCGTGGTCAACGGGCGGCCGCGCAGCGCCCCGGTGCAGCTGGAGAGTTCGGGCACGGGCCACGGTCTGGTCGGCATGCGCGAGCGCGTACGGTTGACCGGCGGGACGCTGGACACCGGTCCGCTTCCCGACGGCGGCTTCCGGGTCGCCGCCCGCCTGCCGTTGCACTCCCTTGCCGAGGATTCCAGTTGACCATCCGCGTGATCATCGTCGACGACCAGGCCATGGTGCGGGCGGGGTTCGCCGCCCTGCTGTCGGCGCAGGCCGACATCGATGTCGTGGGCGAGGCTCCCGACGGCCGCCGCGGCATCGAGGTGGCCCGTAGCACGCACCCCGACGTGGTGCTGATGGACGTGCGGATGCCGGAGATGGACGGGCTGACGGCGGCCCGCGCGCTGCTGGGGCCGGCGGTCGGTGTGGTGCACCGGCCGAAGGTGCTGATGCTGACCACCTTCGACATCGACGACTACGTGTACGAGGCGCTGCGCGCGGGCGCCTCCGGCTTCCTGCTCAAGGACGCGCCGCCCGCGGACCTGATCGCGGCGGTCCGGGTGGTGGCCTCGGGCGAGGCGCTGCTGGCGCCCTCGGTGACCCGGCGGCTGATCGCGGACTTCGTGCAGCAGCGGCCCGCGCCGCGCCGGGATCCGGCGCTGCGGCTGAACGGTCTGACCCCGCGCGAGACCGAGGTGCTGGAGCTGATCGCGCGCGGTCTCTCGAACCAGGAGATCGCGGGCCACCTGGTGCTGGCAGAGCAGACGGTCAAGACGCACATCGGGCGGGTCCTCGGCAAGCTGGACCTGCGGGACCGCGCGCAGGCCGTCGTCTTCGCCTACGAGGCGGGGCTGGTGCGCCCGGGCGACGGCGCCTGAATCCCCCGTCGGGTCACCGGCGGCCGGGGTCTCCTCCACCCCCTACCCGGGTATGACATCCCACTTGGCTCCCTGGTGCGATGTCCGGTTCGGCACCTTCTTCCTACCTTCCTCCTCGACACGAGGAGAGGAGAAGGGGCATGCGCCGCTTCGGGAGGACGCTGGTCACCGCGGTATTGACGGTGGCGGTGATCACGGGGACCGCCGGCTGGGCGTCCGCCGACTCGGAGCGGGCGGTCACCGGTCCGCTCCCGGGCACCGCCGCCTGGCTCGCGGAACCGGGCCCTGCGCCCGGAGCGGAGAGCGGCCCGCGGTCCGGTGACGGGACGCTCCCGGGGCGGCTGCCCGATCCGGTCGGTGCCCCGCCGCGCGAGGTGGCCCGGTTCTTCGCCGGGCTGGACCCGCAGGAGGCGCGGGCGCTGGTACGCCGCCACCCGCTGGTCGTCGGCAATCTGGACGGCGTACCGGTGGACCTGAGGTACCAGGCCAACCGGATCGCGATCCTGGCCACCGGCGAGGCCCGGTACCTCTCGCTCGCCGGGGCGGGCCGGCAGATCCTCGCCTTCGACCCGCGCGGGCGCGGTCAGGTCGCCGAGGTGTTCGGCGACCTGGCGCACGCGGAGCACGTGGCCGTGGTCGTGCCGGGTTCCGACAACGACGCGACGACGTACGACCTTCCGCGCAAGCCGTACAGCGGGCCGGGCGGCATGGCCCAGGCCCTGCGCGCCGCCACCGGCGACGCGAGTGCCGTGGTGGCCTGGACGGGCTACACGACCCCGGTCGGGGTGGGGCTCGACGCGGCCCAGGGGCGGCTCGCGGAGGCCGGCGCCACCCGGCTGACCCGCTTCCTCGCTGGTCTCGACGCGGTCGGGGCGCCGGATCCGGCGCTGTTCTGCCACAGCTACGGCTCGGTGGTGTGCGGGCTCGCCGCCCGCGACACCGACGCGCGGGACCTCGTGGTGCTCGGCTCCCCCGGCGTGCGGGCGCACGACGCGGCCGCGCTGCGCACCCGGGCCCGGGTGTGGGCCGCGAAGGGCCCCTCCGACTGGATCGACGACGTGCCCAACGTGGAGTTCGCGGGGCTGGGGCACGGCGCCGACCCGACCTCGCCCGCCTTCGGCGCCCGCCGGGTCCCGGCCGGTGACGCCGAGGGCCACACCGGCTACTTCGTCCCCGGGACCCGGTCCCTGGCGGCGTTCGCCGCGATCGCGACGGGAACGGCCCGATGAGCGCCACGCTCGCCCCCGCGCCCAAGCCCGCTTCCGTGCGCGGCACGCTGCGGCGGACGGCCGCGCGGATCGAGCGGGACACCCCCGCCCACCGCGACCGCGCGATCGACGCGCTGCGCGCGATCGCCCTGCTGGCCGTCCCCACCGGGCACTGGCTGCTCGGCGGGTTCACCCTCGACGGCGCGGGCGCGCTGCACAACGCGAGCCCGCTGTCCGCCGTCCCCGCGCTGGCGCCCGCCAGTTGGGTGCTCCAGATGCTCGGCGTCTTCTTCCTGGTCGGCGGGTACGCCTCGGTGCTGTCCTACCACCGGCGCCCGGGGTCCGCGGCGGCCTGGCTGCGGGGCCGGCTCGCGCGGCTGGGGCGGCCGGTGCTCGGGGTCACCGCCGTGTGGGCGGTGGCCGCGCCGCTGCTGTTCGCGGCGGGGGTGCCGCTGACGACGCTGCGGACCGGGGCGACGCTGGTGATCCAGCCGCTGTGGTTCGTCGGGGTGTACGCGGTGGTGACCGCCCTCACCCCGTACTGCGTCCGGGCGGCGCGGCGGCTCGGCGGCTGGGCGGCGGCGCCGCTCCTCGCCTCGGTCGCCGTGGTGGACTTCCTGCGCTACGGGCCCTTCGCCGACGCCGTGCCGTCCTGGCTGGCGCTGGTGAACATCCTGCCGGGCTGGCTGTTCGCCTACCAGCTCGGTGTCGCGTGGGGCGAGGGCCGGATCGGGCGGCGCGGTGCCCGGCTGCTGTGCGCGGGCGGGACGGCGCTGTTCGCGGTCCTGCTGGTGGTGTTCCACTACCCGGTGTCGATGGTCGGCGTACCGGGTGCGGGCCGCACCAATTCGCACCCGCCGTCGCTGCTGGTCCTGGCGCTGGCATCGGCGCAGTCGGGGGCGGCGATCCTGGTCCGCGACCGGCTCGCGCGGCTGCTGGCCCGGCCGGCCCTGTGGGCGCCGGTGGTCGTCGTGAACCTGTGCGCGATGACCGTCCTGTGCTGGCACCAGACGGCGATGCTGGCCGCGGCCGTGCCCGCCGCCGTCGCCGGCCCGGTCGCGGGACTGACCACGGCGCCGGACTCGGCGCTGTGGATCGCCGAACGGCTGGCCTGGATGCCGGTGTTCGCGGCGCTGCTGGTGCTGATCGCCCGGTACACGAGGCGTTTCGAGGCCCCGTGGACCAGGTCGACGGCGGTGCGGCGGACGGCGGCGGGGCTGCTGTCGGCGGGGTTCGGCGCCTTCGCCCTCGGGCTCGCGTGATTCTGAGCCCTGGCGGCTTCAGGAGATGGAGGCCGCCACGATGGCCGCGACCGCGAGGTTGCAGGAGGCGGTGACCCACACGGCCGGGTGCGGCTGCGGGTCGACGACGATCGCGCCGAGCCTGCCGGGGGTGAACACGTCCAGCACCAGGAAGGCCAGCCCCATCAGGACCAGGCCGAGCAGGCCGAAGGCCGCGGTGTTCAGCAGCCCCTTGCCGAAGTCGTCGTAGGTCGTCCAGATCGAGGTGAACACGATCCCGCCGACGCCGAGCAGGGCCGAGCTGAGCTGCAGGGCGGCGTTGCGGTTGCGCTCCTCCCAGATCTGCTTGCGCAGGGCGCCGGGCGTCAGCACGTCGACCAGGACGATGCCGAGGATCAGCAGGACCAGGCCGAGTGCCCCGAAGGCGGTGGTGCGGCCGAGTCCGTTGACGATGTCGCTCATTGAGGGCCTGTCTCCGCGTCGGTGGATAGGGGATGCGAGCAGCTGTGTGGGGAAGGGAAAACCTATCGCACGGCTGTCCTGGCCGGGGATGGGGAGGCGGGATGGCAGCGGGAGCGGTGCGGGTCCGGGCGGCGCGGCCGGACGAGGCGGCGGCGCTCGGCGCGCTGGCGCTGCGCTCGAAGGCGCACTGGGGCTACGACGAGGCGTTCCTGGCCGCCTGCGCACCGCAGTTGCGGATCCGGGCCGGGGAGGTGGGCGCGCGCCGGATCGTGGTCGCCGAGGAGACGGGGGCCGGAGGGTGCCCGCTCGGCGTGGCCTCGCTCGAAGGGAGGGCGCCCGTCGCGGAGTTGGGCCTGCTGTTCGTGGAACCGGCGGCGATCGGGCGGGGCGTGGGCCGGGCGCTGTACCGGGACGCAGTGCGCCGGGCCCGCCGACTGGGCTGCCACACCCTGCTGATCGACGCCGACCCGCACGCCGCGGACTTCTACCGGGCGATGGGCGCGCTCCCCCGCCCCGGCGCGGCGCCGGTCGCGGGACTGGTCCGCTTCGAGGTGCGGCTGGGCGCGGCGGAGCCCTGGGTGGAGGCCTGGACCGGGGGCCGCCCGGCGGTGCACCTGGGCAATGTCGCCGAGTACCACGCGCAGTTCGGTGACCCCTCCCTGGACCGGGAGCAGCTCGCCGCGCACCACTACGCCTGCCTGGCCGCCTTCTACGGACCCCGGCCGAGCGCCCTGGTGCTGCCGCGGCCGGTGCCCGGGTGGTGGGTGGAGCAGGTGGCGCGCCAGTTGGACTGGACGGACGTCGAGGTGCACGACGGGCTGGCGCCGGACCGCCCCGGACTGTCGGCCGCCGTACGGTCGCGGCCCGCGCTCGCCGCCCGGCTGACGGGGTCGGGGGCGGCGCTCCTGCCGTGGGGGCGCAGTGCGGGTTTCGCCCGGCTGGCCGGGTCGGGGCCCTGGCGGCCGGAGGTGCTGCGGTACGAGTCGAAGGCGGCCTCGCACGCCTTGTTCGCCCGGATCGCGGAGGCGGGCGGGCATCCCGGCGTGGTGGTCCCCCGGCAGTGGCGGCCGCGCAACCGGTGGGCCGCCGCCCGGCTGGTGGCGGCGCGGGCCCGGGCGGGCCGCGGCACCGTCCTCAAGTCCGAGCACGGGGTGGGCGGTTCGGGTACGCGGCTGCTCGCGCCCGGGGACGTACGGGCGGCGGGCGGCGCCCTCGCCGCGCTGCGCGGGCTGCCGCGCGGGCCGTTGCTGGCCGAGGAGTACGCGCACGACCCGGGCGGGGCGGTGCGCGACCTGACCTACGACGCGTTCGTGGACGCGGCCGGCCGCGTCCACCCGGTGGGCGGGGCCGTCATGGACGTGGTGGGCGCCGGCTACCGGGGCGCCACCGTGGGGCCGGGCGTGGTGCCGGGCTGGGCGGCGCCGGCGCTGTCGGGCTTCGGGGAGGCGGTGGGCCGCGCACTGGCCGGGGCGGGCTACCGGGGCTGGTTCGACGTGGACTTCGTCAGCGCCGGGCAGGGGCGCCTCGCTCCGACCGAGACGAACCTGCGCCTCACGGGTCCCGCCGCGGCCTTCGTCGTCAAGGCACGGCTCGACGAGGTGCGGGGCGGGGACCACGTGGTGCGGATCATGGACCGGGTGGAGCTGGGGGCGCGGCTGCCGGAGGCACTGGCGGGGGAGCTGTGCGCCGCGCTGGCCCGGGGCTGCGCGGCCCTCGGGGCCGTCTTCGTGCCGGCGATCCCCACGGCCGCCTTCGACCCGGGCCCGTGGCTGGGGGCCCTGGTGGCCGCGCACACCCGGGAGGCGGTGGACGCGGCCGAAGCGCTGGTCCGCGCGGAGGCGGCGGCCGTGGGGGCGATGTTCGGCGACTCCTTCTGACGCGCCTCTTCCTCAGGCGGCGCGGGACGGTTCGCGGGTGGCGAAGACGGCGACGATGACGGCGGCGATCATGAGCGGCACGTTGAAGGCGTAGACGAGGACGGCCTGGCGCGGCCAGTCCTGCTTCGCGGCGAGCCGGTAGAGGTTGTCCTGCGGCCACCAGGCGACCAGCAGGTAGACGAGCGCCAGGTGCGCGGCGGCCGTGAGGGCGCGCCCGCGGCCCTGTCGCCGCAGGGCCGGGCGCCCGACCAGCAGGAGCACCACCCCGAGGCCGAAGGACAGCCATTCGAAGCCGTACAGCAGGGTGAAGAGGGTCCTGTACCCGCTGGGGACCCCCGTGAGGTCGGTGGAGCCGGGCCAGAGGATCCCGGTGAAGGAGAAGGCGACCATGGCGACGAGCAGCGCCCCGCATCCGACCCCGCACGAGGTGGGCACCTCGCCCCCCGAGGCGGTGTACTTGCCGGAGGCGCGCACGCCCCGCCCGGGCGCCCCGGACACCGGCAGCGGGAGGGCGGCGCGGTCCTCCCGGCCCGAGCGGGCGCGGGGCAGCGCGCGCAGCCTGACCACCGCTCGCGGTATCTCCTCCTCGGGGAGCCGGGAGGAGAGGTAGCGGCCCAGGGTCTCGGTGTCGGGGAGTTCCCCGTCGGTGGACGCGTCGGTGGACCTGTCGGCGAACGCGTCGCCGGACGGCCCGGAGCCGTGCCGGGGCCGGGGCAGCGGGCCGCCCCCGGCGGGCGGGCTGACGCCCGGTGGGGCGACGTACGCGACGAGGCGCACCTTCGAAGGGCCGTCGGGAACGCCGCGCACCAGCGCCCCGCCGATCCCGGGGTGACCGCGCAGGACGGACTCGATCCGGTGGGGGTCGACGGTGCGGCGGCCGATCGTGATCCGGTCGCGGCGACGGCCGGCGAATTCCAGCAGCCCGTCCTCCCGGGCGCGGGCGAGGTCCCCGGTGGCGATGGCCGCGCCGCCCCCGGGCGGGGTGAGCCGGATCTCGCCGCCGGTGAGCTCCACCCGGAAGCCGGGGAAGGGGACGCCGATCAGGCTGACGCCCTCGGCCGCGTCCACCGGGCGCGGCAGCAGCGACAGCTCGAACCAGGTACCGGCGCCGGCGGTCTCGGTGAGCCCGTAGACGTTCACCAGGCGGGCGCCGGGGCGCAACGACAGGTGCAGGGCGGCCTGTTCGTCGAGGTGGAGCCGCTCGCCGCTGACGGTGACCAGCCGCAGCGACCACAGATCGGCGTCGGGTGCGCGGCGCGCGGCCTGCCCGCTCCCGGCGCCGAGCAGGCGGGGCGCGGACCCGGGGTCGGTGTGCAGGACGGAGACCCGCTCCTCGCGGATCAGGTCGCGCAGCTCTTCGTGGCTCCACTCGGAGCGCGGCGCCAGGACCAGGGCGCCGCCGGTGCACAGGGCCCGGGTCCAGCCGGTGGCGAAGCCGGTGAGGTCGGGCCGGGCGGTGATCAGGTGCCGGTCGTCGGGGGTGAGGCCGCCGGTCTCCGCCCAGCCGTCGTGGGCGGCGAGCAGCCGGGCGTGGTCGATCCGCACCGCCCGCGGCTCCTCGCCGCCGGTGAAGACGACCGCCGCCGTGTCGCCGAGGGCCGGCGCGGGGGCGTCCGCCGGTTCACCGGAGCGGGCGGCGATCGCCTCCGCCTCGGTGTCGAGGCAGATGACGCGCGGTCCGGTCCCCTCGTCGAGGAAGGGCAGGTGCGCGCGGTGCGTCAGGAGGGCGTACGGCGCGGTCGCGGCCAGGTTGCGCCGCGCCGCCGCGGGATGGTCCGGGTCGAGGAGGGTGTAGGCTCCGCCCGCCTTCAGTACGGCGAGCAGCGCGGTCAGGACCTCCTCCTGCCGGGCGCTGCCGATGGCCACGGTGGCGCCGGGCGGCAGTCCCGCGGCGAGCAGGTGGGCCGCCAGGCGGCGGGAGCGCCCGTCCAGTCGACGGTAGGTGAGGACGGTCGGGCCGCGGAGGACTGCGGGCGCCTCGGGCGTTTCCCGTGCCCATCGGCGGAAGCGGTGGAGCACGCTGTCGGCGGGTTCCCGGTTCATGAGCCGATGATGCCACCGGGCACCGACAGCGCACGAGGGTCCGTCCGCCGGGGCCTCGGCGCTCCACCGGACCTTGACCTCAACTTTCCTTGAGGTACTAACGTTCCTGGCATGTCTATGGAAATGACCGCCTGGTCCTCGCTCCACAACGCGCTCAACGCCCAGCAGGAGCGCCGGGCCCCCACCCGCGAGAGCCTGCGCCGGGTCGCCGCCTTCGCCCGCCCGCACCGCCGCGGGCTGCTGCTCTTCCTGCTGCTGAGCATCGTGACCGCTTTCCTCGCGGTCGCCACCCCGGTGCTCGCCAGCCGGGTCGTCGAGGCCATCGTCGGCGGCCGGGAGAGCGGGACGGTCACCCGGCTCGCACTGCTCATCGCACTGATCGCGGTGGTCGAGGCGGGCCTGGGCCTGCTGACCAGGAAGCTGTCGTCCACCCTGGGCGAGGGGCTGATCCTCGACCTGCGCACCGCGGTCTTCGACCACGTGCAGCGGATGCCGGTCGCCTTCTTCACCCGGACCCGGACCGGGGCGCTGGTCAGCCGGCTCAACAACGACGTGATCGGCGCGCAGCGGGCGTTCAGCAACACCCTCTCCGGGGTGGTCGCCAACACGGTGACGCTGCTGCTGACCCTGGCCGTGATGCTCAGCATCTCCTGGCAGATCACCCTGCTCGCGCTGGTGCTGCTGCCCCTCTTCGTCATCCCGGCACGGCGCACGGGCGCCCGGATGGCGCGGATGCAGCGCGAGGCGGCGGCCCTGAACGCCTCGATGGGCACCCAGATGACCGAGCGCTTCTCCGCGCCCGGCGCGACGCTGGTCAAGCTGTTCGGGCGGCCCGCCGATGAATCCGCCGAGTTCGCGGCGCGGGCGGCCCGGGTGCGGGACATCGGGATCCGTACCGCAGTCGCGCAGTCCGCCTTCATCACGGCGCTCACCCTGGTCTCCGCGCTCGCCCTGGCCCTGGTCTACGGGCTGGGCGGCTACTACGCGCTGCGCGGCACGCTGGACGCCGGTTCCGTGGTCGCGCTGGCCCTGCTGCTGACCCGGCTGTACGCCCCGCTGACCGCGCTGGCGGGGGCCCGGGTCGAGGTGATGAGCGCGCTGGTCAGCTTCGAGCGGGTCTTCGAGATCCTCGACCTGGAACCGCTGATCGCCGAGAAGCCGGACGCCCGCCGGGTGCCCGAAGGCCCGGTGACGGTGGAGTTCGACCGGGTGTCCTTCGGTTACCCGGCCGCCGACAAGGTCTCGCTGGCCTCGCTGGAGGAGGTGGCGACGCTGGACGCCCGGGGCGGTACGCAGGTGCTGCACGAGGTCTCGTTCCGCGCCGAGGCCGGGCAGATGATCGCACTGGTGGGCTCGTCCGGCGCCGGGAAGTCCACCATCGCGCAGCTCCTCCCCCGGCTGTACGACGCGGACGCGGGCGCGGTCCGGCTGAACGGGGTCGACGTGCGCGACCTCACCGCCGACTCGATCCGCGACACGCTCGGCATGGTCACCCAGGACGGGCACCTCTTCCACGAGTCGGTGCGCGCGAACCTGCTGCTGGCCCGTCCCGGGGCCACGGAGGAGGAGGTCTGGGAGGCCCTGCGCCGCTCGCGCCTGGACGGGCTGGTCGCCTCGCTGCCCGACGGGCTGGACACGGTGGTCGGCGAGCGCGGCTACCGGCTCTCCGGCGGCGAACGCCAGCGGCTGACCATCGCCCGGCTGCTGCTGGCCCGCCAGCGGGTGGTGATCCTCGACGAGGCCACCGCGCACCTGGACTCCACCTCGGAGGCGGCGGTGCAGGAGGCGCTGGGCGAGGCGCTCGCCGGCCGGACCGCCGTGGTGATCGCGCACCGTCTGTCGACCGTCCAGGCGGCGGACCTGATCCTGGTCGTCGAGGAGGGCCGGATCGTGGAACGCGGCACGCACACCGAGCTGCTGGCCCTGGGCGGACGGTACGAGGAGCTGTACCGGACCCAGTTCGCGACGGGGGGCGCCGCGGCCGGCGGCGCGTCCGCGGTCACGGCGGACGGGGCCGTGACGGGAACGGAAGCGGGAGCGGAGGCGGGCGCGGGAGCGGCGTGAGCCCGACCCCGTCCGGCCGCTCACTCCCCCTTCGGCGCCGCGGCCTCCGCCGGGAGCCGCCGCTCGGCGGGGGTGCCGAGCAGCCGTACGGGGAGTGCGCCCAGCCGCGCGTGCGGCGAGAACCACCACGTGGCCGCGCCCCAGGGGTCGTGGTCCGCGTCGAGCAGCCGGTTCACCTCGTGGACCACGGGGACGGGCCGCCCGTCGGCGCCGAACTGGAAGGCGGGCAGCCGGACGAAGCCGCCCGTGGCGCGCAGCCGGATGAGGCCCGGCCCGTAGGGGTCGCAGCCGCCCTCCAGCGCCTCCGCGTCGCCGACGGACGGCTCGGCGAGCAGCCGGTCGCGCACCTCGCCCAGCACCGGGCCGACCATGCGGTGCCCGTCCAGGACGAGGACGGCCAGGTCGTCCGCGATGAAGCCGAGGTGCCCGGCGGCCCGGGCGGACGCCGCCGGGGCGAGGCGGCTCTCGCCGGGGAACCGGTCGGGGAGCTGCTCGCCGAGCAGCCGGGCGGCCAGCAGGGCCGCGCGTTCGGCCACTTCACCGCCGGCCAGCCTTAACGAGGCGAGCAGCAGCGCGAGTTGGCGCAGTGCCACGGGTGCCAGGCGGGGGTGCAGGTCGTCCCATTCGGCGGCCGCGACGGCCAGGCGCGTATAGGGGTTCGTCACGTGGGCATCCGTTCACTGATCGTGGCTCCCG
Source organism: Streptomyces sp. NPDC043876 (assembly GCF_056435825.1). Classification (NCBI taxonomy): domain Bacteria; kingdom Bacillati; phylum Actinomycetota; class Actinomycetes; order Kitasatosporales; family Streptomycetaceae; genus Streptomyces; species Streptomyces sp. NPDC043876. The sequence goes on along the minus strand of NZ_JBWKDV010000003.1, from coordinate 221,431 downwards.
GACCGGAGCGGCTGGCGACCCGGCTCGCACGGTCGGACGTCCCGGCCCGACCCGCTTCCCTCACCCCGCGGGGCCCCACGACCGGGCGGAGGGGTGAGCGACATGCCGGAAGGATCGCACCGCACGCGCACCCGGACAAGCCGCGTCCGGTACCCGGGGGCCCCGGGCCGGACCGGGTGGCCGGAACCGGTGCCCGGGCCCGGACCGCGGACCGGTGGCACGGCGCGGGCCGGTCGCGGTCCCGGGGGGCGTTCAGTCCTGGTGGGGGCGGGCCCGCAGGAGGTGGCCGTGCCGGACGCCCTGCCGGAAGGCGGCCTCGTACGCCTGGTCGCCCAGCGCCCCGCGCGCGGTGCGCTCGGACTCCTCGCGTACGGACTTCAGTTCGGGCGTGCCGCGCTGCGGATGGCCGACCGCCTGCCAGTAGGCGTGGCCGGTGCCGTAGGCCCGGGCCGCGCCCGCGCCGTCGCCCTGGGCCGCCCGGGCGGCGGCGAGCAGGTCCAGTCCGAGGGCGGTGCCGAAGGTGTCGCCCAGTTCGCCCTTGCTCTCCAGCATCGCGCGGGCGTGCGCGGCGGAGGCGGCGGGGCTGCCCTCCCGCAGGGAGATCAGGGACAGCTGGTACTCGGCGTAGGCCCGCGTCCAGTGCTCCTCGCGGGCGGCGCAGCCGGCGCGCAGCACCTCGGCCTCGGCGCGGGCGTCGGTGAACAGGCCCATGGCGGTGAGGGCGAACACGTGCACGAGGTGGCAGCGCAGCCGGGCCGGGGAGTCGAAGGGCGTCCCGGGAGCCGCGCCGAGGGCGTTCTCGGCCACGACGCGCGCGGCGAGCGGACGCCCCGCCATGAGGTGGCTGAGGCCCAGCAGGTAGGCGGCGTCCAGGGCGAGGCACGCGTCCCCGTCCGGATCCGCCCCGGGATCCCCGGCCGCGCCCTCGGCCGGGAGGCCGGCGGGCCCGCCGTGCGGGGGTCCGTACCGGTCGTCGTCCGGGCCTTCGGAAAGGGAGGGGCCGGCGGATCCCGGCGTCATGGCCAGGGCCTCGCAGCCGACGGCGAGCTGGTGCGCGGCGTCCGCCTCGCCCTGGAGCAGCAGGGTGACCCCGAGGGCCCACAGCGCCCGCACCCGCACCGCGCGGGTGACCTCCTCGGGGCGCGCGGCGGCCAGGGCCCGCTCCAGGTGGGTGCGGGCGGCGTGCAGGTGGCCGCAGCAGGCCCAGAAGAAGCCGACGCGGCCCGCCAGGTCGAGGGCCCGGGCGGGGGCGGTGGCCAGGTAGTGGTCCAGGGCGGCGCACACGTCGCCGTGCGCCGCGCCGACCCGCCGGTATCCGGCGCGCTGGCCGGGACCGAGCCATTCCCGGTCGGCCCTGCGCACCAGGGCGAGGAAATGGGCGGCGTGCCGGGCCCGCAGGGCGTCCTGTTCGCCGAGCTCCGCGAGCCACATCGCCCCGTACTCGCGGATCGCGTCGAGCATGCGGTAGGAGCCGTCGGCGCCGCGCCGCACCACGGACTTGGCGACCAGGGCGGCCAGCAGCGGCGGCACCTGCGCCTGCGACAGCGGGGCGGCGGAGCAGACGGCGCGGGCCGCCGCCTCGTCGAAGGGGCCGCCGAAGACGGACAACCGCAGCCAGAGCAGGCGTTCGCGCGGCGCGCACCACTCGTGGCTCCAGCCGATGGCGGTGCGCAGCGCGCGGTGGCGGGGCGGCTGGAGGGGGCGGCCGGTGGCGAGCGCGCCGATCCGGCGGGTCAGCCGGTCGGCGAGTTCCTCGACGGTGTGGTCCGTCAGCTGGGCGGCGGCCAGTTCCAGCGCGAGGGGGATCCCCTGGAGGCGTGCGCAGATGGACCGGGCGGCGGCGAGCCGCTCCTCGGACCAGGGGGCGGCCGTGCGGGGCGCGGCCTCGGCGGCGCGGGCGCGGAAGAGGGCCAGGGCGTCCCCGGCCCCGGCGGCGTGCGGGAGCGGACCGATCTCCATGACGTGCTCCGCGGGCAGCCCGAGCGGCTGGCGGCTGGTGAGCAGCAGTACGAGGTGCGGCGCCGCGCCGAGCAGGGCGCGGGCGAGCGTACGGACGGCGGGGACCAGGTGTTCGCAGCAGTCGAGTACGAGCAGCAGGCGGCGGGCGCCGATCCACTCCCCCACGGCCTCCACGAGCGAGCGGGCGGTGTGGTCGGCGAGGCCGAGGGCGTCGGCCACCGTGTCGGCGAGCAGCCGTGCGTCGGGCAGGGGGGACAGGTCGGCCCAGTGGATCCCGTCGCGGAACCCCCGCCCGCCCGAGGCGATCCCGGCCGCCTGGCCGTCGACGGGGACGTCCCCGGCCAGGCGGGTCAGGGCCTGGCGGGCCAGGCGGCTCTTGCCGACGCCGCCCGGCCCGGTCAGGGTGACCAGCCGGTGGGCGCTCAACGCCCGGTCGAGCACGGCCAGTTCGCTGCGGCGTCCGACGAAGGACGCGGGCCCGCCCGGGGGCCCATCGGCTTGTGCCAGCACGGCACCAGTGTGGCCCACCGCGGAGCGCTTGCGGACCGGCCGGGCGGGGAGCGGCTACGGAGCGAGGACGTCCAGTTCCTCCAGCGCCCCCGCGGTGATCTCCCGGGTGAGCGCCTCGGCGCGGGCCGCGTCCCCCTCCCGTACCGCCTCGGCCACCCGCACGTGCAGGGTGACGGCGGCCGGGTCGGGGTCGGGGAACATCACCGCGTGCTGGGTGCGGCCGGTCAGCACCTCGGCGACGACGTCACCGAGGCGGGCGAACATCTCGTTGCCGGAGGCGTCGAGCACGGTTCGGTGGAAGGCGACGTCGTGCCGGAGGTAGCCCTCCAGCTGGTGGCCGCGCGAGGTGCGGACCATGCCGAGGGCCGCTTCGGTGAGGGCCGCGCACTGCTCGGGCGTGGCCCGTACGGCGGCGAGGCCGGCGGCCACGGGCTCGACGGCCGAACGCAGCACGGTGAGCGAGCGCAGCTGGCGGGGCCGGTCGGCGCCGGCCAGGCGCCAGCGGATCACCCGCGGGTCGTAGACGTTCCATTCGTCCGCCGGGCGCACGGTGACGCCGACCCTGCGGCGGGAGGCGACGAGCGCCATGGATTCCAGCACCCGGACGACTTCGCGGACGACGGTGCGGGAGGCGCCGAACTCCTGGGCCACCTCGTCGGTGCGCAGCACGCTGCCCGGCTGGTGCTCGCCCGCGGTGATGGCGAGGCCGAGGGCGTCGAGCACGTGTGCGTGGAGTCCCCCCGCGGGACCGCCCTCGGTTGTCATGGCGCAAGCGTACGGGGTGCGCAGCGGGGTCCCGTGCCGGGAGGATCACGAGAAAAGGTGTGATGTTTTATAGATGAACCCTTGAATAAGTACTACTTAATAGGCTTCAGTGGTGCCAGATGTCGATGAGGACATCGCCGAGAACAGCGAGGTATCCCCCATGGGCTACGGAGTGAGCACCGCCCGCGTCATCGTGGTGATGGGCGTGGCGGGGACGGGCAAGACGACCGTGGGGCAGCTGCTCGCCGCCGCGCTCGCCCTCCCCTACGCGGAGGGCGACGCCTTCCACCCGGCGGCCAACGTCGCCAAGATGGCGTCCGGCGTCCCCCTGGACGACGACGACCGCCGGCCGTGGCTCGACGCCATCGGCGAGTGGGCCCGCGGCCGCGGCGAGCGGGGCGGGGTGGTCTCGGCCTCGTCGCTCAAGCGCGCCTACCGCGACCGGCTGCGCGCCGCCGCGCCGGGCGCCGTCTTCGTCCACCTGACCGGCGAGCGGCCGCTGATCGAGCGCCGGATGGCCGCCCGCACCGGGCACTTCATGCCCGCCACCCTGCTCGATTCGCAGTTCGCCGCGCTGGAGCCGCTGGAGCGGGACGAGCGGGGCGTGAGCGTCGACGTCGACGGCTCGCCCGAGGACATCACCTCCCGGGCCCTGGCCGCACTGCGGCAGGTCCCACCGCCCGGCCCGCCCGAGGGGCCCGGCTCCCCCGCCCCCACTGCGACCCCCCGCGAAAGCTGAGGAACCGTCACCGTGACCATCACTCCCGGCGCCGGGGCCCTTGCGGCGGCCGTCGCCCCCATCACCTCGGCGGGCAACGCACGCCTGGGCATCGCCGTCCTCGCGGGCATCGCCCTCATCATCCTGCTCATCACCCGCCTCTCGATCCACGCCTTCCTGGCCCTGACCATCGGGTCACTGGCCCTCGGGGTCTTCGCGGGGGCGCCGCTGGAGAAGACCCTCGCGAGTTTCACCGCGGGCCTCGGTTCCACCGTGGCGGGTGTCGGCGTCCTGATCGCGCTCGGCGCGATCCTCGGCCGGCTGCTCGCCGACTCCGGTGGCGCGGACGAGATCGTGGACACGATCCTCGCCCGGGCCAAGGGGCGGGCCATGCCCTGGGCCATGGTGCTGATCGCGTCCGTGATCGGGCTGCCGCTGTTCTTCGAGGTCGGCATCGTGCTGCTGATCCCGGTGGTCCTGCTGGTGGCCCGGCGGGGCGGCTACTCGCTCATGCGGATCGGCATCCCGGCGCTGGCCGGCCTGTCCGTGATGCACGGCCTGATCCCGCCGCACCCCGGCCCGCTGGTCGCGATCGACGCGCTGCACGCGAACCTCGGCGTCACCCTTGCGCTCGGGGTGCTCGTCGCCATCCCGACCGTGATCATCGCCGGGCCGCTGTTCTCCCGTTACGCCGCCCGCTGGGTCGACATCCAGGCCCCCGAGCAGCTGACCACCGCGCCGTCCGAACCCGTGGACCGCGCGCACCGGCCGCGGTTCGGCGCGACGGTGGCCACGGTGCTGCTGCCGGTGGCCCTCATGCTGGTGAAGGCGCTCGTCGACATCGTCGTCGACGACAAGACCAACGGCGTGCAGAAGGTCACCGACATCATCGGCGCGCCGATGATCGCCCTGCTCGCGGCCGTCCTCGTCGGCATGTTCACCCTGGGCCGCGCGGCGGGCTTCACCCGCGCCCGGCTGTCGGTGACCGTGGAGAAGTCCCTGGCCCCAATCGCGGGCATCCTGCTCATCGTCGGCGCCGGCGGCGGTTTCAAGCAGACGCTGATCGACGCGGGCGTGGGCCGGATGGTGCTGGACCTGTCCGAGAGCTGGTCGGTGCCGGCCCTGCTGCTGGCATGGCTGATCGCGGTGGCCATTCGGCTCGCGACCGGTTCGGCGACCGTGGCGACGATCTCGGCGGCCGGCCTGGCCGCCCCGCTGGCCGCGGGGATGTCCACCACCGGAACCGCGCTGCTGGTCCTGGCGATCGGCGCGGGCTCGCTCTTCTTCAGCCACGTCAACGACGCCGGTTTCTGGTTGGTGAAGGAGTACTTCGGGATGGACGTCGGACAGACGCTGAAGACCTGGTCGGTGATGGAGACCATCATCTCGGTGGTCGGCCTCGGCTTCGTCCTGCTGCTGTCCCTGGTGCTGTAGGCCTGTCACTGGTGCTGAAGGCCGAGAACGCCCGGCACCGCCCCTGAGACCGGCCCCCGGACGACCCTGAGATGTCCCCGATCCCCGTCCCGATGCCCTGCCGCGTCCGCCGCGGCAGGGCATCATGCCCTCACGGGACGCGGCGGTGGGGCGGGGGGTCCGATGGGCGAACGGGCGGTCAGCCGGCAGGAGCTGATCCGGCAGCGGCGGCGGGGCGGGTTCGTCGGACGGCGCCGTGAACTGGCGGTGTTCGAGGAGAACTTCGCACGGCGCGCGGACGACCCGGCGTACCAGTTCCTCTTCCACGTGCACGGGACGGCCGGCGTCGGGAAGACCTCCCTGCTGCGCCAGTGGGAGGCCGCCGCCCGGCGCCGGCAGGCGGTCACCGCCTTCCTCGGCGACGAGGTGCACGGGGTCCTGGAGGCGATGGAGGCCGTCAGCTCCCAGCTCCTGCGCCAGGGCTTCCCGCTCAAGGCGTTCGACAAGCTGCTGGCCACCTACCACCTGCGCCGCCACGAAGCGGAAGCGGCGCCGCCGGACCAGGGACAGGAGCCCGGCGCCGCGGCCGCGGACCCCTCGCCCGCCGGCCGGCTGGTCGCCCGCGCCGGGATGGCGGGCCTGGGCCTGGTCCCCGGGCTCGGTCCGGTGGCCGGGGCGTTGGACCCCGGCGAGGTGGCGGCGGGCGCCGAACGGCTGCGGGTCGCGCTCAGCGCCCGCCTGCGCAGCCGCGAGGACGTCCAACTGGTGCTCTCGCCGCTCCAGGTGCTCACCCCGGTCTTCCTCGCCGACCTCGCGGCGGTCGCCGGCCGGGCGCCCTGGGTGGTGCTGTTCTTCGACACCTACGAGCGCACCGCGCCCGTGCTGGACGAGTGGCTGCGGGACGTGCTGATCGCCGAGCGGTACGGGCCCGTGCCGGTCAGCGTCCAGGTGGTGCTGGGCGGGCAGGGGCGGCTCGACCCCCGCTGGTGGGCCGATTCCCTCGAACTGATCGCGCCCGTGGCCCTCGACGTCTTCAGCGAGGAGGAGGCGCGGGCCCTGCTGGCCGCCCGCGGGGTGACGGGCGGGGCCGTGGTGGACCTGGTGCTGCGGCTGTCCGGGCGGCTCCCGGTCCTGGTGGACCTGCTGGCCCAGGCGCGCCCCGCGCACCCGGACGCGGTGGAGGACCCGTCCGACACGGCCGTGGAGCGCTTCCTCAAGTGGGAGGCGGATCCGCACCGCCGGGCCGCGGCGCTGGACTGCGCCCTGCCGCTGTACCTCGACGAGGACGTCTTCGCGGTGGCCGTGGCCGGGAGCGCGGGGGACGGGGAGCGGCCGGCCGCCGGCTACGGCTGGCTGCGCGGGCTGTCCTTCGTCACCGACCAGGCCGGGCGCTGCCGCTACCACGACGTGGTCCGGGCGGCGATGCTCCGGGTCCGGCGGGCCCAGTCCCCGGCCCGGTGGCGGAGGGACCAGCTGCGGCTGGCCGACGCGCTGCGCCGGTGGCGGCAGGACCGGGAGGGCGCGCGGCCGGGGGCCCGGGACCTGTGGGAGGACCCGGTGTGGCGCGAGCACCGGCTGGGCGAGATGTACCACCTGCTGTGCGCGGACCCGGCCGCGGCGCTGCCCGCGGCCCTGGACACGCTGGTGCACGCCTGTGACGCGGGGACCACCGCGGCCCACCGCGGCGCGTGGACGGCGGAGCGGGCGGGGCAGGACGCGGGGGATCCGGCGGTGGCCGCGCTGGGCCGGGCGCTGCGGGAGGCGGCCGACACCGGGGGCGGGGACACGGTGCGGATGCTGACGCTGCTGCTGGGCGCGCCGGCGCTGGCCGCGCCGTCGCGCGTGCTGGCCCACACGCTGCGGGGCCGGGACCACCGCAACTCCGGGCAGGACGCCCGGGCACTGGCCGACTACGGCCGCGCGCTGGCCCTGGACCCGGGCGCGCTGCGCGCGTACTTCGGCCGGGGTGCCACCCACGTACGGGCGGGCCGGTACGTGGAGGCGCTCGATGACCTGACCCTCTTCACGCAGCGGGAGCCGGGGGCGGCCCACGGCTGGCTGGAGCGGGGGAAGTGCCTGCACTACCTGGGCCGGACCGAGGAGGCGCTCGCCGACTTGGACCGGGCCCTGCTGCTGAAGCCGGAGGATCCGTGGACGCTCTGCTTCCGCGCGCAGGCCCAGGTCGGCCTGGGCCGGGCCGAGGAGGCCATGGCCGACTTCGACGCGGCGGTCGCCCGCGACCCGGAGGACGGCTGGATCCGTGCGTGGCGGGGTTCCGCGCTGCACGGCCTGCGGCGTTACGAGGAGGCGCTGGAGGACCTGGACCGCTCGCTGGAGCAGCGGCCCGAGTACGTGTGGGCGCTGGTCCAGCGGGCGGGGACCCTGGGGTCCCTCGGCCGGTTCGAGGAGGCACTCGCCGATCTGGACGCGGCCCTGCGGCTGCGCCCGGACGCCGGATGGGTCCTGGTCCGGCGGGGGCACCTGCTCCGGCGCACGCGTCGCCACGCCGCGGCGCTCGCCGACTTCGACGCGGTCCTCGCGGCCGACCCGGCGAACGGCTGGGCGCGGGCGGGCCGCGGCGAGACCCTGCGCTGCCTGGGCCGGACCGGGGAGGCGCTGGCCGAGTTCGACCGCGCGCACGCGCTGGACCCCGCCGACCCGTGGATCCTCGCCTGGCGCGGCCGTCTCCACCGCAGGTGCGGGCGCCTCGAACGGGCGCTGGCCGACCTCGACCGGGCGCTCGCCCTCGCCCCGGACAGCCCGTGGGACGTGTACGAACGCGCGCTGGTCCTGCGCCTGACCGGCGTCGGCGCGGACGCCGAACTGCGCCGCGCCGCCGACCTGTTCGCACGGGAGGCACAGGCCCCCGGGGTGGACGGCGTCCGCTCCCGCGGGAACCTGATCGTCGTCCTGTGCGCGCTGGGCGACTGGGAGCAGGCCGCGGCGCAGACCGCGGCGTTCCTGGCACCCGGCCGGCCGGGCTGGCAGATCGAAGAGGTACTGGCCGATCTGGCGGACCTGTGCGGTGTCCGGGACCCGGACCCGCGCCGCAGCGCCGAGCTGACCGCCCGGCTGACGGCGGCCCTCGGCTGAGGGTTCGTCGTCGCGTCGGGCACCGTCCCCCCGACCCGGGCTTCGCGCGCTCAGCCGAAGGCGGCCGCGCGGAAGGCACCCCGCACCGGCGCGTCGGCACAGGGCGCGACCAGCAGCGCCCAGCGGCCGCGCAGCGGCGAGACCCACAGGTCGGCGCCGCCCGGCCCGTGGTGCGTCCAGGTGTCCTGTCGACGGTCGGTGCCGGGGGCGGGGTGCCAGAGCAGGCCGCGGGCGGGCGTGAGTTCGCCGGTCCGGATCCGCAGGGATTCGGTGATCCAGGCACGGGTGAGCGGCTGGTCCGGTCCGGCGAGCAGGTGGCGCAGGAAGCGGCCGAGGTCCTCGACCGTCGAGTGGAGCAGCCCGGCGCCGGTGAGGACCGTCCGGACCATGCCGAGCGGATGCCAGACCCGGGTGGCCGCCAGGTCGGCCAGCGGACGGCCCGTGAGGTGTTCGGCGATGCCCCCGAGGGTGGCGCAGGAGCCGGCGTCCGCGGCGTGGGTGAGCAGGTGGTGGGCGGTGGCTCCGCCGGTGGCCTCGTCGCAGTAGGCGGTGAGCGGGGTGTGCAGGCTCAGCGCGCCCTCGGCGACCAGGGTGCCGATGACGGGCCAGAGGGCGACGACGGGGCCGAGGCCGTCGGCCTCGACGGGGGCGTCGGCCGGTCCGGACCCCGCGAGGACGCCCTCGCGGTCGCCGATCGCCCAGGTCGCGGCGGGCCCCGCGGCGGCTTCGGCGGCCGCCCTCAGCTCGTACGCGGCGGGCCGCTGCGCGGGTTCCGGCCGGATCGGCCGCTCCCCGCTCGCGGTGGCCCGGTCGGTCTGCGGCGTCGCGGGCATCTGCGGCGCCTGCGGTGTCGGCGGCGTGGGATTCATCGCGTTTCCCGGCTTTCCGATGATGGGACGGCGGAGACCCGGTCACGTTAGCCACGTCCGGCCGCCGGTACGGGCGCGCCGCCCCGGCATCGGCGCGCGCCACCCGAATGCCCGTACCGACCGGCCGGGACCGGCGAGATACAGCAGGTCGCCGTCGTTGTCGCTGCCGCCGTCGCGGGCCCGTCGTCGCCGGCGGCGATCCGGTCCCCTCCACCGGGTGGCTTTGGGCGGCCGGGCGGGTGAGCCTGGGAGGCATGGACGACGACGGCCCTTCCGGCCCGCAGGTGCGCCTCGACTCCGCGCGGGGCCGGTGGATCCTGTTCACCACCGTGCTCGGCTCCTCGATGGCGCTGCTGGACTCGACCGTCGTCAATGTGGCCCTGCCGCGGATCGGGCGGGACCTCGGCGCGGATCTCGCGGTGCTCCAGTGGACGGTCAACGCCTACCTGCTCACCCTGGCCGGGCTGATCCTGGTGGGCGGGGCGCTGGGTGACCGGTACGGCCGGCGGCGGATCTTCGTCCTCGGCGTGACGTGGTTCGCCCTGGGCTCGCTGCTGTGCGGGATCGCCCCCAACGCGGGGGTGCTGATCGCCTCCCGTGCGCTCCAGGGCATCGGCGGGGCTCTGCTCACCCCCGGTTCCCTCGCGCTGATCCAGGGTTCGCTGCATCCCGCGGACCGGGCGCGGGCGGTGGGCCTGTGGTCGGGGTTCGGCGGGGTGGGCGCGGCCGTGGGGCCCTTCGTCGGCGGCTGGCTGGTGGACGGGCCCGGCTGGCGCTGGGTGTTCCTGCTCAACGTGCCGCTCGCCGCGCTGTGCGTGCCGGTCGCGCTGCGGCACGTACCGGAATCGAAGGATCCGCAGGCGCACGGGCGGTTCGACGTCGGCGGGGCGGTGCTGGGGGCGGCCGCGCTGGCGCTGGTGACGTACGCGCTGATCGAGGCCCGGTCGGGCTCCGCGCTGGTGGTGGCGGCAGCCGTGGGCGGCGTGGCGCTGGCCGTGGCTTTCGTGCTGCTGGAGCGGCGGCGGGCGGATCCGATGGTGCCGCCCGGGATCTTCGCCTCGCGCCAGTTCACCGCCGTCAACCTGGTCACGCTGTGCGTGTACGCGGCCTTCGGCGGGTTCTTCTTCCTCTCCGTGCTCCAGCTCCAGGTGGTCGCCGGATACTCGGCGCTGGCCGCCGGCGCCGCGCTGCTGCCGACGACCGCGCTGATGCTGCTGCTGTCGGCGCGCTCCGGGGCGCTGGGCGAGCGGATCGGGCCGCGCATCCCGCTGACCGTGGGGCCGCTGCTGTGCGCGGCGGGGATGCTGCTGATGCTGCGGGCGGGGCCGGGGGCCTCGTACGTGCGGGACGTGCTGCCCGCGCTGCTGGTGCTGGGGGCGGGCATGGTCACCCTGGTGGCTCCGCTGACCGCGACCGTACTGGCCTCCGTGGACCCCGGCCGGGCGGGGCTGGCCAGTGGGATCAACAACGCGGCGGCCCGGGCCGCCGGGCTGCTGGCCGTGGCGGCGCTGCCGCTGCTGGCCGGGATGGGCCCGGACGCCTACCGCTCGGCCGACGGGTTCGACGCCGCCTTCGGCCGGGCCATGCCCTGGTGCGCGGGGGTGCTGGTGCTCGGCGCCCTGGTGGCGTGGGCGACCGTACGCTCCCCCGCGCCCGGGTCGGCCCGGCCGCAGTGCCGCACCCAGTGCGCGGTGACGGCTCCCCCGCTGGAGGCTCCCCGGGCGCCGGAGCGGCCGGAGCCGCCTGCGGCCGGCTCCCCCGCGACCGGGTCACCGGCCTGACGCGGCGGGCGGGCGGACCGGGGCGCCCGCTCGTACCGTGGGGATCACCTGTCACTCCTGCGCCGGGGGTCCCATGTGCTGGAGCGCGACGGCCGACCTGGCCGCCGGTACGGCGATCACCGCCGCCGGGCTGGTCTGCGTCGCCCGGGCGCGCCGGGCCCGCGATCTGCCGGTGGCAGCGCTGCCGGTGATCCTGGGCGGTCACCAGCTGGTCGAGGCGGCCCTCTGGCGCTCCGGGGGCGGCTGCGGCCCGGCCACCACCGCCTGGGCGGTGATCGCCCTGCCGCTGCTGGCGGCCTGGGTGCCGCTGGCCGTGCTCCTCGCGGCGGGGCCCGGTGCGGCGCCCTCGGTGCGGCGCCGGCTGCTCTTCCCCACCGCCGCGGGACTGGCCACCGCGGCGGTCCTCGCGTACGGCCTGGCCACCCGCCCGGTGACCGCCGAGATCCGCGGACACGTCATCGGCTACGGGGTGAGCGTGCCGTACGCGCCGCTCGTGGTCGCGGGCTATCTGGTCGCCACCCTCGGCTCACTGCTGCTGGCCGGGGACCGGCGGCTGCGCGTCCTGGGCGCGGCCATGGCCGCCGGGGCGGCGCTCTGCGCGCTGTTCTGGCGCCTGGAGTTCGCCTCGACCTGGTGCGCCTTCGCCGCGGTCGCGTCCCTGCTGGTACTGGGCTGGGTGCGCCGCGGTGAGGACGGGCCGGGTCACTGGTTCTTGGCGCCCAGGACGAAGAGCAGGTAGACGAAGAAGGCGAAGAGGTGCCCGACGAACAGGTACGCGACGAGCCGGATGATCAGGCCGCGCGGGAACTTGGATTCGATGCGCTTGACCACGGCGGGCCGCTGCGCGGGAGCCTGCGCCGGCCCCGCCGAAGCTTCCGGCGCTTTCGACACCTCTGACACCTCTGACGACACGTTCTCTCCCAGGGACATGCGGCGACTCCTCGGTTCTCAGTGGTGCGTGGTGGCCGCGCCGCCGAGGCACAGCCCGGCGAGGCCGCTCTGCAGCAGGGTGTGCACGAACAGCAGATCGGCCCCGCCCTCGGTGGCCGCGCCGATCCGGTGCGGGGTGAGCGAATCGAAATGGGCGCTGTCCCCCGGCTCCAGCACGTGCCGGGTCTCCGCCAGGTAGAGCCGCAGCCGCCCCTTGAGGACGTACAGCCATTCCTCGCCGGGGTGGACGCGGACCAGCTCGCCCTGCTCCCGGGCGTACGGCACGTGCACGCGCAGCGCCTGCATCGCGCGGCCCGGGCCGCCGGCCTGCCAGTACGTCCAGCCGTCGGCCTCGCGGGCGCCCGGCCCGCCGGCCCGTACGATGGGATCGGCCACGGCCGGGGTCTCCCCGAGCAGTTCCGAGACCGTCGTGGCGTAGGTGCGGGCGAGTTCCAGCAGCAGCGGCAGCGAGGGCTGTCGGCGGCCGGTCTCCAGGCGGGACAGGTGGGCGGGCGAGAGCCCGGCCCGGGCGGCGGCGGCCTCCAGGGTGAGGCCGGCCCGGCGGCGCAGTTCGCGCAGCTGCGGGGCGACCGTGGCGGAGGGCTCGGGGTTCATGCTCCGATTGAGCCAGAGTCTTGCCTGCCGGGCAATTTTCTTGCCCCAGAGGCAAAAAGCGGGCGGTCGCGGTCAGTCCGCGCTCTCCGCGCTCTCCTCGCTTCCCGCCGTCCCGGCCCCTTGGGCCAGTACGTCCTCCAGGGTGTCCGCCTCGGCCGCCGATTTGTCCGGCCGGTAGCGCAGGACCCGGGCGAACCGCAGGGCCACCCCGCCCGGATAGCGCGGGGACCGCTGGAGCCCGTCGTAGGCGATCTCCACCACCAGCTCGGGCCGGACCCGCACGGTGTAGCCGTCGTCCTCGACGGCCAGTTCGCCGAGCCGGGCGGTCTGCCAGCGCAGCAGCTCGTCCGTGAGCCCCTTGAAGGTCTTGCCGAGCATCACGAACGTCCCGTCGGCGCCCCGCGCCCCCAGGTGCAGGTTCGACAGCAGCCCGGTGCGCCGGCCGTTGCCCCGCTCGACGGCGAGGACCACCAGGTCGAGCGTGTGCACCGGTTTCACCTTCAGCCAGTGTTTGCCGCGCCGCCCGGCCGCATAGACGGAGTCCAGCGCCTTGACCATCACGCCCTCGTGCCCGCGGGCCAGGGCCTGCGACCAGAACGCGTCGGCCGCCTCCCCCGCCGCCTCCGGGTCCTCGACGACCAGGCGCCGTACCCGCGACTCCTCGGGCACCAGGGCGGCCAGCGCCGCGTACCGTTCGCGCACCGGCAGGTCCAGCAGCGGTTCCCCCTCGACGGCCAGGACGTCGAAGAAGGAGGGCGTCAGCGGGAGCGTCAGGCGGGCGGCGGCCACGTCGGTCCGGGAGCCGACCCGGCTCGCGACCTCCTGGAAGGGCACGGGCCGGCCGCCCGCCCCGAACGCGATCACCTCCCCGTCGAGCACGAACCGGTCCCCCGGCAGCGACCGCGCCAGCTCTACCACCTCGGGCAGCCGGCCCGTGATGTCGTCCAGCGACCGCGTGTACACGCCCACGTCGTCCCCGTCCCGGTGCACCTGCACCCGGACCCCGTCCAGCTTCTCCTCCACCGCGCAGGGCCCGAGCGCCGCCAGCGCCTCCCCCACCGACTTCGCGGTGCTCGCGAGCATCGGCTGTACGGGCGTGCCCACCCGCAGCGTGAAGGCGCCCAGCGCCTGCGCGCCCCCGGCCAGCACCGCGCCCGCCACCCGCGGCAACGACCCGTCCAGCATCACCGCCCGGCGCAGCGCGGTCTGCGGAACCCCCGCGGCCTCGGCGACCGCGGCCAGCGCCACCGCGTCCAGCGCCCCCTGGCGCACCTCGCCGGAGAGCAGGCTGCGCAGGAACCGCTGCTCCTGCCCGGTCGCCGAGCCCAGCAGTTCCGCGAGGATCCGCCGCCGCTCCCCCTGCGCGCCGGGGCCCGCGACCGAGGCGAGCACGGTCACCGCCTCGTCCACCGCGCGCACCGTGAGCGTGGGCTCGGCGGCGGCCTCGGTCTCGGCGCTCAGCGCGCGCCAGCCGATGCCGGGGCGGCCCTGCGGCAGCCGCCCGGCGAGGTAGGAGATCACCAGCGCGGCCTCGTCGGGAGGCGCCGCCGCGAACAGCGCGGCGAGCAGCGCCACCTTCTCGGACCGGGAGGAGGTCCCGGCCACCTCCCGGGACACCCGTGCGACATCGGCCAGCAGCATGGGGCCATCCTGCCCCGGCCGCGCGTACCGCGCCCGCGGTACGCGCGCCGAGCGGAGTAGTCCTCGAGGAGGTGCGGAGGTACGCCCGTGGGCGCTCGGGGCGGGGGCCGGGTGCGACTAGGGTTTCCGCATGAAGCTCCAACTGCCCCGGCGCCGCCGAAGCCGCCTGCTCGCGGGCGCCGCCGCGCTCGCCGTCGTCGCGGGGGCGGGCACCTGGACCGCCGCGGCCTCGGCGGACGACGCGCCGGCCGTGCACCGCCAGGACCGCCTCTTCGAGATGCCCGGTGCCGCCATCGACACCTCGTACTTCACCGCCGGGGGCGGCGCGAAACGGCCCGCCGTGCTGCTCGCGCACGGCTTCGGCGGCAGCAAGGACGACGTCCGGGCCCAGGCCGAGCAGCTGGCGCGCGACGGGTACGCCGTCATGACCTGGTCGGCCCGCGGCTTCGGCCGCTCCGGCGGCAAGATCGGTCTCAACGATCCCGAGTACGAGGTCAAGGACGTCTCCCGGCTCATCGACTGGCTCGCCACCCGCCCCGAGGTGCGGCTCGACGCGGCCGGGGATCCGCGCGTGGGCGTGAGCGGCGCCTCCTACGGCGGCGCGGTCTCGCTGCTCGCGGCCGCCTACGACCAGCGGGTGGACGCGATCGCTCCGGAGATCACCTACTGGAACCTGGCGGACGCGCTCTTCCCGAACGACGTCTTCAAGAAGTTGTGGGCCGGAGTGTTCTTCACGACCGGCTCCGCGGGCGGCATGCAGCCCGCGGGCGTCCCGGGGGCCGCCGGAGCGGCAACCGCCGGACCCGGCGACCCCCTCGCCGCCCCCGGCTGCGGACGCTTCCAGCCGGACCTGTGCGCCATGTACGAGCGGGTGGCGGTGGCGGGCAAGCCCGATCCGCAAGCCCGTGAGCTGCTGGAGCGGCGCAGCCCGTCCGCGGTCGGGGACCGGATCAAGGCGCCGGCCCTGATCGTGCAGGGGCAGGCCGATTCCCTCTTCCCGCTCGGCCAGTCCGATGCCATGGCGGCGGCGCTCACGAAGAACGGCGCCCCGGTCGCGGTGGACTGGGCGGCGGGCGGCCACGACGGCGGGATGCCGGAGGAGGGCCGCATCCACGGCCGGGTCACCGCCTGGTTCGACCACTACCTCAAGCAGGACGCCGCGGCGGACACGGGCCCGGCGTTCCGCGTCTCGCGCACCGGAGGAATCGATTCGACGGACGGCGCCGTCAAACTCCGCGGCGCCTCCGACGACCGCTACCCCGGGCTGGCCTCCGGCGGGCGGAGGATCGCGCTGACGGGCGCCGAGCAGACCTTCGCCAACCCGGCGGGCGGCGCGCCCCCCGCGCTCTCCTCGCTCCCCGGGATCGGCGGGCAGCTCGCCGGGCTCGGGGCGAGCCTCGCCCTCGACTTCCCCGGTCAGTACGCGCGCTTCGAATCGCAGCCGCTGGAGCGGGAACTGCGGATCACCGGCACGCCCACCGTCACCCTCAGGGTGCGCTCCAGCGCCGCGGACGGCTCGGCCGTGCTCTTCGGCAAGGTGTACGACGTCGGCCCGGACGGCCGGCAGCAGGAGCTGCCCAGCCAGCTGGTCGCCCCCGTGCGGGTGGAGAACGCCGCGCAGGGCGCCGAGGTGAAGCTCGCGCTTCCCGCCATCGACCACGGCGTCCAGCGCGGCCACCGGCTGCGGCTCGTGGTCGCGGCGACCGACCTGGGCTACGCCACCCCGGCCGCCCCGGCGACGTACGCGGTGTCCACGGCCGACGGGATCCTCACCGTGCCGTTCGCCGACGACGTGCGCACCGCCTCCGCGGCGCTGCCCGCCTGGACCTGGGCGCTGCCGCTCGGCGCGGCCGTACTGGCCGCCGCCCTGCTCGGCATCCGGCGCCGCGGCGGCGGATCGGCGCCGGACGCCCCGGCCGCAGGGACGCCCGGCGGGCCGGAGCACGAGGCGGCGCTGGACGGCGTACCGCTCCAGATCACCGGGCTGACCAAGCGGTACGCGAAGGCGCGGGACCGGTACGCGGTCCGCGACCTGTCGATGCGCGTCGAGAAGGGCCAGGTCCTCGGGCTGCTCGGACCCAACGGGGCCGGCAAGACCACCACCCTGCGGATGCTGATGGGGCTGATCTCGCCGGACGCGGGCGAGATCCGGGTGTTCGGGCACGCGGTACGGGCCGGGGCCCCGGTGCTGTCGCGGGTCGGCGCCTTCGTCGAGGGGGCGGGCTTCCTGCCGCACCTGTCGGGCCGCGCCAACCTGGAGCTGTACTGGCGGGCCACCGGCCGTCCCGCCGAGGACTCCCACATGGACGAAGCCCTGGAGATCGCCGGTCTCGGCGACGCGCTGGAGCGCGCGGTACGGACGTACTCGCAGGGCATGCGGCAGCGGCTGGCCATCGCCCAGGCCATGCTCGGCATGCCGGACCTGCTGATCCTCGACGAGCCGACGAACGGCCTGGACCCGCCGCAGATCCGGGAGATGCGGGACGTGATGATCCGCTATGCGGCGGGCGGCCGGACCGTCATCGTCTCCAGTCACCTCCTGTCGGAGGTCGAGCAGACCTGTACGCACCTCGTGGTCATGGACCGTGGCCGGCTGGTCCAGGCCGGGCCCGTGGCCGAGATCACCGGGGGCGGGGACACCCTGCTGGTGACCCTGGCGGGACCCGTCCCCGACGCGGCCGTCGAGAAGGTGGCCGCGCTGGAGGGCGTGGATTCGGTGGTGGCGGCCGAGGACGGGCTCCTCGTCCGGCTCGACGGGGCCACGGCCACCGCGCTCATCGCCGAACTCGTCCGGCTGGAGGTGCCGGTGACCGGAGTGGGACCGCACCGCCGGCTCGAGGACGCGTTCCTGACCCTGATCGGAGGTCCGGCGTGAGCGCCGTACAGGAAGTGGCGCCCGGATACCGGGCGAGCCGGACGCTGCCGCTGCGCGTCGAGGCCCTGCGGCAGTGGCGCAGGCGCCGCACGCTCGTCATGGGCGGGGTGCTGGCCGCACTGCCCTTCATCATGATCATCGCGTTCGCGGTGGGCGGCGGCTCGCAGGACGGCGGCCCGGGCGGCAACGGCCGGATCACCCTCATCGACACGGCGACCGCGTCCGGCGCGAACTTCGCGGCGACCTGCCTGTTCGTCTCAGCGGGTTTCCTGCTGGTCGTGCCGGTCGCCCTGTTCTGCGGGGACACGGTCGCCTCGGAGGCCAGCTGGTCCTCGCTGCGCTACCTGCTGGCCTCGCCGGTGCCGCGGGCGCGGCTGCTGTGGAGCAAGCTGGTGGTCGCGCTGGGCTTCAGCCTGGCGGCGATGGTGCTGCTGCCGGTGGTGGCCCTGGCCGCGGGCACCGCCGCCTACGGGTGGGGGCCGCTGAAACTCCCGACCGGCGGGGAACTGGCGGCCGGGGACACGCTGCCGCGCCTCGCGCTGGTGGTCGCCTTCGTCTTCGTATCGCAGTTGGTCACGGCCGGGCTGGCGTTCTGGCTCTCGACCCGGACGGACGCGCCGCTCGGCGCGGTCGGCGGGGCGGTCGGGCTGACCATCGTCGGGAACGTGCTGGACGCGGTGACCGCGCTCGGGTCCTGGCGGGAGTTCCTGCCCGCGCACTGGCAGTTCGCCTGGGCCGACGCCCTCCAGCCGCACCTGGAGTGGGGCGGGATGATCAAGGGCGCGGCGGTGTCCGTGTCGTACGCGCTGGTGCTGTTCGCGCTCGCCTTCCGGGGGTTCGCGCGCAAGGACATCGTGTCCTGAGACCCCCTGGTGCTTGCCGTGACCCGGAACGCCGTCTCCCCGCTCGGGGGAGGCGGCGTTCCGGCGTCGTGTGGAGCGGTGGGGCGGGGCATGGTGGGGCATGGTGGGGCGGGGTGGGCACACCGTCCCTATCGAATCGATCGCGAACGATCGAATCGATCGTTCGCGCGCCGCCGGTTATCTATGATGACGGCGGAGCGGAGCGGATGATCAGGGCGAGGATGGCCGCAGCGCCGCACACGAACCACCGCACGCCGGGCCGTACGCGCTCGTCGGCAGAGCCCAGGGGGACCCCGTGAGACCACATGTAGACCAGCGCCAGGCCCAGGTGCTCGCGCTCGTCCGGGCCCGGGGCAGCGTGCGGGTGACGGACGTGGCCCGCGAATTGGGCGTCTCCCCCGTCACCCTGCGCCGGGACATCGAGGCGATGGCCGCGCGGGGCGAGATCCTGCGGCTGCACGGGGTGATCAGCCGGGTCGAGCCCGCGACGCCCGGAGGGCGCCTCGGGGAAGGCGCGGCGGGCACCGCTCCCCGGGGCGACGCCGCGCCGGGTGGACCGGGCGGACCGGGCGGACCGGGCGATGCGGCGGGCCTCGTGGTCGGCATGGTCGTGCCGACCACCGAGTACTACTACGCGGAGGTGGTGCGCGGCGCCCGCGAGGTGGTCGAGGCGCGCGGCGCGCGGCTGACCGTGGGACTGACGCGCTACCTGCCGGGCGAGGACCGGACGCAGGCCGACCGGCTGCTGTCGACCGGGGCCGACGGGCTGCTGCTGACCCCCAACTGGGACACCGGATCGCCGGGCCCCGGCGAGGGGGTGTGGACGGCCGAGTTGCCGGTGCCGACCGTGTTGGTGGAGCGGTGGGCGCCGCCGGGGCATCCGGCGGCCGCCCTGGACCGGGTCGGGTCGGACCACGCCCACGGGGCGGCGCGGGCGGTCCAGCACCTGGTGGAGCTGGGCCACCGGCGGATCGCGCTGGCCTGCCAGGAGACGCCGACGAGCGCGCGGCTGCGGGCCGGGTTCGAGGCCGCCGTCGCGGCGCTGGGCCTGGAACCGGCGCCGCCCTGGCCGTCGGCCGGGCCCGGGGGGACGCCGGTTGCGGCGCTGTCGGTGGCGGACCGGTTCGCGCGGACGCTGGAGTACCTGTGCGAGGCGGTCGCCGGGGGCGGGGGCCCGGATGCGGGCAGGCGTGAGGGCGGGGTCACGGCCGCGCTGATCCACAGCGACACCGACGCGATCATGCTGATCCCGCGCCTCCAGGCGCGGGGGGTGCGGGTGCCGGAGGACCTGGCGGTGATCACGTACGACGACGAGGTGGCGGGACTGGCCGACGTACCGCTGTCGGCCGTCGCTCCCGCCAAGCGGGAGGTGGGGGCACGGGCGGCGGAGCTGCTGCTGGACCGGCTGTCGGGGGCCGACGAAACGGCGTACGGGCCGCACGGCAGCCCGCGGCAGCACCTGGAGCTGCTCCCCCGGCTGACCATCCGCTCATGAGGCGTCAGTTGAACTGATTGTTTCGATCGAGTCGTGCGTTCGCTCTTGACGGTGTGCGTGTTCGCACAAAAGATGGGCCGCGTTCTCCCATCCGCCGCCCGGAGCGGTCGCCCGTAGGAGTCGAACCATGTCGCGCAGCCTGCCTTCTTCCCGCATGCCGTCGTCCCGCCCCCTGCTCTTCCGTCCGCTGGCCTCCCGGCCGCTGCTCTCCCGGCCGCTGTCCCGTCTCGCCCTCACCGCCTCGGTCGCCTCGCTGGCCCTGCTCGCCACCGCGTGCGGGGCGGGCAAGGAGGGGACGGGGACGGCGGCCGAACCGGTGGGGTCGGTCGACCAGCCGGTCACGATCACGTACTGGTCCTCCAGCGCGGGCGCCCAGCAGACCGCCGACGCCTTCAACAAGACGCACCCGAACATCCGGGTGACCTTCTCGGCCGTGCCCGGCGGACCAGACGGCGCGGCCAAGCTCTCCAACGCCGTCAAGGGCGGCAACGCTCCCGACATCGCGACGATGGACTATTCCTCGCTCCCCGAGTTCGCGAGCGGCGGCAACCTGGAGGACCTGAGCGCGACCTCCGGCACGCTCGTCGCCGAGAAGTTCCCCAAGGCGGTCCAATCGCTGGTCGCCCTCGGCGGCAGGACCTGGGCGGTGCCCTTCGACGTCACGCCGCTCGAACTCTTCTACCGCAAGGACATCTTCGAGAAGCACGGGGTGGCCGTGCCGACGACGTGGGACGAGTACCGGCAGGCAGCGGAGAAGATCAACAAGGCCGACCCGTCGGTCCGGATCACCAACTTCGGCGGCGGCGACCCGGCCGTGCTCGCGGGCCTCTCCTGGCAGGCGGGCGCCCACTGGTACGGGACGGAGGGCGACCGGTGGAAGGTCGCCATCAACGACCCGGCCTCGCGGAAGGTGGCCTCGTACTGGAACGGACTGCTGGCGTCGGGCCTCGCGTCGAAAACCCCGCTGTGGGGCGAGGGCGAGGCGAAGGAGCGCTCGTCCGGTCAGGTCGCGACGGTCATCGGCGCCGCCTGGACGGCCGGTACGTTCCTCGCGAGCTACCCGGACCTCAAGGGCAAATGGGGCATCGCGCCGCTGCCCACGTGGGACGGGAAGCCCGCGACGGGGATGTACGGCGGCACCTCCTACATCGTGCCGAAGGGCAGCAAGCACACCCGGGCCGCGGCGGAGTTCATCGCCTGGGTCACCACCGACCCGGAGGCCGTCAAGGCCCGCCTCAGCTCGCTGAGGGCTCCCAGCAGCGCCCTGCCGGCCAACCCGGAGATGCGGGCCGCGGCCGCGAAGCTCTTCGACGCCTCGTACTTCGCCGGGCAGGACCCGTACGCCCTGGCCGGCGCGGCGGCAGACACCATCGTGCCCGGCTGGACCTGGGGCCCGACCCACCTCCAGGTCAACGCGGCCCAGAACGCGGCCGGGGCCGACCACCTCAAGGCCCTGAGCGAAGGCCAGAGCGCCGCCGAGAAGGCCATCACGTCCCGCGGCCTGGGCCTGGCCCACTGATGCCCCCGCCCCGCCCGCGAAACCCCCGAACGCCTCCCGGTCGCCCCACGCAACCCGATACCGGCCCGACCACACCCGTGAGCACGGACAGCACCACCGGCACGGCGCCTGACACGCGGCCCACCCGCGGCACAGGCAACGCCGACGGCACGGTGCCGGCCCCCGCCCCGGGCAGGGGCACGGGCAACACCCCCGGCACGGTGCCCAGCCCTAGGCCCGGGTCCGGCACTGAGCCCGGGTCTGGCCTTGGGTCGGAGGCCGGCACTTGGCCCGGGTCCGGCCCTGGACCCGGGTCCGGCACTTGGCCCGGCCTCGGCGACAGCCCCAGGCTCTTGGACGGCCCCGAGCCGGCCGCCGCTACGAGATTTACCCCCGACGCGGTCGCCTTCGGCGTGGGGTTCGGCTATGGCTCCGGCACGGCACCCAACGCAGGTCATGGGGCCGAGCCCGGCACTTTTGCCGACCTCGGCGACGGCCCAGGTCGCGTCGGCGGCCCCGGGCCGGCCGCCGGGACGCAAACCAGCCCCGGCACGGGCGACGCCCCAGGCGCCGCGCCCGCCACCGCCC
The DNA here is from genome assembly GCF_056435825.1 of Streptomyces sp. NPDC043876. Taxonomy (NCBI): domain Bacteria; kingdom Bacillati; phylum Actinomycetota; class Actinomycetes; order Kitasatosporales; family Streptomycetaceae; genus Streptomyces; species Streptomyces sp. NPDC043876. The sequence goes on along the minus strand of NZ_JBWKDV010000003.1, from coordinate 199,818 downwards.
TCGACACGGGGCCCCGCCTTGGCAACCGCCCTGGGCCGGCCGCCGGACTGGGGACCAGCCCAGACACTGCCATCGCCTCCGGCGCGGAGCCCACCACCGGCACCGGACCGGGGCCCGGCACCGGACCGGCGGGCGCCCGCCGAACGGGGTTGGACACCGGTCCCGGCTCGGCAGACGCCCGCGTAACGACGCCGGGCATCGGCACAAGGCCCACCACCGGCACCGGCGCAGCTACTGGCACCGGCGAAACCACCGGCACGGGATCCACCACCGGCACCGGCGAAGCCACCGGCACGAGGGCCGGTTCGCAACGCCGAGCCAAGGGCAGCCGCCTGCCCGGCACGGTATCGGCCCCCGTGCTCTTCATGGCTCCCTTCTTCCTCCTCTTCGCCCTCGTCACCGTGGCCCCCATCGGGTACGCCGCCTGGTTGAGCCTCTTCCACGACGAGCAGTCCGGTCTCGGCTTCGGCGGCACGCAGCGCGTGTTCAGCGGAATCGGGAACTACACCAACGCCCTCGGCGATCGCCTCTTCCTGGCCTCCTTCCGCCATGTCGCCGTCTACTGCCTGCTCTACGTCCCGGTCATGGTCGGCGGCGCCCTGCTCCTCGCCCTCCTGCTGGACTCCACCCTCGCCCGCGCCAAACGGTTCTTCCAGATCGCCTTCTACCTGCCGCACGCCGTCCCCGGCCTGATCGCCGCCGTGATCTGGCTGTACCTGTACACCCCCGGCCTGAGCCCGGTGCTGGACGTCCTCGACGGCGCCGGACTCTCCTGGAACTTCTTCGGCCGCGACGAGGCCCTGCTGTCCGTCGTCAACATCTCGGCCTGGCAGTGGATGGGCTACAACATGATCATCTTTTTCGCCGGGCTCCAGGCCGTACCCCGGGAGACCCTGGAGGCCGCCACCATGGACGGCGCCGGAGCCATCCGCACCGCGTTCCAGGTCAAGGTGCCGAGCATCCGGCCCACCCTCGTCCTCACCGTGCTGTTCACCTGCGTCGGCGCGGTGCAGCTCTTCGACGCACCCCAGTTGCTGCAACTCCGGGCCAACGAAATGGGCGAATCCTGGTCCCCGACGATGTACATCTTCAGCGCCGCGTTCAAGAGCCACGACTACGGCCTCGCCGCGGCGGCCGCCCTGCTCCTCGCCCTGGTCGCGGGAGCCGCCTCGTACGTCGTCACCAAGCTCGGCAACCGCTGGAGGGCCGCATGACCCACACGCTCGCCCGGCCCGCCGTACGGCGCGGGCCCTCCGGCCTCCTCTCCAAAGCCGCCGTCAACGCCGCCCTGCTGCTGGTCGCCCCCTACACCCTCATGCCCCTCGCCTGGCTGGTCATGGCCGCCACCAAGAACCGGCGCGACCTCTTCGCCACCGATCCCTACGCCTTCGGCGCCTTCCACCTCCTCGCCAACCTCCGCGATCTCTTCTCGTACAACGACGGCATCTTCGGCCGCTGGCTCGGCAACAGCCTCCTCTACACCGTGATCGGCTCCGCGGTGTCCGCCCTCATCAGCGTGGCCTGCGGATATGCCTTCCACGCCTACGACTTCCGGCACAAGGAACGGCTCTTCGGCGTCGTCCTCGCCGGTGTCCTGGTACCCGCGACCGTGCTCCAACTCCCCCTATACCTGATGGCCTCGGCCGCCGGGGCCGTCAACACCTACTGGGCCTATCTGGTCCCCGCCCTCGTCAACCCCTTCGGGGTGTACCTGGCCCGGGTGTTCGCCGAGGGCTACGTCCCCGACGAGGTGCTCGCCGCCGCCCGGATGGACGGCGCGAGTGAACTGCGCGTCTTCACCCACGTGTCGTTCCCGATGCTCCGGCCCGGGTTTGTGACCATCTTCCTGTTCACCTTCACGGCCATCTGGAACAACTTCTACGGCGCGCTGACCATGCTGAACGACGAGCGCCTCTACCCCGTCAGCCTCGGCCTGTTCATGTGGAACCGCAGCGTCTACCAGCAGCCGGAGCTGTACCCCCTCGTCATTACCGGTTCGCTCGTCGCCGTCGTCCCGCTGGTCCTGGCCTTCCTCGGTCTCCAGCGCTTCTGGCGCTCGGGTCTCACAGCGGGAGCCGTCAAGTGATCCACCGTCCCGTCACCCTCCTCGCGATGAGCCCCGGCACCCGCGCCGCCGTCCTGAGCGATCCGCGGACCCTCTCCGAACTCCACCGGATCGCCGATGTGGACCCCGACCTCCTTCTCACCGACGCCACCGACCTCACCGACCCCGCCGCCCTGGCCGGTCACCGGCTCGACGCCACCGAGGTGCTGCTCACCGGCTGGGGCTGCCCGCCGCTGGACGCGGCGGCCCTGGAACGGATGCCCCGACTGCGCGCGGTGGTCCACGCGGCCGGCAGCGTCAAACACCACGTCACCGAGGCCTGCTGGGAACGCGGGCTGCTCGTGTCCAGCGCGGCCTCGGCCAACGCGGTGCCCGTCGCCGAGTACACGCTCGCCGCGATCCTCTTCGCCAACAAACGCGTGCTGGAATCGGCTCACCTCTACCGGACCACGCGCGGCCCGATCGACCTGCTGAGCCGCTATCCGGCCGTGGGCAACTACCGCCGTACGGTCGGCCTGGTCGGGGCCTCCCTGATCGGGCGGCGGGTGCTGGAGCTGCTGCGCCCCTTCGACCTGCGGGTGCTCGTCTACGATCCGTACGCAGACGCTGCCGAGCTCGAAGCGATGGGCGCGGAGTCCGTCGCCCTGGACGAACTGCTGTCCCGCAGTGACGTGGTCAGCCTCCATGCCCCCGCGCTCCCCCGGACCCGCCACCTGCTCGACGGGCCCCGGCTCGCCCTGATGCGGGACGGCGCCACGCTGATCAACACCGCCCGCGGCGCCCTGGTCGACACCGCGGCGCTGACCGAGGAACTGGTCTCCGGCCGCCTGCACGCCGTGCTGGATCACACCGAACCGGAAGTCCTGCCCAGCGCCTCCCCCCTGTTCAACCTGCCGAACGTGCTCCTCACCCCCCATGTGGCCGGTTCGCTGGGCGGGGAGCTGGACCGTCTGGCGGCCACGGCCATCGAGGAGTTGGAGCGGTACGCCCGCGGTGCCGGTTTCCGCTACGCCGTCGATCCGGGCCGACTGGCCTACTCGGCGTGAGCCGCCTCCTTCCGCGCCGCCCGCACCAGCCCGGCCAGGTGCTCCCGGCCCGAGGTGAGCAGGCCCGGCAGCTCTTGTGCGCCGGGGTACCAGCGTCTCTCGTACTCCCAGCACAGCCAGCCCCCGGGCGGCGCCGCGGCCACCGCCTCGGCCAGCGGGAGCGTCCCGCACCCCAGGCCCAGTGGGGTCAGGTCCGCAGCCGATGCCACGTCCTTCACCTGTATGTAGCCCAGGTGGCCGGTCAGTTCCCGGGCCGACCGGGCCGGGCTCTCGCCGCCGAGCCAGGTGTGCAGTACGTCCCAGAGGACGCCCGCGCCGGGATGCCCGACGCGGTCCAGTACCCGGGCGGCGTCGGCCCCCGTGCGGTGGGAGTCGTGGGTCTCCAGGAGGATCCGGACTCCCTCCCGCTCGGCGAACGGCGCGACGGCGGCGAGTCGGCGCACTGCCGTCGCATCCGCTGCGGAAGGTTCCCGGTCTCCCCCGCCGGGGAAGACCCGGACGTAGGGGGCACCGAGGTCGGCGGCGAGGGCGGTCAGCCCCCGCAGTTCGTCGAGGACCGGTTCGTCGGGCCCCTCGGCCGCGACCCGGGCGTAGCCGGCGACGGTGAGGATGCCGACCCCGGCGGCGGCGAAGGCCTGGACCGCAGCGGTCCGGTCGGTGGCCGGGGAGCCGCGGTGGAGGGACTCCTCGGGATGGACGCGGAGTTCCACCCCGTCGTATCCGTGGGTGGCGGCAAGGGCCGCGGCCTCCCCGAGCGGGGTGCCCGGCATGCCGAGCGTGGAGAAGGCGTACTTCATGACCGGCTCCCGGTGGGTGGGGGCGCGGTGGAGCCGCGCACCATCAGTTCGGTGGGCAGGGTGGTGATGCCTCCGGGCGGGGGCAGTCGGCGTCCCGTGACCAGCTGCGCGGCGAGCGTGCCGGCTTCCCGCAACGGCACCCGCACCGTGGTGAGGGCCGGGGCCGTGTCCACGCAGAAGGGCAGGTCGTCGAAGCCCGCCACGGACACGTCCTCGGGGATCCGTATCCCCTCCTCCCGCAGGGCTGCGGCGACTCCGGTCGCGACCGTGTCGTTGGCGGCGACGACCGCGGTGAAGGACGCTCCGCGGCGCAGGAGTTCACGGGTGGCGTCATAGCCGGCGGAGCGGTCGAAGCTCGCGTGCACGGTCAGTGGAGCGCAGGCCCTGGCCAGGGCGGGATCCTGGCGGTGCAGGGCGGCGCGGTGTCCGGCGAGGCGTTCGCGGGTGGTGCTGAGACCGGGGGGCCCCGCGACGTAGGCGATCCGGCGGTGTCCCAGGCTCAGCAGGTGTTCCGCGAGGCGGAACGCGCCGCCGTGGTCGTCGAACATGACGGTGGCGACGGGCAGCGCCGCCGGAACGGGCAGCGGAGGGCGGCCGCACAGCACCACCGGGACGCCGGTGGAAGCGATCCGGGTGACGCGGGCGGTCAGCGCCGCGGTGTGCGCGGGCTCCTCCGCGGCGCCGCCGGTGAGCACGACGCCCCCGGCCCGCTGGCCTTCGAGCAGGGTCAGGTAGGCCAGTTCGGCCGCGGGCTCGCCTTCGGTGTTGCAGACCACGGCGAGCCGCCGGCCCCCGGGGTGGCCGCTCTCCGGGCCGAGTGCGCTCTGCAGCGAACCGGCGAGGATGCCGAAGAAGCTGTCGGCCACGTCATGGACGAGGACACCGACCAGGTCGGAGGTGGCCGCCGCGAGGGCGCGGGCCGGACCGTTGGCCACATACCCGAGTTCCTCGATCGCCCGCTCCACCCGGGTCCGGGTACCGCCCGCCACGGGGTATCCGCCGTTGAGTACGCGCGAGACCGTCGCGGGCGATACACCCGCGTGGTCCGCGACCTCTGCCAGAGTCACCGCCATCACTTGGCCCCTTCCGTGCTGCCCGGACCTCGTCCGGTCCGGTGTGTGGAGCTCCATGGTCGCAAATTTAGAAAGCGCTTTCTATCACCCGAAAGAGTCTTGCCGCGCCCAGATCCACAGCTCTAGCCTGAACACAGTGAAAGCGCTTTCTATCGAGCACCGGCAGCACGGAGAAGGAGGTCACCATGGAGCGCAGGACGATCAAGATCGCCATGAACGGCGTGACGGGGCGGATGGGGTACCGCCAGCATCTGGTCCGTTCCCTGCTCGCGCTGCGCGAGCAGGGAGGGCTGGACCTGGGCGACGGCACCGTGCTCTGGCCCGAGCCGGTGCTGGTGGGCCGCCGGGAGGCGGCGCTGCGCACCCTCGCCGAGCGGCACGGCCTGGAGCACGTGAGTACGGACCTCGCTGCCGTCCTCGCCGATCCCGAGGTGGAGATCTACTTCGACGCCCAGGTCACCAGCGCCCGCGAGGCGGCTCTGGCCGAGGCCATCACCGCGGGCAAGCACGTCTACTGCGAGAAGCCGACCGCGCTCACCTTCGCGTCGTCCCTGCGGCTGGCCGGGCTCGCCGCGTCCGCCGGGGTCAAGCACGGCGTGGTCCAGGACAAGCTGTTCCTGCCCGGTCTGCTGAAGCTGAAGAGGCTGATCGACGGCGGCTTCTTCGGGGAGGTCCTCTCCGTGCGGGGCGAGTTCGGCTATTGGGTCTTCGAAGGGGACTGGCAGCCCGCCCAGCGGCCCTCCTGGAACTACCGCTCGCAGGATGGCGGCGGCATCGTCGCCGACATGTTCCCCCACTGGGAGTACCTGCTGCACGAACTCTTCGGGCCGGTCCGCACGGTGCAGGCACTCACCCGCACGCACATCGGCCGCCGCTGGGACGAGGACGGCAAGCCCTACGAGGCCACGGCGGATGACGCGGCCTACGGCATCTTCGAGCTGGAGGGAGGGGCCGTCGCCCAGATCAACTCCTCGTGGGCGGTGCGGGTCCACCGGGACGAGCTGGTGGAGTTCCAGGTGGACGGTACCCACGGTTCGGCGGTGGCGGGTCTGCGCGACTGCCGCGTCCAGCACCGGGCGGCGACCCCCAAACCCGTCTGGAATCCGGACCTGCCGCAGACCGAGCCGTTCCGGGCCCAGTGGCAGGAGGTTCCGGACAACACATCCTGGGACAACGGGTTCAAGGCGCAGTGGGAACTCTTCCTCAGACACGTCGTGCGGGACGAGCCCTGGCAGTGGGACCTGCTCGCCGGAGCGCGGGGGGTGCAGCTCGCCGAGCTGGGCTTGCGCTCCTCGGCGGAGGGCCGGCGGCTGCCGGTTCCGGAGGTGGCGCTGTGAGCATCCGACTGCCCTCGGCGGACGGCGGGCTCCGCGTCTACGAGCCCTGCGCCGACCCGTTGGAACCGCTCGCCTTCCTCCCGGCCCGCAGCCGCCGGTTCTACTCCGCCGCACATGTGGTCGCCGATCCACTGGCCGCCTGCGCAGTGGGCCCGCCCGCGGTCGACTGGGGGAGCACGCTCGCCTTCCGACATCGGTTGTGGGCCCAGGGACTCGGGGTGGCCGAGGCGATGGACACCGCGCAGCGCGGGATGGGGCTCGACTGGCCCACCGCCGCGGAGTTGATCCGCCGCTCCGCAGCGGACGCCCTGGCGGTGGGGGGCCGGATCGTCTGCGGGGCGGGTACCGACCAGCTTCCCCCGGGCAGGCACACCCTCGCCGTGATCACCGCCGCCTATGAGGATCAGCTGGCCCACGTCGAGGCGTGCGGCGCCCCGGCCGTCCTGATGGCCTCGCGGGCCCTCGCCGCCGCGGCCCGAGGTCCGGAGGACTACCTGGAGGTGTACGGGAGGCTCTTGCGCCAGAGCGCCCGGCCGGTGGTCCTGCACTGGCTGGGCCCCATGTTCGACCCCGAGCTGACCGGCTACTGGGGGCACCAGGACCTGGACGACGCGACCGACGTCTTCCTGAAGCTCATCGCCGAGCATCCGGAGAAGGTGGACGGCATCAAGGTGTCCCTGCTGGACGCCGGCCGCGAAGTGGACATCCGGCGGCGGCTGCCCGCCGGGGTGCGCTGCTACACGGGCGACGACTACCACTATCCGGAACTGATCGAGGGAGACGAGCACGGCGCGAGTGACGCGCTGCTGGGCATCTTCGACCCGATCGCCCCGCTGGCCGCGCGGGCCGCCTCGGCCCTCGACGAGGGAGATCCGGTGCGGTTCCGGACACTGCTGGACCGCACGGTGGGCCTGGCGCGGCACGTGTTCGCCCCACCGACGCGCTACTACAAGACCGGGGTGGTCTTCCTGGCCTGGCTGGCCGGACACCAGGACCACTTCACGATGCTGGGCGGGCTCCAGTCGGCCCGCTCCCTCCCCCATCTGGCCACCGCCTACGAGGAAGCCGATCTGCTGGGTCTGTTCCCGGATCCGGAGCGGGCGGAGCGCCGGATGCGCCGTCTCCTGGCGGTCCACGGGGTGGCGTCGTGACGGGGGCGCCGGCTCGGCTGAGCCTCAATCAGGAGACGATCCGGCAGTGGTCGGTGCCCGAGCTGGTGGCCGGATGCGCCGCCGCGGGGGTGACGGCGGTCGGGTTGTGGCGCGATCCGGTACGGGCCTTCGGGGTGCGGGAGACCGCGAAGCTCGTCGCGGACGCCGGGATCCGGGTCAGTTCGCTGTGTCGCGGCGGGTTCTTCAGCGCCGCCGAACCCGGGGAACGGGCGGCCGCGCTCGAGGACAACCGCCGGGCCGTGGTGGAGGCGGCGGAACTGGGCGCCGACGTGCTGGTGCTGGTGTCGGGCGGGCTGCCCGAAGGGGACCGGGACCTGGTGGGGGCTCGGGAGCGGATCGCCTCGGTCCTGAGTGAGCTGGCGCCGTGGGCGGCCGCCCACGGGGTGCGGCTGGGCATCGAGCCGCTGCATCCGATGTTCGCCTCGGACCGCTGTGTGGTCTCCACCCTCGGCCAAGCGCTCGACCTCGCCGAGCTGTTCCCCGCCGAGCAGGTGGGGGTGGTGGCGGACGCCTACCACGTGTGGTGGGACGAGCGGCTCCCCGCCGAGCTGCGCAGGGCGGGTGAAGGCGGGCGGATCGTGTCCGTGCAGGTGGCGGACTGGGTCACGCCGCTCCCCGAGGGCGTACTGCTGGGGCGTGGGCAGCTCGGCGACGGATGCATCGACCTGAGGTCCTTCCGCGAGCTGGCCGACGCGGCGGGTTACCGGGGGGCGGTCGAGGTGGAGATCTTCCAGCCGGGTCTGTGGGCCCGGGACGGCGCGGAGGTGCTGCGGGAGGTGATCGAGCGCTACCGCGCCCATGTCGAGTGACCGATCGGCCGATGGCCCTGGAACGGCGATTCGGCGATTCGGCGATTCTGCGATTTGACGGATCCACGGACCGAAAGGAGTTGGCGATGACGGATTCATGGAGTCGGCGTGCCTTCCTCTCCACCGCGGGCGGCGGTGCGTTCCTCCTCGGGGCGCCCGCCGGACGGGCGGCCGCCGACGCGGCGGGGGATGTCCACGACGGCATGCGGGCGGTGTGGCGCGGCCTCGTCCTGGGCGGTGATCCCGACATCGCGGCCGAGCCGTTCCGCTCCCGGCTGGCCGCGCTCGGCGACATGACCGGGGGCTGGATGGCCGCCATGGCACCGGGTCCCGGTTCGCTCTGGCCCGACCTCGGGTTCTCCACGGATCCCGAGATGCTGATGCAGAGCTACTACCGGCTGCGGACCATGGCGGAGGCCTACGTCCGGCCCGGGACGGGGTTGACGGGCTCTGCGGCCCTGCGTACGGCACTGCTCACCGGACTGGACCACCTCCACGCCCAGGCCTACCACGCGGGACGGGCGCCGTACGGCAACTGGTACTGCTGGCAGATCGGTGCACCGCAGGCGCTGCTGGACCTGTGCGTGCTGCTGTACGAGCAGTTGTCGGCGGAGCGGATCGCCGATTTCTGCGCGGCCGTGGACCACTTCGTGCCGGACAGCGCGGTCGGTGCGTACAGCGGGACGAGTACCGGCGCGAACCGGGTGGATCTGTGCCGGGTGCTGGCGGTGCGCGGCGTGGTCGGGAAGCAGTCGGCCAAGATCGCCCTGGCCCGGGACTCCCTCGCGCCGGTCTTCCCCTACGTGACCGCTGGGGACGGTCTGTACCGCGACGGGTCGTTCATCCAGCACTCCTGGGTGCCGTACACGGGCACGTACGGTGCGGTGCTGCTCGGCGGCCTGGGCATGCTGGCCGGGGTGCTGAAGGGGACGCCCTGGGCCCTGACCGATCCCGGGGCGCAGATCGTTTTCGACGCGGTGGAGCGGGCGTGGGCCCCCTTCCTCTACAACGGCCTGATGATGGACTGCGTCTCCGGCCGGGCGATCAGCCGGGGTCTGGCCGCGGCGGACGTCCGGCAGGTGCGGCAGGACGACCACGCCCGGGGCCACGCGGTGCTCGCCGGGATCGTGCTGCTCGGAGAGGGAGCGAGCGCCGCCGAGCGGGCCCGCTGGCGGGCGCTGGTAAAGGGGTGGATGGCGCGCGATTACTACAGCCGCCCGCTCGCCGACGAGTCCCTGCCCCTGGCTTCCTTGATCCGGCTGGCCGCGGTCGCGGAGGACCCGGCGGTCCTGGCCGCGCCGGAGCCGGTCGGCCACCGGGTGTTCGGCGCGATGGACCGGGCCACGCACCGGCGGCCCGACTGGGCGGCGTCCCTCTCCATGGCCTCGCGGCGCATCGCCCACTACGAGACGGGCAATGGGGAGAACTTGCGCGGCTGGCACACGGGCAGCGGAATGCTCTCCTGGTGGGGCGCCACGTACGGGAACGGGCAATACGCCGATGCCTTCTGGCCGACCGTGGACCCCTACCGGCTGCCCGGGACCACCGTCTCGCGCAAGGTGCTGGCCGACGGCGCGGGGGGCGACTGGGGGGCCTCCCGACCGGACGCGGTGTGGGTGGGCGGCTCCACGGACGGGGAGTTCGCCTCGGTGGGCCAGCACCTGCGAGGGCTGTCCAGCACTCTCACCGCCCGCCTGTCCTGGTTCTTCCTGGCCGACACGATCGTGTGCCTGGGCGCGGGGATCCGGGCCACGGACGGCGCCGTCGTCGAGACCGTCATCGACAACCGCAATCTCGGGCCCTCCGGTACGCACGCACTGACGATCGGTGGCGCGGTCCAGCCGGCGAACCCGGGCTGGTCCGCGGCCTTCCCCTCGCCGGGCTGGGCCCACATCGCGGGGTTCGGCGGGTACGTCATATCGGGGGCGGGCGCGTTCCGGGCCTTGCGGGAGCAGCGCAGCGGACGGTGGAGCGACGTGAACCGGAGCGGTTCCCCCAGCGTGCTGACGCGCCGCTACCTGACCCTCTGGTACGACCACGGAACCGATCCCACCGCGGGGTCGTACGTCCACCAGATACTCCCGGGCGCCACCCCGGCACAGACCGCGGCGCGGGCCGCCGCCCCCGGCTGGTTGACCGTCCTGGCCAACTCGGAGGTGGCGCAGGGCGTGCGCGTCCCGTCTGTGGGATTCACCGGGGTGAACCTCTGGCAGGCGGGGACGGCCGGTCCGGTGGAGGCGGGCGGACCGTGCTCGGTGACCATCCGGGAAAGGGCGGACGGGACGGCGAGGGTCCGGGTCTGCGATCCGTCCCGGACCCGGACCGCCTTGACCGTGGTGTGGCACCGGCCCGTCACCGGGGTCCTCTCCCGGTCCGCGGGAGTGGTGTCGGCCGCCCCCGGCGCCGTATTGCGGCTGGAGTTCGCCGATCTCACCCGCTCGGCGGGGGCCGCCGAGGAGGTGATGGTGCGTCTGGGCTGAGGAACCGGGGGGCGCGAGAACACGTCGTCCTGCCCGGTTCGAACACACCCGAACGGGTGACATACCGTGCCCTTCATGGATCAGCAGCACATCGCCGGGCACGGCGAAGGAGCGGGCAGGCGACGGTTCCTCACGATCGCGACGGGCGCGGCCGCGGTGGCCGGACTCGGCACCGCGGTGGCGGGCTGCGCGCAGGGCGCGGACTCCGCCGACGGCCCGGGCGGGGGCCGTGCGCCGGGCGGCGGCCCGAAGCCGTCGGGTTCCGCCGGTTCCGGGGGGACGGCGGGGGCGCACGCCTTCGACGTCAAGGCCGAGAACGCGCGGCCGGGCAACGCCGACTGGGCCGTGACCAAGGCGGGACCCGCGCGGGCGATCGAGGGCTTCGCCGACCGGGTGAGCGTCCTCGCGGGTGAGTCGTTCGGGCTCCACGTGTCGACCACGGCACCCCGGTTCACCGTCTCCGCCTACCGGATGGGCTGGTACGGCGGAGCGCGGGCGCGTCTGGTGTGGCGGTCGCAGGCCATCACCGGTGCCCGTCAGCCCGAGGCCTCGGTGGAGCAGGGCACGCGGATGGTGCGGGCCCGGTGGGCGCGGACCACCACCGTCGAGACCAAGGACTGGCCGGAGGGCAGCTACCTGCTGCGCCTGGACGCGCAGGGCGGCGAGGGCCAGCGGTTCGTCCCGGTCACCGTGCGGTCGGCCACGACCAGGGGCCGCACCGTCATCGTCAACGCGGTGGCGACCTGGCAGGCGTACAACAAGTGGGGCGGGTACAGCAGTTACGACGGCCCGAGCGGCGGCTTCGCCTCCCGTTCCCTGTCGGTGACCTTCGACCGGCCGTACGAGTACGACGACGGCGCGGGGCTGTTCCTGGTCTACGAGGCCCCGCTGATCGCCCTGGCCGAGCGGCTCGGCATACCCCTCGCCTACACCACGACCACCGACGTGGCCCGCGAGAAGCGCCTGCTGGAGGGGGCCACGACGGTCGTCTCGCTCGGGCACGACGAGTACTGGTCCCCCGAGCAGCGCGCGCACATCACGGCGGCCCGGGACGCGGGGAGCAACATCGCGATACTCGGCGCGAACTGCTGCTACCGCCGCATCCGCCTGGAGGAGAGCGACCTCGGCCCGGACCGCACCGTCGTCTGCTACAAGACGTCCTACGCTCAGGACCCGGGCTTCACCCGGGGTCACCCGGCCACCGTGGACTTCCGTTCCGCGCCCGGGGCGGACCCCGAGAGTTCGCTGCTGGGCGTGATCTACGACGGCTACCCGGTGGACGCCCCGTACGTGGTGACCAACCCGGGGCACTGGCTCTTCGAGGGCACGGGCGTGAAGCCCACCGACCGTTTCCCGCACCTGGTGGGAGTGGAGTACGACAAGGTCAGCACCGGTTTCCCGACGCCCCGGCCGATCGAGATACTGGCCCACTCCCCCGTGGTGTGCGAGGGCCGGCCCAGTCACCAGGACACCGCCTACTACACGACTCCGAGCGGCGCCGGCGTGTTCGCCACCGGGACGATGCGCTGGGTCGAGGCCCTCGACGCGAAGGGTGACGGGCGCGGCGGCGCCAACCACGGGCTGGACGCGCGCGCCGGGGCGCTGACGACCCGGGTGACGGAGAACCTGCTGCGGGTGTTCGCGGCGGGCCCGGCCGGCCGGACGCATCCGGCCCAGGACAACGTCAAGGCGGTGTACGGCGGTGCGTGACCGCGCCGACCGGCGACTCAGCGCGCCCGGTCGCGCTGCGGCCCGGTGCCGGTGCACGGAGTCCCCTCCGGGGTGAACGAGTGCCGGAAGGTGAAGGCGTGCGGCGCCGGGCCGTGGGCATGGAGGTGTTCCAGCCTGGAAACCCCGTCCTGCCAGGTGGGTGTCACATCGTCGGAGGTCCACCAGAACGCGTAATTCGGGTGTCCCGTCCTCTCGAACCAGTCGTGGCGCCTGTTCAGCGCCTCGCGGTGCGAACCGGTGTAGATGGCTTCGAAGGCGGGGCGCAGATCGGTCCAGAGGGACAGGGTCGCCGCCAGGGCGGTGGTTTCCGCCGTGCGGCCCTTGCCGTACCAGGCCGGCACGGCGAACTCTCCCCACGCACCCCAGTCCGCGTCGAAGAGCGCACCCCGGCCGCCGCCTTCTGCCGCTTCGGCGTGCGCGAGGTACCCGGGGTACTGGCTGATCGTCCGGTAGACGGCCTCACCACTGTCGTAGAACGCGCGGGTGAGAGGTCCGGGATCGGCGAGCGGTGAGGTCAGGACGCCGAAGGTGTACAGGGCAAGACGGGGCATGCGTCTCTCCTTGGGGACGGGCCGCTTGATGTGGAGGACGGGGATCGCCGGACGGGGAACTCCTGCGCAACCGTGGGCGATCGCCGCGACCAGGTGAAGGTAACCGCCTGGGCCGGACCTGTCGAAGTTGCGTTTCGCCGCTCCAAGTGGCCTCCCGCACCGGCTGGGCCGCCTTCGGTGCTCGGGCCGTCCGCGCTTCGCGGCGCCGACCGTTTAGGATCGTGTTCACGTCATCGCGTGCCGGTCACCGTCCGGGTGAGGCATGGAGGTGACCGTGAGGTGCCTTACGGAGGCATTCACCCATGTCGGTCGAGTTGAACCACACCATCATCCATTCCCGGGACGGCCGGGAGTCGGCGCAGTTCCTGGCGCACGTCCTCGGACTCGAAGTCGGCGCCGAGTGGGGGCCCTTCATCCCCGTCGGCACCGCCAACGGCGTCACGCTGGACTTCGCCACCGTCCCGTCCGGGACCATCACCCCTCAGCACTACGCCTTCCTGATCTCCGAGGCGGAGTTCGACGCGTCCTTCGCGCGGATCCAGGCCGCAGGCGTCCCGTACTTCGCCGATCCGATGCAGAAGCAGCCCGGCGAGGTCAACCGCAACGACGGTGGCCGGGGCCTGTACTTCCTGGACCCGTCCGGGCACGGAATGGAAATCATCACCCGCCCCTACGGCAGCGGCGCGACCCCGCAGTAAACCGCGCCGGGCGGGTCCGGGGACGGCCGTCCCCGGACCCGCCCGGACCGCCCGCTCACGGCAGATAGACGATGTGCGGCGCCCCCGTCGTCGGGTGGACCTGGATGCGCGTGCGCACGCCGTACACCTCGGCCAGGAGTTCCTCCGTCAGCACCTCGCCCGGCGGCCCCGAGGCCACCGCGCGGCCCGCGTCCAGGACGTACAGCCGGTCGCAGAAGGCCGCGGCGAGGTTCAGGTCGTGCAGGACCAGCAAGGCCGTGGCGGGCAGGTCCCGGACCAGGCGGAGGACGTCCAACTGGTAGCGGATGTCGAGGTGGTTGGTGGGCTCGTCGAGCGCGAGCAGGGCGGGGTCCTGGACGAGGGCGCGGGCCACCAGCGCGCGCTGGCGCTCGCCGCCGGACAGTTCGTCGAAGCGGCGGGCGGCCAGGGCCTCGGCGCCGACCGTCGCCAGCGCTGCGGTGACGCGCCGGGCGTCAGCCGGCCCGTCCTGTTCCCAGAACCGCTTGTGCGGACCACGCCCCATGGCCACCACCTCGCGCACGGTCAGCCCGAAGGTGCCGCTCGCGTCCTGCGGCACGACCGCCACCCGCCGGGCCCGCTCCTTGACGCCCAGAGTGGCCGCGTCCACGCCGTCCAGGAGCACCCGGCCTGCGGTGGGCCGCAAGGTGCCGTAGACGCAGCGCAGCAAGGTGGTCTTGCCGCTGCCATTGGGACCGACCACGCCGACCGTCTCACCGGGGCGGGCGGTGAGGTCGATGCCGCGCAGCAGGGTGTTCCCGTCGACCTCGTAACGTACGGCCTCGGCCCGCAGTTCCAGCGGCGCGGAGGTCACCGGCGCCGTCATCCGGCCACCCCCTCGGAGCGGCCGGAACGCCGCAGCATCCACAGGAAGAACGGCCCGCCGATCAGCGCGGTGACGACGCCGACCGGTATCTCCTCGGGCGCGGCGGCGGTACGGGCGACCAGGTCGGCCAGCGTCAGGAACACGGCCCCGCCCAGCGCGGCCACCGGCAGCAGTGCCCGGTGCCCGGCTCCCACGACCATCCGGGCCGCATGGGGAACCATCAGCCCGACGAACCCGATCGCGCCGCTGAAGGCGACCAGCACCCCGATGACGAGAGAGGCCAGCACGAAGGCGGCGGCCCGGAAGCGTCCGGTGTCGAGTCCCAGGGTGCGCGCGTCCTCCTCCCCCGCGAGCAGCAGGTCGAGCGGCCGGGCGAGGGCGAGCAGCAGTCCGGTCCCCACCGCCAGGACCACGGCGGCCACGGCCAGTTGGTCCCAGCGCGCCCCGCCGAGGCCGCCGAGCGTCCAGAAGAGGATGGACCGGACCTGCTCCGCCCGGGCCGAGAGGACCAGCGCGAGGCTGGTCAGCGCGGAGAGCACGTACTGGACCGCGACGCCGGCGAGGATCAGCCGCCCGGTGGTCATGGCGCCGCCGCGCCGGGCGAGGGCGTACACCGTGACGAGGGCGCCGAGCGACCCGGCGAAGGCGGCGAGGGGCAGGGTGACACTGGTCGCGACGCCCGCCCCGAGGCCGAGCACGATGACGGCCACGGCGCCCGCCGAGGCGCCGGAGGACGCGCCGAGCAGGAACGGATCGGCCAGCTGGTTGCGTACGAGGGCCTGCAGCACGGCGCCCGTCACGGCCAGCCCGGCTCCGACGGCCATGGCGAGCAGCACGCGCGGCATCCGCACGTCCCACACGATGGAGGCGAAGGCGCCGGGACGCGGTCCGGCCAGGACGATGTCCAGCACCCGGCCGGGAGCGATCCGCACCGGCCCCAGGGCCAGGCCCGCCACCGCGCCGCCGACCAGCGCGAGGGCGAGGAGGACGAGGACGAAGGGGGCCCGGCGGCGGTCCGCCGTCACGCGGCGTCGGGGTGCAGCCGGCCGGCCAGGGATGTGACGGCGTCGGCGACGCGCACCCCGAGGACGGCGGAGGACAGCGGAAGGACGACGAAACGGCGGTCCCTGATCGCGGGAACCCGCGCGAGGGCCGGATCGTTCACCAGACGCTGCTTCTTCGCTTCGACGCTCGTCCCGCCGTAGTCGTAGATCAGCACGGTGTCGGGCTCGCGTTCGATGACCTTCTCCCAGGACACGTCGCCGAAGGTGTCCTTGAGGTCGGCGAACACGTTCCTTCCGCCCGCGAGGGAGACGATCTCGTTGCCGATGCCGTTGCCGCCCGAGGTGAAGGCGGCGGCCTCGCCGGAGTCGTAGACGAAGACGTTCGGGCGCGCCTTGTCCTTGACGCGGGCGGTCACCGCGTCGATGCGGCGCTGCTCGTCCTCGATCAGCCTCGCGCCCCGCTCGGGCACGCCGAAGGTGCGGGCGACTTCGGTGATCTCGGTCTTCAGCTGCTCGAACCGGACCGGTCCGGGGGTGCAGTACTCCACGCTGAGCCGGGTGTTGATGCCGCTCTTGCCCAACGCGGCGCGGTCGCGGCCCTGCGCGGCGTCGAAGGCGCTGGAGTAGCCGCCGTAGACGAAGTCGGGGTCGGCGCCGAGGAGCAGCTCCTTCGAGGGGTACTCCTTCGCCAGCACCTTGATCTTGTCGTAGGCCGGCCGGTAGGCGGGCAGGACGGCGTCGTCGAGGTAGGCGGTGCCCGCCATCCGGTCCCCGAGGCCGAGGGCGAGCAGCATTTCGGTGGCGTGCTGGTTCATGGCGACGGCGCGGCGGGGCGGCGCCTTGTACGTCGTCGTCACACCGCAGTTGGTCACGGTGGACGGGAATCCCCCGCTCCCGGGGGCGGCCGCCGACCGGGTGGTTCCGTCCGGCGCGACGCCGTCGCGGGCCCCTTCGTCCGGGGTGGCGGCGCAGGCGGCGAGCGGTATCAGGAGCGCCAGGGCGGCGAGCGGGCTGAGCGCGCGCAGGGCGGCGCGGAAACGCGGCATGGCGAAGCCTCTCCGGGGGATCCTCGTCCCCTGGTCGAAGTGAAGAGGCGGCGCGTCAGTGTCTGACTCCCGGGCCGCGAGGGCCCGGTCACAGTGGCGGGACCGTACCGGTTTCACACCGGTTTCCTGGTCCGCGCCGCCCGGGTAACCCGGCCGAGTCTGCCAGACCGGCCGCGCCCGGGCCATCGGCGGGGCGCGTCGGCACCACGCGAAAGCCCAGGGGGAGCGGGCTCCCACCTGGGCTGTGGCGGATCTTCTTCGTGCAGGGGCGGCAGGACTCGAACCTACGGCATTTGGTTTTGGAGACCAACGCTCTACCAACTGAGCTACGCCCCTCCGGTGGAACCAGCTTCGCACGCGGCGGGCGGATGATCCAATCACTTCCACGATGTGGTCGCCCGGCCCGTGGGAACCACGCGGGTGGCGGGGCACGGAGAAGGGACGGATGGTGGAGGTGTCCCGTGCCCGAGGAGGTCCCGCCGTGCGCCGTCTCCGGTCCCCCCTGGCCACCCTCGCGCTCGCCGTACCGGTCCTGCTCGGTCTCGGCGCCGGGCCGGGGACGACGGCCGCCGGACTCATGGCGACGGCCGCCGCCGGGCCCGGGGCAACCACCGTCAGCGGGCCCGTGGCGACGGCCGCCACCGACCCCACCGGCGAGACCATCGCGCTCCGCGGCAACCGCCCGGGCGAGCTGCTCGACGTCACCCTCGTCGCCGTGACCGACCCGGCGGCCCCGCGCGCCGCGCACGCCCTGCGGGATCCGGCCGGGCGCCTCGTCGCGGTCGAGTTCCGCCTGCTCAACACCGGTACAGCCGCTTACGCCGACCCGCCGCGCAGCGGCTCGTACCTCCTGGACGCCGACGGTGAGCGCCATCCCGGCGTGGCGTTGCCGACGACGGCCGGGGCCGAGTTCCCCGAAGGACGGTCCCTGGCGCCCGGCGACTCCGCCACCGGCTGCGTCACCTTCGAACTGCCGCAGGACGCCCGCGCCTCGGCCGTGCAGTTCGCACTGAACAGCGGGTCCGCCGACGACATCGGCCAGTGGAGCCTGCCCTGAGCCGGACCGCCGGCCGCCCGACCCCGCGGCACGTACGCCACCTGCACCCCTGACCACGCCCGCCACCCGCGCCCTTGACCACATCGGCCGCCCGCCCCCTTGACCACTCTGGTCCAGACCAATAGCTTCCGGATGCACAGCACGCGCACAGCACGGCTCAGGAGCACCACTCCCCGCATCCGCAAAGGAAGCCCATGCGCCGCAGTACGCTCGGCAGGCTGGCCGCCGCCGCCTGTTCCCTGTCCCTCCTGGCGGCCATCGCGCCCGCCGCAGGAGCCGCCACCGCCCCTTCCGAGGGCGGCTCCGGTCACGGACGCGCCTACCACCGCGTCGGATACTTCACCCAATGGGGCGTCTACGGACGCGACTTCCAGGTCAAGAACCTCGAAACGGGCGGCGCCGCCGCCAAGCTCACCCACGTCAACTACGCCTTCGGCAACATCGGCGCGGACGGCACGTGCTTCACCGGCAACGTCCCCGGCGAGGCCGACGCCTGGGCGGACTACGGCCGTCCGCTCGACGCCGCGGGCTCGGTCGACGGCGTGGCCGACACCTGGGACCAGCCGCTCGCCGGCAATTTCAACCAGCTGCGCGAGCTGAAGGCCCGGCATCCGGGCCTCAAGGCACAGATCTCCCTGGGCGGTTGGAGCTGGTCCACGCACTTCTCGGACGCCGCCCGGACACCCGCCTCGCGCAAGGCGCTCGTCGCGTCCTGCATCGACCTCTACATCAAGGGCAATCTGCCGCAGGACGGTGCCCGCGGCGGCGCGGGCGCGGCCGCGGGCCTCTTCGACGGGATCGACCTCGACTGGGAGTGGCCGGGGTCGGCCGGGGACACCGACACCACCCACCGCCCGGAGGACAGGCGCAACTTCACGGCGCTGGTCCAGGAGTTCCGTACCCAGCTCGACGCCTACGGGCGGACCCAGAAGAAGAAGTACCAGCTGACCGCCTTCGTCCCGACCGCCCCCGCCAAGATCGACGCGGGCTTCGAGGTCCCGAAGATCATGCGGAACCTGGACTTCGTCACGCTCCAGGGTTACGACTTCCACGTCTCCGGCGAGAAGACCACCGCCCAGCAGTCGGCCCTGTACGCGCGGAACGACTTCAGCGTCGACGGGACGGTGGACGCGTGGCTGCGGCGCGGGGCACCCGCGGGCAAGCTGGTCATGGGCATGCCTTTCTACGGTCAGGGCTGGACCGGGGTCACCGGCGGCGGCGACGGCATGGGCCGCCCGGCGACCGGGCCGGCGCCCGCGACGTGGTCCGCCGGGTACGAGGACTACAAGGCGCTGAGGAAGCTGGCCGACTCCGGCGCGTACACCCTGCACCGGGACCGCCGGGCGGGCAGCGCGTGGCTCTTCGACGGCACGACGCTGTGGACCTACGACGACCCGCAGGTGCTGCGCACCAAGACGGCGTACATCCGCGAGCACGGCCTCGGCGGCGCGATGTTCTGGTCGCTGGACGGCGACACGGCGGACGGCGAGCTGATGACGGCCGTGGACCGGGGGCTGCGCGGCCACTGACCCGACGGCCGGCGGGGGCCCCGGGTGGCGCGAACCGACACCCGTCCGGCACCGGCCCCCGCCCCGGGAGAGGGTCCCCCGACCGGCCGCGCGGCCGGCCCCGGGGTCCCTCCGTCGGCCCCTTCCATCGGCCCCCCGTGCGCCCCCCGCCCCCTTGTGCGAGAGAGTGCTCACCGATAAGTGTTATCGGGGCCCCGCTCGGCGGTCTCCCAGGTATTGGGCACCATCGACCGCCGGTACGGACAGGGATCATCACATGAGTACTCAGCACATCGCAGCGCTGGTGTCGGCCGCCCGCGCGGGCGATCCGGGGGCGCAGGACGAACTCGTCGGCGCGCACCTGCCGCTCGTCTACAACATCGTCGGCCGGGCCCTGAACGGCTCCGTAGACGTGGACGACGTGGTCCAGGACACCATGCTGCGCGCCCTCGACGGCCTGGGCGGGCTGCGCTCCGACGAGAGCTTCCGGTCGTGGCTGGTGGCGATCGCGATGAACCGGGTACGGGCGCACTGGCAGGCCCGCAGCACCGGACCCGACGCGAGCGGGCTGGAGGCGGCGCGGGAACTGGCCGATCCCGGCGCCGACTTCGTGGACCTGACCGTCGTCCAGCTGAACCTCACCGGGCAGCGGCGCGAGACGGCACGGGCCACGCGCTGGCTGGAGCCGGACGACCGGGCGCTGCTGTCGCTGTGGTGGCTGGAGTGCGCGGGGGAACTCACCCGGGCGGAGGTCGCGGCGGCGCTGGAGCTGTCCCCGCAGCACACCGCGGTCCGCGTGCAGCGGATGAAGGCGCAGCTGGAGTCCGCGCGGGTGGTCGAGCGGGCGCTGGACGCCCAGCCGCCGTGTGAGGCCCTGCGCGCCGTGGCGGCCGGCTGGGACGGGCTGCCGTCGGCGCTGTGGCGCAAGCGAATAGCGCGGCACGCGCGGGAGTGCGTGCGCTGCGCGGGCCTGTGGAACGGCCTCGTCCCGGCGGAGGGGCTGCTGGCCGGGCTGGCGCTGGTCCCCGTGTCGGCGGCGGTGCTGGCCGCGGTCCGCCAGGCGAGCACGGTTCCGGCCGCGTTCGCGTACGACGCTCCCTCCCCCGGCGCCGCGAAGGGCCCGGGGGCGCACGCGGCCGGTGCGCGCCATGACGCGGGCCGCGGTGCGTCCCGCAAGCGGCGGCGCACGCGCCGCAGGGTCATCGCGGGCGGTGTGGTCGTTGCCTGTATGGCCGGTGGTGGGGCGCTGTACCTCGGGGGCGCGCTGCCCGGCTCGGGCGAGACCGGGACGACCGCCGCCGCTCCCGGCGCGCCGCTGGCCGCGCTCTCCACGACGGGGGCGGTCGTCCCCTCCGCCTCCGCTTCGGGTTCTCCGTCGGCCTCCGCCTCTGCGTCCGCCTCGCCCTCTCCCTCGGCGTCGGCGTCCTCCTCCGCTTCCGCCTCGGCCTCCGCATCGACTTCGGCCTCGGCGAGCGCGAGCGCGAAGCCGACCCCGAAATCCTCGGCTCCGCGTCCGGCGGCCGCCGCGCCGCAGGGGACCGTGGCCCAGGTGATCGCGCTGGTCAACCAGGAGCGTGCGGCCGCGGGCTGCGGCCCGGTCAAGGACGACGCGCAGCTGCGCGCCGCCGCGCAGGACCACTCGGACGACATGGCGGACCGGGACTTCTTCGCGCACAGCAACCCCGACGGCGCCGACCCGGGCAAGCGGATCACCGCCGCCGGGTACCGCTGGTCGACGTACGGCGAGAACATCGCGATGGGCCAGCAGACGCCCGCCTCCGTCATGGACTCCTGGATGAAGAGCCCGGGGCACCGCGCGAACATCCTCAACTGCTCGTTCAAGGACCTCGGGGTCGGCGTCCGCCAGGGGGCGGGCGGTCCGTGGTGGACCCAGGACTTCGGCGCCCGCTGACGTTCCGCAGCAGCCCTGACGCTCCCCGGCCGGCGCCGGCGGGACGCGCTCGCCCGCGTCCCGGAGCGTTCCGCGGCACGGGGCGCCGCCCGCGTCCGCGCAGCGCCGTCCGGCCGGAGCGCGGCCGTCCGCTCAAGGACCGCTCGATGACACACCCCGCGTCGGCCCTGAATGCTTCAATTTCGGGGCAGGATAGTCACAGGAGCCGAATCGGCTGATCAGACGGGGCGAGCGGAGTACACCGGATGGCGAGGAAGGTCCTGCGTCCGCATCAGCGCGAGGCCGTCGACGCCGTCGTGCGGGCACTGGAGCTGCCCCCGGGCGGGCAGCCCCCGGAGGCCGGGCTGCGCACCCAGGTGATCATGGCCACCGGATCCGGGAAGTCGCTGGTGGCCGTCCGCTCCGCCGAGGCGCTGGGGGCGGGGCGGGTACTGGTCCTGGTGCCCTCGCTCGACCTGCTCGTGCAGAGCGTCGCCGCCTGGCGCGACGGCGGCCGTACCGGTCGCTTCCTCGCCGTGTGCTCGCTGCGAGGGCCGGAGGCGGGCGTGCCCAGCACCACCGATCCGGAGCGGATCGCCGCATGGTGCCGCCCGGTGTCACGGGTGACGGTCTTCGCCACCTACGCCTCCCTCGGCCTCGGCATCGTCGAACGGGCCCACCAGGCCGGGCTGCCGGCCTGGGACCTGGTCGTGGTCGACGAGGCCCACCGCACGTCCGGGCGGATCGGCAAGCCGTGGGCGGTGGTGCACGACAACGCGCGGATCCCGGCGGTCCGCCGGCTGTACATGACCGCCACGCCCCGGATCTGGCAGGACCCCGAGACCACCGGTGACCTGCGCGTCTCCCCCGCCTTCGGGGGGTCCGAGGAAGCGGAGGGGCCGCAGGGCCCCGCGGAGTCACGGGCCGCCTCCGGGCATCGGAGCGCCGTCGGCCGCGCGCCCGGCGGGGCGCTGGTCGCCTCGATGGAGGACGATCCGGACGGCCCGTTCGGCGCGCGCTGCCACACGCTGTCCCTGTCCGAGGCCATCGACCGGGGCATCTGCGCGCCGTACCAGGTGGTCTGCGTGGACGTCAGCGACCCGGAGTTCCAGGCGGCGGTGCTGCTCGGCCCGGAAGGGCGCTCCGACGCGGTGCGCGGCGCCCGGCTGGCCGCGCTCCAGACCGCGCTGGTCAAGGCGGCCGCCGAGCAGGGCTTCCGGCGGACCCTGGTCTTCCACCACCTGACCCGGGAGGCCGAGGCGTTCGCGGCGGGCCTGCCCGCGGTCGCGGCCCGGCTGCGGATGACCAGTCGGGCGCCCCGTCCGGTGTACCCGCGCACGGTGTGGGCGGACTGGCTGGGCGGCCAGCACCCGGCGGCGCACCGGCGGCGGGTCCTGGACGCCTTCGCGGCCGACCGGATCGCGGAGAAGGCGTTCCTCGGCAGTGTCCGGGTGCTGGGCGAGGGCGTCGACACCAAGGAGTGCGACTCCGTGTTCTGGGCGGACGTGCGCGACTCGATGCCGGACCTCGTGCAGGCCGTGGGCCGGGCGCTGCGGATCCGGCCCGGGGAGGGGAAGGTCGCCTCGCTGGTGGTGCCGGTCCTGCTGGAGCCGGGCGAGACGCCGGAGACGATGCTGACCTCGCGGGCGTACGGGAGCCTGGCGCGGCTGCTGGAGGCGCTGCGGGCGCACGACAGCAGGCTGGTGGAGTCGCTGGCCCAGCCGCAGCGGCCGAGCCGGACGCCCGCGCCCCCGGCGGCGGCCGGAGCGCCGGGCGCTCCCGGCGCGGCGGCCCGGGCCCTGCTGAGCTTCTCCACGCCCCGCGATCCGGCGCTGCTGGCCGCCTTCGTCCGGCTGCGGGTGCTGCACCCCGAGCACGAGCACTGGCGGCGCGGGCTGGCGGCCGCCGCCGTCTACGCGGCCGCGGCCGGGGACCTGAAGGTGCCCTTCGGGTTCAAGGCGCCGTCGGGAGACGGCTGGCCGCCCGGGCTCGCCCGGTTCCCGCTCGGGCAGTGGATCTCGGACGCCCGCCGCGCGTACCGCCGGGGCGCGCTGGGTCGGCAGCGGACGGCGGAACTGGACGCGCTCGGAATGGTGTGGAGCGCCTTCGACGTGGCCTTCGAGGAGGGGCTGTCGGCGGCCCGCGCATGGGCCGCGGCGCACGGCCACCTGCTGCCGCCGGTGGAGGCGACCTGGGAGGGGCACCCGGTCGGCGTCTGGGTCAAGAACCAGCGCGCCGCGGCCCGCCGCGAAGGCCCGGGCGCCCTGTCGCCGGAGCGCCGCGAGGCCCTGGACGACATCGATCCGGGGTGGTGTCCGGACTGGGACATCTCCTGGCAGCGCGCCTACCGGCTGACCCGCATGCGGCTGGAGGCGGGCGGGACACTGCCGACGGGCCCCGGCGAGGCGCTCGTACAGGGCGAGGACCTCGGGCAGTGGCTGCGGACGCAGCGCCTGGGCTGGGACCGGCTGACCGGCGCGCAGCGGTGGCTGCTGGAGCACACGCTGGGGACGGGCCCGGCCGAGGAGTCCGAACGCCCCCGGCCGCGCCGGGCGCACGCCGACGCGTGGGCGGCGAACCTGGCCGCCGCCCGCCGCTTCCGGGAACGGGAGGGCCACCTGCGCGTGCCGCGCACCCATGTGGAGCCCCTGGGCGGTGAGCAGCTCCGGCTGGGGTCCTGGATCGCCAACCAGCGCTCCCGGGCGGCCGCCCTGACCCCGGAGCGGCGCGCGGCCCTGTCGGAACTGGGGATGCGCTGGGCCTCCTGACCGCCGCGCCCGCCCGTCGGCGCACCGCCGAGGGGGCGGCCGCCCCTTGTGCCGGGGCCGTTCGCTCGCGAAGATGATCTTCCGGCGGGTCCCCCGCACAACCGGGTGGACGTGGACCGCCGCCGTGCCGGGCGTCCGCCCGCCGTACGCGCAGCCCAGGGAGGCGGTCCGGCATGACCCCGACGAGGTCCTCGCCACGGTGGACCGGCGTGCGGTCCGCGGTACGCCGCTGGCGCGCCGCCCCGGCGTTCCTGGCGGTCGTCCTGCTCGTGGCCGGGGACGGCTGGAGCGCGTCCGGTTCCGCCGGCCGGCAGGCGCCGCAGAGCGCGCGGGCCTACCTCGCCGCCGCGCTGGACGTGATGGAGGCCCGTTCCGTGCGCCGGAACCAGGTCGACTGGCCGCGCCTGCGGCGGACGGCCTTCGCCCGGGCCGAGGGGGCGCGCACCCCGTCGGACACCTACGCCGTGATCACGGAGGCGCTCGCGGAACTCGGGGACCACCACAGCACGTTCCTGACCGGCACCGAGGCGGCCATCTCCCGGCAGCGGACCGAGGACACGTTCACCGGTCTGACCGGCCGCCGCCTCCCCGGCGCGGTGGGGTACCTCGCGCTGCCGGCCGTGGGCGGGGCCGACGAGACCCTGGACCGCTACGTGCGCCAGGGCCGTGCGGCGGTCGGGGAGGCGGAGCGGGAGGGCGGGGCCTGCGGCTGGATGCTCGACCTGCGGCAGAACACCGGCGGCAACGTCTGGCCGATGTTCGCCGTCGCCGCACCGCTGCTCGGTGAGGGGAAGGTGGGCGCGTTCGTCACCGCGGACGGCGCCGCCACGCCGTGGTCCGTCGAGAACCGCAGGCCGCGCCTCAACGGTGAGGAATCGCCCTGGGGGCCAGCCGATCCGCTCGGGACGCCGGACCCCCCGGTCGCCGTGCTGACCGACGGCGGCACCGCCAGTGCGGCGGAGGCCCTCCTCATCGCCTTCAAGGGGCGCCCGGACACCCGGACCTTCGGAACGAGCACCTACGGCGTACCCACGGGCAACGACGGTTTCCCGCTCTCCGACGGCGCGGTCATCAACCTCACCACGGAGCTGGACGCCGACCGCACCGGCCGGACCTACGACGGGGCGATCCCGCCCGATGAAGAAGTGCCCGCCTCCCGCGCCGGCATCGGTACGGACCGCGACGAGGTGGTCAAGGCCGCCGCCCGGTGGCTGGCCGGGCAGGGCACCTGCCGCCGGCCCTGACCTCCGCGGGACCGCGCCGCAGGGCGCCGTCCGCGGGGACACCGGGGCGGCCGGTCAGCCGTGCCTGCGGGTGGGCGCGGCCGCGACCGGGGCGTCGAGGAGGTTGCGGTCGATGGTGAGGGTCACCCCGCCGTGGGTCTCGCGCACGTTGCCTCGGTACTGGTGGATCCGCCGGTGGCCCGGCCACAGCCCGGCGGCCAGGGCGCCGCTGTCGGCGGTGTCCGCGCGGTGGTCCCAGCGCGCGTACCAGACCGCGTCCGGCAGCGGCGAGGTGCCGGACCGGGCCGCGACGGCCAGGTCGGCGAGGCCGGAGCCGAGGCTGGAGTAGTACCCCGCGCGGTGCCCGGCCCGGTGCAGGCGCTGGGTCCAGCCGCTGGCGAAGTCGACCACCGCCCGCGCGCAGCCCGGGTCGGCGGAGCGGTAGGCCTCGATGTCCAGGTACACCGGCGTGCCGTCGCCGAGGCCCAGCGCCCGCAGTGCGGCCAGCGCCTCGGCGGCCTCCTCGCGGCCCTGTTCGACCGCCCGCGCCGGATCGATCCTGCGGGGCTTGTGCGCGTACTCCGTGCAGGGCGCCTGCCGTCCGATGTGGACCGGGACCAGCCGCCAGCCCATGGCCTGCACCCGGCGGACCCACTCGGCGGTGAGCCGCGGCTGCGCGCAGTGCCGCTGGCTGCCGCTGGTGTAGATGCCGACGGCCCCGTACGGGCTGTGGTCCCACCAGGCCCGCATGGCCGCCTCCGAGGGCGCCGTGCAGGCGTCGAAGCCTTCGCCCCGGAACACCTCGGGGGCCCGCCGGGGCGGCCCGCGGTCGGGCAGCACCCGCGGGGTCAGGGCCCGGGGCGCGGCGGGGCCGGGCGACGCCCCCGGGCCGCCGCGCGCCCCGGCCGGGGCCGCCCCCGGGCCGCAGAGCACGAGGGCGACGGCGAGGGCGGTGAGCGCGGTGACGCGGACGGGGGGCACGCCATCGCGGGCGGTACGGGCGCCGCGCACGGGGGGTCGGATCATGTGTCCCACGGTCCGTGCCCCGGCCCCGCCCCCGGCGCAGCCCGCGCCGGGCGGCGGCGAAGTTCATCCGTGCGCGGCGGCGCCGGCCGGTCCGCCGGTGGCGACCGCGCCCGGCCTGCGCGTGCCCGGTGCGCGTCGGCGGTGCGTCAGTGGTGGAAGCCCGGTTGCGGGGTGGGGGCGGCGGTCGGCGGCGCCTTCGTCAGGTGCTCCACGGCCCGGCGCAGGTCCCCCACCAGCAGGGCGATCTGATCGCGGGTCACCCCGTGCCGGATCAGCACGCGCTGCACGACCGTCTCGCCGCGGTCGGCGGGCAGCGGGTAGGACGGCACCTGCCAGCCCCGCATCCGCAGCCGGTCGGAGAGGTCGTACAGGGTGAAGCCGCTCGCTCCCGGGTCGGTGAGGGCGTAGCAGACGGCGGGCAGGCCGCCCTGGCCGTCGTACAGGAGGGTGAAGGGGCCCATGTCGCGGATCTGGCGGGCCAGGTAGCCGGCGGTGTCGGCGCAGGCCTGCTGGACGCGCCGGTAGCCGCCGCGGCCCAGCCGCAGGAAGAGGTAGTACTGGGCGATGATCTCGCCGCCGGGGCGGGAGAAGTTGAGGGCGAAGGTCGGCATGTCGCCGCCGAGGTAGTCCACCGTGAAGACGAGTTCCGCGGGGAGCAGGTCGGCGGTGCGCCAGACGATCCAGCCGACGCCCAGCGGCGCGAGTCCGTACTTGTGGCCCGAGGTGTTGACGGAGGCCACGCGGGGCAGCCGGAAGTCCCAGACGACGTCGGGGTGCAGGAAGGGGGCGACGAAGCCGCCGCTGGCCGCGTCGACGTGGACGGGGACGTCCCAGCCGTGCTCGGCCTGGATCCGGTCGAGTTCGGCGGCGATCTCGGCGACCGGCTCGTAGTCGCAGGTGTAGGTGACGCCGAGGATGGCGACGACGCCGATGGTGTTCTCGTCGACGTACGCGGCGAGCTGGTGGGGGCGCAGGCCGGTGGCGCCGGGTTCCAGCGGCACCTGGCGCAGTTCCACGTCGAAGTACCGGGCGAACTTCTCCCAGCAGATCTGAACCGGTCCGCACACCAGGTTCGGGCGGTCGGCCGGTTTGCCCTCGGCGCGGCGGCGGGCGCGCCAGCGCCATTTGAGGGCGAGGCCGCCGAGCATCGCGGCCTCGCTGGAGCCGGTGGTCGAGCAGCCGGTCGCGGCGCCTCCGGGCGGGGCGTTCCACAGGTCGGCAAGGATGTTGACGCAGCGCGCCTCGATCTCGGCGGTCTGCGGGTACTCGTCCTTGTCGATCATGTTCTTGTCGATGCACTCGCCCATCAGGCGGCGCACGCCGTCGTCCGACCAGGTGGTGCAGAAGGTGGCCAGGTTCTGGGCCGCGTTGCCGTCCAGGAGCAGCTCGTTGTGGAGCAGCGAGTACACGACCTCCGTCGGCGAGTGCTCTTCCGGCATCCGGTACTTGGGCAGCACCTGGCCGCTGAGCGGAGACGCGAACACGTCCGTGGCGACGTCGTCGGTGTGGTCGTCCCTCGTGCGGGGCGCTCCGGTGGGCGCGTCCTTCATCTCATGAAGTGCCATATCGGGACTATACGGGCGCCCCATGCGGAGCGGCCGGGAGGCGGGCGGGACGGCGCACGCAGAGCGGTTCGACCGAACGCTTCCGGTCGACTCCGCAGTGTGACCCTTCACATAGTCATCACATATGCCAGAAGAACTTGCGCTCACCTAGGGTCGGAACGGGCGATCTTCTCGTTCCGGCCCGCGGATCCCGCACGTACGGGAAGATCCCCCATATGGTTTTCTGCGCAACTTATCGGCAGATGTCCTGATCACGGCCAACCGGTTGAGCGGCCCGCGCGCCCGTGATCATCCTTCCTCCCATGAACCAGATCAGCCGCCGCCGGGTCCTCGGGACCTCTGCCGGCGCACTCACCCTGCTCGGCCTCGCCGCCACCGCGCACGCCGCCACCCTGCCCGCCGCCGCGACCGTGCCCGCACCCCGCGCGGGCGACACCCTCGACGAGGTCTACCAGGGCCGCCGGATCCGGATAACCCCCGCCCAGGGCGGGGACCACCACGGCGGCCACCACGCCCCCGGCCTCCCGACCGTCCGGATAGACGGCGCCGAACTCCACGTGATGCGCAACGCCGACTCCAGCTGGATCAGCGTCGTCAACCACTACGAGACCTTCCCCGACCTGCCCTCCCTCGCCCGCGCCGCCGTGCGCGAACTCCAGGGCGCCGCCCTCGTCCCGATGGGCGGCATGTGATGACCGTGCGCAAGAACCAGGCGACCCTGACCCCCGCCGAGAAGCGCGCCTTCACCTCGGCGCTGGTCGAACTCAAGCGCACCGGCGGCTACGACCGGTTCGTCACCACGCACAACGGCTTCATCATGGGCGACACGGACAGCGGTGACCGGGTGGGCCACCGCTCCCCCTCCTTCCTGCCCTGGCACCGCCGCTTCCTCATCGAGTTCGAGACGGCCCTGCAGCGGATCGACCCGGCCGTCGCCCTCCCCTACTGGGACTGGACCACCGACCGCACCCCCCGCTCCTCGCTGTGGGCCGCCGACTTCCTCGGCGGCACCGGCCGGGCGCGCGACGGGCAGGTCATGGACGGCCCCTTCGCCCACTCCGCCGGCAAGTGGCCGCTCGCCGTCCGCGTCGACGGGCGCGAGTACCTGCGCCGCGCGCTCGGCACCGGCGTGGCCGAGCTGCCGACGAAGGCCGAGGTGGAGTCCGTACTGGCCCTGTCCGTCTACGACTCGGCGCCGTGGAACAGTTCCTCCAGCGGCTTCCGCAACCACCTGGAGGGCTGGCGCGGCCCCAACCTGCACAACCGCGTGCACGTGTGGGTGGGCGGCCAGATGGGCACCGGGGCCTCGCCCAACGACCCGGTGTTCTGGATGCACCACGCCTACATCGACAAGCTCTGGGCCGAGTGGCAGGCCCGGCACCCGCGGTCGCCCTACCTGCCCGCCGCGGGCACTCCGGACGTGGTGGACCTGCACGACACGATGCGGCCGTGGAACGACGTGACCCCCGCGGACATGCTCGACCACCGGAAGTTCTACACCTTCGACGTGGAGCCCGTCGCGCCCTGATCGTCGGCGGCCAGCCAGCGGTAGTGCAGTTCGGGGCGGCCGACCTGGCCGTACCGGGGCGTGCGGGCCGCCCGCCCGGTGTCCACCAGGTGCTCCAGGTAGCGCCGGGCGGTGATCCGGGAGGTGCCCGCCGCCGCGGCCGCCGCTGCCGCCGTCAGCCCTTCGGGGGCCGCCCGCAGCAGCGCGGCGAGCCGGTCCAGGGTGGGCGCGCTCAGGCCCTTGGGCAGCTCGGCGGGCCGGGGCGCCCGCAGTGTGGCGAGCGCCCGGTCCACGTCGTCCTGTCCCGCCGCCTCGCCGGCGGCGCCGCGGAACTCGGCGTAGCGCAGCAGCCGTTCGCGCAGGGTCGGGAAGGCGAAGGGCTTCAGCACGTACTGCACCACCCCCAGCGAGACGCTCTCGCGGACCACCGCCAGGTCGCGCGCCGAGGTCACGACGATCACGTCCACCGGGTGCCCGGCGGCGCGCAGACCGCGCGCGAAGCGCAGTCCGTTCCCGTCGGGCAGGCCGAGGTCGAGCAGCAGCAGGTCGACCCGGGTCCGCTCCAGGGCGCGGGTCGCCGCCGACAGCGTGTGGACCGCGCCGACGGCGGTGAAGCCGGGCACCCGGCCGACGTACAGGGCGTGCGCGGCGGCGGCGACGGGGTCGTCCTCGACCACCAGCACCCGCACCCGCGCGTCCTCGCCGCTCATCCCCGCACCCCCGGGGCCTGCGGCGAATGCGGCACGAGCGGCGCGAGCGGCAGCCGTACGGTGAACTCCGCGCCCCCGCCCGGCACATCGGCGGCGCTCACGCTGCCGCCGTGCCGGTGCGCGGCCTGGCGCACCAGCGCGAGGCCGAGGCCGCGCCCCGCCCCCTTGCCCGACCAGCCGCGCCGGAACACGTCGGCGCCGGCGGGCAGTCCGGGCCCGTTGTCGGCGACGCGCAGCAGCAGTTCCCCGTCGGCGGCGCGGACGGTCACCCGGACCCGCCCTCCGGCGGTGCCCGTCAGGGCGTCCACGGCGTTGTCGATGAGGTTGCCCAGCACCGTGACCAGGTCCCGGGCCGGGGGCACGCCGGCCGCGGCGGCCGGCGGTGCGCTGTCGTGCGTGACCACGAGTTCGACGCCGCGTTCGTGCGCCTGGGCCGCCTTGCCCAGCAGCAGGGCGACCAGGACGGGTTCGCCCACGGCGGTGACCACCTCGTCGGTGAGGGCCTGGGCCAGCTCCAGTTCGGCGGTCGCGAAGTCCACCGCCTCGTCCGTGCGGCCGAGTTCGATCAGGGACACGACGGTGTGCAGGCGGTTGGCCGCCTCGTGGGCCTGCGAGCGCAGCGCCTCCGTGAAACCGCGCTCGTGGTCCAGCTCGCCGGTCAGCGACTGGAGGTCGGTGTGGTCACGCAGGGTGACGACGGTGCCGTGCCGGCCGCCGCCCGCCACCGGTGAGCTGTTCACGACGAGGACCCGGTCGGCGCTCAGGTGCACCTCGTCGACCCGGGGGCGGTCGGCGAGCAGGGCTCCGGTCAGCGGTGCGGGCAGGCCGAGCGCGTCCACGCCCCGGCCCCGCACCTCGCCGCGCAGGCCGAGGAGTTCGCGGGCCGCGTCGTTGATGAGGGTGACCCTGCGCTGCCCGTCGAGCATCAGCAGGCCTTCGCGGACGGCGTGCAGGGCCGCCTGGTGGTAGTCGTGCATCCGGCTCAGCTCGGCCGCGTTCATGCCGTGGGTGTGGCGGCGCAGCCGGGCGTTGACGACGTACGTGCCCGCGCCGCCGAGCGCCAGGGCGCCGGCCGCGACCCAGGCGAGGGCGGCCAGCTGGCCGCCGAGCCGGTCACTGATGGCGCGGACCGTGATCCCCGCGCTGACCAGGGCGATCACCCGGCCGTCGGCGGTGACCGGGGTGACCACCCGGATGGACGGGCCGAGGGTGCCGGTGTAGGTCTCGCTGAAGGTCTCGCCACGCAGGGCGGCCGCCGTGTTGCCCAGGAAGCGCTCGCCGATCCGGCGCGGATCGGGGTGGGTCCAGCGGCGTCCGTCCGGGGACATGATCGTCACGAAGTCGACGCCCGTGTCGGCGCGCACCCGCTCCGCGTAGGGCTGGAGCGCGGCGGAGGGGTCGGCCCCGCCGACCGCCTCCCGCACGGAGGGCGAGTCCGCGACCGCGCGGGCCGCCGCGCCCGCCTGGCGCCCGGCCGCCTCCTCGGCCTGGCGGCGCGCGGTGGCGTACGCGAAGACCGCGCATCCGGCGACGACCAGCGCGACCAGCACCACCTGCATGGCGAAGAGCTGACCCGCGAGGCTGCGCGGACGGGGGAAACGGAACATGACGCTCAGTGTGCACCCGGCCGTGAACTCAATGAACGCAAGGGTGACCGGGGTCACAGGCTGGGCGATGGTCGGCGCGGGACGTATTCATCTTCAGGAGGCGACGTGGCCGCCAGGCGCGACAGAACCCATTATCTCTACATCGCGGTCATCATCGCGGTGGTGCTCGGCATCGTGACGGGCCTGGCCGCGCCCGGCACTGCGGTCGAGCTGAAGCCGCTGGGCACGGGCTTCGTGAATCTGATCAAGATGATGATCTCGCCGGTGATCTTCTGCACGATCGTGCTGGGCATCGGCTCGGTCCGCAAGGCCGCCAAGGTGGGCGCCGTCGGCGGGCTCGCGCTCGGGTACTTCATGGTGATGTCCACGGTCGCCCTCGCCATCGGGCTGCTGGTGGGCAACCTGCTGGAGCCGGGCAGGGGGCTGCACCTGACCGAGGCCGTGCGGGGCGCGGGCGAGGCGCAGGCAAAGGCGGGCGGGGCTCAGGACACCACCGAGTTCCTGCTGGGGATCATTCCCAAGACGATGGTGTCGGCCTTCACCGGGGGCGAGGTGCTCCAGACGCTGCTGGTGGCGCTGCTGTGCGGGTTCGCGCTGCAAGCGCTGGGGACGGCGGGCGAGCCGGTGCTGCGCGGGGTCGGGCACTTGCAGAAGCTGGTCTTCCGGGTGCTCGCGATGATCATGTGGGCGGCGCCGGTGGGCGCGTTCGGGGCGATGGCGGCGGTGGTCGGCGCGACCGGCGTCGACGCGCTGAAGTCCCTCGCGGTCATCATGATCGGCTTCTACACCACCTGCCTGCTCTTCGTGATCGTGGTCCTCGGCACCCTCCTGCGGCTGTGCACGGGCGTCAGCGTCTTCGCGCTGCTGCGCTACCTGGGCCGCGAGTTCCTGCTCATCCTGTCCACCTCCTCCTCGGAGTCGGCGCTGCCGCGGCTGATCGCGAAGATGGAGCACCTGGGCGTGTCCCGGCCGGTGGTCGGGATCACGGTGCCGACGGGGTACTCCTTCAACCTGGACGGCACCGCGATCTACCTGACGATGTCCTCGCTCTTCATCGCGGAGGCGATGGGCAAGCCGTTGGCGCTGGGCGAGCAGATCTCGCTACTGCTGTTCATGATCATCGCCTCGAAGGGGGCCGCCGGGGTGACCGGCGCCGGCCTGGCCACCCTGGCGGGCGGCCTCCAGTCGCACCGGCCCGAACTGGTCGACGGCGTCGGCCTGATCGTGGGCATCGACCGGTTCATGAGCGAGGCGCGGGCGCTGACGAACTTCGCGGGGAACGCGGTGGCGACCGTACTGATCGGGACCTGGACCAAGGAGTTCGACCGCGGCCGGGCCACCGAAGTCCTCGCCGGGCGGCTTCCGTTCGACGAGGCGACGCTGACGGACGACGGGCACGGCGGCGAGACCCCGCAGGGCGGCGGCGACGCGGGCCACGAGGACGCGCGGTCCGCCCCGATGCCCGGGCAGCCGGCCGGGGGCAAGGACGGCGTACCGGTCTAGAACGGCACACGCCGGTACGCGCGCCGGACCGGCCGGGCAGGGCTCTCCCCCCACGGTGCCCCGCCCGGTCGGCGCCGACACCCCGGGCTGATAGGCGATTTTCAGCCACCCATCCGAGAACCGGCGTGCGGTGAAAGGTACTTCCGCAGAGGGGCACGCGTCTGACATCTTGCGTCCACCACTCGTTTCGTACGGCCCGGTAGGTACCACCAGCACCACCGGGCCCTTCGGAGGACGCATTGATACCCCACATATCCAGCCGACCTCGACGTACCCTCGTGCTGGCCGCCGCCCTCGGCGCCGCACTGACCTTCGGAGCCCCCGCCGCGCTCGCCGGCACGGCTCCCGTGACCTCGTCCGGGGCCCCCGCCCCGGCTCCCCGGGCCGCGGCCCCGGCTTCCCAGAGTGCGACCTGGGCTGCCGGCACCCGTGCCTACCTCGTGATCACCGCTCCCGGTGACAGCTCGGCCGTCCGCTCGGCCGTGGCGGCCAACGGTGGCACGGTGTTCTCGAACTTCGACGCCATCGGCGTGATCGTGGCCCACTCGGCGTCCGCCTCCTTCGCGTCCACGATGCGCGGGGTCAGCGGCGTCCAGAAGGTCGGCGCCACCCGGACCTCGGACGTTCCGGCCGACGCCTACAACCCGGCCCTGCCCGCCAACCCGGCGCAGTCGGCGACCGGCACCGGCGAGCCCGTCCGCGCGGACATGAGCCAGATCAAGGCGGACCAGGCCTGGGCCGTCAACCCCGGTTCGGCCTCCGTGAAGGTCGGCATCCTGGACACCGGTGTGGACGACCAGCACCAGGACCTGGCGCCGAACTTCAACGCGGCCGACTCCGTCTCCTGCGCCTACGGCAAGCCGGACACCCGCGCCGGCGCCTGGCGTGACGTGGACACCCACGGCACGCACGTCGCGGGCACCATCGCCGCCGCCAAGAACGGCAAGGGCGTCGTCGGCGTGGCACCCGGTGTGAAGATCTCCGCGGTCCGCGTCGCCGAGCCGGGCAACTCGTTCTTCTTCGCCGAGAACACCATCTGCGGCTTCGTCTGGGCCGGTGACCACGGCTTCAAGGTCACCAACAACAGCTACTACACGGACCCGTGGCAGTTCAACTGCCCCGACAACATCGACCAGGCCGCCATCATCGAGGGCGTCAAGCGCGCCCAGGAGTACGCCGAGGGCAAGGGCTCGCTCCAGGTCGCCGCGGCGGGCAACGAGAACTACGACCTCGCCCACAAGACCACGGACTCGGCGAGCCCGAACGACTCGACGCCGACCACCCGGACCATCACCAACGCCTGCCTCGACATCCCGACCGAACTCCCGGGCGTGGTCACGGTCGCGGCGAACGGTACGGGCACCACGAAGGCCTCGTTCTCCAACTTCGGCGCGGGCGTCATCGACGTCGCGGCCCCGGGCAGCGACGTCTACTCCACCCTTCCGGGCGGCAAGTACGGCACTAAGAGCGGTACGTCGATGGCCACTCCGCACGTCGTGGGCGTCGCCGCACTCCTCGCGAGCGCCAACCCGGGCATCACCCCGGCCCAGTTGCGCGACAAGCTGGCCACCCAGGCCAACGACGTGCCCTGCCCCTCCGACAGCCGCTGCACCGGGACCACCGCCAACAACGCCTTCTTCGGCGAGGGCCAGGTCGACGCGCTGAAGGCGGTCGGCGGCTCCACTCCGCCGACCGGCAAGTACTTCGAGAACACGGCGGACTTCGCGATCAACGACAACGCGACCGTGGAGAGCCCGATCACCGTCAGCGGGGTGAGCGGCAACGCGCCGGCCACCCTCAAGGTGGGCGTGGACATCAAGCACACCTACATCGGTGACCTGAAGGTCGACCTGGTCGCACCCGACGGAAGCGTCTACACCCTGTCCAACCGGGCGGGCGGCGGCACGGACAACATCGTCCAGACCTTCACCGTGGACGCCTCCCCGGAGGTCGCGGGCGGCGTCTGGAAGCTCCGTGTGAACGACAACGCCAACGCCGACACCGGCAAGATCGACGCCTGGAACCTCACCTTCTAGGGGTCCGGCCCGTCGTCGGGGCCATCGGGGAGCGGCGCGACCGCTCCCCGGTGGCCCCGTTCGTTTCGCCCCCTACCTGGTGCGCAGCACGCAGTCTCCGCACAGACCGCCGCCGGGCGCCTTGTAGTAGAGGCAGCAGCTGCGCCGTACGAAGGCCACGCCGAGGCCCTCCTCGTGCACGAAGGTGCCGGTGCGGCCCAGCGGCCCGCCGTCGGCCAGTAGCGCCGCGGCCAGGGCCACGGCGCCGCCCGCCGGGACCCGGTCGATCAGCACCCGCAGGGCCCCGACCAGGCCGGAGGCGGCATTGCCGCGCAGCACCTGCGGCGAGAGCGCGAAGCGGGAGCGGAGCCCCGCGTCCAGAACGGCGAGGTTCCCGAGCACCGTGGCCCCGAGCTCCTCCCCCGGCAGGTCCGCCGGACGGGGCAGCCACAGCTCCAGCGACCCCGCCTGCGGCAGCCGCCACCACACCCGGTCGGGGGCCAGGTCCGGCACCCGCCCGGACAGCGCCGCGCAGCCGAGCCCGAGGGACCACAGCCGGGAGGCGATGCCGAGCTGCGCGGTGGAGGCGGCCACCCGGCCGGGGCCGGTGCCCATGCGGCGGCCCACCTCACCGACGTACTCCCCGAGCCGCTCGCCGTACAGCTGCGACAGCGGCCGGAACCCCGGCCCGGGCGGCTCCGCGGCGGACGGGGCGGTGAAGAACGGCCCGACGGAGGCCAGCCGCCGCAGTACGTCGTCCAGGTCCATGGCCCGATGATCGCAGGCCCCGGACGGCGCCCGGGAGCGGGGTCACCGGCCTCCGTCCGCCCCGTTCCGCCCGGGCAGGGGGACCTGCTCAGCGCACCGGGGAGCGGGCGGCCCCGCCGAAGTCGGCCCCGTCCAGCCCGCCTTCCTTGGTGTCGTCGTTCGCGAAGACGAAGGACTCGATCGGCAGGCCGCGTTCCGCGCTGAGCTGGGCCACCAGTTCCTGGACGACCACGGTCTCCAGGACCACCCGGACAGCGTCCGCGCACCGCGGCAGCCGGACGACGGCCGCCCCCGCGGCCTCCGCGGCCTCCGCGGTGGTGACCAGCAGGGTCAGGTGGCCGGCCCCGGCCAGGGTGCGGGCCAGTTCGATCTCGCGTCCGTCCCCGAAGACGAGGTGCAGGGTGTTGCCCGCCGACTCCATCCCGCCGTGCAGGTAGTTGCGGGTGGCCGACGCGGCCGCCGTCATCCGTACGACCTCGCGCAGGAGGAGCGCGCCTTCCTCGGCGGAGGCCCGGGAGGCCCCGGCGGCCACCGCGTCGGCGGCGACGCAGCGGGCGCCGCGCTCCCGCAGCCCCGCGATGACCTCGGCGGCCTGCCCGTGGACGGCGGCGCTCCGCTCGGCGATCCGGTGCCAGGGGTCGTCGGCCGCGGGGCGCCCTGTGATCGCTCCCGCGACCAGGTCGAGGGCCACGACCGTGCCGGTGTATCCGATGGTGGAGGCGTAGGAGTCGGGCTCGTTGCCGAGGTCGACGGTGAGGTCGGCGAGGGTGCCCAGCGGCGAGGCGGCGACGTTCAGCAGCGCGGTCCGCGTGATGCCGGGGGCCGCGCTGCGCAGGGCCGCGACGGTCTCGCAGCTGCGGCCGCCCTGGGAGACGGCGATCAGGCAGTCGGTGTCGAATCCGGTGGTGCCGCGCTCGATCTCGCTGGCGAGCACCCGCTGGGTGACCACTCCGGACGCGCGCAGCTGCCGCACCGGGGCGGCGAGGGCCGCGTAGGAGGCGCCGATGCCGGTGAACAGCGGGCGGCGGGCGGTGCGCAGGGCGGTCGTTCCGGGGCCCGCCAGCCGGGTGCGGACGCGGTCGGCGATGCGCTCCAGCGCGGCTCCCTGGCCGGCCTGGCCCTCCAGGAAGGTGATGCGGGATCCGGACGTCATGTGTGCTCCGCTGCTCTCGGGGGCAAGACCGGCGACGCTACCGGTTCCGCGGGCCCGCGACGCGGCACTCGCGTCAGCTCGTGGACGCGGCCCGTACGACGGCGGGCCCGCCCGCGCCGGCCCGCTCGGCGGAGGCCGACGCCCAGCGCACCGCCGGGCCCATCGCCCAGGAGGCCGCCAGCAGCACCGCGCCCAGCAGCAGCCAGCCCGGGATCCCCCACAGCAGGAGCAGCGAGGTCAGCAGCAGCGGCCCCAGGGTCCGCGCCACCGGCACCCCGGTGCCGAAGAAGCCCTGGTACTGGCCGATCCGCTCGGGCGGGGCCAGCGAGAAGCTGATCTGCCAGGACCCGGCGGACTGGCGCATCTCGGCGTGCACCTGGAGCACCGCGCCGAGGACGAGCAGGGCGGCCGCCGCCCAGGCACCGGCGGGCAGCGCCGAGAGCGCGAAGGCGACGCAGGAGGCGGCCATCACCAGGCCCGAGCTCCGCACGGCGGTCCGCGCGCTGCCCAGATCGCCCACCGGACGCGCCATGCGGACCTGGAACAGCATCACGGCCACGGTGTTCAGCACGAACAGCGCCGACACCAGCCAGCCCGGCGCGTGCGTGCGCTCCACGATCCACAGCGGGATGGCGAGGCTCAGCAGCGGCATCCGCAGCAGCAGCACCGCGTTCAGCAGCGTGACCAGCGCGTACGGGCGGTCCCGGAGCACCGCGAGCCGCGGCTCTCCGGCCCCGCGCCCCGGCAGCGGTGCCACCGGGGGCAACCGCAGCAGCACCCCGGCGCAGACCAGGAAGCTCACCGCGTCCAGGACGAAGACCAGCCGGTACGCCGGGCCGGTGTCGGCGCTCAGCGCGAGCCCGCCGATGGCCGCGCCCAGTGCCAGGCCGCCGTTGAGCATCGACTGGAGGTGGGCCAGGACCCCGGTGCGCTCCTGCGGAGCCACCAGCCCGGCGAGCAGCGCCTGGCGGGCCGCGGCGAGCCCGCACTGGGCGGTCGCGTACACGCAGGCGGCGAGCAGGAACGGCCAGAAGGAGGAGATCAGCAGGAAGGAGGCGACCGCGGCGGCGGTGGCCAGGGCCAGCAGCACCGAGGTGCCGCGGGGGCCCCGCCGGTCGGCGAGGGCGCCGATGGGCACGCCCGCCACCGAGCCGACGGCCCAGGCGACGGTGAGACCGAGGCCGATCTGCGCGGGCGACAGACCGACCACTCGGGTGAAGTAGAGCGCCGAACACACGTAGTAGGCACCGTCACCGACGGAATTGCTCAGCTGGGCGGCGGCCAGGCGGCGCGGCGCGCCCGGCGGCGGCAGGATCCGTATCCTCATCCGACCATTTCAGCAGGCGTCCGGGCCGGACGAAGGCCGCAGGTGGCGGTAGTGCCGGTGAGCCTTTTGCCGGCGCCAACAGCCCCGGTGGTTTGGGGTGCCGGGGGCGTCGGCGGAGCCGGAATCCGGGTGCTCCGGGACCGCCGCGCGGGCCGTCCGGAATCGGTGTCGCGCCGTTGCCGAAAGGGGGGTTCATATGCGGACTTCGAGGAGTTACATTGAGCCACTCGCGTTCACCTGACAGCCCGTTGCCTTTCACTCGCGTTTTGCGCGGGGGGTGACGTCACGAGCGCATGCTGTGCCACCACCCCACCGCCTAGAAGGACCGAAGGCTCCGTGCCCGTACCCGTACTCCTCGCGGGCCGCACCGTGCGGCTCGAGCCCCTCGCCCCCCGCCACACCGAGGCCCTGGCCGTGGCCGGGGCCGAGGATCGTACGACTTACGCTTTCACTCCCGTGCCCCACGGGCTGCAGGCGTCCCACGAGTACATCGACCGCGCCCTCGCCGATCAGGCGGCGGGTCGATCGCTCCCCTTCGCGGTGGTCAGAGCCACCGACGGACGGGTGGTCGGATCGACCCGGTTCCTGGAGCTCGACTACTGGCAGGGCCCCCTGGTGTGGCCCGCTGTGCCGGGAGTCCCGTACGGCGACCCGGCCACGGCGATCCCCGATGCCGCGGAGATCGGGAACACCTGGCTGTCGCCGGGTGCCCAGGGAACCGGCATCAACACCGAGGCGAAGCTCCTCATGCTCCGCCATGCCTTCGAGACCTGGGGGGTCCGCCGGATCTCACTGCGCGCCGACGCCCGCAACACCCGCTCCCGCGCCGCCATGGAGAAACTCGGGCTGACCTGCGAAGGGGTCCGCCGGGCCCATTCCCGGGGGCTGGACGGAGCGGTGCGCAGCACCGCTTTCTACTCGGTGCTGGACGAGGAGTGGCCGGCCGTGCGCTCCGTCATCGAGCTGCGGATCCGGGGGCGACGCCCGCGCCGCTCCCGCCGGGCCGCCGAATCGCTGGTCCCGGCCTGAGCGGCCCGCGGTCCCCCGCTCCGGCCTTCCTCGTCGGCGTTCAGCCGAGGAAGGCCGGGGCGAGGGCCGAGGGCATGAGCCGGGCGGGGGCGCCGCTGCCGTCGGCCGGTACCGCGTACAGGTCGGCGCCGAAATCGCCGGGCAGGGAGTAGACCACCGTGTGGTCGTCCGTCCACACGGCCTGGTCGTCGACGCTCCGGGTCTCGGCGAGCGGGGTTTCGGCCCCGGAGGCCAGGTCCAGGGCGTAGAGCCGCCACGGCGCGTCGGCGGGGGCTCCCGCCACGCGCTTCTTGAAGACGATCCGGGCGCCGTCGGGTGAGAGCGAGGGGCACTCGACGTTCTCGCGGACCGTGGTGAGGGTGCGCTCCACGAGGTCGCCGCGGACCAGGTGGGTCGCGCCGCCGGTGGCGAGGGTCGCGTAGAAGGTCCGCTCGTCGGCCGCGAAGGTCACGCCCCAGAAGTTCACGTCGGCCGCCCGGTAGGTCCGGCCGTCCTTGCGGATCGTGAAGTCCTCCAGGGAGGCGTCGTACCTTCCGGTGCGCAGGTCGAGGACCGAGGTGCGGGTGGAGAAGTCGGTCCCGGCGTACGAGTCCCCGCCGACGAAGACCGTCCAGGCCACCAGGTGCCCGCCGGGCGAGACCCGGGCGCGCGTCGGTATCCCGGCGAGCGGACGGCTGGAGACCTCCTTGAGGTGCGCGTCGAGCACCACCGCCGTGTAGCTGTCCTGCACCCCGCCCTTGACCTGGCGCAGGCAGATCCCGGTGCCCGCCGCGGCGTGGAAGCGCAGGCAGGAGACGCCGGAGGCGGTGCGTTCGCCGTCCGGCCGGCCGGCGGGCACGGTGGCCAGTTCGTCGCGGTGCGGCCCCCAGGCCATGTTGCGGAACACGATCCGGCGGCCGCCGTCGCCGGGGGTCAGCGCGACGTGGCCCGGGGTGACCCGCGGGCCGCCGGCCTGTTCCCGGTTCTTCTCCTCGGCGCGGGAGGAGGCCCGCACGACGGAGACCACCCCGATCCCCGCGAGGAGGAGCACGGCGGTGAGCAGGATCAGGATCCGGCGCTGGAGGGTCATGGGTGGGGGCCTTTCGGGTGGGGACGCGTCAGTGCGGGGCCGTGACGGCGGGGTCCGCTCCGGCGTCGGGTCCCTCGTCGGGGCGCAGGCGGGCGCACACGGCGGTGGCGAGGGCGAGCAGGACGGCGGCGGTGGTCAGTGCGGGCCGGGATCCCCAGGCGGTCCAGGCGGCGCCGAAGGCGAGGGAGCAGACGAAGCGGGCGAGTGCCTGGCCGGTCTGGACGAGGGCGAGTCCCGCGCCGCGGTGCTCCTCGGGCACGGTGCCCGCGGCGGCCGCCATCAGGACGCCGTCGGTGGCGGCGTAGAACCCGCCGTGCAGCAGGAGCACCGCGTAGGGCAGGGCGGCCCCGCCGGCTCCGGCCAGCAGCAGCCCGTAGGCCAGCAGCAGGGCCATATGTCCGCCGAGGAAGACGCGGCGGCGGCCGATCCGGTCGGCGAGCCGGCCCAGCGGCACGGCGAGCAGGAAGAACGCGGCGGCGGTGCCGAGCGGCAGCAGGGCGAACCAGCGGTCGGCGATCCCGGTGGTGCGCTGGAGCAGCAGGAAGACGAAGGCGTCGCTGACCGTGCACAGGCCCAGCAGCAGGGCGCAGAGGCCGATCCGGCGCAGCGCGGGGCGGCGCAGCAGGTGGACGGAGGCGCGCAGCGAGGGGCGCGCGGCGGCCTTGGTGTCCCCGGCGCCCCCGTCCGTGCCGCGGGTGTCCGTGCCGCGGGCATCCGCACCGCGGGGCACGAAGAGCACCAGGACGAGGACGCCGAGGGCGGCGACGCAGGAGCTGACGGTGAAGACGGCGTCGTAGCCGTCGGCGGCTCCGCGCAGGATCACGAAGGCGAGCACCGGACCGATGAGCGCGCCGGCGGTGTCCATGGCCCGGTGGGCGCCGAAGGCCCGGCCCCGGTTCTCGGGGGTGCTCGCCAGCGAGATCAGGGCGTCGCGCGGGGCGGTGCGCAGGCCCTTGCCGGTCCGGTCGAGCGCGAGGACCGCGCCGATGGCGGGGAGGGTGTGCGCGAGGAGGAGCAGCGGCTTGCAGAGCGCGGAGAGGCCGTAGCCCAGTCCGGCGAGCAGCTTGTGGCGGTGGAAGCGGTCGCCGAGGTGGCCGCCGGTGAGCCGGACCAGGGCGCCGACCCCGTTGTAGAGGCCGTCGAGCAGGCCGAAGCCGAGCGGGGAGAGGCCGAGTCCGGCGACGAGGTAGAGCGGCAGGACGGCCGCGACCATCTCCGAGGAGACGTCGGTGATCAGGCTGACCGTGCCGAGGGCGAGGACCGTGGGGGCGAGCGCGGCGCGCCGCCCCGGGCGGGTGCCCGGGGCGACGGCCGGTGCGCTGGTCACGGCGGGCGCGGGGGTGCCGCGGCTGTCCGCAACGTACATCGTCAGCCGGCCCAGATCCCGGTGATCTCATGGGCGGTGGCGGCGTTCCCGGCGTGGGTGGTCAGGCCCGCCAGGCCCTCCAGGGTGCGCAGTACGTCGTAGTGGTTGTAGGTGGTGGCGGAGGTGGAACCGGGGACCACGGGCTGGCCGTAGAGCACGGTCGGGATCTTGTTGCCCGCGAGCCGGTTGTCCTCGTCGAAGGTGACGACGAGGAGGCTGTTGTGGGTCTTGGCCCAGTCGGCGTAGGCCTTGAGGTTGTTCTTGAGCCAGGTGTCACCGGTGCCGACCGAGCAGTCGTGCATGTCGCTGCACAGGTTCGGGACGACGAAGGAGACCTTGGGCAGGGTGGTGTAGTCCGTCGGGAACTGGGCCATGGTCTTGGCGGTGCTGGTGGGCACGTTGGAGAAGGCGAACCAGGGGTTGTGCTTGCGGGCGTACTTGCCGCTGCTGCACGTGGTGGAGCCCTGGCTGGGGAGGGTCTCGTTGTAGCTGCCCCAGGTCTTGCCGGCGGCTATCAGCTCGGAGGCCAGGTTGGGGGCGGAGCTGAAGCCGGGGGTGTAGCAGCTGTCGTCGGTGACGCCCTGGTGGGAGCCCGAGAAGAGCTGCATGTAGTTGGGCTGGCTGGGGTGGGTGACGCCGAACGACTGGCTCAGGCCGGCACCGCCCGACTTGAGCGAGTTGATGTAGGGGGCGCTGGAGCTCCCGATGACCTGGTTGTAGGCGTGGTTCTCGAACACCACGACGACGACGTGGTCCGGGGCGGGCAGCGACGCCGCGTGAGCGGGCTGGGCCGTGCCGAGCGAGGTCCACAGGGCGGCGAAGGCGGCGGTGAGGCCGATCGCGGACGCGAGGGCGGTGGTGCGGCGGGGCCGTGACGAGGGCAGGCCGAACACGGGGATACCTCCGGCTGATGGGGGGTGTTCTGGGGGCGGCGCGGACGCACCATACCGATGGGCATGTGCAGGGGCCAGAGAGCGCGGACCAACGGAAGGAGAACGCGCGCTGCACGCTCGGTGCCGGGTAAGAAGGTGCCCTGGAGGAGACAAAGAAAATGGAAAATTAGGAACCTGAGGGCTCTGTCGTTCATCCTTCGAACGGAAGAAGACCACCCCCGCCGCCGCGGGGCCGCAGACAGCCGGAGAGCCCCGCACATGTCGTATTCGCCCGACGGGCCGTACCAGCCGTACCAGCCGTACCCGCCGGAGGGGCAGCGATCCGACGGGCCCTACCAGCAGCAGCACACGCAGCCGCTGCCGCGCCAGCAGTCCCCGCGGCAGGAGCAGTACGCCGGGCAGGGCCAGGGGCAGTACCAGGGGCAGGGTCCCGGCCAGGGCCCGTACCCGGGGCAGCAGGGCCAGGACCGCCACCGCGGCGTGCAGCCCGGTGAACTGTGCCCGACCTGCGGCCACGTGGCCCCGGACGCGCAGGAGGAGCGCCGCCCGTCGCGCGTCAAGCGCTGGGTCATCGGCGGCGTTTGCGTGCTCGCGCTCGCGGCAATCGCGGCGGGCGCGATGACGTACTTCGAGATACCCCCGTTCACGGACAAGGGCACCGCGGTGTCCTTCGGCAAGCCCGACGCGGGCGGCCAGGCGGGCGGCACGCAGCAGGCGCCCAACGCCAAGGCGCTGATGCCGACGGGCCCCAAGGCCGAGTTCGCCAACTCGATGACGCTGGACGACGGCACGCACGTGGCCGTGACCACCATCACGGGCAAGAAGTCCGGCTTCAAGGGCAAGGTCTGGGTCTGGGCCCCGAAGGAGTACTTCGACCCGAAGTACGCCAAGAGCGGCTTCCCGGTGATGATCGCCCTGCCCGGCGGCGCCGGATACCCGAACAACTACTGGATGGGCACCGACCTCGGCCTCCAGAAGAGCATCGGCAAGTGGTCGGCGGAGGGCAAGGGCAAGCCCTTCATCCTGGCC
This sequence comes from Streptomyces sp. NPDC043876, assembly GCF_056435825.1. NCBI lineage: Bacteria > Bacillati > Actinomycetota > Actinomycetes > Kitasatosporales > Streptomycetaceae > Streptomyces > Streptomyces sp. NPDC043876. The sequence continues at coordinate 156,151 of NZ_JBWKDV010000003.1, read as the reverse complement.
ATGCCCGTACTGAACCCGGCACCCGACGACAACGGTACCTACTGGGACGGATCCGATATTCCGGGTCAGCCCAAGATGGGCACCTGGCTCACCGACGACGTCCCGGACCTGATGCGCGAGAACTTCCGCACCATCAAGTCCCGTGACGGCTGGGCCTTCATGGGTTCCTCCACCGGAGGCTTCGCGGGCCTCAAGGCGGTGCTGAAGTACCCGGAGAAGTTCAAGGCCGTGATCGCCTCCGGCCCGGACGTCGTTCCCGACTCGCTGCTCTGGAAGGGGCACGAGCAGGAGAAGGCCGCGAACAACCCGGAACTGCTGGCCAAGGAGCTCATCGCGAAGAAGGGCCCGGACGTCTACCTGGCCTTCCAGGTCGGTGACAACGAGAGCAACAAGAAGACCCTGCCGGACGTGCAGAAGTTCATCGCGAACTACACCAAGGGCCCGATCCACACGAGCCTGCGCGTCATCCCGGGCGGCCAGCACAACGCCAAGACCTACGTGCCGAACATGGGCGAGGGCCCGATCCAGTACATCAGCAAGGTCATGGAAGGACCAGTGGAGTAGCGGCTCCCCGCCGCGCCACCGCCCCTCCCCCTTCCCCTTCGTGCTCCGGCCCGCCGAACGTCCTCGGCGGGCCGCTGCCGTCCCAGGGCTCCCAGCCCGGGCTCCCGGTCACCGCGAAGCGCACCCAGGCCGCGTGCATCTCGTCGGCGAGCGCCTGCGGCGCGTCCGGACCGGTCAGCCAGGTGCTCTCCGGCACGTCGAGGGTGTCGAACACGAAGCCCAGCTCCAGCGCGTGGCAGGCACCGAGCCCGGGCAGGCCGGAGGGCCAGCCGAACTCGTAGAGGTAGCTCGGCGCCCCGCGCCCGGCTCCCGCCAGCCGGCGCAGCGGATCGCGCAGCAGCTGGTCGGTCAGCAGCCGGCCCACCAGGTCCGCCGAACTCATCCCGGGCAGCGCCTCGCGCAGCTCCCGCACGGCGAGCCGGTCCTTGCCGCTGCGGTGCCGGGCCAGCGCCACGGCCAGCGGGCCGAGCTGGTCGAAGAGCCGCATGGCCCCGCTGGGGGCGAGCCACAGCCGGTGCTCCTGCGCGGTCCAGCCCACCAGCAGGGGTATCTTCCGCGCCGCGCGGCCGTCCACGACCGCGTCGAGGGGGTCCTCGGGCAGCGTGTCCGGGTCGGTGACGAGGAAGAAGGCGGGCCCGCCGAGCAGCGGTCCGGAGCGGCGCAGCACGGCGGCCTGGGCGGCGAGCAGGGCGTCCGGGTCCACCTCGGCGAAGGCCTTGGCGGTGGCGGGCACCTTGAGCAGCGAGGCCATCCGGCGGACCATCGGCCGGACCCGGTCGCGGGGGAAGACCTCGGGGGCGCCGCTCTGCAGGACCGCCTGCGCGAAGAGACCGGCGGCGCGGGGCGCGGCGAGCAGGGCGCCCGCGCTGATGGCCCCCGCCGATTCCCCGAAGACCGTGACCCGGGCGGGGTCGCCGCCGAATTCCGCGATGTTGTCCCGCACCCATTCCAGGGCCGCGATCTGGTCCAGCAGGCCCCGGTTGGCGGGCGCGTCGGGGAAGAGGCCGTAGCCGAGGACGCCGAGCCGGTAGTTGGCCGTGACCAGGACCACTCCGTCGCGGGCGAAGGCGGAGCCGTCGTAGACGGGCACGGCGCCCGATCCGCGGGTGAGGGCGCCGCCGTGCAGCCACACCATGACGGGCAGCCGCTCCCCGGGACCGGCGGGCGTCCAGACGTTGAGGTTGAGGCAGTCGTCACCGGGGATGTCGGGGTCGGCGAGGAGCGCCGCGAACCGCTGCGGGTAGGGCACTTTGGGTGCGGTCGGACCGTACGCCCCCGCGTCCCGTACGCCGTCCCAGCCGCGCGGGGGCGCGGGCGCGGCGAAGCGCAGAGCGCCGACGGGCGCGGCGGCGTAGGGGATGCCGCGGAAGACCGAGACGCGGCCCTCGGACCGCCCTTCGAGCACTCCGTGCCCGGTCGTGGCCCTGGGGCGGGCTCCCGATGCGCTCATCGCGTCCTCCTGTATCCGCTCCTGGGCGCACGGTCGCACGTCCACCTACGGGTGACAAGGCGTGACCCGGAGCGGGTGCGGGCGGGTTGGACCCCGGACGGGTGCACCCGCACCGGCCGTTCCACACGTTCCGTACGTTCCCCGAGGGGCGAGACCTCCATGCGCATCCACCACACCATCCGAGCGGCCATCGGGCCGGTGCTGCTGCTGGCCGCGGCGGCGGGAGCCGCGGGCACGGCCACGGCCACGGCCGCCGGCACGGACTTCCAGTACATCGGCCAGGACGACAAGGCCCACGCGCTCCCCGCGCGCGCGGGGTGCCACGCGGCGGAGGGCGGCGGTTCGCGGGGCGTGGTGAACCAGACCCGGCTGCGGGCCGCGCTGTACCGGGAACCGGGCTGCAAGGGCGAACCGGCCGCCTACGTCCTGCCGGGGACGAGCGCGCCCGTAACCGTCTATTTCGCCTCCGTACGGCTGTCCGGGTAGTCCCGACCCCACCAGGTGGACGCAGCGGCCGTGACTCCGGGGCGGCCGCGGCGTTGTACGCCATGTCAAATGCCGCAGACTCTGCGGCGCCCCGTTCCTTACTAGGAGATCTTGATGTCGCGTATCGCGAAGGCACTCGTCGTCACCGCTGCCGCCGGTAGCGCCCTGGCCGCCGGCGCCGGTCTGGCCGCGGCCGATGCCGGAGCGCACGGTGCGGCGGTCGGCTCCCCCGGTGTCCTCTCGGGCAACCTGCTCCAGGTTCCGGTCCACGTTCCCGTGAACGTCTGCGGCAACACCGTCAACGTGATCGCCCTGCTGAACCCGGCGTTCGGCAACACCTGCGTCAACGCGTCGGGCGGCGGCGACCACCACACCCAGGGTGGCTACGGCGGCTGACCGCTGCCCACCGCATGACCGCTGTTCCGTGAGGAAGGCCCCCGCCGTTCGGCGGGGGCCTTCCTTTCGTGCTCCGCGCCCGCCGGCGCGGCGGGCCCGTCAGGTCTCGTAGCGGTAGAGGCCGCCGTGCCCGAGCAACTCGCGCGGCGTGACCCCCCAGGGCGGCATCGGCTCGTCCAGGGCGATCACCCGGCCGTGCTGGAGGTCGTACTCCGGCGGCGGGGTCGCCGGCAGGTAGCCGGAGGTGGGGTGGCGCTGCTGCCAGCGGTCCCAGACGAGGTCGACGAAGGCGTGGTGCAGCCAGAACACCGGGTCGTTGGGGGCCGTGCCGCCCGTCATGTGTCCGCCGACCCACTGGTGGACCTTGTTGTGGTTGCGCCAGCGCTCGCTCTTGGGCGCGGCCCAGCCCTCCAGCTTGTTGCGGAAGCCGCCCGCCCGCGCGGTGGAGTCCCAGGGGTCCGAGTCGTAGACCGGGTCGTCGAGCGCCGTCTGCAGTTCGGCGGCGGTGGGGAGGCTGATGGGGTTCTGCGGGCGGCCGAGGTTTCGGGTCAGGAAGCGGGACTCGGTGACGCCGACGGTGACCGTCCAGTTGCCGCGCGCGTGGGCGAAGGGGCCGGTCATCACCTGGCGGTCGCCGTCCCGGCCGGTGCCGCCGAGGAAGTCCTCCGCCCAGAGGGAGGAGACGGGGCTGTTGTCGGTGGTCCAGTCCCAGTACGGGATGGAGACGCCGGAGTCGAGCGTCCGCAGCTGCTTCTCGAACTCCAGCAGGTAGCGGCGGTGCCACGGGAAGAACGACGGCGACATGTGACCGACCCGGAGTTTGCGGTCCCGGTCCGGCACGAAGTACTTGTCGTGGGTGCGCACGAAGGCGTCGTAGGTCCCGTTGCGCTTGAGCTCCAGCACGGCGGCCGTGAACCGCTTCTTCTGCGCGCTGGTGAGGTTCTTCTGGTTCTGCCGGGTGTACACGCGGGTTTCCTCCCCTGTCCCCTTGTCCCGTCGGGTGCGGCCGTACGGTCCGGACGCGACGGGCGTCAGCCGTGGTGCGGGGCGCCCGCCGCGAGGGCCAGCCGGGCGGTCCCCAGCTCGTCGACCGCCGCCCGGGCCAGTTCCAGCGGCGTCGCGAAGGACTCGAAGTGGTTGACCCCGCTGAGGTAGCTGCCGTCGGCGCGGCGCATGACGTGCAGGGGCCGGCCGTCGATGTGGATCCCGTCCCGGCCGACGGCGATGTGCCGCCCGCGGTAGGTCTCCTCCGTGAGCGGGGCCGGGGTCAGCGTCTGCCGGGGACGCCGGGCGCGCAGTACGGGGGTCAGGGCGGCCCCGGTGACGGCGAGCACGGCGGCCGTGAAGACGGTGCGCAGCGCCATACGGCGGGTCGGTGGGGCGGTCGGGCCGGTGGCCGCGTGCATGCGTTCTCCCTCGTTCGGTGGCAGCGCTACGGGGTCTAACGCCGCGCGGCGGACGAGGTCACCGCGTGCCGCCGATCGCGCACCCCGCTGGACAGATAGTCTGCGCGTAGATAGTCTGTACACAGATGAATCGCCCGCACGATCACCGAGGAGAACCGCCATGTGGGACTACGAGCACGCTGTGGAGACCGACGCCCCCGCCGAGGCGATCTGGGCGCTGTGGGCCGACGTACCGAACTGGGGCACCTGGAACGGCGAGATCGAGCGGATCGACTTCGAGGGCCCCTTCGCCGTCGGCGCCGGGATCACGATGACCCCTCCCGGTGACTCGCCCATCGAACTGCGCGTCACCGACCTGGTCCCCGGCACGTCCTTCACCGACGAGGCCCGCATGGGCGGACTCGTCCTGCGCACCGCGCACACCCTCGCCCCGCTGCCCGGGGGACGGACCCGTATCGTCTACCGCATGGAGATCACCGGTACGGGCGCCGACGAGGTCGGCCCGCAGATCGGCCCCGGCATCACCGCCGACTGGCCGGAGACGATGGCCGCGCTCACCGCCCTCGCCGCCCGGAGCCGATGACCGTGCAGCCCGGCGAGAGCCCCGGATTCCTGCTCTGGCACACCACGCTGCGCTGGCAGCGCGGCATCGCGGCGGCCCTGGCCCCGCTGGGCCTGACACACGTCCAGTTCGTCCTGCTCGCCTGCACCTACTGGATGAACGGCCAGGGCGAGCACCCCAACCAGCAGGCCCTGGCCCGGCAGGCGGGCACCGACGTGAAGATGACCTCGCAGGTGCTGCGCACGCTGGAGCAGAAGGACCTGATCGCCCGCGAGGTCGACCCGGACGACACCCGCGCCAAGCGGCTGCGCGTCACGGACGCCGGCGCCGAACTGGCCCCGCGGGCGATGGCCGCCGTCGAGGAGGCCGACGCCCGCTTCTTCCGGCCGGTCCCGCTGGCCGACACCCTCGCCCTGCTGGGCCGGCTCGCCCGTCCGGACGGGACGCCGTAGGCGGGCGCGGCCGTACGGCCGCGCCCCGGGCGGCGGTTCAGGCGCGGCCCACCTGGATGCGGCCCTCCGCGACGCTGCGCCAGTCCACGACGATCTGGAAGCGGGCGTGCGCCGGCAGGTTCCGCGCGGCGACCGGCGCCGGCGGATCGCCCCGGTACATCGCGAGGTCGCCCTGCTCGTCGGCGAGGTGGTCGAGGGCTTCCCGGATCCGGTCCGCCGGAAAGCCGGTGGCCCGCTCCAGCCGCTGCAACGAGGTGGACACCCGCTCCGGTCGGCGCAGGGTGTCGGTGAAGTGGGCGAGCAGCGCCTGCTCGGCCGGTGCGACGCCGTCGTGGCGACGGATCCGCCGGATGCGCTCCAGCAGGTCGGCGGGCAGCGGGAGCACGTCGTCCGGGCGGGGCAGCTCGTCGGGCACCGACCAGCGCCCCTCCGACTCCCGCGCGAGGCCGAGGCGTTGCATGACGGCCGCCAGGTCGCGGACGGTCGAGGGCGCGGGATGGGGCAGGGAGCGCAGCGCCTCCTCGAACCACTGCCGGTGCGCGGCGGCGGCCGCCGTGATCCGCGCCGCCTCCTCGGGGCTCTCCGCGAGCTCCACGCCCTCCTGGTCGAGCCACAGCAGCGGCGAGTCCAGCCCGTCGTCGCCGAGGCGGTACTTCCGCTGCCGGTCCCGGTCGCCGAGGACCTGGAGGGCGATGTCGTCGAGGCTCCCCTCCGCCCGCCGGCGCATCGCCGTCGCGAACAGCATGGCGAGCACCATCGCCTGGTGGCGCGGCGGCAGGACGAGGGTCCAGCAGCTCGTGAACCAGTCGGGGTGCAGGGACAGGGACCCGTCGGGCGCGTGCGCGGGGGTGGTGCGGGCAGGCATGCGGTCTCCGCTCGTAGCTCGTCGTACTACCGGGTAAACGACGAGGGAGCTCCGGAGTGCCGGTCAACCGTGCGATGACCCGGACCACTCGGCCGTCGGGAGCGGTACGGCGTCAGCGGCCGTCCGGTCCGCCGCCCTCGCGGCGGTTGCGGTTGCGCCGGCTGAGGGCCCCCACCAGGCCGATCAGGCCACCGGCGAGCGCGCCGGACACGAGGATGCGCAGCAGGTCTTCCATCGAGAACGTCCCCCTGGTCGGATTGCCGGTCGGCTACGACGGGGACACTATCGACGGTCGCGGGGCCTGGCTTGGACAAAATCGACCTCGCCGCTCTCAGAGGGCCAGCGCGCCCTCCGCCAGACCGACGGCCGCCACCCGCCCCGGGGTGGTCCCGGCCAGGGCACGGAATTCGCGGTTCAGGTGCGCCTGGTCGTAGAAGCCGCAGGCGGCGCTCACCTCGACGGGCGGCGCCGTGTCGTGCGTGAGGAGCCGCATGGCCCGGTGGAAGCGCAGCACCCGGCCGGACATCTTGGGTGTCAGGCCCACCTGTTCGGTGAAGCGGCGGGTCAAGTGCCCTTGGCTCCAGCCCACTTCGGCCGCGATGCGGCGGACCGGGACCGCTCCCTCGGCGGCCGACAGCAGCCGCCAGGCGTGCCCCACCTCGGGCGCGGGCAGCGGACCGGTGTCGAGCCGGGCCGACAGCGCGTGGTCCAGCAGGTCGAACCGGGCGCCCCAGTCGCGGGCGGCGGCCAGCCGTTCCACCAGTACCTCGGCCCCGGGGCCGAGGACGTCGCGCAGTTCGACGACCCGGTCGGTCAGTTCGCTCATCGGCATGGCGAACAGCCGGAAGGCGCCCAGGGGGGTCAGTTCGAGCCGGATCGCCTCCTGGCCACCGGGGTGGTCGCACACCCGGGGCCCGTTCTCCAGCCCCGCGACGAGCGAGCCGGTCACCCGGCTGGACGGGCCCGCGTCCCCGAGCCTGCGGATGTGGGCGAAGGGCTCCCCCAGGCTGATCACCACGACCGCCCGTCCGGTGGGGACCAGCCGCACCCGGTAGGGCGAGGGCGAGGCCGCCACCTCCCCGTACCCCGCGTAGCTGTGCACGATCGGGCGCAGGCGGGCGGGCCACGGCCGGGTCACCCGCCACCGCTCGCCCGCGCCCACCCGAGCCACCTCGACGCCCCGACCGGCCACGCCCGCGCTTCCGACCAGCGGCATGCCCCACCCCCTCCGCTCGGCCCCAGCATCCCAGAGGGACCGCCCGGCGGTGTGCCCGGCCGCCGGGCCCGCCGGGGGCCGGCCCGGCGGCTCGCGGCGGCGGTGGCCCGACCGGTCCGTCAGACGCGGTCGGCCGCGATGAGGACGTACTGGAAGGAGCCGTCCCGGTAGGAGTTGATGAACGCCTCCTCGATGCCCGTGACCAGGGAGGACGTGGCCCGCAGCTCCCAGTACGGCAGGGTGTCCGGTGTCAGGTCGATGACGGCCTGCGGGACGAGGCGGTTGTCGGCCATGGCGCGCAGGTACTCCCGGCGCGAGTGGATGTTGCACTCGAAGTGGGCGTTGATCTGGGAGACCCACTTCGAGGGCTGGCCGTAGCGCGGGTTCCAGCAGCCGGTGATGGTCACGTAGCGGCCGCCGACGCCGAGGACGCGGGAGTGCTCGGCGAAGAGGTCGTGCAGGTCGACGTACATGCTCGACTCGTTGTTCCACGAGGCGGCGGCCCGCCCGGTCTCGAAGGGGGTGTCGAGCATGTTGCAGACGCGGGCGCGGACGTGGTCCTGCACGCCCAGTTCGCGGGCCCGGTTGTTGGCGAACTCGGCCTGCTTCGCCGACAGGGTCACCCCTTCGACCCTGCACCCGAAGCGCTGGTGGGCCATGACCATCGAGCCGCCCCGGCCGCAGCCGGCGTCCACCAGGGTGTCGCCCTGCCCGATGGCGCCGAGGTGGTCCAGGAGGACTTCGGCCTGCGCCGATTCCAGGCGGTGGAGTTCGGCGATCAGCCTCTTCTCGTACGCGCTGTCGCCTGCGTCGCCAAGGGCCTCGCGGTCGACGTCGCCGATGCCGTAGTGATGGTGGTAGAGCCCGTCGACGTCACCGAGGCGCAGGTTCACGGGCCGGGCCTCGTGGTCCCAGTACCGCGCGATGTCCCCCTGGTAGGCGGTCGCCGGGGTGGGGATGAACACGGAGGCCGAGGAGGCGGGGGCGGTGCCGAGGTTGGTACCGGTCATGGAGAATCAGTCCCATCTGTGCCGCGACTTACCAGAAGTCGGGGAGGCTGTAGCGGTAGGTGTTGCTCTGGTGCCAGTAGTGGTTGCCGTCGACCCACACGGCGACTCCGCGCAGGAAGCGCAGCACGCTCGGCAGGGGGCAGGCGAGGGCCAGGTCGGCGGCTTCGGCCTCGAAGGCGTGCATCAGCTCGTTGTGGATCTCGACCGCCTTCAGGTAGGCGTCCCGTTCCGAGGCGCCTTCGCGGTCGGCGATCACCACCGGCAGGTTCAGGTGCCGTCCGGGGGCGGCCAGTTCCTTGGTGTACGAGTAGAGGTCGTTGACGATGGTCGTGGCGTTGCCCGCGAGCGCGATGACCCGCTGCATGGCGGGCTGCGCGTGCAGGTCCGCGGGGAGTTCGTAGCCGCCGATGGTGTCGGTGATGGTGGGGCAGGGGCGGAAGTTGTTGAACTGCCGCATCGCGAGGTACTCCCACACCTCGGGCACGTGGTCCGTCTGGGCCCACGCGGCCTCGGCGAGGTAGCCCAGGTGCAGGCGGCTCATGTCGTGCCGGTACCGGTCGGCCTGGGAGGGCGTGGACTGCCGTACGAAGTACTCCATGGCGGAGCGGTAGGCGCGCCGGGGGGCGTCCGCGTGGAGGGACTGCGCCCACTGCGGCGCGTACTCCTGCGTGGTGTGCAGGGGGTCGAGCGCGGTGTGGGCGAGCAGGAGCCGGCCGCCGAGGCCGACCGGCGAGCCGCCGTGGTCCTCGCAGTAGCAGTCGTCGAGGGCGTTCTCGGCGACCATCAGCCGCGTGGCGATCATCAGGTGCTCGATGGTGGGGGCGTCCGGGTGGCAGGCGACCATGTACCGCCCGACGGAGAAGCCGTCGAACTGGTCCTCCCAGTCCTCGGGGTACAGCTGGACCTCGTCCAGTGCCCAGGCCTTGATCCTGCGGCTGACCTCCTCCACCCGCACCGCGTCCGGCTCCGCCACGGGGTGGTGGTAGAGCCCGGGGACGGGTCGGCCCGTCGCCGGTCCGGGGAGCGGCGACGGACCGGGATCCGCGGCGGACGGGGGGACCGGCGGCGCCACGGGCTCCGGGCGCGGGGTGAGGCGCAGGCCCGCCGTCCCCAGCCCGTTCGGGCCGCGCAGGACCCGTTCCAGGGCGGAGGGCGGGCCGGGCAGGGGGGCGGCGGAGGGCGGCGGCGCGGGGGCCTCGGGCGGGGCGGGGGCGGGGGCGGGGGCACCTGCGAGGACGTGGGCGCCGAAGCGAGTCGCGGCGGTCGGCGGGCTCGGCCGCAGCGGGGAAGGCCCGGGCTCGGGCATCCGTGGCTCCTTGGTGGGGTGGGCGGGCCGCCCGGGATCCGGGTACGCCCGGACGGAAGGACTCAGTCGCGCCTGCGCGCGATCTGTACGTTCTCCAGCACGCCGAGCGCGTCGGGCACCAGGATCGCGGCGGAGTAGTAGGTGGTGACCAGGTAGGAGATGATCGACCGCTCGTCGATGCCCATGAAGCGCACGGACAGGCCCGGCTCGTACTCCTCCGGCAGCCCGGTCTGCGTCAGGCCGATGACGCCCTGGTTGTCCTCGCCGGTGCGCATGCAGAGGATGGAGCTGGTGTTCTCCTTGGTGATGGGGATCTTGCTGCAGGGCAGGATCGGGACCCCGCGCCAGGCCGGGACCTGCTGTCCGCCGAGGTCGACGTGGTCCGGGTAGAGCCCGCGGGTGTTGAACTCCCGGCCCACCGCCGCGATGGTCCGGGGGTGGGCGAGGAAGAACTTGGAACCGCGCCGGCGGCAGAGCAGGTCGTCGAGGTCGTCCGGGGTGGGCGGGCCGGAGTGGGTCTGGATCCGCTGCTTGAAGGAGGCGTTGTGGAGCAGGCCGAACTCCCGGTTGTTGATGAGCTCGTGCTCCTGGCGCTCGCGCAGCGCCTCGATGGTCAGCCGGAGTTGCTCCCCGGTCTGGTTCATCGGCTCGTTGTAGAGGTCGGCGACCCGGGTGTGGACCCGCAGCACGGTCTGGGCGAGGGAGAGTTCGTACTCGCGCGGGTGCAGTTCGTAGTCCACGAAGGTGCCGGGCAGCTCGGCCTCGCCGGTGTGGCCGGCGGACATCGCGATCTCGGCCTCGCCGTGCTTGTTCTGCCGCTGCGAGGGAAGCGCGCTGAACCGGCGGACGTGGTCCCGCAGGTCCGGCGAGCCGGACAGTACGGCGGCGAAGTCGGCGCGGGACAGGGTGAGCAGGGTGCCCGCGGTCTCGGCGGTGACCGTGCAGTCCCAGCGGGCGTCGGCGTCCAGCAGGGCGTCCTCGCCGAACTGCTCGCCGTCGGCGAGGACCGCGACGGCCACCTCGTCGCCGTATGTGCCGACGGAGGTCTGGGAGACCCGGCCGTGGGCGATGAGGTGGACCTGCTCCGCGGCGGCGCCCCGCTCGGCCAGGACCTCGCCGGACCGGAAGTCGCGCTGGACGCACCGGTCGGCGAGCGCGGTCAGCACCTCCAGGTCCTCGAAGCCCTTCAGCAGGGCCAACTCCCCCAGTTCGCGGGGGATCACGCGCACGCTCCCGCCGTCCTGGACGAATTCGACGCGGCCGTCGCCGACGGCGTAGCTCAGCCGGCGGTTCACCCGGTAGGTGCCGCCCTTGGTCTCCACCCAAGGGAGCATCCGCAGCAGCCAGCGGGAGGTGATCTCCTGCATCTGCGGGGCGGACTTGGTCGTGGTGGCGAGGTTACGGGCGGCCGCCGTGCCCAGGCTGGCTTGCCGAGGCGGCTCCACCTGGGCGTCCGGGCTGGTGTCAACGGTCATCGGCGGGATCTCCTTGGTGTGCGCGAGGCGGCGATCGGCGTCCCGGATGCGTGGTCGCCCTCGGCGAGGGCACACCGCGCACAAGATGCGGCAATCGGACCAGAACCGTTGAGAACGCTAGTGGCCCCCGCCATTCGCCCTCGCGAACCAGGTGGCATTTACCTCGAAGCGGTGATCTTGTCCCGCGTCGGGTTTGAACGCCCGGGACGTCACCCCACCGGCGGCGATTCCCGGTGCCGGCGCAAATCCAGCATGCAGAAGACCTTGTCGTAGCGGCGCCGCCCGACGGCGACGAAGTCGGGCAGCCGGCCGTACTCGCTGAAACCGAGCGAGTGGTAGAGGTGCAGGGCGCTGCCGTTGTCGCCGCGGGCGTCCAGGGTGAGGACCTCGATCCCCGCCCGGTCCGCGTCGGCGATCAGGGCGGCCGTCAGCGCCCGGCCGATGCCGCGGCCGTGCGCGGCGGCCTCCACCGCGACCTTCTCCAGGTCGGCGTGCGGGCGATGGGTGGGGCGGGCGTAGCGCGTCCAGTAGCCGAACCCGGCCAGGCGGCGGCCGACGTACGCGGCGCGCAGGGACGCGTCCCCCGCGTGGGCGGCGGCGATGACGCGGTCGAGGAGTCCGGCCACCTCGTCCGGCGAGGGGGGTTCGACCCAGCCGAGCGCCGCACCGCCGCGGACCAGGTCGGCCAGGATCCGGTGGGCCGACGCCGCGAACGCGGGCCGGAGCTCCGGATCGGCGGCCACCTCCCCCGCGTCGAAGAGCCGGAGATCGCCCGCCGCACCGCTGTCCGTCGTCCCGTTCATGGTCTGCAGCCTAGCCAGGCCGATTAGCTCACCGATGGACACGCAGAAATCTGTGCTCGACGGAGTAGACATTGCGTTGCGACGTGGTTATGGTTTCTCTCGTAGCCGAGATCGACCAAGGCCCGGAGAGACGAACTGCCGGGCACGTAGTTGCAGTAGTTCAGTAGTTCTTGCAGGACACGCAGTGTGCAGAGCGGTGCGGTGGTGGAGTTTCGAAGCCAGGGCTTGTGCAGGACGGCGACGGGACTGACGACCGGACCGGGTGGCCCGCGGTGATCAGGGGCCGCCGAGAGCAATAGTCCGGTAAAGGCGTCGGCTGCGGACGCGCGTACCGGACGCAGAGCAGGACCCGCAGTACGCAGTTCAGCAAGGCAAGTGATCGACCCAGAGGGAAGAACGGAGGAGCAGAGCGCCATCAGGATCGCCCGGGCGGAACCACTGAGTCCGGGTACCGCAGGACATCGATAGTGAGGTGGTCTCCGGTCAAGCAACCGCGATCCCCGCGCCTCCGGCCGCATGCCGACCGGATCCGCGGAAATAGAAGGCCGGCGCAGGACTGAGGCCGGCAGATGGTGTAGCAGTTCCTTCGGGGCCTTGGTGCCGTATGGCACCAAGGCCCCTCCACGCGTTCCACAGAGAGGTGCAAATGACGGCAAACGACTCGTTCGGCCGGCTCGATGACGACGACTACCCCGCCTACACCATGGGCCGGGCGGCCGCCATGCTCGGAACCACCCAGGGGTTCCTGCGCGCCATCGGCGAAGCCCGGCTCATCACCCCGCTGCGCTCCGAGGGCGGGCACCGGCGCTACTCCCGCTACCAGCTGCGCATCGCCGCCCGCGCGCGGGAACTCGTCGACCAGGGCACCCCGGTCGAGGCCGCGTGCCGGATCGTCATCCTGGAAGACCAGCTGGAAGAAGCACAGCGCCTGAACGCCGAATACCGCCGCGCCGGCGAGGTGGCGCAGCCCCCGGCCGCGGTCTGACGGTCCCCTCCGCCGCGGCCCGGGAGGGGGAGGGATCCCCGAATCGGCAGCGGTGCGGGGCTCCGGTCGCCAGGATGGGGGCATGGAGCATGGGGATGCGGGGCGGAGCGCGGGGCGGCCGATCGTGGTGCGGGTACCGGTCGAGCCGGTGGAGGCCGCGATGGAGGCCGACCCGGTGGACGCGGCGGCCCGGGTCGGCGAGGTGGTCGTGCGCGGGCCGCTCTTCGGGGTGGCGGCGCAGTATCCGGGTGATGCGGGGCGGTGGCACGTGGTCGTCGCGATCATGGAGCCGTGCCCGCAGATCGCGCGCGACAGTCTGAACTCGAAGCTGTGGTTCCGTGCGAAGGACGAGGCGAAGGACCGGGCGGAGCGGCGGGCACTGCTCGCGGCGGTGGCCCGGCTGGAGACCGAGCGGGTCGACGAACTCGACGTGGCCGGGACCCGGTACCGGGTCGTGCGGGCCGAGGAGTACGCGGGCTCGGGCCCCGACGGGATCGAGCAACCGCGCCCGACCGACCCGGAGCCACTGGTTCCCGACTGGGTCCGCGGGGCGCAGGGGCCGGAGATCGACGACGCCCTGGTCCTCGACCCGGACGAGCCGGTTCCGCCGACCCGGGCCGGGGAACAGCTGGCCCTGCGCGGTCTGCGCTACAGCGGAACGCGGTTTCCCGAAGCGGTGCTCGCCGACTCGCGGCGGGCCCTGGAGAGCCACCCGGACGTTCTGGTGCTGCCGCCTGCCTTCACCGTCGTGGAACGGACGAGCGCCCGGCACTGGGAACCGGTCAGCGGTCCGCACGTCAGTGCGCACGAAGCCCGCAAGTCCATGGACTTCACCCTGACCTGGGCGTGGCCGCGGATGCGCGGGCTCATCCCCCTCGACGCCGACACGAGCGCGGACGCCCGTACCGAGACCCGGGACGCCGGGGCGGGCACCGTTCCCGGCGCGCGCAACGGTGAGCTGGCCGCGTACGCCGAGGCCGCCGACGCGCTGCGTGCCGGGCGCGTGAACCGGCTGGAGTTCCAGGGGACGGTGTACCAGATCGCCCGCACCCGGCGTCTGCTGCGCTGGGGTCCCGACGGGCCCGAGGGACCGCGCCCCTCCGACGTCAACAGCCAGGAACCGACCCGGATCCACCTGGCCCTCGACGAGGACGGCAACGTCGTTCCCGAGGCGTGAACCCGCCGGGCTCCTCCGCTGCCCGCCCCGCGCGCATCATCCCGGGGCGTCGGCGAGCCGGTGGCGCAGGTGGGCGTGGGCCCAGGCGGCCAGGGAGGTCGGGGTGGTGGTCCGGACGGTGCGGCGCTGCTCGGGTACGAATCCTTCGCGCAGACCCGTCGACATGCCCATGACGGCCTCGACCAGGCCGTCGGTCATCCCGGCCCCGCGGAGCCGAGTGCGCATGGCCTCGTCGGTGATCCGTTCGACGCCGATCGGCCGGCCGGTGGCGGTGGTGAGGATGTCGGCGACCTGCTGCCAGGTGAGGTCGGCGGGTCCGTGGACCGCCTGTACCGCGCGTCCCGACCAGGCGGGAGAGAGCAGGCGGGTCGCGGCGACCTCGGCGATGTCGCGGGGCGCCACCCAGGCCATGGGCTGGTCCAGCGGAAGGATCACCGGGAGGGTGCCCGTCCGCAGGGCGTCGAGCTGCAGCTCCAGATTGGTGAAGAAGTAGCCGCAGCGCAGATGGGTGACGTCGGTGCCCGTGTCGGCGGCGGCCGCGTCCAGCGCGGTCTCGGTGTGTGCCAGGCCGTCGATCTCACCCGCTCCGTGCCGTTTCTCCGCCCCGACGCTGCTCTGGAAGACGACACGGCCGATGCGGTTCTCCCTGACTGCGCGGACCACGGCGGCGGTGGCGCGCGCGTAGTCGGCGAGGGGGTCCTCGCCCCCGGTGGTCGGGTCGACCCAGAACAGGGCGTCCACCGCACGGGTGGCGGCCGCGACCGCGTCCGGGTCGTACTGGTCGACCCGCACGGCGTCCACTTCCCCGCGGATCCCGGGGGCGAGCCGGCCGGGGTCGCGCAGCAGCACGCGCGGCCGGATCCCGGCGCGGATCAGCGTGGTGACGACGTGCCGGCCGACGTTGCCGGTCGGAGTGGTGACGGCGATCTGCATGGCGTCCTCTCGTTCGGTACGGGCGGTCCCTTTACGCGCCGCCCGCGTCCGGTTCATTCGAGCAGGCTGCGGCAGTCCGCCCGGGCAGGACCGCTCAGCAGCGGCCGCAGTCGGGTGAACAGGGTGAGCAGTCCGATGCGCGCCTGCCCCCGGAAGACGGGGTCGATGTCGGCGAGGTCGAGTTCGTTGGCGGCCGTCAGCTCGGCGACGTCGCGCCGCTGCTGCGCCGACGGGACGTGGAGGCCTCCGGTGAACCGGTCGCGGAAGGCGCCACCGGGCTCCGCGAGCGTCGGATACGTGGCATGCCGGTCGCACGACGCGTAGAGGTGGACGAGGGCTTCGGCCTCGGCGCCGATCACCTCGGCCAGCACCGTGCGGCGCTCAAGGCTCAGCAGGGCGGTGGGGAATCCGTCGGTCCCGTAGCAGGCGTGGCACAGGCCCGCCAGCTGGAGGGCCGGACGGGCGTCCCACCGGGCGAGCCGGGCGCGGACGCGCTGGAGGTGGGCGAGGAGGGTGCCGCCGGGGTGGGCGATGTCCGCGGCCCCCCGTTCGTACAGGAGCGAAACGGCCCGGCCGGTGACCGTGTCGCCGCGGGCGGCAGCGGGCCGGGAGCCGGGTGCTGGACCGGGCGCGGGGTCGGGCGCTGGACCGGTGGCAGGGGGTGCGGGCACGGGGCGGTCCTTTCGGTCCCTCGACGGCAGAGGTCGACACCCGTCCGTGCCTCCGCCTCTGGTCCGGACCCGGCGGAAGCGCCGGACGGGTTGCCGCCTGGGCCCTGCACACGATCCTCCTGAAACAGCGGACCCCAGTCAATCCTATGATTTTCTCGCCATGTCCCAGCTCTGGCTAGGGAGTTGGGGGGAAGGTTAGCGTGGGCGACATGACTCTGGACGACCTGCGCGTCTTCGTGGCCGTGTGCCGGGCGGGCAGCCTCAGCGCCGTCGCCCGCCAACTGGAGCGGACCCAGTCGGCGGTGAGCCAGCACGTGAAGCGGCTGGAGCGGGAGGCCGGTGTGGCCCTGCTGGAGCGCCAGCCGCGCGGGGTGGTGCCGACGCAGGCCGGGCGCGTCCTGTGCGACGCCGCGTCGGACGGCATCGCGGGCCTGGATCTGGCGCTGCGGCGCATCGCGGACCTCACCCATGGCGAGAGCGGCTCCGTCCGCGTCACCACGGGCGGCACCACGGTGCGGCACTTCATGTCCGAGGCGATCGTCGCCTTCCGGCAGCGCTACCCGAAGGTCAGTCTGGAGTTCCGGACGGAAACGTCGAGCCGCAGCTGTTTCGACGCCCTCACCGCCGGAAACCTCGACCTCGCCTGGGTCACGATCGACGGCCCCGTGCGCGGCATCGAGCAGCGCCCCGTCGTCGCGCTGCCCTGGGTGCTGGCCGTCCGCGCCGACGACCCGCTCGCGGGCCGACCGTACGCCGGCCCGGCCGATCTCGCCGGCAGCAGTCTCATCCGGCTCCCCCACAACTCCACCTCGGGGGCGCGCCTGGACGCCGCGCTCGCCGAGCTGGGTGTCCGCGGCGGCTCCGACACCGGCGTCGCCGACTGGGACACCGCGCTGCTCCTGGCCGAACTCGGTCTCGGTCACGCCGTCGTGCCCGCCCTGCCGGGGTGGCGGATCCCGGGGGACGGTCCCCTGCGCCTGGTCCCGCTGCCCGACCTGCCGCCGCTCCCGGTCGGCTGGGCCGTGCGCCGCTGGGACGCGCTGACCCCGCTCGCCCGGGTCTTCGCCGACGCCGTGGCCCGCGGCTGCGGCGCGCGGGACGCCCCTGCCCGGCCCGGGAAGGACGCCGAGCCCGGGTGAGCGGCCGGGGGCCGGGGCTCATTGTTCCCGGCGACGCAGGCGGCAAGGCGGACGGGCGCGAAGTCCTCGGGGCCGGTTGCCGTCAGGCACCGGCCGCCCGGGCCGGCGCGGTGTGCGCGTCCGGGCCGACTGCGCGGCCCCGGGGCCGCTACCGGCCGCCGGCGCCTGGTCCAGCATGACGCTCCCGCCTGGACGTTCCCGCCCGGTGCGTTCACGACGGCCGTACGGATGCCCTCAGGGCGCCGGGAGTTCGGCGAACTCGGCCACCAGGGACCGGTGGTGGCCCGCGGTGCCGAGGGCCAGGGAATCGGCCTTGGCGCGCTTGAGGTAGAGGTGCGCGGGGTGTTCCCAGGTCATGCCGATGCCGCCGTGCAGCTGGACGCACTCCTCGGCGGCCCGGACGGCGACGCCCGAGCAGTAGGCCTGGGCGACGGCCACGGCCAGGGGCGCGTCCGGGGCCGAGGTCGCCAGGGCGTCGGCGGCGGCGCGGGCCACCGCCCGGGCCGAGGCGACGTCCAGCCACAGCTGCGCGAGGCGGTGCTTGAGGGCTTGGAACGAGCCGATGGGCCGGTTGAACTGGTGCCGGGTGCGGACGTGGGCCACGGTCTCCTCCAGGCACCACTGCGCGAGCCCGAGCTGCTCCGAGGCCAGCAGGCCCGCGCCGGCGAGCAGCGCCCCCGCGATCGCGGCGCGGGCGCCGGCGGGATCCGCGAGCCGGGTGCCGCGCGCCCCCTCCAGGGTGACGGCGGCCAGCGGCCGGGTCAGGTCGAGCGGGACCTGCGGGTCGATCCGGGCCTGCTCGGCGGGAACGGCGTACAGCCCGGTGTCGGCGAGGACCAGCAGCGCGTCGGCGGCGGCCGCGTCGGCGACCGCGGTGACCGTGCCGCCGAGCACCCCGTCCCCGGCGTCCCGCACGGCGACGGGCGGCGCTCCGGGGGCGAGGGTGAGCGGCAGGACCGGGACGCACACGCGGGTGCCCGATGCCAGCTCGGCGAGCAGCCCGGCGACGGCGGGGTGCTGGCAGTCGCACTCCAGCAGGATCGCGGTCGCCAGGACGGAACTGGTCAGGTAGGGGACGGGGGCGACGGCCCGGCCCAGTTCCTCCAGGACGACGGCGGCCTCGCGGTGGCTCGCCCCCTGCCCGCCGAGCTTCTCCGGCACCAGCAGTCCGGCGGCGCCGATGCCCGAGGCGAGGGTGGACCAGAGCTCCGGGTCGTGGGGGCTGCCGCTTTCCAGGCGCCCGAGGAGGGCCGCGGGGGCGCAGCGGTCGGCGAGCAGCGCCCGCACCGCCGAGCGCATTTCTTCCTCGGTGTCGGAGTAGAGGAGGTCGGGGGTGGAGGTCATCGGGCCAGGTCCTTCCAGGCGAGGTCCTTGTCGTCGCGCGGCTCGGGGGGCAGGCCCAGGACGCGTTCGGCGACGATGTTGAGGAGGACCTCGCTGGTCCCGCCCTCGATGCTGTTGCCCTTGGCGCGCAGGTAGCGGTATCCGGCGTCGCGGCCGGTGAAGTCGACCAGTTCGGGGCGGCGCATGGTCCAGTCCTCGTACAAGAGGCCTTCTTCGCCGAGGAGTTCCACCTCCAGGCCGCTGATCTCCTGGTTGAGGCGGGCGAAGGTGAGCTTCATGCCCGAGCCCTCGGGTCCGGGTGCTCCGGCGGCGAGCTGCTGGCGCAGCCGTTCACCGGTGAGGCGGGCCACCTCGGCCTCGACCCACAGGCCCAGCAGCCGCTGGTGCAGGGCGTGGGTGCGCAGTGCGGGGCGTTCGCGCCAGGCGGCGGCGACGGGCGCGATCATGCCGCCCTCGCGCGGGATCCGCATGCCGCCGATGGAGACGCGTTCGTTCATGAGGGTGGTGCGGGCGACCTCCCAGCCCTGGCCGACCTCGCCGAGGCGGTGGGCGTCGGGGATCCGTACGCCGGTGAGGAAGACCTCGTTGAACTCGGCTTCGCCCGTGATCTGGCGCAGCGGCCGGACCTCGACGCCGGGGGCGCTCATGTCGCACAGGAAGTAGGTGATGCCCTTGTGCTTGGGCACGGCGGGGTCGGTGCGGGCGATCAGGATGGCCCAGCGGGCAGTGTGCGCGCTGGAGGTCCACACCTTCTGGCCGTCGACGATCCAGTCGTCGCCGTCGCGCACCGCGCGGGTGCCGAGCGCGGCGAGGTCCGATCCGGCGCCGGGCTCGCTGAACAGCTGGCACCAGACCTCCTCCCCCACCCACAGGGGGCGCAGGAAGCGGCGCTTCTGCTCGTCGGTGCCGTAGGCGAGGAGGGTGGGCGCGGCCATGCCGAGTCCGATGCCGATGCGGCGCGGGTCGTTGTCGGGGGCTCCGGCGGCTTCGAGTTCGGCGTCCACGACCACCTGGAGGGCGCGCGGGGCGCCGAGGCCGCCGAGGCCCTCGGGGTAGTGCACCCAGGCGAGCCCGGCGTCGAAGCGGGCGCGCAGGAAGTCGGCGCGGGGGGTGTCGGCGGGCGGGTGGGCGGCGAGCAGCGCGCGGGTGCGGTCGAGGACGTCGTCGGCGGTGGTCACCGAGCACCTCCGTCCAGGGCCGGTACGACGACCAGGCGGCCGGTGGTGGTGCCGTCGGCGAGGCGCTGGACGGCGTCGGCGGCTCCGGCGAGCGGGACCCGTTCGCTGACGAGGGGTTTGACGGCGCCGTCGGCCGCGAGGCGGGTGAGTTCGGTGTGGCAGGCGAGGACGGCCGCCGCTTCCCTGCTCGCGTACAGGCCCCAGTGGAGGCCGACAATGGCGTAGTTCTTGACGAGGGCGTGGTTGAGGGCGGGGGCCGGGATGGTGCCGCTCGCGAAGCCGACGACCAGGATCCGGCCCTCGAAGGCGACGCATTTGGCGGAGGCGGTGTAGGCGTCGCCGCCGACCGGGTCGTAGACGACGTCGGCGCCCCGGCCGCCGGTGAACTCCTTGACCCGGGCGACCAGGTCCTCGGTGTGGCGGTCGATGACCAGGTCGCAGCCGAGTTCCTCGGCGGCGGCCGCTTTGGCCTTGCCGCCGACGACGCCGATGACGGTGGCTCCGGCGGCCTTGCCGAGCTGGACGGCGGCGCTGCCGACGCCCCCGGCGGCGGCGTGCACGAGGAGCGTCTCGCCGGGCTGGAGCCGGGCCCTGCGGTGGAGGCCGAACCAGCCGGTCTGGTAGCCGATGTGCAGGGCCGCGGCCTCGGCGTCGTCGAGGCTGTCGGGCGCGGGCAGCAGGGCGCGCGCGTCGGCGATGACGTGGGTGGCGAAACCCCCGTGCGGGAGGGCCGGGTTGGCGATGACGCGGCGGCCGTCCTCGGTCTCGCCGCAGATCTCGACGCCGGGGGTGAAGGGCAGCGGCGGCCGGATCTGGTACTGGCCCCGGCAGAGCAGGGCGTCGGGGAAGTTGACGTTGGCCGCGAGCACCTTGAGCTTCACCTGGCCCTCGCCGGGCACCGGTTCGGGAATCTCTTCGAGGCGCATGGCCTCACGGGGCTCACCCGGGGTATGTACTCGCCATGCCTGCATCCGGGGCCTCCAGCCGCCGTCGGGGAACCACGCTCCGCGGGCATACTAAGCGGTCGCTTGCCGTGTTGGGAACCCATGCGGGCCGTTGGGGAACCAGTTCCTCCGGACCGCCGCCGACCGCTGCGCGCCCCTGGTGATCTGAGCCCGGGCGCGCTATCGATGCCCCATGCAGCTCCCCGAGAACCCCCCGGCCGGACGGCCCGCGCCCGCCACCCCGACGCCCCCTGCCGCACGGGCCGCGTCACCTTTCCCGCGCAAGCCGCCCCCGCCCGGTGGCCTGCCCGGGCCGCCGCCCCTCGGCGCCGCCGCGCTCGCGCCCGGGACGTACGCCGGTCAGGTCGTCCTGGTCACCGGCGGCGGCAGCGGGCTGGGCAAGGCGATCGCCGCCGAGTTCGCCCGGCTCGGCGCGGACCTGGTGATCGCGAGCCGCCGCGCGGAGCGGCTGGAGGCGGCGCGCGAGGAGCTGGCGGCCGTCCCCGGGGCGGGCCGGGTGAGGGCGGCCGCGTGTGACATCCGGGACCCGGAGCGGGTCGCGGAGGTCTTCGACGCCGCCGAGGCCGCGCTCGGCCTGCCCGACGTGCTCGTCAACAACGCGGCGGCCAATTTCCCCTGCCCGGCGGAGGACCTCTCCCCCAATGCCTGGCGGGCGGTGGTCGACATCACCCTGACGGGCACCTGGTTCATGACCCGCGAGTTCGGCCGCCGGCACCTGGCCGCGGGTACGCCCGGGTCGATCGTCAGCATCGGCGCCTCCTACGCCTGGACGGGCGGCCCCGGCTTCGCGCACAGCGCGGCCGCCAAGGCGGGGGTGAAGAACCTGGTGGAGACCCTGGCGGTGGAGTGGGGACCGTACGGGATACGGATCAACGGCCTCGTGCCGGGCCTCTTCCCGCACGAGGACATGACCGAGGACATCCGGGGCGGCCTCGACCGGGCGGGCTCCGGGGCCGAGGACGCCCGCCAGCCCGCGCTGCGGATCGGCCGGCCCCGTGAGCTGGGCTGGGCGGCGACCTTCCTGGCCTCGCCCTACGCCCGCTTCGTCACCGGGCACACGCTGGTGGTGGACGGCGCGAACTGGCAGCGCCGTTCCGTGGTCGCCCCGGGGGTGGTCCCGGTCCGCGAGCAGCTGGGCCGCGGGCCCTTCGAGGCGTGAACGGCGCGGCGGGGCGGGGGCGGTTCAGCGCCCTTCGAAGCGCGGGGTGCGGCGGGCGGCCTTCGCGGTGTAGCCCTCGCGACAGTCCTCCGAGGTCAGGGTCAGGGCCGCGGTCATCGCCACCCGGTCCAGGGCGCCCGGCAGGTTCGCGTCGGCGTAGGCGTCGATCGCCCGTTTGATGCCCTGGACCGCGAGCGGGGCGTTGGCCGCGATCTCCGCCGCCAGGGCCCGCGCCTCGGCGTCCAGGTCCGCGCGGGTGGTCACCCGCTGGACGAGGTGCAGCCGCTCGGCCGTCGCCGCGTCGATCCGGCGGCCGGTCAGCGCGAGCGTCTTCGCCCAGCCCGCCCCGGCCTCGCGGGCGATGCGCAGGTCGCCGCCCGCGTCCACCGCCACGCCCAGCGAGGCCTCCGGCAGGGCGAAGACGGCGTCGTCCGCGGCGACCCGGATGTCCGCCATCAGGGCCAGCTCGAAGCCGAAGCCGAGGCAGTAGCCCTGGACGGCGGCGACCACGGGCTGCGGGAGCCGGGCGAACCCGGCGAAGCGCTCGTGCGCCCAGCGGACGCCCTCGTAATAGTCGCGGGTCCGTTCGGCGGGCGAGGTGGCGGTGAAGGCTCCGCCGGGGGCGGTGACGTCGATGCCCGCGCAAAAGGCCCGCCCCTCGGCGCGCAGGAGCACCGCCCGCACGGAGCCGTCGAAGCGGATCCGGTCGGCGAGCAGCCCGAGCTGACGGGTGGACTCCCAGCTCCAGCCGTTCAGCTTCCCGGGACGGCACAGGGTGAGGACCGCGAGTCCGTCCGCGACCTCCAGACGGATCCGTTCCTCACCCTCCCGGATCTCCGTGGACACCGTGTCGATCACGCCCAGCCCCCCCTCGCATCTGACGGTGCGTCAGGATAGGGGTGAGGTGGTGGCGGGGGAAGGGTCAGCGCGGGAAGACCTCGAACGCCACGGCGGGCCGGCCGCCGAACCGGGGCGCCACCCGCTCGGCGTTCGCGGTCAGGAAGCCGCGCACGTAGGTCTCGGGGTCCTCGTCCGTCAGGCCCTCGATGTACGCGCGGTGCTCCAGCAGGGACGCGACCGACCGCTCGAAGCCCGGGCCCGCGTCCACCGCGTGCGTGGGCGTGGCGGTGCCGGCCACCGCCACCCAGCGCACCCCGTTCCAGGGCTCCAGGCCCTGCTCGGTGAGGAGTTCGGGGAAGATCCAGCGGTTGCCCGCGTCACCGGCGGCGTCCAGGGTGGCCCGGCCGACCGCCCGGTGGTCGGGGGTGTTCCAGTACCCGCCGCCGCCCTCGCCGCCCCAGGTGTCCCGGTGGTTCAACGTGACGACCAGTTCGGGGCGGTGGCGGCGGATCGCGGCCGCGATGTCGCGGCGCAGGCCGAGACCGTACTCGATCACCCCGTCGCGGTGGTCCAGGAACTCCACGGAACGCACGCCGACGACGGCCGCGCTCGCGCGCTGCTCGGCCTCGCGCAGCGGGGCACACTGCGCGGGTCCGAGCCCGTCGATCCCCGCCTCGCCGCGCGTGGCCAGTACGTAGACGACCTCCCGGCCGCCGTCCGTCCAGTCCGCGACCGCGGCCGCCCCGCCGTATTCCAGATCGTCCGGATGGGCGACGACGGCCAGCGCGCGCTGCCAGTCGGTGGGCATCGGTTCCAGCTGATTCGGTGCATCGGTCATGGGGCGCACGATAGGCGACGGGCCCGGCGGACGGACGCCGACCTGACATACCCGGGGACGGCACGGCGGGCCGGGTGGACCGCCGCGCCGTAGCCCGGCGGCTCAGACCTCGTCGCGGACCAGGGCGAGCAGGCGGTCCAGGACCCGGGGGCCGCCCGCGCGGACCCCGTCGTGCTCGAACTCGTCCGTCACCCAGGTGCGCAGGCCGCGGACGGCCCGGGCGGTGGCCAGCGAGTGGGCCGTGTCGACGTACATGTCGTCGTGGTAAACGGCCGCCGCCACCGGCACCTCGTTCGCCGCGAGGCGCGCCGGGTCGTAGAGGGGCTGCCAGCCGGTGCGGGCCGCGAGGGCCTCCGCGGTCGCGCGGAGCGGGGCCAGGGCCGGGTCCGTGGTGAAGTGCCAGGGGTGGATGCTCTCGCCGGTGAAGAGGAGCGGCTCGTCCCCGGCCAGGGTCTTGGCGGCGTCGAAGCGGGAGTCCGCGGCGCGGACCCGTTCGGCGGCCCAGGCGGTGGGGGCGGCCGGGTCCTGGGCGTAGATCGCCTCGTGCAGGAGCGCGTACAGCGGGTGCCCGGCAAAGGACAGCAGCGGCCGGACGCCGTCCAGGAAGGCGTCGGAGAGGGCGGGTCCTGCGGGGGTGGGGACGAAGGCGTCCTCCAGGAGGTAGTGCAGCTGGTGGCTGCCGTCACCGCCGCCGAGGAGGATCCCCAGGGACTGGAAGGCCTCGGGGGTGAGCGGGTGGCCGCCGGGGAGTTCGGTGGGGTGCTCGGCGAGGTGGGCGGCGATGGCGCGGGCGCGTTCGACGTCCATCGGGTAACGGGCGTAGTGCGCCAGGTTCTTGCGCTCGACGCGCGGGAGCGCCGCGGCGTAGACCTCGTCGGCGGTGGCGTCGAGGGACGGCAGGCCGCCGGTGATCAGCGCGGCGCTGAGCCCCTCGGGCGCGGCGCCGAGGTAGTGGGTGACGCAGAACCCGCCGAAGCTCTGGCCGAGTACGGTCCAGGGCGCGCCGCCGGTGAGGGCGGGGCGGATGGCTTCGCAGTCGCGGACGATCGCGTCAGCGCGGAAGTGGGCGAGGTAGTCGGCCTGTTCGGCGGGGCCGCCGCGCAGCGGGAGGGTCTGGCGGTTCGCGGGGGTGGAACGGCCGGTGCCGCGCTGGTCCAGGAGGAGGACGCGGAACTCGGTCAGGGCCCGGTCCAGCCAGGCCTGGCGGCCGGTGAAGCGGCGGGCGCCGAAGCCGGGGCCGCCCTCCAGGTAGAGCAGCCAGGGCAGCGTGGCCGGGTCCTTGCCCGTCGCCACGGCCTCGCGGGCGTACAGCTCGATGCGCTCGCCGTCCGGGCGGTCGTGGTCCAGCGGGACCGTGAAGCGGTGGTCGGTCAGGACTACGCCGGGCTGGCGGTAGCTGCGGCTCTGGCTGTGGCTGTGGGTCACGGACGATCCAAGGGTCGGGTGTGGTGGGTTCCGGTGCGGTGGGTTCCGGTGCGGGTCGTGCGGGCCCGGTGCGGTGGGTTCCGGTGCGGGTCGTGCGGGCCCGGTGCTGCCTCCGGCGGCGCCTCAAACGCCGGCGGGGCTGATATCGCCGTCGCCGGGGCTGATGTGGCGGCCCCGGGACGGGGGGTGGCCCGGGGCTCGTGGTCAGAAGAGGACGACCGAGCGGAGGACTTCGCCGCGTTCCATGCGGGCGAAGGCTTCCTCCACGTCGTCGAGCGCGATGGTCTCGGAGACGAACGCGTCGAGGTCGAGGCGGCCCTGGAGGTAGAGGTCGATCAGCAGCGGGAAGTCCCGCTCGGGCAGGCAGTCCCCGTACCAGGAGGACTTGAGGGCGCCGCCGCGGCCGAAGACGTCGAGCAGCGGGAGTTCGAGGGTCATCTCCGGGGTGGGGACGCCGACCAGCACCACGGTGCCGGCCAGGTCGCGGGCGTAGAACGCCTGCCGGTAGGTCTCGGGGCGGCCGACGGCGTCGATGACCACGTCCGCTCCGTTGCCGCCGGTCAGCGCCTGGACCGCCTTGACCACGTCCTCGGTCCGGCCGTTGACGGTGTGGGTGGCGCCCAGCCCCCTGGCCTGTTCCAGCTTGCGGTCGTCCAGGTCCACCGCGATGATCCGGCCCGCGCCGGCGAGCCGGGCCCCGGCGACGGCCGCGCTGCCCACGCCGCCGCAGCCGATGACGGCCACCGAGTCGCCGCGGCCGACGTTCCCGGTGTTGAGGGCCGCGCCGAGGCCCGCCATCACCCCGCAGCCCAGCAGCCCGGCGGCGGCGGCCGAGGCCGCCGGGTCCACCTTGGTGCACTGGCCGGCGGCGACCAGGGTCTTCTCGGCGAAGGCTCCGATGCCCAGCGCCGGGGAGAGCGGAGTGCCGTCCTCCAGGGTCATGGACTGGGTGGCGTTGTGGGTGTCGAAGCAGTACCAGGGGCGCCCGCGCTTGCAGGCGCGGCAGCGGCCGCACACGGCGCGCCAGTTGAGGATCACGAAGTCGCCGGGGGCGACGCCGGTGACATCGGGGCCGACGGCCTCCACCACTCCGGCGGCCTCGTGGCCGAGGAGGAAGGGGAAGGCGTCGTTGATGCCGCCCTCCCGGTAGTGCAGGTCGGTGTGGCAGACCCCGCAGGCCTGGACCTGGACGAGCGCCTCGCCCGGCCCCGGGTCGGGCACGAGGATCGTTGTCGTCTCCACCGGCGCGCCCTTGCTCCGTGCGATGACCCCTCGTACGCGATGCGTCACGTCATACCCCGCTCTCCTGTGATCCGTCCCGTGCTGCGAACGTACACGGCGGGAGCCTCCCGGCGGGGCCACCGGCACACTTCGGGCGGCCGACGGCGCCCGGGCGCCGGACGCCTGGGTCCCGCAGACGCCCGGGGCGCCCCCCGGGCGCGCGGAACTGCCGGAGGAGGCGCGGCCGGTGGAGGTGCGAGAAACACCTTTAGAGGCAGCTAGGGGTGATTTGCCCTTGAATGCGGAACGGGCGCCCCGGCGGTGATGTGAGTCACGCGGAACAGGCCGGACCGCCGCCACCCGTAAAAGATCCGGAAGGTTCAATTCCGGGCCCCGCAATGAAATTCGGGATCCACGGCCCGTACGGGTGTGACGCATTCCGCGGACCGGTACCGATAAGACGATCACCACGCGGAATTCGCCCCTTGTTCCCGCCCTCCCTCTTCGTTTACGGTCACCGCAATCCAGGTGGAACGCCGAATCCTGCCGCCACCCGGAAACCCATCCCACTTCACGTACGGCAGGAGCGGGGGAACCAGGTAGGCCGCCGGTCCGGATCATGAATCCGGACCGGCTCGGGGTGAAGTCGCACCACCGGCACGCACGTCTTCGTCATGCCCGAGGCATGTCCGGAACACGCGTGCCGCGGTGCGGCCGGACAGCTCCCGTCCGAACCCGACAGCTCACCTCGCAGGCGACGGAGAGGAATGCGCCATGTCCGCATCGGGCAAGCACCGCCGTCCCAAGAACAGCCGGGTGGCCCGTCTGGTCGCCGTCGCGGGCACCGGCGGTTTCGCCCTCGCCCTCCCGCTGATCAGCGCCTCCGGGGCGGAGGCCGCTCAGCCGGCCGCGGCCGCCAAGGCGCCCACCGCTTCCACGGCCGCGACGAAGGCCGCCGCCCCCACGGTCTATTCCGTGGTGCCCGGCGACACCCTTTCCAAGATCGCGCAAACGCATTCCGTGAGCGGCGGCTGGAAGAAGCTGTACGCGGACAACCGCTCGGTGATCGGCAGCGACCCGTCCGTCATCCGCCCGGGAACCAAGCTGACGATCGGCGGGGCCGCAAAGGCGAGTTCGGGATCGGCCAAGGCCACCGCCACGGCCCTGGCCGCCCATCGGAATACCACGGCCACGCCCGCCCGCGCCGACCGTTCCGCACGGCCCACCACTCTGTACGCCAACAACCTCGACGGGTGGATTCGCCAGTCGCTGGAGATCATGGCCCAGCACGGAATTCCCGGAACCTACGACGGAATTCACCGCAACGTGCTGCGCGAGTCCTCGGGCAACCCGCTCGCCATCAACAACTGGGACTCCAACGCGGCCGCGGGCATTCCCTCGAAGGGCCTCCTCCAGGTCATCGACCCCACCTTCAGGGCCTACCACGTGCCCGGCACGTCGTCCGACTCCTACGACCCGGTCGCGAACATCACCGCCGCCTGCAACTACGCGGCCGCCCGCTACGGTTCGATCGACAACGTCAACGGCGCCTACTGAGCGGACCCCGGGCGGAGCACGCCGCGCGGGCCGGTCCCGGGATCCCGCCTCACCTCAGGCGGTCGGCCAGCGCGGTGAACTGACTCCACGTCGGCCCGGGCGGCCGCGGGTCCCAGACCTTTTGGGCGAGGGCGGCCAGCGGCAGCCGGATCCCGGCGGCGACCTGCGCCTGGGTCTGCGATCCGGCCAGGTCGCACCAGACGGCGAGCCGGGCGCCCAGGATCCGGTCGGCGTAGCGGGCGGGCACGGCCTCGGTGCCGCGCAGCACGAGCGGGGTCCACTGTTCGTAGATCCGCCGGCCGGTCGGGTAGGTGAAGTCGTTGGGCTCGCCGAGGACGTAGTACAGGTACTCGTCGTTGAGGTTGACCACGGGCCGGCCCTCGCGCAGGTACTCCAGGGGCGGGCGGGCGCCGATCTCCTTGCCCGTCCAGTACTCCACCTCGATGTCCCGCGCGGCGGTGGCCGCGCCCCCGGTGAAGAAGCCGTCGTTCCACGCCTTGGGCTGCCGGCCGGCGGCCCGGACCACGGACGCGCGGTCGTTCAGCCAGCCGGTGGCCAGGTCGAAGACGCGCGCCCCGGCGCCGTACCGCTTCCGGGCGGCCGCCGCGAGCTGCGGGAAGGAGGCCTGCGGGTCCTTGACGACCAGCGCCTGGTACTCGTCGGCGCCGACGTGCCAGCGCGCGCCGGGGAAGAGCGGCAGGTATTCGCGCAGCAGCTCGTCGACGAGCCGCGCGGACGCCGGGTCGGAGATGTCCACGGCGCCCTTGACGGCCCGCCCGGCCGCGTCGCGCAGCTGGAGGGCGGGGTGGGCGCGCAGGACGGCGCCCAGGTGTCCGGGCGAGTCGATCTCGGGGACGACCTCGATGTGCAGGCTCCGGGCGAGGGCCACGATGGCGCGCACCTCGGCCTGGCTGAGGTGCGGGTCGGAGACGATCTCGGGGTGGCTGACGGAAGCGATGCGGAAGGCCTGGTCGTCGGAGAAGTGCAGGCCCAGCTGGTTGAGCTTGAGGTCGGCCATCTCGCGCAGCCGGTCCTCGATCCACGGCGCGGTGAAGTTCTTGCGGGCTATGTCGAGGTTCAGGCCGCGCTGCGGGCGGTCCGGCGCGTCCTTGACCGTTCCCTCGCCGATGGATCCGGCGCCGCGGACAGCCTGTTCGAGGGTGCGCGTGCCGTAGAAGACCCCGGCGTCGTCGGGCCCGGTGATGCGGACGCCGCCACCCCGCACGGTGAGGGTGTAGGACTCCGGGGCGGCCTTGGCGCCGCTCGCGGGGGCCTTGTCGAGAGCGAGTTCGAGTTCCACGTCGCCGGGCCGGAGCGGGCCGCCGTCCTCGGCGTAGCCCAGCTCCAGGTCGCGGGCGAGCATCTTCCCCTCGTCGCCGAGGGCGGCCGCGTCGGCGCGGGCGACGACGACCCGTGCCTGCGGGGCTGGCTTCCAGCCGGGGCCGCGCGCCGCTTCGAAGGTGCGGACGGCCGGGATCGTCCGCGGCGCGGTGGACAGGGGGTAGCTGCGGCTCGGTGAGGGGGCGGGGGCGCTGGACGCCGACGGGTCGGGGCTGCCCGGGGCCGCCGGTGAGCTGGCGGCCGCGGGGCCGTCCGTACGGCCGCTCGCGGGGGCCGACGTACAGCCTCCGGCCGCGAGCGTGGCCGCCGCGACGGTCACGGCCGTCGCGGCGGTGCGTATCTTCCCGGTTCGCCCCATGGTCACCTCACATCCCCCACCAAGCTCCCACCGGGCGGCGCACTACGCGACTCGGAGCGGTGCTTCCTCGCGCTCGCCGGCGGCGCCGCCCGCCGCGACCAGTCGGCCGGCCCGGGCGGTGCGCCGCTCCAGGGCGCCGGAGAGGAGGGCGAGGACCAGCGCGGAGGCGGCGAGGGCGGCGCCGACCCAGTTGGGGGCGGTCCAGCCCAGGCCGCCCGCGATGACGAGCCCGCCGAGCCAGGCGGCGAGGGCGTTGCCGAGGTTGAAGGCGCCGATGTTCACGGCGGAGGCCAGGGTGGGGGCGCCCGCGGCCTGGTCGAGCACCCGCTTCTGGAGCGGCGGCACCGTGGCGAAGCCGAGGGCGCCGATCAGGAAGATGGTGAGCGCGGCGGCGGCCTTGTGGTGGGCGGTCACGGTGAACAGGGCCAGGACGAGCGCCAGCGCGCCCAGCGTCGCGTAGAGCATCGGCATCAGGCGGCGGTCGGCGAACCGGCCGCCGAGCAGGTTCCCGCCCACCATCCCGAGCCCGAAGAGGACGAGCAGCCAGGTGACGGAGGTGTCGGCGTAGCCCGCGACGTGCGTCATCATCGGGGTGATGTAGGTGATCGCGGCGAAGACCCCGCCGAAGCCGAGCACGGTCATCGCCATGGCGAGCAGCACCTGGACGTTGCGGAAGGCGGCCAGCTCGTGCCGCAGCCGTACGCCCTCGGGGCGCGGCAGGTCGGGGACGAGCCGGGCGATCCCCAGCAGGCCGAGGACGCCGAGACCGGCCACGATGACGAAGGTGACCCGCCAGCCGAGGTGCTGGCCGACCAGGGTGCCGAGCGGGACGCCGACGACGTTGGCGACGGTGAGCCCGGTGAACATCATCGCGATCGCGCCCGCCTTCTTCTCCGGGGCGACCAGTTCCGCGGCGACGACGGCGCCGATGCCGAAGAACGCGCCGTGGGCGAGGGAGGCGAGCACCCGGCCGGCGAGCATGACCCCGAAGGCGGGGGCGAGGGCGGAGAGCAGGTTGCCCGCGACGAAGAGGCCCATGAGCAGCATCAGCATGCGCTTGCGGGGCACGCGGGTGCCGAGGACGGTCATCAGCGGCGCGCCGAGGACGACCCCGAGGGCGTACCCGGTGACCAGGAATCCGGCGGTGGGGATCGAGACGCCGTAACCGGCGGCGACCTCGGGCAGCAGGCCCATGATCACGAACTCGGTGGTGCCGATCCCGAAGGCCCCGATGGCGAGGGCGAGCAGGGCGAGTGGCATGAGGAGAAACCCTTCGGCGGTGCGCTGTGTGTGTGGGGGGGAGGCGCGGCACGCAGCCACCCGGGGAACCCGGGACGAAGCCGTTGCCGCAGCGCCTTACGAGCGTCCACATTAATTGCACACGCAGGATAGCTGCAAGCGCGGGCTATCGCGGATGTGCCCTATCCTGAAGGGGCGCGTGTCCCGCGCGTGACGCGAGGAGGACCCATGACCGCCACGGACGGCGCCCCGACCGCCCTCTCCCAGGGCTGGTGCGCCCTCTCCCTGCTGCACGGCAGGATCGAGACCCACATCGAACGCGCCCTCCAGGCGGGCCACGGGCTCAGCGTCCGCGAGTACTCGCTCCTCGACGTCCTCAGCCGCCAGCACAACGGGCCCGGCGGGCACCTGCGCATGCACCAGGTCGCCGACTCGGTGGTGCTCAGCCAGAGCGCGACCACGCGCCTGGTCACCCGCCTCGAAGACCGCGGACTGCTCAGCCGCTACCTCTGCGACACGGACCGCCGGGGCATCTACACCGACGTCACCGAGGCGGGGCTGGCCCTCTTGGCGGCCGCCCGGCCGACCAATGACACCGCGCTCCGCGAGGCCCTGGACGCGGCCGCCGCGCACCCGGACCTCGCGCCGCTGGTCGCGGCCGTCACCGGCCCGGCGGCGCGCTGAGACTCGGGGACGTGGAGCCCTGCGGGGTGGGGGAACCGGAGCCGGAGGGGACCGATCCGGGACCGCCGGCCGTGGCGGGCGGGCGGGACGGCTGGTTCGACGGGGTGCTCCGGGAGGCCGAGGGGGTCCGGGGCACCGCGGTGGACGCGCCGGCGGACGGACTCGCCGAGGGGGCGACCGAGGGCTCCGGGGACCGCTCCACCCCTTCGGGCGAAGGGGTGGGCCGCGGTGACGCGGGCAGCGGCGGCGGGGACGCGGGGGGCACGGGCCGCGGGCTCTGATCGGGCGCGAGGGCGACGTACCCGACCGCGACCGCCGCGGCCGCGGCCAGCCCGGCCAGCGGCAGGGCGAACCGGCGCAGCGGCAGGGACGACAGCCGCCGCAGGTGCGGGCCGGGGGGATCGGCGGGCCGCAGCCCGCGCACGGTGACCTGCTCGGCGCGCGCCGACAGCGCCGCCCGCAGCCGCCGCTCGACGGGCCGCTCGCCGTCCCCGCCCTCTCCCCCGTCCCCGTCGTCCCCACCGCCGCCGAAGTCGCCGGAGCCGGAGTCGGAGCCGGGCACGATCCCGTACGGTCCGCTCGTTCGGGCGGCGGGGCCGGGGGCGAAGGCGTGGCCGGGGCGGCCGGCGCCGGTGGCGGGACGGGCGGTGCCCGCGTCGAACGCGCCGCCGTCGAACGCGCCGCTCTCGAACGCGCCGTTGCCCGACGCGCCGTCGCGGAACGCCGCGCCGTCGGTGCGGCCGGAGCCGGCGGGGGTGGAGGCCCAGGGCCGGGGGAACGGGGTGGGGGTGGTCATATCCGGCCTTCCAGGATGCGCTCCAGCGCGTCCAGGGCGCGGCTCGCGGTCGACTTCACCGCGCCCCGGCTGATCCCGAGGGTGGCTGCTATCTCCGCCTCGCTCAGGTCGGCCCAGTACCGCAGCACGAGCACCTCGCGGCGGCGCGGAGTCAAGTGGCCGAGGGCGGCCAGCACTTCGCGGTGTTCCTCGTCGAGGACCACGTACTCCTCTGCGGACGGTACGTCGGCCTCGGCGGGCGGGGTCCAGGCGCGGACCGTGCGCCGGCGCCGCAGCACGGAACGGGCCGTGTTGACCACGGCCGTCCGGAGGTAGCCGAGGGCGTTGTCTATCTCGGTGATGTGCTCGCCGTGGCGCCGGTACAGGGCCGTGAAGGCGTCCTGGACCACGTCCTCGGCGGTGGCCGGATCGTCCACGAGGAGCACGGCCAGGCGGACCATCCGCAGCCGGTGCGCGTGGTACAGCTCGGTGACCGTGGGCGGCCGCTCGAAGGCATCGCCGTCGGCGCCGGTGAACCCGTCGGCGAACGGGGCCGCGTAGGCACCTGTGGACGCCCTCGGCGGGCCGGCCCGGCCCGCCACCGCCCGCCCCCGGCCGGCCTCGTCGCGGACGAGCCACCCGGCCGGCCCGCGCAGGGCGCGCAGGAAGCGGGCGCCCCGCCCCGCCCGGCCGGAGCCGGGCGGGACGAGGCGTACGTGTGGTGCGGGCCGCAGCGCGGCGGGGTACGGCATGAGCAGGGCGTTCCTCGGGTGGAGCACGTCAGTGGCCGGCGCGGCGCCGTACGGCGTACAGGGTGCCACCGCCCGCGATGAGCAGCGCCGCGGCGCCCGCGCCCAGGGCGATGGTGGCCGGGTTC
Source organism: Streptomyces sp. NPDC043876 (assembly GCF_056435825.1). Taxonomy (NCBI): domain Bacteria; kingdom Bacillati; phylum Actinomycetota; class Actinomycetes; order Kitasatosporales; family Streptomycetaceae; genus Streptomyces; species Streptomyces sp. NPDC043876. Next base: position 123,454 of record NZ_JBWKDV010000003.1, on the reverse strand, counting down.
CCGCCAGTATGCGCGAGCTCCGGAGCGGTGGGCGCGGAGGGTGCGGCGGAGGGCTGCTGCGCTCCGGCGGAGGGCTGCTGCACGCCGGCGGAAGCGGACGGAGCGGAGCCCGGGACCGCCACCGACGGGGAGGAGCTGGGCTCCGCGGGGCCGGGGGTGGCCGGGCCGCTCGGACGGACGCTGGGGGAACTGCTCGGGGTGGCGGTGGAACCGGCACCCGCGCCGGCGCTCGGGGCGACGCTCGGCGCAGCGCTCGACGAGGGCGTGGCCACCCCGGCGGCGTACGCGGGGGCGGCCAGGGAAACGAGCGCCCCCGCGGCGGCGACGGCGAGGGCCGCGCGGCGCACGGCCGGGGCGAGGGGACGTGCGGCGGAGCCGGAAGCGTGCTTGACGATCTTCAAGGTGGTTCTCCACGGTCGGACGGAGGGCGCGGAATTTCGCCCTTCACCCCCGCACGACGCGCGACCCCCGCCGAGGTTGCCGGGGTGCGCGAAAAACTTTTCCCGGGTCCTCCCCCTCAGGCCGCAGGGGTGCGGAGGCGGCTCCCGGCGGCGGTCAGGAGCCGGGTGGGGCGACGCGGCGCAGGGCGGTCCCCAGTACGGCGATCCCCTCCTCGATCTCGCTCGCGGGGCCCGCCGCGTAGCCCAGCACCAGACCGGGCGGACCGGGCAGCAGCCGGTGCCAGGACAGCGGATGCGCCTTGACCCCCGCGTCCAGCGCGGCGGCGGCGAGGTCGGTGTCCGAGAACCGGGCGTCGGCGCCGCCCCCTCCCCCGGGTGCGCCCGGACCCCCGAAGGTGACCGTCAGGTGCAGTCCGGCCGCCGCGCCGTGCACCCGCGCCCCGGGCAGGTGGGCGCCGATGGCCCGCAGCATCACGTCACGGCGCGCGCGGTGGCGCCGGCGGACGAACCGCAGGTGGCGTTCCAGCTCCCCCGACGCCATGAGGTGGGCCAGGACGAGCTGAGGAAGGACCGCGTTGCCGAGGTCGGCGTTGCGCTTGGCCGTGACGACGGCCTCGTGGAGCCGCGGCGGGACGAGGAGCCAGCCCACCCGGAGCGCGGGGGCGAGGAGCTTGGAGACGCTGCCCGCGTAGCAGACCCGCTCGGCCAGCAGCGAGCGCAGCGCGGGGACGGGGGCGCGGTCGTAGCGGTGCTCGGCGTCGTAGTCGTCCTCGATGATCAGCCCGTCCTCCTCGGCGGCCCAGCCCAGCAGGGCGCGGCGGCGCTCGCCGTCCAGCACCACCCCGGTCGGGAACTGGTGGGCCGGGGTCAGCAGGACCGCCTTCGCGCCAGTGGCCCGCAGGGCGTCCACGCGCAGGCCGCCCTCGTCCACCGGCACGGGGACGGTGGTGAGCCCGCCGTATTCCAGTTGCTGCCGGGTCCCGAGCGAGCCGGGGTCCTCCACGGCGATCCGGTCCACCGCCCGCGCCCGGAGCACGGCCCCGAGCAGGCCCAGCGCCTGGGCCACGCCCGCCACGACGACCACCTCGCCCGGGTCGGCCCTGATCCCCCGGCTGCGGGCGAGCCAGTCGGCGACCGCCGTCCGCAGGGCCGGGGCGCCCCGGGCATCCCCGTAGCCGAAGCCGGACGGCGGCAGGCTTCCCAGGACGGCGCGCTCGGCCCGCAGCCAGGCGGAGCGCGGGAAGGCCGCGAGGTCGGGGACGCCGGGCGAGAGGTCGATCCGGCAGGGGGCGGCCCGGAGCGCGTCGACCGCCCCCGCCCGCGCACCGGAGCCGAACAGGGCCCGCGCCGCCGCGCCCGGTGCCTGCCCCCGGGCCTCGGCGGCGGCCGTGCCCGGCGCGGAGCCGGGCGGTGGCGGGGCGGCCACGACCGTGGTGCCGAGGCGGCCCCGGCCCGCCACCTGACCGGCCTCGGCGAGGCGCTGGTAGGCCTCGGTCACGACGCCGCGCGCGACGCGCAGCTCCTCGGCCAGCACCCGGCTCGCCGGGAGGCGGCTGCCCACGGGCAGGCGGCCGTCCGCGATCGCCGCGCGGAGACGGTCGGCCAGCCATGCGGTGCGGCCGCCCGGCGGCGCCTGGCCGATGTCGAGCTGGAGGAAGTCGGAGCCGAGGGCGGAGGGGACGGAGGGAGCGGAGGGGGCCGAGGGAACGGAGCCCAGGGGCGCCACCGGGTCTGCGTCCCCGGTTTTGGACCTCTGGATCTCGGCATCTTTGGACCTGCTCATGGGTCCATTGTCGGCACACAGTGGACAGCATGACCACCACCTCCCTCCCGGCCCCGGCCGCCGTCCCTTCCCCCACCGGTCCTCCTGCCGGCACCCGCTCCGCCGTCCGCTCGCTCGGCCCGGGCGTGCTCGGCATGGCGCTGGTCGGCACCAGCGTCAACGTCTCCGCCACGCTCACCGACGCGCCCCTCTTCACCGCCCAGGCCGTCCGCTACGCCGCCGCCTCCTTGATCCTGCTGGCGCTGGCGCGGGCGGCCGGGGTGCGGCTGGTGCGGCCGCGCGGGTGGGAATGGCTGTGGCTGGCCGGGATCGCGGCCACCGGGCTGGTCGTGTTCAACATCGCCGTCGTGCGCGGGGTCGCGCACGCCGAACCCGCCGTCATCGCCGTGGCGGTGGCCTGCGTACCCGTCCTCCTCGGGGTGATCGGTCCGGTGCTGGAACGCCAACGGCCGAGCCGCCGGGTCCTGTTGGCCGCGCCGGTCGTGGTGGCGGGCGCGGTGCTGGTGGAGGGGACGGGGCGGACCGACGCGGCCGGGGTGGCGTGGGCGGCGCTCGCGCTGGCCTGCGAGGCCGGGTTCACCCTGCTGGCGGTGCCGGTGCTGCGGCGGCACGGCGCGTGGGGCGTGTCCGTGCACTCGGTGTGGCTGGGCGCGGTGATGTTCCTGGTCCTCGCGGCGGCCACGGAACCGGCGTCCTCCGCGGCCGCCCTGGGACCCCGGCAGTGGGCGGCCGTCGGGTACCTGGCCCTGCTGGTCACGGCCGCGGCCTTCGTGCTCTGGTACTCGACGGTGGCCACCGTCGGCGCCGGACGGGCCGGGCTGCTGACCGGCGTGGCCCCGCTCGCGGCCGCGGCCGGCGGCGCGGTCACGGGCGGCGGCCCGCCGGGAGCGGCCGTGTGGGCCGGGCTGGCGGTGGTGCTCGTCGGCCTGGCGCTCGGCCTGCGTCCGGCGGGCGGGCCCGTACCGCGGTCCGCGCCGGACTCGGCACAATGGGCCCCTTCGGGCGGCTGAGCCAAAGGGGTGCACGGTGGAGGACGCGAACGCAGCGGTACGGATCGAGCGCGACGGGCCCGTCTTCACGGTGGTCCTCTCGCGGCCCGGGGCCCGCAACGCCGTGGACGGGCCCACCGCCGAGCGGCTGGCCGCGGCCTTCCGCGCCTTCGAGGCGGATCCGGACGCCTCCGTCGCGGTGCTGTGGGGCGAGGGCGGTACCTTCTGCGCGGGCGCCGACCTCAAGGCCATCGGCACCGGACGCGGCAACCGGGCCGAGGCCGAGGGGGACGGACCGATGGGTCCCACTCGAATGCGGCTGAGCAAGCCCGTGATCGCGGCGGTCGCCGGGCACGCGGTGGCGGGCGGGCTGGAACTGGCCCTCTGGGCGGACCTGCGGGTCGCCGAGGAGGACGCGGTCTTCGGCGTGTTCTGCCGCCGCTGGGGCGTGCCCCTGATCGACGGCGGTACGGTCCGCCTCCCCCGGCTGATCGGCGAGAGCCGGGCGATGGACCTGATCCTCACCGGACGCGCCGTACCGGCGGCCGAGGCGCACGCCATCGGGCTCGTCAACCGCCTGGTTCCGGCGGGCCGTTCACGCGAGGCGGCGGAATCCCTCGCCCGCGAGATCGCCGCGTTCCCGCAGCTCTGCCTGCGGCACGACCGGCTGTCGGTGCTGGAGCAGCACGGCCTTCCCGAACCGGAAGCCCTCGCCGGGGAGTTCCGCCACGGCCTCGTTCCGCTGACCACCGGCGAAACCCTCGCCGGCGCGGCCCGCTTCGCCGGGGGCGCGGGCCGTCACGGCTCGTTCGGCGCCTGAACCGCGGTCCGCGGCGGGGTAGTCAGAGCCAGCCCTGGCGGCGGGCGGCGCGGACGGCTTCCATGCGGTTGCGGGTGCCGGTCTTTCCGATGGCCGCGGACAGGTAGTTGCGTACCGTCGACTCCGACAGGTGCAGCCTCGCCGCGATGTCGGAGACGGTCGCGCCGTCGGCGGCCGCGGTCAGGACGTCGCGTTCGCGGGGGGTCAGCGGGTTCGGGCCCACGCTCAGGGCGGCCGCGGCGAGCGCGGGGTCGACGACCGTCTCCCCCGCCAGCACCCGCCGGATCGCGGCGGCCAGCTCCTCCACGGGGCCGTCCTTGACGAGGAAGCCGCCGGCCCCCGCCTCCATCGCCCGGCGCAGGTAGCCGGGGCGGGCGAAGGTGGTCAGGATCAGGACCCGGGTGCCGGGGCAGCGGGTGCGCAGTTCGGCGGCGGCGTCGAGGCCGCTGAGACCGGGGAGTTCGATGTCGAGGAGGGCCACGTCGGGCCGGGCGGCCAGGGCCGCGGGCAGGATCTCGTTACCGGCCGCGACCTGGGCCACGACCTCGATGTCCTCCTCCAGCCCGAGCAGCAGCGCCAGGGCGCCCCGCATCATCCCCTGGTCCTCGGCCAGCAAGACCTTGATCATCGCGTCCTCCTCAGCCCGTGCTCTCGTCGACCGGGAGTTCGGCGACGACCCGGAACCCCCCGCGCGGCTGCGGACCACTGCACAGGGTCCCGCCCGCCGCCGCGAGGCGCTCGGCCAGTCCGGTGAGCCCGCTGCCGGGCGCCGCCGAGCCTACGCCGCCCCCGTCGTCCGCGATCACCACGCGGGCCCGTTCCGCGCCGCCGGTCACCTCGATCGAGCAGTGCGCCGCGCCGCTGTGCCGGACCGCGTTGGTGACCGACTCGCGGACCACCCAGCCCAGCAGGGCCTCGGCGCGGGGGGTGAGCGGCGGCCCGGACCGGTGGACGGCGGGCTCGATCCCGGCCGCGGTGAGCGCGGCGCGGGCCCGGTCCAGCTCCTCCGCCAGGCTCGACTCGCGGTAACCGGTGACGGCCTCCCGGATCTCCACGAGCGCCTGCCGTCCGATCGACTCGATGTCCACGATCTGCGCCACGGCCGCGTCCAGGTCGCGCGGGGCGATCCGGCGGGCCGCCTCGGACTTCACCACGATCACCGACAGGGTGTGCCCGAGCAGGTCGTGCAGGTCCCGGGAGAAGCGCAGCCGCTCCTGCTCCACCGCGCCGCGCGCCAGCTCCTGCCGGGTCTCGCGCAGCTCGGCCACGGTCTCGGACAGGGCGAGGATCGCGGCGGTCACCATCCCGGAGAGGAAGGTGCCGTAGAGGATGCCGCTGACCCCGCCCCACCCCTCGTGCCACCAGGCGACCGCGCCGGCCACCAGGCTGAGGCCGAGCATCACCGGGGTGACGCGGCGGCCGCGGACCACCGCCCCGGTGGCCAGACCCAGCAGCGGGAAGAAGAGCAGCCAGTTGCCGCCGTAGGCGAGGGCCAGGGCGAAGGTCACCGCGCCCAGCGCGGCCAGGCTGATCCGGGTGCTCAAGGCCGCCCGTTTGCGGGGGACGAAGGCGCGGAACACCACGCTGATGTAGAGGGAGTTGAACACCAGCACGCCCAGGGCGCCGATCCACGGCTGCGGTGTCCGCCCCTGGAAGAGGTTGGACACCGCCCCCATGCCCATGAGCAGCCAGGGCAGCAGGGTGAAGCCGTTCGGCGCGCCCATCGGGCCGCGTTCGCAGTCGGTGGCGGGCGGGGCTGTCGTCGTCATGCCCCCCACCGTAGGGACCGGGGCCGCCCCGGCGGCAGAGCCGCCCGTACGGACCCGGACGGTACGAATGTCACGGCCGCCCGGCGCCTCCCCTGCGCGGGGAGGCGGACCCGGGCGCGGGGAGGCGGCCCGGGCCCGCGGTGGCGGGTCAGCAGCGGCGCAGGTCCTGGGTGAGGGTCCCCTGGACGCTGGTCACCGTGCGGTCGTAGCAGCCGCCGGAACCGGTGAGCCGGTAGCGCTCGCTGCTGGTGCCGACCGCGTGGCGCTGTTCGCGCGGCACACCGGCCGTGTAGGAGGCGTCGCCGGTGTAGCGGTCGTCCAGCCGGGACCAGGACAGCCGGGCGCCGTCGTCGCGCACGGCGGCCGTGTCGGCCCGGTCGCCGAGGGAGATGACAGTGCGCAGCCGCCCGTCGGCGCCGAGGGTGGTCTCGCCGTTCATGGCGTAGGCGCGCCGGGTGCTGGTGGTGGTGCGGCCGCTGGTGACGCTCTCGTCGTCCGACCAGTCCGCGACGAGGGCGTCCTGGTTCTCCCCGTCGGTCCAGCGGTGGACGGAGGTGTTGGCCAGGGTGCGGCTGACGGTGGTCGTGACGCGGCCGTGCGAGGTGTTCAGGTATCCGCTGACGGTGAGCCGGTGTCCGGCCGTGGTGTCGACGCGGTGCTGCGGACCCGGCGTGTAGACGCTGGAGTTGGCCGGTTCGCTCTGCTCGCTGCGGGTCAGCGCGCCGGTGACGACCTGGCGGCCCGGGTCCTGCCAGAGCAGCACGTTCGCGGGCGTGCTCCAGCCGCTCTGCCCGGCGGGCACTCCGGCGACGGAGACCTCCACGCGGTGCGCGCGGCCGTCGTTGAGGAGTCCGGCGAAGGGGGTGAGGTCGTAGACGACGGGCTGCACGTCGAAGGCGCGGGGCGCGGGGGTGACGTACCAGAGGAAGGGGTTCGACCAGCCGCCGGTCCACACGGTGGGGAACGGGGCCGCAATGCCCGCGAGTTGGCCGTCCACGGCGATGCGGACCTCGCGGTAGGGCCCCTCGGCCGCCTTGCAGGAGTACGGGGCGGCGTCCGGAGTGGCCAGGTACCAGAACTCCTCGCAGCCGCCGCCCGAGCCGGTGGCGTAGACCTCGGCCAGGATCCGCTCGGTGTTGCGCGGGGTGGTCAGCGTCGGGGAGGTGAGCGGGAGGACCCGGTCGGGGACCTCGGCGGCCGGGCGGCCCCGGCCGTGCTCGGCGGCGTAGAAGGTCAGCGTCACCTTGACGTCGATGACCCCGGTGTAGGTGTCGTCAACGACGTTGCCGATGAGCATCTCGACCGGCTGCGCGGCGCGCAGGGTGGGGCTGTAGCGGGTGACGTCCTTTTCCACGGACCAGGCGATGCCGTCGGGCGAGGGCTCGGGGGTGGAGGTGCGCAGGATCTCGACGCCGCCGACGGAGAGATGGCCGAGCCGGTCGAACTGGCGGCCCTTGACCTTGCCGTCGAGGCGGAGCACCACCTTGCTCCAGGAGGCGCCGCAGCCGGTGGGGGGCGCGTAACTCCCCCGGTACGGCGTGAAGTCGCGGAACTGGGCCTCGGCGAGGGTGACTTCGCAGGAGCGCGTGGCCGGTTTCGCGACGGGCGGGGCGGCGGTGAGCGGATCGTGCCAGTCGCTGCCGAACTCGGCGGGCGGGGTGGCGGCCGCCGGAGCCGGGGTGGCGGCATCCGGCGCGGCGGCGGCCGGACCCGCGCCGGTCAGCGCGGCCGCGGCGAGCACGAGGGCGCCGAGCGCGCCCGCGATCGTGTGTCGTCTCATGACCGCGAAGTCAAACCCGCGCCGGCCCGGTGCCGCCAGGCCCGCAACGCCCCGCTGGCGCATTCCCGCCGGTCGCCTGGCGGCGGGCCCGGGGCTGGGAGGGCGCGAGTTGCGGCCGGGGCCCGGAGCCGAGCGGCGGCGGGTCCCGGCCAAGGCGGAGGTCCGCATGCACCGGAGCTCGGGGCCGAGGGCCCATGGGCACTGCTCCGGGCCGAGAACGGCGGGCACCGGCTGCGAACCAAGGACGGTCGGCGCCGGGGCCCGCCCGGCGCGCCGGTCGCGGCGGCCAGGGGACGGCGACCGGCGGCAGGGCTGGGCCGCGGGTCGGCGCAGCCCGGCGGCGGCGTTGGGCAGCGGCTCGGCGGTGGCGTTGGGCCGCAGCCCGGCGGTGGCGCTGGGCAGCGGCCCGGCGGTGGCGTTGGGCCGCAGCCCGGGAGTGGCGCTGGGCAGCGGCCCGGCGACGGGGCCCGCGGCCGGAGACGGCAAGCACTGGGGCGGGGCCCGGAGCCGAGGTCCGCGGGCCCCGGGGCTCGGGGCTCGGGGCTCGGGGCTCGGGGCTCGGGGCTCGGGGCTCGGGGCTCGGGGCTCGGGGCCGAGGGCCGTGGGCCCCAGGGCTCGGGGCCGAGGACGGCGGGCTCCAGGGCTCGGGGCCGAGGACGGCGGGCGGCTGCGGCGACCGGCGGGGTCCGCGGGCGGCGGGCCCGGGCGCCCGGAGCCGAGGGGCGGCGGGACCCAGCCGAGGCCGAGGTCCGCGGACACCGGCGCCCGGAACCGGTGCCCGTCCGCACCGGCACCCGGAGCCGGTGCCCGTGCGCACCGGCGCCCGGGACCGAGGTCCGCATGCACCGGCGCCCGGGACCAAGGCCCGCGGGCGCCCGGGCCCGGGGCCGGGGGCCGCGAGGCAGCGCTTCGGGCTGGGGGCGGCGCTGCCAGGCGGCAGAGGTGTGGGGTGGCGTCGGGGCGTGTGTCGGCGCCCTCCGTCCGGCCGTACGCGGGGCGGTCGGGGTGGGAGCGGGGGTCCCGCGCCGGGCGGCTACGGGTAGCCCGCCGCCGCCCGGCCCGACTCCGTCGAGAGGTCGAGGGTGCCAGGCGCGGCCGGATCCGCCATGCCCGGGGCCACGTCCAGGCGTCCGCTGCCCGCTCGGCTCGTCACCCGGAAGCGGGTGGCGACGGGCAGGGTGAGCGCGATCCTCCCCGAGTCGGTGCGCGCGGCGAGCCGGTCCGGCGGGGCGAGGAAGCGGGCGTCGACCATGCCCGAGCCGGCGCGGAGGTCCGCTTCCGGGGAGGTGAGCGCGGTGGCTTCCAGCGCGCCCGAGCCGACGACGGCCCGCAGCGGGCCGCGCAGCGCGGTCAGCCGCACGGCGCCGGAGTCCGTCCGCACGTCGACGGCGCCGCCGAGGCCGCTGATGTCGACCTTGCCCGATCCCCCGGTCACCGTGACCGGGATGCCCACCGGCACGGTGACGCCGAGGTCGACCCCGCAGCCGCCGCCCGCGTCGAGCACGCCGCCGGCGCCCGGGCAGCGCGGCGTGAGCCGCAGGGTGCCGCCGAGGCGGCTCACCTCGATCTCCGGGCGCGCCAGGGACCAGCGGAGGTCCGCGCGGTAGGCCACCCGCTGGTCCCCGCGGGGGCTGACGGTCACCGCCGCGTCCCCGGCGTCGATCTGCAGCGCGGTGACCGTGAACCCGCCGCTGTCGCCGCGCAGCACCCCGCTCTCGGCGGACCGGTGGCTCCAGGCCTTCCAGGCGGCCGGCGCCACGATGAACACGGCGCTCAGGGCCGCGGCCACGGTCCACGCGGTGCGGCGCCGGGGCCGCGGGCGCTGCGCCGCAGCCCCGGGCCGCGCCGGAGCCGCCGCGCCGGTCGCGGCCGCCGCACCCGCAGCCGCCCCCGCCGGGGAGGCACCCGTACCGCCGTCCCCGCGCACGCGGCTCACGGGGACCCGTCCAGGAAGCGGAGCACCGCGAGGACCCGCCGGTGGTCGCCGTCGGCCTGCGGGAGGTCGAGCTTGGCCAGGATGTTGTTGATGTGCTTGGCCACCGCGCTCTCGCTGATGACGAGTTCGGCCGCGATGCCCGCGTTGGAGCGGCCCTCGGCCATCAGCGCGAGCACCTCGCGCTCGCGCGGGGTCAGCCGGTCCAGGGGGTCCAGTCCACCGCCCCGGCGCAGCAGCAACTGCGCGACCACCTGCGGGTCGAGGGCGGTGCCACCGGCCGCGACCCGCTTGAGGGCGTCGATGAACTCCTCGACGTCGGCGACCCGTTGCTTGAGGAGGTAGCCGATGCCCCCGGTCTGGGTGGCCAGCAGGTCGGCGGCGTAGCGCTCCTCGACGTACTGCGAGAGCAGCAGCACGGAGGTGCCCGGCCACTGACGGCGGATCATCAGCGCGGCGCGGACGCCCTCGTCGGTGAAGCCCGGCGGCATCCGGACGTCGACCAGGGCGAGTTGGGGGGCGTGCTCCTCGACGGCGGCGAGCAGCCCCTCGGCGTCCCCGGTCTCGGCGGCCACCTCGAAGCCCGCCATTTCGAGGACTTTGACCAGCCCTATTCGCAGCAGCACCGAGTCCTCGGCGATCACAGCGCGCACGGCAGCTCCACAGTCACGGCGGTCGGGCCCCCGAGAGGGCTGTTGATCACGATGGTTCCGTCGACCGACCCTACGCGCTTGCGCAGGCCCATGAGCCCGGTGCCGCCCGCGGGGTCGGCGCCCCCCACCCCGTCGTCGGTGACGGTGATGCGCAGCCGGTCGCCGTGGCGCCGGGCGACCACCTGGCAGCGGTTCGCCCGGGCGTGCTTGGCGACGTTGGCGAGGGCTTCGGAGACGACGAAGTAGGCGACGGCCTCGACGGTGGGACCCGGCCGCTCGGCCAGTTCCACGGTGAGTTCGACGGGCAGCGGCGCGCGGGCGGCGATGCCGGAGAGGGCCGCGTCCAGGCCGCGGTCCTCCAGGACGGCCGGATGCAGGCCGCGCACCAGGCTGTTGAGTTCCTCGATGGCCTCCTTGGCCTCGCGGTGGGCCTCGTCGATGACGGCCTTCGCCTCGGGCGGCAGGTCGCGCAGGGCTGCGCGGGCGATGCCGAGGTTCATGGCGAGGGAGACCAGGCGCTGCTGTGCGCCGTCGTGCAAGTCCCGCTCGATGCGCCGGCGTTCGAGGTCGGCGGCGTCCAGGACACCGGCCCGGCTCTCGGCGAGGTCCTCGACCCGGCGTTCGAGTTCGCGGGCGCGGTTGGGTCCGAGGAGCCTGCGCGCGAGGCCGCTGTCGAGCCGGGCGAGGCCCGCGGCCAGCCAGGGCGTGAGGAGCAGCAGCAGCGCGCCCGCCACGGTGAGGAGGACCTCGTCGTCGGTCCATCCCGTGCCGCGTTCGGAGACCGGCCGCATCCACGACCAGGCGAAGACGCTCGTGCCCGCGAGCCCGACCGCCCAGCCCAGCGCGACGAGGCCGCCGCCGAGGCCGGCGAGCGGGCTGACCAGCAGGTGGTAGCCGTACTGCCGCCAGGTCGATTCGGCCCGCAGCCGCTCCAGCCAGCCGCGCGGGGTCCACCAGGGCCGCAGGTGGCCGACGGGCGGCACGTCCTGGGCCAACAGGGCCCACAGGCGGCTGCGTTGGAGCACGGTGAGCAGGGGCTGGAGGAGGAGCAGGAGGAGCAGCGCCACGGGGGCACGGCCCGGGGCCGGGATGAGGACGGCGAACGCGGCGGTGGCGGGCAGGGCCGTCGGGACGGCCGCGACGGTGAAGACGGTGTTGCGCCGGGCCCAGGCCGACCACGGCGTGTGCCCGGCGATCCAGGTGTACGTACGCCGCAGCGCGCCGGGAGGTGCCATGCGCTCACGGTAACGGCACTGGTCAGGGACCTGCCACCACCCTGGTGCCCGTGCGGGGGTGTAGCCAGTGCCACCCCCTTTTCGGACCGTGCCACTACTGACCCCGGCGCTCCCGACCAGCAGTGTTGTCACCGTGCCCGGGGGACGGACCGCCGGGCCGGAGGGAGTTCCGCCGCATGACGCTCGTCGCCCCGCAGTTCCGGACCCGCGGTGTCCCCCTGAACCCGCTCCCCCGGCTCCCCCGGCCCCGGTCGGCCGCCTCCGCGCTCAGCCGGCGCCGGTCCCCGCGCGTCCCCCGGCCCGCCACGGTGCTCACGACGGCAGGGATCGCGCTGGTGCCGTGGATCGCGGTGCTGGCCAGGACCCTGCCGCACACCGTCGAGGTCTCCCACTGGTCCACGGCCTGGATCGGACTGGACGTCATGCTCGCCGCGGGCCTCGCCGGTACGGGGCTGCTCCTCGGCCGGGGCGACCCGCGGGCCGGGGCGGCGGCCGCCGCGACGGCCGCGGTGCTGGTGCTGGACGCCTGGTTCGACGTGACGACCTCGGCGGCGGGCGGCGCCCGGATGACGGCGGTGGCGCTGGCGGTGTGCGCGGAACTCCCGCTGGCCGCACTGTGCGCCCGGGTCGCGGTCCGGAGCCCCGAGCCGGAAGCGGCCCCCGCCACCGTCTAGTTCGGCTCTGGGAGCGGGTGGCCGTCCGGGTCGGTCGCGTCCGCCTGGGTGGAGAAGCGGGACAGGAACGCGTCGAACCGGCCGTCCGGGCGCCGCACGAGCAGGGCGCCGTCCTGCCAGGTGCCGTTCTCGGCCCACCACCGGGTGCCGAGGGGGTCGCCCTGGTTCTGGTGCACGCGGCGCAGGCCGAGCCCCTCCTGCGAGGGCTCGCCGAAGACGAGGACCGGCCGCCCCGGCACGAGGAGCGCTTCCAGCGCCTGCGAGGCCTCCCGGAAGGAGCCGGAGGTCCACGGCCGCGGCGGCCTCAGCCGGTCGAGCGGGCCCCGGAGCCGTCCCGGCACCCGGCGGCCGAAGAGCCGGCCCGCCCGGTCGCCGAGCGCAGGGTGCCGGAGGTAGTCGAGCGCGCCCGATCCGCGGGCGCGGGACAGGTCGTGGTAGCCGGGCGCCGGCGCGTCCACCGGTTCCAGCACGGAGGGGTACAGGGTGAGCACCTTCCACTGCACGCCGACGCCGCGCTGCCCGCCGTCCACGTCGATCGCGCACGTGTGACGGCCCGCCGGGGTGTCGATCTCCAGGTGCACGCGCGACCAGCGCCCCTGCGCGTCGGGGTCGTCGCGGACGTGCCGGTGGAGGGTCCCGGACAGTACTCCGTAGTTCTCGAAGGGCATGGGCTCCAGTCAAGCACCGGGGCCCGCGGAAATCCGCGGAAGAATTCTCCCGGCGTGTGTCGATCCCGCCGGGCGCCGTTCGACGTATGAGTGAGGGGCGGGGAAGGACCCCCGCCCCCGGACGGAACGGCACAAGGAGTACGTCATGCCCCGCTACCTTTCGATGATCCGCCTCGACGAGGCCAACGCCCCGGCCGAGGGCCCCAGCGACGCGCTGATGGAACGGATGGGCCGGCTCATCGAGGAGATGACGAAGGCCGGTGTCCTGTTGGAGACCGCCGGTCTCGCGCCCACCGCGCAGGGCGCCCGGGTGACCTGGGAGGGCGGCCGGACCTCGGTCGTGGACGGCCCGTTCACCGAGGCCAAGGAGGTCGTCGGCGGCTACGCGATGCTCCAGGCCAAGGACCTGGCCGAGGCGGTCGAGTGGACGAAGCGGTTCCTGTCGGTCCACGAGGACTACTGGACGATCACCTGCGAGGTCCGCGAGGTCGCCGAGGGCTGAGCCCGGCGCGGGCACCGCGCGCCCGGCCCGGCCCGGCTTCGTTGCCGGGCCGGGCCGCGGGGTGCTCTGATGGGTGGTCGTGAGCACTGACAGCACGGTGGAGACCGTCTTCCGGATCGAATCCGCGCGGATCGTCGCCACGGCCGCACGGATCGTGCGGGACGTCGGGCTCGCCGAGGAGATCGCCCAGGACGCCCTCGTCGAGGCACTGGAGCAGTGGCCGCGCACGGGTGTCCCGGACAACCCGGCGGCCTGGCTGACGACCACCGCCCGACGCCGGGCCGTCGACCTGGTGCGCAGGCGGGAGGCCTACGCCCGCAGGCTCGCCGACCTGGGGCGCGACCTGGATGAGGCGGCGTACGATCCCGAACCGGCCGGGCCGGGCGACATCGACGACGACGTGCTCCGGCTGATCTTCACCGCGTGCCACCCGGTGCTGCCCCGGGACGGCCGGATCGCGCTCACCCTGCGGCTGCTGGGCGGGCTGACCACGGACCAGATCGCCCGGGCCTTCCTCGCCCCGGAGGCCACCGTCGCCCAGCGCATCGTGCGGGCGAAGCGGGCCCTGGCGGCGGCGGGCGTGCCCTTCGAGGTGCCGTACGGTCCCGAGCGCGCCCAGCGGCTGGCGGCCGTGCTGGAGGTGGTCTACCTGATCTTCAACGAGGGGTACGCCGCCACCGCGGGCGAGGACCTGATCCGGCCCGCGCTCTGCGAGGACGCGCTGCGGCTCGCCCGGCGGCTGGCCGCGCTGATGCCCGCGGAGGCCGAGGCGCACGCGCTGGCGGCGCTGCTGGAGATCCAGGCCTCGCGGACGGCGGCCCGCACCGACGCCGCGGGCCGCCCGGTCCTCCTCGCCGCCCAGCGGCGCACCCGCTGGGACCGGCTGCTGATCCGGCGCGGGTTCGCCGCGCTGGCGGCGGCCGGGGACCTCGGCGGCGAGCCGGGGCCGTACGCGCTGCAGGCCGCGATCGCCGCCTGCCACGCCCGGGCCGGCAGCTACGAGGAGACCGACTGGCGGGCCATCGCCGCCCTGTACGGGAGGCTCTCGGCGCTCACCGGCTCGCCCGTGGTCGAGCTGAACCGGGCGGTCGCCGTCTCGATGGCCGAGGGTCCGGCGGCGGGCCTGGCCGTGGCGGACGCCGTGGCGGGAGCGCCCGTACTCAAGGCGTACCACCTGCTGCCCAGCGTCCGGGGCGAGCTGCTGGCCCGGCTCGGGCGGTCCGCCGAGGCGCGCGCCGAGTTCGCCCGCGCGGCGGAGCTGACCCGCAACGCACGGGAACGGGCCCTGCTGCTGCGCCGGGCCGAAGCGGCCGGGGCGGACGTACCCGGCGCGCCCGGCACCGGTTCGCCGGCAGCACCGGAACCGCGCTCCCCCGGCGCGCCCGTCAGAGAGCGGCGTCCAGGAACGCCCTGAGCCCCTCCCGGTCCAGCGCCCCTTCCCGGGTGGCCACCACCTCGCCCGCCGTGACCAGCACGAACCAGGGCGCGCTGGTGACCCCGTAGCGGGCGGTCGGCCCCGGGCAGCGGGTCATGTCCGCCTTGACGGCGGTCAGCCGCCCCTCGTACGCGTCGGCCGCCTCCCGCACCAGGGCGTCCATGTCCTTGCAGACCGCGGCCACCTTCGGCCAGGTCCCGGTGAAGCAGACGAGGACGGGCCCGGGGACGTGTCCGAGGATGAAGTCGAACTCCTCGTTCTCCAGCGGTTGGTGGACCCGGCTCGCCATCGGTGCTCCTGGGGTGGTGATCAGTGCGGCAGCACCATCATGCGAGCACGGGCCACCGCCCCGCCAACCGGGGCCGCCGTCAGCCCGGGCGGACCGTGATGGCTCCCACCGGGCAGGCGCGGGCCGCCTCGCGCACCAGCGTGCTGCCGTCGCCGTCCTCCTTGCCGGGCAGCAGTTCGCTGAGCCCGTCGTCGTCCTGCGTGAACACTCCCGGGGCGGTCAGGGCGCACTGTCCGGCGCCGATGCAGACGTCCTTGTCGATGTCGATGCGCGGGCTCACGCCGGCCTCACCAGGTCACGGGGAGTTCGAGCATCCCCTGGATCGTGTCCCCGGGTTTGAAGGGGATCCGCTCGGCGGGTGCGGCGAGGCGCAGCCCCGGCAGGCGCTCGAACAGGGCGCCGAGGGCGATCTCCATCTCGGCTCGGGCCAGGTTCTGCCCCAGGCACTGGTGGATGCCGAAGCCGAAGGCGACGTGGTGGCGGGCCGAGCGGTGCCAGTCCAGGGCATCGGGGACCGGATAGGCGGATTCGTCGCGGTTGATGACCGAGGTGGAGAAGACCACCCCGTCGTCCTTGCGGATGGTCACCCCGGCGATGTCGATGTCGACGGCGGCGACCCGGAGCATGCCGTCCGCGATCGAGAGGAACCGCAGCAGCTCCTCCACGGCGGCGGGCATCAGCTCCGGATCGGCGCGCAGCTCGGCCAGCTGCTCGGGATGGCGCAGCAGGGTGAAGGTACCGAGCGAGATCATGTTGGCGGTGGTCTCGTGCCCGGCGATCAGCAGGATCGTGGCCAGGTCGATCAGTTCGGTACGGTCCACCTCGCCGGTGACCAGCCGCTGCGCGATCAGCTCGTCCAGCAGCCCGTCACCGCCGGGTGCGGCGCACTTGCGGTCGATCAGGTCGCCCAGGTAGTCGGTCAGTTCGTCGCGGGCCCGCTCGGTGTCGGCGGCGTCCTTGCCGCGCAGCAGGCGGCGCGAGCGGGCCTCGAAGAACTCGTGGTCGGCGTACGGCACCCCGAGCAGGGCGCAGATGACCATGGACGGCACGGGCAGGGCGAAGGCGCTGACGAGTTCCGCGCCCGGGCCGTTCTCGATCATGGCGTCGATGAGGCGGTCGACGGTCTCGCGGATCTGCGGCCGCAGGGCGGCCGTCCGCTTGAGGCTGAAGCTCGGGATCAGCATGCGGCGCTGCACGTTGTGTTCGGGGTCGTCGAGGCCGAGCAGCGCCACCCGCCGGTTCCGCAGCCCCTTCAGGCGGGCCACGGTGTTGGGGAACGACGCGTTCTCGCGGTCGGCGGAGAGCCGGGAGTCGGTCAGCAGGGCCCGCGCCTCGGCGTGGCCGGTGACCACCCACACGGAGCGGCCGTCGTAGAGGGTGACCCGCGAGAGGGGTCGCGCCTCGCGCAGCGGCTGGTAGGCGGCCGGCGGGTGGTAGGGACAGGTGCGGTCCTGGGGAAAGGCGACGGCGGGTTCTGTCATGTGTTGACCTCACAAGCGATCGATCGGTCGTGTGCCGCTCCCCATTAGATGCCTGAGGCACCTATAACTGCTATGTGAAGTTCGGCCAAATCACCCGACCGGCCGCAATGCCGGATCAGACGGCCGACGGCGCCGGACCGCGGCCCTTGCGCCGAGACGGGCCGGATCAGTCGCGCCCTTCGGGATCCCGCGGCGGCCGGTCCTGCGACGGGCGCCCCGGCAGGAGGCTGTCCACCAGCTCGGCCATCTCCAGGCACGCCTCCTCGATCTTCTCCCGGATGTGCTGCTGCTCGGTCACGAGCGCCGACAGCAGCAGTCCGGTCAGCGCCACGGAGCCGTTGAGGGCCTGGAGGTTGACCATGACCTGGAAGAGGGTCTGGTCCGCGAACGGCCCGACCCGGTCGTTCGCCGCCGAGATCGCCAGGACCGACACCAGCAGCACGCACGGCGCGGCCCCCGGCAGCCGGAACCGCAGGGCCGCCCAGATCAGCAGCGGGAAGACGAGGAAGAGCAGGGCGATCGAACTGCGCGTCACGAACAGCGAGACCACGACCACGCCGGCCGCCAGGAGCACCGCCTCCGCCCACCGCACCGGGTCCCGGGACAGTCCGTACGGCCGCCGCAGCACCAGGAGCAGCGGCGTGAGCACGAGGACCCCCATGGCGTCACCGGCCCACCACGCCGCCCAGAACGACCAGAACCCGCCCGACGCCAGGCTGCCGCCGAGGTAGACCACCACGGAGCCGACGGTCGCACTGATCAGCATCGGCACCATGCCGCCGAGGAAGACCAGGGCCACACCGTCGCCGAGCCGGTCCAGCTCGGTGCGGAAGCCGACCCGGCGCAGCAGCAGGAAGGCGCACACCGGCGCCAGGGTGCTGCCCGCGAGGATCGCCAGGCCGGAGGGCTGGAACGGGTTGATCGTCTCGATCACGAGGTAGCTGCCGAGGGCGATTCCCGGCCACACCCGCAGCCCCAGCCGGAGCAGGCAGCTCAGCGCGATCCCCGTCGGCAGGAACAGGGGCGTGACGACGGCGCCGTCGATCGCGACCCGCTGCAGCAGGCCGATCCGTCCCGTCACGTAGTACGCGACGGCCACGGCGAGGATCCGGAGAACCGCTCCGCAGAGACGTCGCCACCCCTCGTTGCGCACCGCACCATCAGAACACCGTCCCCGCGCCCCGGCGGGGCGTGACACGCGCCCGGCCCCGTCCCCCGGGACCGGCGGACGGCCCGGGCGAGCGGGGCCGCGACCTCACCCCGGGTCGCCGCCGGCCGCGTCGTGGCACAGGACGAGCACCGCGGCGTCGTCCGCGTGCCCGGTGGAGTCCGCCACCTCCATCACCGCGGCGGCCAGCTCGCCCGGTTCGGCGCCGGCCCCCTCGCGGACCACCCGGGCCACCCGGGCCAGCCCCTCGTCGATCGGGAAGGTGGGCCCCTCGACGACCCCGTCGGTGAGCAGCACGAAGGCCCCCGCCTTGGTCAGCCTGCGCCGGGTGACCGGATACACGGCGCCCGCGAGCATCCCCAGGGGCACCCCGCCCGCGTCCAGGGAGATCCCGTACTCCCCGTCGACGGTCGCCCAGACGGCCGGCACGTGCCCCGCGCGGGCGCTCTCCAGGGCCCAGGTCTGCGGGTCGAAGCGCAGGAAGCTGCACGTCGCGAAGAGGTCGGTGTCCACCGACAGCAGCAGGTCGTTGGCGCGGCTCAGCACCTCGCCCGGGTCGGCGGCCGAGGCGGCCACCGCGCGCAGCCCGATCCGGACCTGCCCCATGAAGGCGGCCGCCTCGACGTCGTGCCCCTGGACGTCACCGAGGGAGAAGCCGAGGGCGCCGCCGGGCAGCGGGAAGCCGTCGTACCAGTCGCCGCCTATGTCCAGGCCGTGCCGCGCGGGCGCGTACCGGGCGGCCGTCCGCAGTCCGGGGACGTTCGGCAGCGCGGCCGGGAGCATCCTGCGCTGCAGGGCCTCGGCCAGCTCCACCCGGGCCAGCTGGAACTCCGCGCGTTCGCGCGCCTGCGCGGTCAGCCGCCCGAGCCTGCTGAGCAGGTCGTCGGCGCTCGTCGGCCGCGGGGCACGTGGCGGGGCCATGGACCGCTCCCAGGTCTGGCGGGTTCAGCGGCCATCATATTTCGGGGCGGCCCCCGGCGCCCGCCGGGAGCCGGCCGCGCCCGCCGGGAGCCGCCCCGGGCCCGCCGGTCAGCGGACGCGGCCCCGGGGCTTGAGGGCGACGGGGGGAAGTTCGGGCGCGGGGATCGGCGGGCCGTCGTAGCCCTTCACCTCGCCGTAGCGGCTGCCGCCCATCCACTCGGCACGGGCCTCGCGGATCTCCTCGTCGGTGCGGGCCACGAAGTTCCACCACATGAGGATCTCCTCCTCGAACGGCTCGCCGCCCAGCAGCATCAGGCTCGCATCGGAGGCGGCGCGCAGCGGGAGTTCGCTGCGTCCGCAGCCCAGGTAGAGCATCGAACCGGGCAGCACCGGAACGCCGTCCACGACCGCCTCGCCGGCCATGGACAGGACCGCGTACTCGAAGTCCGGCTCCAGCGGCAGCCGCGCCTCGGTCCCGGCGGCGAGGCTGATGTCGGCGCCCACCAGCGGGCTGTACGTCGTTCCGGGCGAGGTCGCGGTGTCCAGGGTGCCCATGATCACGGTGGCGGACAGTCCGGGGGCGGTGACGTGCGGCAGCTCGCCGTGGTGCTCGAAGTGCGGGGCCACCCGGCGGTGCTCCTCCGGCAGCGCCACCCACAGCTGGGCGCCGTGCAGGAAGCGGGCGTGCGGGCGGGGGCTCTCCTCGGAGTGGCTGATGCCGTGCCCCGAGGTCATCAGGCCCAGCTCCCGGACCCCGACGGTCTGGAGGCTGCCCACGCTGTCGCGGTGCAGCACCTCGCCCTGGTGCAGCCAGCTGACCGTCTGCAGCCCCTGGTGGGGGTGCGGGGCCACCTGCATGCCCGGCTCCTCCGCGATGTCGTCCGGTCCGTAGTGGTCGACGAAGCACCAGGCGCCGACCATCCGGCGGCCCAGGTTCGGCAGCAGCCTGCGCACTTCGGTGCCCGCGCCGAGGGTGACGCGGCGGGGGCTGAGGAGTTCACGGACCGGTTCGGCGACGACGAAGCCGCGCCCGCCGCAGGCGGACAGGGCGGGCCGGCGTTCGAGATTGCTCATGGGCACAACCTACGCGGCGCGTGGCGGGCGCGTTCGCCGGAATGTCCGGCCGTACCGGCGTGTTGCAGCGACCGGAACCCCGCCGACCGAGTAGTGCGGGGGCAGACCGGCCCAGCCGGGAGGACCGATGAGCACGCCGATGGACACGACGCCGACCGTCCCCACCCCCTCCGCGTACTACGAGCAGGGCACGGCCGCCGAACGCTGGACGCGCGCGGGACTGTTCTTCGACGCCAAGGAGTACGTCCCCGCCGCCCGCGTGCTGGAGACCCTGACAGCCGAGGCCCCCGAGCAGCTGGCCCCCCGGCTGCTGCTGGCCCGCGCCTACTACCACTCCGCCCGCCTGTCCCAGGCCGAGCGCGAGCTGCGCGCCCTGCTGGAGCGCTGGCCGGTGGAGGACTATGCGCGGCTGCTGCTCGGGCGCACCCTGGAGCGCCAGGGCAGGGCGGCCGAGGCGGCCCCCCACCTGCGACTCGCCGCCGCGATGTCCGGCGACTTCCCCTCGCCCGGCGGCGCGTAACGCCCCCGGCGGCCCCGGCCCGGCGGGTCCCGGGGACGCTCCCGGGACCCGCCGGGTGCGGGAGGGAGCCCCGCACTCGGCTAGCCTGGGTCGCATATGAACCGTCTCACCACGCCTTTCGGCTCCCACGAGCTCACCCGCTTCCCCGAGGACGCCCGCGACCGGCTCCGCGCCTGGGACGCCGCCGACGAGTACCTGCTGCGGCACCTCGCCGCCGGTACCGGTGAGCGCCCGCCGGTGGAGCTGGACGGGCAGATCACCGTGCTCGGGGACCGCTGGGGGGCCCTGGTGACGGCGCTGGCCGCGCACCGGCCCGTACAGATCACGGATTCCTCGCTCACCCGCGAGGCGACCCGGGCCAACCTGGCGCGCGCCGGGGCGGCCGACGCCGGGGTCCGGCTGCTGACCACCCAGGACGCCCCGCCGGAGCGGATCGACGTGCTGCTCGTCCGGGTGCCCAAGAGCCTCGCGCTGCTGGAGGACCAGCTGCACCGGCTGGCCCCGCACCTGCACGCGGACACCGTGGTCGTCGGCGCCGGCATGGTCAAGGACATCCACACCTCCACGCTGCGGCTCTTCGAGCGGATCATCGGCCCGACCCGGACCTCCCTCGCGGAGAAGAAGGCCCGGCTGATCTTCGCCACGCCCGGCCCGCAGGCGGCCCGCGAGGCGGCCGCGCCCGGGCCCTGGCCGCTGACGTACACCCTGGACGAGGACTCGGGCGCCGGCTCCGGGCTCACCGCGGTCAACCACGCCGGGGTCTTCTGCGCGGACCGGCTCGACATCGGGACCCGGTTCCTGCTCCAGCACTTCCCCGCCCGCACCGGCGCCGCCCGGATCGTGGACCTGGGCTGCGGGAACGGCGTGGTCGGCACGGCCGCCGCGCTGGGCCACCCGGACGCCGAGGTGATCTTCACCGACGAGTCGTACCAGGCCGTGGCCTCGGCGGAGGCGACGTACCGGGCCAACGTCCCGGGTGACGACCGCAAGGCCGAGTTCCTGGTCGGCGACGGGCTCGCCGGGGTCCCGGACGGCTCGGTGGACCTGGTCCTGAACAACCCGCCGTTCCACTCCCACCAGGCGACGACCGAGGCCACCGCGATGCGGATGTTCGCCCAGGCCCGCCAGGCGCTGCGGCCCGGTGGCGAGCTGTGGGTGGTCGGCAACCGCCACCTCGGCTACCACGTCCGGCTGCGCAGGCTCTTCGGCAACAGCCAACTCGTCGCGAGCGACCCGAAGTTCGTGGTCCTGCGCGCCGTCAAGCAGGCACCCCGGACCCAGGACCGGCCCGCCGGGGAGTGATCGCCCCCTACCCGCGGGTACCCGCCGAGGCGTCCTGATCAGGTCCTAGACTCGGCGGGTGAGCAGCATCCGGGTCGGGCCGACCCCATCGGGCGGTGAGGGCACGGCGCACCGCGAGGGCGCACCGGCGGCCCGCTACCGCCGGGAGGAAGTCGCCCTCGCGGCGGGCGTGAAGGTGCGCAACCTGCGCTACTACCAGGAGCGCGGCCTGCTCCCGCCGCCCCTGCGCGAGGGCCGGATCGCCTGGTACTCCGACGACCACCTCGCCCGGCTGCGGCTGATCAGCGACCTGCTGGGCCGGGGCTACACCGTCAACGGCATCGCGGAGCTGCTGGACGCCTGGGAAGAGGGCGGCGGCATCGGCCGACTGCTGGGCCTGGAGCGGGAGATGACCCGGGGCTGGGTGCACGAGGACCCGGTCACGATGACGCTGGCCGAGCTGCGCGCGCTGTTCGGCCCGGCGGCCACCCCGCAGGACACCCGGCGCGCGGCGGCCCTGCGGTACGTCACGATCGAGGGCGACACGGTGACCTTCCCGAGCCGCGGGCTGCTGGAGGCGACCGTGACGCTGGTGCGGCAGGGGGTGCCGCTCACGGAGATCCTGGACGCGGGCGACTTCGTACAGACTCAGGCGGCGGCGCTCGCGGACCGGTTCGTGGGGCTGTTCCGATCGTATGTGATCGGTCCGGACGGGTTGGAGCACCTTTCGGCCACCCAGGTCCAGCACGTCACGGACGCGGTGGCGGCGCTGCGCCCGGTGGCGGGCGAGGTCGTGGCCGCGGAGTTCGCCCGCGCGATGGCCCGGCGGGTGGAGGCGGAGGTCGCCGAACTGCTGCGTACGGAGCAGTAGGAGTCGGCCGAAACCGGGCGTTCCCGCAACCTTGCCAACCACCATTGGCACTCTTACATTCAACTCGTCGGTAACAACGGTGCACAGCCGAATACAGGGGCATCCGGTGGAAGATTCCCAGCACTTACCTGACAACGCTGTCAACAGCGCGGACGGCCGGGTCAGATGGCGGCGCTTCGCCGTCCTGACCCTCCCGGCGGTCGCGGTCACGGCGGGCCTCGGGATAGCCCTCGCGCAAGGGGCGCTCGCCGCCTCCTTCGCCGTGTCGGGCCAGCAGTTCAAGGTGTCGGCGCAGAGCCTGGAGGGCGAGGGTTTCGCCCAGTACGGCAGCGTCGACGTCAACGCCCGCGAAGAACTCATACCGGTGGCCATCACCGCCATCAAGGAGGCCAAGCTCCACAGCCTCTGCCAGTCGGTGGTCACCACGCTCCCGATGATCGGGGACATCTCGCTCAACCTCACAGCGGGCCAGAAGGACCCGGTCGAGGCGAGCAACCTGTTCGTCGACGCCACCCAGCTCTCCGGCGACGCGGTCTTCAGCAACATCGAGATCGGCCGGGACGCCTCCACCCTGGACAAGGGTCCGGCGGAGGCCGTGGGCATGCAGGACCTCTTCGCCCAGCAGGCGGACACCGTCAAGATCACCGGTCTGCACCAGACGGCGTGGGCGACCAACGCCGGCACCTTCAAGCTCTCCGGGCTGAACATGAACATCAGCAAGGGCAAGAAGGAATGCTTCTGACCCGGGGCCGCGCCCGGGGCGGCGCCCCGGGCGGCGGCGGTCCGCAGGCCGCGACCCCGGCCGGCGGCGCCCGGCGGGCGGGCCGGTTCCGCCGCTGGAGGCGGAGCAGACCCTTCTGGGGCGGCTTCTTCGCCCTCCTCGCCGGAGCCGAGATCTGCGCGCTGCCGCTGGCACCGCTGAAGGTCATGCTCAGCCAGGGCGTGGCGGGCATCCCGTCCGTCCTGATGGGCATCGTCATGATCGTGATGGGGCTCTCCGCCTGGTTCTCCCCTCAGCACCGCACCCTGGCGGGGATCCTCACGACGCTCATCGCCACCGCCGCGCTGGTCCTGTCGAACCTCGGCGGGTTCCTCGTCGGCACCCTGCTCGGCATCCTCGGCGGCGGACTGATGTTCGCCTGGCAGCCCTCCGCCGCGCCGCGCCGCACGTCCGCCACGCCCCCCACGGAGACCTCTCCTCCCCCCTCTCCTGCGCCCCCCACGCAGGACACCGATCCCCAAGGAGCGCCGTCATGACCCGTACGCGCACCCGCACCGCCCTCGCCCTGGCCGCCGCCACCGCGGCCGCCGGGGCCCTGACCCTGGGCTCCGTCCCCGCGATGGCCGGCCCCTTACCCCTGGCGGGCTCGACCACCGTCACGCCCGCCGGTCACGCGTTCAAGGCCACCCTCAGCGGCAAGGCCACCCTCAAGGCCGGCTCGGTCACCGTGACCTGCACGGTCTCCGTCTCCACGGGTGCGGTGCCGGCCGCGCCCGGCAACCACAACGCGGCCGGGCCCGTCTCCTCGCCCATCTCCCCGCCGTCGTACAGCTCGTGCACCTCCAGCCTGCCCGGGGTGACGCCGACGGTCACCACGAGCGGCGCGTGGAGCGTGTCGATGCAGAACGGCTCGCCCGTCACGGCCACGATGACCGTGCCCACCGGCGGTCTGGTGGTGCACACCACCGGTCTCGCGACCTGTACCGTCACGGCCGCGCCCGCCGGCCCGGCCGCGGTGGCGGGTGCCTGGACGAACGGCGCCCCCTCCAGCCTCACGTTCACCAACGCGAGCGTGCCGGTCACCGTGACCGGCGGCTTCGGCTGCCCGACCAGCGCGACCAGCTCCACCTTCAACGCCGTCTACAAGGTGGCGGACACCACCGACCCGGCGCAGCAGATCACCGTCGGCCCCTGACCGGGTCCGCGTGAACGCGGCCCCGCCGTTCCCGGTGCGCACCGGGAGCGGCGGGGCCCTTCGCGTACGGCCGGACGGCCGGGGCGGGATGCCCGCCCCGGCCGGGTGGTTCAGCGGTGCGCCGGGAACTCCACGACCTGCTGGTAGGTCGGCCGGTTCTGCCAGGTGGTCATCGGGTGCGCGAGCCCGCCGACCGGACGCTGGACGATGGCGTCCGCGCACCACTGCTTGCCCGCGGCGCAGGTGCCGTCGGCCGGGTACACCGCCGCCGGGGTCGCGGCCGCCGCCTGCTTGAGGGTGGCGAGCAGGACGTCGCGGCAGCCGCTCAGCGAGCCGCCCCCGCAGTAGACCTTGGACGGCGGGTCGGCCACCGGCCGCCCGAGGACCATGCGCAGGTCCTCGTCCGCGTAGCTCCACCAGCCGTACTGGAACGCGGATCCGGCGTGCGAACCGGTGGGCCCGTGGCCCGCGTTGGGCGCCTCGTCGATGCTCAGGGAGGCCCGCAGGGCGTCGTAGAGCGGCGCGCCGAGCCCGGGTTTGAACTCGGCTTCGACCAGCAGCGGCCACCACGCGTCCATGATGCGGATCGCGTCGGCGTGCGCGTAGGTCTGCGAGCCGGGGGCGGTCTCCTTGCGTTCGCTTCCGGCGTCCCGCCAGGCGGTCAGTTTCTGCACGGCGGCGGCCGCCGCGGGGTCGGTCACGGCCGAGCTGTTCAGGACGTCGATCAGCTCGGGCAGCAGGTTCTCCCCGCGCAGGTCCGTGACGGCGGCGTCCTCCATGGCCCGGGTGAGCGAGGCCCGGGTGACCCCGCCCGCCGCGACGAGCGGTTTGACCCGGTCGTCCAGGAGGCTCGCCCGGTGCACCGCGCCCATCCCGAACCCGGCGGCGCCGTAGCCCTTGGCCTGCTTGTTGTTCCAGCTGATGTAGTAGTCCTGCCCGATGGACTGCGGGTGCTGGGCGGGCGGGGTGTAGGCGGCCGTGTTCACCGCCGGGTCGAAGCCCTGCCACTCGTAGGCGGGCCGGCCGAGGACCGGGAGCGCGGGGTCGACCCCGGCGGCCCGGACCGGGTTCAGGCCGCTGTTGTAGTAGGCGGCCTCGCGGGAGTCGGCGTAGAACCAGTTGAAGGCGTAGCCGATGTGCTGCGCGGCCTGCTGGAAGGCGTGCGCGTCCGTCACGTACGCCGGGTCGTTGAGCATCTGGAAGCCGATCATCGAGTCGGCCTCGTGGCGGTAGGTGGAGCGCAGCGCGGTGTAGGCGACGGGCTTGCCGGCCACCGTCGCCCGGTGGGTGACGATGCCGTAGCCGGTGCGCCAGACCTGCATCCGGTAGGAGCCCGCCGCGGTGCCGTCGGCGACGGTGGGGGTCCATGCGTTGCGGTGCTCCAGTTTCTCCATCGGCGTGCAGGCACCGCGGAAGAGGTAGGAGGTGGAGGCGGTGGTCGGGGCGGCGCCGCCCGGTTCGCAGAGTTCGACGGCGAAGGTGTCGGTGATGTCCTGTCCGGCGGAGGTCGCGCTCCAGGCGTAGTCCTGGCCGCGTCCGAGCTGTACGTACATGCTCACGCCCGCGAAGGAGGCGCCGCGTGCGCTCAGTCCCGGTCCCTGGAGTTCCTGGAGCATCAGCAACTGGGGTGCCAGATAGCCGGTCTGGGGTCCGAAGACGGCGACCGGCCGGCCGCTCGCGGTCTTCGCGCCGGAGACGAGCAGGGCGTTGGACATGCTCGGCTTGACAGGCTTGGGCACGGCGGTCGCGGTCTGTGCGGCCGCCGCTCCCGTACGGTCGTACACCAGCGGTTCGGCGACGACGGAGCCCGCGTCCGGGAGGGCGGTGCCCTGCGGGTTCGCGGGCTTCTGGGCGTAGGGGAAGCTCGTCCCGTCGTGGACGGTCAGGACGGCCTCGGGGTCCTCGCGCTCGCGGAAGGACTCCCAGATGCGGGTGCCCTCCTCCAGGCCGAACTTCTGCTGCGCGGCGAGGAGCGAGACCGCGGCCTGCACCTCGCCGCCGCCTCCGCCGCCGAACAGGCCGCCGACGACGGAGGCGAGGGCGATCAGGTCGGTGAGCTTGAACGGCTGGATCTCGCCCGCATTGGTGACGGAGTCGATGTGGCCGGTGAGCACGTACTCACCGGGGAAGTAGCGGCCGTCCTTCGACTGCTGCCGGTAGGCGTTGACGCCGTCCACGTAGGCCTGCGCGTCCTCCATGGCCTGGCGGCCGCGGTCCCCCTCGGTGGTGCGGATGCGGTCCACCTGGGCCTGGAGGTCGGCCTCGGTGTAGGGGGCCTGCGGCCAGAACTCCTGCTCCAGGCCCTGGTTGGCGAGGGCGCCGCCCGCGAAGGGGGTCAGGTCCCCGCGGCCGACGTGCCGGAAGAGGTCCATCTGCCAGAGCCGGTCCTGCGCGGCGGCGTAGCCCGCGCCGTACTCGGTGCCGTAGCGGGTGGTGCCCTTGATGTGCGGGACCCCGGACTTCTTGTCCCGGGTGATGGTGACGTCGGGGCGCGGGCTGACCGTGGATTCCACCTGCGCGGCGGGGACGCCGAAGGAGGCGTCGTTGAAGAAGTCGTTGATCTTGGCGTCGGTGAGGCCCGGGTAGCCGCCCGCCAGCGAGGCGTAGCGCGCCAGCTGGTCCGAGGTGTGGGCGGGCAGGGTGCCGAAGGCCTTGTGGAGCAGGATCTGCGCCAGGGTGGCGTTGCCGCTCTGGCCGGGCGGCAGGATGTCGGCGCACTGCCCCCCGCAGTAGTCCGCGACGGGGAGCGGGACGGGATCCGCGGCGGGGGACGCCGCGGCCGGTGCGAGCGGGGCGAAGAGGGCGGCGCCCAGGGCGATGAGCCCGGTGGCGACCGCGGTGCGCAGCCGTGCGGTGGGGCTTCTCATAGTGCTCCTCCGGAAGGGACGGGGAACGGTTCCCGGAGGGTACTGCGGGGACTACCACTCAGTAAGGTGAAGGAGCGTCACTTTTCGCGGGACGTCGCCGGCAGCGGGAAAAGCGGTTGCCGCGGCCCGTGGCGCCGGGCGAGGCTGCTGCTCATGTCCGACAGCGAAGCGCAGCACCCGCCCCACGCCCAGGCCCACCCCCGGCACCGGGTCCGGCCCCCGGCCGGAACCCCGTCCGAAGACGGGGCCCGGCCCGCGGGCGGGACCGGCAGCGGGGTCCGGTCCGCGACCGAACGGCGCGGCGTCACCGACCTGTTCTCCGCGGCCGGCCGCCTCAAGGCCGTCCCGCGCAAGCCCGTCCGGCGCGAGCAGCTGCTGCGCCACCTCGCCGAAACCCTGTTCGCCCCGGGCCGCGCGTACACGGAGCCCGAGGTGAACGAGGCGCTGCGCACGGTCCACGACGACAGCGCGGCGCTGCGGCGCTACCTGGTCATCGCGGGCCTGTTGACGCGGACCACCGACGGCGGCAGCTACCGGCGGGCCGACGTCTGACGCAGGGGCGTCAGTTGACGTTCACGGCCTTCCAGGCCGCGGCGACCTGCTGGTACTCGGCGCCCGTCGTGCCGTAGAGGTCCCCGGTCGCCTGCAGGGTCGCCTTGCGCGCGCCCGCGTAGTCGGTGGTCGACGTCATGTAGGTCGAAAGGGCCTTGTACCAGATCTTGTAGGCCTTGGTGCGGCCGATGCCGGTGACCTTGGAGCCGTCGTAGGTCGGGGAGTTGTAGGCGACGCCGTTGACCGTCTTGGCGCCGCTGCCTTCGGAGAGCAGGTAGAAGAAGTGGTTGGCGACGCCGGAGGAGTTGTGGACGTCGAGGCCGCCCACCGACTTCGACCAGTAGTCGGCGGAGGCGCCGTCCTTGCTGGGCTTGTCCATGTAGCGCAGCGGCGAGCCGTTGCCCCGGATGTCGATCTTCTCGCCGATGAGGTAGTCGCCGGGGTCCGAGGAGTTGTTGGCGAAGAACTCCACGGACGTGCCGAGGATGTCGCTGGTGCCCTCGTTCAGACCGCCGGACTCGCGGCTGTAGTTGAGCTTGGCGGTGGCCGCGGTCAGGCCGTGGCTCATCTCGTGCCCGGCCACGTCCAGCGAGGTGAGGGGCTTGGAGTTGTTGGCGCCGTCGCCGTAGGTCATGCAGAAGCAGCTGTCGGACCAGAAGGCGTTGACGTAGGCGTTGCCGTAGTGGACCCGCGAGTAGGCGGCCTTGCCGTCACCGGCGATGCCGTTGCGGCCGAGCTCCGACTTGTAGAAGTCCCACGTCACCGCGGCGCCGTAGTGGGCGTCGACGGCGGCGGTCTGACGGTTCGACGGGGAGCCGGTGCCCCACTTGTCGTCGGCGTCCGTGAACAGGCTGCCGGTGGCGGTGGAGGTGGCGCCGTTCAGGTCGTAGGTCTTGTGGCCGCCGCGGGCCGCGTCGGTCAGGCTGTACGACGAACCGCTCAGGGTGGTGCCGAGGGTGACGGCGCCGGAGTATTCGCTGGTGCCCGTGCCGGTGTCGATGGCCTCGTAGGCGTAGAGCTCGGCGCCGGTGGCGGCGTCGGTGATGACGTGGCGCTCGCTGGGCGTACCGTCCGCGCGGGTGCCGGTGACGACGGCCTCGTAGGCGAAGACCGGCTTGCCGGTGGCGGCCCAGACGACCTCGCGGGCGCCGGCCGGCGCCGCCTTGAGGCTGCGGGCGGCGGCCGGGGCCAGGCGGGCCTCGGTCCCCTTGGTGGTCTTGCGGCTGCCGTCCTTCTTCTGGTGGACGACCAGGTCGCCGCCGAGCACGGGCAGTCCGGCGTAGGTGCGCTCGTAGCGCGTGTGGACGGTGCCGTCCGCGTCCTTGATCACGTCGCGGGCCACGAGGCGCTCGCCGTCGGCGAGGCCGAAGGCGCGGCCCGTGCCGTCCGCCTCGGCCTGTGCGGTCGATATCGCCTCGGCGCGCGCACCGGCGTTCAGGCTGAGGGCGGTTGCTCCGGCCTCGCGCTCGGCCGACGCGCTGGCGGAACCGCTCTGGGCCACGATGGCGACCATCGCCGCCGAGGCGACGAGGGCGGCGGCGCGCAGCGCGCGGGTGCGGTTGCGGGTGGTGGGGGATGAGGACATGGGTGGGGTCTCACTCTCCTGGTGTGCCGTGGGGGGAACGGCTGTGACATTGCCAGGAGGAAGACCCAAAATGACAGGGACGCAACAAGGATTTGACCTGCTGTTATCCGGAGAGCGGTTCACGATGTCCGCTCAACGGTCGAAAACGGACCATTCCGCTTTGCTGCGAACCGCGGTGCCAGGGCGGCTATTTGACGACCATTTGACGATCACCCGGCGCCCCGGCCGGTCCTCTCGGGCGGGGCGCCGCGCGGGCCTGAGCCGGCCGGACTACTCGATTCCGGGGATCTGGCGGTTCTTGAACGCGGTCCGCACGGCGTCCGCCGCGCTCGCGCCGTACATGCTCCGGGCGGTGGCGATCGTGGCGAGCGCCGCGTCCCGGAAGCTCGTGTCGGGGGCGAAGGAGAACTGCGCGTTGACGATCACCCGGTCCGCCGTGCGCGCGCCCAGGGCCCCGCGGATGTCGAAGAGGGCGCGGGACCAGATCTCGCCGTCGGCGTGCACCTCGCCGACCCGGTCCGCGTAGACCTTGGTGCCGTCGATGCGGCGCAGGCAGTGCGGGGCGGCGCTGTAGGGGACCGAGTCCCAGTCGGCCACGCATGCCAGGTCCGTGCGGCGCGGCCAGCCCCGCGCGGCGTCGGCGTGACTGCCGACCTCGACGGCCAGGTAGTCGCCGAAGGCCTCGCCTATCGCCCCCGCCTCCGGGGAGGTGCCGAAGCCCGGGACCTGCGCGTTGTGCACCGCGTGCCCGTACTCGTGGACGATGACCTCCGCGTCCTCGGCGTCGTCCACGCCTCCCTTGCCGAAGCGGATCTCGGCCTTCTTGTCGGTGAAGAAGGAGTTGTCGGCGCCGTACTGGTTGATGCGGACCGGCTGCGCGCGGTCGTTGGCACCGCGCAACTCGCTGCCGAAGCCCAGGGACTGCAGGTACTCCTGCGCCTCGTTGACCCAGAAGTAGGCCATGACCTGCTCGAACTGGTCGTCCGCCCGGGTGTAGCGGCCGGCGTCCGCGAGGGCGGCGGGGGCGCCCGTCTCCGAGCGGACGTACGCCCACCGGCCGGACAGGCCGCCGCTCGCGTCCAGGTTGCGCAGCGCGACCGTGGCGTAGGCGGAGTCCGGCACGGCGCCGGCGGCGTCCTTGCCGTCGGTGAGCGTCTGATCGCCGGACGACTGGACGGGGTTGACCATGAAGACGCGGCCCTGGGGCGGGCCGGCCGGCGCGGATCCGGACGCGTCGGCGGCCGCCGGGACGGCGCAGCCGAGCAGGGTGAGGGAGGCGATGAGC
Source organism: Streptomyces sp. NPDC043876 (assembly GCF_056435825.1). Lineage (NCBI taxonomy): Bacteria > Bacillati > Actinomycetota > Actinomycetes > Kitasatosporales > Streptomycetaceae > Streptomyces > Streptomyces sp. NPDC043876. The sequence continues at coordinate 93,002 of NZ_JBWKDV010000003.1, read as the reverse complement.
GCGGCGGTGCGGCCGCGGGAAGAACGGCGGGGCATGGACATCCTCCTGTGAGGGACGCGTGGCGCCGGAAGAACGCCGGTGGAGAGGTGCGGACGCGATCTTTGGCCACCGGCGACGACCTTGACCAGCCCCCGGACGCGACCGGAGTTCCGTTCCCCGCCGCGTCCTCAGCCCCGGTAGGCCTCCAGCAGCCGCAGCCAGATCTCGCTCACCGTCGGGAAGGCGGGAACCGCGTGCCACAGCCGAGCGATCGGCACTTCACCGGCCACCGCGATGGTGGCCGCGTGGAGCAGTTCGGCGGTCCCCGGCCCCACGAACGTGGCGCCGAGGAGGACTTCGCGGTCCAGGTCCACCACCATCCGGGCCCGGCCGCGGTACCCGTCGGCGTACAGGCCCGCTCCGGACACCTGGCCGAGGTCGTAATCGACGGCCCGCACCCGGTGGCCCGCGCGTTCGGCCTCCTCCAGGGTCAGCCCGACCGCCGCCGCCTCCGGATCGGTGAAGACCACCTGGGGCAGAGCGGCCGTGTCCGCGGTGGCGGCGTACGGGCCCCACGCCCCCTCGTCGGAGGCGGCGACGGCGCCCGCCGCGCGGGCCGCGATGACGGCCCCCGCGATCCGCGCCTGGTACTTGCCCTGATGGGTGAGCAACGCGCGGTGGTTGACGTCACCGACCGCATACAGCCAATCGGTTCCGGGCACCCGGCAGCTCTCGTCGACCCCGATCCACCCACCGGGTTCGAGCCCGACCGTGTCGAGGCCGACGTCCTCGGTGTGCGGGACCCGGCCCGTCGCCATCAGCAGTTCGTCGCCCTCCAGGGTCTCCCCGCCGGCGAGCACGACCGTGACGGGGCCGGTCGACCCATCGCGGACGACGGCCTCCACGTCCACGCCCGTACGGACCACCGCGCCCGCCTCCCGCAGCGCATCCGCGACCAGCTCGCCCGCGAACGGCTCCATCCGGGGCAGCAGCCGCGCACCGCGCACCAGCACCGTCACCTGCGAACCGAGGCCCTGCCAGGCGGTGGCCATCTCGGCGGCCACCACCGAGCCGCCCACGATCAGCAGCCGCTCCGGCGCCTGCTGCGCCGAGGTGGCCTCCCGGCTGGTCCACGGCCGGGCCGCGGCCAGCCCCGGCACGTCCGGCACCAGCGCCCGCGTCCCGGTGGCCACGACCACGGCGTGCCGGGCGGCGAGCACGTGGTGCTCGCCCTCGGGGCTGGTGACGGAGACCTTGCGGATCCCGTAGAGACGGCCGTGCCCCCGATAGAGGTCCACGCCGATGGAACGCACCCAGTCGGCCCCGCCGTCGTCCTTCCAGTGCCCGGCCCAGTAGTCCCGGTGCGCGAACACGGCCGCCGTGTCCAGCGGCCCCCGCGCGGCCTCGGCCAGCCCGGGCACCTTGCGCGCGTCCGCGCGCGCGAGCACCGGCCGCAGCAACGCCTTGCTGGGCACGCAGGCCCAGTACGAACACTCCCCGCCGACGAGCTCGCTCTCCACCAGCGCCGCGCTCAACCCGGCGGCCCGCACCCGGTCGACGACGTTCTCGCCCGCAGGTCCCCCGCCGATCACCACGACGTCGTATTCCACCGCTTCAGTCATGGGGTCCAGTCTCGCGGCAGCGCAGGGTCCGCGCGACCAACCGCCGGGCCGCGGCGTGCCGGAGCCGGGTCACGGCGTGCCGAGCCGGGCCGCGGCGGGCGTGCCGCGGCCCGGGGCCGGTGTGCTCGGCGGGGGCCGGCCGTTACGCGCCTTCGGCGGGGGGCTGGGCCGGGCCGTCCCCGGGCTTCGGGGTCGCCTTTTCGGCGGCGATCTTCGTGCGGACCTCGTCCATGTCCAGGGCGCGGGCCTGGCCGATGACGTCCTCCAGCATGGCTTCGGGGAGGGCGCCCGGCTGGGCGAAGATGGCCACCTGGTCCCGGATGATCATCAGCGTCGGGATCGACCGGATGTCGAAGGCGGCGGCCAGCTCCTGCTGCGCTTCCGTGTCCACCTTCGCGAAGACCAGGTCGGGGTGGGTCTGCGAGGCCCGCTCGTAGACCGGGGCGAACTGCCGGCAGGGGCCGCACCACGACGCCCAGAAGTCGATCAGCACGAACTCGTTCTCGCTGACCGTCCGGTCGAAGTTCTCCTTGGTGAGTTCGACTGTAGCCACGGTTTCCAGACCTCCGTAATTCGCGCTTCCTGTCCCCTGGAACGAACGGAACGCGCCCGGCATTCCGGGACCGGTCAGAACGGGTGGCCGGCCGGGGTGCGGCGGACCGTGGTCCAGCGCAGTTCCGTGAAGGCGTCGAGGTTCGCCTCGCCCCCGAACCGGGCCCCGTTGCCGGAGGCGCCGACGCCGCCGAAGGGGGCGACCGCCTCGTCGTTCACCGTCTGGTCGTTCACGTGCACGATCCCGGTGGGTATCCGGTCCGCCAGCTCCAGCCCGCGCGCCGCGTCACGGGTGACCACGCCGAGGGAGAGCCCGTACGGGCCCGCCGAGGCCAGGGCGACCGCCTCCTCCTCCGACGCGAAGGACCGTACGGGCGCCACCGGGCCGAAGACCTCCTCCGCGTAGGCGGGGGTGTCGTCGGCGACGCCCGCCAGGACCGTCGGCCGGTAGAAGAGCTCGCGGTGGGTGCCGCCCGCGATCAGCTTCGCGCCGCGCCCGGTGCTCGCCTCCACGAGGGCGTGGACCCGCTCCAGCTGGGCGCGGTCGATGAGCGGGCCCAGGTGCACCTGTTCGCGGTACGGGTCCCCCACCGCCAGCGCCTCGGCCCGCGCCGCGAGCCGCTCGACGTATTCGTCGTACAGGGTGGCGTGCACCAGATGGCGGCCCGCGGTCATGCAGATCTGGCCCTGGTGGAAGAAGGAGCCCCAGGACGCCTGGGCCACCGCGGCCTCCACGTCGGCGTCGGCGAGCACGACCAGCGCCGAGTTGCCGCCCAACTCCAGCTGCACGCGCTTGAGGTGACGGCCGGCCGATTCCCCGACGGCCCGGCCGCTCGCGGTCGACCCGGTGAACGAGACCACCCTGACCAGGGGTTCGGCCACCAGCGCCGCCCCGGTGTCCGCGTCCCCCGGGAGCACGTGCAGCACTCCGGCCGGCAGCCCGGCGGCGGCGAAGACCGCGGCGAGCACGAGGCCGCCGCACACGGCGGTGCGCCGGTCCGGCTTGAGCAGCACGGCGTTGCCGAGGGCCAGCGCGGGCGCCACCGAGCGGATGGCGAGGATCAGCGGGGCGTTGAAGGGGGCGATGACCCCGACCACCCCGGCCGGGGAGCGCCGGGTGTACGAGAGGCGGGGCGCCTCGGTCGCCAGTACCTGACCGGTCGGCCGGGACGCCAGCGCGGCGGCCTCGTAGCACTCCTGGGCGGCGACGTGCAGTTCGAAGTCCGCCTTGCCGGGGATCGACCCGGATTCGCGGATCAGCCAGGTGCGCAGCTCTTCGGCGTGGGCGGCGAACAGGTCCCCGGCGCGCCGCAGCACCGCGGCGCGCTCCAGGTGGGTCGAGCGCCCCCAGTCCCGCTGCGCGGCCCCGGCCCGTACGGCGGCCTCGGCGATGTCGGGCGCCGAGGCGAGGTCGAGGGTGGCGAGGGTGCGGCCGGTCGCCGGTTCGATGACCGGCGCCGTACCCCCGGTCAGGGTCGGTCCGTCCTGCCAGAGCTGCGGGTCGAGGAGCGGCATGGCGCGGGGCCTCCGGTGGGTGGGGACGGAACCGGCGCAGGACGGAGCCGGCCGGGGGTGGGGGGCGGCACGCGTCATCGTGCCAGAACGGAGTTCCCAATTCTGTTCAGTTATTGGGCAGTTGCCGGGCGCACATGTCCGGAATCGATCGGACCACCCGGCCCCCCTGGAGCCTGCCCCGCGTCCCCGCGCGCCCCGCCGGGCTCCCGCGTACCGTGCCCCGTCAGCGCTCCAGCACCAGGGCGATGCCCTGGCCCACCCCGATGCACAGCGCGGCCATCCCCGTCCCCGCACCGGCCGCCGCCAGCTGGTGGGCGACCGAACCGGCGAGCCGGGCACCGGACGCGCCGAGCGGGTGGCCGAGGGCGATGGCGCCGCCGCGTGGGTTGACCACCTTGCGGTCCAGCTCGGGCCAGGCCTCCAGGCAGCCCAACGCCTGCGCGGCGAACGCCTCGTTCAGCTCCAGGGTCGTCAGGTCGGCGAAGCCGCGGCCGGCCTTCTCCAGCGCCCGCCGGACCGCCTCGACCGGCCCCAGTCCGAAGAGCTGCGGCTCGATCCCGGTCACCGCGGAGGCCCGGATCCGGGCGAGCGGCTCGCGCCCGGTCTCCGCGAGTCCCGCCTCGTCGGTGAGCAGCAGGGCGGCGGCGCCGTCGTTGAGCGGAGAGGCGTTGCCCGCCGTGACCGTGCCGCGGCCGTCGGTGCGGAACGCGGGCTTCAGCCGGGCGAGGGCCTCCATGCTGGAGCCCTCCCGGACGCATTCGTCGCGCAGCAGCTCGACGCCGGGGTACGGGACCACCTCGGCGTCGTACTCCCCCGCCGCCCAGGCCGCCGCAGCCTTGCGGTGGCTCTCCAGCGCGAAGGCGTCCTGGGCCTCGCGCGTCAGCGCGTACTTGTCCGCGACCAGTTCCGCGCCCTCGCCCAGCGAGCCGGTCCATTCCCCGGGCATCCGCGGGTTGGTCATCCGCCAGCCGAGGGTGGTGGACCACAGCTGCTGGTGGGCCGCGGGGAACGCCCGCTCGGGCTTCTGCACCACCCAGGGCGCGCGGGTCATCGATTCGACGCCGCCCGCGATCGCCACGGAGGCGTCCCCGAGGGCGATGGCCCGCGCCGCCTGGATCACGGCCTCCAGGCCCGATCCGCACAGCCGGTTGACGGTGACGCCGGGGACCGTGACCGGGAGCCCCGCCAGCAGCACCGCCATGCGGGCCACGTCGCGGTTGTCCTCACCGGCGCCGTTGGCGTCGCCGAAGACGACGTCGTCGATCCGCGCGGGGTCGAGTCCGGGCGTACGGTCCACCAGGGCGCGGACCACGTGCGCGGCCAGGTCGTCCGGGCGGACCCCGGCGTAGGCACCGCCGAACTTGCCGATCGGGGTGCGGACGGCGTCGACGATGTAGACGTCGCGGATGCGCATGGGGGTCTCCTGGGCAGATCCGTGCGGGCGCGCCGGTGGGCGCGCCCGCAGTCTCCGTCCCCGGCTCGCGGCCTGTCAACGCCTCCCCGCTGCCGCAGGGGCAGGTCAGGGCTCACGCCGTGCGGGTGGACTCGCGCGGGACGGCCGTGGCCGACATCAGGTCGTGGCGGGCCGGGGGCTCGGAGGGCTCGCGGACCGCCCGGTCCACCAGGGCGGCCAGGTGATCGCCGGTGGGCATTTCGATCCGGACCGTGCTCAGGCGGGGCCGCAGCAGCCGCCCGATCAGCAGGTCGTCGGCGCCCATGACGGCCACGTCCTCGGGCACGCGCAGCCCCTCGTCCTGGAGGGCGCGCATCAGCAGCATCGCGTACTCGTCGTTGTAGGCGAAGACGGCGTCCGGGCCGTGCGTCCGCCAGCGGGCGGCGAGGGCCCGCGCGGACTCCTCGGTGTAGGCCATCGGCAGCGGCTCGATCACGGCCACGCCGTCGGCGGCGGTCCGGGCGCCCTCCAGGCGCGGGGCGGAGAACAGGTCCAGCCCCTCCTCCTCGGGGACGATCACGCCGATCCGGCGGTGACCGCGCTCGATGAGGTGGGCGGCGGCCCGCAGGCCGACCTCCGCCTGGTCCATGACGCAGGCGTGCGCTCCGGGGACGCCGACCGGCCCGAGCGTGATCACGGCGCGGGCGCCCGCCCGCTTGAGGGTCGCGACGTTCTGCGCGCTCAGGACGATCTCCCCGAGGGAGATCACCGCCACGGGCCGCAACTCGGCCCAGGCGCGCGCGGCCTGGTCACCGGTGAGGCCGAGGCTGCCGTACTGGACCACGGTGTAGTCGAGGCGGCGCAGCGCCCACTGCAACGCGTTCAGGAAGGAGCTGTACAGCGGTCCGGCCGGGACGTGCGAGGTGGGCAGCAGCACGATGCGGGTGTGTCCGGCGCGCAGGCTGCGGGCGGCGGCGTGCGGGACGTAACCGAGCTCCTCGGCCGCCTCGCGGACCTTGCGGCGGGTCGGTTCGCTGATGCGGACGGCCTCGGCGTTGTTCAGCACGTAGGAGACCGTGGCGCGCGAGACACCGGCGAGGCGCGCCACGTCGGCGCTGGTCGCCGCGGCGGGCAGTGGGGGATGCGGGGCCGCGGCGGGCGGGGCCGAGGGCGGCGGAGGCGACTTCGGTGACTGGGGCATGGCCCGGGAATCCTTCCAGACCGCTCGCGTCCGAGGGCCGGCGGATGGCTGGAATCATGCCGCGGGGACTTCGAGGGGTTCGTGAGCTCGCTTGAAGGAGGGATATAGCAAGCTTCAAGATCTCCCCGTTACCGTCTGTATACCGATGAGTAACGGGGAGGTCCGGTTTCGATGACCACAGTTCCTGGCACGGCTCCTGGCGCGACGACCGTCTTGACTCCGGGGACGACGGCCGTCGCGGCGCCCCGCCCCACGGCCGCCCCGGACCCCGGTTCGCCGCCGGGCTTACTCCCGCTTCCGGCCCCGTACGCGGTGCCCGGTCTGGTCGACATGGCCCGGGCACTCGCCGAGGGCAGCGTGTCCTCGCGCTGGCTGACCGAAGAGTGCCTGGAGCGGATCGAGGCCTCGCAGCCGGAGCTGAACGCCTTCCGGGTGGTGCACGCCGAGGCCGCCCTCGCGGAGGCCGACGCGGCCGACCGGCGGCTCGCCGCCGGTGAGCGGCTGCCGCTGCTGGGCGTACCGCTGGCGGTCAAGGACGACATGGACGTGGCCGGGCTGCCGACCGCCTTCGGCTGCGCCGGGGAGTTCCCGCCGAAGGCCGAGGACAGCGAGGCCGTACGCCGGCTGCGCGCCGCGGGGGCCGTCATCGTGGGCAAGACCCAGACCCCGGAGCTGGGCCAGTGGCCGCTCACCGAGGGGCCCGCATTCGGCGCGACCCGCAATCCCTGGAACCCGGCGTTCACTCCCGGCGGCTCCTCGGGCGGTTCCGCGGCCGCCGTGGCCGCCGGACTGGTCCCGGCGGCGCTGGGGTCGGACGGCGCCGGGTCCATCCGCATCCCCGCGGCCTGGACCCACCTGGTCGGCATCAAACCGCAGCGCGGCCGCATCTCCACCTGGCCCGAACCCGAGGCCTTCCGCGGGCTGACCGTCAACGGCGTCCTCGCCCGTACGGTCGCCGACGCGGCCCTCCTCCTGGACGCGGCCAGCGGCTCGCACCGGGGCGACCTGCACCGGCCCGCGCCGGTCTCCGCCGTCCGGGCGGCCCGTACCGCGCCGGGCCGGCTGCGGATCGCGCTCTCCTTCGGGATGCCGTTCACCGGCACCTCCAAGTCCCTCGACCCGTCCGTCCGCAACGCCGTGGAGCGGCTCGCGGGGCGGCTGGAGGCGCTCGGCCACGAGGTGGCCCTGGAGGACCCCCGGTACGGGAAGATCGGGCTGAGCTTCATACCCCGCGCGACCGGCGGCGTCCACGAGTGGGCGGCGCGGGTGCCGGACGCCTCGCTGCTGGACCCGCGGACGAGCGAGGCCACGCTCATGGGGCGCATCCTGAGCGGTCTGCCCCTGCGGGCGGCCCGCCGGGCGGAGGCCCTGCACCAGTACCGGATCGGGGAGATCTTCCAGCGCTACGACGTGGTCCTCACGCCCACGACGGCCACCGCGCCCCTGCGCGTCGGCGCCCTGACGGGCCGCGGCTCGCTGGAGACGGAACGGACGATCATCGCGGCCTGCCCGTACGCGTGGCCCTGGAACGTCCTCGGCTGGCCGGGCGTGAACGTCCCGGCGGGCTTCACGCCCCAGGGTCTCCCCGTCGGCGCCCAACTCCTGGGGCCGGAAGCCTCGGAGCCCCTCCTCATCTCCCTGGCAGCCCAGCTGGAGGCGGCGGAGAACTGGCAGTCCCACTGGCCGCACTGGTCCGCTCCCCTGCGCGCGGCGCCCCGGACCCCCCGCGCCCAGCCGGTGGGGGCGCGGTAGCGGCGGTCGCGCTCCCCCTGCCGTCGTAGCTGCGGCCCCGCGGCGGCGCGGCCACGGGCCCCTTCCCGCTAACCTCACCCGGATGACGGCACTTTCGCACCGCACCGGGCCCACCGACCCGCTCCCCCAGCCCCACCAGCCCGGCCGCGCCGGGGCCGGGGCGACCGCCGAGGTCGATCCGCACGCCATCGGGGCCGTGCGCACCTCCTACGCGCCCGATCACGACGGGGACCCCGATCCCGGCGAGATCGTGTGGACCTTCGTTCCGTACGAGGAGAACGACGGGCGCGGCAAGGACCGCCCCGTGCTGGTCGTCGCCCGCGAGAGCGGCAGCGGGGCCGTGCTCGCCGTACAGCTGTCCAGCAAGCGGCACGACCACGACCGGGAGTGGGTGCCGATCGGCACCGGTCCCTGGGACAACGCCGGACGGGAGTCCTGGGTGGCGGTTGACCGGGTGCTGCGCGTGCACGAGGACGGCATGCGGCGCGAGGCCTGCGCCCTGGACCGGGACCGGTTCGAGCTGGTCGTGGACCGGCTGCGCGCACGGTACGGCTGGACGTAGGGCGCCCCGGGTACGCACCCGGCCCTCAGCCCGCGAACGCCGCCTCGAAGGCGCGGCGCGGGCCCGGGGCCCGGTCCAGGATGCCGAAGACCACCCGGTCGAAGACCCCGGCGAAGCGGCCCGTCAGCGGGGCGCGGAACGCCTGCGCCACCTCGGCCGGGTCGTTCATGAACACCCCGCACCCCCACGCCCCCAGCACCAGGTTCGGGTAGCCGTGCAGCGCGGCCACCTCCAGGACCCGCTGTGCCCGCCGGGCCAGCGCCGCCGGGATCTCGTGCGCGCGGTCCGGTTCCTGACGGCGGATGGTGCCCGCGTTCGGCGCCGGCGAGGTCAGGAACCCGGCGCGGAAGGGCGCGTCCAGGAGTTCGCCCCGGTCGTCGCGGAAGACCGGGACCCCGGGCGAGTGAATCACCCGGTCGGTGTAGAAGGTGCTGGGCTCGGCGCGGTGGACCTCGTAGTACGCGCGCGCCTCCAGCAGGGTCTCGTAGAGGGCCGACGCACGGCACAGGGCTTCCTCCTGGGCCTTGGCCCCGCGGACGTAACCGCCCCCGGGATTACGGGCCGAGGCGAAGGTGAGCACCGCGACCGGGCCGTCCGCAGCGAGCCTGCGGGCGGCGACGGTGCTGCTCTCCCCGGTCACCTCGAAGGCGGTCGCGCGGCTTCCCGCCCCCGGCACTTCGTCTGGAATGACCGGATCCGGGCCATATATTCTGGTTCCTGCCTTGGCCTCCGCCACGGCGGCGGCGAGCGCAACCTGCCGTCCGGACCGCGTCCGGTACCCCCCGGCCGCCACGATCTGCGCGTTCTCCGTCGCGATGGCCCGCAATCTGCTGCTCATCTCCTGATCTTCGGGAAGGCGACCACCCGTGGCAACGCAATTTCTTGCGCGATCCGGCACTGATTTGCGCGATCTTGATGCGATCCGCACGATTCACGGCCCGACCACGACGGGTAGGCAACGGTGATGCCACGGCTCGCGCCAGGAGATGAGGAACCGTTCATGACCCAGGACTCCCCCGCCCCACCCGTCCGGGCGCACGCCCCCGGGCCGCCCCCCGGCCTCGCCGGTCCCGACCCGAGCCCGCTCACCGAGACCGCCGCCGAGGACCTCGTACGCGGGATATGTTTCAAGACGGGGCCGCCCCGTCTGATCGGTGCCGAGCTGGAATGGCTGCTGCTGGACGCGGAGGACCCCGCGCGTCCGCTGCCGCCCGCCCGCCTCACCGCCGCCCACGACACGGCGGCCGCCCTGCCCCTGCGCTCCCGGTTCACGGTCGAGCCCGGGGGCCAGCTCGAACTCAGTTCGCCGCCCGCCGCCTCCCTGATGGGGTGCGTCGGCGACCTCCAGGCCGATCTCACGGCGGTACGGGAGGCCCTGGGCTCCCAGGGCGTCGTCCTCGACGGCCTCGGCCACGATCTGCGCCGGCCGCTGCGGAGACTGCTGGACCACCCGCGCTACGCCGCGATGGAGACGTACTTCGACCGCACCGGCCCGGCCGGACGCGCCATGATGCGCGCCTCCGCCTCGGTCCAGGTCTGTGTCGACGCGGGCCACGAGGAACCCGGGCCGCTGGGGCACGGCAGGCGCTGGCGGTTCGCGCACCTGCTGGGCGCGGTGCTCGTCTCCGCCTTCGCGAACTCCCCCGCCGACAGCGGCCCGTACGCGGGGTGGCGGTGTTCGCGCCAGGGGGTCTGGAGCGACCTCGACACCGCGCGGGCGCTGGCTCCGCCGCTGGACGGCGACCCGCGCGAGGTGTGGACGCGGCACGCGCTCGACACGGCGGTGATGTGCGTACGGCCCGCGGAGGCGGACGGTCCGGACGCAGCGGGCGGTGCCTGGGAGGTGCCCCGGGGCCTGAGCTTCCGCGCATGGCTGCGCGGCGCCGGGCCCCGGCCCCCCACCGCCGCGGATCTCGACTACCACCTGACCACCCTGTTCCCCCCGGTGCGGCCGCGCGGGCACCTGGAGCTGCGGATGATCGACGCGCAGCCGGGCGAAGACGGCTGGCTGGTCCCCGTGGCCGTGGTGCACGCCCTGTTCGACGACCCGGAGGCCGCGGAGACGGCGTACCGCGTGGCGAAGGGACTGGCCGACACCCACGGCCCGCGGCCGGCGCCGCGCAATCCGCTCTGGCTCTCGGCGGCCCGCCACGGACCCCGGGACCCGGAGCTGCGCGCGGCCGCCCGCGCCTGCTTCCGGGCCGCCGCCGAGGCGCTGCCGCGGCTCGGCGCGGACACCCGGGTGCGGGACGCCGTCGGCGAGTTCACCGAGCGCTTCGTGCGGCGCGGCCGCTGTCCCGCCGACGAGGTCGACGACGCGCGGGCCCGTTCCACCGCCACGGCGCCACGGGGCGCCGCCTCCGCCACCGACCGGAAGGAGACGCGCCCGTGAGCACGGGAGCCGACCGGACCGCCCCCGCACCGCCCGGGGACCTGCGCGCGCGGGCGGCCGCCGCGCTGACCGCCGCCCGGGCCAGGACCGCGGCGCTGACCGACCCGGTGAGCGACGGGGACCTGGCCGCGCAGCACTCGCCGCTGATGTCCCCGCTCGTGTGGGACCTCGCGCACATCGGCAACCAGGAAGAACTGTGGCTGCTGCGGCGCGTCGCCGGGCGGGAGCCGATGCGTCCCGAGATCGACCCCTTGTACGACGCCTTCGCGCACCCCCGCGCGGAGCGGCCGGCGCTGCCGCTGCTGGGTCCCGCCGAGGCCCGCGGCTACAGCGCCGAGGTGCGGGGGCGGGTGTTCGACCTGCTGGAGCGGACGCCGTTCGAGGGTTCGGCGCTGCTCGACGACGGCTTCGCCTTCGGGATGATCGCGCAGCACGAGCAGCAGCACGACGAGACGATGCTGATCACCCATCAACTGCGGCTCGGCGGGCCCGTCCTGGCCGCTCCGGACCCCGGAGCGCCGACCGGCCTGCCCCCCTCGGCCGCCGAAGTCCTCGTCCCCGGCGGGCCGTTCACCATGGGGACCTCCACCGAGCCGTGGGCGCTGGACAACGAGCGCCCCGCGCACACCCGCGACACCGGCCCCTTCTGGATCGACACGGTCCCGGTCACCAACGCGCGGTACCTGGACTTCATCGCGGACGGCGGCTACGCCGAGCCCCGCTGGTGGGCGGCCGAGGGCTGGGAGCAGATCCGCCGCCACGGGATCGGCGCGCCGCTGTTCTGGCACCGGGAGGCCGGCCAGTGGCTGCGCCGCCGTTTCGGAGTGGTGGAGCCGGTGCCCGGGGACGAGCCGGTCCTGCACGTCAGCTGGTACGAGGCGGACGCCTACGCCCGCTGGGCCGGCCGGCGGCTGCCGACCGAGGCGGAGTGGGAGAAGGCAGCCCGGCACGACCCGGCGACCGGCCGCTCCACCCGGTACCCGTGGGGCGACGCCGACCCCGGGCCCGCCCACGCCAACCTCGGCCAGCGCCACCTGCGCCCCGCCCCCGCGGGCAGCTACCCGGCCGGGGCCTCCCCGCTCGGGGTGCGCCAGCTGATCGGCGACGTGTGGGAGTGGACGGCCAGTGACTTCCTCCCCTATCCGGGCTTTCGCGCCTTCCCCTACCGGGAGTACTCCGAGGTGTTCTTCGGGCCGGAGCACAAGGTGCTGCGGGGCGGTTCGTTCGCGGTGGACCCGGTGGCCTGCCGGGGCACCTTCCGCAACTGGGACCTGCCGGTGCGCCGCCAGATCTTCACCGGTTTCCGCACTGCGAGGGACGCCTGATGTGCCGTCACATAGCCTGGCTGGGACCGGCCGTGCCGCTGGGCAGGCTGCTCTCCGAGCCGGAGTACTCGCTGGTGCGTCAGGCGTGGGCGCCGCGCCGCCAGCGGTTCGGGACCGTCAACGCCGACGGGTTCGGCGTGGGGTGGTACGCGGAAGGGGACCCCGTGCCGGCCCGCTACCGCCGGGCGGGCCCCGTGTGGGGCGACGCCACCTTCAGCGACCTCGCGCGGGTCGTGCGCAGCGGATCCGCGCTGGCGGCCGTCCGCGACGCGACCCTGAGCAGCGCGGACGGCGAGGCGGCGGCCGCGCCCTTCGCGGCCGGGCCGTGGCTGTTCAGTCACAACGGGGCGGTGCGGGACTGGCCGGACGCGGCCGCGGCCGCCGCCGCCTCGCTGCCCGCCGTGGAACTGCTCCAGCTGGCCGCCCGCTCCGATTCGGCGCTGGTCTGGGCACTGGTCCTGCGCGCGCTGCGCGCGGGCGCGGCTCTCGGTGACGCGCTGAGCGCTCCCGTCCGCGAACTGGCGGCGGCGGCCCCCGGATCGCGGCTCAACCTGCTGCTCACCGACGGGCACGCGATCGCGGCGACGGCCTGGGGCGATTCGCTGTGGTACCTGGCGGACACCCGGACGGACCGCATGGTCGTCGCGTCCGAGCCCTACGACGACGATCCCCGCTGGACCGAGGTCGCCGACCGGACCCTGCTGACCGCTTCCCGGACGCACGTCGAGCTGACCCCGCTCAAGGAACTCCCCCCGCACGCGACCAAGGAGAACCAGGACAGTGAGTGAATTCCCCACGGGTGACTTCCGGTTGACCCGGACCCTGGACGAGAACGCGGCCGAGAAGGCGCTGCGCGCCGATGTGCGCGAGGGCTTGACCGGCTCTCCCAAGTCACTGCCGCCCAAGTGGTTCTACGACAGCCGGGGCAGCGAACTCTTCGAGGAGATCACCCGGTTGCCCGAGTACTACCCGACGCGCGCGGAGCGGGAGATCCTGCTGGAGCGCGCCGGCGAGATCGCGGCCGTCACCGGCGCCCGCACCCTGGTCGAGCTGGGCTCCGGGTCCTCGGAGAAGACCCGGCACCTGATCGAGGCACTGCCCGGGCTGGACACGTACGTCCCGGTGGACGTGAGCGAGAGCGCGCTGCGGGGAGCGGCCGGGGTGCTGCTCGCGGACCGTCCGCGGCTGCGGGTGCACGCGCTGGTGGCCGACTTCACCCGGCCGCTGGCGCTGCCGCCCTCGCCGGGGCCCCGGCTGGTGGTGTTCCTGGGCGGGACGATCGGAAACCTGCTGCCCGCCGAGCGGGCCGCCTTCCTGGCGTCCGTCCGGGCGATGCTCTCGCCCGGGGACGCGCTGCTGATGGGGACCGACCTGGTGAAGGACGAGGCGGTGCTGGTGGCGGCGTACGACGACGCGCAGGGGGTGACGGCGGAGTTCAACCGGAACGTCCTGGCCGTCATCGACCGCGAGCTGGGCGCGGACTTCCACACCGCCGACTTCGCGCACGTGGCGGTGTGGAACCGGGAGCACGAGTGGATGGAGATGCGGCTGCGGGCCCTGACGGACGCCCTGGTGAAGATCCGGGCCCTGGACCTGGTGGTGCCGTTCGCGGCGGGCGAGGAGATCCTGACCGAGGTCTCCGCGAAGTTCCGTCAGGAGGGCGTGCGCCGTGAGCTGGCGTCCGCCGGGCTGGAGCTGACCCAGTGGTGGACGGACCGGGAGGGCCGGTTCGCCCTGTCCCTGTCGGTCGCCGCGCCCGCGCCGCAGGACGGGCGCGGCGCCGGGACGCCGGGCAGCGGCACGGGGCCGGAGCCGACGGCCGCCTGAGCCGCCGCGGCGAGTTCCCGCCGGTCCGGGTGACGGCCCGGCGGGATCCGCGGCAGCAGCGTGATGTCGGCCCGCACCCCGCGGGCCCGGGCGATCCGCCACAGCGAGGCGGTCAGCGGGTCGTCGCCGACGAAGGCGGGCGCCCCCGCGAGCCGCCCGTCGGCCAGCCGGTAGTCGATGCGGACGGGCTGTACGGCGACCCGCGCGTCCAGCGCCGCCTGGAAGGCGGCCCGGCGGAAGAGCCCCCGGGTGCGCCCGCACCAGGTGCTGCCCTCGGGGAACACGGTCACCCGGTCCCCGGACCGCAGCGCGGCCGTGAGCGCCCCCACGGTGGCCGGCAGCGCCCTGATCCGCTCCCGCTCGATGAACAGGGTGCCCGCGCCGGTGGCGAGCCCTCCCAGCAGCGGCCAGTCCCGGATGTCGCTCTTGGCCAGCATCCGGGAGGGCAGCACCGCCGCGACGAGCGGGATGTCCAGCCAGGAGACGTGGTTCGCGACCACGAGCCGGCCCCCGTCCGCGCCGCGGCCGCCGTGGACGGTGATCCGGACCCCGAAGGACCGTACGAAGGCGCGCGCCCAGGCCCGTACCAGCGCGCCGCGGGCACGGGAAGGCAGCAGCCGCAGGGCGGGCGCCGCCAGGATCCCCAGCAGCAGCACCAGCGCCGCGGTCAGCAGGCGCACCGCGGCGTGCACTGCGCCCGCGGCCGGGCCGCGGTGGGCGGCGCAGTCCTCGGGGGTGCACGGCGCGGTGGGCAGCCAGGCGCTCATGCGGCGGGGGCCAGCGAGAGGAAGTGCCGGAGGTAGCGCGGGTGGGTGCGGCGAAGCGAGAGCAGCACGTACAGGTCGGCGACGCCGAAACCGGCGTCCAGCGCGGGCTCCCCGCACACCCAGGCACCCAGCCGCAGGTAGCCGCGCAGCAGCGGCGGCAGCTCGGCGCGGTCGGGGAAGGAGATGCCGTCGGGGCTCCACGGGCGGTGCGGGGTGACCCGGTACTCCTGGGGGGCGAGGTGGCGGGTGAGGACCCGCTCCCGGGTGGCGGCGGCCAGGATCCCTCCGTCGGCGAGCGGGACCGAGCAGCAGCCGGCCAGCCAGTTGTGCCCGCTGCGGTCCATGTAGCGGGCCAGCCCGGCCCAGATCAGGCCGATGACGGCGCCGTTCCGGTGGTCGGGGTGGACGCAGGAGCGGCCGACCTCGACCAGGTCGGAGCGGATCGGGGCGAGCGCCGAGAGGTCGAACTCGCCCTCGGAGTAAAGCCGTCCCGCGACCGCGGCGCGCTCCGGGGGCAGCAGCCGGTAGGTGCCGACGACCCGGGCGCTCTCCTCCTCGACGACGAGGAGGTGGTCGCAGTAGGCGTCGAAGGCGTCGGCGTCGAGGCCCGGTTCGGGGCCGTCGAGGCGGGCGCCGAGTTCGCCCGCGAAGACGTCGTGGCGCAACCGCTGGGCGGCGCGGACCTCGTCCTCGTCGCGGGCGAGGCGGACGGTGTAGCGGGCGGCGGGATGCGCGGCGGGGGCGGGGACCGCCCGCGGGGGCGCGGCGAGGGGGAGGGTGGCGACGTCGACGGGGGACAGGGGGGCGATGGTCATGACGGCTCCTGATCCGGGAAGCGGGAGCCGGGCCGGCGGCGTATCGGCCTGGCTCCTCTACTTCTTCCGTGACCGGCTGGATTCGACGTGACCGAGCGGCGGCAGCGGGATGTGCGGTCGCTGAACTCAGCGGTCGGAGCTGAGGACCTTGCTGATCGCCTCCGAGGCCGTCCTGGCGGCTTCCTTGGGGTCCTGTCCGGACAGGACGGCCGTCATGAAGGGTTTGATCGGGTTCTTCGCCTCCACCTCGGCCCAGCGCGCGGACTTGGGCGTGGCCCGGCCCTGGGCCGCTCCCGGGGCCATGGCGGTGGCGCCGTCGTTGCCCTCGACGACGTGCGCGAGCGTGGTCTTGTTGGGTACGTAGCTCATCTCCCGGGCCAGTTCGGTCTGCCACTTCTCGCTGACCAGGGCCGTGATCACGTCCACGGCGGCCTTCCGGTCGGCGGTGCGGTCCGGGATGATCAGGTCGGATCCGCCGGTGAAGACGGCGCCGGGCTTCTCGCCGGTCTTCCCGGGTATCGAGAAGAAGCCGAGCTTGCCCTTGAGGGCCGGGTTCAACTCCTCGATCTGCGCCGCCTGTCCGGGCGGGGCGATGATCTGGGCGATCTGGCCGCGCGCGAAGACCTCGGCCTGCGAGGGCGTTTCCTCGTCGGCGCTCTTGGGGCCGTCGCCGAGCGCCTGGAGCTGCTTGTAGAACTCCATGCCGTCCAGGGCCTCGCGGGTGTCGAGGGTGCCGATCCACTGGCCACCGGTTTCCATGGCCAGATCGCCGCCCTCGTCCCAGATGAATCCGGACAGCACGTACCAGTTCTGGCCGGGCAGGTAGATGCCCTGCTGGGCGCCCTTGTCGAGCTTCTGGGTGGTGGAGATCCACTCCGCGCGGTTCTTCGGCGGCGCCTTGATCCCGGCGCTCGTGAACATGTCCTTGTTGTAGATCACCACCCGGTTGGCCGCGTACCAGGGCACGCCGAACTGGGCGCCGTTGACGCTGCCGGGGTCGGCGAGGCCCTTGAGCCAGTCCTTGCTGCCCCAGTCGCGCAGGCCCTCCAGGGTGAGTTCGGACAGGCCGCCGGTCTCGATGTACTGCGCGACCTGGGTGTTGCCCACCTCGATGACGTCGGCCCTGTCCTTTCCGGTGCCCTTCAGGACGGCGTTGACCTTGTCGCCGATGCCGGTCCACTCCTGGATCCTGACGTCGAGGTCGACCCCCGGGTGGTCCTTCTCGTAGGCGTCGGTGAACTTCTTGATGAAGCCGTCCGACGCGCTGCCCTTCATGAGCCACAGCGTGACCTTGCGGGGCCCGCCGTCGGAGCCGCCCAGCACACTGCAGCCGGTCAGTGCGGTGGCTGCCACGAGGGCGGTGCATACAGCGAGGAAACGCTTCTTCACAAGGACACCTTCTGGGAGGTCGATCTCAGATGGCTTGAAATTGGCATGGACCAATGAGCGGGTCAAGGGCCCTGGGCGCCGGATTCTCCCGACAAAGCCGACGAACCGGTACGTCTCCTCCGCCTCGCGGACCGGGACGTCCTGGGGCACCGTGGAACGAGGCACCAGAACCCACCCTCGGGAGAGCCCATGTCCAACCACACCTACCGCGTGACCGAGATCGTCGGCACCTCCACCGAGAGCATCGACCAGGCCATCCGCAACGGCATCACCCGGGCGGGCCAGACCCTGCGGAACCTGGACTGGTTCGAGGTCTCCCAGGTGCGCGGGCACATCGAGAACGGCGAGGTCGCGCACTTCCAGGTGGGACTCAAGGTCGGCTTCCGCCTCGACGGCGAGGACTGACGCCGCGACGGGCTCAGGTGCGCCCCTCGCCCTCCTGGGCCTCCCGCAGCTCCGGCGCGTCCGGGGCCCAGTCCGCCCGCACCACGGGGAATCCCGCGGCGCGCGCCGCCTGGCAGACCAGCTCGTCGTCGTCCACGAGCATCCGCACCTCGCGGCCGCGGGCGATCCGGCGGAGCACCTCCAGCTTGGCCGTCCGGGCCGGGCGCCGGTCCTGGTTCCCGCGCATCCACACCCGCCCCCCGGGCAGCCCGTGCCGCGCCAGCCACTCCTCGGTGTCGGCGCGGCACCGCTCCGGGCGCCCCGTCAGGTAGACCACCTCGCAGTCCGCCGCGCTCTCGACGGCCATCGCCACGCCCTGCGCGAGCGGCCCGTCGGCCGGGGCCGCGCCGAAGAAGCCGTCCCAGTCGCGGGGCCGCCGCTCCAGGAAGTGCTGGCGGTGCGCGGTGTCGGAGAGGGTTCCGTCGATGTCGAAGACGGCCAGGGGGCGGCGGCCGGTCGTGTGATCGCTCATGCGGCCCAGCGTAGGCCGGGGCACCGACAGGGACCGGAAAGGCTTCGCTCGTGCGCATGCCCGGCCTCCCGTCCGGTCCGGCCGGGGTCGTTGCCGACGCGGAGGCGGGGGCCACGGACCCGTAAAATGTACGGAATGCGCCGACCGACCGATCCCCCCGCCCCCGATTCCTTCGTCCGCGTGCGGGGCGCCCGGGAGCACAACCTGCGCGGGGTCGATGTCGACGTTCCCCGGGACGCGCTGACCGTGTTCACCGGGGTGTCCGGCTCCGGAAAGAGTTCGCTCGCCTTCGGGACCCTGTACGCCGAGGCGCAGCGCCGCTACTTCGAATCGGTGGCCCCCTACGCCCGTCGGCTCATCCACCAGATCGGCGCCCCGAAGGTGGACTCGGTGACCGGGCTGCCCCCCGCCGTCTCCCTGGAGCAGCGCCGCTCCACGCCCGGTTCGCGCTCGTCCGTCGGGACGGTGACCCTGCTGTCGAACTCCCTGCGGATGCTCTTCTCCCGGGCCGGCACCTATCCGCCGGGGGCGCCCCGGCTCGACTCCGACGCCTTCTCCCCCAACACCGCCGCCGGGGCCTGCCCGTCCTGCCAGGGGCTGGGGCGTGTCCACCGCACCAGCGAGGAACTCCTGGTGCCGGAGCCCTCCCTGTCGATCCGTCAGGGGGCGATCGCGGCCTGGCCGGGCGCCTGGCAGGGCAAGAACCTGCGGGACGTCCTGGCCGCGCTGGGCCACGACGTGGACCGGCCCTGGCGGGAACTGCCCGCGAAGGACCGCGAGTGGATCCTGTTCACCGAGGAGCAGCCGGTCGTCACCGTGCACCCGGTGCGGGACGCGGACCGGATCCAACGCCCCTACCAAGGCACGTACATGAGCGCGCGGCGCTATGTGATGAAGACCTTCGGCACCACGAAGAGCGCCACCCTGCGGGCGCGGGCCGAGCGGTTCCTCGCCGATGCGCCGTGTCCCGTCTGCGCGGGCAGCAGGCTGCGTCCGGAGGCGCTGGCCGTGACCTTCGCGGGCCGCACGATCGCGGAGCTGGCGGCGCTGACGCTGACCGGGCTGGACGCCGTACTGGCCGCCGCTCCCCCGGCCGGCGAGGCGGCCCGGGTGCTGTCGGCGGACCTTCGGGCGCGGCTCGCCCCGGTCGTCGAACTCGGCCTGGGGTACCTGAGCCTGGACCGGACGGCGCCGACCCTGTCGGCGGGCGAGCTGCAGCGGCTGCGGCTGGCGACGCAGCTGCGCTCCGGACTGTTCGGGGTGGTGTACGTGCTGGACGAGCCGTCGGCGGGCCTGCATCCGGCCGACACCGAGGCGCTGCTCGGCGTCCTGGACCGGCTGAAGGAGGCGGGCAACACCGTCTTCGTCGTGGAGCACGACCTGGAGGTGGTGCGCCACGCGGACTGGCTGGTGGAGATCGGGCCGCTGGCCGGGGAACACGGGGGGCGGGTGCTGTACAGCGGGCCGCCGCAGGCGCTGGCCGGGGTACCGGATTCGGCGACGGCCCGGTTCCTGGCCGGGCCGCGGGGACCGTCGGGGCGTGCGGGCCGGGCGCCGCGTACGCCGACGGGTGAGGTGCGGTTGTCCGGGGTCACCCGGCACAACCTGCGGGAGGTGACGGCCGCCTTCCCGCTGGGCGTGTTCACCGCGGTCACCGGGGTGTCCGGCTCGGGCAAGTCCACGCTGGTGGGCCAGGTGCTGGCGGACACGGTGCGGGAGCGGATCGCGGCGCGGGACCCGGACTTGCCGGTGCGGCGACTGGTGGAGGTGGACCAGAATCCGATCGGGCGCACCCCGCGCTCCAACCTGGCGACGTACACGGGCCTGTTCGACGCGGTCCGCGCCCTGTTCACGGCTTCCCCGCAGGCCCGGGAGCGCGGCTGGAAGGCGGGCCGGTTCTCCTTCAACGTGGCGGGCGGGCGCTGCGAGACCTGCCAGGGCGAGGGCTTCGTCTCGGTGGAGCTGCTGTTCCTGCCCAGTACGTACGCCCCCTGCCCGCGGTGCGGGGGCGCCCGGTACAACGAGGAGACCCTCCAGGTCCGCCACGCGGGCCTGAACATCGCCGAGGTGCTGGGGCTGACCGTGGAGGCGGCGGCCGCGTTCTTCGCGGAGGTCCCGGCGGCGCACCGCGCCCTGCGCGCGCTGGACGACATCGGCCTGGGCTACCTGCGGCTGGGGCAGCCCGCGACGGAGCTCTCGGGCGGCGAGGCGCAGCGGATCAAGCTGGCGAACGAGCTCCAGCGGGTGCGCCGGGACCACACCCTGTACCTCCTCGACGAGCCGACGACCGGACTGCATCCGGCGGACGTGGAGGTGCTGGTGGACCGGCTGCACGGGCTGGTGGACGCCGGGCACTCGGTGGTGGTCGTGGAGCACGACATGGCGGTGGCTGCGGGCGCGGACTGGGTGATCGACCTGGGTCCGGGCGGCGGCGCGGACGGGGGCCGGGTGGTGGCGGCCGGTCCCCCGGACCTGGTGGTCCGGGCCGGCGAGGGGCGTACCGCGGGCTACCTGGCGCGGGCTACGCGTCTCCGGTGAGCAGGTGCTGCGGTAGTTCGCGGAAGCTCCACCGGCCCTGGCGGCGGGTGAGGAGCCAGACGAGGTCGTAGCGGTCGGGCCAGCCGGCGGGCATCCCGAGGACCTGGTCGGCGCCGAGGGCGCGGACCAGCCGGGGGATGCCGCTGTGCTCCCAGCAGATCAGGACGGGGGCCGGGGCGGCGAGCGCGGCGCGGGCGAGGTCCGCTTCGCGGCCCACCGCGAGGTCGGCCCGGACGGGGGTGCGCAGGAGGTCGGCCAGCGGGGCGACGGTCTGGCGGGAGCGGGCGGCTCCGGCCGCACCGCCCGCGAAGATCACCGCGGGCCGGGGCAGGACGGCGCCCGGGGTGGGCGGGAAGAGCTGGGGCAGTGCCTCGGCGCGGCGTCGGCCGCGGCCGGCGAGGGAGCCGGCGTCGTCGTTGCCCTCGTCGTCCTCGCCCGTGTCTCCGGCGTACGGCTTCTCGGCGTGCCGGATCACCATGATCAGGGCGTCCTTGGCGGCGGCCTGGGGGCCGGGTGCCGGGGCGGCCGGGTGTGCCTCGCCCGCGCAGCCGGCCAGGGCCAGGGGGGCGAGCGGGGTCAGTGCGGCGAGCACGGTCCGGCGCCGTGGTCCGATCCCGGCGGGTGCTGGTGCTTCTGCCATGCCGGACACTGTCACGCATGACCGCGCGCGCCGGGGGATCCGGCGCGGCGTACGCCCCCGCGGTCAGCCGATCGGCGCAGGCACGGGGGGCCGCTCCCCCGCTTCGGCGGGCACGTCGGCGGGCTTCTCGTACTGGGAGGCCACCGGGAAGTACGCCTCCAGGAACGCGGCGACCGCGCGGCGCTGCTCCTCGGGCGACAGCTCCGTACCGCCGTCGTCGGCGAGGCAGAAGGCGTCGGTGCGGCGGTCGTGGACCAGCTCCGGGAGCCGTTCGATCTCCTCGGCGCGGTCCGTCGCGACATAGGCGAGGGTCAGTTCCCCCTCGACGGCGCGGCCCTCGGCGAGCGCGAGGTGCGCGGCCAGGGTGATCGGGGCGAGGTCCGTCGCGCTGCGGAAGGCCGAGCGGCTGGTGGCAGCGAGGCGTCCGGGGAGCCGTTCCTCGGCCGCGGCGAAAACGGAGCGGGTCATCGGGTACGGCGCGTGGGCCAGGATCCGCGGGTAGGTGCGGTGGACGGCTTCCTCGACGGCGCGCCGGGTGGCCCGCTGGGAGGCGGTGAAGACGTCGTCGCGCACCTCCGGCGAGCTGGGCGGGACGGCCCGGGTGTCGTGGAAGACCTTCGGCAGGCCGGAGGGCAGGAAGTAGCTCTGCGGCCGCTGCGGGCGTCCGAGGAACATGTCGTCGTTGAAGTAGAGGTAGTGCTCGGCCAGCCCCGCTATCCGGTGCAGCTGCGTTTCGATGGCGTGCGAGTTGAAGACCGGCAGCGCGCCGGGGTCGGCGAAGAGTTCGCGGTGCGGGACCACGGTGATCCCCGGGTGGTCGGCGGCGAGCCAGCCGGGCACCTGGTCGTCGGTGACGAGGAAGATCCGCCGGACCCAGGGGGCGTGCGCGGCGATGGAGCGCAGGCAGTAGCGCAGCTCGCCGCGGTCGCGGTAGCGGTGGGCGGCGTCGTCGAAGGCGGGTTCGCCGTGCGCCCCGGCGCCGACTGTGTCCTGGGCGTACTCGGCCAGCGCCCGGTCCCGGCGGCGGCGCCAGGCGGGGTCGGCGGAGTCCACCCAGGTGATCACGGCGTCGATCGGGAAGTCGATGTCGTCGGGGAAGCACCGGGCGAGCGCGTCCACGACGGGGTACTCGCGGTCGCCGACGCGGCGCGTCCCGGTGGCCGCGAGGGAGGGCACCCACCAGCCGAACGGCGTGTCGCGC
Organism: Streptomyces sp. NPDC043876; assembly: GCF_056435825.1. Lineage (NCBI taxonomy): Bacteria > Bacillati > Actinomycetota > Actinomycetes > Kitasatosporales > Streptomycetaceae > Streptomyces > Streptomyces sp. NPDC043876. The sequence goes on along the minus strand of NZ_JBWKDV010000003.1, from coordinate 70,616 downwards.
AGGGAGGCGACCCCGCCGGCGCCGGACTCCGGGGGGTCCCAGAACTCCAGGTCGCAGCCGTGGTCGGCGCCGAGGTAGAGGGTGCGCCCGGAGGTCACCACGGGCTGGTGCAGCCGGACCCCCTTGACCTTGTGGTGGGGGTCCTCCTCGTCGGGGGCCGCGTCGGGGCGGCGCTCGCCCTCCTTGGCGGCGACGGCCGCGGGCAGCGCCTCGGCCAGGGTGACGGCGAGGGTTCCGCCGTGTCCGAGCAGCTCGGCGTAGACCGGCCGGCCGGTGAAGGCCTCCGCGCAGGCGGCGAGGGCGTCCGCGCGGGTGCCGGGGGCGAGGGCGACGCGGTGGAGGAGGCCCCCGTCGGGGACCAGTCCGTAGTCGATCCCGGCGGCTTCCAGGGCTTCGGCGGCGGCCCGGAGGTTCGCGGCGCGCAGGTCGCCGGGCAGCAGGTCGTCCCGTACGAGGGCCAGCCGGCCCCGGTAGCGGACGACGCCCCCGCCCGGGGCGAGGTCCGCCAGCAGCTCCTCCTCGCGGTCGGGCGGGCGCGGCGCGGGCGCCTCCGCCGGCGCGGCGTCGAGCCGCTCGCGCTCCGTGCGCGCGGGCTGGCGCGGGACGCGGGCGGACGGTCGCAGGGCGCGGACGAGCCGGTGCAGGCCCGTACGGCGCAGGTGTCTGCGGAAGCCGCTCATGTCCACCTCGGGGTCGCGATGGTGTGTCCGTCGGCCGTGAACGGGGATTCCGCTCGGGCCGACATCACCCTAAGCCGAGATGGCTGAATCTTGAACCGGATGTGGAACCTTTGGCGGTCCGTACAAGTCACCGCAGGTCACAGCCATTGCACAGGTTTCCCTCGCCGTCGGGCCGGCGGCCTAGTGACCGCCCTTGCGCACCGCCCGGAGCCACTCCTTGTTCATCGCCGCGATGGAGGGGAGCGGGATGCCCTTGGGGCAGGCCGTGGCGCACTCGCCCGTCAGCGTGCAGCCGCCGAACCCCTCGCCGTCCATCCGGGCCACCATGTCCAGGACCCGGCTCTCGCGCTCCGGGGAACCCTGCGGGAGCACGTTGAGGTGGTTGACCTTGGCCGCGGTGAAGAGCATGGCCGAGCCGTTGGGGCAGGCCGCGACGCACGCCCCGCAGCCGATGCACTCGGCATTCTCGAAGGCGTGGTCGGCGACGGGCTTGGGCACGGCGGTGGCGTGCGCCTCGGGCGCCGCGCCGGTCGGCGCGGTGATGTAGCCGCCGGCCTGGATGATCCGGTCGAAGGCGCTCCGGTCCACCACCAGGTCGCGGACCACCGGGAAGGCGGCGGCCCGCCAGGGCTCGACGTCGATGGTGTCCCCGTCGGCGAAGGAGCGCATGTGGAGCTGGCAGGTGGTGGTGCGCTCGGGCCCGTGCGCCTCGCCGTTGATGACGAGGCTGCACGCGCCGCAGATGCCCTCGCGGCAGTCGTGGTCGAAGGCGACGGGGTCCTCGCCGCGCAGGATCAGGTCCTCATTGAGGGTGTCGAGCATCTCCAGGAAGGACATGTCCGCCGAGATGCCGTCGACCTCGTAGGCCGTCATGGCGCCGGGTGCCTCGGCGTGCGGCTGGCGCCAGACGCGCAGGGTGAGCTTCATGCGTAGCTCCGCTGGGTGGGGTGGACGTACTCGAAGACGAGGTCTTCCTTGTGCAGGACGGGGGCGGCGCCGGTCGCGGTGAACTGCCAGGCCGCGGCGTAGGAGAACTCCTCGTCGCGGCGCTCGGCCTCGCCGTCCGGCGTCTGGGACTCCTCGCGGAAGTGGCCGCCGCACGATTCGGCGCGGTGCAGGGCGTCGAGGCACATCAGGTCGGCCAGCTCCAGGTAGTCGACGACCCGGTTGGCCTTCTCCAGGGTCTGGTTGAACTGCTCGCCGCCACCGGGGACCTTGATCCGCCGCCAGAACTCCTCGCGGATCTCGGGGATGCGGGCCAGCGCCTTGCGCAGCCCCTCCTCGGTGCGGGCCATCCCGCAGTACTCCCACATCAGTTCGCCGATCTCCCGGTGGAAGAAGTCGGGGGTGCGGTCGCCGTCGACCGCGAGGAGCCGCTCGATGCGGTCCCGGGTCTCCCGGACCGCGGCCACGGCCTCGGGGTGGGTGTCGTCCACCGCGGTGGTGCGGGGGTGGCGGGCGAGGTAGTCGTTGATGGTGGACGGCAGGACGAAGTAGCCGTCGGCGAGGCCCTGCATCAGGGCGGAGGCCCCGAGCCGGTTGGCCCCGTGGTCGGAGAAGTTGGCCTCGCCGATCGCGAACAGGCCGGGGACCGTGGTCGACAGGTCGTAGTCCACCCAGAGACCGCCCATCGTGTAGTGCACGGCGGGGTAGATCCGCATGGGGACCTCGTACGGGTTCTCCGCGGTGATCCGCTCGTACATCTCGAAGAGGTTGCCGTACTTCTCGGCCACCTTCTCCCGGCCCATGCGGCGGATGGCGTCGGCGAAGTCCAGGTAGACGCCCTGGCCGCCGGGGCCCACGCCGCGGCCCTCGTCGCAGACGTTCTTGGCGGCGCGGGAGGCGATGTCGCGCGGGACGAGGTTGCCGAAGGACGGGTAGATCCGCTCCAGGTAGTAGTCGCGTTCCGCTTCGGGGATCCGGTCGGGGGGCCTTGTGTCGCCGTGGGCCTTGGGGACCCAGATCCGGCCGTCGTTGCGCAGCGACTCGCTCATCAGGGTCAGCTTGGACTGGTGCTCGCCGGTCCGCGGGATGCAGGTGGGGTGGATCTGGGTGAAGCAGGGGTTGGCGAAGTAGGCGCCGCGGCGGTGGGCCCGCCAGATCGCGGTCGCGTTGGAGTTCATGGCGTTGGTGGAGAGGTAGAAGACGTTGCCGTAGCCGCCGGTGGCGAGAACGACGGCATCGGCGAAGTGGGTCGAGATCCTGCCCGTAACCAGGTCGCGGGCGACGATGCCGCGGGCGGCGCCGTCCACCACGATGAGGTCGAGCATCTCGGTGCGCGCGTGCATCTCGACGTTCCCGGCGGCGATCTGCCGGGAGAGGGCCTGGTAGGCGCCGAGCAGCAGCTGCTGCCCGGTCTGGCCGCGGGCGTAGAAGGTCCGGGAGACCTGGACCCCGCCGAAGGAACGGGTGTCGAGCAGGCCGCCGTACTCGCGGGCGAAGGGGACGCCCTGGGCCACGCACTGGTCGATGATCTCCACCGAGATCTGGGCGAGGCGGTGCACGTTGGACTCGCGGGCGCGGAAGTCGCCGCCCTTGACGGTGTCGTAGAAGAGGCGGTGCACGGAGTCGCCGTCGTTGCGGTAGTTCTTCGCGGCGTTGATGCCGCCCTGCGCGGCGATGGAGTGCGCCCGGCGCGGGGAGTCCGAGAAGCAGAACTGGACGACGTGGTAGCCCTGTTCGGCGAGGGTGGCGCCGGCCGCGCCGCCCGCGAGGCCGGTACCGACGACGATGACGGTGTGCTTGCGGCGGTTGGCCGGGTTGACCAGCCCGGCCTCGAAGCGGCGGCGGTCCCAGCGGTCGGCGACCGGGCCCGCGGGGGCCTTCGCGTCGGCGATCGGGGAGCCGGTGGTGTAGTCGGCGTAGGCGCTCATGGGGATCGCGGTGTTCTCCGTCCGTGGTGTCGCGGTGCTCATGGTCAGCCCACCCATCCGGTCATGACGGCGACGGGGACGGACACGAATCCCGCGAAGAGGAGCAGGGCCAGCAGGTTGGCGAGGGCCTTCAGCGTCCTGTCCCGGCGGGCGTTGCCCGCGCCGAGGGTCTGGGCGGCGCTCCAGAAGCCGTGCCGGACGTGGAAGGCGAGGGCGGTCATCGCGGTGAGGTAGATGGCGTTGCCGTACCAGGTGGAGAAGGTCGCGACGACGTTCTCGTACGGATGCCCCTCCAGGGCCCGCTCGTTGACCGTGAGCGTGGTCAGGTCGAGGATGTGCCAGACGATGAACAGGCCGAGGATCACCCCGCCCCAGCGCATGGTGCGGGTGGCGTAGCCGGCGCGCCGGCGCTTGTGGGCGTACCGCACGGGACGCGCCTTGATGTCGCGGCGACTCAGCTGGTACGCGGAGACGGCGTGCGCGACGACGGCGGCGACCAGGGCGATCCGGGCGATCCACAGGCCCCAGTGGCTGTGCAGGACGGGCGCGCCCATGTGGCGCAGCCAGGCCGCGTAGCCGTTGAACTCCCCGGGCCCGAAGAAGATCTTCAGGTTGCCGAACATGTGGACCACGAGGTAGCCGAGCATGATCAACCCGGACACCGCCATGACGGTCTTCTTGCCGACGGTGGAGTCCCAGAGCGTGTGCGTGGTGGACGGCCGTCGGCCCGTCCGCGTTGCCAGAGCCATGTCTCAGACGGTAGGGACCGAAGCCCTCAAAGGTCCAAGACATGATGGGGCTCATCTTGATAGGTCAGGGCTATGAGCTGGTCTACGCTGGGAGGATGCAATTCCAGCAGCTCGTGTACTTCGTGGCCGTGGCCGAGACCCGTCACTTCACGCGCGCGGCGGAGCGGGTGCACGTCGCCCAGCCGTCGCTGTCCCAGCAGATCAGGGCGCTGGAGCGGGAGCTGGGGGCGGAGCTGTTCAGCCGGGCGCGGGGCAACATCGCGCTGACCGAGGCGGGCGAGACCCTGCTGCCCCTCGCGCGGCGGATCCTGGCGGACGCGGACACGGCGCGGCTGGAGGTGCAGGAACTGGCGCAGCTGCGGCGCGGGCGGGTCCGCCTGGGCGCGACGCCGAGCGTGTGCACGGGCCTGCTGCCGGACGTCCTGCGCGCTTTCCACACCGCGCACCCGGGGATCGAGCTGCTGATCGAGGAGAGCGGATCGCTGGACCTCGTGCGCGAACTGGCGCGCGGGGCCCTGGACCTGGCCCTCGTCACCCTTCCGCTGCCGCCGTCGGCGCCCGCGCTGACGACCGTGGAGCTGCTGACGGAGGACCTGGTGGTGATCTCCTCCGCAGAGCTGCCGCCGCCGGGCGACGGCGGACCGCTGCGGATCAGCGACCTGCGCGAGGAACCGATGGTCATGTTCCGGCACGGCTACGACCTGCGGGAACTGACGGTGACGGCCTGCCGCGCCGAGGGCTTCGAGCCGGTGTTCACGGTGGAGGGCGGGGAGATGGACGCGGTCCTCGGATTCGTCCGGGCCGGGCTGGGGCTCGCGGTGGTCCCGGCGATGGTGGTCGACCACGCGGGACAGGGACTGCGGACCACCGCCCTGGCGGGCTCCCCCCTGCGCCGCACGATCGCCCTGGCCCACCGCACGGACGTGGCCCCGCCCCGCGCGGCCCGGGAGCTGAAGCGGATGCTGGTGGGGTGAGGGCGGGGGGTACGTTCGGGGTGAGGGCGGGGGCGTCGAGCAGTGGGGGCGGAGACCGTCGTCCGGTGGAAATCAGGCTGGCTTGCGGTCGTGCACGGCCGTAGGGTCCCGGGATGATCGTTCCCACATATCCCCCCAAGCCCGTACCCGGCGACCGCATCGCGGTCGTCTCCCCTTCCTCCGGCTTGCCGGGTCTCCTTCCGCTCCCCTACGAGTTGGGGCTGGCGCGGCTGCGGGAGGAGTTCGGGCTGGAGCCGGTGGAGTACCCGTCGACCCGCACGATGGGATCCACGGCCCGGCAGCGCGCCGACGACCTGCACGCCGCTTTCGCCGACCCGACGGTCAAGGCGGTGATGGCGAGCATCGGGGGCGACGACCAGCTGACCGTACTGCCGCTGCTCGACGGGGAGTTGATCCGCTCCCACCCGAAGCCCTTCTTCGGGTTCAGCGACAACACGTGCCTGCTGCTGTTCCTGCGCAACCTCGGCATCGTGGGCTACCACGGTGCCTGCCTCATGACCGAGCTCGGGCGGCCGTACGCGCTCCACCCGGTGACCGCCGCGTCGATCCGCGCGGCCCTGTTCACCTCCGGGCCCTACGAACTGCGGCCCGCCGAACGCTTCCGCGACACCGACCGCGACTGGGCCGATCCCGCCACCTTCGACGCCGAGCCCGAGGTCCGCGACGGGGCCGGCTGGATCTGGCACCAGCCGGACCGGGTGGTCGAGGGACGCACCTGGGGCGGCAACCTGGAGATCCTGTCCTGGCTGCTGATGGCCGACCGGGAGGTCGCGGCGGCGCCCGAGGCTGCGGAGGGCGGCGTGCTGTTCCTGGAGACCTCCGAGGAGATGCCCCGCGCGGAGGAGGTCTTCCGGATCCTGCGCAGCATGGGCGAGCGGGGACTGCTCGCCCGCTTCTCCGCGCTGATGATGGGCCGGGCCAAGGCATGGTCCTTCGACCAACCCAACGACGTGGCCGGCAGGCTGCGCTACGCCGAGGAGCAGCGGGAGGCCGTACTGCGAGCGCTCACGACCTACGCCCCGGGCATGATGGCCGTCTTCGACGTGGACCTGGGCCACACGGACCCACAGGTGGTGATTCCGTACGGCGGCGTCGTCCGGCTGGACGGCCCCGCGCGCAGGATCACCGTGACGTACTGATCCGTACTGGGCGGCGCAAGGACGGAGGCGGGGCCGGGGCCTGGGGGCATGGGCCAGGCCTGGGCCTTGGGCCCGGGGGCCGGGGCCAGGCCCTGGGCCTTGGGCCGGAGGCCTGGGTCCGGGCCTCGGCCTGGGCGGCGTGTGAGCCCAGATCCGGGGCAGGGGGGCCGGGACAGAGGGGGCCGGGGCAGGGGCTGCTGCGGTTCACGCGGGGAGGGTTTCCAGCCCCTCGGCCAGCATGGCGAAGGCCATGTCGGCGTCGGCCACCGCTGCCCCGTGCGCCGCGGCGGCGCTCTGCCCCGCGTCTATGCGCCGCCAGTTCGCTTGCGCCAGCTCGTGACGGGCGGTCACCAGATACAGGGCGCCAAGACGGGCCCGCAGCTGTCGCCGCCCCTCCTCCGCCCCGCCGGCCCCCGCCTCCGCGGCCTCCCGCTCCAGTACGGCGGCCAGCAGGTCCACCTCCCGGGCGGTGTAGTGGGCCAGGCGCGAGGCGAGGCTCGCGGTCGAGTACAGCAACCGCTGGAAGACCACGACGTTCGGGTGGTCACAGAGGCCGGTGATCGGATCGTTGGCGGCGAGGGCGTCGATGAAGTGGGCATGTACGGCTTCGACCGGCGTCTGCCCGGAGGGCCGCTCGCGCACGACGCGCGCCGCCTCGTCCTGGTGGTCGGCGAAGCGGTCCAGCAACAGGTCCTCCTTGCTCGGGAAGTACCGGAACAGCGTCGGTTTGGAGACTTCCGCGGCGGCGGCGACATCCGCCACCGAAACGGCGTCGAAGCCGCGCTCCAGGAAGAGCTCCAGCGCGGTCGCGGCGAGCTGCTGCCGCGTGCGCTGCTTCTTCGCCTCGCGCAGGCCGGTCACAGGGGTATCGGTCGTCTTGTCCATGCGCACACCCTAGCAGAGATTTCACAACCAAGTCATCTTTGTAACCGGGTTGCTTTTTCTGGCGGGAGCCGCTTCACTGGAGTCACGCCGAGGACACCGACCACGGCGACCGACGAACGAGGGAACCTGTGATGACGCACGCAGTGGACGTATTGATCGTGGGCTCCGGACCGACGGGCCTGACCCTCGCCTGCGACCTGGTCCGCCGGGGTGCCCGGGTCCGGGTGATCGACCGCCGGGCCGCACCGCACCGCGAATCCCGGGGCAAGGCGCTCCACGTCGGCAGCCTGGAGGTCTTCGACACGCTCGGCGTGGCCGGGCGGATGACCGAGACCGGGCGCACCGGCCTCGCCTTCCGCAAGTACTTCGACGGGGAGCACATCAACGACACTCCCCGAGGCGGCTCCTCGATCTTCATAGGGCAGTGGCAGATCGAGGAGATCCTGCGCGACAAACTGACCGAGTCCGGTGTCGGCGTCGAGTACGAGGCCGAGGTCGAAGCGGTGTCCCAGGACGCGGACGGCGTGCGGGTGACGCTCGCGGACGGGCGGACCCTGGGGGCGGCCTACCTGGCCGGCTGCGACGGAGGGAGCAGCACCGTCCGCAAGCGGCTCGGCATCGGCTTCGAGGGACGCACCGCCGACGAGGAGGCGATGGTGGTCGGGGACGTGACGGCGGCGGGACTGAGCCGGGACTACTGGCACCAGTGGTTCACCTCGGACGGCGGCGCCATGATGCTCTGCCCGATACCGGGGACGGACACCTTCCAGCTCCAGGCCTCACCGGAGACCGACGACCGGGGGGAAAGGCTCGCCCCGTCCCTGGAAGGCTTCCAGCGGCTCTTCGACCGGCACGCCCGGATGCCCGGGATACGCCTGGCCGACGCCACCTGGCTCTCGACCTGGCGGGTCAACGTCCGGATGGCCGACCGCATGCGGCAGGGCCGCTGCTTCCTCGCCGGAGACGCGGCGCACGTCCACCCGATAGCGGGCGGGCTGGGCATGAACACCGGCGTCCAGGACGCGGCCGCCCTGGGCCGGGTGCTCGGCGGAGTGCTGACCGCGACCGCCGGGGAGGAGGCCCTGGACGACTACGAGACCGAACGCCTCCCGGCCGCCGCCGCGTTGCTGGCCGACACCTCCGCCCGCCACGAGCGCGTCCGCGCGGCGGTCCGCGAGCCGGGCCACGGCATCGAAGCCGCGCTTAGCTGACCCGCCCCCGACCCGGCGCCCGAGGCCGCGGCAACGGGTTGGGTGGCCGGGTGAGGGGCGGCCGGGCGAAGGCTGGCCGGGTCAGGGCGTGGCCGGGTCAGGGCGTGGCCAGGTCAGGACGTGCCGCCAGGGGGCGGTGTCACGGGGTGGGGACCGCATCGCAGAGGGACAGGGCGTGGATCCGGTCCGGGGCGCCGGGGCGGGCGTAGTACCAGCCCTGGGCCGTGTCGCAGCCCAGCGCGCGGAGTTGGGCCGCCTGGACGCCGGTTTCGACACCCTCGACCGTCACGGCGAGTTCGAGGCTGTGGGCCAGGGCGACGATGCCCTCCACGATCTTGACGTCGACCGGGTTGGCGGGTTCCTGCTGCATGCCCTGGGTGAAGGAGCGGTCCAGTTTCAGGACGCTCACCGGCAGGCGGCGCAGGTTCGCCAGGTTCGAGTACCCGGTGCCGAAGTCGTCGAGGGCGATGTCCACGCCGAGGGCGGCGAGCCGACGCAGGGGTTCCAGGAGTTCGTCGTCGGCACCGATCAGGGCGGACTCGGTGACCTCCAGGCACAGCGCGCCGGGAGCCAGACCGGAGTTCTCCAGCACCGCCACCGTGTCGGCGACCAGGCCGGGGTGGTGGAGCTGGGTCGGCGAGAGGTTCACGTTGATCCGCAAGGACGAACCCCCGTGCTGGCGCTGCCAGGTGCGAGCCTGGCGGACCGCTTCCTCCAGGACCCAGCGGCCGAGCGGCACGATCAGACCGGTCCGTTCGGCGAGCGGGATGAACCGGTCCGGTCCGAGCACCCCGTACTGCGGGTGCGACCAGCGCACCAGCGCCTCGGCGCCGTGCACGCTGCCGTCGTGCATGTGCACCAGCGGCTGGTACTCGATGAAGAACTCGCCGCGCTCCAGGGCCGCGGGCAGCGCGTTCGTCAGCCCGTGGCGGGTGATCGCCCGGGCGTCCGCCTCCTCGTCGGCGAACTCGAAGCGGTTGCCGCCGGCCGCCTTCGCCCGGTACATCGTGATGTCGGCGCTGCGCAGCACTTCGGCAGCGGTCCGCGAGCCCGCCGGACCCTCCACGATGCCGATGCTGCCCCGGACCGTCAGCTCCCGGCCCTCCAGGCGGATCGGGGTGGCGAGGGCGGAGAGGATCCGCATCGCCAGGTCGGTCACCTTCTCCTCGGTCTCGGGCCCGGTGGTCAGCGCCACGAACTCGTCGCCGCCGAGCCGGGCGACGACCTCGCCGGGCCCGGTGGCGCAGCTCTGCAGCCGGTCCGCGACCTCCACCAGCAGCCGGTCGCCCGCCGAGTGCCCGAGGCTGTCGTTGACGGTCTTGAAACCGTCCAGATCGAGGTAGCAGAGGCCGAAGCGGCTTCCCCCGGCCCCGCCGAGGGCCTTCTCCAGCCGTTCGAAGAACAGGGTCCGGTTGGGCAGCCCGGTCAGCGCGTCGTGGGTGGCCTCGTACCGCAGCCGCAGGTTCAGCAGCCGCCGCTCGGTGGTGTCCTCCATCAGCGCCAGCTGGTACTGCGGCGTGCCGTCGGCGTCGCGCAGCAGGGACACCGTCAGGTTGGTCCACAGGACCGTCCCGTCGTGCCGGTAGTACGGCTTCTCCACGCGGTAGCTCTCGCGCTCGCCGCGCACCAGCTCGCCGTACATCCGCCACACGTGCGGGGTGTCGTCGGGGTGGCTCCACTCGTTCACGTTGCGGCCCCGGACGTGCCCCTCCAGCCCGCCGAACATCCGCAGCAGCGTGTCGTTGACCTCCAGGACGTTGCCCTGGAGGTCCGCGATGCCGATGCCGATGGCCGCCCCTTCGAAGACCGCGCGGAAGCGCGCCTCGCTGGCGTGCAGGGCCTGCTGGGCGTCGATCCGCGCGGTGAGCGCGGACCGGGCGATCGCCTCCTGCTCCTTGAGCGTGCGCTCCCGTAGGGCGCGGGCGAAGCCCGCGGCGATCCCGTGCTGGAGCCGGGCGCACCGGGCGCGGTACTCCTCGGACTCGTCCGGCCCGCCGCCGTCCGGGCCGCAGTACAGCACGAGGTAGGCCTCGACCACGCCGAGGGTACCCGCGAGGGCGTCCGGGTCGGTGCAGTGCACGGCGACGAGTTCGCTGCCGACCCGCTGGCCGACGGACGCGTCGAAGGGGCGGGCGTGCAGGGCCTCGGCCAGGGTGCGCGCGAGCGGCACGAGGTGGCGTTCGAACTCCACCCGGGTGAGCGAGGTGGCGGTCACCGGGAAGATGGCCCGGCTCCAGATGGTCGCGAACCGCCCGATCCGGTCCTCCGGATCGGCGGGCAGCCCGGTCGACGGCGCCGCGGGGGCGGTGGTCGCCGGTCCGGTGGCCGCCGGTCCGGTGGTCGCAGCCCGGCGGGCAGCCGCCGTCACGGATCCGGCCGCGGGTACGCGGACGCCCGCGCCCGGTGCGGTCGCGGGCGCTGCCGGGGCCGCCTGCCCCGCCGTCTGTGCCGGGAGTCTCACGCCTTGCGTCCCACGCCCGCGAAGCCCGAGAAGGCGTACGGATCCTCCTGGACCTCGCCGTCCTGCGGGCCTTCGGGCCGCCACTCGGGCATGGAGACCAGCCCGGGCTCCACCCACGCGAAACCGTCGAAGAAGCGGCCGATCTCCTCACCGGTGCGCATGACCAGCGGATTGCGGATGTCCCGGTAGACGCCGACGGCCCCGCCCGCGACGTCCTCGGTGAGCGGGACGCCCTCGTAGGAGGCGTGCGTGAGGATCAGCAGGCTGCCGGGGGCCAGCGCGTCGCGCAGCTCGGCGACGGCGGCGTACGGCTCGTCCGCGTCCTCCAGGAAGTGCAGGACGGCGACCAGCAGCAGGGCCACAGGCCGGTCCAGGTCGAGCAGCCGGGTCACCTCGGGGCTCGACAGGATGTCCGCCGGCTTGCGCAGGTCGGCGGCGGCGATGCCGGTGCGTTCGGTGCCGGCCAGGACGGCCTGGCTGTGCGCGACGGCGACCGGGTCGTGGTCGACGTACACGACGCGGGCGTCGGGGCTGGCGGCCTGGGCGATCTCGTGGACGTTGCCGAAGGTCGGGATGCCGGAGCCGATGTCGAGGAACTGGGTGACGCCCTGGGAGACGGCGTAGCGGACGGCGCGGCGCATGAATGCCCGGTTGGCCTGCATGATCTTGGGCAGGCCCGGGATGAATTCCATGGCGCGGCGGGCCGCTTGGCGGTCGACCTCGAAATTGTGCGATCCGCCGAGGTAGTAATCGTAGATGCGGGACACGCTCGGCACCGATATGTCGATGCCTGGCGGGGCCCAGGCGGGTCGCTCCATCGGGGTCTCCAAGGCGTAGTCCGTCGGTGTCCGTCGGTCTCGGACAGCTGTCCGAGCCGAATGTACTGATCATTGCCCAACGGAGCGAGCGAAAGCGGAAATTGGCGGTCCGTTCTTCGTCACACACCAAACACACCATGGGCACCGTCCGCCCGGATTGATCGAAACCGACAAATACCTTTTGGGAATTGATCGTCGGCCGATCGGAACCCTTCATCCGCTGGCTCAAACCTCTACCGTCCCCAGTCCCCCCGTTCGGAGGAACCGAGCCGGAGCCGGAGGCGCGAGACGCCCGGCTGCCCCATGCTCCCCGGGTGAACAGACCCTGTGCCAGGCGCCTGCTGGCGGTTCCGGTCCTCGTGTGGGCGGCACTGTCCGCCGCACCGGCCGTGGCCGATAGCCGCGCCTTCGCGATGCCCGGCCCGGATGACGGCCGGACCGTCGTCGAGCTGGTCGCGGCGGCCCGGAGCGAGGCCCTCCGCAGCGCCGCCGGGGCTTCCCGGGGTGGCGGACATCACGACGACCACGGCCACGAACACGGGGGTTGGCACTGCGGAAGCCACCACGGCGGGCACCACTGCCCGCCCCGCCCCTGTCCACCGCCCCCGCCCCCGCCGTGCCCGACGCCCACGCCCACACCCACGCCGACACCCACTCCCACGCCGACACCTCCCCGCCCCACGCCCACGCCCACCCCGAAGCCCACCCCGCCGAAGCCCCCCGCGCCGGCGCCCGAGCCCCCGCCGCCTCCTCCGCCCCCGCCCCCCGCCCCCGCGCCGCCGCGGCCGGCGCCTCCCGCGCCCCGGGCCCCCGCACCGCCGCCCCCGCCGGTCCCGGCACCTCCACCGGCCCCCGTCGTGGCGCCGCCCGCGAAGAAGCCGGTGCCCCGGCCCGCCTACCGCACGGAGGCCCGTAAGCCGGTGGAGCACCACATTTCACCGGTCACCTTCACATTGCTCACGGCCGCCCCCGCCGTGCTCGCCATCGTCGCGCTGCGCCCGCGCTGACCCGACCCGATCGATTTCCGTGGGAGTTCCCTTGTCGGAATGGCTCGTCCTGTCCCTCGCGATGGCCGCGGCCTGTGCCGTGGTCCTGTCCATCGCCTTCTTCAACCACCGGCGGATCGGCGAGGACGACGATCCGAGCGAGACCCCGGACGTCATCGAGTACATGACGATGATGATCGGGGTGATCTACGCGATCGTGCTGGGCCTGGCGATCGCCGGCGTCTGGGAGGGCCGCGGGGCCGCCCAGGAATACGTGCGCCAGGAGGCCCAGGCGCTCCACGAGGTGAGCATCCGCTCCGAGGTCTACCCGGCTCCGGTGCGCACCCGCATCCGCGCCGACGTCGACGCCTACGTGTCCCACGTGGTCACGAAGGAGTGGAAGGAGATGGCCGACACCGGAAACGTCTCGAACGAGGGCACCGCGATGCTCGACCGGATCCGCCGGGACGTGACCGACTACGAACCGCGGACCGACCACGAGGGGCAGGCCTACCAGCCGCTGGTGGACCAGGTCGCCATCGTGGACGACGCCCGCAGCGCCCGGCTGCAGAGCGCGGGGGCCACCATGCCGGGGGTCGTCTGGTTCGGCCTGATCACCGGCGCGCTCGTGACGGTGGGGCTGATCTTCACCCTGCAGATCCGGCGGTCCTTCCGGGAGCTGTTGCTCGCCGGGCTGTTCAGCGCGCTGATCGCGTTCCTGCTGTTCCTGATCTGGGATTTCGACGCGCCGTTCAGCCGGGGGGTCTCGGCCACCGCCGAGCCGTTCTTCCAGCAGTTCCCGCACCTGGGGCTCGGCGACGACTGATCCGCCGCCCCGGCGCCGCCCTGCGGCGACACGCCGTCCGACCGCCGCGGGCCCCGCCGGGCCCGCGGTCCGCGCAAACCGGGGACGGGGCGTCCTTCCCCGGTTCGGCGTAGCGCTGTGACCCGTTCGCCCGTTCCTGATCGCGGGCCACGGCGGGCGGACCTAGCGTGGCGGACATCGAGGCGCACGACCCCCCACGTGCGGAAACCGTTCCGCAGCTGCTCCTCGGGGATCCGGAGAAGAACATGGGCGCGATACGCACGTCAGCCACCGCTCTCCTCGCAGCCGGGGCCGCGGGCACCCTGCTGGTCTTCGGCGCTGCCGGCGCCGTCGCCGCGGAGGCACAGCCCGTCACGTCGTTCGGCTTCGCCGTCGCACCCTCCACGGTCGCGCCCGGCGGCACGGTCGTGCTCTCGGTCAGCGGCTGCGTGGCGGCGAGCACCACCGTCTCCTCGGGCGTCTTCGACACCGTCAGCGTGCCCAAGGGCCAGACCGTGCGGGTCACGGTGGACCGGGACGCCCGGCGCGGAGCCCGCTACTCCGTCAACTTCACCTGCAACAACGAGACCGGTTCCACCGACCTCACCATCGCGGGCGGTACGAGCACCCCCACCACGCGGTCCACGGCCGCGGTCCGCGGCGTGCGCGGCGGTCTCGGCGGCAGCGTCGCCGGGATGGACGTGCGCGAACTCGCGGCGGGCGGGGGTCTCCTGCTGGTCGCGGCGGCGGGTACCGGCTACCTGGTCCGGCGCCGTACGCAGACCCGCGGGCACTGACCGGGCGGCCGGCGGAACCGCTCCGCACCGTCCGCCCCACCCGCACCACCGTCTCCCGCACCGCCGTCTTCACGCACCACCCCATCGACCGCCGGTCGCCCCGAGTCCTGGCCAGGACTCGGGGCGACCGGCGGTTCACGGGCTGCCGGGCACGACCGGGGAGGCTGCCGGTCAGACCCGCCCGTGGACCGGGCGGCGACGGCGCACCACGTGGATGCCCGCGCCGAGGGCCGCCGTGCCCACGAGCCCCGCGCCGATGGCGGTCTCGGTGGCGGACGGCCCGATGGAGCCGCCGAGGCCGCCCTGTGCGCCCCGGCCCTCGAGGACCCGGAAGCGGTGCGTGGCGACGAGGCTGTTGTCGTGGCACTTGACCGAGAGGGTCTGGTCGCCGGTCCGGGCGTTGTGGCGGATGTGCACCGTGGCGAAGGCGGGAGACCCGCCCGACAGGTTCGCCTGCTCGAAGTTGCCGGGCGACCAGACCGTGCCGCCGCGGTTGCAGCCCTCCACTTTGACCTCCATCGAGGCACCGGGGTGCACCGAGTACGGGGAGACCGCGACGTTCCTCGGCCCGCCGCCCTGGCCGCCGGGCGGACCGCCCGCCGGCTGATTGGTTGCGCCGGCGAACGGGGTGGCGAGCCCGACGGCGGCGAAGGCCGCCGCGGTCACGGTGAGAGCGCGAGAAGCACGCATGGTGGAACCTCCAGCGGGAGGCGCCCCGGAGCGGTGGTCGCCCGGGATCATCGACGAGAACGTCTCCCAAGACGAACCCTCGGTCCGGTCCGCAACCAGCGCATTTCCGACTTTGGGCCGCCCGGTTGAGCGACACGCCGAGGCGCGCGCGGCCGATCTGACGGATCCGCAGGTCACGACCCGTCAGTCATTTATGTGACGATTACCTGGATGGGCGCATCCCGTACGGCCCCCCGCCCCGGCCCGGCCGCGGCCCGCCACCCGTTCGCCCCTCCCCCCTCGCCGTCCCGCGCGGACGCCCTTAGCGTGCGTGAAGCAGGGCGTACGAAGCAGTGCATCGGGGTGGGACGCGAACGCGGGTCGGGACCCCCGCGTCGGGAAGGGAGAACCATGGGCTGGGACGAGACCGTTCCGTCACGAAGACGCTCTCCATGGGGAGTGCTCGCCCTCGTCATGCTCACCGGCCTCGCCATGGTCCGGAACGGGGCGGAGTTCGAGGAGGGGCCGCCCCAGCCGGCCGCCGCGGCGGCCGTCGGGGTGCGCCCCGGGCAGCCGCAGGCGGCGCCGAGCACGCCCGCACCTGAGCAGCAGTCGGCGCAGCAGCCGGACCAGGCGCCGCAGCAGCTGCCGGAGCAGCCGTCCGGGCCGCCGCCGGAGCCGCTGGAGCACTCGTCGGTGCAGCGGGTGCGGATTCCGGCGATCAAGGTGGACGCGCCGGTGATGACGGTGGGGCTGGACGCGGAGGGCTGGATCGACGCGCCGCCGCCGCAGGACCCGAACCTGGCGGGCTGGTACCTCAACGGCATCTCGCCCGGCCAGACGGGTTCGGCGGTCATCGTGGGGCACGTGGACAACGCGAAGGGCCCGGCGGTCTTCTACGGCCTGGGCTCGCTGCGCAAGGGCAACCGCATCGAGGTGCAGCGCTACGACGGGCGCACGGCGGTGTTCGAGGTGTACGGCGTGGAGGTCTTCGCCAAGGACACCTTCCCCGGAACCCGGGTGTACGGGGACACCGGGGCTCCGGAGCTCCGGGTGATCACGTGCGGCGGGGGCTATTCGAAGGCCCGCGGCTACGACGGCAACGTGGTCGTCTTCGCCCGGATGGTGGAGACGCGCTGAGCCGGCCGGCCCGCGGTCCCACTGACGGATCGTATCTTCAGTGGGGCCGCAGGCTCGGCAGGGTCATCCGGTAGCCGCGGGCGAGCAGCTGGGGCAGGTAAGAGCCCAGCGCCTGGACGCTCTGCGTCCGGTTGCCGCCCGCGTCGTGCGACAGCACGATCACGCCGGGGGCGGCTCCCTTGAGGACCCGCGAGACGATCGTGGTGGTGCCCGGCTCGGTCCAGTCCAGGGAGTCCACGGTCCAGGCCATCGGCTCCATCCCCAGTTCCGCGCCGATCTCGAAGGCGGCCCGGTTCCACGCGCCGTAGGGCGCCCGGAACCAGCGCGGGGCCTCGCCCGTGGCCTGCTGGACGACCTCGCTGGTGCGGCCGATCTCGGAGGCGAGGTCGGGCCGGGTGAGCTTCGGGATGAGGGGGTGGGTCCAGGTGTGGTTGCCGATGACGTGGCCCTCGTCGGCCATCCGGCGGATCAGGTCCCGGTTGTCGGTGGCCATCTCCCCGCAGACGAAGAACATGGCGCGCACCCCGTACCGGGCCAGGGTGTCCAGGATCGCCGGGGTGTAGCGGGGGTCGGGGCCGTCGTCGAAGGTGAGCACCATCCTGCTCCCTACGGCCAGGTCCCCCGGCGCACCGGAGAGGTCCAGGATGGGGCGGGTGCGGACGGGGGGCATGGCCCGACGGTAGCGCGCCGGGGTGTCGGCGGCCATCGGGCTCAGCCGGTAGGTGTTGGCGGGCGCTCCCCGTCCGTTCGGCGCGGGCGCTCCGGGAGCGCCCGCGCCGCCCGCCGCGCGGCCGGGTCCGGGTGCGGGCCCGGCCGGATCCGCGGCCTCCTCCTCCCCGAGCAGGCCGGAGGCCGCGGCGGCGATCCCGAGGAAGACGGCGGTGCGCAGGAGCACGCGCCGCCCTACTGTCGGCTCGTCAGTTTTCATTACTACTACGTATCAACGACACCGCCGTGCGGCCCGGGAGACGCGGACGCGCCACCGGCCCCTCACCCGATCAGCTCTGGCGCACCAGCGGGAACGGAAGCGTCTCGCGGATCGTCAGACCCGTGAGGAACATGACGAGCCGGTCCACGCCGATGCCGAGCCCGCCGGTGGGCGGCATCGCGTACTCCAGCGCGTCCAGGAAGTCGTTGTCGATCTCCATCGCCTCCGGGTCGCCGCCCGCCGCCAGCAGCGACTGGGCGGTGAGCCTGCGCCGCTGCTCGACGGGGTCCGTCAGCTCCGAGTAGGCGGTGCCCAGTTCGGTGCCGAAGGCGACCAGGTCCCAGCGTTCGGCCAGCCGCGGGTCGCGGCGGTGCTGGCGGGTGAGCGGGGAGACGTCCGTCGGGAAGTCCTTGTAGAAGGTGGGGAGCAGCGTCCGCTCCTCCACCAGCCGTTCGTACATCTCCAGGACCACGTCACCGCGGGTGTCCTCGGGCGTGTGCGGCACCCCGGCCCGGTCGCAGTGGCGGCGCAGCGCCGCCTCCCCGGTGTCCGCGTCGACCGCCTCGCCGAGCGCCTCGCTGATCGCCCCGTACATCGTCTTCACCGGCCAGGCACCGGAGATGTCGTGGACGACGAGCTTCCCGTCGGGGCCCGCCTTGTGCGCGACCGGGGAGCCGAAGGCGGCGGTCGCGGCCCCCTGGATCAGCTCGCGGGTCAGGTCGAGCATGACGTCGTAGTCGGCGAAGGCCTGGTAGGCCTCCAGCATGGTGAACTCGGGGTTGTGCTTGTAGGAGACACCTTCGTTGCGGAAGGTGCGGCCCATTTCGAAGACCTTCTCCATGCCGCCGACGCACAGCCGCTTGAGGTACAGCTCCGGGGCGATGCGCAGGTAGAGGTCCATGTCGTAGGCGTTGATGTGGGTGCGGAACGGGCGGGCGTTGGCGCCGCCGTGGATCTGCTGGAGCATCGGGGTCTCGACCTCCAGGTAACCGCGCTCCAGCAGCCCTTGGCGCAGTGCCTGCACGGCGGTCGAGCGGGCCCGTACGACCTCGCGCGCCTCGGGACTGGCCACCAGGTCGAGGTAGCGGCGGCGGACCCGGGCCTCGGGGTCCGCCAGGCCCTTGCGCTTGTCGGGCAGCGGGCGCAGGCACTTGCCGGTGAGCTGCCAGGAGCCGACGACGACGGAGAGTTCGCCGCTCCTGCTGCTGCCGATCTCGCCGCTCGCGACGACGTGGTCGCCGAAGTCCACCTGGCTGGTGAAGGTGCCGAGGACCCCGGTTCCCGCTTCGTCGCGCGTGAACATCAGCTGCACGTCACCGGTCCAGTCGCGCAGCACCGCGAAGACCACGCCGCCGAGGTCGCGCACGACCATCACGCGTCCGGCGACGGTCACCTCTTCGCCGGTGCGCGCGCCGGGCGGGGGCGCGGGGTGCTCGGTGCGCAGCCGTTCCGCGGTGTGGGTGCGCTGCCGGATGCCGACCGGGTAGGGGTCGGTGCCGCCCGCGCGGATGCGTTCGAGTTTGCGGTGGCGGACCCGGACCTGCTCCGGCTGCTTCTCGGCCGCCCCCTCGCCCCGCTCCCCCACGGCGTCGAGGCCCAGGGAGGCGATCGAGGGGAGGTGAGCGGTGTTGGCGGGGGCCGTGACGCCCTTGGCGTGCCCCTTGCCCCACAGGGTGCGAAGGCTCGGTACGGAGACGAACCCCTCGGCGATGCCGGAGGCCAGGCTGACCCGGGCGAGGGAGCCCGCGTCCTGGTAGCAGAGGAAACGCGGGTACCACTCGGGTCCGTACTTGACGTTGGAACGGTACAGGGCTTCCAGCTGCCACCACTTGGAGAAGAACAGCAGGAGCCCCCGCCAGAGCTTGAGGACGGGCCCCGCGCCGATCCGGCCGCCCTCCTCGAAGGCGGAGCGGAAGACGGCGAAGTTGAGGGAGATCCGGCGCACGCCGAGCCGGGGCGCGGTGGCGCACAGTTCGGCGACCATGAACTCCATGACGCCGTTGGGCGCGGCCCGGTCGCGGCGCATCAGGTCCAGGGAGATGCCGTCCTTGCCCCACGGGACGAAGGAGAGCAGGGCGATGAGTTCGCCCTGCGCGTCGAAGGCCTCCACCAGCAGGCAGTCCCCGTCGGCGGGGTCGCCGAGCCGGTCCAGCGCCATGGAGAAGCCGCGCTCGGTCTCGGTGTCGCGCCAGGAGTCGGCGCGGTCGACGATCCGCTTCATCTCCTCCTCGGTGAGGGCGCAGTGGCGGCGGATGAGGGTGGTGGCGCCGGTGCGCCGGACCCGGTTGACGGCTTGGCGGGTGACGCGCATGTCGCGGCCGTCGAGGTCGAAGTGGGCGACGTGCAGGATCGCCTCGTCGCCGAGCTGGAGCGCGCTGAGCCCGGAGCGCGCGAAGGCGGTCGCGCCGTCCTCGGAGGCGCCCATCACGGCGGGCTGCCAGCCGTGGCGGCGGGCCACGCCGAGCCAGGCGTCGATGGCGGGGGTCCAGGCGCCGGGGTCGCCGACGGGGTCGCCGCTGGCCAGGCAGACGCCGGCCTCGACGCGGTAGGTGACGGCGGCCTTGCCGTTGGGGGCGAAGACGACGGCCTTGTCGCGGCGGGTCGCGAAGTAGCCCAGGGAGTCGCGCCGGCCGTAGGCGCCGAGCAGGGCCCGGATGCGGGGTTCCTCGTCGCCGTGCAGGGCGGCGGTCATGCGCTGCGAGCGGAAGAGGGTGGAGGCGGCGTTCAGCAGGGCGAGGGCGCCGAAGAGGCCGAGCAGGAAGTAGAGCGGCCGGGGCGGGTGGCCGTCGAACTGGCGGGCGGAGAAGAGACCGCCGAAGACCTGTTTGGCGGCCCAGTCCAGCCACTGGCCCTTGGGCAGGCTGCCGGGGAACAGTGCGACGAGTCCCCAGCCGAGGAAGACGGCGGCGAGCAGTCCGAGGCCGAGGACGAGCAGGGCCCGCCACAGGGCGCCGGGTCGCGTGACCGCGTAGAACTCCTTGCGGGCGGCGATCAGCAGCACCATGGCGGCGAGGGCGATGACGCCGGAGACCAGGGAGACCCAGTAGTCCCCGTCCGCGAGGATGACGACGTCGGCCAGGATGAGCAGGGCCAGATAGGTGACGACGATCCACCAGGCGACCTTCTTGCGGGTGCCGAGGGCCGCGGCGAGCAGGAAGAGGAAGACGGCGTAGGCGAGGTTCTCGCTGACCGGGACCACGAACATGTCGAGGAAGCGGACCACGGGCCGCAGCAGCCGCCGCAGGGTGGGGGACAGCGCCAGTACGGCGCACACCAGGCCCAGCGTTCCGAAGAACGCGCCGAATCCGTCGGGCACCCGGTTCAGGAAGCGGTTCCGGGTCCCGCGGGTCTGCTCCGCGGTGGCAGTCATGGTTCGCACTGTAGGGAGGCGCGCGCCGCTCCGCGCGCCGAACGAGCTACTGTCGGTGGGGTGACGGAGCACGTGAGTACGGGGTTCGAGCGGGGTACCGACGGTCCGAAGGTGATCCTCGCCGGAGTGGACGGAACGGATTCGTCGCTGCGCGCGGCGGCCTACGCGGCGGGGCTGGCCCGGCGCCAGAACGCCCTCTTGGCGCTGGTCTACGTCCAGCCGGTGCTGGCGGCCGGGGCCGCGATGGGTGCGGCGGTGGCCGGGACCACCGAGGAGATCGCGGAGGGGATCGTGGCGGAGATCCGGGAGTCCGCCGAGCGCCTCAAGGGCATCTTCGAAGTGCGCTGGCAGTTCCACACCTTCCGCGGGGACCCGTACGCGGGCCTGGTGACCGCCGCCGAGGAGCTGACGGCGGACGCGGTGGTCGTCGGGGCCTCGGAGCAGGCCGGTCACCGGATCATCGGGTCGGTGGCGGTCCGGCTGGTGAAGGCGGGGCGCTGGCCGGTGACGGTGGTGCCGTAGCGGGGGCCGTGCCGCGGGCCGGGCGGGGGCGCGAGCCGCTCAGCCGCTGCGCTACTTGCCGAGGGTCAGGCCGTCCTTGGCGGCGCCGCGGCTGAGGACGGCCTCGCTGATGGCTTCCTCCGCGGCCCGGTACGCCTCGTGGTCCGGGTCCTTGGCGCGGGCGGCCGGGAGGTTGACGATCCGGCCCGCGGTGAGGTCCATCATCTGCGGGACGTACGCGGCCCGGGTGACCCGCCAGCGCTGCCCGGGCGCGGCGGGGGGCTCGAAGGTGAAGCGGGCGAGGGAGCCGTAGTTGCCGCGCGGGTCGCGCTCGCCCTCGTCGTTGAACATCTCTCCGGCGATCTGGTCGCCCATGCCGTAGACGATCCAGGTGCCGTTGACCTTCTCGTAGGCCTGCGGGATGTGCGCGTGCGTGCCGAGGATCATGTCGATGTCGGGCCGGCCGTCGTGTGTCGAGGCGGTGAGGGCCTTGCCGAGGGTGAGCTGGCGCTCGTCCGGCGCGGTCTGCCACTCGGTGCCCCAGTGCAGGCTCACCAGCACCACGTCGGCGCCCGCCTTCCGGGCCGCCCGGGCGTCGGCGACGATCTTGTCCTGCCGCATCAGGTTGACCGCCCAGGGCTGCCCGTCGGGCAGGGGGTGGCCGTTGGTGTCGTAGGTGTAGGCGAGGTGCGCGACCTTGGCCCCGCCGGCCGCGTACGTCGCCGGCGCGGCCGCCTCCGCGGCCGTCCGGGCCGAACCGGCGTGCCTCAGGCCGACCTTGTCGAAGGCGTCCAGGGTCCGCTTCAGTCCGTCGGCGCCGTCGTCCAGGGTGTGGTTGGAGGCGGTCGAGCAGCCGTCGTACCCCGCGTCCTTCAGCGCCTCGGCCACCTGCGGCGGGGAGGTGAAGTCGGGGTATCCGGTGAAGGGGCCGCCGTCCTCGCCGTAGACGGTCTCGCTGTGGCAGAGCGCCAGGTCGGCGGCGGAGACCAGGTCCTTGACGCCGGCGAACATGGGCTTGAAGTCGTAGCCGCCGCCCCCGGTGGCCGCCGCCCTGATGATCGAGTCGTGCGGGAGGACGTCACCGCTCGCGACCAGGGTGAAGCCCTTGCCCGCCGTCCCCGGGGCCGCCTGGGTGCCCTGGGTCCCGTGGGGCGCCGTGGTTCCCCTGGCCGCCGGGTGTCCCGGGGTGCCCGGCGAGCCGGAGCAGGCCGCCGCCGCCGCGGAGAGCAGGACGGCCGACAGGACCGCCGCGGTCCGCCGCGTGCGCTGGGTCATGGGGTCCCGCTCCCTTTAGTAGGACTATCCGATGATCTGCATCCTTAAGGGTGGGTCGCACAAGTCAAGGAAGGGCTCGGTACGGCGCCCCGCGCCCACCCGTGTGGCGGCGCGCCCCGCCCCTGCGGCGGGCTGCCGCTCACCGCGCCGTTCGACCGTTCACCGCCGAGGGGGGCCGCCCACCGGACGGCCGGGGTGGTTGGGCGCAGCAGCTCCACCCGAAGGTTCCCGGGCGGCCCGCCGCAGGTCAGGGTGTTCATGTCGACCCGCACCCAGCCGGAAGGAGCCCTTCGGTGTCCCCCTCCCCCACCCTCTGCCGCACCGATCCCGAAGCACTCGCCGAACTCCAGCGCGAGCACGGGCGGGCCCTGTTCGGATTCCTCCTCGGCCTCTGCAACGGCGACGCCCAGCGCGCCGAGGACCTGGTGCAGGAGACCCTCGTACGCGCCTGGCAGCACCCGGAGGTCCTGGAGAGCCCGCACGCCTCCACGCGGCCCTGGCTGTTCACCGTCGGGCGGCGCCTCGCGATCGATGCCCGCCGGGCCCGGCTCGCGCGTCCTCAGGAGGTCGAGCCGGCGGGCCTGGAGCAGACGCCCGCGCCCCGGGACGGGGTGTCCCGCTCGGTCACCGCGATCGACGTGCGACGGGCGGTCGGCAGCCTGGGCGCGGAACACCGCGAGGTGCTGATGCAGGTCTACTTCCGCGACCGGTCGGTCGCCGAGGCCGCCCGGGAGCTGGGCATCCCGGCGGGCACCGTCAAGTCCCGCACGCACTACGCCCTGCGCGCCCTGCGCGAGGGACTCCAGGGATACGGACTCGGCGCCTGAGGCTGCCACAGAACTGGCCGGGAACCGCTCAAGGTTCGACCGGAGTGCGCGTGCGGGGCACTCGATTCGGTCGCAGACCGTTCAAGTTGAGTAAACATCGCCCGTCCTGCGAGCCGCGGAGGGAAGGCTCTGACCGACGGCGGGAAGCTCGACACGCGGGAGAAGGTGGAAACGGTGCAGCCCGAGGGTATGAACGGCACCAGTGACGGCGGGCTCGCGGTGCCCATGGCGTGGCTCTACGCCGAGTACATCGCGGACGAACTGCTGCGCACGGGGCGGCTGATCCCGGTCAGCACCCTGGAATTCCGGGCCGGGCGGGACACCCTGGCACTGACGATCTACCTGTCCGACGCCGCGGGCGAACTGTCCGGGATCCGGGTGGTCTCGCAGCTCGACGAGTGGCTGTCCCTGACGGCCTACGGCCACCCCTGGCGCGACTGGGTGCAGACCCGGTTCCTCCAGCTGGGCGAGGAGGCCCGGGAGCGCGGGGCGGGCGGCGATCCCGACCTCGAACTGGCGCGGGACGCGTGGAGCTGGCTGGAGCGGACGGAGCTGTTCGCCACCAATCTCGACCCCGGGCGCCACGGCCTGGAGGACCCCTCGCCGGGGCTCGACGAGAATGCCCGGGTGTGGACACCGGCGTGGCAACTGGGCCTGCCCCTGGGCCACTTGGCGATGCACCTGTTCTAGGACTGCCGGGGCCCCGGCTGGATCGGCGGGCGGCTAGGCCGGGGGTTCGCCGGGGGGCTCGGTGACCAGACCGGTGAAGTCGGCCTCGTTGCGCTCGGCGCGTACGACGTACCGGTGGGCGATCAGCCACATCACCGGGTACACCAGCACCCCGAGTCCCGCCCACACCAGCGGCCCCGAGGCGGTGTGCGGCAGGGAGAACAGCAGGGGCAGCGTCCCGACGAGCGCCAGCAGCGCGGTCAGCGCCGTCAGACCGGCCCGCAACTGGCTGCGCATCAGGGCCCTGACGTAGGTCGCTCCGAGCGAGGTCTGCTGGGAGATCTCCGAGCGCGCGGGGGTGTGCGCGGGCGGGCGGCCGCGGGCGCCGCGGGCCACCCCGGTGACGGTCTCCCGGCGCGATCCCGCGGGGGCCGGGGGCTGCCGGTGGCGGTCGTCGTCGGACATGGTGCGCCAGTGTAAGCGGGGCGCCGGCCACCGGGCGCGGGACGGGTCATTTCAGCAGGCGGGACAGGCGCCGGTCGGCGAGCGGCTTGCCGCCGGTCTGGCAGGTGGGGCAGTACTGGAGCGAGGAGTCGGCGAAGGACACCGAGCGGATCGTGTCCCCGCACACCGGGCAGGGCTCGCCGGTGCGGCCGTGCACCCGCAGCCCGCTCTTCTTCTCCGCCTTCAGGTTTCCGGCGGCCACGCCGTGCGTACGGTCGAGCGCCTCGCGCAGGGTGGCCCGGACCGCGTCGTAGAGGTGGGACACCTCGCCCTCGTCGAGCGAGGAGGCGAGTTTGAAGGGGGACATCCGGGCGTGGTGCAGGATCTCGTCGCTGTACGCGTTGCCGATCCCGGCCAGTACGCTCTGGTCGCGCAGGAACCCCTTGAGCCGGCGCCGCTCCCCCGTCAGGAGCGCCGCGAACTCCGCCCGCCCGAAGTCCTCGGCGAGCGGGTCGGGCCCGAGCCGGGCGATGCCCGGGACGTCCTGCGGGTCGTGGACGACGTACACCGCGAGTCGCTTCTGCGTCCCCGCCTCGGTGAGGTCGAATCCGCCGCCGTCCTCCAGGACGACGCGCAGGGCGAGCGGGCTCTTGCCGCCGGGCCTGGGGGGCTGGGCGGGGAAGGTGTCGTGCCAGCGCAGCCAGCCGGCCCGGGCGAGGTGGGTGACGAGGCACAGCGCGCCGATCCGCAGCGCGAGGAACTTGCCGTGGCGGGCGGTGGCTCCGGCGGGCTGCCCTTCGAGGGCGGTGAGCGGGGGATCGTAGGTCTTGAGCACGCTCACGTTGAGCGGGAGGACGCGCTCGACCACCCGCCCGGTCAGGTGTTCGTCGAGGAACTCCCTGAGGGCCTCGACCTCCGGCAGCTCCGGCATCCTCCCAGGGTGCCGCGTCCTCAGGCGAAGCGCGAGCCGGGCACCGGTCCGGGCGAGTCGAGGCGGTCGCGGGTGCCGCCGAGCCAGCCGGGGGCCACGGCCGCGGCGTAGGCCCGGAAGGCGGCGTCCGGATCGGCCGGGGTCTGCCCGTCGCCCTCGTCCGGGGCCGGGTCGGCCTCGATGACGGCGCGGGCGATGTCCTCCTCGGGGCGCCCGTCGGCGGGCCGGTCGCCGTGCGCCGCCCAGGGGGCGACGGCGTACTGGCACAGGAGCGCGCTGGAGTCGGCGCTGACCGCGGGCGGATCCGTCCAGCAGGTCAGGTGCTCGTGGAGGACCTGACCGGTGGCGCGGGTGCGCAGGGTGCGGACGAGGTCGGGGTCGCAGGCGTTCAGGTCGTGGGCGACGACGACCGTGTCGGTCCGCGCCGGGTCGTAGGGCACGGCCGGCAGTCCGAGCACCCCCGCCGCGGCCAGGCCGAGGATCCGGTCGGCGCGGCCGGGGAGCAGCGAGACGCTGGTGGGGCGCTGACCGGCGGCGGCGAGGGCGAGCGCGAGGCGGTCGAGGCCGCGCCGGGCCAGTGCATGGCTGTCGCCGAGGAAGGCGTAGCGGCCGGTCATCCCGGCGGCGTAGCCGTACGGGGAGAGGGTGCCCAGCAGGGAGCCGGTGAGCGCGAAGTGCCATCCGCGCAGGTCGCGGCCGTCGAAGGGGCCGGCTTCGCGGGCCAGTTCGGCGCGGCCCAGCATGCGGCGCTGGCGGCCGTGGGCGTCGATCCAGGCCTCGTCCTGCGGGGCGGGCAGCCGGATCGCGGCGGCCCGGGCGCCGTCGAAGTCCCCCGCGCAGAGCGTGTTGTGGACCAGCAGGTAGGTTTCGGGCCAGGCGGGCAGGCGGTCGCCGCGCGCGGCGAGCAGGGCGGCGGCCTCGGCGTGCCGGTGGCCGTCTTCGAGGGCGGAGACCAGTTCGGCGAGGAGCCTGCGGGAGTCGGGCGCCAGGGCGAGCGCGTGGCGCAGCGGGGCGACGGCGAGGAAGGACACGCCGCGTTCGACGCAGGCGTAGCCGAAGTCGTACAGCGCCTGGGGGTCGCGGGGTCTCCTGGCGGCGGTCTTCGCGGCCCGGGCGAGGTCGGCGAATCCGGCGGCGTCGGCGAGTTCCCGTGTCGCCTTGGCGAGTTCGGCCGGTGACGCGGTCTCGGCGTGGGGCCGCAGGGCGCGGACGGCTCCGGGCAGGTCTCCGGCCTTCAGCGACCGGCGGACGTCGTGCGTGGCGGTAGTCATCGCGTCGATCCTGCGGCACCGCCGCCGCGTGCCGCAACGGACTTTGGGCCCGACCGGGCCCGGCGGGTGTTCCGGTCGCCCTCCGCTCGGGTTCCGGTTCCGGTGGGCGCCCGCCGGACCGTCCGTGGCCGCGCGCAGGGCCCGTTCCCGTGCCGGTCCCTGGTCCCGGCCCCCCGGTCCGTCCCCCTGTCCGCCTTCCGTTCGGGCCGTCACCTCATGACGAACTCGCACCACACGCACTTGCCGCCGCCGCGGGATTCCACGCCCCACACGTCCGCCAGCCGGTCCACCAGCATCAGCCCGCGCCCCGAGACGCCGGAGTCGCCGGCGTCCCGGCGGCGCGGGAGGGCGCTGGAACGGTCCTCGACCTCGACGCGGATGCGGCGTTCGGGGCCCGTCAGGACGCGCAGGGTGACGATCGCCGGGCCGTCGGTGTGCATCAGGGCGTTCACGATCAGTTCGTCCGCGACGAGTTCGATCTCGTCGCCGCGGTCCCGGGCGCCCCAGGCCCGGACCGCCGCGCCGATCATGTGCCGGGCGGAGACGAGGGCTTCGGGGTCGCCGGGCGCCACGTGCTGCTGGAGGCGGCCGCCCGCCTGCGGGGCGTCCTCGGCGTGGCGGCGCAGCAGGAGCAGGGCGACGTCGTCCTCGCCGCGCTCGTCGGCGACCCCGACGAGCCGGTCCGCGAGCAGCTGGAGGTCGGCCGGGCCGGAGCGGACCATGGCGGTGAGGTGCCTGATTCCGTCGTCGAGGTCGGCTCCGGGCTGTTCGACCAGGCCGTCGGTGCACAGGAGAAGCGTTTCCCCCGGCGCCACTTCCACCGTGGTCACCGGATACTCCAGGCGGCCGAACTCGGCCGAGAGGCCGAGCGGCATGCCGCCCTCCACGGGGAGCCTGCGGCAGTCGCCGTCCGGTGAGCGCAACAGGGGGTCGAGGTGGCCCGCGCGGACCAGCTGGAACACCCCGGTCGCCAGGTCGGCTTCGACGTAGGTGCAGGTCGCGAAGCGGTCGGTGTCCAGTTCGTGGAGGAAGACGGAGGCGCGGGCCATGACCGTGGCGGGGGCGTGGCCTTCGGCGGCGTAGGCGCGGAGCACGATGCGCAGCTGGCCCATCACGGCCGCCGCGTGGGTGTCGTGTCCCTGGACGTCGCCGATGACGGCGCCGACCCGGCCGCCGGGCAGCGGGATGACGTCGTACCAGTCACCGCCGATGTCGCGGCCCATCCGGGCGGAGCGGTAGCGCACCGCGATCTCCGCGCCGGGCACGGCCGGGATCCGGCGCGGCAGCATGGCCTGCTGCAGTCCCTCGGCGAGGTCGTGCTCCTGCTCCAGGAGCATCGCGCGCTGGAGGCTCTGGGCGATGCTGCTGCCGAGGGCCACGAGCAGGTTCCGCTCGTCCTGGGTGAAGCCGTCCTTGTCCTGGTAGAGCAGTCCGATCGCGCCGATCGGGCGGGCCTGGGCGATCAGCGGCAGATAGGCGGCGGCGGAGATCCGCATGTACGAGATCTTCGACCACAGCCCGGGGTAGGCCTCGGCGAACTCCGCCTGCGAGTCGATGAACCGGGGCTGGAGCGAGCGGACCACCTCGCTCATCGGGTACTGCTCGTCCACGCGGGTATAGCGGGTGCCGGGGACGAAACTTCCCTCGGGCCCTTCCGCCACCAGGTGGATGCGGCCCGCTTCGACCAGCCCCATCACCATGCCCATGGTGCCGAGGCGCTCCAGGCCGTGCGCGTCGCTGAGCGCGTCGATGACGTCCCGCACGGTGCGCGCGTGGGCGAGGGCGGCGGTGGTGGCCTCGACCACAGAGGTCTGGCGGCGGCGTTCCTCGTCCAGGCCGAGGCGTTCGGCGGAGTGGCTCAGCTCCTCGGTCGCGTCCCGGACGATGCCGATGATGCGGAACGGGCGCCCGTCCCCGTCGCGCATCACCCGGCCCTGCGTGTGCGTCCAGCGCAGCCGGCCGTCGCGGCAGCGGATGCGGAAGTAGGCGCCGTAGCTGTCGACGCCGCTCTTGAGGGCGCTGGAGACGAGCGCGTCGAGGCGGGCGGCCTCGGTGGCCGGGACCCTGGGCGAGAGGGACTCCGGCCGATCGTCGTAGTCCTCGGGGAGGGTGTCGAAGACGTCGAGGGCGGGCGCGTCCATGTGCATGAGGCCGGTGACCAGGTCCCAGTCGAAGCTGCCCATCCGGTTCAGCGAGAGCGACCGGTCCGGGTGGGCGGGCCAGTCGTCCGGCAGCGATACGGTGCTCGGCACCGGTCCACCATGACACACGGGCGCGTCAGACGCTTTCGAGCGAGTACCCGGGGTCCGGCGTGAAGTGCCGGTCGGGGACGGCATAGGGGTCGGTGGGGTCGCCCGGGTCCACGGGGCCGTTCGGGTCGCCGGGCGCGTAGGGGTCGTACGGGCTCACGCTCGGCCCGTCGGGTGCGGGCGGCAGGTCCGGCGGGATCTCGGCCGGGGGCGGGTCGGAGCGGGGCGTCTCGGCGAGCGGCGGCCCGGTGGGCGGGAGCGGCTGATCGGGCCGGCCCGGGGGGTTCTGCGGGTTCGGCGGGTTCGGCCGGCTCGGGGTGTCCGGCGCGGTGTCCTGGGGCGGGGGCGGGGCCGGGGGCGTGGCCGTGGTGGTCCCGGACGGCGGGCAGTCGCCCGGGCCGGGCGGCGGCGGGACGGCTGCCTTGGGCGGTGTTGAGGGCGGCGCCGGGGGGCTGGTGCGGGCCGGGCTGCGGGGATCCGGGCTCGCGCAGGGCTGCGGCGGCGCGGAGGGGTCGGCCGGGCTCGTCGGATCGGCGGGCGCAATGCCGTCGGCCGGATCGTGCGGGGGCGGTACCCGGGGGGTCTTGTCCTGGGCGCCGTCGTCGCCGCTCTTGCGCTCGATCCAGGTGTTGTCGGCGATGTTCGCGATGACGAAGCTGTCGATGACCTGGACCGTCGGTTCGATGACGATGACCTGGTGGGGGTCGTAGCCGGTCCACTGGTCGCCCTTGAGGACCGGGGCGCCGTTCGCGGTGCGCGGGGACTGGAGCGGGTTCCCGCACGCGCAGCGGACCCGGGGCATGCCGTGGTCGTCGACGAGGACGGCGGTCCCGGCCTGGAGGACGGACTGGAAGCCGCTGGCCCGGCCGTCCTTGAAGCCGTGGCCGGTGACCCGGGTGTCGGCGCGCAGGACGAGGGGGGTCAGTCCGCGCAGGAATTCGGGGATCTTGGGCCGTTCGATGCCGGAGGCCTCGGCGAAGGCCTTCGCCTTGGCGTCGTCGGAGGTGAGGTAGCCGACCTGGCGTTCGACGTCGCAGCTGCCGAGCCGCTGGGTACCGCCGTAGAGGCCGGGGGTGGCGCCGCCGACGGTGCGGATGCCCTCCCCCGTCGCGTTGGGGACGGGCGGTTGCAGCGGTGCGGACTCCGCCGTCGCGGTGGAGGTGCTGAAGGGGTCGGGGCCCGCGGAGGCGACCGGCTGGAGCACGACGTCCTGACTCTCGGGGGCGGCCGCGGGCGCGGCCGCGCCGTCCGCGGGGCCGCCGCAGGCCGCGGCGAACAGCCCGAGGACGGCGAGGAGGGCGGCCCCCGGGGCGTGACGGCGGACCGGCCGGGGGGACGCCCGGCGCGGCGGGGGTTGCGGTACGTGCTGATCCGTCACGAGGTTCTCCCTGTCGGCCCCTGGTGCCCTGCTGCTCCCTCTTGTCTGCCGCATGTCCGGGGGTGTCGCAAGCGGAGCGTCACGGCGGGGCGGGGGCGGCGGTAGCGGCGGGGCGCGGCCGATCGGCCCCGGTCTTGAACATGTTCAAGAGAGCCCCTAGGCTCAGACCGTGAGTTGAACGCGTTCAAGCGTTCGGCCGTACGGGGGAGGGCTGTCCACGGTGACGACGCTGGTGAACCTCATCGTCACCGTGGGCATGCTCTGCGTACTGCCCGCCGGGCTGCGTCTGATCGACCCCGTCCGGCTGCGCACGACCGCCCGGTGGTGGCCCCTGCTGGCCGCCCCCGGAGCCGTGTGCCTGTGGCTGCCGCGCGGCGCCACCGCGGGCGCGCTCGCCGCCCTCTACGCGGCGGCCATCCTGGCACCGGCGCTGCACGCACCGGCCCGGCTGCTGCGCACCCGTTCGCTCGACCCGCCCGAGATCGCGGTGCTCACCGCCCTGGTCACGCCCACCGTCGCCGGGGCGGCGCTGGTCGCCGAGCGGAGCGGGCACCGGCTCTTCGGCTTCCACCTGGAGATCCTGGCCCTGACGGTCCCGCACTTCCACTTCGCCGGATTCACCGCCGCCCTGATCGCCGGTCTGGTGTGCCGGGCCGCCGGGCCGGGGCCGTGGGCGCGCTGGGCCGCGTACAGCGTCCCGGGCGGGACCCTGCTGGTGCTCGCCGGCTACTTCGTCGACGACTGGGCGGAGCTCGCGGGGGCCCTCGTCCTCACCTCGGGGATGTGGGCGGTGGCCCTGCTGACCTGGCGCGAGATCCGGCCCGGGGCGCGCGAGCGGGGCACCCGGGCGCTGCTCGCCGGTTCGGCCGCCGTACTGGCCGTCACGATGCTGCTCGCCCTGTGGTGGGCGCTGGGCGAGGCGAGCGGCCTCCCGCATCCCACCCTGACCTGGATGGCCGCGACCCACGGCCTCGGAAACGCCCTCGGCTTCGCACTGTGTTCGGTGCTGGCCTGGCGACGCCTGGAGGAGACCGCGTCATGACCCGCATCATCAGTGAGGGCGCCCGCCGGTCGCGCGACGCCGCCGGCCGGCCGGGCCGGCTCAGCTATCCGGACCGCGGGGCGACCCGGCTGCGGCCGCTGCCCCGCGGCTACCACCACCTGGAGCACCGGGTCCGGGTCGGTCACGGCCGCGCCGCCTTCGAGGCGGCCGGCGCCGCCGTCACCACCTTCGCCCTGCACCGCGCCACGGGGATGCGGGTCCGGGCCGAGCACGGCGCCGTCCGGCCCGGGACCCGCGTCGTGGTCGGCATCGGCCTCGGGCCGCTGCGCATCGACGCGCCGTGCGAGGTGATCTGGACCGCGTACGAACCGGGCCGTGCGGGCTTCGCCTACGGGACCCTCGACGGGCACCCCGAGTCCGGCGAGGAGTCGTTCCTGGTGGAGCTGGCCGAGGACGGTTCGGTCTGGTTCTCGGTCACCGCCTTCAGCCGCCCGGCCGCCTGGTACACCCACCTCGCGGGCCCACTGGTCCCGGCGCTGCAGCTCGGCTGCGCCCGGCTGCTGGGCCGCACCCTGCGCACCCTGGTGGCGCGCGGCTGATCCGGGGGCGCCCGATACTGGAGGCGATGGACTGGTTCACGGCGCCCGGCTACTGGCTCGGCCGGCTGGTCTTCCAGCGGGCCCTGGCGGTGGTCTACGTCATGGCCTTCGCCGGGGCCGCCCTCCAGTTCCGGGCCCTGATCGGCGCCCACGGCATGCTTCCCGTCCCGCGGCACCTACGCCGCGTGCCCTTCCGCGCGGCGCCCAGCCTGTTCCACCTGCGCTACTCCGACCGGCTCTTCGCCTGCTGCGCCTGGGGCGGGGCGCTGGTCGCTACGGCGCTCGCCGCGGGGGCGGGGGACGCCGTACCGCTCGGCGCGGCGATGGGGATGTGGGCGCTGCTGTGGGTCCTCTACCTGTCCATCGTGAACGTGGGGCAGACCTGGTACTCCTTCGGCTGGGAGTCGCTGCTGCTGGAGGCGGGCTTCCTCGCGGTGTTCCTGGGCAATGCCCGGGCGGGGCCGCCGGTGCTCGTGCTGTGGCTGCTGCGCTGGGTGGTCTTCCGGGTGGAGTTCGGGGCCGGGCTGATCAAGATGCGCGGCGATCCGTGCTGGCGCCGGCTGACCTGCCTGTACTTCCATCACGAGACGCAGCCGATGCCGGGCCCGCTGAGCTGGTTCTTCCACCGGCTGCCGCGGCCGGTGCACCGGGTGGAGTGCGCCGCGAACCACGTCACCCAGCTGCTGGTGCCGATCCTGCTCTTCACCCCGCAGCCGGTGGCGTCCGTGGCCGCCGGGATGATCGCGGGGACCCAGCTGTGGCTGGTCCTGTCGGGGAACTTCGCCTGGCTGAACTGGCTGACGATCGCGCTCGCGCTGAGCGCCGTGGACTTCACCGGCATCGCGGGGCCGCCGCCCGCCGCCGCGGCGCGCACCGGCCCGCTCTGGTACGTGGTGCTGGTGTGCGCGCTCACCGCGCTGGTGCTGCTGCTCAGCAGGCACCCCGTACGGAACATGCTGTCCCGGCGGCAGGTGATGAACCGCTCCTTCGACGCGCTGCACCTGGTGAACACCTACGGGGCGTTCGGGACCGTCGGGCGGATCCGGGACGAGGTGGTGGTGGAGGGCACGGCGGATCCGGCGCCGCACCCGGACGGGGCGTGGCGGGAGTACGGCTTCAAGGGCAAGCCGGGGCGGCCGGACCGGATGCCGCGCCAGTTCGCCCCGTACCACCTGCGCCTCGACTGGCTGATGTGGTTCGCGGCGCTCTCGCCCGGCTACGCCCGCGACTGGTTCGGGCCCTTCGTGGAACGGCTGCTGGCGGGTGACCGGGACACCCTGCGCCTCCTCGCCCACAATCCGTTCCCGGACGCCCCGCCGCGCTACGTGCGGGCCCGCCTGTACCGCTACCGGTTCACCACCTGGCGGGAACTGCGCGCGACGGGCGACTGGTGGACGCGCCGCCTGGTGCGGGAGTACCTGCCGCCCACCCGGCTGGCCGGCTCCGGTCCGGGGACGCGCGCGGAGCGCGGGTCAGGCAAGTAGGGCCGCCTCCTGCTCCGCGGTGATGCCGGGGGCGTTCCGGTCGGCGCGCTGCGGGGCCGCGCCGCCGAGACCCTGGAGCCAGCTCCAGGTGTCGGCCACGGTCTCCTCCACCGGACGGCACACGAGTCCGGTGGCCAGCGCCCGGGAGACGTCGCCGCCGAAGAGGTAATCGTGCAGCTCGCCCTGCGGAAGCCAGATGGGCAGCTCGGTCCACGGCTGCACCCCGGCGTCCGCTATCCGTTCCGGGGCGGTCCAGCGCAGTTCCGCGCGGCCCCCGGTCGTGGCGGCGACGGCGTCGAGGAGGGAGCCCATCGTGGCGTGCCCGAGCGGCGAGGCGAGGTTGTACGCTCCCCCGCGGCCGTCCCGGGCCGCGTCCAGCGTCCAGCGCGCGAGGTCGCGCACGTCGACATACTGGAGCCGCAGTCCGCGCGGACCGGGCGCGGCCATCGGGCCGCCGCGGGCGGCGCGGTTCAGCCACCAGGGCAGCCGCCCGACGTTCTCGTAGGGCCCGATGATCAGTCCGGCGCGCACCAGCAGGGCGTGTTCCGTACCGAAGGCGTCGAGGGCGGCCAGCTCGCCGCCGCGCTTGTCCTGGGCGTAGGCGACGAGCTGCGCGTCCGGTGAGCCCTCGACGACCGGGGCGTCCTCGCCGAGGCCGGGGGGCGAGGGATAGGCGTAGACCGAACGGCTGGATATGTACGTGTAGTGCCGGACCCGGCCGTGCAGCAGCCGGGCCGTGTCGTGGACGGCGATGGGCGCCCCGCCCCAGGTGTCGACGACGAGGTCCCACTCCCCCGCCGCGAGGGCCTCGAGCCCGCCGGGCCCGGTGCGGTCTCCGTGCAGCGAGGCGGCTCCGGGCGGCGCGGCGTGCCGTCCCCGGTGGAAGACGGTGACGTCCCAGCCCCGGTCCAGGGCGTCCTCGGTGATCGCCCGGCCCACGAATTCGGTCCCGCCCAGCATCAGCAGTTTCATACCGGTCAGCCTGCCCGGCGGACCGGTACCCGGTAACCGTTGATCGCCCACAGCGATGACGCTGTCGGCGTAGGGGGGTCCGGGAACACGGGCGGGGCACCGGACGATCGGTTCGCGGGCCGGGGGTCCCGCGTCGGGGGCTCACGCATCAGCGGCCCACGCGTCGACGGCTCACCCACCATCGGCCCACGCGGCGCGGCCACGCACCGCGCCCCCGCCGCCGGGTGGGCGCGGGGGCGCGGTACGAGCCGGGTACCTCAGTCGATTCCGGGCAGGATGTGCGGTTCCGCCAGGTCCTCTTCGTATCCGGCGAGCCGGATCGGTGCGGACCGGGCCCACACTTCCAGGCTTCCCAGCTCGTCCGAGCGGGTGCGGGAACGGTAGTCGGTCCGCTCCAGCAGTCCCTGGTCACGCTTGGTCAGTTCTGGTGTCACCGCGCACTCCTTCGTGTCGCGTAACCCGGCGGGCGTACCGCTGCCGGGCAGGGAAAAGGACATCCGGACGCGGTGGCGCCGTGGTTCTCGATACGGAGCGTGGCCTTGGTGAGGCCGTCCGTGTCCTCAGGGTACACATATGAGCGGGGCCCCGCTCGATGGAAAGGTAAAATCCGCTGTGTACCCCTTGTTTTCTCCCGGCGTTACCGGCCGCGCAACCCAGTGTGTCCAGAGCTGGTGGAGGACCGCACGAGTGCGCCCCGGCCCCCTGGGGAGGGGACCGGGGCGCATGGCCGTCCGCCGCGCGGCGGGAGCGGGAGGGACGGGGATTACCAGTTGCCGGGCGCGTAGTCCTTGAGGAATACGCCGAACAGGTCCTCGCCGGCCTCGCCGCGGACGATCGGGTCGTAGACCCGGGCCGCGCCGTCGACCAGGTCGAGCGGGGCGTGGAAGCCCTCCTCCGCGAGCCGGACCTTGTCCGGGTGCGGGCGCTCGTCGGTGATCCAGCCGGTGTCGACGGCGGTCATGAGGATCTGGTCCGTCTGGAACATCTCCTGGGCGCTGGTGCGCGTCAGCATGTTCAGCGCGGCCTTCGCCATGTTGGTGTGCGGGTGTCCGGCGCCCTTGTAGCCGCGGCCGAAGACGCCTTCCATCGCGGAGACGTTGACGACGTAGCGGCGCTCGGCGGCGGCCGCGGCCATCGCCGGGCGGAGCTTGCTGATCAGGATGAACGGCGCGGTGGAGTTGCACAGCTGGACTTCGAGCAGCTCGATCGGGTCGACCTCGGACACCGTCTGGATCCAGCTGTTGGTGTGGTGCAGGTCCGGAACCAGGCCGCCCGCGTCGATGGCGGTACCGGCGGCGATCCGCTCCAGGGACGCCGAACCGGAGACCAGGGCCAGCTCGGTGACGTCCTGGGCGCTGAGCTTCTCGCCCTTGCCGGTGGGCAGCGCCGCGACCCGGTCGACGGTGCCGCTGCCGAAGGTGCCGATGACCTCGGAGGCGGGCAGTTCGCCAGCGGGCAGCGGGGCGTTCTCCGCGGCGACCAGTTCGCTGTACGCGCCCGGGGAGCGGCGTACGGTCTGGGCCGCGTTGTTGATCAGGATGTCGAGCGGGCCCTCGGCGGCGACCGAGTCGGCCAACGCGACGACCTGCGCGGGGTCGCGCAGGTCGATGCCGACGATCTTCAGGCGGTGCAGCCACTCGTGGCTGTCCGGCATCGCCTTGAACCGGCGGACCGCGTCGTTCGGGAAGCGGGTCGTGATGGTGGTGTGGGCGCCGTCGCGCAGCAGCCGCAGCGCGATGTACATACCGATCTTGGCGCGGCCGCCGGTGAGCAGGGCGCGGCGGCCGGTGAGGTCGGTCCGGGCATCGCGGCGCGCCCGGTTGAAGGCGGCGCAGTCCTGGCAGAGCTGGTGGTAGAAGGCGTCGACCTCGACGTAGCGCGTCTTGCAGACGTAGCAGGAGCGCGGGCGCTGGAGTATGCCGGCGACCGGGCCCTTGGTGGCGGTGCTCAGGGCGTTGCCCTGGGTCTCGTCGTCGATGCGGTCGGCGGAGCCGGTCGCGGTCGCCTCGGTGACGGCCTTGTCGTTGGCGGTCTTGGCGGCGCGGCGGTCCTGGCGGCGGCGCTGCTTGACCGTGCGGTAGATGCCGGCGGTCGCGCGGCGTACGGTGACGGCGTCGGGGTGGTCGACGTC
The DNA here is from genome assembly GCF_056435825.1 of Streptomyces sp. NPDC043876. Lineage (NCBI taxonomy): Bacteria > Bacillati > Actinomycetota > Actinomycetes > Kitasatosporales > Streptomycetaceae > Streptomyces > Streptomyces sp. NPDC043876. The sequence goes on along the minus strand of NZ_JBWKDV010000003.1, from coordinate 34,376 downwards.
GAGCTTGTCCAGCTCGTCGAGCACGGCCAGGCAGACGGCCAGGCGCTCGGGGTCGATGCCCGGGCCGTACGTCTGGATGTCTTCGGTCACCGTCATGGCCGTTGCCGTTCCTCGATCAACTCGTCCGCGTCCGCGTGTCGCGAACTCCCCAAAAGAAGAACTGTACGGATCCGACGCGCCCGGAACCAAACCCGCTCGCGGCCGCCTCACGGGCAGCGGCCGGATCATCACGTTATGTACGCGGGGGACCTGTTGCAGGCGCCGTTCTGCGGGGTGGCGAAGGGGCCCGGAGCAACCCCCGGGCTACATCTTCGCTCGACGTGTACTACTCAAGGAGTACAGGCGATCACCACCTGTGGGACGAGGAATACTCGAGCCGGACCGGGCATTGTGGCCCACATGAGTGCCCTAGCCCTGTCAGTCCTCCTCTGCCTGATCTCCGCGCTCGCCTACGCGGGTGGCGCGATCGTGCAGGAGCGAGTGGCGGAAAGCAGCCCCGGGCGGCCGTACGCGCCGCTGGCCCGGGGCGGCTGGTGGCTGGCCGTGGCGCTCAACGGACTCGGCGCACTGCTGCACGTGGTGGCCCTCGCCTACGGCCCGCTCAGCCTGGTCCAGCCGCTCGGCGCGCTCACGATCGTCTTCGCCCTGCCGATGGCCGCCGTCCTCATCGGCCGCCGGGCGGGCACGGCCGCCTGGCGCGGAGCGGTGCTGGCCACGGTGGGTCTGGCCGGCCTGCTGGCCCTCACGGGGGGCGACGCGCGCGCCGAGGAGACCCTGTCGGGCGGTGAGCGCACCCTGCTGCTCGCCGTGACGGCCGGGCTCTCGGCGGTCCTGTTCCTCGCCGCCCGGCGGGTCCGGCGTGCGGTGCTGCGCAGCGTGCTGCTGGCGACGGCCGCCGGCAGCGCCTTCGGGATGGGCTCGGTGTTCACGAAGTCCGTGGCGGAAGGTTTCGAGCGGGGCGCCGTCTTCGGCCAGGCTCCGCAGCTGGCCTCGATCGCCGCGCTCGCGGCGGCCGGGCTGGTGCTGTCCCAGGCGGCCTACCGGGGCGCCGGGCTGACCGCGCCGCTGGCCACGGTGACCGTGGTCAATCCGGTCGTCGCGGCGAGCGTCGGCATCTCGCTCTTCGGCGAGGGCTTCCGCTACGGCGCGCTCGGCACGCTGGGCGCGCTGGTGAGCGCCGCGGTCGCGGCGGCCGGCCTGATCCTGCTCACGGCCGTACCGCCGCACACCCGGGTGTCAGCCGCCCCGGCCGCGGCTCCCTCAGATGCCGACTCCGTGGCCGCGGAGGTACTTGAGGGGATCGATGTCGGTGCCGTACCCGGGCCCCGTCCGGATCTCGAAGTGCAGGTGCGGTCCGGTGGTGTTGCCGGTCGAGCCGGAACGGCCGATCCGCGTTCCCCCGCTCACCTGCTGACCGGCTTTGACGCCGAGGGCCGACAGGTGCGCGTACTGCGAGTACCGGCCGTCGGTGTGCCGGATCACGACCTGGTAGCCGTAGGCGCCGGCCCAGCCCGCCGACACGACCTCGCCGGGAGCGACGGCCTTGACGGAGGTCCCGGTCGCCACCGGGAAGTCGACGCCCGTGTGGTAGCCGCTGGACCATGAGGAACCGGCCACGCGGTACGCGGTGCCCATGGCCGCGTCGACGGGCGCGCTGAAGCCGCCCCGGGCGGGGGCGGGCTTGGCCGCCGCCGGTTCGACGGGCTTGACGGGGTCCGCGGTGCGCGGCGGCTTGTCGGGCGAGGGCGTCGGCTTGGGTGTCGGCGTGGGCGCGGGCGCCGGGGTGTCCCTGGGCGGCGGCGTGACCGGCGGCTTCGGGGTGACCGGCGGCCTCGGGGTGACCGGCGCGGCCGTGACGCGCAGGGTGAGCCGCTGGCCCGGGAAGATCAGATCCGGGTCGGCGCCGACGGTGGCCCGGTTGGTCTCGTAGAGCGCCTGCCAGCCGCCTTCGACGTGCTGGCCCCGCGCGATCTCCGAGAGCGAGTCGCCCGGGGCGACGACGTACGGATTGGGCAGGACGGTCGTACCCGTCGGGGTGGGCGCGGCGGACCGGACCTGCTGGGGCTGGGGCTGCGGCTGCGGCTTGACGGCCTGCTGCGGCTTCACCGCTTCCGGTGCGGCGGTCCGCGCCTTCGGAGCCACGGCGGGTTTCACGCCGCCCCGGCTGAGCCCCGCCTCCTTGGAGCAGACCGGCCAGGCCTGCGGCCCCTGCGAGCCCAGCACCTTCTCGGCGACCGCGATCTGCTGGTCCCTGGTCGCCAGGTCGGCGCGGGCGGCGTAGGCCGTGCCGCCGAAGGCGCGCCAGGTGCTCTGGCTGAACTGGAGCCCGCCGTAGTAGCCGTTGCCGGTGTTGATGTGCCAGTTGTTCGTCGACTCGCAGGCCGCGACCTTGTTCCACGTGTCGACGGTGGCGGCGTGGGCGGCCCCGGCGCCGATGAAGGGCAGCGCGATTCCGGCGCCGCCCGCGGTCACCACCAGCGAAGCCCGGTTGATGGTGCTTGGCTGGTACCGGCGGTGCCGGCCCCGTACGCCCATGGGAGCCCCCTTGCAGACATCAGGAACCGCACAACCTAACGTCGCGACGAGGCCCTGACAAGTGGCGCAACACGGCGCACGGCAAGGGGTGTTGAGCGCTCCGGGCGTGGGCTTGATCCATCGGCGGGCCGCCCGGGGCAGCGTCGCCTTCATCGCCGCCGAGTCGGCGAAGGAGTTCGTCGACGCGCTCGAACGCCCCCGGCGCCTCGTCATCATGGTGAAGGCCGGCGAACCCACCGGCGCCGTGATCCGCGAGTTCGCCCCGCTGCTCGAAGGGGGCGACGTGATCATCGACGGCGGGAACGCGCACTTCGAGGACACCCGGCGCCGCGAACGCGAGCTGCACGAGCGGGGCATCCACTTCGTGGGCGTCGGCATCCCCGGCGGCGAGGAGGGGGCGCTGCTCGGCCCCAGCATCATGCCCGCAGGATCGCCCGAGTCGTGGGCGTCGCTCGGCCCGATGCTGGAGAAGATCTCCGCCAAGGCCGCCGACGGCACGCCGTGCACCTCGCACGTGGGCCCGGACGGCGCCGGCCACTTCGTGAAGATGGTGCACAACGGCATCGAGTACGCCGCCATGCAGCTGATCGCGGAGGCCTACCACCTGCTCCGCGAGGTCGCGGGGTACGCGCCCGCCCGGATCGCCGAGACCTTCCGCGCGCGGAACCGCGGGCGGCTGGACTCCTACCTGATCGAGATCACGGCGGAGGTGCTGGCGCACACGGACGCGGCGACCGGTCGCCCGTTCGTCGACGTGGTGGCCGACGCGGCCGAGCAGAAGGGCACCGGCCGCTGGACCGTGCAGATCGCCCTGGACCTGGGGGTTCCCGTGTCCGGGATCGCCGAGGCCGTCTTCGCGCGCGCCGTCTCCGGCCACGCGGAACTGCGCGCCGCCTCCCGGACGCTGGGCGGGCCCTCGGCGTCGCCGCTGCCGCAAGCGGAGGCCGACGCCTTCGCCGCCCAGGTGGCGCAGGCGCTGTACGCGTCCAAGATCGTCTCGTACACCCAGGGCTTCCACCAGATCCAGGCCGGCAGCGCGGAGTACGGCTGGGCCGTGGGCCCCGGCGCGGTGGCTTCGCTGTGGCGCGGCGGCTGCATCATCCGGGCCGCGTTCCTGGACCGGATCCGGGCCGCGTACGACGCCCGGCCGGACCTGCCGAGCCTGCCGGCCGACGAGCGGTTCGCCGAGGAGATCGGTGCGGCGCAGGACGACTGGCGCGGCGTCCTGGCCACCGCCGTCCGCCAGGGCGTTCAGGTCCCGGCCTTCGCGGCCTCGCTGGCGTACTACGACGCGCTGCGCGCGGACCGGCTCCCGGCGGCGCTGACCCAGGGCCGGCGGGACTACTTCGGGGCGCACACCTACCGGCGCACCGACCGGGGGGCTCGTTCCACACCCTCTGGAGCGGTGACCGCTCCGAGGTCCGGACCGACTGAGGGGCAGTGGCCGGGCCCGGCTCCTCGCGTGGTCGTCCTTCGCCTGCGGCTTCGCTCAGCTGAGGGGGCCGGGCTGCGGGAGGGGTGCGGGCCCCGGCGGCGGCGGGATCGGGTCCGGTTCCGGGACGGGGCCGGGCACGGGCGGCGCGGGCGGGGGAACCGGCTGCGGTCGGGGCGTGCCGGGGTCGGGCCGGCCGGGGTCCGGCCAGGGGCTGGGGAACGGATCCGGTACGCCCGGATCCGGTACTCCGGGCTCCGGTACGGGCTCCACCCCGGAGGGCGCGTCCGGCACGGGGTCCGGCTCGGGCACGGGCGCGGGGTCGGGCTCCGGCACCGGTCCGGGGGGCTGGTTCTCTGCGTATCGCACCATAAGCCCCACCTTCCCGCGATCCGGGACGCTACGCCCGCCGGAGCGCGCCGACCGCCGCCGCGAGCCCGGCCGAGGGACTGGTCAGCAGCGGTACCTGCGTCGTGACGCGGTCCACCGCCCCCGCCATCGACACCTGGGCCAGTACGATCACGTCCGCGCCGGTCACCGCGTCCGCCGCCGCGGCCACCAGGGCCAGGCAGCCCTCGGCGTCGCCCGCCTCGAACCGCTCCCACGCGCCCGGCACCACCCGCGGCCGCGGGGACAGGGCCGCCGCGCTCCCGGGGCGCTCCCGGTCCAGGGCGGCGGCCTCCTCCCGGAGCAGGGCCAGCGTCGGGGCGAGCGTGCTCTCCACGGTGGCGAGGACCGCGACGCGGGGGCCCGTACGGACGGCGGCCGCGGCCATCGGCCGGTCGACCCGCAGCACCGGGCGGCCCAGGGCGGGACCGAGGCCCTCCGCGACCGCGCCGATCGTCGAGCAGGTGCACAGCACCGGCCCGTCCCCGCCCCCCGCCGCGGCGAGCAGGGAGCGGACCTCGTCGGCCACCGCCGCCGGACCGGCCGCGCGGGCGCGGTCCAGCAGGGCGGGCTCGACCAGGTGCCGCAGTACGGTCCCGGGGTGGTGCCGGTCGCGCAGCGCGTCGAAGACGGGGACGTGCACCGGGGAGGTGTGCAGCAGGGTCAGCCCGCCGGGAGCACGGCCGCCGCTCACGGGGCGGAGTCGGCGTCCAGTTGCCGCTCCGCCGCCGCCACGACCTCCGCCGCCGGCTGGGGCGCCTCATCGGGGTGACGCGCGGCCCACTTCGCCGCGTACGGGCAGAACGGCACCACGGCGACCCCCTCGGCGGCCGCCATGCCGTAGAAGGCGCGGACGAGGTCCCCCGCGATCCCCCGGCCCTCGTGGCCCGGCTCGACCACGGTGTGCACGGCGACGAGGGCGCCCGCACCCGGCCCGGACGCGAGCACGAAGTAGGCGATCACACCGACCCGCTCCGCCCCCTCGAAGGCCCGCAGCCGCCCGGCCGCCCGGTCGTCCTTGATCTCGATCGCCATGCGGGCCGTCCTCACTTGCTCTTCGGGGTCATCTGTCGTCATCACGGTCCACGCGCGGCCCTCGGGCCGCCGCCGCGGGGTCAGATCGCGACCGCGTGCGGGCTGCGCCGCTGGTCCGTTCCCGGGACCGGGGCGGAGGGGTCCGCGCCGAGTTTGACGATCCGGTTGTCCGCGTCGACGTGCACCACCCGCGGGACGAACGTCCGCGCCTCGGCGTCCTCGAACTGCCCGTAGCTGATCAGGATGACCAGGTCACCGGGGTGCACCAGATGGGCGGCGGCCCCGTTGATCCCGATCACCCCGGAACCGCGCTCGCCCTCGATGACGTACGTCTCCAGCCGGGCGCCGTTGTCGATGTCGACGATGTGCACCAGCTCCCCGGGCAGCAGATCCGCCGCGTCGAGAAGATCGGCGTCGATGGTCACGGACCCGACGTAGTGCAGATCGGCCTGTGTGACGGTGGCCCGGTGGATCTTGGACTTGAACATTGTACGCATCATCGAGGTACCCCTGGATCTAGGCTCCCTGCCTGCGTTTTTGCAGGTCAAGGGCAGTTTCCCTACCTTACAACGAGTCGCATGTTCGGTCGGCTTTCCCCATGTTTTTCAGGACTGATGCTGACCAATTGCTGACTTTTCCGACTCACCGTCAGCTAACTTCGGAGGGGTTGAGGAGCCTTACCCACTCCCCCGCCGCGACGACGACGTCAGCCTACGCAACGACCCTCGGCAGCCACTAGCTAGGAGCCGAACGGGCGGTACTCGGTGCGGGGGCAGCGAGGGAACGTCTTCCGGCGTGCAGGACGAGGTAAGGGGACGTCACGGTGTCGCACCGGATGCGCCGCCGAGCGGCGGAGCCCGGCGAGGCGCAGCGTCGATTCTCCGAGCTGTCGACGCGGCTGCAGGGCCAGGTCCCCCCGGGCAGTGAGATGGCCGTCTGCGCCGACTGCCGCGCGTCCCGGGACTTGGCTCGTCCTCCCCACCCACGACCAGATCCGGCTGCGCTGCCGGACCGGTCACCCAGCAGCAGGAGATGCGCCTCGACACCGCCTGGTACAACCGGAGCGCCGGGCCGGGCCCGAGGCGAAGGCCACCTTCACCTACGCCGGCAGCAACAACTCGGAGGTCTCCGACGAGCTGTACAGCGACAGCGCGAACACGCCGTCCGACGGCATCGGCCGGATCTTCGACGCCGTGACCGGCTGTCCCACCTGTCAGCTCGGGGACGAGCAGTGGAGTCAACTACTGACGTTCTCCGCTGGCGGGCGAAGCACCTGGTGAAGCAGACCGCGGTCCGCGACGGCAGTCTGCTGCTGCTCGTCTCGGGCTCCCCGGCCCCCGTCGACCGTCACCTTGAGAAGGCTCTCGCCAAGGCGGAAAAAGTCGGCTGACCGGCCTGGAGATGCTGCTGTCCCCGACCGTCGCGGTCGAGGGCAGCAGCGCGTTGGCGCACGAGCGTTCCGTGCCTGCGCAGGAGCCGCTCCTGGGTGGCCTCGGGCCGTACCTGCCGAGGACCGGTGCGGTCGAGCTGAGGGCGGTGGCGAAGGCCGCACGAGATCGTGCGGGACGCTGGCGCCGAAGGACACCGCCCACAGGCATCGAACTTACCGCAGGACCCCACCTCGATTTACCGGCCGCGAACCGCTCCGCCACATCTGGCGGAAGACGAATGCGAGGGTCCGGCCCCGCCCGCCGGCGCGGGGACCTCGGGCACGTCGTGAGCGAGTCGGCATCGAGGGGGCTGCCGACAGCCCCTTCGCTCGAAACTATCCGCTTGCTGCGCCCTGGCTTATGGCACGGGCACGCTCGTCCAGTTCTCGGGCGAAGCCGAGCCAGGTCTCTGCATACTGGCGCGCTAGAGCGACGACCAGATCGCCGCAGTGGGAAGGCACCACATCGGCCAGCTTGGCCCACCCCTCATCCCCGATCGCATTCCGCTGTAGCAGCCTCAGCAACTGCCGCCCTTCCTCCTTGTAGCGAAGGGATGGATCCAGCAGCAACCGGTCGACCAGGGAGCCGGGATCCGTCGCGGGCAGCCGGGATGCCGGTGCAGCGCGGCGCTGCACCGGCACCACGGCGCAGCTGTCCTGATCTCCGGTGGACACGTCGCCGGGCTTCTCGGGCACAGGCAGTTCGCCGACCTGGAGCCGCTTTCGGACGTCACTCACGGTGGCCGGGGAGATGCCGGCCAACCGTGCGATCTCGCGCAACGAAGCGTCAGGGTTCTCAGCGATGAGCTCCGCGGCTCTCCTGCGCCCCTCGACACTGTTCAGCGGTCTGACTTTCCCGTCCAGCCCGACCCTGGCGTTCAGCTCCGGTGTGCCGTCGCCCGAACGCCGACGGATCGCCGCAACCGCCCGGGCACCCAGCCCCGAGGCCCTCGCGATCGCCCGGTCCGACATCTGCGAATGTGACGCGATGATCCGCCCGGCCGCAGCCACCCGGTCCGATCGCGAAAGCGGCAGACCATGTGTCACATTTGCTTCTACAGCCCGAAGGAAGGCTTCTTCGGCAGTCCCGTCGAAAAACTCGACATTAATCGTTTCGTGACCCTTGAGGAAGGCGGCCACCAGACGGTGCATTCCGTCAATTACCTGAAGTGTGCGCCGATCGACCAGAATGGGGGGAAGTAACCCCTCAAATTCCACCAACCGCGCGACGTGATCCGCATCCTGCCCTTCGGAACGCGGCGATTCGCCCGGGAGCAGCGATGCTATCGGGAACGCCACGACTTCCCGGACGGAAGGTTCGCTGGGTGCAGTTACTCCGACTGGGTTAACAGCATGCCCATCCCGCACCAAACCAAGTGGACTGACATCTTGACGATTCAAACTCATCCCCCGTTGGATGTAAGAATCTATATTTCCCGAGAATCATAAGATCAAAAGGACTCGCGGGTTGATATGATCATACGAAGTCGACCGATGTGTGCGGCCAGGCCGATAGAGGGCATGCCAAAGGCCCCCCTCTCTCATTGACCCCGCACGACCTCCAACCCCGAGCGTCACACCTGCAACAGCACGTCTCATACTGGCTGTTGGAGCAGGAGCTGTCGAGCGACGCGTTCAAGTCTGGCCGAAATCGAGTCGATCTTGAGGGGTGACGCCCCGCAGACACAGACCATCGCCACTGCCGCCCGTGTTCAACTGCTGCGCTACGCCGTTTGAACCTTCCGCCAACTCAGTCGGGTGGGCGGTTCCTCACGTACGCGCAGGTCCGGCTCAACTCGGCAGGTTCGCGCCATAGTGCCGGTGCCGCGCACATGCAGGGTCGCCAGCCGGCCGTCAAAACTCCGGGCGTCTCTACGTTCGCTCTCAGGGCGGCGTCCCGATTTAACTCCGCGGCAAGGGCCTGGCGGTGAACAAATGGAATCGAGGGCCTTCGGTCACGTGGGTAACAGGCTCCCAGCCGTTCTTCTGCCAACGGTACATGCTGTAACCAAGACTGACGGTGAGGCTACGGATCAGGCTGCCTCGGGCAGCGTCACACCTCACGAAATGAGCGTCGTCTATTTCCAGCAGGATCGAGGGGCGATCGCGCAGCAGGGTATGGAAAGCCCCGACGAGCGCGGCCTCGAGGTCCTCCGAGCCGAGCTTTATGAAGTTGACCTTTGTCAGCCCCACCTGCCGGCACAGGTTGTCGATGGTGCCGGGCCGCTGCCGCCCGTCTCCGGAAACCATGGCGTGCAGGGTGACGTTGCCGCAACCGAGCAAGATCGTCCCAAGGGCCAGCCGGCCGATCGGTCGGAGCCGTCGCTCGATGCTGTGGACCTGTCCGGTCGGCCCTGCGAGCACGGCCAGGGCCCGGGTGTACCGACCGTGCTTGGCGCGGACATCCAGACAAACGTCACCCGAACCCACCAGTCCGGACAAGCCGACCAACTCCTGTACCGCCCATAGCCCCCCCAGACAGGAAGCCCACCGCAGAGCGGCTGCCGCAGATCTGAGGCGAATGCCAGGCCGTCGGCCGTTGTCTTCGTCGGGACGGTTCTGCCTGCCCGGGTGCGGCGAGCTGTGACCCATCGACCACCTTCCGAAAATGCGCTGCTCCGGTATGACGGCCGCGGTGATCGAAGGTGCCCCGCGGCAGACTGATGCGCGCACGAGCCTAGGGGCCATGACTACGGCGGCGCATCAGCCCACGGGTGACATCGGATGGCCTCCGGGCGTACCTCTTTGTCATCCTGAGGTGTACTCATGAACGAGGAGCGCAGCACGTGTCAGGTGGTGTCGTGGCTGGTCAACCGCTGGCCATGCGCCTGATGTGCCTCGGATCGGTGCGGTGACGTGGTGGCATTTCCGTGGTGGCCCGGCTCGGCTCGAGGATGCCCACCCTGCGGCCTGGTCGCAAGGTGCGCGGAGGACCGCAGCCGAAGCGTCCCCGCCGACGGCGGGAGTGGGCAACTCCACTGTCTGAAGGCGAAACCACGCGCAGCCGACACGCCCTTGCGGCGGTCGGCTGCGCGCGCTGCGGAAGCGCCTACTTTTCCATCGCCGCTATCAGGCTCTTGGGGCGCATGTCGGTCCACGACTTCTCGATGTAGTCGAGGCAGTCCTGGCGCGCGGCCTCGCCGAACACCGACTGCCAGCCCTCGGGCACGTCGACGAAGACCGGCCAGAGGGAGTGCTGGCCCTCGTCGTTGACCAGGACCAGGTAGTTGGCGTCGGGGTCGTCGAACGGATTCGTCACCACGTCGTCCTTTCTCGGGGGCATGATGTGGACCGCTCGGCCCAACCGGACCCACTATGGCCCAGGCCTCTGCGGACAAGTCAACCACCGGCCAGGAGTGCTGGCTTCTCCGCGTTCAACTGTGCCGACGCGTCAGTTGGACAGCCTGTTCCGCGCGCCACCGACTCCTTGATCAGCGTGCCGCGACGGTGCGAAGGTGAGGCTCGGGTAGTGCCGTATCTCGGCCGGAACACCCCCCTCCTTCCAGCATCGGGAGACACCCTTGTCCACGACGACCGTCAGCGAGGGTGCGCCATGCCCTTCGTGAAGACCAACGGAATCCAGCTGTCCTACCAACGCGCCGGCCGCGGCCAGCCGGTACTGCTCATCATGGGATCGGGCGCGGCGGGCCATGTCTGGACCCTGCACCAGACGCCCGCGCTCCATCAGGCCGGGTACGAGACGATCGTGTTCGACAACCGGGGCATCGCGCCCTCGGACGCGCCCCCCGGCAAGTACTCGCTCGATGACATGGTGGCGGACACCCGAGGTCTGATCGAGGTGCTGGGCATCGGCCCGTGTCACGTCGTAGGGACCTCCATGGGCGCCATGGTTGCGCAGGAGCTGGCTCTTGAGGCGCCCCACCTGGTGCGGTCTGCGGTATTGATCGCCACCCGGGCGCGCTCGGATCTGGCCCGACGGGCGTTGTGGACGGCGGACCGGGCACTTCGGGACAGTGGCGTCGTGCTGCCCGCCAAGTACGCGGCCATCCGCCAGGTGCTCGAAATGCTGTCGCCCGCGACCCTGAACGACGATGGCGCCATTTCGACCTGGCTGGAGATCTTCGAGCTGACCGGTGGCGGCGCGGACGCGGACGGGCAGAGCTGGGTGGACCGGACCGGGGACCGCCGCGAGGCGCTGGGCCGGATGACGGTGCCGTGCCACGCCATCGGTTTCACCGATGACCTGATCTGTCCGCCCCACCTGGTTGCCGAGGTCGCCCATGCCATCCCGGACTGCGATTTCGTGGAAATCCCCCACTGCGGCCACCTCGGAAACCTGGAGCGTCCGGACGCGGTCAACACCGCGATCATCGAGTTTCTCGACAAGAACTGACGGACCACCACGAGAGCGAGGCAGGTTTCCATGGCGCCAAAAGGCGGCCCGCCGCTGAGGCCATCCAGGCTGCGGATGGAGAACAACGGGATCACCAACCAGCGGGTCAAGCCGGGTACGGTGCGGCGGATCCTGCCGTACGCCCTGCGCTACCCCTGGCATCTGACCCTGCTGCTGCTGACCACGATCGCCGACGCGGTGGCCACGGCGGCCAGTCCCCTGATCCTGAAGCTGATCATCGATGACGGCATCATGCCCGGACGCACCGGTGTCGTCGTGGGCCTGTGCGGGGTCGTGGCCGGGATAGCCGTGCTCAACGGGGGCGGCCTCTACGTCCAGGCCTGGTGCTCCGGCCGGATCGGCGAGGGCTTGGTCTTCGACCTGCGCACGAAGGTGTTCGCGCACGTACAGAACCAACCGCTGGCCTTCTTCACCCGTGCTCAGACGGGTTCCCTGGTCAGCAGGCTCAACGCTGACGTGGTGGGGGCCCGCCAAGCCCTGACCACCCTGCTCACCACAGCGGTGTCCACCGTCTTCACGCTGATCCTGATTCTCGCTGCGATGTTCTACCTCTCCTGGCAGGTGACCCTCGGCGCGCTGCTGATGATTCCGCTCTTCCTGCTGCCAGTGCGCCTGATCGCCGGCCGTCTGCAGCGGCTCACCCGGCAGACGATGAACCTGGACGCCGAGATGAGCTCCATGATGAACGAGCGGTTCAACGTCTCGGGCGCGATGCTCGTGAAGCTCTACGGCCGTGCCTCGCACGAGTCCAGCCTGTTCGCGAGCAAGGCAGGCCGGGTCCGCGACGTCGTTGTCATGCAGGTCGTCTACAGTCGGATCCTCTTCCTCATCACCTCCTTGCTCACCGCGCTCACCACCGCCCTCGTCTACGGTCTCGGCGGCAGCCTGACCATCGACGGCACCCTGCAGATCGGCACCCTGGTGGCCATGGTCACCCTGCTGATGCAGCTCTACGGGCCGATCAACCAGCTGTCGACACTTCAGGTGAACGCGATGACCGCGCTGGTCAGCTTCGACCGGGTATTCGAGGTGCTCGACCTGGAGCCGCTCATCAAGGAGCGGCCCGGGGCCCTGGAGCTGCCCCCGGCGGGGGACGGGGCCGAGGCACCGGCCGTCGAGTTCGAGCGGGTCTCCTTCCGCTATCCGAAGGCCGACGAGGTATCGCTCGCCTCGCTGGAGAGCATCGCGCACCGGCTGCCCGAGCGCGCGGACGAGACGTGGACGCTGGAGGCTCTGAGCTTCACCGCCCCGGCCGGTAAGCTGACCGCCCTGGTCGGCCCGTCCGGCGCCGGCAAGACCACCATCACCCAGCTGGTGCCCCGGCTCTACGACGCCAATGAGGGCACCGTACGAATCGGTGGTCACGACCTGCGAGATGTGACCCTGCAGTCGCTGCGCGACACCGTCGGCGTCGTCACCCAGGACGCGCACCTGTTCCATGACACGCTCCGCGCGAACCTGGAGTACGCGCGTCCCGGGGCGAGCGAACAGGAGCTGATCGAGGCCTGCCGGGCGGCGATGATCTGGGACTCGATCAGCAGCCTTCCGGACGGTCTTGACACCGTGGTCGGCGACCGCGGCTACCGGCTCTCCGGCGGTGAGAAGCAACGGATCGCCCTGGCCCGGCTGCTGCTCAAGGCCCCACCGGTCGTGGTCCTCGACGAGGCCACCGCACACCTGGACTCGGAGTCCGAGGCGGCCATTCAAGAGGCCCTGAAGTCCGCGCTGGCCGGGCGCACCTCGCTGGTGATCGCCCACCGACTGTCCACCATCCGCGAGGCCGATCAGATCCTGGTGGTGGAGGCCGGCCGGATCCGCGAGAGCGGGACCCACGAGGAACTGCTGGCCCTGGGGGGTCTGTACTCAGACCTCTACCATACGCAGTTCGCCGACCAGCGCCCCGCAGACGAAACCGAACTGGTCACGGAACTGCGCTGAGCAGGGCGGGTCACCACCCGCGCGAACGCCGGGAGGCCGACTTCCAGTCGACTTCCCGGCGTTCGGTCCGGCCGCGACACTTCCCTGGCGAAGACGATCTGCAGGAACTGACAGACATGTGAAAAGGATCCGCGGCGCCGCTCCTGATGAGCGGCGCCGCGGATCCGTTTCGGAACGGGATCGCAGGTCAGCGGCCCTTCCACACGGGCTCGCGTCCCTGCGCGAAGGCCCGCGGTCCCTCGATGGCGTCCTCGCTGCCACGGCGCCGTTGCTCCCAGCCGAACGGGGTGCTGAAGGCCGCCTCAAGCGGCATGTCGACCGAGCGCATCACTGCCTCCTTGATTGCCCGCACCGCTAGCGGCGCGCTGCGCAGCAACTCCTCGGTCCACTCGGCCACGCACGCGTCGAGCCTGTCGTGCGGAACGACCTCGTTGACCATCCCCCACCGCAGTGCATCGGCCGCGCTCATCCGCCGGCCCGTCAGCAGATGGCCGAGCGCCACCTTCATCGGGACCTGCCGGGCCAGCCGGAAGGCGCCGCCGGCGCCCGGGACCAGGCCGAGCCGGGCCTCCGGCAGGGCGAAGACGGCCTGGTCGGAGGCGATGATGAGGTCACATGCGAGGGCGAGTTCGAAGCCTCCGCCGAGGGCGTACCCGTTGACCCGGGCGATGACGGGCTTGGAAAGGGTGAACCGCTCGGTCAGCCGGGGCCAGCCGGGCCGGCCCCGGCTGCCGAAGGTGGACCGCGGCACCCCCTGCTCATCGAGCCGGGCCCGCTCCTTGAGGTCCTGCCCGACGGTGAAGGAGCGTTCTCCCGCGCCGGTCAGGACCGCGACCCGGACCTTGTCATCGGCCTCCACATCGTCCCAGACCGCGGCGAGTTCCTCGTGCATCCGCAGGTCCATCGCGTTGAGCACCTCGGGCCTGTTGAGCGTCACGTGGGCGACGTGGTCCTTCTTCCGGTACAGCACGCGCTGCTCGTCCGCGTGGACCGTCACCTGTGCGCCTCCTTCTCCGCGGTGAACCGGCCGACCTTGTGGATCACATCGGAGCTGTACAGGCGTAGCGCCTGCTGGAGCGCGAACTCCGCCATGTAGCGGCGGAATTCGTACGCGGACTCCTCGGCGAGGTGGAGCATCCGCCGGTTGGCGACCACAGCCGGGCCACGCAGGCGCTCGACGCTCCGCTCGACGGCCTCGTCCAACGCATCGGCTTCGTGTACTTCGTCTACCAGCAGGCGGGCCTGCGGCTCGGTCGCCCAGATCCGGCGCCCCTCCAGGATGACCTGGCGTGACAGCCGGGTACCGGCCGCCCGGCTCAGCCTGAAGTTGCCGGCGCCCGGGATGATGCCCTCCTTGGCGGCCGGAAGACTGAAGAAGGCGTCCGAGGCGGCGATCACGTGGTCGAAGACGAGAAGGAGCTGGGCACCACCGCCGATGGCGAAGGTGTCCACCACCGCGACCCAGGGCTTCTCGACGGTCCGTGGCCGCCAGGCGGCCCCGTCCTCGACCACGAGTCCCCGCAGGATCTTGTGGATGTAGCCGAGTTCCCGCCGCAGCAGGAAGTCGACCAGCGAGATGCCGCCGCCGTGCAGGGACTTGAGGTTGATGCCGGCACTGAAGACGCGCTTGCCGTGGTAGCGGGGATGGGTCATCTCGCCGCCGCGCAGCAGGGCCACCTCCACGGCCGGATCGAGCAGGGCGAGGTCCACCGCGGTTTCGATGTCCTCGATCTGCTGGTTGTCCTCAGCATTGAGACAGTCGTCTCGGCACATGGTCAGCCGCGCCACGCCGTCGGTGCGCTCCATGCGTACGGAGCCCAGATCCGCCCGGCCCGTGCGGGTGAATTCCGGCAGGATCGCCAGGGCCCGCGGGGTCGGACGCAGCATCGCGTCGAGCAGGTGAGGGCCGGCCAGCGGCGACCCCAGTACCTTCCCGAAGAAGATGCCCTGGTCGATCTCGTGCCCCTCCTTCCCGGCCTGCGCCCTGATCCCTTCCGTCTCCAGCTGGGAGGTGGTGGGCACCAGCCCGGGGAACGCTTCCGCGGCCGCCGAGGCCAGCTCGGCCACCCGCAGGTGGCGGGTACGTGCCTCGGTGAGCTCGTCGTAGACCGCGTCGACGTGCGTGTCCAGGAAGACGGCGCGCAGCGACCTGACGGAGTCGGTGGCCTCAGCGGCCGTCGCCCGTTGTTCCTGGGTACGGTGCTCCGGCGCGGGCAGAAGTCCCAGCACCTCTTCGGCGTGCATGGCAGCCGCGGTGAGCGCCGTGCGGGCACTGCCCAGGTCGGCCCGCACGGCCCGCAGGGTGTCCTGCGGGCCTGCGGCCGTCACGAAGCGGCTCCGACGGCCGCCCGGCGCAGCGCGCGGTCGCAAGCGGCGAGGTGGACTCCGAGCGCCTCCTCGAAGGTGGTGGTCGTGGCGTCCAGCATCAGCTGACGCCGGATGGCCAGTTCGGTGCCGGTGACGGCGCCGGCCCGCTCCCCCGCCGTGGCCTGGGCGGCGGGCAGGTCCTGCACGAGTTCGTCGACCAGGTGGAGGGCGAGCGCATCGGCTGCGTCGACCGGGGTGCCGAAGAGCACCGCCCGGCGGATCGCGGCGGCGGCGACGCCGTGCTGGGCCAGCCGGTACAGCGCCATTCCCGGCCAGGTGGCCCCGTCGCCCACGGGTACGACCAGGCGCACCGTCTCGGTCGCGATGCGGTAGTCGGTGGCGAGCAGCGCCTCCAGGGCGAGTCCCCCGCAGTCGCCGTCGGCGACGGCGATGGTGGGTGCGGGCAGCCGCTCCAGGCGCCGCAGGGCCCGCTCCCACTTGCTGACCAGCGCCACGGTCAGGTCGCCCGGGGGCACCCCGTCGGGTATGCCGGACACGTGGACGATGACGCGGCTGCGGCCGGCGTGGTCCTCGGCCCGGTCACAGACCGCGCTCACCAGGGCGACGGACTCGGCCGACAGGCCCTTGCGCCCGTCGATCCGTAGGACGAGGCCTTCGCCGTCGATCCGTACGGCCGTGCTCTCAGCTTCGTTTTCGCTGTTCATCTGATTCTCCGTCACCATTGCACCAGCACGGTCTCGATGGTCGATCCAGGGCCCATGGTCATCAGGACGCCGTAATCCCCTGCCCTGGTGGCGCCCTCCTGCATCAGCCGTTCGTAGGAAAACAGGAACGAGCCGCTGGACAGATTCCCGTAGTCCCGCAGTACTCCGGTGGTGTGCCGGACGTCGTGGCGGGTGAGGCCGAGATTGACCCGGACCGCGTCGATGACCTTCTTGCCGCCGGAGTGCACCAGCCACTGACTGATGGCGCTGCGACGCAGTCCGGCGCCGGCGAGCAGCCGGTCGACGACCTGCTCCGCGTTGGCCCCGACCACGTACGGGACGTGCGGATCGAGATAGAAGCTGAACTTGCCCTGCTCCTCGTCCCAGTCGTAGCGCATGGCCTCGATGGCGTCGGTGATCAGATGACTGGCGAAGCCCAGGATTTTCGGGCCTGCCGAGGCGGCCGGCGGGTCGGACGGGGTACGCGCGGCGTCCGGGCTTTCGGCGACGACGGCGATGGCGGCGGCGCCGTCACCGAAAAGGCTGTTGACCACTGCGGTGCGCATGGACCCGTCGATGACGTAGGCGGCGGAACAAGCTTCCGCACACAGCATGACGGCGACCTTGCCGGGGTTGGCCACGGCCCAGCTGGCGGTGGCGTTCAGGGCGTTCAGGCCCGCGTTGCAGCCCATGCCGACGACATCGACCCGGCTGGTTTTGGGCAGGATTCCCATCTCTCGGATCAGGTGCGCGCTCAGACCGGGGGTGAGGAAGCCGGTGGTGGTCGTGCAGCACAAGTAGTCGATGTCCGACAGCGCGAGGCCGGAGTTCTCCAGGCAGGCGCGCACGGCGCGTGCTCCCATGTCGAGGGCCAGCCTCTTGTGCTTGGCCAGGAGCTCGCCCTGCGCTTCGGGGAGGCAGGTGCCTTCCTCGTCCCGCGGTGGGATGGTCAGGTAGCGGCGTTCGATCGCGCTGTTGAGGAAGACCGAGCGGACCTTGGGGTCCGTGATCTTGAATATGTCGAGTAGTTCCCGCTGGGAGTAGGAGTGCCCGGAGTTGGCCGTGCCGATGCCCACGATCCGGGCGGCACCCGCGGATGGCTTCCACTCGGGAACCGCGGGGACGAGGAGATCGTTGGCCGGTGGACTCATGCTGGTGGTCATCGGAAGGTCCATCCCCACATACGGGTCTTGCTGCGGACAGGGCACACTGCAACGGACACGTCAATCAGCCTTCCAGGTAGCCGGCAGGTGGTGCCGGGGGGACGCACGGGTCACTCCCGCAGTTCGAGCGTGCAGCACTTCACGCTGCCCCCCGCCTTGAGCAGTTCGGTCAGGTCCACACCGATCGGTTCGAAGCCGCGCGCCGCGAGCTCCTTCGCCAGGCGGGTGGCTACTTCCGGGAGCAGCACGTGGCGCCCGTCGGAAAGGGCGTTGAGGCCGAAGACGGCAGCGTCCTCGTCGGTGGCCAGGACGGCGTCCGGGAACAGCTCGCGCAGAACGGCCTGACTGCCTTCGGAGAAGGCGGCCGGGTAGTACATGACCTCGTCCTCGGAGAGCACCGACAGCGCGGTGTCCAGGTGATAGTAGGACGGGTTGACCAGGCGCAGGCTGGTCACGGGCACTCCGAAGAACTCCTGGGCCTCGGCGTGCGAACGCGGGTCGGTCCGGAAGCCGGTGCCGGCCAGCAGGCGCCGGCCCACGGGGAGGTAGTCGCCTTCACCTTCGTTGATGTACTCCGGCCAGTGGGTCTCCTCGTAACCGTGCCGGCGGAACCAGTCCAGATACGCGGGGCCCTCGGCGGTGCGCTCCACGTGCCGGAACCGGGCGGCGAACACCTTCCCGTCCAGCACGGTCGCGCCGTTGGCCGCGAAGACCATGTCGGGCAGCCCCGGGATCGGGTCGATCTCCCGGACGGTGTGGCCGAGGTCACGGTAGAGGTCGCGCAGGGTCTCCCACTGGCTGAGGGCGAGTGCGCCGTCAACCGGCTTCTCCGGGTGCATCCAGGGGTTGATGGAATAGCGGACGTCGTAGAACGCGGGGCGGCACATCAAGAATTGGCGCGGGATCGCGGTTCGGCGCCGGCCGGACTGTGCGGAGACTCGGTCGGTCATAGGTGCTTCTCCTCACGCTGATCGGGGGACCAGCGGGTGGCTCGATACGAACGGCCGTTTCCGCGTGGTCGCGAAAACGGCCGCCGTGTGGTGCTGCCAGTGCCGTGCGGCTCCGGTCAGTTCTGTGCCATGGCCTCGATGAGGCTCTTGGGGCGCATGTCGGTCCAGGCCTTCTCGATGTAGTCGAGACAGTCCTGGCGGGCGGCCTCGCCGTGGACCTTCTGCCAGCCTTCGGGCACGTCGACGAAGACGGGCCAGAGGGAGTGCTGCCCCTCGTCATTGACCAGGACCACGTAGTTGGCGTCGGGGTCGTCGAATGGGTTCGTCATCGAATCGTCCTTTCTGAGGTGACAGTTGGTCCGGCCTGGGCCGCCTGCACTCTGATGAAGGCGGCCAGCCTCTTGATTCCGTCGGAGATCTCGGAATCGGTGAGGGAGCTGACGGACAGCCGCATGCCCTGCTCTCCGCCGCCCTGGGGGTAGAAGTAGGACATCGGTGTCCAGACGACACCGAATTCCTTCGCCGACCTCACCAGTGCGGTGTTGTCTGCGTGGAAAGGCACAGTGACCGACAGGAAGAATCCCCCGCTGGGCTCGTTCCAGCGGATCCCGAGTTCCTCTCTTTCGCCGGCCGGGAAGTTCTCGTCCAGCTGCTGCAGCGTCACCCGCATCGCGTGTCCGTAGTACGCGGCCGTCTCGGTGTTGAGCTGCGATGTGCGCCCGTCCGCGGCGAGCAGCATGCCCGCCACGACGGCCTGGCTCACCGCCGATGTGTTCACCGTGATCATGCTCTTGATCTTGGTGAGCTCATCCGCCAGCAGGCCGACGGTTCCGGAGCTGTCGGTCACCGGCTGGTCGGCGACCGCGTAGCCCACCCGGGCGCCGGGGAAGAGAGTCTTGGAGAAGGAGCCCAGCTGTACGACCCGGTGTTCGCGGTCGAGTGATTTGAGGGTGGGCAGCTGCCGCCCCGGACTGACCATCCGGTAGGGGCTGTCCTCCAGCAGGAGGATGTCGTGGCGGGCCGCGAGTTCGAGCAGCTCGTGCCGGGTCTCCAGGGGCATGGTGGTACCCGAGGGGTTCGAGTGGTCGGGGATCACGTAGAAGGCGCGGGGGCGCCGTCCGCGTGCCCGTTCGGCGGTGATCGCCGCCTCCAGGTCGGCGCAACGGAATCCCTGCTCGCGCTCCGCGACCGCGGTCAGCTCGACGTCCAGCAGGCGGGCCGCGCCGGTGATCCCCACGTAGCAGGGACTGGAGACAAGCAGCACGTCGTCGGGGCCGGAGATGAGCGCCCGCACAGCCAGGAACATCGCCTCCTGGCAGCCGACGGTGACCACGATCGACTCCGGGGGCACGTCGACGCCCTCGTCCTTGCGCAGCGAGTCCGCGATCAGCTCTCTGATGTGGCCGCTGGTCGGGCCGTACTGGAAGAGCATGGAGCGGATCCGGCTGGGCGAGGCCCCGCCTGTCTCCAGGTGGTCGAGGTAGCGGCGCAGATGGTCGAAGATCTGACCGGTGTCGAAGAAGCCGTCGTACGGACGGCCGGGCGCGAACGAGATCGCCTCGGGGAACCGGTGGGTGATCTCGTTGAGGAAGTTCATCGTGTCCAGCACCGGATCACGCAGGCTGGCGTGCAGTTCCTCCCTGCGCAGCGGCCCGCTGGGGTGCGGGGCCGGGCTCCGGGGAGCGGTCCGTACGGCCGGCTCCGCATACGGCTGCGGGGTGACCGTGTGAGACTGCACCAGTTCTGGTCCGGCGTCGGCTACCAAACGCGTACCCGTCAGCATCATCGCCTCGGTCAGTCCGTCGGTGATGATGTCCAGCACGCGTGCCACGCCCTGCTCCTGGCCCAGCGCCAAGCCGTCCAGTACAGGTCGGCCGAGGAGCGCTGCGTCCGCGCCGAGCGCAAGGGCGGCCAGTACGTCCGAGCCGCGCCGGATCCCTCCGTCGACGAGGACCGGGCAGGCGCCTGCGACGGCCGTCGCGATCTCGGGCAGCACCTCGAGGGTCGACGGAGCACCGTCCAGCTGCCTGCCGCCGTGGTTGGACACCACGATGCCGTCGACACCGGCCTCAATGGCCGCTCGTGCGTCGTCGGCTGTGAGTATGCCCTTGACCAGCACGGGAAGCGAACTGACGGACCCCAGCCATTCGATCACGGACCAGTCCAGGCAGGCATCGAACTCGGCCAGCGCGTGGGCGCTGGGCGAGGAGAATCCTCCGCCGACGAGGTTGGCCGGCTCGATGCCCGGCGGCAGCCTGAAGTTGTTGCGCAGGTCGCGCGTCCGCCGACCCAGCCGTGGAGCATCCACCGTCAGGACGAGCGCCTCGAATCCGGCCTCTTCGGCGCGTTCGATCAGCGCGCGCGTGGTTGCGCGGTCGCGGAAACAGTACACCTGGAGCCAGAGGGGGCTTGAGGCCGCAGCGGCGATGTCCTCGAAGGTGCGGCCCGCGAAGGTGCTGACGATCAGGGGGACTGCGGCCCCGCCGGCAGCGCGGGCGGTGGCGACCTCACCCAGCGGGTCGGCCAGTGTGTGATAGGCCATCGGTGCGATGGCGACCGGCGCACCCCAGGTCCGGCCGAGGATCTTGGTCTCGATGTCGGGCAGACCGAAGCCGGCCAAGACGCGTGGCCGCAGTTTTATCCGGTCGAAGGCCTCTAGATTGGCCGCGAGCGTCCGTTCATCGCCTGCGCCGCCCGCCAAGAAGTCCCAGACTGCGGGGGCCATGCGACGGCGAGCCAGGTCGGCGCAGTCTGCAAGGGTGTGGAACGTGTCCGTCGCGGCAGTGAGGGGTTCGTTTCCGGTCATCGGGCGGCCAGCCGGTCACGCTCTACCGCTTCGTACAGGGCGCGGATGTTGGCGCTGCCGAACCCACGGGAGCCGTTGCGCTGGATGAGTTCGAAGAACAGGGTGTTGCGCTCGAACGGCGACCGGCTGAAGAGCTGGAGCAGATGACCCCACTCGTCGCGATCGGCCAGCACCTGGGCCTCCCGCAGCTGTTCGATCTCCATCCGCAGGCCGGCGAACCGCTGGGCCAGCAGGTCGTAGTAGCCGTCCGGGGTGCTCAGGAATTCCACACCGCGGCCACGGAACTCGTGGACCGCGGGGATGATCTCCTCGACGAGGAAGGCGATGTGCTGCACGCCAGGACCGGCGTTACGGGCCAGGAAGCCGTCGAGCTGGCCCGGTTCCTTGTCCGGGTCCGGTGCGACCAGGGTGAAGGTGACACGGTCTGATGCGCTGCGGACGACTATGGAGTCCATGGCCTGACCACCGACGGCCACGTATTCGGCCGACAGGCGGGAGAAACCGAAGGCCTCCTCGTAGAAGTCCGCGTGCGCGGCGAGGGTGCCCCCTTCGAGGCAGACCGCGATGTGGTCCAGGGCCAGGATCAGGCGCTCGGCCCCAGCTGACGTGCCGGGCGAGGGGGTCCACCGGCGGCCTGCGGGCAGCACCGTTCCCGGGTGCTCCGCGGTCTGCGGCAGCAGGGTGTGCGTGACGTCACCGAAGGCGGTCACGGCCGGGCTCTGTCGTAGGGAGCCGACGGGTTTGGCGCCGGCCGCGATCGCCGAGTCTCGGCTGGCCGCGACATCATCACAGGTCAGCGCGATGTCGGCGATGCCCTCCCCGTGGTCTTCCAGAAACCTCCAGGTTCCTGGTCCTGACGTGACGACCACCTGGGTGGTGCCCTGCCGCAGCAGAACGGAGCTACGGTCGACCTCAACCGAGTCCGCGACCCGAGTGAAGCCCATGGCTGACTCGAAATATTCGGCCATAGCCAATTTGTCCCGGGTGTACAACTCGACGAACGCTATGTCCTGAACAGCCATGGAGTACCTCCTGAGGATGGCCAAGAGACGGTCGGTGCCTGTCGGCCGGGCCCGCCGCACAGGGGGGACACGCCTGCCGCCCGTTCTTCGCGACTTCCGTGCACCGCCCTGGGCGACGCTCCCGTACCGCTAAGCGGCGCCTACCAGCGCCACTCCTGCTGCTTGAAGAGGTGGCCGGCCTTGATGCCGCGGTCGGCACACCACTTCATGAACTCCTCGATCTGCTTGATCTGGTAGGTGTCCTCGTGGTAGGTGGTGGCCATGACGTGGCCGAGCCAGTCTTCCTCGCCCATGGCATAGACGTACGCTTCCGTGGCGCCCAGCTCGGTCATGATCGCGGCGGCCTGCTCGGCGTTGGAGCCGGACAGCTTGCGCGAGTTGCTCATCTTCTTGGTGACCGGGATGGTGAGCAGGGCCTGGTAGAGCCAGGTCAGGGGGGCGCCGTCACACTCCATACCGAGGAAGGCGATGTCGGCGGTGCCCAGGTGCTGCTTGATGTAGCGGTAGAGCGAGGGCTCGATACCCGAGGAATCTGCGCCGATGAAGACCTTCTTGCCAGCCAGCTCGGCCCAGTAGGTCGACTTGGCGCGAATGTCGAGGTCGCAGTGCTCGCCGAGGAAGGGGGTGGCGGTGATCTTGCCCCCGGGGAACTCTACTTCGTCGAAGTCATCGACCTCGATCACGTTGAAGCCCTGGTGGCGCAGCATCAGTGCCATCGAGGGGTCGGCCAGGTTTCCGCGCGAGGAGCGGGGGACCACGATCGCCCCGAGGCGGCCGCGCAGCTGGAGCAGCGTCTCCAGGACGATGTGGTCCTGGTGGCCGTGGGTGATGAGGACCAGGTCGATGTAGTCCGGCAGGTCGTCCAGGGTGTAGCGGTCACCGGCTGTGCTGTCCGCGCTGATGAACGGGTCGGTGACGATCGCGGCCTCGGGCGTCTGGAGTACGAGGCAGGCGTGGCCGAAGTAGCGGATGCGGCCGCCGCCCTCGATGTGACGGTCCTCGGCCAGGCTCGGACGATCAGTCAGCATGGTGCGAACCTGGGCGGCCTGGGCGTCGTTCAGTTCCAGCGCCTCGCGCAGGTGGGCCAGCGTGGTGGGATTGACCCGGGACTTGAACAGCTCGGCCAGGCCCTCGTGACGGAACGGGATGTTCAGTTCCAGCACGTCCGCCGAGGGAAGGCGCGGCGTGCTCAGGATGAACGGACGCTCGATGCCGGTCTCGAAGGAGAGCTGCACCGACTGGCGCGCCTCCTGGTAGACGTTGCTCTTGTAGACGACGGGCTCCATGAAGCGCATCTGCGCCTGGTTGTCGGTGTCGTAGGCCAGCTCGACCAGACCGCCCAGCTCCGGCGGGAGCTTCGGGTACAGCGGGGTCAGGTCGAAGCCGGTGGCGTTGGCGCGCAACAGCTCCTGGCCGGCGGCGATCGCCTCCGCGAAGCGCAGCATGTCGGCCCGGTCCCGCTTGATGGCGGCCAGCAGGTCACGCACCTCGTCGGCGCGCTCCTCGGGGATGTTGATGAAATAGCCGCCACGAAGTTCGGGGTTGTTGCTGGCGGCGATGTGGACCTGCGGTGACTGCAGGTACGACTCGAGCAGGGGAACCTGGAGGAATGCCAGATTCATCGCCGCCTGTACCGGCGCAATGGTGTACGGCCAGGCGAAAAACCTGTCCACCAGCGGCTCGATAATAACTTTGGACCGCAGAAACAGCTGCTCTTCAGACATCTGCGCCCTCCCTCCAGGAGAAATGGAAACAATGGACCGATCCGGGGCACGCACGTGTGCCCGTAGCCCTTTTCAGGGCAGCAGATGGTGGAGAAACAAAGAGCCACAGCGAATGGCAAGGCCCTGAAGTTCGAGGCGCCGACGACAACGCCGGCCTCCCGAAGGAGGATGGCCCGGAGACATGTGTTTGATCAATACTCCCTGCGCCTCGCGGCCGTGCACAGGGCGACGGCCGGCGGCCGAGCTGTACTGCTCTTGTTCAACTGCTTTGACGCGACAGTTGAACACTGGTGGGCCGGGCGGCGGCTCCGCCCGCCCACACCATCAGGCGGCTATCGGCGCGACGGCCGGCCTGGCGAGAGCCAGGTAGTCCGAGACGGAGAGCGCAAGGGACAGGTCGAGCCGTCCCGCGTTGAAATAGATCTCATCGTTGGCCAGCAACCCCTCGTCGACGAGCAGTTCCAGCTCGGGCGAGAACGCGAACGGGGTGATGGAACCGCTGACGCTGCCGGCCAGCCGTTCGGCGACCTCTCGGGCCGCGAACGCGGCCTCGCGACCGCCGTAGCGGTCGGCCAGCGCGTCCAGGTCCACCTGACGGTCACCGGGGACCACCGCGAGCACGTAGCGCCGGGCACGCTTGCCGAGGGCGACCCGGACCACCATGCATTTGGCGGCCTGTTCCAGCGGGTGCCTGCGCAGGAGGCTCGCCGCGGCGGTACGGCCCTCGGGTTCGTGCGGAATCATCCGGTAGGACGCGGAGCTCGCCTCCAGCAGGTCGATCAGCTTCCCCAGGACGTCGCGGCCGTCAGGCATCCGCTGATTCCGGGAGATGGGGGACGGCGGACCGGGAGTGGAGCGGTCGGCAGGCCATGGCGCCTCGCAATCAGGAGGAGGGATACCTGGAGCCGGGGTGGCCCCAGGAGGCACGGCGCGGGATCGGTCCGCCTGCTCGCGCCCGTGCGCGTACGGCTCATGGGGTACGCGGAGATCTTGAGGTGCCCCCATAGTGACCGTGCGGTCAGCTCGCCGTCACGTGAACAGCCCGCTCAACACCCGTCCCCCGGTGGCCGCTCCCGACGCCTGCACCGTTGGTGCCGGAACCCGTCAACGCAAGTACCCCCCTGCGGCCGACGCTCGGCGCCGATCGCAAGGGGGTACTGGTGGTGACCTCTGGTAATCGATGACACCCTGTCGTGTTTGCTCGGCCCGCCGGGGCCGTGTCCTCACACGTCGCGGCGGGAGGGGACCACCACGGTGAGCACGGCGGCGATCAGCCCCCATACGGCGTAGACGATCCATGCTCCGGCGACAGTCGTCGGGTAGGCGTACTGGGCCCACGTGATGTTGTCCCCCTCCATCAGGTGCGTCCACGCGTAATGGGGCGTGGCGTGACCCAAGAGGGCCGTCCAGTAGTGGTCGCCACTGAGGCTGATCGGCAGCATCAGCAGGATGGCGACGCTGGTGACGATGGTGGTCGCGCTGTGCCTGATGATCGCGCCCAGGCCCATCCCGACCAGTGCCGACACCGGTGCGAGGAGCGCGGCGCCGGCCATGGCCCGCAGCGCGCCGGGGTCGGTGATCGACATTCCGGCATGCCGCCCCGACAGGATCGCCTGGGTCAGGAAGAAGGACGCTCCCGCGGACAGCGCGCCGTATCCCGTGGTGACCACCGTGACGACGATCACTTTGGCCACCATGACAGAGCGGCGGACGGGTACGGCCGCAAAGGTCGTACGGATCAACCCCGTGCTGTACTCGCTGGTCACGGTGAGCGCGCCGATGGCACTGATGGCCAAGATCACCCCGTTGCCGGCGAAATTGGTGAACGCGTCGCGCAGGGCCCAGCTCGGGATGAACTCGGCCCTCGTCTCCTCGCTGTAGCCCGGCCAGTTGCTGTAGTCGGCGTACGCCGCGTTCACGTTGAAGAGGACGATGACCACCGCGGCGGCCACGAAGGCCCATACCGTCGAACGCAGCGACCACAGCTTGATCCACTCGGCGGAGACAAGGTCGCGGAACCGGGCGCGGGGCTCGTCGATCGAGACGTTGACCGGCGCGTCCAACGTTGTGGTGCTCATCGGTGCTCTCCTGCGAGGTATTCGACGCTGTCAGCGGTCAGTTCCATGAAGGCGTCTTCCAATGTGGCGTTCCGGGTTGTCAGTTCATGCAGCAGCACGCGGTGGTTGAAGGCCAACTCGCCGACCTGGGCGGCCGTGAGGCCGGTCACCGTGAGCAGCGTGCCATCCGCCTGCACGGTCGCGCCCTGGGCGCTCAGCACAGCGGTGAGCGCGGCCGGGTCGGGGGTGTCCACCGCCACGCTCAGCCGGGTACCGCGGGCGGCGAACTCCGCGAGGGTCTCGTCGGCGATCAGCTCGCCTCGGCCGATGACGATGAGGTGGTCGGCCGTGGCCTCCATCTCGCTCATCAGGTGGCTGGAGACGAACACGGTTCGGCCTTCGGCGGCAAGCCTGCGGAACAGGCCGCGGACCCACATCACGCCCTCCGGGTCCAAGCCGTTGAGCGGCTCGTCGAAGAGCATGACCGGCGGGTCGCCGAGCAAGGCGGTGGCGATACCGAGGCGCTGGCGCATACCGAGCGAGT
This sequence comes from Streptomyces sp. NPDC043876, assembly GCF_056435825.1. Taxonomy (NCBI): domain Bacteria; kingdom Bacillati; phylum Actinomycetota; class Actinomycetes; order Kitasatosporales; family Streptomycetaceae; genus Streptomyces; species Streptomyces sp. NPDC043876. The sequence goes on along the minus strand of NZ_JBWKDV010000003.1, from coordinate 7,947 downwards.
ACCCGCCGATCCGGCGGCCCGCGGCGGCGGTCAGGCCGACCTCTCCCAGAACCTCGTCCACCCGGCTGCGTGGAATGCGGTTGCTCACGGCCAGCGCGGTCAGATGGGATCGCGCGCTCCGCCCGCCGTGGACGTCCCCCGCGTCAAGGAGGGCGCCGACGTGGCGCATCCCGCGCGGGAGATCGCGGAACGACCGGCCGTTGATGGTGACGCTGCCGCTGCTCGGCTCGTTCAGTCCCAGGATCATCCGCAGCGTGGTGCTCTTACCCGCGCCGTTGGGGCCGAGGAAGCCGGTGACGTGGCCGGGCCGCACGGTGAAGGTCAGCCCGTTGACGGCGGTGGTACCGCCGTAACGCTTCGTTAGTCCGTTCACTTCGATCATGTTCCGATGGTTCCGCAATCCGCCCCCCGAGCGCATCGGACGGGCGGCTGACCTTGTCCTCCGGCACTGTCGACCGCGGGTGTACACCCGTGGTTCGACGTCCCCTCAGAGGTCGGCGGATACCATCGTGTCCATGTCCGCCACGCCACCTCTTCCGCTGCTGAAACGCCTGTCACCGGAAGCCTGGACGGCTCTTACCTGGTGCGCGGCCACGGCGTACTCGATCCTCGTGCACGTCAGGCTCCCGGGTGGGCAGGACCCGATGAGCCCCGGCTCCAGCCCCCTGCGCTACACGCTCGTCATCGCCGCGGCCACCGTCATGGCGCTGCTCGCCTGCGCGCTGATGCGCCACCGGCCCCTGTCGGCCCTGGCGCTACTGCTGGGCGGTTCGGTCGCTGCCTCGACGACGCTGAGCGTGCTGGACATCCCGCTGGCCCAGTTCGTGGCCTTCGACGTCGCGCTCGGCTGCATCACCGCGACCCAGCCGCGCCGCACGGGTCGCGCCGCCGCCGGATGGGCCCTCGGCATGATGTCCTGCTACTTGCTCACCCGGCTGCTGCTCGGGGCGAGCCTCGGCGCCTCTGCCGTACTCGTCATGGTGCTGGCCTCCGTCGTCGCCTGGCTGATCGGGCGTTCGGTACGCGAGGACCGTCGGCATGCCCAGGCACTGCGCACCCAGCTGACCACCCAGGCGGTCACCGCGGAACGACTGCGTATCGCCCGCGAGCTGCACGACATGGTCGCGCACAGCATCGGCATCATCGCCCTGCAAGCCGGTGCGGCGAGCCGGGTCATCGATACCCAGCCGACCACCGCCCGTGCCGCATTGCAGGCGATCGAAGCCGCCGGCCGGGAGACCCTGTCGGGCCTGCGCCGGATGCTCGGAGCCCTGCGTCAGGCGCAGCCGGGGGAGCAGGCGGAGACGGCACCGCTCGATCCGGCGCCCGGCCTCGCGGACATCGACCGGCTGGCGGAACGGACAACGAAAGCCGGGGTACGGGTCGATGTCCGCTGGCGCGGCCAGCGGCGGCAACTTCCCCCGGAAATCGACATGTCCGCCTACCGGATCATCCAGGAGGCGGTCACCAACGTGGTGCGTCACGCCGCGGCGGGCTCCTGCCAGGTGTCCATCGACTGTCAGGACGACGAGCTCTCCATCGAGGTCCTGGACAGCGGGCCCGGCCGCAGCAACAGCTCGGGCTCCGGTTACGGACTCATCGGCATGCGCGAGCGAGTCGACCTACTGCACGGGGACTTCCGTGCAGAACCACGCCCAGAAGGCGGCTTCCGGGTCGCCGCCCGCCTCCCCGTACCGTCAGGAATCTCATGACCATCCGTGTTCTGCTCGCCGACGACCAGCCGCTCATCCGGGCCGCCCTGCAGATGGTCATCACCGACTCCCCCGACATCGAGGTAGTGGCGGAGGCCAGCACCGGCATCGAGGCGGTCGAACTCGCCGTGAGTGCCGACCCCGACGTGGTGATGATGGACATCCGCATGCCGGGTATGGACGGCATCGGGGCCACACGGCAGGTCATCGCTGGGCCCAGCAGGGCGCAAGTCATCGTGCTGACCACCTTCGACGACGACGACTACGTCTACGGGGCGCTACGTGCCGGCGCATCGGGGTTCCTCGTCAAGGACATGGCGGTGGACGACATCCTCTCGGCGATCCGGGTGGTAGCTGCGGGGGACGCGCTGATTGCTCCGAGCATCACTCGCCGCCTGATCAAGCGCTTCTCCGTGGGCACCACGGCGGCGCCCAGGAAGCGGCGGGAACTGACCGCCATCACCGACCGGGAACGCGAGGTGCTCAGCCTCGTCGGCACCGGTCTGTCCAACAGCGAGATCGCCGCCCGCCTGTTCATCAGCATCGCGACGGCCAAGACGTACGTGACCCGGCTGCTATCGAAGCTGGAGGCCCGCGACCGGGTCCAGCTGGTCATCATCGCCTACGAAAGCGGCCTGGTGGAGCTCCCGAGCTGAGCGGCCAACCCCTTTGTCTTTGAAGGAATTACCACTTCCAGCTCGGACATCGGTGCGAACATTCCGCTGGGAGAACCTCCATGCCAGGATGACGGGCATGTCTGCGGCATTCGCAGATTCGCCCTCATAAGGAGCCCTCAGTGGGTCATGCATGGACGCGGGAAGAATTGGCCATATCGCCGGGCAACGAGATTCCGCAACTCACCAGCATGGACATCGATCGTGCCGCGGACCGCCTGGCGGGTCGGGTATGGCGGACCCCTGTAGTTCGCTCCGACCATTTGGACGCTCTGTCGGGCGCCCGTTTGTGGCTCAAGGCCGAGAACCTCCAGCGCGGGGGATCGTTCAAGGTACGCGGCGCGCTCCTCGCGGTCGAGCGACTGGCCTCAGAGGGCAGCCGCGGGGTCATCGCTCAGAGCACCGGGAACCACGCCATCGCCGTGGCGCTGGCCGCCCGCGAGCACCGGCTCCCGGCCGTGCTGGTCCTGCCCTCCGACGCGGCACCGATCAAGGTCAGGCGCATTCGCGACAGCGGAGCCGTGGTGGTGCTCGCAGGTACGGTGCTCGCCGAACGTGAGGCGGTGGTCGAGGAGCTGCGCGAACTGCACGGCCTGGACGTAGTAGACCCCTACCAGGACCCCGATGTGATTGCCGGTCAGGGCAGTGCCACCGCGGAGCTGATCAAGCAGGTGGCCGCGGAAGGCGTGAGCCTGGATTCCGTGGTGGTGCCGATCGGTGGCGGGAGCGCGATCGCGGGCGCCTGCCTGGCGGCCTCCGGGCAGGGCCTGACGGTGGTTGGGGCGGAGCCCGCGTCGGTACCGGCGTTCGGCGCCGCTCTTCGCGCGGGGCAGCCGGTGACAGTGTCCGCGCTCGAAACCATCGCCGATGGACTGCGTCCCGACCGGATTGGCAGTCTGCCCTTCCACCTGGCGCGTCGGAGCGTATCCACCGTGATCACGGTCGAGGAATCTGCCATAGCCGATGCGCTGCGCGTCGCCTTCCTGCACGCCCGGCTGGTGATCGAGCCCGCGGCGGCCACCGCTCTGGCCGCCGCGCTGCAGTACTCCGCCGGCCGTGGCACTGATGTCGGGGTACTGCTGAGCGGCGGCAATGTCGAACCGAGCCTCGTATCGGCCGTCCTGGATCCGGTCTGAGCCTTCCGCGCACGCACAGGGTGGTCGCCCCGAGGGGTGGCCACCCTTTTTCGCGCGCCTGCTGCCCTGCCGCATCCGGCATGAACGCGGCGGGGCGGCCCAACGGCACGAAGCCGTCGGACCGCCCCCGCGGTCGGTGGATCAGCCTTCCAGGCCGAGCCACTCCGAGATTGCTTCCCACACTCCGGCCAGGCTCTCGGGCTTGGCCAGCTCGTGGTGTGCGCACTTCATGCCGGTCTCCACGATTTCACCCGTCACGTACGGCTTCCAGGACGCCCCCGCGGCGAAGTCCTCGGACTTGCCCTCCTCCGCCACGATCAGCAGCGCGTTGCCGTCGAACCGTCCGTGCTCGTGCTCCCGCTGGATCACACGGTGGTTGAGGACGATCCGCGCGATGGTCCGGTACTCCTCGTCGGTCGTCGCGCCGAGCGTGTCGCCGGCCTGCTGCCGTACGAATTCAGTGAGCCGCTCCAGGCGGGTCTCCTCGTCGTCCGGCTCGGGCTCGGCGGCCTCGTCCCGGTGGGCGGACTCGCCGTCCGCGTCGGTCGAAGGCTCCGGGTCCGGCTCCCACGGGTACTGGTCGAGGATCACCAGCGCCGCGACCTCCTCGCCGGAGTCCTGCAGCTGGACGGCCATCTCGTGCGCCGCGACGGCGCCGAAGGACCAGCCGAGCAGGTGGTACGGACCGTGCGGCTGTACGGAGCGGATCTGCTGGACGTAGTCCGCAGCCATCTCCCGGACGGAGCCGACCAGTTCGGTCGTGCCGTCCAGACCGCGGTCCTGGATCCCGTACAGCGGGAAGTCGGCCGGAGCGAACCGGGCCAGCGGCATGTAGCACCAGCTCAGGCCGCCCGCCGGGTGGATCGCGAAGAACGGCGGCCTGGCGCCCTCGGCCCGGATCGGCAGCAGCACGTCGAGTGCGTCGCGGACCGACGACAGGCTCATCCGCTTCATCAGCTCGGTCACCGTCGGGGCAGCGAACAGGTCGCGGACCGCAACAGACACGCCGCGCTCCCGCAGCCGGTCCACGAGCCGGACGGCGAGCAGGGAGTGCCCGCCCAGCGCGAAGAAGTCGTCGTCCACGCCGACCGTCTCCACGCCGAGTACCTCGGCGAACGCCTCGCACAGCCCCTCCTCGAAGGAGGTGACCGCACGGCTGCGCGGTTCCTCCCCCGCCGTGCTGTCGGGAGCGGGCAGCGCCTTGCGGTCCAGCTTGCTGTTCGGCATCAGGGGCAGTTTCTCGATCACGACCACCGCCGAGGGCACCATGTACGCCGGCAGGCGGTCCTGTACCAGCGCTCGCACCGCCTGGCCGAGCCCGTGGAGCTGCTCGGCCGCCGCGTCCCGCTCCGGCACCACGTAGGCGATCAGCCGCTTGTCACCGGGGGTGTCCTCCCGTACCAGCACCACGGCCTGGGCCACCAAGGCGTGCGCGGACACGACCGCCTCGATCTCGCCCAGCTCGACGCGGAACCCGCGTACCTTCACCTGGTCGTCGGAGCGGCCCACGTACTGCAGGTCGCCGTCCGCGGTCCAGCGCACCACGTCCCCGGTGCGGTAGACCCGCTCGCCCTGGGCGAACGGTGAGGCTACGAACCGGCCTGCCGTCAGAGCGGGCCGTCCGAGGTACCCGCGTGCCATGCCCTGACCTGCGATGTACAGCTCGCCGGCGACGCCCGTCGGCACCGGGGCCAGCCGCTCGTCCAGCACGTACACCTGCGTGTTGCCGATCGGGACGCCGATCGACGACGCGTCGGCCGAGTCCCCGCTGAGCTCCTTGGCGGTCGACCAGACCGTGGTCTCGGTCGGGCCGTAGAGGTTCGTCAGGGTCGGCGTCTTGGCGAGCAGGATGCGGGCCAGGTCGCTGGGGAGGGCCTCCGCACCGATCAACGCCCGCACCTTCGTCCAGTCCACCTCGTCGCCGGTGTCGGCTGCCAGCCCACGCCACAGGCTCGGGGTGGCGTGCACCATGGTCACCCCGGCGGAGCGGATCAGCTCCCGCAGCGCCCACGGGTCGAGCACCTGCTCCTGCGCGGCGAGCAGCAGTCGCGCACCGTTGACCAGCGGCAGGTAGAACTCGAAGCCGGCCATGTCGCAGCCGTGCGTGCTGACGGCGAGCAGCCGGTCGTCCGCGCTCAGAGGGAACCGGTCCTGCATCGACTCCAGGAAGTTGACGATCGCCCGGTGCTCCACGAGGACACCCTTGGGCCGGCCGGTGGAACCGGATGTGTAGATCACCCACATCGGGTGCTCGGGCAGCAGGGCCCGGGTCCGCTCGCTCTGGGCCACGACGCCGTCCGGGAAACCGGCCAGCTCATCGGCCACCACCGGGTCGTCGAGGAGTACGACCGGTACGGAAGTCTGCTCCGCGCTCCCCACCTCGAACTCGCTCAGCCGGTCGCGCATGCCCTCGCAGGACAGCAGACAGACCGCGCCCGAGTCCGCGATCACATAGGCGATCCGGTCCGCCGGGTAGTTGGGGTCGATCGGCAGGTATCCGGCCCCGGCCTTGATCACGCCGAGCAGCCCCACGACGAGGTCGACGGTGCGCTCGAAGACGACCGCGACGATCGACTCCGGCCCGACGCCCCGCCCGATCAGGTATCGCGCCAGGCGGTTCGCCCTCGCGTCCAACTCGGCGTACGTCAGCTGCACGTCACCGAAGGTGAGCGCGACCTCGTCGGGCGTACGGGCGACCTGGGCCTCGAACAGCTCCACCACCGTCGTGTGCGGCACCTCGAGGGGGGTGTCGTTCCACTCGGTGAGCATCCGCCGGCGCTCGTCCTCGTCCAGGACGTCCACCGCGCTGACCCGGACTCTCGGCTCCGCGGAGACCGTGGCGAGTACCCGTACGAGGCGCTCGGCCATCCGGGTGACCGAGGCCGGGTCGAACAGGTCCGCCGCGGCGGTCATCGCGCCGTGCATCCCGGCGGGCGCGCCGTCGCCGTCGAGGAGCTCGACCATGTTCACATCCAGGTCGAACTTCACGGTCGAGGTGCCCGCCGGGTCGCCGGCCGGCGCTGCTCCGGGGCCCCGGCCGATGCTGAGACCCGGCATGTCGAGCACCGCCTGGGCGGTGTTCTCGAGCAGCAGCATCACCTGGAAGAGCGGGTGGCGGGCCATCGAGCGGGCCGGGGACAGCTCCTCGACGAGCTTCTCGAAGGGCACGTCGGGGTGGGCGAACGCACCCAGACCGGCCTCCCGGACCCGCGCGAGCACGTCCTGGAAGGTGGGGTCGCCGGACAGGTCGGTGCGCAGTACGAAGGTGTTGACGAAGTAGCCGACGAGGTCGTCCAGCGCCTCGTCCGTACGGCCGGCGTTCGCGGCGCCGATGGGGATGTCGGTGCCCGCACCGAGCCTGGACAGAAGTACGGCCAGACCGGCCTGGAGGACCATGAACATGGTCACCCCCTCGGCACGGGCGACCTCTCGGAGCTGCGCGTGCACGCCGGCGGGGATCACCAGCGGCACCCGGTGACCCCGGTGGCTGGCTATGGCCGGGCGGGTCCGGTCGAAGGGCAGTTCCAGCTCTTCGGGCAGGCCGGTAAGCGTCTCGCGCCAGTAGGCGACCTGGCGGGCGGCCAGACTGTCGGGTTCCTCGCTGTCACCGAGTACTTCGCGCTGCCACAGCGCGTAGTCGGCGTACTGCACTGGCAGCGGCTCCCAGTCGGGAAGCCGGCCCTCGCCGCGAGCGGCGTAGGCGGTGGACAGGTCCCTGGCCAGCGGGGCCCAGGACCAGCCGTCACCCGCGATGTGGTGAACCACCACGACCAGTACCTGCTCCTCGGAACCCGCCCGCAACAGCCACGCCCTGATCGGGACCTCGGCGGACAGGTCGAACTCATACCGCTCCGCTTCAGCGACAGCAGCGGGCAGTTCTTCCGGCGTCACGTCGGCCACGGCCAGCTGCCAGTCGAGCTCTTCGCTGTCCAAGATCCGCTGATAAGGCTCACCGTCCACGGTCGGGAAGACCGTGCGCAGGACCTCGTGGCGTACGAGAACATCCCGCAGAGCGGTGTTCAGGACCTGCTCGTCGACAGCACCGGAAAGGCGCACGGCGACCGGGATGTTGTAGGTGGCACTGGGGCCTTCCAGCTGGGCGATGAGCCACATCCGGCGCTGCCCGTAGGAAAGGGGAACCCTCTGCGGGCGCTCTGCGGCCGTCAGCGGCATCCGGGCCGCCTCCGCACCGGCCAGCCCGGCAGCCACAGCCGCCACCGTGGGCGACTCGAACAGCGTGCGGATCTCAATCTCCACACCCAGCACGGACCGGATCCGGCTGACCAGGCGCACCGCGAGGAGCGAATGCCCGCCCAGTTCGAAGAAGTCATCCTCCACGCCGACTTCGGGCAGACCCAGCACCTCGGCGAAGGCCAGGCACAAGATCTCCTCCTGCACCGTGAGCGCCCGACGGCCCCCCGCACC